>CAVZHU010000005.1:0-490253 GCA_963775155.1 uncultured Actinomycetes bacterium | reverse complement strand
CGCGCTGCACGACTTCGCAGCCGACGAGATCCACCTCGTCACCGCGCCCAGCGTCCCTCGGGCTGGCTGCGCCCCAGCGTCGTCGACCGCGTCCGCCGCAGCTTCCGACAGCCCGTGAAGCACGTCGTCGTTCCGGCTGCGCAGAAGGACGCGCCGCGTTGACGGCCGCCGTCGCTCCACACGACGCCGCCGTCCTGGGCGGCCTCAGCGGGACGGAGGCGGCGAGGCGGCGCGCCGCCCGCGCGGGGCCGCCTCGCAGGCAGAAGACGAGGCGCTCCTACGCGAGCATCGTCCGGACCAACGTCTTCACCGTCTTCAAGCTGATCCTCGCCGTCGCCGGCGCCGCCACCCTGGCCTTCGGCGAATGGCAGGACTCGCTCTTCCTCGGCGTGCTCGCCGCAAACGCGAGCATCGGCACCGACTTCTTCCGGCTCGCACCGCCCAACCTCGCCATCCTCGCCCCCGCGCTCGCAGGCGCAGCACTCGCGGTCGCCGCGCTCGCGGCGCTCGACGACCGCTTCATCCCCGGGCGCACCACCGCCCGCTCGGCAGCTCCCGCAGGAGAGTCGTGATGCAGCTGTCGCTCGGCCTCACGCTCGCGCTCATCTCGGCGATCGCCGTCAACTGGGCGTACTCGCGCGAGCACGACGCCGCCGCCGCCATGCCGCGGCTTCTCGCCCCGCCGGCCGCTCCGCTTCGTCTCGCTCCTGCTCGCCGACCGGCGCTGGGTCGGCCGGCTTCGCGACGGAGACGGTCGGCTGGCTCGTCTACGTCGCGGCGCTGCGGCTCGCACCCATCTCGCTCGTCCAGGCCGTCTGCGCGTCCGGCATCGCCGTCCTCGCACTCGCCACCTCCCGCGGCCACCCGACGCGGCTCGCCCGCCACGAGCAGATCGCCGTGCTCGCTCGCGATCGGCGGTCTCCTCCGCTCTCCCTCTCGCTCGTCGACACCCACCAGACCGACCATCCGCCCGACTGGGCGCCGGTCCTGCTCCGGGTCGGCTGCTCCGCCGCAGGCGCCGCCGCACTCGCCCTGCCTCGGTGTCGGCCTGCCCGCGGCCCCGCCCTCGGCCTCGCGGCAGGCCTGCTCTTCGCCGGCGGCGACATCTCCGCAAAGCTCGTCGTCTACGGCGGCACCTGGTTCGCCGCAGTCCTCGCCCTGATCGTCTGCTACTCGCTCGGCACGAGCATCCTCCAGGGATCTTTCCAGCACGGCGACGCCCTGCAGGCGCCGGCCTCGCCACTCTCGCGACCAACGCCGTGCCGATCGCTGCCGGCTTCGTCCTCTTCGAGGAACGGCTCCCGAGTGGCGCCCGTGGGGCGCGCTCCAGCTCGCCGCCTTCGCCTGCCTGATCGCGAGCGCCGTGCTCCTCACCCGAGCGCCGCACGCGCCCGCCGCGGAGACGGCCGCTCCAACCGCACCCGCCGCACATCCCCTCACCGGCCAGGAGGTCGCCCGATGACCACCGAGACGCCCCACACGACCCAGACAGCCCGGCCGGAGGTCGTCAGCGTCTCCGAGCGGGTCGCCCATCAGGCGGCCTGCTCGGTGCTCGCGGTTCGCGCGTGTCCAGCGTCGATCCAGGAGCGGCCGTGCTGACCTTCACCGAGGCGAGCAGGCGCTTCGGTGCCGTGCAGGCACTCGACGGCTGCTCGTTCTCGGTCGCCCGCGGCCGCATGCTCGGCTTCCTCGGCCCGAACGGCGCCGGCAAGACGACCTCGATGCGCGCGATCTTCGGCCTCGTCCGGCTCGACGCCGGCGAGGTGCTCTGGGACGGGCGGCCGATCGGCCTCGAGGAGCGGCTCCGCTTCGGCTACATGCCGGAAGAGCGCGGCCTCTACCCGCGGATGCCCGTGGCCGAGCAACTCGCCTACCTCGGCGGCCTCCACGGGCTCGACGACGCGGCCGCCCGCGCCGCGGCCGCGGAGTGGCTCGACCGCCTCGATCTCGCCGACCGCGCCGGCGCGAAGCTCGAGGAGCTCTCCCACGGCAACCAGCAGCGCATTCAGCTCGCCGCTGCCCTGCTGCATGCGCCGGAGCTGATCGTCCTCGACGAGCCGTTTGCCGGTCTCGACCCGGTCGCCGTGCAGACCCTCGCACAGGTGCTCGAAGGCGAGGCGGCCCGAGGCGCGGCCGTCCTCTTCTCCAGCCACCAGCTCGACCTGGTCGAGGAAATCTGCGAGGACGTCGCGATCGTCGATCGCGGACGCGTCGTCGCTGGCGGCGACGTCACCGCGCTCCGGCGCGCCTCGGGGCGGCGGCGGATCGAGCTCCAGCTCGACGGTGCCCCGGAGGGCTGGCTGCCCGACCTGGCCGGCCTCGAGCTGATCGAGCGCCGCAACGGTGACCTGCGCCTGCTCGCCGGGCGCGAGGTCGATCCGGAGCGGCTGCTCGCGCAGGCCGAGCGCGCCGGCAGCGTCGTCGGGTTCAGCTACGGGCCGCCCTCGCTGGCGGAGCTCTTCCTCGAGCTGGTGTCGCCGTGAGCGGCCGGCGCGCGATCGCCCTCGTCGCCCGACGGGAGATCCGCGAGCGCCTGCGCGGCAAGGTGCTCCTCGTCTCGACGCTCGTCATGGTCCTGATCGTCGCCGGCTCCGCGGCGCTCCAGGAGACGTTGTCGAAGACGACGACCTATCGTGTCGCCGTCACGGCGCCCGCCCCGGACGGCTTGCGTGCCGCGCTCGAGCGCGCAGCGAAGCCGTTCGACGACGCGACGGTGCGCCTCCGGGTGGTCGAGTCTGCCGCCGCCGGGAGGCGGGCACTGGAGGAGAAGCAGGTCGACGCGGTCCTGCTTCTCTCCCGGAACCGCCTGCTCTTCCGCAACGAGATCGACGCAAAGGCCGCCGCGGTCGCAGACGTAGCGGTGCGGGCCCTCCGGCATCACCTGCCGCCGGCGCCCGAGCTGACGACGGGAACACTCCATCCGCAGGAGCCGCCGAAGGCGACCGACGCGGAGACTCTCGTCGCCTACGCCGCCTCGATCCTGCTGCTGATGTCGCTCGCCGTCTACGGCCAGTGGGTCGTCAGCGGCGTCGTCGAGGAGAAGGCGAACCGAGTCGTCGAGGTGATCCTCGCGACGACGCGGCCGCGCGACCTGCTCGCGGGCAAGGTGATCGGCATCGGCCTGGTCGGCCTCGCCCAGCTCGCCCTCGTCGCTGGCCTCGCCGCGATCCTCCTCGCCGCCGGCGTCTTCGACGCACCGGCCGCCCTCGGCGCAAGCCTCGCCCTCGTCATCCCCTGGTTCGTCCTCGGCTACGCGCTCTATGCCGTCGCCTACGCCGCGGCGGGCGCGCTCGCCTCGCGGCAGCAGAACGCCGACACCGCCGGCCAGCCCGTCACGTACATGCTCCTCGCCGCCTACTTCGCCGGCTACCTCGCCGTCTCGACCAGCATGGACGGCCCGCTCGCGAACGCCCTCACCGTCTTCCCCCTCACCGCGCCGCTCGTCCTCCCGGCCCGCAGCGCGCTCGTCGGCGTCCCGCTCTGGCAGCACGCGCTTGCCGTCCTGCTCGTCCTCGCCACCCTCGTCGCGCTCGTCCGGCTCGCCGGCCGCATCTACGCCCACGGCCTCCTCCACGCCGGCCCACGCCTCGGACTCCGCAACGCACTGACCCTCTCGCGACGAGCCTGAAAGGAGACCTCCATGCACAACGGAGTCCTCCTCTACGCCGAAACCGCCGTCGTCACCGTCCTCGTCTGCCTGCCCGTCCACTACCTCGCCGGCCTCGACTGGCCCTGGGCGATCGCGCTCGGACTCGTCGCCTCGATGGTGGTCCGCGCAGCCGTCCGCCGGAACGAGCCGCGATGAAGAGAAACGCCGCTTGCGCTCGCCGTGCGGTGTAGGTAACGAAGCCTCTCGCCCTCCTAGAGGGCGACTCCCACTCCCCGCGCCTGACCGGCCGCGTCGACGAGCTCGAGGCAGCGGGCCACCGCGCCGCGGACGCTCTGGGTGCCGAGGCTGAGGTCGACGACGCCGTCGAAGCCCCAGAAGGCGCGTTGGGCGAGCAGGTAGATCGAGATCAACGTGCCCGCGTGGTGACTGCCGGCGAACGCCGCCGCGACCACGACCGCGATCGGGCCGAGCTTGGCAAGCCCGCCGGAGCCCTGCAGGTTGAGTGCCTGCAGCCAGCCGTAGCGGACCTCCGCCCCGAGCACGCGTTCCGCCGCCAACCTGAAGCGGTTCGGGGCGCCGGGATCGTCGCTGCGGTCGAGCTCCTCGACAAGTGACCGCGTCATCGTCTCCAGCTCTTCCTGGCGGCGCTGACCCGCGGCCGCCGCTGGCTCCTGCATCCGCCTGGTCACGACCCAGGTAGCCGCCAGCACCGGAGCCACCACCGGCAACGTCCACGGTTCCAGCGTCCCGAGCGCAACCAGCGCGCTCACGAACTCGACCCCGAGCATCGCGCCGCTGTCGAGGATCGAGAGCGTCGCCCGCTCGACCGTCTCGGCATCGGAGATGAACCGGGACGGCAGCCCGCCCGTGTCCTCGCCGCGCCGGGCATGCGCTAGCGCACCCTCGAACATCGCCAACCGCAGGTTCCGGTAGAGGCGGCTCGCGTTGCGCGCGTACATGCCATCGGAGGCGATGTATAGCGCGGCCTCGGCGAGCGTCGCGACCGCGATCGCCACGGCCAGCAGCGCAGCCTCCCGCCGGTCGTTGCGGTCGACGAGCGCGTTGACCAACACGCCGAGCAGGAGCGGCGACACGAGCCCGACCAGCACTCCGGCCACGCTGAGCGCGACCATCGCCGCCGTCCCGCGCCAGAGCGGACGCAGCAAGCCCGCCAGCCGCCGCCACGGAACCGGCTGCGGGCGAACCTCGACCGTGGCAGCCATCCGCCTCGCAGCCTCGCCGCAGCGGCGCCGGCGGTCATCGGGGCCGACACGCACCGCGCCTGCGGACAGTCCGGACGAGCCCTGACACGGCGGCAGGTCGTTAACCGACTCTTGGCCGAAGCGCTCTCAACCCTTGCCGAAGCGTGGCCCGCCCTTGTCGCGCACCGTCGTACAACTGAAGTCGATGGAACCGAGAGCCGCATACGACATCAACCCGCCCGGGAGAACGGAGACGGAGATGACCCGCTATCGCCTCACCTTCGACCCGAACCCGAAAGAGCTCGCCCGCCGCGACCTTGCCGGCAGCCACGTCGTCCTCCTCTGGAGCCGCCGCCACCACCGCGCAGCCGTCGTCATCGAGGACGACGCAAGCGGCGACCTGGTCGAGCTCGACGTCCGCGAGCGCGAGAACCCACTCGAGCTCTACCAACACCCCTACGCCTACCTCCCCACCCGCGGCCACCCCGGCAAACGCCCCAACACACCCGACACACCGGCACTCGCCGCAGCTTGACCGACTCCGAAACTCGACACCAGCTCGAGGAGGTGACAACGATGGCGAAGAAGGAGCACGAGAAGCGCGAGATCAAGAAGGACAGCCGGCGCGATCGCTAGAACCGGCAAGCGCCGAGCGGGTCGCGACGCAATCCCCTCCACAGGATCGCGTCGCGACCCGCTCCGCTTCTCCCGCGGAAGGGCCGCCGGGAGCTGACTTCCAATCTCCACAGCTGGAGCCACCGGTTCGAGACCGTCGCACGGCGTGATGAGCATCGGCGCCTCGTTGCCGAAGGCCTCGCGTCTGCGCGGGGCGAACCGCGTCTTCACGCCCTCACCCGGCGTCCGGCCGCGGGCTCGTGACCTCGTGAATCGCCTTCGTCAGGTCGAGGATCTGACGCCGTGATCCGATCCGCGACCCGGTTCTGGAGGGTCTGCGCTCGCTCTTCCGCATGCCGAGCGAGCGCGGGGTTCGGCTCGGGCGGAAGGTGCCGTACGCGCCTGAGCTGCACGAACCTTGCTCGCGGCGGCTGCCATTCCACTGCCACGCCGCGGTCGCGCGCGGACGTGGAGCACGCGTCTCGATGGAGGAAGATGGCGGCATGTCGACTGCCGGCGGCTCGAGCCTCGACCGTACGCGCCTCCGCACGCTCCTGTTGCCGTCGCTGCGGGGCTATCGCAGGTCGTGGGCGGGACCGGACGCGGCCGCGGCGCTGACGCTGCTGGCGATCGCGGTGCCCGAGCAGCTGGCGACCTCGCGTCTCGCGGGGATGCCGCCGATCACGGGCTACTACGCGTTCATCGCCGGCACCGTGATGTTCGCGCTGCTGGGGTCGAGCCCGCTGCTCTCGGTGGGGGCCGACTCGACGATCGCGCCGCTGTTCGCGGTCGGCGTCGGGGGGCTGGCGGCGACCGGGTCGCCGCGGTACGTGGAGCTCGTCGGCATCCTCTCGGTCCTGGTCGGGGCGATCGTCGCGCTCGTCTGGCTGTTTCGGCTGAGCTGGGTCGCCGAGTTCCTGTCGGCGCCGATCATTACCGGCTTCCTGGCCGGCGTGGCGGTGATCATCGTCGTGCACCAGCTGCCCGACCTGCTCGGCCTGCCGGCGACGGGCAGGAGCACGCTGCACCGGCTGAGCTCCGTCGTCCGCCATCTCGGTGCGACGAATGGTCGGACGCTCGCGATCGGGGTGGGCGTGATCGCGATCGTCGTCGCCGCCGAGCACCTCGACCGCAGGCTCCCCGGAACGCTGCTCGGGCTCATCGCCGCGACCGCCGCGGTGGCGGCGCTCGACCTGCGCGCCCACGGCGTCGCCGTGCTCGGCACCGTCGCGCACGGGGCGCCGCACCTCGGGCTGCACGGGCTGTCGCTCCACGCCGTCGAGAGCGTGGCGCCGCTGGCCGGCCTGGTCGCCCTCGTGGTGGTGAGCCAGTCGGCGGCGACGACGCGGGCCTTCGCCGACCAGGAGGGCTCCGAAGTCGACGTCGGCCGCGACTTTCTCGGCGTCGGCGCCGGCAGCATCGCCGCCGGCCTCGTCGGCGCCTTCCCGGTCAACGCGAGCCCGCCGAGGACGGCGGCAGTCGCCGAGTCCGGCGGCCGCACGCAGGCGGCCGGTCTCGCCGCAGCGGCGGCGTTGGCCCTGCTCGTGCCGGCCGCCGGTGTGCTCGAGGACGTGCCGCTCGCCGCGCTCGCGGGCGTCCTCGTCTACATCGCCACGCGGATCGTGCGCGTCCGTGACCTGGTCGCGATCGCTCGCTTCGACCGCGTCGAGCTCGGACTCGCCCTCGTCACGCTGCTGGCGGTGGCCTTCGTCGGCGTCGAGCAGGGACTCGCCGTCGCGGTCGCGCTCGCGATCCTCGACCGCACCAGGCGCAGCGCCCGCCCGCAGCTGCACGTGCTCGGCCGCATCCCGAAGACGACGAGCTGGGTCCCGCTCAGCGCCGACGAGGACGCCGAGCAGGTGCCGGGCGTCCTCGTCATCCTCTTCGCCACCCCGCTCTGGTACGCGAACGCCGTCCACTTCCGCGCCCAGCTCGAGGAATCGCTCGCCCGCTCGGAAGGAGAGCTGCGAGTCGTCATCCTCGACGCGATCGGGATGAGCGACATCGACTACACCGGCGCCCGCGCCCTCGCACGGACACTCGACGATCTCGACCAGCGGCACATCACCTTCGGCAT
Source organism: uncultured Actinomycetes bacterium (assembly GCA_963775155.1). Classification (GTDB taxonomy): domain Bacteria; phylum Actinomycetota; class Thermoleophilia; order Gaiellales; family Gaiellaceae; genus Palsa-739. The sequence goes on along the minus strand of CAVZHU010000005.1, from coordinate 482,749 downwards.
CGCCAGAGCCGGAAGCCGCCTACGACGGGGCCTCGCGCGCAGCGGACTCCTCGACCGAATCGGCGAGGGCCGCCTCTATCCGTCCGCCGGCGAAGCCGTCGCCGCGCTGCACCGGGAGACCTAGAGGCTCATGCGACACCGCCGGGCCTGCCGATTCCCGACGCCGGCAACCATCCCTCACATGCCTCTTCACGCGGTGCCCGGAGGAGAAACGCCAAGAGCCTCGAGGGCGCGGACGTCCGGTGCCGAGCGGCTCGCGCGGGTGCTCGGCGGCCCGTCGACCGGGCACAAGCGCGCCAGCTCACCAGGGCCCGTAGGCGTTCTCGTTGGCCTTGCGGAGCGCATCGACGTAGCCGCTGCGCTCGAACGCGACCCCGTCGGTGCCAAGCGGAACGGCGAGGAGGCCGCGCGCAGCGTCGACGGTGGCGAAGCCCTTGCGCGCCAGCCACGCGGTGAGACCGTCGAGCAGCACCGAGGCGTATTCGGGGCCGTGGCGTAGCAGCGCGGACGCGGTCATGACGACGTCGGCACCGGCGAGCAGGTACTTGACGACATCGGCCGGGTCCTCGACGCCAGAGGTGGCAGCGAGCGAGGCGCGCACGCGTCCGCGCAGGAGCGCGATCCAGGTGCGGGGCAGCCTGGCTTCGGCTGGGTTGGAGAGCGTCGCTTCGGGGACGGCGGCGAGCGCGTCGGTGTCGATGTCGGGCTGGAGGAAGCGGTTGAAGAGGACGAGTGCGTCTGCCCCGGCCCGGTCGAGGCGAAGCACGATCTCGCCGGTCGAGCTGAAGTAGGGGTTGAGCTTGACCGCCACCGGGACGCTGACGGCCGCCTTCACGCGCTCGAGGACGTCGAGGTGGCGTTGCTCGACGTCGCGGCCGGAGACCGACGGGTCGCCGGGAAGGTAGTAGAGGTTGAGCTCGATTGCGGCGGCGCCGGCATCCTGCATCGCGCGGGCGTAGTCGGTCCAGCCCCCGGGGGTCACGCCGTTGAGGCTGCCGATCAGCGGCACGTCGACCGCACCCGCCGCCCGCTCGAGCAGGCTCAGGTAGTCCGTCGGCCCGGCCTGCTCTTCGACGGCGGCGGGGAAGTAGGAGAGTGATTCGGCGAAGCTCTCGCTGCCGGCCTCGACGAGCCGCGCGTTCTCGAGCTCGGCGCGACGGAGCTGCTCCTCGAAGAGCGAGTAGAGGACGACGGCGCCCACGCCGGCATCGGCCAGCCGCTTGATGCCCTCGGCGGTGCGGGAGAGTGGCGATGCGCTCGCGACGAGCGGGTTGCGCAGGGTCAGCCCCATGTAGCTGGTGGAAAGGTCGATCACGGCTCCCCGCCTGCGTCGGCTGCGGCGTAGTGCTTCGCGCCGCGGGTTGCCATCTCCTCGTAGAGGTTCCACTGTCGCTCGACCGCCTCCCTGGCGAGGTGTTGCAGCCGTTCCGCTTCCGCGGGGTCGCTGATGGTGAGCGCGCGGTAGCGCAGCTCGCGGACGGTGTACTCGGCGAGCGGGATGCGTGGTCGGGGCGAGTCGAGCAGGAAGGGGTTGCCGCCACCGGCGCGCACGAGCGGGTCGTAGCGGATCAGCGGCCAGTAGCCGCTGGCAACCGCGCGGTATTGCTGGTCGAGCCCGAAGCGCATCTCGATCCCGTGCGCGATGCAGTGGCTGTAGGCGAGCACGAGCGAGGGGCCCTGGTAGGCCTCGGCCTCGCGGAGCGCGGTCAGCGTCTGCTGCGGGTCGGCGCCCATGGCGACCCGGGCGACGTAGACGTTGCCGTAGGCGATCGCCTGCAGGGCAATGTCCTTCTTGGGGACGGTCTTGCCGGCTGCGGCGAACTTGGCCACCGCGCCGAGCGGGGTCGCCTTGGACATCTGGCCGCCGGTGTTGGAGTAGACCTCCGTGTCGAGCACGAGCACGTTCACGTTGAGGCCGCTGGCGAGAACGTGGTCGACGCCGGCCGAGCCGATGTCGTAGGCCCAGCCGTCGCCGCCGACGATCCAGACGCTGCGCCGGACGAGGTGGTCGAGCACGCTGAGCAGGTCGGCGACGGCGGGGTCTCCGTCCAGCCCCTCGAGGCGGTGGCGCAGCTCGGCCACCCGTTCGCGCTGGGCGCGCAGCTCCGACTCGCGCAACTGGGACGCGTTCAGCGTCTCGTCGACGAGCTCGGGGCCGAGCCGGTCGGCCAGTTCGGTGAGGCGGCGGCGGGCGAGCTCGCTGTGCTGGTCGGCCGCGAGGCGGAAGCCGAGCCCGAACTCGGCGTTGTCCTCGAAGAGCGAGTTCGACCAGGCCGGGCCGCGCCCGTCGCCGTCGACGGTCCAGGGGGTGGTCGGCAGGTTGCCGCCGTAGATCGAGGTGCAGCCCGTGGCGTTGGCGACCAGCAGCCGGTCGCCGAAGAGCTGGGAGATCAGCTTCAGGTAGGGCGTCTCGCCGCAGCCTGCGCAGGCGCTCGAGAACTCGAACAGAGGCTCCAGGAACTGGGCGCCGCGCACGGTGCCGAAGTCGACCCGCGCCCGGTCGCTCGCGGGCAGCGCCTCGAAGAAGGCGATGTTCTCGCGCTCGGCGGCAACGAGCGGCTCGCGCGGCGCCAGGTTGATCGCCTTGCGGGCCGGGTCGCCGACGGCGACGACCGGGCAGGCCTGGACGCACAGCTCGCAGCCGGTGCAGTCCTCCACGTACACCTGCAGCGTGTAGCGGGTGTCGGGCAGGCCGACCGCATCCAACGGCGCCGAGCGAAACGCCTGCGGGGCGCCGTCCAGGTGGGACTGCTCGTAGTGGCGGGAGCGGATGACGCTGTGCGGGCAGACGAAGCTGCAGTTGCCGCACTGGATGCACAGGTCGGGCTCCCAGACCGCGACGAGCTCGGAGACGTTGCGCTTCTCGTAGGCGGTCGTGCCGCTCGGGTAGGTGCCGTCGACGGGCAGCGCGCTGACCGGCAGCTCGTCGCCGCGGCCGGCCATCATCACGGCGGTGACGGCGCGGACGAACTCGGGCGCGTCCGCGGGCACGGTCGGCGGCGGCTCGCGGGAGCTGCTCGCCTGCTCGGGCACGGCGATCCGGTGCAGCGCCTCGAGCGCACGGTCGACGGCGGCCTGGTTGCGCTCGACCACCTGCGCTCCGCGTCGGCCGTACGTCTTGACGATCGCCGTCTTGATCCGCTCGATCGCTTGCTCGCGCGGCAGCACCCCGGAGAGGGCGAAGAAGCAGGTCTGCAGGACGGTGTTGACGCGGCCGGCGAGGCCGACCTCGCGGGCGATCCGGCTGGCGTCGATCGCGTACAGGTCGAGGCGCTTGGCCAGGATCTGCTCCTGGACCGGGCGGGAGAGCGCGTCCCACACCTCCTCGGGCGGGTAGGGAGCGTTGAGCAGCAGCGTCGCGCCGGGTGCGGCGCGGCCGAGCACGTCGACCTGGTCGAGCAGGCCGAGGTGGTGGCAACCGACGAAGCTCGCCTGCTGCAGCAGGTAGGGGGCACGGATCGGCTGCGGCCCGAAGCGCAGGTGCGACACCGTCTGCGAGCCGGACTTCTTCGAGTCGTAGACGAAGTAGCCCTGCGCGTGCAGACCCTCGGCGCCGAGGATCTTGATCGTGTTCTTGTTCGCGCCGACCGTGCCGTCGGAGCCGAGGCCGAAGAAGAGCGCCCGCACCGTCTCGGGCGGCTCGATATCGAGCGTCGCGTCGTAGTCGAGGCTCGAGCCGGACACGTCGTCGGTGATGCCGATCGTGAACCGGCGACGCGGCCGCTCGCGCGCGAGCTCGTCGAAGACACCTACGACCATCCCGGGCGTGAACTCCTTCGAGGAGAGGCCGTAGCGGCCGCCGGTCACGAGCGGCAGCACGTCCCGCTCGCCGGCGCTGTACGCCTCGGCCAGCGCGGCGCAGCGTGTCGAGCAGGAGCGGCTCGCCGAGCGAGCCGGGCTCCTTCGTCCGGTCGAGCACCGTGATCCGGCTGACGCTCGCGGGCAGCGCCTCGAGCAGCGCCTCCGCCGGGAAGGGCCGGTAGAGGCGCACCTGGACGACGCCGACCCGCTCGCCGTGCGCGTTCAGGTGGGCGACCGTCTCGCGCGCGGTCTCCGCGCCGGAGCCCATCAGCACCAGCACCCGCTCGGCCTCCGGGTGACCGTGGTAGTCGACGATCCGGTAGCGACGCCCGCTGCGCTCGGCCAGCTGCGCCAGCACCTCCTCGACGACCTGCGGCACGCGGGCGTAGAAGGGGTTGACCGTCTCGCGCGCCTGGAAGTAGACGTCCGGGTTCTGCGAGGTGCCGCGGACGAACGGCCGCTCCGGCGAGAGCGCGCGGCCGCGGTGGGCCCGGACGAGCTCCTCCGGCACCAGCGCGCGCAGGTCGTCGTCGGAGAGCGTCTCGAGCGTGTTCAGCTCGTGCGAGGTCCTGAACCCGTCGAAGAAGTGCACGAACGGCACCCGCGTGCGCAGCGTCGCCGCCTGCGCCACGAGCGCCAGGTCGTGCGCCTCCTGAACCGAGGCGGACGAGAGCAGCGCCACGCCGGTCTGGCGGACGGCCATCACGTCCTGGTGGTCGCCGAAGATCGACAGCGCCTGCGCGGCCAGCGAGCGAGAGGCCACGTGCACGACGGTCGGCGTCAGCTCGCCGGCGATCTTGTACAGGTTCGGGATCATCAGCAAGAGCCCCTGCGAGGCCGTGAACGTCGTCGCCAGCGCACCACCTTGCAGCGCGCCGTGCAGAGCGCCGGCCGCCCCGCCCTCGCTCTGCATCTCAACCACCGTCGGAACGTTGCCCCAGACGTTCGGCCGGCCCTCGCTCGTCCACTCGTCGGCCAGCTCGGCCATCGGCGAGGCCGGCGTGATCGGGAAGATGCAGCAGACCTCGTTCAGCCGGTAGGCGACCGAGACCGCAGCTTCGTTGCCGTCGACGGTCACCGGCATCAGGACGGCTCCGGAGCCATCTCGATCGCGTGCACCGGGCACTGCTCGAAGCAGGCCGCGCAGCCTGTGCAGCGGTCGTAGTCGAAGCGGTAGCGATGCCCGACGCCCAGCTTGATCACCGCATCCTCCGGACAGGCGCCCAGACAGCCGTCGCACTCGAAGCAGTTGCCGCACGACAGGCAGCGGCCCGCCTCGTAGACCGCCTCCCGCTCCGACAGGCCGCCGACCACCTCGCCGAAGTCCGCGATCCGCTCCTCCGGCCGGAGCTCCGGCTGCAGCCGGCGCGCGGCGTCGCCGAAGTACCAGAGGTTCAGCTTCTCGAAGCTCGCCTCCTCGTGCTTGGGCGGGCGCACGAACGCCGTGTCGCGCAGCCAGGCGTCGATGTGGTGAGCCGCCTTCTTGCCGTGGCCGACCCCGACCGTCACCGTGCGCTCGGCCGGCACCATGTCGCCGCCCGCGAACACCCCCGGCGCGCCGGTCTGGAAGTCGCTCGAGACGCGGACGGTGCCGTCGGACTCGAACTCCACCCCCGGCACGTTGCGCAGGAATGCGGTGTCGGTCTCCTGGCCGAGGGCCAGGATGACCGTGTCCGCGGCGAGCGTCTCGAACCGCCCGGTCGGCTGCGGGAACCCCGACTCGTCCAGCTCCATCACCTCGACCTCGAGCTCCGGCCCCTCGAAGGCGGCGATCGTGCGCAGCCAGTTGATCCGCACTCCCTCCCGCTCGGCATCTTCAGCCTCCTCCAGGTGCGCGGGCATCTGCTCGCGCGTGCGCCGGTAGACGATCGTCGCGTCCGTCGCGCCCAGCCGGCGGGCGACCCGGGCCGCGTCCATCGCCGTGTTGCCTCCCCCGTACACCGCGACCCGGCGACCGATCGCCGGACGCTCGCCGGAGGCGACGCTGCGCAGGAACGAGATGGCGTCGACGATCCGCCCGGCGTCGGCGGCCGGGATCTCGACCCGCTTCGAGAGGTGCGCCCCGACCGCGACGAAGACCGCGTCGAACCCGCCCTCCTCCCGCTCGGCGGCGAGATCCTCCACCCGGTGGTTGCACGTGAATCGCACCCCGAGCGCGGCGATCCGCTCGAGCTCGCCGGCCAGCACGTCGCGCGGCAGCCGGTAGGCGGGGATGCCGTAGCGCATCATCCCGCCCGGCTCGGCGCCGGCGTCCCGGATCTCGACCTCGTGGCCGAGCCGGGCCAGGTGGTAGGCGGCCGAGAGGCCGCTCGGCCCTGCGCCGACCATCAGCACCCGCCTGCCGCTCCGGGCAGCCGGCGCCTCGAACTGCCACCCGCGCTCCAGCGCCAGGTCGCCGAGGAACCGCTCGACCGAGTGGATCGACACGGCGCTGTCGAGATTCGTGCGGTTGCAGACGCTCTCGCAGGGGTGGTAGCAGACGCGCCCGTGGATCGCCGGCAGCGGATTGTCGGCCACGAGCTGCCGCCACGCCTCCTCGTGCCGTCCCGCCTTCACCTCCGCCAGCCAGGCCTGGATGTTCTCGCCCGCCGGACACCCGGCGTTGCACGGCGGCAGCAGATCGACGTAGACCGGGCGGCGTGACCGCACCGGCCCGGCCCGCGGATGCCCGTGCAGCAGATCCGGCACGCGCGCAACGTCCCTCATCGGGCCCGTCATACGCAGTGCAGCCCCGAGACACCTACTGCTTCGATCCGGATCCTCCTCACGATTCAGGGACGCCGGCGCTCGACGCCGGCCGGCGGCCCACGACCTCGTCGCCGACCCTCATATGCCCTCGGCCCCGGCACGGAAAACGTCTCGAGACCCTGCTGCCGGCGGACACTCCTCGCCTTCCCCCCTCTTCGCTCGCGATAGCCAGTCTCCCATGGAATCGAACCCGGTCGCGTGGTGTCAAGCGCGACGAGCCGGTCAATGTTTGCGGAATCGGCAACGGATCGGCAGATGCCGGATCAGCCGATGTCGCCTCGGCGCCCGTACAAGTCATGGCCATTCCGTCGTCCTCCTCTGTCTGCAGACGCAGCCTAGGTCATGCTTAGCCGCGAACATCGGGGAAAAGCCGACAGTCGCGTGTCTTGCCGCGCGACTCCGGCCCAACCGCTCACCGGAAGCCAGTCGGCCCACGGACCTGCCGCGCCCTCGCCTGATCATCATGGAGGCGATCACCGGGACCGAGTGCGACACGCCGGTCGTGAACGGAGAGCGAGAGCGAGCCGGTGCAGATGCTTTGGAGCCACCTAGCTGCATCGAGGAGGCATCGTGAAGCGATTGCTCCTTTCACTTGCCCCGAAGATCCAGCTCGCGGCCCGACGTGGACGCCGCGCTCGCCTCCGACCACGCTGACCCAGTTGACCCACGGAGCCATGCGGCTTCTCGCCTAGCTCCGCGGGTTCAGATGGTCCTAACTGGGCATCTTTCGAACCCTCCGGACCCCTTGAGAGATCTTCTCCGTCTCGCCGTTCAAGGGCCGGAGTAGGCTCCCCTCGTCTCCATTCTCTCACGGCCACCCCACGAGAGCCAAGAGCCGCGCTTCGCGGGTGTAGCCTCAGGAGGTGTCAGTGGAGACGCAGACCGACCTCGGTCTTGAGATCCAATCTCTCCGGCTTGTAGACACGCACGAGCACCTTGCGCCGGAGGATCAGTGGGCAGGCGGCAACGCGAAGCTGATCGAGCGGATGAAGGAGCGGGGCAAGCCGGGCTGGGGTAGCGACCGTCCGGACATCCTCCAAGATCTCTTTCTCAACTACGTCCCGAGCGATCTTGAGGTTGCCGGTGCCACGGAGGAGGCGCTTCGGCAGCTGTTCGATCCGACCGCGGGCGACATCGAGTCCCGGTTCGCCGGCATTCGCGATGCCTGGGAGGCGACGAAGCACACGGGCTACGGTGAGGCGGTTCGGCTGATCGCGCGCGAGGTGTATCACCTCGACTCGATTACGGTCGAGGGGCTCGAAACCGCGCAGGGGAAGCTCGAGGATCTACGCCAGCCAGGCGAACGGCTGCGGCTGTTGAGCGAGGTCGCTGGCCTGGACCATGTGCAGATCGATGACTTCCGCTGGGCGTGCGAGCCCGACGAGTCTGGGCCGGACTTCTTTCTGTACGACATCTCGTGGGCGAACTTCGCCAACGGCGACGTAGAAGCCGAGGAACTGCAGGAAACGGTTGGTGTCGAGGTCTCCAACCTTGACGACCTACGCGAGGCAATGGCGTTGCTCTTTCAGCACTACGGGCCTTGCGCCGTAGCCGTCAAAGCGCAGCACGCCTACTGGCGCACCCTGCATTGGGAGGAGCGGTCCGACGAGGACGCAGCCCGCGCGCTGGCCGTCGTGTTATCCGGTCGCGACGTGGATGAGGCCACTCGTCTGACGCTCGGCGACTGGTGCTGGGCACGCGGAGTTGAGCTAGCGATCGAGCACAACCTTCCGTTCAAGCTGCACACCGGCCATTACGCGGGCACCAAGAACATGCTTATCGATTGGGTCAGAGCGGGCAACCTCTGCCCGTTGCTTGCCCGCTATCCAGATGCGCGGTTCGTCCTGATGCACACCGCGTACCCCTACAGCGACGAACTCGTTTCGATCGCCAAGCACTACCCGAATGTCTGGGTCGATCTCTGCTGGGCCTGGTCAATTGACCCCTACAGCTCGACAGACTTCGTCCGCCGCTTCTTGCACGCCGTTCCCAGCAACAAGCTGTTCGGGTTCGGAGGTGACACTCAGTGGCCAACCTCGGCTGTCGCCTACGCGGCTCAGGCGCGCCGCGGCATCCAGAGAGCGCTCGAAGCCGAGATCGCGGAAGGCGAACTGAGTGAGCAGAAGGCGATCGCAATCGCTCGCCGGCTGATGCACGACAACCAGTACGCCTGCTTCGACATCGAAGGCACTCGCGCCGCTATCCGAACGCAGCTAGCTCAGTCTCGCTAACTCAGTCCTAGGGCTCCGAGTACCTTCACTAGGTCGCGGTCATCCTTCTCAAGATCGACCCAAGGGAACCCGTACCTCTCGACCTCAGACCGTAGCTTCGCGCTGAACTTCAACACCCACTCGACTTCTTTGGCCGGATCCCAGAGGGTGTAGGCCTCCCTGTCCAGCACGGTGGCGCGGACCCTCCCTGAATCGTGGTCGCCGACGAAGACTGGCCTAACTACGTCTGAGTCAGGGAAATCCTGCGCGACGAGGTGAGGCAGGATGTCAACCCCCTCGATGACAGCACCGTCGTTCCAGGTGTAATCCTCCTGAATCAGCCTTCGTACTCCCGGCCAGACTGCTCCTGCCTTGGCAAGTTCGTTATCCGCAATGGCATCGGCAGTCATCTCACCAACCGACGGATCCTCAGCGTAATCATCCCACCTGAATAGCTCAGGATGGGTTTCTCTTGAAGCGACCTCTCGCATGATGATTCCTACTTGGTCAGTAGAAATCCACGGTAGATCGAGATGGTTGGCGAGGTTTTCCGCGAGCGTTGATTTACCAGCGGTCGGCATGCCGCCTACTAATATGAATCGTTTCACGATACTAATTATACGCCTCCACCCCATCACGTATCCGCGCCGGCTTAGCTCGTTGCTGAGCCTGCCCCATTCGGCCAGCCGAGCGCTGTCCGTGTAAGGCTTTGAACGCACGAGCGCACACCTGGCTGAAGCGGTTCGAGCCCACTCTCTTCGCGCCGAGCGATCGGTACAGCAGCACGTGCCCGTTAGCAGGGCTTTCCGTTGTAGTCCTAACAACGAGCGAATGGGCGGTACTGGGCTCGAACCAGTGACCCCCAGCTTGTCGAGCTGGTGCTCTCCCAACTGAGCTAACCGCCCGGGTCGCACGGGATTGTAGCCGCGCGGGTCAGAAGATCTCGGGGCACCAGGGAAGCGGCCGCCACGCGAAGAGCGCGTCGGCGCGCTCTACCGCGCCCTCGCGCCGCTCCTCCACCCGCAGCGCCTCGCGCAGCTGCGCAAACGAGACGGCGCCGAGAAAGACGGAGCCGAGCGCAGACGCGTCGAGGGCGATGTCCGGCTCCTCGTCGGTGCGGACGCACTCGCCGTCCGCGAGCCGCCAGCGGCCCTCGTTCCACTCGCAGATCGCGTCCCGCACCTCGAGCACGAGCGGCCCACCCTCACCGTACGCGCGGCCGGAGAGCGCCGCGCCGACGTCGACGACCCGGCACCAGAGCCCGTCCCCCATCCGGTAGCGGGCGCGGCGCGGCGTCGCGAGAAGAAGGAAGAGCGGATGGTCGGGCGGGACCAGCGAGGCCTCGACCGTCGCGATCCAGTCGACGTCGAGGAGGAAGCGCCAGATCTCCGCCGTCGCCTGCGGGTTCGCGCCGAGCGCCTCGATCACGACGAGCGGCGCAGTAGACGATCCCGCCTCGAAGTCGTTGTGGATCCGGTACATGGCATATGCCTGCGGCTCGCCCGCGACGTCCAGGACGACGAACCGCGCGGGCGGCGGCCCTTCGCGCCGGTGCAGGCGCCGCAGCTCCCACCAATCCGCAGTGCGCGAAGGCATGCCCGGCCGCTCGCGACGCACGGCGTCGTAGATCGGCGGGAAGAGGCTCCGCGCCTCCTCGTCCGAGACGAACCGCACCTTGCCGCTCCGCTCGAGCGGCTGGGCGAACGCGTCCCACTCGTGCCGAATCTTCAGCTCGCCCGCCCACGCGGCTATGCCGTAGCCGAAGCGGCCGTAGATCGTCTCTTCCGACGCCCAGAGCGCGGCGATCGGCTCGCCGCGCTCGTGGACATCGCGCAGCTGGGCGTCCATCATCGCCCGCAGGACGCCGCGACGACGATGCGTCGGCTGCACGCCGACCACGGTCACGCCCGCGCAGCGGAGCGACCCGCCCGGGACCGAGAGCTCGAACGGGAACGCACCCGCGCCGCCGACGATCTCGTCCTGCTCGAACGCGGCGTGCATCCGCTCGTGTGGGAGCACACGGGAGAAACGCTCCAAGTCCTCCCCGCCGAATACCGGATGGAAGTACTGGCCGATCACGCCGACGGCGCGACCGAACTCCTCCTGATCCCGACAGGGGCGGACCTCGAGCACAGGCACGAAACTACAACTTCTCCAGGCGCGTGGGGCAGCGTCAGCCGGCGGCTCGAATCGGTCTCGGCCCGGCGTCCTTGAGCGCGTACATCGCGGCGTCCGCGCGGGCGATCACGTCGCCGAGGCGCTCGTCACCGGGCATGGTCTCGGCGAGGCCGATCGAGACCCGCACCGGCAGCGGGCCGGCGCCCGTCTCCACGGGGTGCCGGTCGATCCACGCATGGATCCGCTCGGCCACGAGAAGCGCCTCGTCGCGGCCCGTCTCGGGGAGCAGGACGACGAACTCGTCGCCGCCGTAGCGCGCGCAGAGGTCGAAGCTGCGCAGCTCGGCCCTGAACGCGTCGGCGACCCTGACGAGGGCCGCGTCGCCCCGCAGATGTCCGTGCGCGTTGTTGATCGCCCGGAGGTCGTCGACGTCGCAGAGCAGCAGCGAGAGCGGCCGGCCGAAGCGCTTCGCGCGCACGAGCTCGTCGTCCGCCGACTGCTCGAAGCCGCGCTCGTTGAGCAGCCCGGTCTTGTGGTCGCGGAACGCCTGCTCGCGCAGGGACGGCACCACGAGCGCGCGATGGATGAGGATGAGAGGCGCGACGGCGAGCGGCACGAGCGCGTGCTCCCGCAGGAGCCCGAACGCGAGCATGATCCCGGTCGCGGCGAGCACGCCGTCGGTGACGAGGCTCTCGAGCCCGAACAACCGCGACGACCTCGGGCCACGGCCGCGGGCGAGCGAGAGCATGGCGGCGAGCAGCGCGTGGTTGACGACGACGAACGTCGCCGCCGCGGCCGCCGCGGCGAGCATGGTCGACCAGGTCGTCCGCGTCGTGAAGTCGACCCCGCCGCCGGCGAAGCCGGTGCGCACGGCCCAGGCGGCGAGCCCGCCGACGGCGTAGTTCGCGGCGTTGAACGTCTGGACGTACCAGTGGTAGCGGTGGCGGATCCAGTCCGGCACGTGCTGGAGAACGCAGACCGCCAGGACGAGCTCCGGCGGCAGCAGGAGCGCGGCGGCGATCGTGAACGCAAGGCCGGTGTGGAAGCCCTGGTTGCCTCCGACGGGGGTCGCGAAGAGCTGGGCGAAGGCGGCGCCGACCGCGATGATCGCGAAGTCCGTCCAGCGCGTCCCTTCCGGAGCGGCGAGGCTCCAGGCGAGCAGCGAGCCCGCGGTCGCCCCCGCGGCAGTCACGAAGAGGAGCGTGCGGGCCGCCGTGGAGAGCCCGCGGCGGGCCGGTTGCTCTTCCCGGAGCCGCCGGACGTACCCCACGGCGCTCACGCCGCGGTGACCTCCTTCAGATGCCTCTCAGGCAGCGGCAGCTTCGACGAGGCGAACACCCGCTCGAGAGCCTCGACGCACGGGCCGCAGAAGTCCGTGCCGACGCCGCGGCGGAGCTCTGCCATGGCGTCGTCGAGGGACCGCGCGTCGCGATAGACGCGGCGCGTCGTCATCGCGTCGAGCGCGTCTGCGACGTGGATGATGCGCGCGCCGACCGGGATGGCGTCGCCGGCGAGCCCGTCCGGATAGCCGCGACCGTCGAGGCGCTCGTGGTGGTGCCGGATGACCGGCACGACCTCGTCGAGGTAGCCGAGCCGCTCGATGATCCGCGCGCCGGCGTCGGGGTGGCTCTTCATCGCCAGCCACTCGAGCGGATCGAGCGCGCCCTCCTTGAGCAGCACGGAGTCCGGGACGCCGATCTTGCCGATGTCGTGGAGGACGGCGGCCTGGCCGAGCGTCTCGAGCTCCGCCTCCGCCAACCCCAGCTCTGCACCGAGAGCGACGGCGTAGTCGCGCACGCGCCGCGAGTGGCCGGCCGTGTACGTGTCGCGCGCGTCGACGGTCGCCGAGAGCGCCTCGAGAGCGGCCGTCGAGCGCTCGATCAGCTGCCGGTTCGCCTCCTCCAGCGACGCGTTCTGGAGGCTGATCGTGTTCGACGCCGTCTGCAGGCGGCTCGTCGCATGCTGGGTGACGTGGATCAGGACGAGCGGCGCGAGCGAGAGCACGGCGAGGAGCGGGCTCCGCGTCCAGAATGCGACGAGCGGCATCGCCATCAGCGCGAGCACGAGCTCGAGCGCGACATCGTCGCCCGCGAGCAGGTTCGTCTGGCGCAAGCTGAGACCGCGGGAGAGCATGAGCATCGGCGCGAGGAGCGCGCGGTTCACGAGGACGAACGCCGACGCGGCGGCGACGCCGGCAACCGCCGGGGACACCGTCGGCGCGGTGACGAAGAGCGCGACGGTGTGCGCGGCGCCCCAGGCGGCGAGCGCGGCCGCGATGTAGTTCGCGATGTTGAAGGGCTGGACGTACCAGGCGTAGCGCTGCTTCACCCACTCGGGCACGTGCTGGATCGCGCACATGACGGCGAGCTCTCCCGGTGAGAGCAGCAACGCGCTCGCGACGACGAAGACAATCGCCGGGTGGAATGTCCTGCGCGTGCCCTTGATGCGCACCGACATCAGCTGGGCGACGGACGAGGCCGCAGCGAGCACTGCGAACCGCGCCCAGCTACTCGGCTCGATCGTGCCGAGCCCGATTCCGACTCCGAGCACGGCAGGCGCCACGACGGCGAGCCAGTACGCCCAGGCAGCCGGCAGGAACGGCGCGAAGACCTGGGCCAGCCGGGCGCGGAACTCGGCCGAGCCGGATCCTGCGCGGTTGAGCGCGACTTCGCTCATCTTGGGCTAGGGAGCGGCCGAGACGGTGCCGTCGGGCCCGATGACGATCCCGAGCTCGGCTTCGGCAGCGGCAATCTGGACCGGGTCGAGAAGCGGCGCAACGCCGTAGTCGTCCTGCGCGTTGTCGCTCCAGGAGGCGTCGTTCCAGGAGGCGTCACTCCACGAAGCGTCACTCCACGACGCGTCGCTCCACGACGCGTCACTCCACGATGCGGTCGCCCACGAGACGTCGCTCCAGGAGGCGTCACTCCACGAGGCGTCACTCCACGAGGCGATCACTCCACGAGGCGTCACTCCACGAGGCGTCGCTCCACGAGGCGTCGCTGCGGGCGGCGTCCGATTTCCAGCTCGCGGTGTCGAAGACCGGGAGCGGCCCCCCGTTCGGGTCGGGAGCGAGGAACTCGTCGAGCGCGAGATTCGGGTTGGGCGGATCCACTGTCTGCGCAGCGGCGGCGAGGTCGACGAGACCGACTCCCTCGGACATCGGCGTCGCGGACGGAGTACGCCTGCGCGGACAGCATGAGCGCGCCCTTGACCTGGTCGGGCGTCCAGTCCGGGTGCAGGGCGAGCAGGTATGCGGCCGAGCCGGCGACCACCGGTGCCGCGAACGACGTGCCGGACAGCTGCATGTAGTCCTTGCCGACCATGTGATCCGGGCGGTCGGTCGCGAGCGTCGAGTGCGGCGGCACGGGGCCGATCATGTAGCGACCGGGCGCCGAGAGCTCCGGCTTCGCGAAGCCGTCGTACGTGTAGCCCCACGACGACCACGGGGCGGCGGTGTCGTCCTGCGCCGACACGGTGCCCTCGATGTCGTCGGCGCCGACGGTGATCACGAACGGATCGTTCGCAGGAGCGAAGTCGACCCCGCTCGCCTGGCCGTCGACCGCGTAGTTCCCGGAGGCGGCGACGACCGTGATGCCGTCGAACCAGAGCGACTCGACCGCCCTGTCCAGCGGATCCCAGAACACGCTCGCGGGCGCGGCCGAATGGAGCGAGAAGTTCGCGACGCGGATGTTGTCCTTCGCCTTGTTCGCGATGATCCAGTCACAGGCCGCGATCACGTCGCTCGTCAGAGCCTCTCCCTGGTTGTTCATGACATCGATCGAGACGAGCGGCGCACTCGGCGTCGCGCCCGCGTAGCCCTGGGCGCTGCCGGCGGCGATCCCGGCGACGAACGTGCCGTGGCCGTAGTCGTCACCGTGCGAGGACTTGCCGGGCGGGCCACCCGGGGCGTCGGGCAGCGAGCTGAGGTCGACCTGATCGACGATGCGGCCCTTGAAGTCGTCGCGCTGCGTGTCGATGCCGGAGTCGACGATCGCGATGGCCGGCGGCGTCGGCAGTGTCCCGTCCCAGACCGACGGCCAGCCCGCCGCGACACCGGATGCGAACGGCCACAGCTGCAGGTTGGAGAACAGGACGGTGTTCTTCGGGCCGGGCGGGCCCTTGGGGCCGGCCGGGCCTTTCGGGCCGGGCGGTCCGCCTGCGAGCTGAACCGGCGTGTCGGCGGTGATCGCTGCGATTCCCGGCGTCGTCGAGAGGGCGAGAAGCTGAGCGCCGGTCACCTGCGCCGAACCGCCCTGCACGGCGTTCAGCTTCTGCCGGAACCCGACCGCCTGGCCCTTCGGGAGGTGCTTGACCGCGTTCTGGACGTCGTTCGCGCCGTTGGCTCCCGAGCCCTGGATGATGACGTCGAAGTCCTGCGACGGGTTGGCCTGCGCCTGGGCGAGAAGGTTGGCGGGGACGTACGCGTACGACTGGCCCGGCTGGACGACGGCGGTGGCGTTGTCGTCGATGTGCGTGTTGTGCCCGACCGTGTTTGCCCCGCCGCACACGGCGGAGCCGATCTGCCAGATGCCCGCCCCGGCTGCGCTGTGCTCGATGTTCAGGTCGTGACCGACGGTCGTGCCGCAGACGTAGTTGTCGCCGTTCGGGCCGGGACCGGCTCCCGCGACGCCGTTGACGACGAGATTGTGGTCGACGTCTGCACCGACGATCCCGATGCCGTTCGGCTGGTCGGCGTGCAGGTCATGGCCGATGCTGGCGCCGTCGACGATGAGGAAGGCGCCCCGGCCGACCTGCAGGTCGTTCTGGATGGCGACGCCGGAGCCGAGCGTGCACGTCGCGCCGTCCGGCACGGTGACGTCCTTGTACGTACCCGCGGCGAGCGTGCCGGTGCACGAGACGGATCCGCCCCCCGGGCCAGGCGCCGAGCGCGCGGTGCCCGCGAAGAACGCGGCGGCTGCAACGGCTGCAACGAGCGCCGTCGCGCGAACTGCCCTCGAGCTGAACGATCGGAACTGCCGCATCCCGAGAACCTCTCCCTCAGAGTTCGATCTCTTGGTGCCGTAAGGAAGGTAGGCGCGTCGGCAGGGCGCAGAATCCCCCTTCCGTGGGAGGACTGCGAAAATCCCTCCTTCGAGGGTCGAGCGGCTCGAGCTAGATCTTCTCGAGCGGTGCGTACTCGAGCACGAGCTTGCGCTCGCTGCCGTCGTCGGCGAAGCGAACGGTGACCAGCCCGCCCGCCTCGACGCCCACGACGACGCCCTCGCCGAGGGTCGAGTGGCGGACGGAGTCGCCGGTCGCGAGGCTCGGCACGTCCTCGCGCGGTGCGATCCGGCTCTGCCGTGGAGCGCCGTAGCCCGACCACGATGCCGGCCGCAGCCGCTCGCGCTCGACGTGCCGGTCGGGCACCTCGTCGAGGAAGCGGGACGGCAGGTTGTGGTTGCGGCCGCCGTAGAGCATCCGCGACGAAGCGTGGAGCAGCGTCAGCCGTTCCTGCGCCCGGGTCATCCCGACGTAGCAGAGCCGCCGCTCCTCCTCGATTCCCTGCTCCTCGATCGAGCGCGCGTGCGGGAAGATCCCCTCCTCCATCCCGATCAGGTAGACGGCGCGGAACTCGAGCCCTTTCGCGTTGTGCAGGGTCATGAGCGTGACGAGCGAGCCGTCGCCGCGGATGGCGTCCTGGTCGGAGTAGAGGGAGACCTCCTGGAGGAAGGCCGACAGGCTCGGCTCCTGCGTCTGCTCGCGCCACTCGCGCGCGACGGAGACGAGCTCCTGGAGGTTCTCGATCCGGCCCTCCGCCTCGATCGTCCGCTCCGCCTCGAGCGAGGAGAGGTAGCCGCTTCGCTCCAGCACCGCCTCGATCAGCTCCGGCACCTCGTACTCGAGCGCCGCGGCCATGAGCGACTCGACCGTGCCGCGGAACGCCTTGACCGCCTTCTGCGGGGCCGCGCCGACGCCGGCCGTCGCCGCCTCCGCGGTCGCCTCCCAGAGCGAGATCTCGCGCTGGTCGGCCCACGTCGCGAGGCGGGCGAGGCTCGACTCGCCGATGCCGCGGCGCGGCCGGTTCGCGATCCGCAGCAGCGAGACCGCGTCGTACGGGTTGTCGAGCACCTGGAGGTAGGCGATGAGGTCCTTCACCTCGGCGCGCTCGTAGAAGCGCGGCCCCCCGATCACCTGGTATGCGATCCCCTGGCGGACGAGCACGTCCTCGAGGACGCGGCTCTGCGCGTTCGTCCGGTAGAAGACGGCGACCTCGCTGCCCGAGAAGCCCTCCTCGACGAGCAGCGCGATCTCGGCGGCGACGTAGCGCGCCTCCGCGTGCTCGTCCTCGACCTCGACGACCCGGACCGGCTCGCCCTCGCCGAGCTCCGACCAGAGGTTCTTCTCCTTCCGCTCACGGTTGTTGCGGATGACGCCGTTCGCGGCGTCGAGGATGTTCTGCGTCGAGCGGTAGTTCTGCTCGAGCGCGATCGCCGTCGCGCCCGGGAAGTCGCGCTCGAACTCGAGCACGTTGCGGATGTCGGCGCCGCGGAAGGCGTAGATCGACTGGTCCGGGTCGCCGACGGCGAACACGTTCCGGTGCTTCGCGGCGAGGAGCTGGAGGAGCCGGTACTGGGCGTGGTTCGTGTCCTGGTACTCGTCGACGAGGACGTAGCGGAAGGCCTCCTGCCAGCGCTCTCGCGCCTCCGGGAACCGCTCCAGGACGTCGACGGTGAGGAAGAGCATGTCGTCGAAGTCGACCGCGTTCGAGGCGAAGAGCCGCTTCTGGTAGAGGTCGAAGACCTCGGCGACCGTCTGGTCGTAGAAGCTCGCGACCCGCTGCGCGTACTCCTCCGGGCCGACGAGCCGGTTCTTCGCGTTCGAGATCTGGCTGTGGATGCCGCGCGGCGTGAACCGCTTCGGGTCGCGTTCGAGCTCCTCGAGGCAGCGCTTCGTCAGGCGGATCTGGTCGGCCTGGTCGTAGATCGTGAAGTTCGAGCGGTAGCCGAGCCGCTGCGCCTCCCGGCGGAGGATGCGCCCGCAGGCGGCGTGGAAGGTCATGACCCAGGCGGCGCGCGCAGGGGGGCCGACGAGGTGCCCGGCGCGCTCGCGCATCTCCGCCGCCGCCTTGTTCGTGAACGTGATCGCGAGGATCTCGGGCGGCTTCACGCCGACCGCGCCGAGCAGGTGCGCGATGCGGCGCGTGAGCACGCGGGTCTTGCCGGAGCCGGCGCCGGCGACGACGAGCACCGGCCCTTCGGTGTGGAGGACGGCCTCGCGCTGCGCCGGATTCAGGTCGGCGAGGTAGCTCTCCGGCGTCGTCGCGGCCACCCGGCGATCGTAGCGGCGGCCTTGCCCGGGCTCGGCGGACGCGTCCGGGAGGGACTCCCCCCGCCTTCTGCCTCTCGTCGGCGGCGCTGCTCAGCTGCGCGTGAGCTCGTCGAGGCGTGCCTCGAGCCACTCCGAGGCGGCTGCGAGCGCGTCGGTGTCGCTCGACTTGAGCACGACCTCGACCTCGGAGCCGCTCGCGGGAAAGCTCGGGTAGGAGCCGACGAGGACGCGCGGCCAGCGCTCCCCGGCCTCCGCGAGGGCGCCCGCGAGCACGCTCTCGTACGTGCGGTAGAGGCGCCGCCAGCTCGCGATCGGGCTGCCGCGGCGGAACTCCTCCTCGATCGCGGCGAACATGGCCTCCATCTCGCTCGGCAGGCCGGGGAGGACGTAGACGTTCTCGAGCGCGAAGCCCGGCGCGCCGCCCAGCGGGTTCGCGAGCGGGCGGCTGCCGCGCGGCAGCAGCGCCCAGCGGGCGGCGTACTCCGGATCGCGGCGGAAGCGCGCTCTCAGGTCGGCGGCGACCTCGGGCGCCTCCTCCTGCGGCACACCGAACGCGGCTGCGACGGCCTCGCGGGTGAGGTCGTCGAGCGTGCCGCCCAGACCGCCGGTGACGAGGAAGAAGTCGACGCGTGGAGCCTCGACGCGCACGAAGTCGGCCACGACGTCGATCTCGTCCGGCAGCGCCGCTGCGAGCCGCACCTCGACGCCGAGCGGCGCGAGACGGCGCGCCAGCCACGCGGCGTTCGTGTTCGGCACGTCTCCGGAGACGAGCTCGTTCCCGATCGTCAGGATCGCCGCGGTCCCGCTCAGTCTTCCCGCTCCCGGCGCCGGCCGAGCCGTCGCCTTCGCTCTCTGATGAGCTCCGTCGAGCCTACGCTCATAGGTCGATCGTACGGGTGGCGCCGAAGCGTTCGAGCAGGAGCCGGTCGTGCGTGACCAGGAGAACGGTGCCGTCGTAGCCGGCGAGCGCGCGCTCGAGCTCCTCGATCGCCTCGACGTCCAGGTGATTCGTCGGCTCGTCGAGGACGAGGCAGTTGACGCCCCGGGCCGCGACTAGGGCGAGGCCGGCGCGCGTGCGCTCGCCCGGCGAGAGCGACGCCGCGGGCCGGAGGACGTCGTCTGCGCCGAGGCCGAACTTCGCGAGGAGCGTGCGGGCACTCTCCTCGCCGAGCTCGCGGAAGATCTCGAGCAGCGTCCGCGTCCCGGACAGCGCAGCGCGATCCTGCTCGAGCTCGCCGAGCACGACTCCCGGCCCGGTCCAGAGCGTGCCCGCGGCCAGCGGCAGACGCCGGAGCAGCGCGTCGAGCAGAGTCGTCTTGCCGCTCCCGTTCGGGCCTGCGATCGCGACCCGGTCGCCCCATGCGACCGCGAGGTCGACCGGTCCCACGCGGAAGGAGCCGCGCTCGACGACGGCGCCGGAGAGCCGGAGAACCGTGTCGCCGCTGCGAGAGCGCGCCGCGAGGTCGAGCCGAAGCTGCCACGGCTCGTACGGCTTCTCGACCGTCTCCACCCGCGCGAGCTTCGCCGCGTACGTCCGCTTCACGTCCTTCGACTTCTTCTTGGCGCGGCCCTGCCCGTAGCCGCGCCGCTCCCACTCCGTCATGCGTCTCGCCTGCTCGGAGATCCTGCGGCGCTCGCCGACTGCGTCCTGCCAGCGCCGGTAGTGGCGCTCGCGCCGGCGCTCGCGCTCCGCCTCGTACTCGCTCCAGCCGCCCGCGTACTCGGTCGCGCCGTGCGTCCATTCGTCGAGCTCGACGACTCGCGACACGACCCGGTCGAGGAAGGCGCGGTCGTGCGAGACGACGACGACGGAGCCGGGATGCGCACCCAGCGACCGCTCCAGCCACGCCAGCCCGTCGAAGTCGAGGTCGTTCGTCGGCTCGTCGAGCAGGAGCACGTCGAGGTCGCCCCGCAGGACCGGTACGAGCGCGCTCCGGGCCTCCTCTCCCCCGGACCGGCAGCCCAAGGGCTCCCGCTCCTGGGCGAAGTAGCCGACGGCGAGCGAGCGGGGCTCGCGCCGGACCCGGCCGGAGTCCGGCTCCTCCAGGCCCGCCAGCAGGCGCAGCAGCGTCGACTTGCCGGCACCGTTGGGGCCGACGAGCCCGATCCGCGCCCGCGGCGGCACGACGACCGTGACGTCCGTGAGAACGGGCGTGACTCCGTACGACTTCGAGATTCCGGCCGCGACGAGCGAGCCGGCGAGACGGGACATGCGCGCAAGACCTCCACGACGAACCCAAGTAACAGTCTGTTACTTGGAAGGACAGGGCCGTTTGGGACAGGTCAGTCGCGCATGGACGGCGCGGGGCGCCGGCGGCGAGTCTAGCGGAGGAGGTCCGGCCGCTCGAGGCCGAGGACGCCGCACGCCCACGGCAGCGCTACCTCGAGCTGCGCGAGCTGGAAGCCGCGGACGCGCGGCGCGCCTTCCGGCGGCGGAAGCCCGGCCAGGGCGGCGAAGAAGCCGGCAATCGTCGGCGCGAAGGCGGCAACCGCGGCGTCCGCGATCTCATCCGGGGACGGGCCGCCCTCGAGCGCGAGGCTCGGCAGCCAGGCGGCGACGTCG
Source organism: uncultured Actinomycetes bacterium (assembly GCA_963775155.1). Classification (GTDB taxonomy): domain Bacteria; phylum Actinomycetota; class Thermoleophilia; order Gaiellales; family Gaiellaceae; genus Palsa-739. Next base: position 462,040 of record CAVZHU010000005.1, on the reverse strand, counting down.
ATTGCCGGATTGCCGAGGTTCGCGTGGTTCCAGTCGACGAGGACGGCCCGGCCGTGGCGAATGCAGAGGTTGTCGCTGCGCACGTCGCCGTGGACGACGCCCGAGCCGGAGAACGTCACCCCGCGCTCGGCCGCGAGAAGCTCCGGCAGCGCCCGCTCGAGCCAGGCGGCCGACGCGAGGCCGAGCGAGAGGAACGGCGCCGGTGCGTCCGCGACCGCCGTCCACTGCGGCCACGGATCCGGGAACGACGGCAGCTCCACGACGCTCATCGCCGCGACCTCCTCGAGCGTCGCAAGCACCACCTCGACGTCCCCCGGTCGCCACGGCGGCGGCCAGTGCGACCCCTCGCTCAGGTCCTCGAGCACGAGCAGCGGCCGCTCCCCGTCCTCGAAGGCGAGCAGCTCGGGCGCGAACGGGCCGCGCACGATCCGCAGCACCTCCGCCTCCTGCCGCAGCCACTCGGGGCTCGGCGGGATCGACGCCTCCTTCAGGAAGGCGCGCGTGCCGTCGCGGAGCACGAGAGTCCAGTGCTCGTTCCGCGACCAGCCCCGGCTCTCCACGCGGCGCCACGAGGCCGCCTCGCCGCCGATCAACCGCTCCGCCCGCGCCACCGCCTCCGGCTTCACCCGGCGGACGCTACCGCCTGACCGGCAGCACGAACACGCCGCCGCCGTCCTCGACGATCCGCACGCTCGCGCCGTAGTGGGCGGCGACGTTCGGAGCGGAGAGGACGTCCGCGGCGGCGCCCGCGGCGACCACGGAGCCGCCGTTCAGGAGGACGAGGCGTTCCGCGTACTGGCCCGCGAGCGTGAGGTCGTGCATCGTCGTCACCACCGTCAGGCCGTCCCTCCGCAGGGCGTCGACGAGCTCGAGCACGAGCTGCTGGCGGCCGAGGTCGAGCGCCGTCGTCGGCTCGTCGAGGAGGAGGATCGGCGCCTCCTGTGCGAGCGCCCGCGCAAGCACGGCCCGCTGCAGCTCGCCGCCGCTGAGAGAGCCGAGCAGCCGCCCGGCGAAATCGTCCAGCTCGAGCCGCTGCAGCGCGCGCTTCGCCGCGTCGCGGTCGCGGCGCCCCTCCCCACCGAGGTAGGAGATGTGCGGCGTGCGGCCGAGGAGGACGTACTCCGCCACCGTCAGCTCCGGGGGTGTCTCGGGCTTCTGCGGCACGAAAGCGACGAGGCGGGCATGGGCCCGGCGGCCGAGCGTGCGTGCGTCACGCCCGTCGAGGGAGATCCCGCCGCCGTAGGGGACGAGGCCCGCCAGGGCGCGCAGCGCCGACGTCTTCCCCGCGCCGTTCGGCCCGATCAGGGCGACCCAGCCGCCGCCGTCGAGCGAGAACGAGAGCTCGTGCACCGCCTCGACCGGCCCGAAGCGAACACTGACCTCGCGCAGCTCGATCACCGCATGGACCTCGACGTGCGGAGGACGACGGCGAAGAACGGCGCGCCGAGGAAGGCGGTGACGACGCCGATCGGCAGCTCGGCCGGCGAGAGCACCGACCGCGCGAGCACGTCGGTCAGAACGAGGAACCCGGCTCCCGCAAGGAGCGAGAGCGGCACGACTGCGCGATAGCTCGTCGAGACGAGCAGCCGGATCGTGTGCGGGACGATGATCCCGACGAACGCGATCAGGCCGCTCACCGAGACGGCGGCCGCCGTGCCGAGCGTCGCCGCGACCACGATGGTCAGGCGCGCGCGCGCCACGTCGATCCCGAGGCTCGCCGCCTCGTCGTCGCCGAGGCTGAGGACGTCGAGCACGCGCCGGTGCAGCACGAGCACGAGGGAGCTCACGGCGATGTACGGGGCGCAGACGGCGACGTCGGTCCACGTCGAGGTCGAGAAGCCGCCGAGCAGCCAGGAGTAGACGTTCTGAAGGACGTCCGTGTGCCGCTGCTGGACGAACGTCTGGACGGCGGCGGTGAAGGTCGCGACCGTGACGCCGGCGAGGACGAGCGCACCGGTCGTGCGCGCCGCGCCTGCGGAGCGGCCGAGGACGTACGTCGCGACGACCGCGGCGATCGCCCCGGCGAAGGCGGCGAGCGGCACGGTCCAGCGAGGGCCGGCCGCCGTCGCGCTGTAGACGATGGCGAGCGTCGCGCCGAGCCCCGCCCCGCCGGCGACCCCGAGCAGGTACGGGTCGGCGAGCGGGTTCCGGAACACGCCCTGGTAGGCGGAGCCGGCGACGGCGAGCATCCCGCCGACGAGCGCGGCGAGCGCGACCCGCGGAGCACGCAACTGCCAGAGCACTGCCCGGTCGACCGCGTCGAGCGGCTGCCGGACGTGGAGCCCGGGGACATAGGAGAGGGCGGAGCGGACGATCGCGCCGAGCCCGATGTGGACCGGGCCGACGGCGAGGCCGACGACGAGCGCCGCCAGCAGGAAGGCGACGACAGCGAGGCCGGCACGGGGGCCGACGCCCCGGGCCTCGACCCGGGGCGCAGCCTCCGTTGTCCCTACCGCTGTGGCCATCAGCCCTTGCGCGCGATCGCGGCGACCCGCTGCGCGAACTCCACAATCCGCGGCCCCCACCGCGAGGCGACGTCGTCGTTGACCCCGATCACCCGGTGGTGCTGCACCGCGGCGATCGTGCTCCAGCCGGGCCTTGCCGCGACCGTCGCCGGCGTCTGGCCGCAGCAGCGGGTGTCGGCGAGGACGACGATCTGCGGGTTCTGCTGGAGGATGTACTCGGCCGAGAGCTGCGGGTAGCCGTTGCCGGTCGTGTCCACCCCGTCCGCGATGTTCCGGAACCCGAACAGCTTGTAGATCCGGCCGATGAACGTCTGCGACGTCGCGGAGTAGTAGGTCTGGTCGAGCTCGTGGTAGATGCGCAGGTGGCGGCGCGAGGGGGGCACACTGCGAACGATCGCCTGCAACCGCGTCCGCATGTGGTGGACGACCCGCTCCGCCCGCCGGACGTGCCCGGTCAGGCGGCCGAGCTGCCGGAGCTCGCGGTACGCCTGAGCGAGGCTTGCGGCACCCGGCTCGTTCACGACCTCGATCCCGAGCTGGCGCAGCTGCGAGGCGAAGCCGCCCGGGTCGAACGAGATGAAGACGAGGTCGGGGTGGTAGTTGGCGATCGCCTCGACGTTCGGCGTGTAGCCGGAGAGGCTCGTCCGGGGCGCCCGCTTCGGGTAGTCGGAGTCCTCGTCGACGGCGACGACCTGGTTCCCGGCGCCGATCGCGAACAGGTCCTCGGTGATCGTCGGCGAGAGCGAGATGATCCGTTGCGGGTACGGGCGCGTCTTGGCCTTGCGTTGCTGCGCGGCCGCCGACAGGGAGACGGCGGCGAGCGCCGCGGCGAGTGCCACGACGAGAGCGAGAGCACGACGGTGCACGAATCCTCCTTCCGCGAGGGGTTCGAGTTCGCGGCGGGCGACAGGTCTTCTGACTCGGGGCTCCCTCTCCCACCGCCTTCCCGGGCCGGAGCCCAGTGGCGTCGTGGCGGGAGAGCTTCTCCCCTTACAGCGGCGGGACCGTCCCGGAATCGCACCGGAGTTCCCTCACCGCTCGCCGGTTGTGTGGCCGCGAGACTAGCATCCGCGCCCGTGGCAGGGCTCGCGCTCGCACTCGATCTCGACGGCGTCCTCGCCGACACGCGCCCGCTGTGGGATACCTGGCTCGAGGACGCAGCCCGCCGCGCCCGGGTCGAGCTCGACGTTCCCGACGACCGGGAGGCGGCTGCCGGCGTGCTCGACGAGGCGCTGGGGGACTGGCGGCCGCTCCTGGCGCGCTTCGCCGCCGACCGGGCGCCGCTCTGGATCCGACCGCGCCCGGAGACGAACGCCGCCCTCCGCCGGCTGGCTGCGGCGGGTGCGCGGATCGGCGCCTTCACCGACGCGCCGCGCGAGCTCGCGGAGATCGCCCTCGCGCATGCGGGCGTCGCGCGGCAGGTCGACGTGGTCGGCACGCTCGCCGAGGTACGCACCGAGCTCGGGGAGGCGGCCGTCGTCGTGCGGTCCCGGGAAGAGCTCTCGGCAGTACGATGAACGCGTGGAGCACAACCTCTCCGACCGGCGCTTCGACCTGATCCTCGAGCGGCTCGACCGGATCGCGGACGAGCTCGCGAAGACGAACAAGCGCCTCGACAACGACGAGAACTTCCTCCGCCTCGCGCGCGAGCTCGCGACGCTGAACGAGTCGCTGCAGGCGCTTGCCTACGCCGCGCTCGGGCAGCAGGCTCCGGCCGTCCGCAGGCGCCGCTCGGCGTAGCAGGGCGAAGAGCTGCGCTCTTCGCCCGGTAGTTCGCGAAGCCTGCGGCTTCGCGAACTGGGTGCAGGAACTCGGGCCGGGAGAGCGTGGTCTCCCGGCCCTCGTGCAGTAGGGCTTGCTTGGGCCGCGCAGGTTCGAGCGCTGCTGCCAGGGTCGCGTGGGGGCAGGCCGCCTGTGGCGGCCTGCCCGCCCGCGACAGGTTCGGCGGCGGCGTAACGCATCGTTACGCCGCCGCCCGACCCAGCCGGGGGCTCTAGCGCTTCAACCCCGAGCGGCACCCAGGGCCGCAGCGTACGCGCGAGCGTACGCGGAGGCCGAACCGTGCTCGCGCCGGCCTCCGCCGCGCGCGAGCGCACCCCACAGACAGCCCATCCACAGCATCCCAAAGCAAGAACAGCACGCAGCCGGCCGGAGACCGCGCTCTCCGGCCGGCGGAGTTCCTTCACCCCAGCGAGCGGGTGCGCAGCACCCGCGAGCTATCTCCAGATGTCGAGAACGCCCGAGGTGGCGTGGTCGTTCGCGTCGCCTTCGGGCAGCGCGACCCGGCCGTCCGCCACGATCGGACTGTTCCAGTGGCCGCCGCCCGCGGGCAGCGTCGCGACGAGCCGGCCGCTCGCGGGCCGGTAGATCCGCAGGCCGCCGCCGCCGGGGTCGTAGACCCAGAGGAGCCCTCCTGCGACGACCGGGCTCGTGCCCGGATGCCGGTTCCGCCAGACCGAGTGGAGTCGCCCGCCGCGCAGCACCCATGCCTCCGTCCCGCCCCGGTCGGCGGCGATCAGCCACATGCGTTTCCCTTCTCGCCATACGGCCGGGGCGGTGAACAGGCCGGCGCCGGAGGGAGTCGAGACGACCTGTAGCTCGCCTCCCCGGTGCGGGCTCCTGCCGCGCAGACGCGCGAACGAGAGGAGCCGGATCTTCCCGTCCTTGCCGCCCTGCGCGACGAGGTTCGGCGTGAGGAGAACCGGAGACGTCGAGCCGAGGTCCAGGTCGGCCTGCGCGAGCTGTTCCGTGTTCTGCGGGGTGTAGTTGCCGACGAGCCGCAGGCCCGGAGACAGGAGGAGCACCGAGTCGCCCCAGTCGTCGCGCCCGTTCCACGGCCCGTTGCCGGTGGCGACGAGGAGGGCGCCGCTCCCGGGGACGACGACCGCGCCGGCGCGCCCCCAGATCGCCGAGTCGCTCGCCGGACACGAGGACGGCAAGATCAGGCGGCGCCGGCCCGAGCAGAGGGAGTTCCAGACGTGCAGAAGGCGTCCGCTCGCGGCGGAGACGACGACGACGTGCCCCTGGTAGGGCGGCTCGTCGCCGACATACCCGCCGGTCGCGGCGATGACGTGCCCGCCCGAGAAGTCGAGGGCGGTGCCGAGCTTCTCCCGCGACGGGAGCTTCGTGATCCGGACGCGCCACGCGGCCCGGCCGCTCGCGACCGACAGCTTCTGGATCCGGCCGTCCGGTGAGGCCGTGTAGATCCACCTGCGGCTCGGGTCCGCCACCGGAGTCGCCGTCGTGATCCGGGAGGTACCTACCCAGGAGGCGTAGCCGGGCGGGCGCCAGCGCCAGACGACCCTGCCGCTCGCGGCGTCGATCGCGAGCGTGATCCCGTACGCCGTCGTGACGAAGAACGCGTCCCGCTTCTCACCGCCGACCTCGACGCCGTGGAGGTAGATCGGCGAGGCGTCGACCGTGCCCGGAAGCCGCACCTGCTGCCTCCGCAGCGAGCCGACGTTCCCGGACGTGATCCCGGTGCGGTACGGGTAGTCGTCGCTGCGGCGACCGTCGTAGCCGAAGCGCGTCCAGTCGTGACCGGAGACCGAGCGGATCCGTGAGCCCCGCACACCGCTCTTCGCTCCACCCCCACCGCAGGCGGCGACAACGCCGAGGAGGACGAGTGACAGGACTAGCGACGCAAAAGGACGCGCCGTAGCTCGTCCTCCTTGCCCGGCTCCAGGATCGCGAGCACCTGGTCTCCCGCCTCGAGCACGGTGGAGCCGACGGCGATCTCGGAGTGCCCCTCGCGCATCACCGAGATGAGCCGCGAGCCTTCCGGTAGCGCGAGAGCTTCGACGCTCTGTCCCACAGAGGGCGAATCGCCGTCGATCTGCACCTCGACGATCTCGAGGTTCTCGCGCCGCAGCTCGAGCAGGTGGATCACGTCGTACTCGGGAACCTCGTGCTCGACGAGAGCCATGATGCTCGAGGTCGCGCAGACGGTCGGCGAGATCCCGAGCAGGTCGAAGTGCGCCTGGTTGCGCGGATCGTTGACGCGGGCGATCACCTTCGACACGCCGTACTTCTCACGGGCGATCTGCCCGATCACGAGGTTGTCCTCGTCGTCGCCGGTCAACGCGAGCACGATGTCCGGGGGACGCGCGATGCCCGCGCGCTCGAGCACGTAGAGCTCGGTTGCGTCGCCGCGCTGCACCTGGTGCTCGAACTCGTCTTCCAACTGCTCGAAGCGGTCGCCCCGCTGCTCGATCAGCGTCACCTCGTTCCCGAGCCGCAGCAGCGAGCGCGCGACGTTCGCGCCGACCAGCCCTCCGCCTGCGACGATGCCGTACATCAGGGCGCCGTTCCGTGGTGGCCTCGCGTTCCCGACGGGCGAAGCGAGGAGTAACGACGCTCTCCAGCCGCCGGAACCGCCCTGTCTATCGTCGGACGGCGCACTACGCAGTCTCGACCGTCCGGGGCGGCACGGCGCAGGTGCGCGCCGCCTCGAGCAGCGTGTCGATGGCCACGCTCGTCGGGCAGACCGTCTGCAGGCCGCGCTCCTCGTAGAAGCGCGCGCGGGCCGGATCGAGCACGCGGACGACGACGCAGCGGACGTCGAAGCGCTTCTGCGCCACCTGGCCGACGACGATGTTCGTGTTGTCCCCGTCGGTTGCGGCGACCACCGCGTCCACGTCCTCGATCCCACCCTCGCGCAGCACGTCGACGTCCATGCCGTGGCCGACGATGAACGTTCCCGGCCAGTTCTCGCCGAGGCGGGAGAGAGCGTCCTCGTTCTCGTCGACGACGGTCACGTCCCAGCCCTCCAGCTGGAGCTGGAGCGCGATCGAGGAGCCGACGCGGCCGCAACCGATGACGAGCACCTTCAGCACGAGCGAACCGTAGCGCGCCGGGACGCGCTCACTCCTCCTCGAGGACGCCCTGCGGGAAGGCGACGACGAGCACCTCCGCCGGCGCCTTGCGCAGGACGTAGTCGACGGTCGGCGAGAAGAAGCGCGACTGCCGCCGCCAGCGGGGCGCCGAGCCGAGCACGATCAGGTCGGCGCCGCTCTCCTCCGCCGCCCTGACGATCGCGTCGCCGATCGAGCGTGCGCGAATGGCCCGGCCCTGCACCTCGACTCCGTGGTCGGCGCCGAGCAGCGCAGCTTCGGCGAGGGAGGCGGCTGCCCGCTCCTCCTCCTCGACGAGTTCGACGTCGAGCGGCTTTTCGAGCGGGACGAGGATCACGTGCAGCGCCTCGACGATCGCGCCGCGCTCCTCGGCGAGCTTCACCGCCGTCGCCACCATCTCCTCGCCTATGTCACCGAGCTTCATCGGCACGAGGATCTTCGAGAACTCGACCTGCGCCAGGGCCTCGTCCGGAGCGGCCTCGACATGCTCGAGCAGACCCGTCCCCTGGCGGCGCCGGACGAGGAAGTAGACGACTCCCCCGGCGGCGAGCCAGGCGGGGCCGCCGTAGCGGGCGCCGACATGGGTGAACATCGCCGCGACGAAGATCGCGGCCGTCGCAAGAGCCCCGACGATCGCCGGCAGCGGCACGTCTGCGCCGCGCACGCGCACCGAGAGCGGTACGCGGAACGGGCGCTCGAGCTCCGGCTTGCTGAAGCGGAGCCGGACGACGGCCAGCTGGGCGGCAGTGAAGGCGAGCAGGACGCCGAAGCTGAACAGGCTGGCCAGGAAGGCGACCGGGTTCGTCGTGAACGCCGTCGCGAGGAGAAGGGTGAGCGAGATCCCGCCGGCGGCGAGGACGGCCTCGGGCGAGTGGAGGCTGCGCCGGCTGAAACGGCCGAAAGCGGAGGGCAGCTGGCCGTGCTCGCCGAGGGAGTAGGCAAGGCGGGCGGCGCCGGAGCTCGACGTGGCCGCCGCGGTGAGGAGCACGAGCGCCCCGGTGATTCCGACGTAGACGCGCAGCACCCGCTCGACCCAGAAGGCGACATGCGGCCCGAGCGCGTACACGATCCCCATCAGCGGGGCGCGCTGCCAGTCCGTCCCCAGCCGGGTCGTGCCGTGCGGCGCGGGGAAGGCGGAGAGGCCGACGAGCGCGATGAGGACCGTGACGAGGACGACGGCGCCGATCCCGGTGAAGAGGCTGCGGGGCATGTCGCGCCCCGGCTGCCGTGCCTCCTCGGCGAGGTTCGCGACCGTCTCGAGACCCGTGTAGGCGAGCAGCGCGAGCGGCAGGGCGAAGGCGAGCTCGTGCCACGACGGCGCCGTCCCGAGCGCGAGGCCGCGATCGAGCGCGTCCGGCGAGAAGAGGAAGGCGAAGCCGAGGATGACGAGCAGCAACTGCGTGACGAGGTCGAGGAGCGGCACGACGAGGCTGAACGAGTACCGCCGCGTGCGCGCGAGGAGCCGCGCGACGGCGATCGCCGCGATGAGGCAGCAGCCGACGATCACGTCGCCGGGGTGGCGGGAGATCGACTGGATGCCGAGCGCGTGCCCGAGGTAGTGCGGGAAGAAGAGCGCCGAGAGCGCGATCACGATCAGGTAGTCGAGGAAGAGGGCCCAGCCGGTGAAGAAGCCGGCGAGATCGTTGAAGGCAACCCGCACGAAGGTCGCCGCACCGCCGCCCGCGGGGATCGTCGTCGTTCCCTCCGCATACGACATCGTCACGACGAGGAAGAGGAGGCCCACCACGCCCAGCACGGCCGGGGTCAGCCCGAGCGCGTGGAACGCGACGATCCCGAGCGCGAAGTAGAGAGAGGACGCGACCTCCCCGTAGGCGACGGAGGCGAGCGCCGGCGCGTCGAGTACCCGTTGCAGCCGCGGCAGCTTACGAGCCATCGACCCGCGAGCCTAGCCGTATCCGCGGCGGTCTACCGGCGGCGCCAGAGGTAGAGGCGGCCGCCGCCGAGCGCGACGAAGAGGATGCCGACGAGATAGCCGACCGAGCCGCCGCCCGCGGCGACGGTCTCGGCGAGGATCGCGACCCCGATCGCGATCGCGACCAACCCGAAGACGAACACCGAGCTGCGGTAGAAGCCGCTCATCGGGCGCCCTCTGCCCGCTGAGCGGGTGGAGGGGGCGTGGCGCGACCGGGAGGTTCCCCCTCACAGAAGAAGAGAAGGGGGCGACGCGAGGGAAACATGGCTTCCCGAGGGCTGGAAGCGACGCTCACGCTGCCTGGTCGCGCGCGGTCGTGACCATGACGCGGCAGGGCGCGTGGCGCAGCACGAAGTCGACCGCGTCCCCGAAGATCTGCCTCCGGCCGCGCTGCAGCCGGACGCGGCGCGGGCCGGCCATGATGATGATCTGCGAGCCCCGCCGGTTCGCCTCGTCGACGATGGCCCGGCCGATGTTGCGCGTGCGCGCGATCCGCCCGATCACCTTCACACCGTACGAGTCCCCGATCGCCCGCGCCTCGTCGAGCTCCTCGTTCGCTTCGAGGACATCCTCGGGCAGCTCGGCGTCGAGCGGCAGGTCGAGCGGCACCTCGATCGCGGTCAGCGCGACGATCGAGGCCCGGCGCTCGGTCGCGAGACGGCAGGCGACGTCCATCGCCTCCTCCGACGGGTAGCCGGCCGCGATCGGAACGAGGATGTTCCGGAACTCGAGCGCGGCCGCCGGCCCGTACTCGACCGGCGCGCGGATCGTGTCCCGCAGCGGCACGCCGAGCACCCGCCGACGGTAGAGGACGTAGACCACGAAGCCGACGGCGAGCCAGCCGAGCCCCGCGTAGCGCGTGCTCGGGTACTGGATGACGACGTCGAGCCACGCGAGCCCCGTGGCGAGACCTCCGATCAATCCGAAGACCGGCCAGTCGACCCCGCGCCAGCGGAAGTTCGGCCGCGCGCGCCAGGGGATGTCCTCTCCGGCTCGGCGCCGCCGCAGCTGGATCACCGAGGCGTGGGCGATGGTGAAGGACAGCATCGCGCCGAACGAGTACATCGTGGCGAGGAAGTCCGTCTTGCCCGGCAGGAGGACGAGGATCGAGACGAAGCCGGCGAAGACGACCAGCGAGAGCCACGGCGTCTTGAAGCGCGGGTGCAGCCGCCGGAAGGCCGACGGCAGCTGCCGGTAGCTCGCCATCGCATACGTGATCCGCGAGGCGCCGATCACGCCGGCGTTCGTCGCGATGAAGAGGATCGTCGCCGCGAGGACGCCGACGTAGATCTTGAGCACGGAGAGGAGCGTCCCGCCGATGCCGAGGTGCTCGACGAGTCCGAGCACCGGGTCGTTCGCGAAGCCGCCCTGCGACGACGGCAGGCCGAGCTGCGTCTGCGCGTGACCGTGGACGATGTGCACGGGCATCGCCGAGAGCGCGATCAGCGGCAGCGTGAAGTAGATGGCGAAGACGGCGATCGCCACCATCGAGATCGAGCGCGGGATGCTGCGGACCGGGTCTCGAGCCTCCTCCGCGAGGTTCGAGACCGTCTCGATGCCCGTGTACGCGATCATCCCGACCGGGATCGCGAGCAGGAAGTTGCCCCAGGTCGGCGCGACGCCGAAGTGGACGTTCTTGACGAGCGTGTCCGGGCTGAAGACGAGGAAGAAGCCGAGCAGGACGAGCAGGACCTGCGTGCTGAAGTCGACCGCGGCGAGGACGACGTTGATCCGCGCCGACTCCTGGATTCCCACGACGTTGAGCGCGACGAGGACGACGATCACGACCGCGCCGCCGATGATGTCCCACGGGTTCTGCTTGAGCGGCTCCCAGAAGATCGAGAGGTAGTGGGGCACGAAGAACGCCGAGATGGCGATCGTGATCACGTAGTTGAGCATTTGCGCCCACGCCGCTCCGAACGAGACGAGCTCGTTGAAGGCATGGCGCGCGAAGCTCGACGAGCCGCCGGCCTCCGGGAAGTTGACCGTTCCCTCGGCGTACGTCGCGGCCGTCGCCGCGAAGAAGAGCCCGGCGATGACGAAGACCGCGGGCGTCAGCCCGAGAGCGAAGAAGGCGGTTACGCCGAGCGCGTAGTAGATCGACGAGCCGACGTTGCCGTACGCGGTGGCGAAGAGGGCGTTCGCCCCGAGAACGCGCTCGAGCTCGTTCGTCTGCCGGCGCCGCCGTGCCACGGCGGGACTCTAGTGGCGGCTGCGGGCGTGCCCGTCCCGGCAACCGGCCCCGTGGCGACCATGACCCGGCACGGCGCAGCCCGGAGGAGCGAGGCGACGTCGGGCGGGAAGGCGCGACGGAACCCCCGCCTCGACTGCACGGGAGCGCCGACCACGACGAGCTCCGCACCGCGCTCCACCGCGACGCGCGCGACGTCGTCGCCGAGCCGGCCCTCCCGCGTGCGCACGATCTCCCGCCGCACGCCGACGCCGTACGAGCTCGCGACCTCGGCGGCCGCGGCCAGACGCCGCTTCAGCTCCGGCACCTCGGAGTCGAAGCGCGCATCGAGCGGCAGCTCGCGCGCGACGACGAGCGGAGCAACGAGCACGACGCGGGCCCCGCGGTCGGCGGCAAGCCGGCAGGCGAGGTCGACGGCGTGCTTCGTCTCCTCCAGGTCGAGCAGCGGGACGACGATGCTGCGGTAGGCGACCGACCCGGTCCAGCGCGCGAGCCGGCGCGCCCGCCCGGGCAGCAGCCTCGGATCGGGTAGCGCGAGCCTCATCGCAACAGCGCGTAGGGGACCGAGGCGAGGATCACGTTCGGCTCGAACAGGAGGAGGCGCTTGACGTACAGCGCTCGCTGGTTGTGGAGGAGCCTCGCCCAGCCGCGCAGGACGAGCTCTGGCAGGACGACGAGGACGTCGAAGCCGTCTGCGGTCAGCTCCCGGAGATAGGCGAGCAGCGGGTCGCCGATGTCCCGGTACGGCGCGGCGTGGACCTCGAGAGGCAGACGGGCACCCTGGGCCTTCCACTCGCGCCTGATCGCGGCCGCCTCCTCTTCGTCGAAGGCGAAGTTGACGGCGCGGGCGTCCGGCAGGTGAGCCGACAGCGCCCAGTTGACGGCGCGCATCGAGGCGGCGTTCGCGCCGGAGACGAAGAGGCGCGGCGCGAGCGGCCGGCCGTCCGGCAGCTCGTCCACGGTCGGCACGTCGACGACGACGACACCGGGCTCGGTCAGGAGCCGCAGCTTCAGGCCGAACTCGAACGGGTGCCGCGCCTGCTCGACGAGCGAGCGGCGGCGGAACTGCTCCGGGACGACGACGGTGACGAAGTTCGACTCGCCGCGCGGAAGCCGCCAGACTTGCTCGAGCACGGTCTCGACCGCGCCGCCGTGAGCGTCGAACGACTCGAGGAGCGGGCTCCCTCCCGCGAGATGGAACCAGCGCGGGCCGATGCCCGGATCGCTGCCGTGGCGCGGCACGTGGATCGCGCGCAGCCCATCGGGAGAGACCGCGCGCGCGACGTCGAGCGCGCGCTCGGTGGCGGGATCGAGCGACTCGACGACGAGGAGCGTCCGGTTCCGCGCCTCCGGCGCCGACGCGACCGCCGCCGCACCCGCGCGCAGGCGCCGCGCCACGCGCTCGTAGTGGCGCCGCACGCCGAGCATCACGAGGACGAGCACCGGGATCGCGACGGTGACGAGCCACGCGCCCTCCGCGAACTTCGTCCAGACCACGATCACGGTCACGAGCCCGGTCGCGCTCGCGCCCACGCCGTTGACGGCGGCCCGGCCGCGCCAGCGGGGCGTCCGGACGCGCAGCCAGTACCGCACCATCCCCGCCTGCGAGAGCGTGAAGGCGGTGAAGACGCCGATCACGTAGAGGTGGATGAGGCTGTTGGTGTTCGCCTTGTAGATCGCGAGCAGCCCCGCCGCGGCCACGGCGAGCACGAGCATCCCGTTCGAGAAGACGAGCCGGTCGCCGAGGTTCGAGAACTGGCGGGGCGCGAAGCGGTCGCGGGCGAGGAGCGCCGAGAGCCGCGGGAAGCCCTGGAACGACGTGTTCGCGGCGAGGATCAGGATCAAGAGGGTCGTCGCCTGGACGACGTAGAACATGAAGGCGCCGGCAGTCCCCGGCTGGAACACCGCGCGCGCGATCTGCGACACGACCGACGCCGTCGCGCTCGGCGCTGCGTGGACGTGCACGGCGAGATAGGAGAGGCCGAGGAACATCGTGATGGTCAACCCGCCGAGCACGCCGAGGGTCGCCGCCGCGTTCTTCCCCTGCGGGTGGCGGAAGGCGTTGACCCCGTTCGCGATCGCCTCGACGCCGGTCAGGGCGGTCGATCCGGAGGAGAAGGCGCGCAGGAGGATGAACGTCGTCACCGCGCCCGTTCCCGCTGTAAGCGGGGCCGGCACGACCGCCTGGTGCAGATGGCCCGACGCTACCTCGACGAGGCCGACGGCGTCGACGGCGAGGATCGCGAAGACGAAGGTGTACGTCGGGAGCGCGAACAGGAGACCCGACTCACGCACGCCCCGCAGGTTCGCGAGCACGATCACGCCGAGGCAGGCGAGCGAGAGCGCGACCCGGTGCGCGCCGAGCGAGGGCGCGAAGGACGTGACGGCGAAGATGCCGGCCGAGATCGAGACGGCGACGGTCAAGACGTAGTCGGTGAGGAGGGCGGCGGCCGCGATGAGGCTCGGCATCGTCCCGAGGTTCTCGCGCGCCACGACATAGGCGCCGCCCGCAGTCTCGTAGACGCGCACCGTCTGGCGGTACGAGACGATCACGATCCCGAGCAGGCAGGCGATCGCGAGCGCGAGTGGGAAGACGATGTGCGCCTGGCTCAGCCCGGCGGCGCCGACCAGGACGACGAGCGCCTCCTCCGTCGCGTACGCGTTGGAGGAGAGCGGATCGGAGGCGAAGATCGGCAGGGCGAGCCACTTCGGCAGCAGCGTGTCGTGCAGCTGGCCGGTGCGCATCGGCCGGCCGACGAGTACGCGGCGCAGGCGCCTCGGCTCGAGGGCCGCCTCCTCCTCGGCGGGGCGAGGCTGCGCGCTCATGCCTCGACGGTAGGCCCCTCCTGCTCAGTGGCCCGTCAGGATTGCCGGCCGGGGCCTCAGGAAGCGCTCAAGAACGGCTCGGCGAAGCGGTAGCCGGCCCCAGGCTCGGTGAGGATGTAGCGCGGCCGCGCCGGATCCGGCTCGAGCTTCCGGCGCAGTTGCGAGACGTAGACGTGGAGGTAATGCGACTCCTCGCCGTAGCCTCTCCCCCAGACCTCACGCAGGAGCATCGCGTGGGTGAGCAGCTTGCCCGGGTTGCGCACGAGCACGCGGAGAAGCGCGAACTCGTGCGGCGTGAGCTGCACGGGCTCGCCGCCGCGGGTGACCGCCCGCTTCTCGAGGTCGATCCGCAGCTCGCCGATCTCGACGACCGGCTCGGCCGGAGCATCGACGCGCCGGAGGGCCGCGCGCAGGCGGGCGAGCAGCTCCTCGATCCCGAACGGCTTCGTCACGTAGTCGTCCGCGCCCGCATCGAGCGCCGCCACCTTCTCCGCCTCGTCGCCGACGACGGAGAGGACGATCACAGGCACGGTGCTCCACGTGCGCAGCTCGCGGCAGACGTCGACACCGCTCCCGTCGGGGAGCATGAGGTCGAGCACGACGGCGTCCGGCGGCTTCGCCGCGAGTGCCGCAAGGGCTTTCTCGGCCGTCTCGGCGGTCTCGACCTCGTAGCCGGCGCCGCGGAGGCTCGTCCGCAGCGCACGAAGGATCTGCGGCTCGTCGTCGACGACGAGAACGCGGCTCACGTCCGCACCGCCGGGCGGGTCGCGAGCGGTAGCGCGAGCACGAGGTGCCCGCCGCCCGGGTCGTCCTGCGCCCAGAGCCTGCCGCCGTTCGCCTCGGCGAAGCCGCGGGCGATCGCGAGCCCGAGCCCGGACCCGCCTCGGCCCGTGGCCCCGCGCTCGAACGGCCGGAAGAGCGCCTCCCGCTCCTTCTCCGGCAGTCCGGGACCGCTGTCGACGACGTGGAGCCGGAGCTCGGTCGCCCCGCGCTCGGCCCGGACGAGGACGCCCGAGCCCGGCGACGAGTAGTGGAGGGCGTTGTCGAGCAGGTTGGCGAGCACGCGTTCCACCTGGGCGGCGTCGACCTCGAGGGGAGGCGTGTCCGGCTCGACCTCGACGCGCACGCGTGTGGCGTCGGTGCCGAGGCCGGCGAGCGCCTGGCCGAGGAGCTCGTCGACGTGCCAGAGCTCCCGGTGCGGCTCGGCCGCGCCTGACTCGAGGCGCGACAGGTCGAGCAGCTGCTCGACGACGCGGTCGAGCCGCGTCGCCTCCGTGTGGATGCCCTCGGCGAGTCCGAGCCGGTCGGCGGGCTCGAGCACGAGCTCCGGGCTGGCGAGCGCATCGGCCGAGGCGAGAATCGCCGTGAGCGGAGAGCGGAGGTCGTGGGAGACGGCCCGTAGGAGCGCAGTCTTGAGCGCGTCGCTTCGTCGCAGGGTCTCGGCCTCGAGCGCCTCGGTCGCCAGCCGTCGGCGCTCGACGGCGACCGCCAGCAGCGCTGCAACTGAGGGCAGGAAGCGGCGCGCCACCGCTTGGTCGACCTCGGCCTGCTCTGCGACGAGAAGCGTCGCGACCGGACGCAGCCCCGCTTCGAGCGACAGCGCTCGCTCGTGCGGCAGCGGCTGCTGCTTTCCGAGGGCGAGCCGGCCGCTCTCCACGCCCAGCACGCCGGCGGCGAGCGCCGCCAGCCGGCCCAGCTCCTCGTCGAGGCTCCGGCCGCG
Organism: uncultured Actinomycetes bacterium; assembly: GCA_963775155.1. Taxonomy (GTDB): domain Bacteria; phylum Actinomycetota; class Thermoleophilia; order Gaiellales; family Gaiellaceae; genus Palsa-739. The sequence goes on along the minus strand of CAVZHU010000005.1, from coordinate 446,052 downwards.
CAGGAGCGCGAGCGCCGCCTCGGCCAGCGCATGCGCCTCGGCCCGCCGCTGCTCCGCGTCCTCCCGGCGGGCGCGCGCCCGTGCCGCGAGCGCACTGACCGCGAAGGCGATGGCGAGGTAGACGGCGAGCGCGAGCCAGTTCTGGCTCTCCCGCAGCTGGAACGTGTGGTACGGCGGCAGGAAGAACCAGTTGAAGACGAGAAGGCTCGCCACGGAGACGACGGCGGCGAGCGCCGTCCCCCACACGATCGCAACCGGCAGCACGGCGAGGACGTAGAGCGCACCGAGGCTGAGGACGGGGACGTGCGGCCTCAGCGCGAGGACGACGGCGCTGACGACCGCGACCGCAGCCGCGCTCGCGAGGACGCCCACGACCGCCTCCGCCCGTGTTCTCACGGGCGGAAACGGTACTCCTGCAGGGCTGGGCTAGCCGTGAATCGAGATGATGAGCGGAATGATGAGGATCGCGACGATGTTCGTGATCTTGATCATCGGGTTGATCGCCGGCCCTGCGGTGTCCTTGTACGGGTCGCCGACCGTGTCGCCCGTGACCGCGGCCGCGTGGGCCTCGGAGCCCTTGCCGCCGTAGAGGCCGTCCTCGATCAGCTTCTTCGCGTTGTCCCAGGCTCCGCCGCCCGAGGTCATCGAGATCGCGAGGAAGAGCCCCGTGACGATCGTGCCGATCAGCAGGCCGCCGAGCATCTTCGCGTTGATGATCCCGACGATGATCGGGAAGCCGATCGGGACGAGCGCAGGCAGCATCATGCTGCGGATCGCCGACTTCGTGACGATGTCGATCGCGCGTCCGTACTCGGGACGCGACGTGCCCTCCATGATCCCCGGGTCCTCGCGGAACTGGCGGCGCACCTCCTCGACGACCTCGCCACCGACGCGACCGACTGCCTGCATCGCGAGCGAGGCGAACAGGAACGGCATCAGGCCGCCGATGAAGAGACCCGCGATCACCCACGCGTCGTTGAGCTGGAAGGTGAGCGTGTGGAGGACGGAGCCGACCGACGACTGCGTGTGCAGGCCGTCGGAGTAGGAGCCGAAGAGGACGAGCGCCGCGAGCGCGGCCGAGCCGATCGCGTAGCCCTTCGTGACGGCCTTCGTCGTGTTGCCGACGGCGTCGAGCGGATCGGTGATCGCGCGCACCTCCGGCGGCAGGTCGGCCATCTCGGCGATCCCGCCGGCGTTGTCGGTGACCGGCCCGTACGCGTCGAGCGCGACGATCAGACCCGTCATCGAGAGCTGCGCCATCACGGCGACGCCGATCCCGAAGAGACCCGAGAGGTGGTTCGCGAGCAGGATCCCGATCGCGATCACGATCACCGGCGCGGCGGTCGCCTGCATGCCGACGGCGAGGCCCTCGATGATGTTCGTCGCGTGGCCGGTCTGCGAGGCCGCCGAGATCTTCTTGACCGGGTTCCAGCGGGTGCCGGTGTAGAACTCCGTGATCCCGACGAGGAGCGCCGTGATCGCGAGGCCGATCAGCGCCGAGCCGTAGAGGTTTCCGAACGAGTAGGCGCCGGTCGTGTCGAACGCCTTGGTGACCGGGATGAAGATGACCGCAGAGAGGACGGTGGCGACGAGCACCGCGCGGTAGAGCGCGTTCATCACATTGCCGCCGTCGCGCACGCGCGCGAACTGGACGCCGATGATCGACGTGATGATCGAGACGCCGCCGATCACCATCGGGAAGAGCCAGAGGTGCGTCCCGGTGGTCGCCGCCGCACCGGTCACGCCGAGCAGCATCACGGCGACCGCGGTGACGGCGTACGTCTCGAACAGGTCGGCCGCCATGCCGGCGCAGTCGCCGACGTTGTCGCCCACGTTGTCCGCGATCACCGCCGGGTTGCGCGGGTCGTCCTCAGGGATCCCGGCCTCGATCTTGCCGACGAGGTCGGCGCCGACGTCGGCGGCCTTCGTGTAGATACCGCCGCCGAGTCGCGCGAAGACGGAGATGAGGGAGCCGCCGAAGGCGAGGCCGACGAGGTGCTCGATCGCCTTGTGCGGCGAGTCGTGGATCGCGGCGGTGAGGATCCAGTAGTAGACGGCGGTGCCGAAGAGCCCGAGGCCGACGACGAGCAAGCCGGTCACCGAGCCTGCGCGGAAGGCGACGTTCAGGGCTGCCGGGAGCCCGTGACGGGCGGCTTCGGCGGTGCGCACGTTCGAGCGGACGGCGACGTTCATGCCGATGAAGCCGGCCGCCGCCGAAAGCGTGGCGCCGATGAGGAAGCCGAGCGCCGTCCCCCAGCCGAGCGAACGGTAGAAGCCGAGCAGCAGGAACGGGACGATCGCGACCACCGCGATCGTCGTGTACTGGCGGCGCAGGTACGCGGCGGCGCCCTCCTGCACGGCGCGCGCGATCTCCTGCATCCGCTCCGTCCCGGCCGGCTGCCTCAGCACCCAGATGGTCAGGCCGAGACCGTAGAGGACGGCGGCACCGGCGCAGAGGAGCGCGAACAGCACGGCGTGATGCATGAACCAACTCATCGGGTCGAAGTCTCCCTCCGGGGCGTCACAAAGTCAGCGCCGAGAGACCCCGGCGCGGCTTGGTTTGTACCACACCCGTCGGTCAGGACGTGTCACGAAGCGGGGGCGCGGACGTGCCAGTCCACCTGCTCCGCGAAGATCTCGCGCAGCGACGCCCCCTCCCCGTGCCGCGCGATCTGGCGCTCGGCGGCGTTCCGGTCCGGGATCGCGAGCCACTCCGCCGCCCCGAGCTCCTCCGCGACGGGCCGCACCCACTCTGCGAGCTGCTCGAGTCGGGCCCGAGCCGGCACCGGCTCACCGCGCTCGAAGTCGATCAGCTCCCCGGCGAGCCCGTGGCGGATCGCCCGCCAGAGGTTCTCCTCGAGCAGCCGGTGCGGCAGGTCCGGTAGCCGCTCGCCCTCGTCGAGGGCACGGGCGACTCTCGCGACGAGCGCATAGCAGAGGGCGGCGAGCGCGCGGGCCTCGCCGAGATCCGGCTGCGCGTCGCAGATCCGGATCTCGACCGTCGGGAAGGCGAGGTGCGGGCGCACGCTCCACCAGATCTGCGTGTGCTCGGTGATCGAGCCCGTCCCGTAGAGGAAGCGGACGTACGCCTCCCACTCGTCCCAGCCCGCGAACGCATCGGGGATGCCGCAGCGCGGGAACATGCGCGTGAAGATCTGCGTCCGCGCCGTGTGGAGATGCGTGAACACGCCCTCGACGAACGGCGAGCTCGCGGAGAGCGCCAGCAGCTCCGGCAGGTAGGTGCGGAGCGCGGAGCAGACCCGGATCGCCCGGTCGGCGCCGTTCACGCCCACATGCACGTGCAGGCCGAACGAGTTGTTGCGCCAGACGACGTAGCGGAGGATCTCGTCGACGCGCCGGTAGTGCGGCGTGTCGATGATGCGCTGCTCCTGCCAGGAGCTCCAGGGATGCGTGCCGGTCGCCCCAAGCCCGATCCCGAGCGGATCTGCGAGCGCGCGCAGCTGGTCGCGGCGCTCGCCGAGAAGCGCGGCCGCGTCGGCGAACGAGTCGCAGCGACCGGTCCGGATCTCGACCTCGGACGCGATCAGCTCGCCGACGAGATGCGGCCCGAGCTCCGTCTCCTGCGCCGCGTCGCGCAACTCCTCGAAGCGGTTGACGAGCTCGAGCGTGCCCGGGTCGAGAAGCGCGAACTCCTCCTCGACGGCGACCGTGAAGTCGGGAACCGACTCGAAGCCCGCGCGGGACCGCGCGAGCATCTCCTCGTAGCCGAACCGCTGCTCGTCGCCCACGCATGAAGCCTACTTACGCTTTTGAAGCGTGCCGAGGATCGTCCGCCGACCGACACGGCCGGTGGCAGCCACCGTTACGTCTCCGTCACGGAGAGGTGACGAACCACGCCCGCTCCCGCATTCGGAGCGAGACGGGCCGTGACACTTGCGTGATGGTGGCTGCCACCGGCCTCACCCGAGCAGGCGCCCGGCGACCACAGTCCAGCTCCAGCGCCGCTCGACGGCGCTGCGGACCGCGCGCCCCAGCTCGCGCCTCCGGGCGGCGGGCAGGGCGAGCACACGCGTCAGGCGGTCGCGGAGGGCGGCCGTGTCACCGGCCGGGAACGAGAGCAACGCGGCCGCGTCCGGCCCTACCACCTCGGCGAGGCCGGCCGCGATCTCCGCGAGGCCCGAGTGGGCGGAGACGACCGGGAGCACCCCAGCCGCCGCTGCCTCGGCAGCGACCATGCCGAACGCCTCCGGGAAGATCGAGGGCACGACCGACGCGTCGCAGAGGGGAAGCAGATGGACGAGATGCCGGTGCTCCAGCTGCCCGGTGAAGAGCGTTCCCGGCGGCGCGAGCGCCTCGAGCTGCCGCCGGTAGTCCCCGAACCCGACGACGACCGCCCGCGCGTCGAGCCCGCGGAGCGCCTCGAGCAGCACGTGCACACCCTTGTTCTCGATCAGCTTGCCGACGTAGACGACCGTGGGCTCTCCGGTGACGAAGAAGCGCTCGAAGCGCCCGGCGTTGCCCTCGTCCGGCTGTCGCTCCTCCCGGTTGCCGGGATTCGGCGGATCGGCGCGTGCCTCGGCGAGGAGCGCGGCTAGCGCCTCGTCGCGCGGCTCGGGCCGGAACTCCTCGACGTCGACTCCCGGCGGCACGACCTCGACGCCTGCCACGTTGCCGACGAGCTCCTCCAGGACGCCGCGGATGTGCTCCGAGCCCGCGTAGACGAGCTCGGCGCCCGCGAGCGTCTCGGCGGCCCAGCTCCGGAGATCGGGACGTCCCCGCAGCGCGTACTCGAGCTCCGAGCCGTGCGCCTTGACCCGGAAGCGCATCCCGCTCGCGGCTCCGACCGGGGCTCCGAGCAGCACGTGGTTCGCGAGCACGAGGTCGGCGGGCGCGAGCTCCCGCAGGACGGCCGCGTTCGCCGCCACGTACGCCTCTCGCTCGGCCGACGTGAACTCGACGAGCAGTCTCGCCTCGAGGCCCTCGTAGCGGTCGAGGACGAAGACGGGCAGTAGCCGACCGGGAAGCTCCGGCACGACGATCCGCGCCCCGCCGAGGTCGTAGCGCTCGGGGTGCCGTTCCTGGCAGACGACGGTGACGTCGTGCCCCGTGCGGCTCCACTCCCGCGCGAGCGAGCGCGTGTAGACGTTCGAGCCCGTGCCGCCCAGCAGGTACCCGTGCCAGATCAGGATCCGCACGGAGCGGACGCTACGTGCTAGGTGAGATGGAAGTAGAGGGCGTAAAGCAGCTCGACGGCGGGATTCGAGGTGTGCACCGTGACGTCGGAGGGCGTCTCGAGCAGCGCCTCGGAGTAGTTGAAGATGATCTTGACGCCGGAGGCGACGAGATCGTCCGCCGCCTGTTGCGCCGACCCCGCCGGCACGGCGAGGACGCCGACGACGACGTTGTGCTCGCGCACGAGCTCGCCGAGACGGTCGTACGGCTCGACCGCTACCTTCCCGATCGGCTGCCCGATCTTCATCGCGTCGGCATCGACGACCGCGGCGATGTTGATCCCGTGCTCGGCGAAGATCGACGACGACGCGATCGCCTGGCCGAGCCGGCCGGCGCCGACGAGCGCGACGTTGTGCTGGCCCTGCGTGCGCAGGATCTTCCGGATCTCCTCGAGCAGGAGCTCGATCGAGTAGCCGACCCCCCGCTTGCCGAACTTGCCGAAGCTCGACAGGTCGCGCCGCACCTGCGTCGCGTTGATGTTCGTGTACTCCGCGATCTCCTGTGAGGAGATCCTCGTCTTCCCCATCTTCCGCGCCTGTGTCAGCACCTGGAGGTACCGGGACAGGCGCGCCGCGACGCCGACGTTCAACCGATCGGCCACGCAACTCCCTTCGTCTCGCTCGACTTTGTGACAGCCGCCCTGTTGTACCAGCCCGCTCTACCGGGTCGCATCCGTAACCGCACGGTGCAGCGCACCCGGATGCACGTGGTAGACGAAGCGGCGGAGCCCGTCGATCTCGACGACCGGGATCCACTCCCGGTATGCGGCCTCGAGCTCCGGGTCCCCGTCGATCTCGATCTCGCGGAGCTCGAACCCGAGCTCGTCCCGCGCCGCGCGCACGACCGCGAGCGCCCGCTCGCAGAGATGGCACTCCCGGGCGTGGTAGACGACGACGGAAGGCTTCCCCGGTGGGGGCACGGTGGAAGCCTAGTGACGTGGCCGGTGACGTTGCCCGGCTCCCGGGCAGCACGCCGATCATGTCGAGCGGATCGCGTTCAGGCAGGCGATCCCGACCGGTTGCCCGCCTTCCTCTCCCCCTTCTCGGCCGCCCGCCGCGGGCGACGCCGACAAGTCGCTCACAGACGCGGCGGGCCGCCTCGGGAAGAGGCAGCCCGCCGCGGTGTGAACACCTGAGCTCGGTTCTAGGGGTAGATGCCCCGGGTGACGGTCGCCTCGGCGACACGCTGCACCGCCAGACCGTAGGCGGCGACGCGCATCGGGAGCTTCCGCGTCTGGGAGACCTCCCAGGTCTCGTCGAACGCGCGGCTCATGATGTCGTTGAGCTTCGCGTTCACCTCGACCTCCTGCCAGAAGTACTCCTGGAGGCCCTGCACCCACTCGAAGTACGAGACGACGACGCCGCCGGCGTTCGCGAGCACGTCCGGGAGGATCAGGACACCCTTGTCCTCGAGGATCGGGTCGGCCGCCGGAGTCACCGGGCCGTTCGCCCCCTCGCAGATGATCGACGCCTTGACCTTGTCGGCGTTCTCCTCGGTGATCACCTGCTCGAGCCCGCACGGCGCGAGGATGTCGCAGTCGAGGAGCAGGAGCTCATCGTTCGTGATCGCCTCGGCGTCCTTGAGCCCGACGAGCGTGTGGTGCTCGGCCTTGTGGGCCATCGCCACCGGGATGTCGATGCCCTTCGGGTTGTAGAGGGCCGTCGTCGAGTCGGAGATCGCAACGACGGTCGCGCCCTCCTGGTGGAGGAAGTTCGCGAGGTAGCTGCCCACGTTGCCGAAGCCCTGCACCGCGACCTTCATGCCGGCGACGCGCTTGTCGAGCTTCGCGACGGCGTCGCGGATGGCGAACAGGCAGCCGCGCGAGGTCGCCTCGACGCGACCGAGAGAGCCGCCGATGGTCAGCGGCTTGCCGGTCACGACGCCGAGCACCGAGTGGCCCTTGTTCATCGAATACGTGTCGAAGATCCAGGCCATCGTCGAGCCGTCGGTACCGACGTCGGGGGCCGGGATGTCCTTCTCGGGGCCGATCTCGTTGATGATCTCGCTCGTGAAACGGCGCGTCATCCGCTCGAGCTCGCCGCGGGACATCTTCTTCGGGTCGCAGACCACGCCGCCCTTCGCCCCGCCGAACGGGATGCCCATGAGGGCGCACTTCCACGTCATCCACATCGCGAGGGCTCTCACCTCGTCGACGGTGACGTCTGGGTGGTAGCGGATGCCGCCCTTCGACGGCCCGCGGGCGATGTTGTGGGTCACGCGATAGCCCGTGAAGACCTGAGTGTTCCCGTCGTCCATGCTCACGGGGATCGAGACCTCGATCGCCTTCTTGCACTTTCCGAGGACCTCGACGAGGTTGGGATCGATCTGGAAGGTCGATGCGACGCGCTGCAACTGCTCGCGTGCCAACTCGAAGGGGTTCTCACGCAGGTGTGTACCTACATCGACTGCGGTCACCTTGTCGCTCCTTTTTCTCGAGCAAATCGTAGGAAAACCGGAATCCGTGGCGAGTATACGGACCGCCCCAGCGGGGTTGAACCGTAGTTCCCCGACGGCTCAGCGGGACGCATACGCATCGACCGCAAGGTAGCGCGGATAGGGCACCGGCTCGACCCAACGGGCGGCGGAGGCGATCATCGCGGCGTTGTCCGTGCAGAGCGCCGGTGGAGCTGCCGCCGCCTCCGGCAGCGCGGCACGCAGCTCGGAGTTCGCGGCCACGCCGCCGACGATCGCGATCCGGCGCCGCCCCGTCTGCTCGGCCCCCTCCCGCACCCGCCCGACGAGTGCGCGGACGATCGCCCGCTGATACGAGGCGGCGAAGTCGGCGCGTCGAGCGGCCAGCTCGCCCTCGCCGAGGTCGCGGACGGCGTACAGGAGCGCCGTCTTCAGGCCCGAGAACGAGAAGTCGAGCCCGGGCACTCGCGCCACGGGGAAGTCGTACGCGGCCGGGTCTCCCTCGCGTGCGAGCCGGTCGATCTCTCTCCCACCCGGATAGCCGAGACCGAGCAGGCGCGCGCCCTTGTCGAAGGCCTCGCCCGCTGCGTCGTCGAGCGTCGAGCCCAGGAGGTCGCGCTCGGTGTGCGAGCGGACGTCCAGCAGCATCGTGTGACCGCCGCTCGCGAGCAGGCAGAGAAACGGGGGCTCGAACGGGTCGGGCTGGAGGTAGAGGGAAGCGACGTGCCCGTCGAGATGGTCGACGGGAACGAGCGGCAGCCGGCGCGACCAGGCGACCGCCTTGGCCGTGGCCAGGCCGACGAGAAGCGCGCCGATCAGTCCCGGCCCCTGCGTGACGGCGACACGGTCTACGTCGTCGAGCGTTGCGTCCGCCTCGGCGAGGGCCTCGCGGATGACGGGCGTCACGAGCTCGAGGTGCCGGCGGGACGCCACCTCCGGGACGACGCCGCCGTAGCGCGCGTGCAGCTCGGCCTGCGAGGAGACGACGCTGGAGCGAATGTGCCCGTCCTCTGCGACCAGGGCTGCAGCGGTCTCGTCACACGAGGTCTCGATGCCGAGAATCACGCCGGCTCGCGAGTGACGGGGTCCTTCCACATGATCAGCGCGTCCTCGCGGTTGTCGGTGTAGTAGCCGCGCCGCAGGCCGCGCGCCCCGAAGCCGAGCCGCTCGTAGAGACCGATTGCCTTGCGGTTCGAGACGCGCACCTCGAGCGTGTAGCCGCGCCGGACGTCGGCGGCGGTCAGGTCGAAGAGGCGCTCGAACAGCATCGTGGCGATGCCGCGGCCGCGGTGCACCGGGTCGACCGCGACGTTCATCACGTGCCAGGCATCGACGTACCGCGAGACGATCAGGTACCCGGCGAGGGCGCCCTCCTCGCCGTCGGCTACGAAGGCGCCCAGGCAGATCGAGCTCGGCTTCGCGAGCTCGCCCGCGAACATGGAGCGTGACCACGGGGTCGGATAGGCGCGCCGCTCGATTCCCTCGATCGCGTGCAGGTCCTGGAGAGCGAGCCGGCGCAGCTCGACGGTCGTCACGCGTCCACGTCCGGAACGCGCAGGTACAGGGGCTCGATCTCGTCGACGGGGCCCGCTTCGCCGGCGAGCCCGGCGTGGAAGCGCGCCCGCGGCAGGTGGCGCTCGTCGTCGTCGGGCGGCACGACGGCGCCCCGCTCCTCGAACAGGCCGCGGAACCGGCGCGCGCCGTCGCCGACGCAGACGGTGCCGGGCTCGAGCGGCAAGTCCGCGGGCGCCAGCACACGCGCCTCGCCCCCGATCAGCGCGAAGATCTCGCGCCGCTTCGCGTCGATCACCGGCACCGCGTTCGGAGCACCTGCGGCGAGCGCGGCGAGCGTCGAGACGCCGGCGCCCGGGAGCTCGAGCGACAGGGCGAGACCGCGCGCGACGGCGAGGCCGATCCGAACGCCGGTGAAGCTGCCCGGGCCGACTCCGACTGCGAGCCGGTCGAGCTCGGAGGGATGCGCGCCCGCCTGCCGCAGGAGCGCGTCGAGATCCTCGAGCAGCGTCTGCGCCCGCGAGACGCGCTCGCCCAGCACTTCGTCCCCGTCCACGAGCGCACTCGTCGCGGCGCCCGTCGCCGTGTCGAAGGCCAGCGTCAGCACTCCACGATCTCCACCGCTCTCCCACCGCCAGCATGCCGCAAACGGACGGCGTAGCGGGGCCGGGGCAGAACGCCCTCGCCCGCCTCCGGCCACTCCACGAAGACGATCGCGTGCTCGAAGTAGGGCTCGAGGTCACCCCACTCCGCCGGCGAGACTCCCTCGAACCGGTAGAGATCGAGATGTGAGACCTCGACGCCGTTCCCGTGGTAGCGGTGCCCGATCGTGTAGGTGGGACTCGTGACCCGCCCGCGCACGCCGAGCGCAGAGCAGGCGCCGCGGACGAAGGTGGTCTTCCCGCTGCCCAGCTCGCCCGCGACGGTGACCACGTCGCCGACCACGAGGCGCCGCGCGAGCTGCGCGGCGAGCGCCTCCGTCTCCTCCGGCGAGCGTGTCTTCGTCTCCGTCATCGCGCGCAAGACTACGATCCGCTCGTGCCCGCCTACGTGATCGTCGAGACCGACGTCCACGATCCCGAGCTGTACGAGCGCTACAGAGCCGCGTCACCTGGCGTCGTGCACGCCGGCGGCGGCCGCTTCGTCGCCCGTGGCGGCGAGCTCGCCGTCTTCGAGGGCGACTGGCACCCGTCTCGGGTCGTGATCCTCGAGTTCCCCGACCTCGAGACGGCGAAGAGCTGGTACGCGTCGGACTCCTACCAGGAGGCGAGGCGGTTGCGCGAGGGCGCGGCGAGCCTCCGCATGGTCGCAGTCCAGGGGCTCGACGAGCCGCTCTAGCAGGCTGCCGAGGCCTCCCCTAGAACAGCCCGAGCTGCTCCGCCGGCTCCGAGGCGATGGCTGCCGGCTCGGGCTGGGGGTCCGGCGCAGCGACGGGCACCGTGCCCTCACCGGCGAGGAGGCCGGGCAGGCGGGCGAAGTCCGCCTCGAGCACTTTCAGCATCGCCGGCGTGTAGAGCGCGGCGGCGGGATGGTAGAGCGGATAGAGGAGGACGCCACGGCCTGCGATCGTCAGCGCCTGCTCCTGGCCGTGCACGCGGGTGATCCCGAGCGGCCGGCCGGAGAGGAGCTTCGTCGCGAAGTTGCCGAGCGTCGCGATCACCTTCGGCTCGATCAGCTCGATCTGCCGGAAGAGGTGGGGCTCGCACGCCTCGATCTCGTCCGCCTGCGGGTCGCGGTTGCCCGGAGGGCGGCACTTGAGGACGTTCGCGATGTACACGTCCTCCCGGCGCAGGCCGACCCCGGCCAGAAGTCCGTCGAGCAGCTTGCCGGCCTGCCCGACGAACGGGATGCCCTGCTTGTCCTCGTGGAAGCCCGGCGCCTCGCCGACGAACATGACGTCGGCGCGCGGGTTGCCGGCGCCGAACACGACCTGCGTCCGCCCCTGCGAGAGCCGGCAGCGCGTGCAACCTGCGACCGACGTCGCATACGCCTCGAGGGAGTCGACGCTCTCGACCGACACTGCGCTCACGAAGGTCGAGTCTAGGAGGAGCGCCCGACGGACACGATGCGCGCCCGCCAACGCCCGCGCGGCGCCTCCACCTCGATCTCGTCGCCCGGCCCCTTGCCGAGCAGCGCCCGCCCGACCGGGGAGTCGGGCGACACCCCGCCGACGCTCGTGATCTCGAACTCGAGCCGCTCGCCGTCGTCCCGCTCGAGCTCCACCTGCGAGCCCACCGTGACGACACCGCTCGCCGCCGCCTCCTTCTCGTCGACGACCGTGGCGTGGTGGAGGCGGTGGCGGAGCACCCTGATCCGGGCTTCGAGCAGCCCCTGCTCGTTCTTCGCGGCGTGGTACTCGAAGTTCTCCGAGAGGTCGCCGTGCGCGCGCGCCGTCGCGATCGCCGCCACGACCTCCGTTCGCTTCGGCCCCTCGAGCTCGGCGAGCTCGCCTTCGAGCCGCTCGTACGCGGCACGCGTCAGCAGCTCGCCGTCGTCCCCCCCTGCCACGGCGGGACTAGTGGCCGCCGCAGCCGCAGGAGCCGCCGCAGCAGCCTCCGCCGCCCCCGCCTGCGGTCACGGGCTTCGCCACCCCGTGCACGGCGAAGGAGGAGAACTGCCGCTGGACGTTCGTCGCGGCGCAGTCGGGACAGGAGACGTGCTCGGCGCCCCGGACGAGCTCCTCGAAGTGCGACTCGCACTCCATGCAGACGTACTCGTAGATCGGCACAGCTCAGATGTTAGTCGCCCGGGCGCTCGAGGCGCGTAGCTCGACGAAGCGCGCAGATGGCTCGGCCGGAGTGTGGGCTCTCCGGGCCGGCCGCTTGTCATGTGTGAGATGCCCCCGCATCGCCGAGCGCGCGCAGCCCCCCGAGCGACAGGCCTTCGCGGGCGAGAAAGACGATGCCGCCGACGTAGCCGACGGAGGACTCGATCGCCTGGAGCGCGATGCCGTACGCGAAGCCGCGCGAGTAGGCGACGCCGTAGGCGACGAGCGGCAGGGCGATCGCCGCCTGCTGGAGGCCGACGTTGCCGGGCCAGAGGGGCAGGATCAGGGCAACGTTCATCAGGGCGAGCACGGCGCCTGCCGCGATCAGCGGCTCGTGGAGGTGGAAGGCGAGCAGCGCCACCCAGACGGCTGCGAGCTGGAGAAGCCACGCCGCCGTCTGAAAGCCGGCGGCGAGCAGCGCCGGCGCGGGACGCCGCAGTACGCCGAGCCCCTCACGGACCCGCTCGACGATCGCGCGGAACCTCCCCCGGCCGGTCGCGCCGCCGCGCTCGTGCCTCGTCGCCACCGCCACGCCCAAGAGGAAGAACGCCGAGGCGAAGCCGAGCATCGCCCAGAGCGAGGACCGCGCCCAGAGAGGGATCTTCGCCGCCGCGAGCACCCAGACGATCAGCCCGACCGAGGGAAGAACCTCGAGAATCCGGTGCGCGACGACACTGCCCAACAACGCGGGCCAGAGCCCCGGCCGCTTCCGCTCGGGCATCCGCCGCATGAGCACGCCGACGCGTGCCACCTCGCCGACCCGCCCGGGCAGGACGCCGTTGGCGAAGACCCCGATGAAGAAGGCGGAGAAGACGTCGAGCAGGCGCGGGTGCGGGGCGCGGACTGCCTGCCGCAGCACCGTGTCCCACGACAGGCCGCGCACGATGGCGGACGCGAGGTTGAGCCCGACGGCGGCGAGCGCCCAGGTCCAGCTCATCTGCGCGAGGTCGTGTCCTACGTTCCCCCAGTCGGGGCCGCGGAAGACGAGGAGGGCGGCCACGCCGCCCGCCGCACAGGCGACGAGGGAGAGCCGCAGCAGCGACCGGTTCAGGAGCGGTGGCCCTCCGGCGCCGACGAGACCGTCACCGGCGCGGCGCTACGAGGCTTTACAGGTCGCCTGCTTGCCGTCGACGATCTCGCCGAGGAGCGCCTGCGGCGTTCCGGGCACCCTGAGCGCGAACGGCCCGGGCCGGTCCAGCTGCAGGATCGTCATCCTCGCGGGCCCCGGCGAGACGCAGCCGGCTCCCTGCAGGCGCCAGTACGGGTTGTAGTGCGCGCGCAGGAGGTAGTGCCCGGCGGCGAAGACGCGGCCGCGGATGACGGTGTGCCCGAAGGACGTGACGACCGGGTGCGCCGGGCCGGTGAGCAGCGGCGTCGGGTGCGGCAGCTCGTAGATCGTCCAGTTCACGCTCCGGAAGACGACCCGCAACCCCGAGTGCGGCGATCGGAGCACGTCCACCTCCTGATGGACGCCGTCCCAGCCGAGCGGGGCCGTGCGGCTGAGCACGACGTACTTGACCGCCTTCGAGCGCAGCCATTCCCCGTACGCAGCAGGCCCGAGGTGCTTCGCGTACAGCACCGAGTTGTCGACGGAGTCGAGCTGCCGGTACCAGCCGCGGGCGAGGGCGAAGCCCGACTTCGGGAGCCAGTACGCCTCCCAGTGCTCCGCCGTCGGTACGACCTCGACGCGGTAGCCGGGCGGGTTGTGCGCGTGCAGGAAGTCGAGCGCCGGCTGCCAGAAGCTCGCCTGCTGCGTCGCGTTGTCGATCCGGGACGGAACCAGGAGCGCGTAGGGCACGACGTTGTACGCGAGCGCCACGGCGAGCGCGAGCAAGACGAGGCGGCGCGGGCGGAAGCCGGCGAGGCTCGCCGTCAGGAGCATGACCGGGAAGACGAAGGCGCCCAGCCGCGTCCAGTTGTCTCCGAGCGGCGAGGGGACGACGAAGAAGAGAACGCTGCCGAGGCCCCAGAGGGCGTAGAAGGCCACGAGCGGCGCGCCTGCGCGCGCGTGCCGGGCGACGAGCACGCCGAGTGTCGTGACGAGCAACACGCCGCCGAAGTCGATCCAGTGGAACGGGTAGACGCCCGTGTTCGTCGGGAAGACGACGAGCGCGACGAGCTCGAACCCGGCAGCCGCACCGAGGCCGACCCCGAACCAGACGTCGCGGCGCGCGATCTTCCAGCGGCCGACGGCGTACGAGGCGACGATGAGGCAGAGGAAGACGAAGGCGAGCGGACTGAAGCCGACCGTGAGGGCCGCGAGCACGACAGCCCAGCGGAGCCGCCGCAGCTGCAGCAGCTTGAGCGTCGCGAGCATCGCGGCGAAGCCGAGCGAGTACGGGTAGAGGCCCGTGAACATGCGGCGCCGCAGCGAGCACCCCGAAGACGCGCGACGGCCAGAGCGCCGCCCTTCCCCACTCCCGCAGCGCGAGTGAGGAGAAGAGGACGGTCGAGGCGACGGCGGCCGCGAAGACGAGTGGCAGGTTCCCGACGACCGCGGCCGGGAGGTAGTAGAGGAGGCTGTACGAGGCGAGCGGGTACATGCCCGCGTACCAGAAGTTGTCCCAGACGAGCGCTCCGCTGCGGACGAGGAACGTCCGGTAGAGGTGGACGGGAGCGTCGCCGGGAGCCGGGCCGATCGCGAGCACCAGCCCGGCGATGGCCGCGGTCAACGCGGCAGCGATCAGCAGCTCGCGGCGGCGCGAGAAATGCGGGATCTCGGGGAAGGTGGCAGCAGCTGAGCTCATCAGGGTGAATTTTCGCACGCGGGCACCCCCGACGCCCGCGGGGTAGAGCTCGATCGATGCCTGGCATCCGCCTCGGAGCTGGAGCGAGAGAGTGATCGAAAGCGTCCATGTCATCGGCTCGGGCCGCGTCGGCTCGGCCGTCGCCGCCCGTCTTCACGACCGCGGCGTCGCCGTGCGCGAGGACGACCCCGACGTCGTCCTCCTCTGCGTCCCGGACACGGCCATTGCCGGACGTGTCCAGGTATCTGTTACCGGGACGTGGCTGGATCGGACACGTCTCGGGAGCGACGCCGCTCTCCGCGCTCGACCCGCACGAGCGCCGCTTCTCTCTCCACCCGCTCCAGACCTTCGACCGCAGCGGCGACCCCGCCCAGCTGGACGGAGCGTGGGCGGCGATCGAGCGGCGAGACGGAGGAGGCGCTCGAGGTCGCGCGCGAGCTGGCAGGGCTGCTCGGCCTGCATCCGTTCGAGCTCGCGGAGGAGGAGCGCACGCTGTACCACGCAGGAGCGGTCTTCGCCTCGAACTATCTCGTCACGCTGCAGCGCGCGGCAGTGCGACTGGGCGTGCCGGCCGAGGGGCTCGTCCCGCTGATGACGCCGGACGATCGAGAACGGCTTCGACCTCACCGGCCCGCTCGCCCGCGGCGACTGGCAGACCGTGGAGGCCCACAAGCAGGCGATCCGGGCGGCGCATCCCGAGCTCGAGCACCTCTACGAGACGCTCGCGGGGGCGACGGTGATGCTCGCGTGAAGGTCCTGCGTACCGTCGCCGAGCTGCAGGAAGCGCGGCAGGAGCTCGCCGGTGACATCGGGCTCGTGCCCACCATGGGCGCCCTCCACGCCGGCCACCTCGCGCTGCTGGAGACAGCGCGGCGGGAGAACGACGCGGTCGTCATGTCGCTCTTCGTGAACCCGGCCCAGTTCGACGACGCAGCCGATCTCTCGGCCTACCCGAGGGACGAGGCGCGCGACCTGCGCGTCGCGGACGAGGCGGGCGTCGACGTCGTCTTCGCGCCGGCGGCGGAGGAGCTCTACCCGGCCGGCTACCAGACGTGGCTCGAGGTCGAGGACGCGTCGAGCGGGCTCGAGGGAGAGGCGCGGCCCGGCCACTTCCGCGGCGTCGCGACCGTCTGCCTGAAGCTGTTCGTCCTCGTCCGTCCGGCGCGTGCGTACTTCGGCCAGAAGGACGCGCAGCAGGTGACGGTCGTGCGTGCACTCGTCCGCGACCTCGCGCTGCCCCTCGCGATCCGCGCGGTCCCGACCGTGCGCGACGAGGACGGCCTCGCGCTCTCGTCGCGGAACGGCTTACTCTCGCCCGCCGAGCGCGAGCTGGCTCTCGGCCTGCCGCGCGCGCTCGCGGCGGCGGCCGGCTCGCTCGACCCCGTCGCGGCCGCGCGCACCTCGCTGAACGGGCTCGACCCCGATTACGTCGCCGTGCTCGACCTCGGCGACGCCAGGCTCCTCGCCGCCGCCGTCCGCGTCGGCTCGACCCGGTTGATCGACAACGTCCTCCTGGAAGGAGAGCATCAGATGAGCATTCCCCCGCCGGCAAGCTGCCGCTGCCCGAGCTGGCCGCCATGAAGCGGCGAGGCGAGAAGATCGTGATGGTCACCGCCTACGACGCGCCCGGCGCCCGCTTCGCCGAGGACGCGGGGATCGACATGGTCCTCGTCGGCGACACCGCGGCGATGGTCGTGCTCGGCCACGAGGGCACGACGTGCCGGTCACCGTCGACGAGATGCTCTTCCTCACGCGAACGGTCTCGCGCCAGGTGCACCGCCCGATCGTCGTCGGCGACCTGCCGTTCGGCTCGTACGAGACCTCCGACGAGGACGCCGTGCGCACCGCCGTCCGCTTCGTGAAGGAGGGCGGCGCGGACGTCGTCAAGCTCGAGGGCGCCGGGCCGATGGTCTCCCGCGCGCGCGCGATCGTCGAGGCCGGGATCCCGGTCATGGGACATGTCGGGCTGACGCCGCAGTCCGCGACGATGCTCGGCGGCTTCAAGACACAGGGCAGGACCGCCGAGGCCGCGCAGCGGCTCGTCGAGGGACGCGAAGGCGCTGGAGGACGCCGGCTGCTGCTCGCTCGTGCTCGAGGCGGTGCCGGCGCCGGTCGCGGCGCGGATCACGCGAGGAGCTCACGGTGCCGACGATCGGGATCGGCGCGGGCGCCGCCTGCGACGGCCAGGTGCTCGTCTACCACGACCTGCTGGGGCTGACCGAAGGACATCTCCCCCGCTTCGTCAAGCGCTACGCGAACCTCTCGGCGCGAGATCCGCGACGCGCTCGTCGCCTACGCGGCGGACGTCCGCAGCGGCGCCGTTCCCCGAGGAGCAGCACACGTACTCGATGTCGGAGGAGGAGCAGGCCGCGTTCGAGGGCGCAGCCGACCGCAAGTAACAGTCTGTTACTTGCAGGCACGAGCCGGACTAGACGACCGTCGCGAGCACGACGAGCGGGAAGCGCGGCCGCGAGCGCGGCCGCGGCGAGCGCTCCGCCGCCAGCTCCAGCCGTGCACGCTCGCGGATGCCGACGACGAGCAGCAGCGCGCTCCAGGCGAGCGCCGCATAGAGCAGCCCGCCGAAGATCCGGTCGCCCGGCCCCCAGTCGTTGCCGCCGGTGCGGAAGAGATCCTCGCCGTAGATCGCGAGCCGACCGGCCAGACCGTGAACAGCGTCGAGCGCGAGCGGGGCCGACGCGAGCGCGAGCACGTGCCGGGCCCGCCGGTAGCTGCCGAGCCCGCCGAGCCGGCGCGCCGCGCCGAAGAGGAGCCCGCCGCCCGAGCCCAGTACACGGCGAGCGCATACGCAGCCCCGCCGACGAAGAGCCCAGATCGGGATAGGGAGACCGACATGTCGTAGTCGTTGAGGAGCGGCACCGGGCAACCGGGGTCGTCGAGCACGCCGGCGATCCCCGCGAGCCCGGCAGACCGCGGGCCGGAGCTGCTCGCTCGAGCGCGCCTCGACGCGCCGGAGTCCGACTCGTCCCGCAGCGAGACGAAGACGGCACGGGGGCGCGACGAGCACGGCGACCACTCGCAGCCACCAGTTCCGCTCGAGCACCGACGAGCGGGCGATCTCCGGCGCTCGGCATCCCTACGGGCCGCCGCTCACGCGGCGGGCGCGCGGCCGGCAGCACGTGCCGCAGGAACGAGCCGGTGAACGAGCCCTCGACCCGCGCGACCTCCTCGGGCGTGCCCGACGCGACGAGCTCGCCGCCCTCCTCGCCGCCCTCGGGGCCGAGGTCGACGACCCAGTCCGCCTGCTTGATCACGTCGAGGTTGTGCTCGATCACGATCATCGTGTTGCCGCCGTCGACGAGCCGCTGCAACGTCTCGAGCAGCTTCTCGATGTCGGCGAAGTGGAGGCCCGTCGTCGGCTCGTCGAGGATGTAGAGCGTCTTCCCGGTGGCGATCTTCGAGAGCTCGGCGGCGAGCTTCACGCGCTGCGCCTCGCCGCCCGAGAGCGTGGTCGCCGGCTGGCCGAGCTTGATGTAGTCGAGGCCGACGTCGTGCAGCGTCTGCAGCCGGCGCCGGATCTTCGGGATCTTCGCGAAGAAGCGGAGCGCCTCCTCGACCGACATCTCGAGCACGTCCGCGATCGAGCTGCCCTTGAAGCGCACCTCGAGCGTCTCGCGGTTGTAGCGCGCCCCCTTGCACGTCTCGCATGGGACGTAGACGTCGGGAAGGAAGTGCATCTCGATCTTGATCTGGCCGTCGCCCTTGCACGTCTCGCAACGGCCGCCGCGGACGTTGAAGGAGAAGCGGCCCGGCCTGTAGCCGCGGATCTTCGCCTCGGGCGTCAGCGAGTAGAGCTCGCGGATGTGCGTGAACAGGTCGGTGTACGTCGCCGGGTTCGAGCGGGGCGTGCGGCCGATCGGCTTCTGGTCGATCTCGATCACCTTGTCGAAGACGTCGATCCCCTCGACGCCTGCGTGCGCCCCAGGCTTGACGCGCGCCCGGTTGAGCCGGTTCGCGAGCGCCTTGAACACGATCTCGTTCACGAGCGTCGACTTGCCCGAGCCGGAGACGCCCGTGACACAGACGAACTTGCCGACCGGGAACTCGACGTCGATCTCCTTCAGGTTGTGTTGTGCCGCCCCGCGGACGACGAAGGAGCCGCGGTCCTCGTCCCGCCGCTCGGGCACCACGATCGAGCGCTTGCCGGCGAGGAACTGCCCGGTGACGGACTTCGCCACCCGCTCGACCTTCGCCGCCGGCCCTTCCGCGACGATCTCGCCGCCGTGGAGGCCGGCTCCCGGCCCCATGTCGACGAGCCAGTCGGAGCGCCGCATCATCTCCTCGTCGTGCTCGACGACGACGACGGTGTTGCCGAGATCGCGGAGCCGCTCGAGCGTGCGAGATCAGCCGGTCGTTGTCGCGCTGGTGGAGACCGATCGACGGCTCGTCGAGGATGTACAGGACGCCGACGAGCTGGGAGCCGATCTGCGTTGCGAGCCGCAGACGCTGGGCCTCGCCGCCCGAGAGCGTCGCCGCCGCGCGGTCGAGCGTCAGGTAGCCGACGCCGACGTCGTCGAGGAAGGTCAGCCGCTCGCGGATCTCCTTCACGATCCGCTGCCCGATGAGCTCCTCGGTCGGTGTGAGCTCGAGCTCGTCGACGAAGCGAAGCGCCGCCGCCACCGACAGCTGCGTGAACTCGTTGATCGACTTGCCGCCGACGGTGACGGCGAGCACCTCGGGCTTGAGGCGAGCGCCCTTGCAGACCGGGCAGGGCCGGAAGGACATGTACTCCTCGATCCGCTCCCGCTGTTGCGACGAGTCGGTCTCGCGGTAGCGGCGCTCGAGGCTCGCGACGATCCCGTCGAAGGCGAGCATGTACTGGCGCCGCCGACCCATCCGGTTGCGGTACTGGACGTAGACGCGCTCGCCGTCGGTGCCGTGGAGGAAGCGGGACTGCTCCTGCTCGGCCAGCTCGGCCCAGGGCTTCGACGTGTCGACCTCGTAGCGCTCGGCCACGGCGTGGATCACCGCCTCGTAGAAGCCGGAGGAGCCCCCGACCGACCACGGCACGAGGGCTCCGTCGTCGATCGAGAGCGACGGATCGGGGACGACGAGGTCGGGGTCGATCTCCTGCTGCGAGCCGAGACCCGTGCAGCGGGGACAGGCTCCGTGCGGCGCGTTGAAAGAGAAGATCCGCGGCTGGAGCTCGGGCAGCGAGACGCCGTGCTCGGGGCAGGCGAAGTTCTCGGAGAAGAGAAGCTGCTCCCCGCTCTCCACGAGGTCGATCGCGACCAAACCCTCGGCGAGACCGGCCGCGGCCTCGATCGACTGGCTGAGGCGGAGCCGGAGGTCGGCGCGCATGACGAGCCGGTCGACGACGACCTCGATCGTGTGCTTGAACTTCTTGTCGAGCTCGGGAACGCCCTCCTCGAGCAGGTACTCCTCGCCGTCCACCTTGACCCGGGTGAACCCTTCACGGGTCACGTCCTCGAACACGTCCTTGTACTCGCCCTTGCGGTCGCGGACGACCGGCGCGTTGACCGTGAAGCGCGTGCCCTCGTCGAGTTGCAGGACCTGGTCGACGATCGAGTCGAGGCTCTGGCCGGCGATCGGCTTGCCACAGACAGGGCAGTGCGGGCGGCCGACCCGCGCGTAGAGGAGCCGCAGGTAGTCGTAGATCTCGGTCACGGTGCCGACGGTCGAGCGCGGGTTCCGCGAGGTCGTCTTCTGGTCGATCGAGATCGCCGGGCTGAGGCCGTCGATGTGATCGACGTCCGGCTTCTCCATCATCTGGAGGAACTGGCGCGCGTACGCGGAGAGCGACTCGACGTAGCGGCGCTGCCCCTCGGCGTAGATCGTGTCGAAGGCGAGGCTCGACTTGCCGGAGCCGGACAGCCCGGTGATGCAGATGAGGCGGTTCCGCGGCAGGCGGACGGTGAGGTCCTTGAGGTTGTGCTCGCGGGCGCCGTGGACGACGAGCTCGTCGACAGCCATATGGCGGCCATTCTACCCGCCGAACGTGTGTTCGGGAAGGGTGTCAGTGCCGCTGTTGAAGCCGGTTCGCGAGCGGTCGCGGCACGCCCTCGATCTCGAGCTCCCCCGCGGCGACGGTCGCGTAGCCGAGCAGGCGGCCGAGCAGCGACCTCTCCACCTCCACGACCCGGCCGGGCTCGAGTGCCACGGATGCCGTGCTGCGGCGGAGCAGCCCATGCGAGATGCTCAGGCCGTCCGTGGTGAGAACGAGATGCGTGCTGTCCCAGCGCGCGACGGCGACGACGGCGAGCATCGCCGCGAGGGCCAGCAGCACCGCACCCGCGACGGCGAGGGCGAGCCAAGGGGCGAGGAAGCACGCAGCTCCGGCGAGCGCGAGCAGGAGGGCCCGCAGCAGCGGGCGGGCGAGCACGATGCCGTGGCGACGTGCTTCGATCACCGGACGTTCCACGCCGACGTCGTTCTCGGTGCGGGAGGGAAACCCTCGGGTCAGCTCGACCTGGGCTTGCGCCAGCGGCCGAAGACGAGGCCGCCCAACGTGAAGCCGAGCCCGAAGGCGCCGGCGGCGAAAGCGCTGATCGCAGCTGCCTTGCGCGCCGTGGAGAGCCGCTCCCAGCGGCCGAGCGCCTCTTCCTCCTCGTGGGTCAGCTCCTCGCCGCGCCGCTGCTTGCGAAACGCGCCGCCGGCCCGCAGGCCGAGATAGAGGTCATCGAAGATCTCGGCAGACTCTTCGGCCACAGCTGGAATCTATAGCCTCCGTCGGTCGTGGCGACTCGCCTTCTCCATGTTTCCGATCTGCACGCCGGTACACATGAGGAGGAGCAGGTCGAGCGCGCGCTCGCCCGGCTCGTCGAGCGGACCGAGCCGCAGCTCGTCGTGGCTTCGGGGGATCTCGCTCACCGGGGACGGCCGGCGCAGCTCGAGCGGGCGGCGGAACTGCTGCGACGCCTCGGGCCGCCGGTGCTCGCCGTCCCCGGCAATCACGACATCCCCGGGACGCCGGCGCGCTTCTTCCGGCCCTGGCGAGAGTTCGAGCGGGTCTGGGAGACGACCGAGCCCGTAGCCTCCCTTCCCGGCCTCCACGTCGTGGGCCTGAACTCGGTGCGACCGTTTCGCTACCAGGGTGGAGCGCTGAGCCGGACGCAGCTCCGCCGCGCCGCGGAGCGGCTCGCAGCCTCCGAGCCGGGTGCGCTCCGCGTCGCCGTCCTCCACCACCACCTGCTCGGCCCGCCGCTGCGGGCAGCGCAGAAGCGGCCCGTGTCGCACCGGAACCGCGTCCTCCGCACGCTCATCGAGTCCGGAGCCGACGTGATCCTCGCGGGCCACATCCACCAGTCGGCGGTGAGCTCCAGGCACGAGTTCGAGGTCGTCGGGGACGAGGCCCGCACGGCCGTGGTCGCCGTCGCCCCGGGCCTCGGACGGCCACGGCCCAGGCGGCTCGGCGAGGCTCGGGGCCTGCACGTCGTCGAGGCGACCGACACTGTGATCGCCGTGCACACGTACATCTGGTCGCGCGGCGACTGGACGCTCGCCGCCGAGCGCGGCTTTCCGCGGCGTTAGCGCCGCGGCGGCAGCTGCCGCGCGCCCGGCCCGGTGAGAGGCCGGTGCTGGACGAAGCGGCGGTGGAGGTAGAGGAGGAGCGTCGCCCCCGCCACGGAGAAGACGATCCCGGCGACGTGGCCGAGAAACGCCCAGGCGATCAGGCCGCCGACCCACGTGCCCGCGAGTCCGAGACCGACCGTCGCGAGAATCCCCATCGGGTCGGGCCCCGGCAGGGCGAGCCGCGCGAGCGCACCGACGATCAGCCCCGAGAAGACGAGATAGAGGATGAACCAGAGAACCACCGCTACCTCCTACACCTGAGGCCGCAGCCGCTCGAGGAGGCGCATGCGGGCGGACGTGTACTCGTCGTCGCCGAGGACGCCGGAGTCGTGCAGCTCTTCGAGCAGGCCGAGGTAGTGCGCCGGATTCTCCGTCGGGTCGCCGCCGGCGTGGCCGGCTCCGCCGGCGCCCGGGGCGCCCGGGACACCTACGGCCGGGAACGGTTGCTGCACCGTCGAGAGCGGCTGGAACGGCATCGTCCCGATCTTGTCCGGGTCGATCCCGGTGCGCCGGAGACGCTCCCGGTACGCGTCGACGCCGAAGCCGCGCTCCGGGAAGCGATACGCGTCCTTCCCCCAGAGCGGCCGCTTCTGGATGAAATGCCGGTAGAGGACGACGATGATGACGGCGGCGAGGAAGCTCGCGATCCCGGCCCACGAGGCGGCGTGCGCGTCGCTCCCCTCGATCCCGATCACGATCCCGGTGCCGATCGCCGTGCCGACGAGCCCGATCGCGACGGTCAGCCACGCGGGCATCGGATCCGGTCCGGGCACGGCCCAGCGCGCGAGGGCGCCGGTGATGAACGCCGAGCACATGGCAACGATGACCGTCGCGAGCATCGTAAGAGGGTAGCGCGGGGCTGTGATCGCACCCCTAGGTGGCGATCGCTACGCAGAGCAGCTTGGCTCGGTGCCCTAGACGGGACGTCCGCTCATCGCCGTCAGATCCCGGCGCAGGTCCTCGGCTCCCGGCCGGCGGAGCCGGCCTCCGCCGGCGGCTCGGCCCGCCGGCTGCTCCGTGTCGGACGCCCCGTGCCACTTGCACTGTGACGTCCTTCGCCGCTTGCCGGCGAGCCGTCAGGAACGCGAGCTCGCCGCTCTAGACGGGACTTCCGCTCATCGCCGTCAGATCCCGGCGCAGGTCCTTGATCTCGTCCCGGAGCTTGGCGGCATACTCGAACCGCAGCTCCTCGGCGGCGAGGTACATCTCCTCCTCGAGCGTGACGACGAGCTTCTCGAGCTCCTCGCGCGACATCCCCTCCACCTTCGTCGCGCCTCGTCGCCGCCTCGCCGGCACGTGGGGCGCCTCGAGCTGCAGCAGCTCGGCGATGTCGGAGACTCCCTTCGTGATCGTCTCCGGCACGATCCCGTGCTCCTCGTTGTACGCGAGCTGGACGGCGCGGCGCCGGTTCGTCTCGTCGAGCGCGTCCTTGATCGCCTCGGTCGTCTTGTCCGCGTACATGAGCACCTTGCCGTGGACGTTGCGCGCCGCGCGCCCGATCGTCTGGATCAGGCTCGTCCGGCCGCGCAGGAAGCCCTCCTTGTCGGCGTCGAGGATGGCGACGAGCGACACCTCGGGCAGGTCGAGCCCCTCGCGCAGGAGGTTGACGCCGACGAGGACGTCGAACTCACCGAGCCGCAGCTGGCGCACGATCTGGATCCGTTCGATGGTGTCGATCTCGGAGTGGAGGTAGCGCGCCTTGACGCCCGACTCGAGCAGGTAGTCGGTCAGGTCCTCGGCCATCTTCTTCGTCAGCGTCGTGACGAGGACGCGCTCGCCGACCGCCTCGCGGGCACGGATCTCGGCGAGGAGGTCGTCGATCTGGTTCTTCGTCGGCCGGAGCTCGACGTCGGGATCGACGATGCCGGTCGGGCGGATGAGCTGTTCCGCGACGACACCCGAGTGACGCAGCTCGAACGGCCCGGGCGTCGCGGAGACGAAGACGAGCTGCGGCACCTTGCGCAGGAACTCCTCCCACTGGAGCGGCCGGTTGTCGAGCGCCGACGGGAGCCGGAAGCCGAAGTCGACGAGCGTCTGTTTGCGCGAGCGGTCGCCCTCGTACATCGCACCGAGCTGCGGCACCGTCTGGTGCGACTCGTCGACGAAGCAGACGAAGTCGGGCGGGAAGTAGTCGAGCAGCGTGAACGGATGCGTGCCGGCCGCCCGCCCCTCGAGAACACGCGAGTAGTTCTCGATCCCGTTGCAGAAGCCGAGCTCGCGCAGCATCTCGAGGTCGTACTCGGTCCGTTGCCGGATCCGGTGCGCCTCGAGCAGCTTGCCCTCCTCCTCGAAGCGCGCCACCTGCTGCTCGAGCTCGTGCCGGATCTCGTCGACGGCGCGCTCGACGGTCGGCTGCGAGGTGACGTACTCGGTCGCAGGCCAGATCGAGAGGTTGTCGAGTTTCGCGAGCACCTCGCCCGTGAGCGGGTCGAAGTGCGTCATCGCCTCGACCTCGTCGCCGAAGAACGAGATCCGGTACGCCGTCTCCTGGTTCGCGGGCTGCACCTCGATGACGTCGCCCTTGACGCGGAAGCGGCCACGGCCGAGCGTCGTGTCGTTACGGACGTACTGCGAGTCGATCAGCTTCCGGAGCAGCAGGTCCCGGTCGTGCTCGGCCCCGACCTCGACGTAGATCATCCGTTCGCGCCATTCCTCCGGCGAGCCGAGCCCGTAGATGCACGAGACGGAGGCGACGACGACCGCGTCGCGGCGCGTGAAGAGCGAGGAGGTCGCGGACAGCCGCAACCGGGCGATGTCGTCGTTGCGCGACGAGTCCTTCTCGATGTAGAGGTCGGCCTGCGGGACGTACGCCTCCGGCTGGTAGTAGTCGTAGTAGGAGACGAAGTACTCGACGGCGTTGTGCGGGAAGAACTCCCGGAACTCGTTGCAGAGCTGCGCCGCGAGCGTCTTGTTGTGGGCGATCACGAGCGCGGGGCGGCCGACCTTCTCGATCGTCCATGCCATCGTCGCCGTCTTGCCCGTACCGGTCGCGCCGACGAGCGTCTGATAGTGCTCGCCGGCGAGGATTCCCTCCGCGAGCGCATCGATCGCCCGCGGCTGGTCGCCGGTCGGGCGGTAGGCGGCGGCTGTCGTCAGCTCCGGCACGGGCAACAGCGTATCCGCGGCCGATACGCGCTCCCTCGGCGCCTACAAGGCACTCCGGTTCGTTGTTCTCAGCCGTAGCCCAGCTGCTTGGGATACGTGCGGCGGTAGACCGTCTTCAGCTGCTCGACGCGCTCGACGTACGCCCGAGTCTCGGGGAACTGGATGCCCACGTGCTCGCGCTGCCAGCGGTCGACGTTGTGCTCGCCCGCGTTGTACGCGGCAAGGGCGAGCAGCTCGTCGTGGTACTTGTCGAGCAGTTGGCGCAGGTACCAGGCCCCATAGCGGACGTTGAGCTCGGGGTTCGTCAGGTCGGACACGCGGAAGCGGGTGCCGCGCGTGGACCCGGCAGCCCACGCCTCCTTCGCCGTCTGCGGAGTGAGCTGCATCAGCCCGATGGCGCCCGCACTCGAGCGCGCATTCGGCTCGAACTTGCTCTCCGTCTCGATCACGGCCGCGAGCAGCGCCGCGTCGAGCTTGTCCTCCTTCGCGTTCTCCCTGACGACGGCCGCGTAGCGGAGCGGATACCAGAGCCGCGCGTACCACGGCGGCATCGTCCGCTGGAGATAGACGAACGCGCCGGCGGCTGCGACGACGACCACGCCGAGGATGGGGAACATGCGCTTCAGCTGCGTAGCTCCTGCAGCACCCGCGCCACGAACGCGTCGAGCTCGGAGAGCGAGCCGTCGTTGACGAAGGCGAAGTCGGCGCGCCGCACCTTCTCTTCCTCCGGCACGAGCCGTATCTCCCGCTCGGCCAGCGCAGCACGCCGGCTCGACCGCACGTCCGGCGGGGCCGTGACGACGACGACCCGGTCGAAGCGCTCCTCGCCTCCCGTCTCGTACAGGAGCGGGATCTCCACGACGGCCACGTCGGCAGTCTGGCGCGCCAGCCAGTCGGACACGGCCGCGCGGACGCGCGGATGGAGCTCGCTCTCGAGCCAGTCGAGCTCGCCGCGGTCGGCGAAGACGATCCGGCCGATCTCCTCCCGGTCGACATCGCCGTTCCGGAGGACGCGCTCTCCCCAACGCGCGCGCAGCGCCGCGCGGAGCCCGGCGTCCTCGCGGTAGAAGCCGTGGACGACCTCGTCGGTCGAGATCACGGCTGCGCCGTGCCGGGCGAAGGCGCGCAACGCCTCGCTCTTGCCTGCCGCGATGCCGCCCGTGAGCGCGACCGCGAGCGGCCGCCGCATGGCTATTCGGGCGCTGCCTCGTCGGAGGCTTCGGCTGCGGCCTCGGCCTCTGGCTCGGCGGCGAGTTTCTCTGCCTCGGCGACGGGCTCCTCTGCCTCGGCGACGGGTTCCTCGACCGCCTCAGGCTCCGCGGCGGCCGGCTGCTCGGCGACGGGCTCCGCGGCGACGGGCTCCTCGGCGACAGGCTCCGCGGCGACAGGCTCCTCGGCGACAGGCTCCTCGGCGACAGGCTCCTCGGCGACAGGCTCCGCCGCGACGGGCTCCTCGGCGAAGACCTCCTCCGAGAGGGCCAGCTCGGGGGCCTCGCCCTCCTCACCCGGCTTCGGCTGCACCGGCATCCCGTCCTCGACCCGCTTGAGCGAGAGGGAGAGCCTGCGCCGCTCGGCGTCGACCTCGAGGATGCGGACGTTGACGCGATCGCCCTGGGAGACGATCTCCCGGGGGTTCTCGACGTGGTGCTGCGCGAGCTCGGAGATGTGGACCAGCCCCTCGACGCCCGGCAGGATCTCGACGAAGGCGCCGAAAGTGACGACCTTCGTCACCGTGCCCTCGACGACGTCGCCCTCCTGGTAGCTCTCGAGCACCTGCTGCCAGGGGTCGCTCTGCGTCTGCTTGAGGCCGAGAGAGATCCGCTGGCGCTCGCGGTCGATGTCGAGCACCTGCACCTCGACCGTCTCGCCGATCTCGAGCACCTCGGACGGATGGTTGACGTGGCTCCACGAGAGCTCGGAGATGTGGATGAGCCCGTCCATCCCGTCGAGGTCGACGAAGGCGCCGAAGTCGACGATGTTGGAGATCGTCCCCTCGACCACGTCGCCCGGGTTGAGCCGGTCGAGGATGCGCTGCCGCTGCTCCTTGCGCTCCTCCTCGAGCACGGCGCGGCGCGAGAGAACGACGTTGTTGCGGGAGCGGTTGAGCTCGATCACCTTGCACTGGAGCTCCTGGCCGAGGAACTCGTCGAGGTCCTGCACGCGGCGGATGTCGACGAGCGACGCGGGCAGGAAGCCGCGTACGCCGAGGTCGAGGATCAGGCCGCCCTTGACGACCTCGATCACGCGACCGGTGACCGGCTGGCCCTGCTCGTGCGCAGTCTCGATCGCCTTCCACGCGAGCTCGAAGCGGGCCCGCTTCTTGGAGAGGATCAGGCGGCCCTCCGCGTCCTCCTTCGTGAGGACGAGCGCGGCGATCTCGTCGCCGAGCGAGACCTCGTCGGCGGGGTTGACCGAGCGCCGGATCGAGAGCTCGGACACCGGGATTACGCCCTCCGACTTGTAGCCGATGTCGACGAGCACCTCGTCCTTGTCGACCCGGACGACGGTGCCGTTCACGACCTGCCCCTCCTCGATCGTGGGGAAGGTCGACTCGTAGTCGGGGACGAGCTCCCCGCTCTCCGGGTCGATCGTCCAGACGCCTTCCTCGAGGCGGGGATCGTTGATGGTCTCGTTGGCCATACGCGGCGGCTCAATATAGCTGGGTTTTGCTTACCGCTCCGTTCACGACCGCTCGTTACGCTGGGGCGCATGGACGAGCGCTATCCCGTTGGGGTCACCCCGTCGTGCACCGTGGCCGTGCTGCGGCACGACGAGCGCGGCAACGGCTACGGAAGCTGGTCGGCGACGATCGGCCTCCGCAGCGGTGAGGCGACGCTCCGCCTTCCCGGGCACTACGCAGGCGTCCTCGCCGAGCGGCTGCGGGCCGCGGCGGAGCGCTTCTCCCCCGGCCGGCGGCTCGCCCGCGACGAGTATCTCGACGTGACCGGCCTCGCCGCCGACGGCGCCCAGACGGTCGCGCTCTCCTCGACCGCGCGCTCGCCGGTGCGCGTGACGATGGAGGTGCCGCGCGAGGAGGTCGAGGAGCTCGCCGACGTGCTCGCCGACGCGCAGGCGCTGATCGAGACGCTGCGGCAGGGCCTGGGGCTCGTGCCGGACTCGTTGCCGGACCGGCTGTGAGCCTGTTCGGATACGTGACGGCGAGCGCGCGCGTCGCCGAGCGGGCGCTGATGGGGTGGCCGAGATTCGGACACGAGGAGCGGCTCATCTTCGTCGTCGGCTGCCCGCGCTCGGGGACGACCTTCCTCGGGCGCTCGCTCGGTGCCATGCCCGGCTTCGTCGACCTCGGCGAGGTGACGCCGTGGAAGGCTGCGCTGCCCTCCGGGCCGTCGGCGGAGGAGCTGCGCCGGATCCTCGAACGCGTGCGGCTGTTCGGGCTCGCGCGGGGGCTGCGGGGCATCGAGCAGACGCCCGAGACGGTGTACGTCCTCGGCGCGGCACTCGAGGCGTACCCGCAGGCGCTCGCCGTGCACGAGCTCCGCGACGGCCGCGACGTCGTCTGCTCGCTGCTCGAGCGCAGGTGGCTCAGCGCGGACGAGAACGGGCGTGACGACGCCGGGCTCGCGTACGGCCCGCACCCGCGCTTCTGGGTCGAGCCGGAGCGGCGCGAGGAGTTCTCGCACGTGAGCGACGCCCGGCGCTGCGCCTGGGCCTGGCGGCGCTACGTCGAGACGGCACGGGCGGCGACTTCCGAGCGGATGATCGAGGTCCGCTACGAGGCGCTCGGCGGCGAGGCGGAGCGGATTGCAGCGTTCCTCGCTGCTCCCGCCGCCAAGCTGCACCGGGCGCTCGACGGCTTCCGCGACTCCTCGATCGGCCGCTGGCAACGCGACCTGACAGGGGAACAGCTCGCAGACGTCGAGGCGGAGGCCGGCGCGCTCCTCGCCGAGCTCGGCTATCTCTAGCCCGCTCAAGGCGGTCCTCGCGCTGCCGAAGGCGCTCTACCGCCTGCGACTCGGCTTCCTCCGGGCCGGCGCTTCGTGCTCCTCACCCACCGCGGCCGCAGGACGGGACGCCTCTACCGGACCGTCGTCGAGGTCGTGCGCTGGGACTCAGCGCGGGAAGAGGCGGTCGTGATGAGCGGCTGGGGAGGGAGGCGAACTGGTTCCGGAACGTGACAGCCGGTGGCGCCGTCGAGGCCGAGCTCGGCCGATGGCGCTTCCGCCCCGACGTGCGCGTGCTCGAGCCGGAGGAGGGGCCGTTGCCGCTCGTCGGGTTAGGAGCAGCCCGTCCGCGGAGGGCTAGGGTCTAAGCATCATGTGGAGTTGGATCGGAATCGCCGTCCTGTACGTGCTCGGGATGGGCTTCTTCCGCTGGCTCGGCGGCATCTCCGCCGCCGCCGACGCGATCTCGCGCTGGGGCCGCGCGTCCGCCGAGCGCCGACGTCGCCGCCTGCCCTCGCCGCGCGCATAGCGGCGCCCTCATAAGAAACCGGCGCTCCTGCTGAGCGTCGTACGGGTGATGGTCGAAGAGCTCGAGGCGCTGTACCGCGAACGGCTCCCGGAGTTCACCCGCGCCGCTGACCGCGATCGCGGGGCGATCCGGACGCCGGCCGCGACGCGGTGCAGGACGCCTTCGCGAAGGCTCTGCGCAAGCGGCGGCGCTACCGCGGCGACGGGAATCTCGAGGCGTGGGTCTGGCGAATCGTCGTCAACGCCGCCCGCGACGCCGGCGCGTCGGCGGAAGCCGGACCGTCGACCGCTCCGCTGCCGATCGAGACTCGAGCCGACGAGCTCGGACCTGCCGCTGGAGCTCCTCTCGGAGCGCCAGCGCGAGGTGCTCTTCCTCCACTACTACGCGGATCTCGACTACACGACGATCGCGCACGCGCTCGGCATCAGCCCGGGCACGGTCGGCGCGACGCTCTCCGCCGCGCGGCAGACGCTGCGCGGCGCGCTCACGAAGGAGGCCTGCTGATGGACGCCCACCTCGACAACCTGCTCGACGAGCTCGTGCCGGCCGATCCGCGCGAAAGCTGGAGCGACGTCCTCCACCGTGCCCGCCGCTCGCGGCGACGCTATATCGGCTCGTCGCAACCGTCTCGGCGCTCGTGCTCGTGCCGGCGACGTGGGCGGCGGTGGACGCGTTCGAGGGAACGCCCGCGCCGCAGGTCATCCAGCAGGACTTCGTCCGGTGAACGCCGCGGCGCCCAACACCGTCATCATCAACCCCGAGAGCGATCCGTGACGCACGTTCCCACCGCAGAGCGAACGGAGGGTGACATGCACCTCATCGGGACATCGGATCCAAGCCGCGGCGAAGCTCGCGGGACGGCAGACGAGTGGTTGACGCACGTTCACCGCGGCAGGCGGGCGGCGGTACGTAACCGACGGCGCGATGCGTCGTACGACGCTCGCGCGGGACGTCCGCCGAGGCGAGCGGGCACGCCCGTAGGGCATGCCCGCGAGCGACGGACGCGCGGCTCGAACCCTGGGTCAGCCCAGACAAGCCCTGACAGCACGAGGGCCGGGAGACCACACTCTCCCGGCCCGAGTTCCTTTGAGAGCGGGCGAGACCGCAGGTCTCACCCGCTACTTGGCTTCCGCCCAGGAGTCGCCGGCGCCGACGTCGACCGCGAGCGGCGGGTCGAGCGGATAGGCGCTGCACATCTCGCCGCGCACGAGCTCCTTCACGGCCGAAGTCTCCGCGTCGGGAACCTCGAGCAGCAGCTCGTCGTGCACCTGGAGGACGAGCCGCGCGCTTCTCCCCTCCTCCCGCAGCCGTCGCTCGATCGCGACCATCGCGACCTTGATGATGTCCGCGTTCGAGCCCTGCATGACGAAGTTGACCGCGACGCGCTCGCCGAAGCCGCGCGTCTGGCGGTTCCGCACGCGCAGCTCCGGCACCGGCCGGCGCCGGCCGAGGAGGCTCGTGGCGTAGCCGTCCCGCTCCGCCTGCTCGATCGTGCGCTCGATGAAGTCCTGCACGAACGGGAAGCGCGCGAGGTAGGCGTCGATGTACTCCTGCGCCTGCTCGCGTGGGATCTCGAGGTTCTCGGACAGCCCGAACGCCGAGATCCCGTAGACGATGCCGAAGTTGATCATCTTCGCGATCGACCGCTCGGCGGGCGTCAGCTTCGCGGGATCGACGCCGAGCACCTCCGCCGCGGTCGCGCGGTGGATGTCCTCCCCGCGCTCGAACGCCTCGCGCAGCTTCGGCTCGCCGGAGACGTGGGCGAGGATGCGCAGCTCGATCTGCGAGTAGTCGGCGGAGACGAGCCGCGAGCCGGCCTCGGCGACGAAGGCGGAGCGGATCTGGCGACCGAGCTCGGTGCGGATCGGGATCGACTGGAGGTTCGGGTTCGAGGTCGAGAGGCGGCCGGTCGCGGCGACCGCCTGGTTGAAGGTCGTGTGCAGGCGCCCGTCCTCGCCGATCATCTCGGGCAGCGGCACGAGGTACGTGTTGAGGAGCTTCGACAGCTCCCGCCATTCCTCGACGACCGGCACGATCCCGTGCTCGGCACGGATCGACCGCAGCACCTTCGTGTCGGTCGAGTAGCCGGTCTTGCCCTTGCGGCCCGGGGTGAGGCCGAGCTGCTCGAACAGGATCCGCGCGAGCTGCTGCGGGGAGCCGAGCACGAACTCCTCGCCGGCGAGCTCGTACGCCTGCGACTCGAGCTCCTCCACCCGGTCGGCGAGCTGGGCGGTGATCTCACCCATCCGGTACGTGTCGATCTTGACCCCGGCCTCCTCCATCGCGCGCAGGACGCGGACGAGCGGCAGCTCGACGTCGCGGTAGAGCGGCTCGGCGCCGCGCTCGCGCACCCGGTCGAGCAGCGGGTCGCGCAGGCGCAGCGTGACGGCCGCGTGCCGGACGAGCCGCGCCGTCTCCTCCTCCACCTCCGGCTCGGGCTGCGCCTCGACCGCGTACTCGGCCGCGAGGTCGTCGAGGAGGTACTCGCTCCGCGCCGGCTCGATCAGGTAGGCGAGGAGCATCGTGTCGTCGGCCGCGTCGACGCCGATCGCCTTCGCGTCGTGCGCGACGAACGTCCCCTCGAGCGGCTCCGGCCGCGGCGAGACGACCACCTCGTCGCCGCGGGCGACCGCGATCCGCTCCCCGTCGGCCGCAACCCCCAGCAGCTCCGGACTCGGTAACAGACTGTTACTTGCCTCCTCGCGCCAGGTGACGGCCGTGCCCGCGGAGATCCGCTCGCGCGCCGGCACCGCCTCGTCGAGCTCGTCCACGCGCCCGAGCAGCGCGCGGAACTCGAAGCGGCGGAAGGTCTCGCGCAGCTGCGCGCGGTCGGGCGGGGCGAGGACGAGCTCGGCGGGATCGCAGTCGACGTCGAGGTCGCGCCGCATCGTGGCGAGCACCTTCGCCGCCCGCGCCTGCTCGCCGAACTCGGTCAGGTTCTTCCGCCGCGCGGGCGACAGCTCCTCCACGTGCTCGAGCACGCCCTCGAGCGACCCGTACTGGGCTACGAGCTGGCCCGCCGTCTTGTCCCCGATCCCGGGTACGCCCGGGATGTTGTCGGACGTGTCGCCCTTGAGGCCGATGAAGTCGGGGATCCGGTCGGGGCGGATTCCGTAGCGCGCCTCGACGCGCTCCGGCGTGTAGACGTTGACGTCGCTCACGCCGCGCGGCGTCATCATCAGGCAGACGTTCTCCGACACGAGCTGGAAGGCGTCGCGGTCGGTGGAGACGACGCACGTCCTGATCCCTGCCTCGTCGGCGCGCGTGGCGAGGGTCGCGATCACGTCGTCCGCCTCCCAGCCCTCGAACTCGAGGTTGCGGTAGCCGAACGCCTCGACGACCGGCCGGAAGTGCGGGAACTGCTCCCGCAGCAGGTCCGGCATCGGCCGCCGGCCCTCCTTGTAGACGACCTCCACGGCCTCGGCCTGCGCCTGCCGGTGCACCGGCTTCGTGTCCCAGGCGACGGCGACTCCCTTCGGCCGGTAGTCGGAGAGGAGCTTGAAGAGCATGTTCGCGAAGCCGAGCAGCGCCCCCGTCGGGAAGCCCTCGCTCGTCACGAGCTCCTCGGGCAGCGCGAAGAAGGCGCGGTAGGCGAGGTTGTTGCCGTCGACGAGGAACAGTTCCGCCTCGCGCGCGGGCGCGTCGTTCAGGTCGAGCTCGGCGCCCGTGAGCGTCTTCGGAGACATCTCTGCGAGTGTACGACCCCGTGGAGATCGTCCCCTTCGCCGACCACCACGTCGACGTCGCCGCCGAGCTCCTCGCGGAACGGCACGAGCGTCACCGCGCGGCCGCGCCGCTGCTGCCCGGGGACGTCGACTTCCGCGCCCAGGTCGAACGAGAGTGGAGGGTCGACGGCGCGAGCGGCGTCATCTCGCCGCAGGGCTACCTCTTCGGCCGCCCCGATCGGCACGGCTGGTTCACCGTCGGCATCGGCGGGCACGCGCTCCGCGGCGACGCGGAGCACGCGCGCGACCTGTACGCCGCGGCCGCAGCGCGGTGGGTGGAGGCAGGGCACCGCGAGCACATGGTCTTCGTCCCGGCGAGCGACGCAGCACTCGTGGACGCCTGGTTCCGCTTGTCCTTCGGCGCCTCGGCAGTGCTCGCCATGCGCGAGACGAGGCCCGAGGAGCCAGACGCCCCGGACGTGAGCATCAGGCCCGGCACGCGTGACGACTTCGGCGACGCAGCGCGACTCGAGCTCGCCATGAACGCGGCGCTGCAGCCCTCACCGAGCTTCTCGGGCATCGTCCTGCAGAGCGCCGAGGAGGTCGAGGCCGAGTGGCGGGACGACCCGGACAGCGGTCTGTTCGAGCTCTTCGTCGCCGAGCGCGACAGCCGCATCGTCGGCGACCTCCTCCTTTACCGCCGCCCACCCGACCTGCGCGTCCCACAAGACAGCATCGATCTCGCCCAGGCGTCGACCGAGCCGGAGGCGCGAGGCACCGGAGTCGGCCGCGCACTGACCGCCCACGCGATCCGCTGGGCGTACGAGAACGGCTACCCGACGATGACGACGGACTGGCGGATGACGAACCTCTGGGCGTCGCGCTTCTGGCCGCAGCAAGGCTTCCGCACGACCTTCCTGCGGCTCTACCGCTCGATTCCCTGAGGACCTACTTCAGCGTCTTCAGGTAGGCGACCAGCTGGCTGATCTGCGTCTGCGAGAGGATGCCGCCCCAGTGCGGCATGCTCACGATCGGCGCCTTGCCGATCACGCTGCCGCTGCGGATCACGGCCGCGATCGCCTTGTCGGTCGGGAAGTCGTGCCGGAAGCCCTGACCGGAGAGCGGCGGGATGACTGTGTCCGCCGAGAGGGGGTTGGCGACGCCGCCGAGCCCGTTCGGCCCGTGACAGTTGACGCAGCCGTAACGGACGTACAGTGCGGCGCCGGCGACCGCGGCTCCCTGCCCCTGCGGCACCGCGACCGGCTGCGTGTCCGAGACGGCGGGAAGCCCGGCCTGGATGTAGGCGACGAGGTTCGCCACCTGCGTCTTCGAGATCACCTCGCCCCACACGGGCATGTAGGGCTGCTTCGGGTTGGCCGACTCGCCGAGACCGTGGTCGATGATGTGCCTGAGTTGCGCGGCGGTGAGGCTGTGGCCGAGCGTGTCGAGCGCGGGAACAGCCGGATCGACGCCGCCGCGGCCCTGCGGGCCATGACACTGGACGCACGCGAACTGGACGAAGGTGTGCGCCCCCGCGGCGACGGCGGGCGAGACGTTCGAGGAGGACGGCGTGGAGGTCGTCGTCGAGGGCGCGGCCTGCGTCGTCACCGTCTTCGTCCGCTCGCCGTAATGGCCCGCGGCGAAGCCGAGGACGCCGGCCGCTATCGCGAGCGCCACGCCCGCGAACAGGAGGGCGGGTATGAGCCGCACTTCGCGCTTCGACCGATCCTCGTCCGGCATCGGACGATTATCTCGCGCCGCGGCGGACAGCGCCAGCCGTACCCACCCGCGGCGCGGTTGCTTGAATCCGTGGGTGCCTCGCGTTCCCCTGCTCGCCGGCTCGCGCCTCGTCGTCGCCGCGAGCGACGACGCTCTCGTACTGCGGCCCCCCGCCCCCGGCCGGGCGACGGACGTCGAGGCGGCGACGCGCGATGCGCTCCGCTTCCCGCTGGCCGGCGACCCACTCGAGAGGCTCGCCGCAGGGGCGCGCCGCGCCACGATCGTCGTCGAGCCGCCCGCCCTGCCGATCGTGGGCGTCTCCGGCGACCAGCGCCAGCGCACGATCGCCGCCGTCTGTGACGCCCTCGAGGCAGCCGGCGTGCCGGGCACGAACCAGACGCTGCTCGTGGCCTGCGGTCTCGCCCGCCGGCCGGGATCGCGGGAGCTCGCGACGTTCGTGCGGCCGGAGTTCCGGCGCCGCTTCCACGGCAGAGTCTCCGTCCACGACGCGGCCGACCCGGCGCTCGTGCCGCTCGACGACGGCGCAGGCCAACCGCTCCGGGTGGCCAGGGATCTCGTCGAGACGGACCTCGTCGTCGTCGTGAGCGCGGCGGAGACCGTCCTCCACGGAGGCCCGGCTGCGCTGCTCGCCGCCGCGGATGCGGACGCGCAGCGCCGGGCGGAAGCGGAGTCGCTCCTCGAGACGACCGGCTCCGAGGGCTGGCGGCTGGGGACGCAGCTCGAGCGGCGCCTCTCGGCGCGGGTGCCGGTCATCGGAGTCTCCCTCGTCCTCAACCATCCGCAACTCGTAGGGCTCCTGCGCGGCTACCCGTACGAGCGGGAGGCGGCCGAGCGGATCGCACGCTCACCGCTCCGGCTCGCCTTTGCTGCCGCGCCGGAGGTCGTCCGCCGGCGCGTGCTCGGCTCGCTGACCGCGGAGCGGACGGCGGCGGCCGTGCTGGCCGGCCCGCCGTCGGTGGCGCATGCGGAGGCGCTGCTCCGCGCGATCGAGCTGCGCCGCGCCACCCTCGACGAGCCCCTCGACGCGCTCGTGATCGGCATTCCCGGCACGACGCCGTTCCTGCCGCGCGAGCCGCCGAACCCCCTCCTGGCGGCCCATCTCGGGCTCGCCCACGCGCTCGGGCTCTGGCGGGAGCGCTTCCCGGTCGCAGACGGAGGCGTCGCGATCCTCGCCCACCCCTTCCGGCGTGCCTTCGCGAGACCGACGCAGCAGCCGTACCTCGTCTTCTTCCGTTCCGTGCCGATCGCCCGCGACCCGGAGCTCCTCGCCGCGGCCGAGCAGCAGGCCGCCGCCGACCCGCGCGCGATCGAGGACTACCGCGCGGGCCGCACCGTGCATCCGCTGCTCCCGTTTCGCGACTGGGCGGCGTGCAGGCCCGCGCTCGACCGCCTCGGCGCCGTCTACATCGCGGGCGCCCGCGATGCCACCACCGTCCGGCAGCTCGGCTTCGTCCCGATCGGCGGCATCGGCGCGGCGCTCCAGATGGTGCGCAGCCACCGCGGGCCCGAGACGCGGATCGGCTTCCTCCAGGCGCCGCCGTACTTCCCGCTCGTCGTCCGTGCTCCGCGGGACTCGTAGTCGCCCCCTCAAACTGACTAGGATCGGCACCCCGCGCTGCCGCCGCGAGCCGCAACCCGGGACGACACGGGAGTCGCCGACACGAAAGGACGAGTATGAGCACGAGGAAACTGGGAAGCTTCCTGCTTCTCGCCGGGATCACGGCGGCGCTGGGAACCGCCGTCGCGAGCGCCCATCCGCTGTCCGGGAAACGCATCGCCGGCCTCCCCAACACCTGCAGCAAGCCGGTCGGCACGGGCAAGTACGTGATCGCCAGCGACCTTCCGCTCCAGGGGGCACTACGTCCTCTCTCGGTGCAGATGGTGCAGGCGATCAAGCTCGAGCTGAAGAAGATGCACTACAAGATCGGCAAGTACACGGTGCAGTACGTCAGCTGCGACGACTCGACGGCGGCCAAGGGCTCGTGGGATCCGCAGACCTGCACGAACAACGCCAACAGCTACAAGACCGTCTCGAACCTGCTCGGCGTGATCGGGACGTACAACTCGGGCTGCGCCGAGATCATCGCGCCGATCCTGAACCGTGCTCCCGGCGGTGGGATCCCGATGGTCAGTCCGGCGAACACCTACGTCGGCCTGACCAAGCCGAGCGGCGTGGCGGGTGAGCCGCAGAAGTACTTCCCGACCGGCAAGCGCAACTACGCCCGTGTGGCCGTGCCCGACAACTTCCAGGGGGCAGCCGACGCGCTGTACCTGAAGAAGAAAGGCGTCAAGCGCGTGTACGTGCTCAACGACGCGGAGGCGTACGGCGTCGGGATCGCGAACAACTTCGCCCACGCCGCGAAGAAGCTCGGCCTGACGGTGCTCGGCAACTCGAAGTGGGACGCGAGCCAGCCGAACTACCAGTCGCTCTACCAGGGGATCGCGGCGAAGCACCCGCAGGCGATCTTCATCGGCGGCATCGTCTCGAACAACGGCGGCCAGCTGATCAAGGACAAGGTGAGGGTGGTCGGCAGCAACTCGAAGGTCCTGCTGCTCGCGTCCGACGGCTTCAACACCGACTCGACGCCGAAGGACGCCGGCGCGGCCGCCAACGGCATGTACATCACGATCGGCGGCTCCGACCCGAACAAGCTGTCGAACAAGACTGGCAAGGCCTTCGTGAAGGCCTTCAAGAAGGCGTACCACGTCAAGCAGCTCGAGGCGTACACCGCCTACGCGGCGCAGGCGACGCTCGTGCTGGCGAACGCGGTCAAGAAGAGCAACGGCACGAGGCTCTCCATCGACCAGCACCTCTACCACCAGAAGTTCCCGCAGGGGATCATCGGCTCGTTCAAGATCGACGGGACCGGCGACCCGACCCTCGGCGGGGTCACGGTCGACGTCGTGAAGAAGGGCGCCATCAAGCCGGTCACCCTCGTCAAGCCACCGGTGTCGCTGGCGAAGGCGGCGCTCGGCTGAGCCTCTAGCCGGGACGAGATCACGATGGGGACGAGTGTGGGGACGGCCGCTGCGACGAGCAGCCGGCCGATCCTCGCGCTCGTTCCCCGTCTCCGGGCGCGTGCGGTCAGGATCCTCGGAATCCTGCTCCTCGCGCTGGTCACGTTCTGGCTCGTAGAGAACGCCGTCCACAACGTCCGCCAGTTCGCGCTCGTCTCCCTGAACGGAGTCACGAACGGCTCGATCTACGCGCTCGTCGCGATCGGCTACACACTCGTCTACGGCATCCTCGAGCTGATCAACTTCGCCCACGGCGACGTCTTCAGCTGGGGGGCGATGATCACCTACAGCGTCGCCATCAGCTGGCTCGGCGCCTCCGGCCATTCGGGGATCGCGCTCTTCGGCATCCTCGTCGTCGCACTCCTCTGCGCCGCGGCCTTCTGCGCCACGCTCAACATGGCGGTCGAGCGGATCGCCTACCGGCGGCTCCGGGACGCGCCCCGCCTGGCGCCGCTCATCACGGCGATCGGGATGTCCTTCGTGCTCTCGAACGCGATCGCGGTCGTGTACGGCTTCAACTACGTGAGCAGCAGCAAGCCCCTGCTGCCGCAGGGCGCGATCTTCAGGATCGGGGGTCAGGCGTACGGCTGGGACAAGCTGATCGTGCTCCTGATCACGCTCCCGGCCCTCGTCGGCACGACCGTCGTCGTCAAGCGCACCCGGTGGGGCAAGGCGATGCGCGCGACCGCACAGAATCGCGACGCGGCGCGACTGATGGGGATCGACGTCGACCGGGCGATCTCCTTTGCGTTCGGCCTCGGCGGCGCGCTCGCCGGCGTCGGCGGGTTCGTCTACCTCGTCTACTTCACGCAGGGCCGGTTCGATCTCGGCTTTCGGATGGGCCTCTTCGCGTTCACCGCTGCGGTGCTCGGCGGCATCGGCAACATCACGGGCGCCGCGCTCGGCGGGTACCTCATCGGCTTCATCGAGAACTTCAACAGCGGGCTGACCTGGCACACGCCCGGCCCCAACTGGACGGAGTCGCTCGTCTTCATCCTGTTGATCCTGATCCTCGTGTTCAAGCCACACGGCCTGCTGGGCGAGTCGCTGAGCACTCGATCGTGAGCGTCATGCGCCTTCCTGGTCCGCGGCCGGCGACGAGAGCGCGCCTCGTCCGGCCGCTCATCGCCGTCGTCTTCTGTGCACTCGCGCTCTACCCCTGGCTCTACTCGAAGTACCTGACGACCGTCCTCACGCAGTGGCTTCCGGACACCTCGACGGCGTTCGTGATCCTCGCGTTCACCGTCATGGGCCTCGGCCTCAACTTCGTCGTCGGCTATGCCGGGCTGCTCGACCTCGGCTACGTCGCCTTCTTCGCGGCCGGCGCCTACGTCGCCGGCTGGCTCGCATCGCGAGCAGTTCGCGAACGTGGGCTCGGTGGTGTTCGGAGGCACGGTGCCCCCCGGAACGCTCGGCATCCACCTCTCGCCGTGGCTCGTGATCCTCGTCGCGGCGGTCTTCTCGGCGCTCGTCGGCGTCGTGATCGGGGTGCCGACCCTGCGCCTGCGCGGCGACTACCTCGCGATCGTCACGCTCGGGTTCGGCGAGATCATCCCGCAGTTCGTCCGCAACGGCGACAATCTCGGCGGGTTCAACCTCACGAATGGGTCGTTCGGCATGAACGGGATCGACGGCCTCGGCTTCGGCAACACGGTCCACCAGGCGATCCACGCGCTGCCGGCGAACTTCCTCGACGAGCTCGACTCGCGGTGGTACTACTGGACGGCGCTCGCCCTCGTCGCCGTCACGATCGCGAGCTCGATCCTCCTCCGCGACTCACGCCTGGGGCGAGCGTGGATCGCCATCCGCGAGGACGAGGACGCCGCGGCGGCGATGGGCGTCCCGCTCATGCGCACGAAGACGCTCTCGTACATGATCGGCGCGTTCTTCGGCGGCGCCGCCGGGGCCCTGATCACGCTCGAGTCGGGGGCCACCTCGCCCGATGCCTTCAGCCTCCAGGTGTCGATCTTCGTGCTCTGCATGGTGATCCTCGGCGGCACCGGGAACGTGTGGGGCGTCGCGATCGGCGGCCTCCTGCTCGCCTACGTCAACTACAAGGGCCTGTTCGCGGCGGGGAACACGTTCAACTCGACCTTCGGCACGAATGTCGACATCCCCGAGTACTCGTACCTCATCTACGGCGCCGCGATCGTGCTGTTCATGCTGATCCGGCCGGAGGGATTGATCCCGAGCGCCAGGCGGCGGGCGGAGCTGCACGAGGACGACGATGACGAGCCGCTCGAGGAGGCGGTCGCGAGCTCGCCGACATGACCGCCGGGCCGCTCATCGACGCGCGCGCGATCCGCAAGGAGTTCGGCGGCCTCGTCGCGTGCCACAACATCGACTTCACCATCGAACGAGGCTCGATCGTGAGCCTGATCGGCCCGAACGGGGCGGGCAAGACGACGTTCTTCAACATCCTGACCGGCGCCTACACGCCGACTGCGGGCGAGATCCTCTTCGACGGCCACGACATCGTCGGCCTCCCCCAGCACAAGATCACGGCCCTCGGCATCGGCCGCACGTTCCAGAACATCCGGCTCTTCGGCACGATGACCGCACTCGAGAACGTGCTCGTCGGGATGCACTCCCGGCTGAAGAGCGGTCTCTTCCGGAGCCTGCTCCGCACGCCGGCGCAGCGCCACGAAGAGGGCGGGGGCGGGAGCAGGCGCGCGAGCTGCTCGCCTACTGCGGGGTGCCCGCCCGTGCGGAGCAACAGTATGCGCGGCACCTGGCCTACGGTGACCAGCGCCGTGTGGAGGTCGCCCGCGCGCTCGCGACGGATCCGAAGCTGCTGCTGCTGGACGAGCCGACCGCAGGCATGAACCCGAGAGAGACGACGGAGTTCGTCGACTTCGTCCGAAGGGCGCGAGCGGACCGCGGGCTCACCGTGCTCCTGATCGAGCACGACATGCGGATGGTCGTCGAGGTGTCCGAGCGCGTGACGGTGCTCGACTACGGCGAGAAGATCGCGGAGGGCACGCCCGAGGAGGTCATCGCCGACGAGCGGGTCCGCTCGGCGTATCTGGGAACGAAGCCGGTCGGATGAGCGGCGAGAACGGATCTCCCGGGAACGGCGCCGGTGCGGCGGAGAGCGGTTCGCAGCCCCTACTGGAGCTGGACGACGTTCACGTCTACTACGGAGCGATCCACGCCCTCAAGGGCGTTTCCGTGCGCGTCGATCCCGGGCAGATCGTGACGCTGATCGGCGCCAACGGCGCGGGCAAGTCCACGACGCTGC
Source organism: uncultured Actinomycetes bacterium (assembly GCA_963775155.1). Classification (GTDB taxonomy): domain Bacteria; phylum Actinomycetota; class Thermoleophilia; order Gaiellales; family Gaiellaceae; genus Palsa-739. The sequence goes on along the minus strand of CAVZHU010000005.1, from coordinate 404,670 downwards.
GCACGATCTCCGGCCTCCTGCGGCCGCGCGCCGGCTCGCTGCGGTTCGCCGGCCGGGACATCGGGCGCGAGAGCGCACAGAGGATCGTCGGGCTGGGCATCGCCCAGGCGCCCGAAGGCCGGCAGCTGTTCTCACGCATGACCGTGCTCGAGAACCTCGAGATGGGAGCGTTCCAGCGGCAAGACCGGCGCGAGATTGCAGCCGACCTGGAGCGCGTCTACGAGCTCTTCCCCCGTCTGGCCGAGCGGCACGCGCAGAAGGCCGGGACGCTCTCGGGCGGCGAGCAGCAGATGTGCGCGATCGGGCGTGCCCTTCTCGCACGCCCACGCCTGCTGATGCTCGACGAACCGTCGATGGGGCTCTCGCCCAACCTGGTCGACCGGATCTTCGAGGTCATCGCCGACGTCAACCGGGAGGGAACGACCGTCCTGCTGGTCGAGCAGAACGCCGCGCGGGCGCTCGAGATCGCCCATCGCGGCTATGTGCTCGAGACGGGCCGCGTCATGCTCGCCGGCGACGCGGCGGCCCTGCGGTCGAACGAGCGTGTGCGCGCCGCGTACCTCGGCGAGGCGTAGGCCGCTGCGGGGCGAGAGCGAGGCCGCAGCCGCGTGCGTACGATGCCGTCGCCACGCCGAAGTGGCGGAACTGGCAGACGCGCCGGACTCAAAATCCGGTGGCCCTCGGGCCGTGTGGGTTCGATTCCCACCTTCGGCATCGCGAGGTACTGGTCCACTAGGCTCGTGACGGATGGCCAAGAGCGTCGGCATCCTCACCGGCGGCGGCGACTGCCCCGGACTGAACGCGGTCATCCGCGCCGTCGTGCGGCGGGCGGACGCGGCCGGGTGGCAGGTCGTCGCAGTGCGTGAGGGCTGGCGGGGCCTCGTCGAGCCGATCTTCGAGGATCTCGGCCCGCAGCGGGTGTCGGGGATCCTGCCGCGCGGCGGCACGATCATCGGCACGAGCCGGACGAACCCGTTCAAGCTCGAGAAGGGCGTCGAGCGGGTCGTGCAGAACTTTGGCGACCGCGGGCTGAACGCGCTCGTCGCGATCGGCGGCGAGGACACGCTCGGCGTCGCGGCCCGCCTCTACGCCGAGTACGACCTGCCCGTCGTCGGCGTGCCGAAGACGATCGACAACGACCTCTCGGGCACCGACTACACGTTCGGCTTCGACACCGCGGTGTCGATCGCGACGGAGGCCATCGACCGCCTCCATACGACGGCCGAGTCGCACAACCGGGTCATGGTCCTCGAGGTCATGGGCCGGCACACCGGCTGGATCGCCGTCATGAGCGGGATCGCCGGCGGCGCCGACGTGATCCTCGTCCCCGAGATCCCGGTCGACTTCGACGAGGTCGCGGAGACGATCCGCAAGCGGCACGCGCGCGGCAAGAACTTCTCGATCGTCGTCGTGAGCGAGGGCTGCGACCTGCCCGGGCTGGCGGAGGCGGGCGAGAGCGACGAGTTCGGCCACGCGATCCTCGCGCAGCGCGGCGTCGGCGACACGCTCGGTCGTGAGATCGAGCAGAGGACGGGCTACGAGACCCGCGTCACCGTCCTCGGCCACGTCCAGCGCGGCGGCACGCCGACCGCTCGCGACCGCATCCTCGCGACGCGCTTCGGGCTGAAGGCCGCCGACCTCGCCCTGGCCGGCGAGTTCGGGCAGATGGCGGCCCTCCAGGGGGACGACATCGTCGCCGTCCCCCTGGCAGAGGCCACCGCCGAGCTGAAGGTCGTGCCGCGCGAGTGGTACGACGTCGCGCGCGCCTTCTTCGGCTAGCTTCCCGGCGCTGCTTCCGCGTCGGCCGCGTCGACGTGCGTCCCGATGTGGTTGAGCAGGAGGTACTCGGACATCGCGTACCCGTCCCGCTCCACCCGGGCGATGTCCTGAAACGACGGCGTCGGCCGGCCTGGATAGAGCGGCATCTCGTTCGCGAACGGATGCGTCAGGTCGACGACGGGCGCGATGCGTGAGTAGGCAACAAAAGCTGCGTGCCTTGCCTAGCGGAGGCGGACGGCGACGATGACCGCCATCTCCGGCGTCGCAAGGATCTCGGTCGCCGCGAGCCGTGGGTCGCGGAGGAGGAACTCGCGCACCTCGTCCCCCTCGACCGGCCGTCCCGGCCAGAGGTCATCCTTGACGATGAAGCCGCCCAACTCCACGAGGGCGAGCACCGCCTCCCGGTTGACCTCGCCGCGGAAGGGGCCTCCGCCGTCGGCGAAGACGAGCCCGAAGGGACCGCGGCCGCGCAGCTGCTCGTAGACGTCGCCCTCGAGCAGCTCGACGTTGGGGAGCGGGGCGAGGCGCTCCCGCGCCACGGCTGCGCGACCCGGATCGAGCTCTACGGTGACCACGGAGCGCGCGGTCTCGGCCAGCACGGCCGCGGTCTCGCCGTAGGCGGCTCCCGTCTCGGCGACGTCCCTACCGGCGGCGAGGACGCGCAGGAGCGCCTGCACCTCGGGGATCGCCGTCGCGCCTGCGGTCATACCTCCGGCGGGGCGTCGCCGACGAGCGGCGAGACGTCGTCCGCGTGGACGATCACGGCGTCGACACCGGCCCGCTCTAGCTCGTGCACCTCGTCCTCGGTCGTGACCCTGAGATCCGCAACCGCGAGCTTGCCGGCCGGGACGGCTGCGAGCAGGTCGAGCACGAGCTCGAGCCGCCCCTGCTCGTCGCCGGCGGGAGGCACGAGCAGGAAGATCTCCGGGTCGACGAGCTCGAGTGCGCGCTCGAGCTCCTCCTCGCTCCGCACCTCGACGGCACAGTCGAGGCCGAGCGCGAGCGCGTCGGCATGCGCATGCTCCAGCACGCCTTCCGGATCGAGCCCGAGCGTGACGGCGTCCGCAACCTCGGCGGCCCGCTCGAGCTCCGCGCGGGCGCGCCAGAGGATCGGCAGCACCGTGGCGTCCCGGAACGGCGTCGGATCCCCGGAGACGACGAGCGCCTCCGCCCGCTGCGCCTGCGCGGCCCGCGCCGCCTCTGCGTCCTCGACGGCGGCGATGAAGGAGATGCCGTCGCCCTCGGCGATCGCGTGGCTGAACCGGCGTCTTCCCGTCACGTGCGGTGATTCTCGCAACTCAGAGGCCCATCGGGTGCCAGACGGTCTTCAGCTCGAGGAAGGACGCGATCTCCCACGGGCTCTGGGCGTCGGGCTTGCCGCGGACGACTCGCTTCACGTTCTCGGCCGCAAGCGCCTCGAGCTCCGGGACGGCTCCGTCCGCGCCGCAGAGGTCGATCGCGTTCACGTCCATGTGGGAGGCGAGCACGGGCGCGAGCTCGCTCCGGAACCCCGTGAGGACGTTGACGACGCCGCCGGGGACGTCGCTCGTCGCGACCGCCTCGGCGAGCTCGACCGCCGCGAGCGGCCGCGTCTCGGAGGCGACGGCGACGACGGCGTTGCCGCCGACGAGCGGCGGGGCGAGCCGCGTGACGAGCCCGAGCAGCGGCGGCTCGTCCGGGGCGAGCACGGCGACGACGCCGGTCGGCTCCGGAATCGTGAAGTTGAAGTACGGGCCGGCGACGGGGTTCGTCCCGCCGAGCACCTGCGGCAGCTTGTCCGCCCAGCCCGCGTACCAGACGATCCGGTCGATCGTCCGCTCGACCTCGTCGCGCCCGGAGCAGAGCTCGGCGAACGCAGCGGCCCGGGCCTCGACCATCTCTGCGAGCCGGTACAGGACCTGGCCCCGGTTGTAGGCCGTCGCGGCGGCCCACTTCGGCTGGGCGGCGCGGGCGGCGCGCACGGCGTCGCGGACGTCCTTGCGCGAGGCGCGCGCGACGTTCTGCCCCTCCGCCTCGTACGTGCGTCCGGACTCGCTGCGCGGGAAGGCGCCGCCGACGAACAGCTTGTAGGTCTTCCTGACCGGCAAGCGGCTCATTCCTCGAACTCCAGGTAGGGCTCGAGCCCGTGCAGGCCGCCCTCGCGACCGAAGCCCGACTCCTTGTAGCCGCCGAAGGGGGAGCTCGGGTCGAAGCGGTTGTACGTGTTCGCCCAGACGACGCCGGCGCGCAGCCGCTGCGCCATCCAGAGAATCCGCGAGCCCTTCTCCGTCCAGACGCCGGCGCTGAGGCCGTACGGGGTGTTGTTCGCCTTCTCGACCGCCTCCTCCGGTGTGCGGAAGGTGAGAACCGAGAGGACGGGGCCGAAGATCTCCTCCTGCGCGATCCGGTAGCTCTGGGCGACGTTCGTGAAGACCGTCGGCGGGAACCAGTAGCCGCGCTCGGGGAGGACGCACGGCGGTTGGTAGATCTCGGCGCCCTCTGCCTCACCCGCCGCGACGAGCTCCCGGATCTTCGCGAGCTGCGCCGCCGAGTTGATCGCGCCGACGTCGGTGTTCTTGTCGAGCGGATCCCCGACGCGGAGGGTGGCGAGGCGGCGCTCGAGCTTGGCGACGAGCGGCTCGTAGATCGACTCCTGGACGAGGAGCCGCGAGCCTGCGCAGCAGACGTGCCCCTGGTTGAAGTAGATCCCGTTGACGATCCCCTCGATCGCCTGGTCGAGCGCGCAGTCGTCGAAGACGACGTTCGCGGCCTTGCCGCCGAGCTCGAGGGTGAGCCTGCGCCCGGTGCCGGCGAGCCGCCGCTGGATCGCCTTGCCGACCTCGGTCGAGCCGGTGAACGCGATCTTGTCGATTCCCGGGTGCTCGACGAGCGCGGCGCCTGTGCGACCGTCGCCGGTGACGATGTTGACGACCCCCGGCGGCAGCTCGGCCTGGCGGAGCACGTCGCAGAAGAGGAGCGCAGTGAGCGGCGTCGTCTCGGCGGGCTTGAGCACGACGGTGTTGCCGCAGGCGAGCGCCGGCGCGATCTTCCAGGCGAGCATGAGGAGCGGGAAGTTCCAGGGGATGATCTGGCCGGCGACGCCGACGGGCCGCGGGCGGCGGTTCGGGAAGGCGTACTCGAGCTTGTCCGCCCAGCCGGCGTAGTAGAAGAAGTGCGCGGCGGCGAGGGGAAGGTCGACGTCGCGGGACTCCTTGATGGGCTTGCCTCCGTTGAGCGACTCGAGCACGGCGAACTCGCGCGAGCGCTCCTGCAGGAGGCGTGCGATGCGGAACAGGTACTTCGCGCGCGCGGAGCCCGGCAGCGACGACCAGCCGCCGTCGAAGGCCGCGCGGGCGGCGGTGACGGCGCGGTCGACGTCGGCGGGAGTCCCCTGGCCGACCGCCGCGAGCGTCTCCTCGTCGCGCGGCGCGATCGTCTCGTACGTCTCGGTGGGCTCGAGCCAGTCGCCGCCGACGAAGTGCCCGTAGCGTTCCGCGAGGCGGACGACGTCCCGCGACTCGGGCGCGCTCGCATACGTCCAGTCGCCCGGCACCACGACATCCTGCTGCGCCTTGTCGAGCTCAGCCATCGCTCTCCCGGACACCGCCGTTCCGGACAGCGGCTGCGCGTGGAGGGCCGCATCCCCAAACCCACCCCCCACCCCCATGGGAGGGGGCAAGGCTAGAGCCGAAAGCGTTGCGGGGGTGTGGCGGTTTCGTCAGGGAAGCGTGCATCTTCAATCGAGCGTGAAGTAGTCGCCGCTCTGGTAGGCGCCCGTGCGCTCCTTGCGGAGCTGCATGAGAACGTCGTTCAGGAGCGACGAGGCCCCGAGCCGGTACAGGTCGGGCGTGAGCCACTCCGGGCCGAGCGTCTCGTGCACGAGCACGAGGTGCTGGATCGCCTGCTTCGCCTCGCGGATCCCGCCCGCGGCCTTGAACCCGACCCGACGGCCCGTCTCCTCGAACACGTCGCGGATCCCCTCGAGCATGCACAGCGCGACCGGCAGCGTCGCGGCCGGCGAGATCTTGCCGGTGGACGTCTTCACGAAGTCGGCGCCTGCGGCGATCGCCAGCAGCGTCGCGCGCCGCACGTTGTCGTACGTGCCGAGCTCCCCCGTCTCGAGGATCACCTTCAGGTGCGCGGCGCCGCACGCCTCCTTCACCTGCACGATCTCGTCGTAGACCTTCGCGTAGCGCCCCGAGAGGAACGCGCCGCGGTCGATCACCATGTCGATCTCGTCGGCCCCGAGCTCGAGCGCCGCGCGCACGTCCGCCACTTTCACGGCAGTCGGATACTGCCCCGACGGGAACCCGGTCGCGACCGCGGCAACCTTGACGCCGCTTCCGGCCAGGCGCTCGCGCACCGCCGGCACGAGGTTCGGGTACACGCAGACGGCGGCGACCGCGGGGACCGACGGATCGGACGGGTCGGGGCGCCGCGCCTTCGACGCAACCGCGGCCGCCTTGCCGGGCGTGTCGGCTCCCTCGAGCGTCGTCAGGTCGGTCGTCCGGATCGCGAGCCGGAGCGCCCAGACCTTCGCCTCGCGCTTGATCGACCGCTTCGCGAGCGAGGCGGCCCGCTCCTCGAGCGCGACCGCGTCGACTGCGCCGATACGGGGCAGGCGAGCCTCGAGCGGCAGCTCGAAGCCGACCGGAAGGGATGGCGCCTGGGCCACGCGCTGAGTCTAGTCCCGCCCTCCCGGCGGGACGTCAGCGCCGCCCCGCCTCGGCGTGCTCCGGCCGCTCCTCCGCGACCCGGGTCGGGCCGGCAGCCTGTCCCACCGCGACGGAGAGGTCGGCACTCCGCCCGCGCCGGTGCCTCGGCAGGAGAAGCGCCGGCACGTAGGCGCCGGCGGTGAGGAAGAGTGCGAGCCAGAAGGTGCGCGCGAAGCCGTGCGCGAGCGGGGCCGCGAGCTCCGCGCGGGCGACCGGCGACACCGCTCCGAGCTTCTCGAACCCGTGCCCGCGCGAGCCGGCCGAGGCGACGATCTCGCGCTGGAGCACGACGGCGAGGAGCGCAGTGCCGACCGAGCCGCCGACGCGCTGGATGATGTTGATCAAGGTGGTGGCCCGCGGGATCTCCCGGTGCTGGAGGGAGGCGTACGCCGCCGCCATCGCCGGCATCATCGTCGCGCCGAGCCCGAGCCCGCGCACCCAGAGGCTGGCAGCGAGCAGCGCGTACGAGGTGTGCGGCCCCACCTGCGTGTACGCGGCCGTCCCGAGCAGCGCGACCGTGAGCCCCACCGGAACGACCCAGCCGGCGCCGATGCGGTCGGTCAGGCGGCCTGCGATCGGCATCGCCGTCGCAGCGCCGATTCCCTGCGGCGCCATGAACAGGCCGGCTCCCAGCGCGCCTTCCCCGCGGACGACCTGGTAGTAGAGGGGCAGCAGGATCATCACGCCGAAGATCGCGACGCCGAAGAGGAAGCTCGTCGCCGCCGCACCCGTGAACGCCCGGCGCCGGAAGAGCCCGACGTCGAGCAACGCCCTCTCGCCGCGCCGGAGAGCGTGGAGGACGAAGGCGGCGATCAGCACCGTCCCGAGCGCGAGGCCGACGACGGTTCTCGTCCCGCCGAAGCCTCCACCCGACCCGGCCTCCGAAAGCCCGTAGACGAGGAGCGCGAGGCCCGGCGAGAGCAACACGAGCCCGCGCACGTCGAGCTTCTCGTCGCGGTCGACCGCCTGCCGCGGCAGCAGCCGCCAGGCGAGCAGGAGCGCGAACACGCCGATCGGCACGTTGACGAAGAAGATCCAGCGCCACGTCGTGTACTCGACGAGAAGGCCGCCGATCACCGGCCCCAGCACCGGACCGAGCAGCATCGGCACACCGACGATGCTCATGACGCGACCCATGCGGTGCGGGCCTGCCGCGCGCGCGAGGATCGCCTGGCCGACCGGCATGATCATCCCGCCGCCGAAGCCCTGCAGGACTCGGAACGCGATCAGCGCGTGTACCGACCAGGCGACGCCGCACAGGATCGAGCCGAGCAGGAACAGCGTCACCGACACCATCCAGACCGGCTTCGCGCCGAACCGGCAGATCGCCCAGCCCGTGAGCGGGATGACGATCGAGAGCGCGAGCAGGTATCCGGTCGTCACCCACTGGATCGTCGACAGCGAGGCATGGAAGTCCCGGCCGAGCGTGTCGAGCGCGACGTTGACGATGGTCGTGTCGAGGATCGACATGATCGCCCCGAGCACGACGACCGAGGAGAGGACGAGGATCCCGCGGTCGATACGGTCGTCGGCAGCAGCCATGGTCGGAGTCCTAGCCGGTTGCGGCGGCCCTATGCGCTCCGCGTCGTCGAGGCCGCCTGCCGTGCCTCGTGCTCGTAGCGGTTCGAGGCATAGCCGGAGAGCAGGTACGAGAGCGGCATCCGCAGCGGCCGGTGCTGCATCTGCCAGACATGGCACAGCTCGTGGGTGACGAGGTCGCCGTCGGCGAGCAGTGCCCGCGAGCGGACGAGGATCGCGACGTGCGTCGCGTAGCCGTCGAAGCGCCGGAACCACGGCAGGCGGAACGGCCAGGGCGTGACGACGAGCCGGACGCGGCGCAGCGAGACAGGCCGCGGGTAGAGGTCGAGCCGGTCGAGCCGCTCCTTCGCGGCGGCCAGCGCCCGCCTCCGCTCCTCGTCCACGGACGCGACGCTAGCGCGTCCGGGAGCCGGGGCTACAGTGTCGCGCGTGCCGATCAGGGCTTCAGCGGCGGCCGCTGCCGCAGCGGCGGTCGCGCTCGTGACGGCGTGCGTCGGCACCGGCGCGACGAGCACGCGGAGCATCCGGACCGGAAGCGCGGCGCACAGCGCGGGACTCGCGGACACCGCCGAGGTCGTGATGGGAACGCTCACGGCACCGCCGACCCCCTCCTTCCTCGCTCGGGTCCGCCACGGGAAGATGGGCGGCGTCATCCTGCTCGGCAACGACTGGCTCTCCCGCAGCACGGCGGCGAGCGTCACCGCGACGTTGCAACAGGCGGCATGCACCCGCGGCGAGCCGCTTCTGATCGCGGTCGACCAGGAGGGAGGCATCGTCAGGCGCCTGGCCTGGGCGCCGCCGACCGAGGCGCCGGCGGACATGAAGAGCCCGGCCGACGCGCACGAGCAGGCGGCGGGGGCCGCGGCGGCTCTCGAGTCGGTGGGAATCGACATCGACTTCGCGCCGGTTCTCGGCACGCCGGCCTCGGCGAGCAACTTCCTCGGCACCCGCGCCTTCTCGCGCTCGACCACCTGGAACGCGAAGATGGGGCGAGCCTTCGTCCGCGGCCTGCAGCAGAACGGCGTCGCAGGCGCCGCGAAGCACTTCCCGGGGCTCGGCCTCGCCGGTGGCAACACCGACAACGGCCGGATCGTGATCGGCGCCGCCGCCTGGAAGCTGCGCAAGGGACTGACGCCGTTCCGGAGCGCTATCCGTGCCGGCGTCGAGCTCGTCATGGTCGGGACGGCCGTCTATCCCGCGCTCGACCCGTCGCGGAAGCCGGCGGCGTTCTCGAAGAAGATCATCGACGGGCTGCTGCGGAAGCAGCTCGGCTTCAAGGGCGTCACCGTCACAGACTCCCTCACCGCGCCGGCGGCGGAGGCGATCCCGCACACGGCGACACGCGCGATGCTCGCCGGCTCGGACCTGCTGATCTGGGGCAGCGAGAGCGCGAGCGAGCGCGGCTACGCAACCCTCGTCGCCGACGCGCGGACCTCGGCGAAGCTGCGGGCACGACTTGTGCAGGCCGCAGGGCGGATCGAGGCGCTGAAGAGCTGGCTCACGGCCCACGGCGGCCCGACCTGCCCCGTCAAGTAACAGTCTGTTACCAACTCCGCCCCCGCCGAGACAGCGCTCTACTGCAAGCCTCCGACTGCGCTAGTGACAGTCTGTTACTAGCGCGGAGGTGTCGCTAGAGGCCGAGCCGCTCGAGCGTCGCGGCGTCGCGGCGCCACTTCGGCCGCACCTTCACCTTCAGCTCGAGGAAGACCGGATGGCCGAGCAGCGCCTCGATCTCCGGCCGCGCACGGACACCGATCTCCTTCACGACGGCACCTCCCTTGCCGACGACGATCTGCTTCTGCGACTCCGTCTCGACGAGGATCGAGGCGCGCACGACCTTCTCCTCGACCTCCTCGACCTCGACGGAGATCGCGTGCGGCACCTCCTCGCGGGTCAGCCCGAGCGCCTTCTCGCGAATCAGCTCCGCCATCTGCAGCTCGGGCGCGAGGTCGGTCCGCTGCCCCTGCGGGAAGTAGAGCGGCCCCTCGGGCAGCAGGCCGACGAGCTCGTCGCGCAGCTCCCCCACGCCGTCGCCGGTCTTAGCGCTCACGGGATGCAGCGCGTGGAATGCTCCCAGCTTCGCGGCCGTGTTCATCTGTTGCGCGATGTGACCGCCCTTGAGCCGGTCGACCTTGTTGAGGCGCGATCACGACCGGCACGCCGAGAGCGAAGACGCGCGACGCGATGAAGCGGTCGCCGGCCCCGATCCGCTCGCGCGCGGAGAGGACGAAGAGCACGGCATCGACGTCCTCGAACGCAGAGTCGACCGTGTGCTGCATCCGCTCGGTCAGCTCGTCGAGCGGCCGCTGGAAGCCGGGCAGGTCGGCGAGGACGAGCTGATAGCCGGGGCCGTTTGCGATCCCGAAGATGCGCCGCCGGGTCGTCTGCGGCTTGTCGGAGACGATGGCGACCTTGCCCCCGCAGAGCGCGTTCACGAGCGTCGACTTGCCGACGTTCGGGCGGCCCGCCACCGCCACAAAGCCGCTCTTCATGCCTCCGGCAGGTCCCAGGTGTCCGGCAGGAGATCGCCCGGGACGTACTCGGCGATCGTGCCGTCGGCGCGGCGGAAGAAGACGCGATCGAAGCGCCACTCGTGCAGCCACTGCCGGCAGCCGCCACAGGGTGAGGCGGTGATGCCGATCGCCTCGAGGTCGCCGGGACGGATCCCCTCGCTCGCCGCCTTCGCGATCGCCGTGCGCTCGGCACAGACGCCGAGCGGATACGCGGCGTTCTCGACGTTCGCGCCCTCGAACACGCGACCGTCGCGCGTGAGCACGGCCGCTCCGACGCGGTAGTTCGAGTAGGGGGCGTACGCGTGCGCCGCCGCCGCCTCCGCCCGGGCGACGAGCTCCTCGCCGCTCACGCCGGCTCACCGCCTCCGACGAGGAAGTGCCCGTGCGCCGTGTCGCGGAGGTCGAGCGCGAACCCGAGCGGCCGGACACGCTCCATGAGCTCCGCGGGCGGCCAGCGCCGCTTGACGATGCGGAAGGTGCGGCCGTCCGCGAGCGACCGGGTCTCCTCTCCGTCGGCCTGGTCGGTGGCCAGGTGAGCCTTGTCGCCGGCGCCGCTGTCGACGAGGAAGACGCGTCCACCGGGCCGTAAGGCCGAGCGGACGAGCCGCCAGAACTCGTCGAAGCGCTCCTCGGGCACGTGCGAGAGCCAGAACGAGAAGAAGACGAGGTCGAACGCCTCCGCCGGCTGCCAGGCGAAGAGGTCGGCCCGCACGAGCTCCGCCTCCGGCGTGTTGAGGGCGAGCGTCTCGGCGTTCGCGTCGACGGCGACGACGCGATCTGCGAGCCGGACGAGCTTGCGCGTCCAGATCCCGGTGCCCGCCGCCAGCTCGAGAACGGACCCTCGCGGCGCGAACGCCTCGAGCGCCGCCTCCGCCTCCGCGGCATCCGCCCGCCAGTGGGCGAGCGCGTCCAGGGCGAGCTCGTAGCGGCCGCGTCGGTACCACCAGTCGTCGTACTCGGGCGCCCGCTCCGCGTAGTAACGGATCTGGTCGACGACGGGATCGCTCACGCGGCGACCGCCTCCTCGAGGAAGGACTGGACGCCTGCGAGCGTCTCCGCGTACCGCTCCGCGCGCGGATCGCGCCGCCGCACGAGCACGGCGGGAATCCCCAGCGCCTCGGCGCCGAGCACGTCCGCGAGGACGTTGTCTCCGACCATCCACGCCTCCACCGGCCGCAGCTGCTCGAGCAGCGAGGCGAAAGCGCGCGGATGCGGCTTCTCGTACCCCGTCTCCGCCGAGCACGAGACGGCGGCGACGAGCTCGTCGAGCCCGAGCGCGGAGACGATCCGGCGCAGCTCCGGCACGTGGTTGGAGAGGATCGCATGCGTCCACCCCGCGGCCGAGAGCCGCTCGAGCGCCGGGATCGTGTCCCCGAACAGCTTCCAGCCGACGTCGGGATCGACGTACAGCTGCTGCGCGATCCGGGCAAGCTCGAGCGCCTGCTCCGGCGGATAGCCGACCGCCTCGTAGGCGCGGGCGAGCAGCGGCCGCACCGACGTCCACCACGCCTCCGGATCGCACAGCTCCGGATGCGCGACGTCGGGGCGGTGCCAGGGGAAGCCGTCGCGAAGGTGCGGCCGAAACGAGGCGGCCGAATGCCCGTGCCCGGGGTCCTCGCAGTCGAGCACCTCGGCGAGCAGCAGGCTCCAGCCCGTCTCGTCGCCGCGGTGCCCGAGCGTCCCGTCGAAGTCCCAGATCACGAGCCGCATGAGCGCTATCCCAGCAGCTGGAAGACGGCGAGGGTCACGAGCGCGCCGACTGCGCCGCCGAAGACGACCTCGAGGAGGGAGTGGATGCCGGACTCGACCCGCGTCTGCGCGACGAGGAGGGCCATGATGAACGTGAGCGACGAGACGATGAAGCGGTGGTCGTCGCCGATGATGTACGTCGCCGCCATCCAGCCGGCGAAGGCGACCGCGGCGTGCCCCGACGGGAGGCCGCCCCGCAGCGGCGTCCCGCGCCCCGTCCACGCCTTCGTCGCGATCACGACGAGGACGACGAGAACGAGCGCGACGAGCGTGAGCTCGGCCGGCGCGTTCCGCACCCGGTCGAGGACCCGCGTCGCCCGGCTCCCCGCCGCGCTCTCGAAGACGAGGTAGCCGACCGCGAGCGCGGCGATCGAGGCGATGAGGACGGCGCCGGCGGCGATGTCCTTGGCGAGCTTCGCGTTCGGGTCGAAGGAGGTGGTCGAGACGTCGATCACGCCCTCGATCGCGGTGTTGAGCATCTCGGCGACGAGGACGAAGGCGATGGCGAGAACGAGCGCGACCAGCTGGAGGCGCGAGACGCCGAGCGCGATCGCCGCGGCGAAGACGACGATCGCCGCGAGGAAGTGGATGCGCAGGTTCCGCTGCGTGCGGAGGACGTGGATGATGCCCTCGAAGGCGTAGTTGAAGCTGTCGAGCAGCGACGGCGCGCGCCCGGGGGCGGGCTGCGGCGGACGCCGCGGCGGACGCTCCCGCTGTTCCTCGTGGCCGCGCGGCAGTGGCGTGACGCTCATCGCGCTCCTCCCGCGTAGCGGTCCTCACGCGCCTCCATCTCGTCCCCGTGGTCGTAGCCGACGAGGTGGAGGAGCGCGTGGACGAGCGGACGCCGCCAGTCGCCCCCGCCGGCCGTCGTCGGCTCTGCCGACGACGCTTCCGGCGCACACACCTGCGGGCAGACGACGACGTCGCCGAGCTGGCGCGGCAGGCCGTCCGGCAGCTGCTCGAGCCCGTCGATCGGAAAGGCGAGCGCGTCGGTCGCCTCGTCGACGCCGAGATGCTCGCGCTTCAGCGCCCGGCTCTCCTCGGGCGCGACGAACGCGAGACCGAGCTCGCCCGAGTGAACCCCCTCGCCCGCCAGCACGCTGCGCGCGAGCTCGGCGGCGCCGGCCTCGTCGACCGCGGTGCCGGAACGGTTGGCGACTGCGATCTCGATCACCGGCTCCGCTCGGTGCCCGTCTGCTCGGTGTGGCGCTTGTACGCCTCGACGATCCGTTGCACGAGCTTGTGGCGGACGACGTCCTCGTGCCCGAACTCGACGAAGCCGACGCCGTCCACGGCAGCGAGGATCTCACGCACCTGGATCAACCCGGAGGCCTGGTCGCGCGGCAGGTCGACCTGCGTCACGTCGCCGGTGACGACCATCTTCGAGCCGAAGCCGAGCCGGGTGAGGAACATCTGCATCTGCTCGGGCGACGTGTTCTGCGCCTCGTCGAGGATGATGAAGCTGTCGTTGAGTGTCCGGCCGCGCATGAAGGCGAGCGGCGCCACCTCGATCGTGCCGCGCTCCATGTACGCGTTGAGCCGCTCCGGGTCCATCGTGTCGTAGAGCGCGTCGAAGAGGGGGCGCATGTACGGGTCGACCTTCGCGAGCACGTCGCCGGGGAGAAAGCCGAGGCGCTCGCCCGCCTCGACCGCGGGCCGCGTGAGGATGAGCCGCCCGACCTGGCGCTCGGAGAGGGCTGCGACCGCGAGCGCGATGGCGAGGTACGTCTTGCCCGTGCCGGCGGGGCCGATACCGAAGGTGACGGTGCAGTCGCGGATCGCGTCGACGTACCGCTTCTGCGTCACCGTCTTCGGCGTGATCCGCTTGCCGCGGTGCGACCAGACGACGTCCTCGAAGATCTCGCGCACGTCCTCCGCCTGGTCGATCGCGCCGAGAATCGCGTCGACCGTGACCGGCCCGATCTCCTGGCCGGCCTCCACGAGCTCGACGAGCTCCTCCACGACGGCCTGCGCCTCGGCGACCTTCGTGTCGTCGCCGGCGAGCGTGAGCCGGTTGCCGCGGAGGTTGATCGCGCAATCGAGGCGATCGCGCAGCGCGTGCAGCACGCCGTCGCCGATCCCCGCGAGCTCCGCGGCGACCTCGTTCGAGACGTCGAGAACCGTTTGCACCGGGCCAGTGTAGGCAGCGCTGCCGCCATCCCTCGGCCTGGGGAGGAGGGATCGTCACGCCCTGGCCGAAAGTGGTTCCGGCGTGTCCTTCCGCTAGCGTCTCGTCCTCCGGGTCGCTCCAACCAACCCCCAGCTCATGCGACGTCACGGTTCCATCCTGCTCGGCATCCTCGCGCTCGCTGCGGTCGCAGCGACGACCGCGCAGGCCAAGACGACGCCGCAGATCCAGGCCGAGCAGGCGCGCCAGCGGGCCGTGCTCGCCGAGTACGAGAAGATCGGCCGCAACGTCGAGAAGGTCGTCCAGGCGTACGACGGAGCGAGATACCGGCTCCAGCAGGTCGACAAGAGCCTGCAGCAGAACGAGTACAAGCTCGGTGTCGCCCGGCACAACCTCCAGGCCGCGAAGCAGCGGCTCATGGCCCGGCTCGCCTCCCTCTACACGAACGGGCGGCCGAGCACGATCGAGGTCATCGCCGGCGCGACGAGCATCTCGCAGCTCATCGACCGGATCGAGGCGGCGCGGGTGCTCTCGAGCCAGGACGCCGCTCTGGGCCGGCAGGCGCTGCGCTTCGCGCAGGCCGTGCAGCGGCGGGAGCGGCAGCTGCGCCAGCTGAAGCGGACGCGCGCGACGGAGGTCGCCCGCCTCGCCTCCCGCAAGCGCGTGATCGAGGCGACGCTCGAGCGGCAGAAGCGCCTGCTCGCCTCGATCCACACGACGATCCAGCAGCTCCAGGCGAAGGAGGCCGCGCGGGAGGCCAAGCTGAGGCGGGAGGCACAGGCGCGGCTGGCGCGGCAGATCGCCCAGCAGCGCGCGAGCGCCGCGCAGGGGCCGAGCACGGCCACGGGCACGGGGGGAGTCATCTCGTCGCCGGTCACCGTGCCCATCGGGAACGGCGGCATCGGGCATCCGGAGGCTGCGCAGATCGCCCTCCACTATCTCGGCGTCCCCTACGTCTGGGGCGGGGCGAGCCCGAGCGGGTTCGACTGCTCGGGGCTCGTGATGTACGTCTACGCCCAGCTCGGGATCTCGCTGCCGCACTACACGGTCTCGCAGTGGAACGCGACGGTGCCGATCTCGACGTCGCAGATGCTGCCCGGCGACCTCGTCTTCTTCGACGGCCTCGGCCACGTCGGGATCTACATCGGCAACGGCCAGTTCGTCGACGCGCCGCACACGGGGTCCGTCGTCCGGATCGACAGCCTCTCCGCCTGGGGCGGCTCCTTCGCCGGCGCCCGCCGCGTGCCGTGACCTGTCTCGCCGGGACCGGTCCCGGTAACAGATACCAAGACATGTCTTGCGGAGCCGGCGGCAGCTCGCTCGAGCCGAAGAAGGGCCTCGGCTCGTCTGCTTCGGCCAGGTCCAGGTAACAGTTACCGGGACCTGGCCGCTCAGGCCAGTTTCTCGCGGACGATCTGGCTGACCTGGGAGCCGTCGGCCCGGCCGGCGATCTGGGGCATCACGTCGGCCATCACCCTCCCGAGATCGGCCATGCTCGTCGCCCCCACCTCGGCGATCACGTCGTCGACGATCTCCTCGATCTCGTCCTCCGAGAGCGGCTCCGGCATGAACTCCTCGAGGATCTCGAGCTCTCGTTCCTCCTGGTCCGCCTGCTCGTCACGGCCGCCCGAGCGGAACGCCTCGGCGGCCTCGACCCGCCGCTTGCGTTCACGCTGGAGCACCTGCAGCTCCTCCTCCTCGCTCAGCGGCCGCCGCAGCTCCTTCTGCGAGCCCTTGAGCGCGTTGAGGATCAGCCGCAGCGCATCGCGGCGCTCGCTGTCTCGCGCCAGCATGGCGTCCTTCAACTCCCCTTCGATCTCTTCGATGAGACTCACGCCATCCTCCCGCTCAGCCTGCCGCCCAGGATGTGCCAGTGCAGGTGGAAGATCGTCTGACCGGCGCCGCGGCCGGCGTTGACGACCACACGGTAGTCCGTCAGGCCCTCGCGTGCGGCGGCTTCGGCGACGAATTCGAGCATCCGCTTCGCCTCCTCCGCCGGGTACTCGGCAATCTCGAGGAACGAGTCGACGTGCCGCTCGGGGATCACGAGCAGGTGGATCGGTGCCTGCGGGTTGATGTCCCGGATCGCGACGAATCCGTCGGTCGAGGCGACGTGCTCCCCCTCGCGATAGAGGCGACAGAAGAGACAGTCGTCCGTCACGCCGCCAGGATCCCCCGCTCCGAGACGGCCACCCCGCGGACCCGGACGAGCTCGCCCAGCGGCGCCGGCTCCGGCACGAGCCAGGGGGAGTAGTCGTCGCCGTAGCCACGGCCGGGACGGTCGACGAGGACGGAATCCTCGCGGCCGAGCTTCGTCCGCCAGTGCGCGAGGCACGCTTCGTGCGAGACGGCGCGCAGCCGCGCTCCCCGCTCCCTCTTCGCCTGCGGCGGAACGGAGTCGTCGGTCGCGGTTCCCGTACCCGGACGGGGCGAGTACGGAAAGACGTGCACCTTCGTCAACCCGGCCTCGCCGACGACGCGCAGCGTGCGCTCGAAGGCGCGCTCGTCCTCGGCCGGGAAGCCGACGATGACGTCGCTGGTGAGGTTGAACTCGTCGCGCAGCGGCGCGAGCCGGCGGAGGTAGGTCGCGACCGAGTAGCGGCGGCCCATCGCGCGCAGGACCCCGTCGTCACCGGACTGGAGCGGCACGTGGAGGTGGCGGGCCGCCGCCGGCGTCTCGCGCAGCGCGCGCACGAGCTCGTCGTTCACGTGGTTGATCTCGATCGAGGAGAGCCGCAGCCGCTCGAGCCCGGGCGTCGCGCCCGCCTCGCGCACGAGCCGCGGCAGGTCGTAGCCGGCCGCGCGGTCGCGGTAGCACCCGAGATTGATCCCGGTGAGGACGACCTCGCGGTGTCCCTGCTCGACGCGGCGCCGGATCTCCGCGAGCACCCTGGCGGCAGTGCGGCTCCGCGAGGCGCCGCGGACGAGGGGGATGACGCAGAAGCGGCACGAGAACGAGCAGCCGTCCTGCACCTTGACGAAGGCGCGAACGCGATCGAGCCGCGCGTCCGCTCGGACACACCCGAGCGCGCCGACGTCGCCTGCGACCCAGTCGGGCGTCTCCTCGCTCCGGCGCGCTACGACGACGACGTTGTCGGGCAGGCCGGCAAAGGCGTCGCCGGCGAGGTTCGCGCCGCAGCCCGTGACGTAGACCCGGCGGTGCGTCCTCGCCGCGCGCGCCGCCTCCTTGCGCGACTTCGCGACCGCCTCGTGCGTCACGCAGCACGTGTTCACGACGGCGACGTCCGCGCCTCCGTCCCGCTCGTCGTGACCGTCGGCGAGCAGGCGCTCGCGTACGCCGTGCGCGTCGACGTGCGACACCTTGCAGCCGAGGAAGCGGACGGAGAAGGTCGTCACGGCCGCAATTCGAGCAGGTCCGCCGCCCAGCCGTCGGACGTGCGGCGGGAGAGACGGCGCGCGCCGATCAGGCGCGGCTCGTCGCGTTCGAGGTAGCCGGAAGTGATCGCCCACTCGACGGGGAGCTCCGGGAGCATCCGCTCGACGACGTCGAGCGCGATGTTCATGACGGCCAGCCGGGCCGGCCGCAGCTCGGCGAGCACGGCGATCGTGACGCCGTTCGCCGCCGCGTTGGCCCTGGTCGTCTCGAGCGCCACCTCGTCGATGTCGAACGCTGCGACGGGGTCGAAGCCGAGCTTCGCGGCGGCGATGGCGAGCACGCCGGACCCGCAGCCGACGTCGACGAGGCTCCCGGCGCCGACATGCTGCAGGAGCTCGAGGCACAGGCGCGTCGTCGGATGGGCTCCAGTGCCGAAGGCGCGTCCCGGATCGATCACGACCGGGACGAGGTCCGTCGGCGGCTCCTCCCACGGAGGCCCGACCCACAGCCGGCCGACGCACACGCCGTGATGGAAGGCACGCCACTCGTCCCCCCAGCCCTCGGCGACCTCTTCCGTCTCGACGACGTCGAAGCCCACCGGCGGCTCGTCCGCATACACGGCGAAGGCGCCGTCGAGCTCCTCGACTCCATCCGGGAAGACGTGGAGGAGGAGCGCCAGCTCCGCCTCGCCGCCGACGACGACGTAGCGCCTCAGCGGAACGCGCTCTTGAGCTTGTCGAAGAGCCCGCCCTCGCCCTTCGCGTACGTCTCGTCGTCGGCGTGCTCCTCGAACTCGCGCAGCAGGCGCCGCTGCTCGTCGTTGAGCCGGCGCGGCACGAGGACGTTGACGAGGACGTGCTCGTCGCCGCGGCCGAAGCCTTGCAGCACCGGCATGCCGCGACCGCGGAGGACGACGACCTGCCCGGGCTGCGTGCCCGCCTGCAGCTCGAGCTCCTCCTCGCCGTCGAGAGTCGAGATCGAGACGGTCGCACCGAGCGCCGCCTGCGTGAGCGTGACGTCGACAGTCGTGTAGACGTCGTCCCCTTCGCGGACGAGGCGGTCGTCGGGCCGGATCCTGACCTCGACGTAGAGGTTCCCGGCCCCGGCGCCGAGCGGGCCTGCGTGTCCTTCCCCGCTCAGCCGGATCCGCTGGCCGTGGTGGATGCCGGGAGGGATCTCGACCGCCAGCTTTCGCTCCTCGACGACGCGGCCGGCGCCACGGCACTCGCTGCACGGCTCCTCGATGAGGCGACCGGAGCCGGCGCAGGCCGGGCAGGTCTGGGTGCGCACGAACTCTCCGAAGACGCTCCGCGTCACCTGCTGGAGCCGGCCGGCGCCGTCGCAGGTGGGACACGCAGTGACCTGAGTCCCCGGCTCGGCGCCGTTCCCACCGCAACGGCCGCACTCGACGGCGACCTCGAACGGCACGTCGCGGGTGACGCCGCGGGCCGCCTCGACGAGGTCGATCTCGACCGCTGCCGCCACGTCGGCCCCGCGGCCGCGCCCCCGGTTGCCGAGAAGAGAGTCGTCACCGAAGAAGACGGAGAAGAGGTCGGCGAGGTTGCCGAAGTCGGTGTGGCCGGGCCGGAAGCCTCCGCTGCGGAGGCCGGCATGGCCGTAGCGGTCGTAGAGCTCGCGCGTCTCGGTCTTCGAGAGGATCTCGTACGCCTCGACGACCTCGCGGAAGCGCTCGTCCGCGTCCGGCTCCTCCGAGACGTCGGGATGGAGCTCGCGCGCGAGCCGGCGGAAGGCGCGCTTGATCTCGGTGTCGTCCGCGTCACGTCCGACCCCGAGCAGCTCGTAGTAGTCGCGGTCGGTCGTGGCCATCAGGCGGAATGTAGCGTCGGCGTCCGCCGGCGCGGCCTCGCGGACTCAGGCCTCTTCGTAGATCGACTCGACGAAGTGCGAGAGCTCGAGCGCGGCCGAGCGGACCGCTCCGAGCGCCTTCTCGTAGTCCATGCGCACAGGTCCGATGAGGCTGACGGCACCGAGCGTGCGGTGGACGAGCCCGTAGCACGCGCCCACGAGAGCGATCTCGGCGAGCGCCGGGTGGGGAAGCTCGTGGCCGAGCCGGACGAACGGCCGTTGCGAGGTACTCGGCTCCCCGAGTACGTCGAGCAGATCCGCTCTCTTCTCGACGAGCTCGAACAGGCTGCGATAGGCGTCGAGCTCCTCGGCGCGCACCTCGCCGAGCAGGTCGGCGGCACCGCCGACGTAGAGCCGCTGCTCGGCCGAGACGAGCTCGGTGAAGGCGGGTCGCAGCGCCGCGAGGAACGCGCGCTCGTTCGGGCCGAGGCTCTCGTCCTCGAAGCGCCGGCGCAGGAGGGCGGTGCCGAGCTGCAGACCCGCAACCTCCTCGTTCAGGTAGTCGCCCGCCCACTGGGCGAGCCCGGGATCGACGGGATCCGCGAAGTGGAAGAGCCGCTTCGAGACCCCGCCGGCAGACGTGATGACGACGACCATCACGAGCTGCGGCTGCAGCAGCAGCACCTCGACGTGGCGCACGTGCGTCGCCTCGAGCGTCGGCGCCGAGACGAGCGCGAGCAGCCGCGTCACCTGCGAGAGCATCTCTGTCGTGGCCTGCAGGGCCGACTCCACCTCGGTGCTCGTCGAGGCGAGGTCGAGCGGGAAGGCCGGCGGCTGCGGTGCCAGGTGACCGAGCAAGGCGTCGGCGTAGTGGCGGTAGCCGCGTTCGGTCGGCACCCGGCCCGCGGAGGTGTGCGGGTGCGTGAGGAGGCCGAGCGACTCGAGCTCCGCGAGCTCCGCGCGCACCGTGGACGGAGAGACGCCCAGATCGGAGCGCTCGACGAGCGTCTTCGATCCCACGGGCTCACCCGTCGCGACGAACTCCTCGACGACCCGGTGGAGGATCGCCCGCTGTCTCCCTGTCAGCTGCACCGTTATCCCCATTTGCAGGAAATTTTACCGATGCCTTCGCGCCGGGGCCGCCGGCTGCTCAGCTGAGGATCTCGGCAGTCACGGCGCCGCCGAGGAAACGGCCGCGCGCGGTGAGCGTGAGCGTGTCGCCGCCGTCCACCGCCAGCCCGAGCCGGCGGACGCGGTCGAGCCCGGTCGGGTCGATCGCCGCGCGAAGACCCCGCAGCGGCAACGGCTCGTCGAGGCGCAGCCCCAGCAGGACCCGCTCGCGCGCTCGGACGGCGGGAGCGAGCGGCTCCACCTCGCGCTCGGGTGCCTGTCCGTCGCCGAGCGCCTCCAGGTAGCGCCCGAGCTGCGGCGAGTTGCGCCAGCGCCGATTCTCGATTGTGCTGACCGCGCCGATTCCCAGCCCGAGGTAGTCACGGCCGAGCCAGTAGGCCAGGTTGTGCCGTGCGCGGAGGTCGCGCCCCGAACCGTCGGCGCGGCAGAAATTGGCCGTCTCATACCAGCGGTAACCCCTCGCCGTCAGCCGCGCGACGACACGCTCGAAGTAGTCCTCCATCGCGTCGGCCTGCCGTGCAAGCTCGGCTCCCCAGGCATGGGTGAAGCGCGTTCCCGGCTTCGCCTCGAGCTCGTAGCAAGAGAGGTGCTCCGGCCCGAGCGCGAGTGCGTCGTCGAGATCGGCTTCGAGGTCGGAGGCGCTCTGACCCGGAATCCCGTAAACGAGGTCGAGCGAGATGTTGTCGAAGCAGGCATCACGCAGATGATGCACTGCGCGTCGGACGTCGTCAGGTCCGGCAACACGCTCGAGCACGCGGAGAAGCTCGGGCCGGAAGCTCTGCACACCGAGCGAGACGCGAGTCGCGCCGGCGGCGCGCAGCGCCCGGGCCAGCTCCGGCGTCACCGTCTCGGGGTTCGCCTCGACCGTCACCTCCTCGGCCGGAGGAAGTGCCTCGAGCAGGCGCACGAGATCGGGTAGCAGCGTGAACGTCGGCGTGCCACCACCGAGGAAGACGGTCTCGAGCTCGTCGGCGAGCCCGGCACGCTCGAGCTCGAGCTCGCGCAGGAGCCCCTCGACGTAGGCGGCGTGCTGCGACTGCCGTCCGACGACGGTGACGAAGTCGCAGTAGCCGCAGCGGTGCGCGCAGAAGGGCAGGTGCACGTACAGATGCCGAACGGTGCTCACTCCGCCTCCACCCGCCTCGGCCGGAGGACGAGCTCGCCGTTGCAGTTCGGGCACACGTGCGCGGCCCCCTCGGCGCACGCGCGGCAGAAGGTGCACTCGTGCGAGCAGATGAACGCCTCGCCGTCCGGCGTCAAGCCCACGCCGCAGCGCTCACACTTCTCGCGCATCTCGAGCGCCACGGTCAGCCCTTCCCGCCCTGGCCGATGTTGAGGACGGCGAGGAAGGCCTCCTGCGGCACCTCGACGGCGCCGACCTGCTTCATCCGCTTCTTCCCCGCCTTCTGTTTCTCGAGCAGCTTCCGCTTGCGCGTGATGTCACCGCCGTAACACTTGGCGAGCACGTCCTTTCGCTTCGCCTTCACCGTCTCGCGGGCGATCACGCGCGAGCCGATGGCCGCCTGGATCGCGACGTCGAACATCTGGCGCGGGATCTCCTCCCGCAGCTTCTCGACGAGCGCACGACCGCGGTCGTAGGCGAGGTCGCGGTGGATGATGAGGGAGAGCGCGTCGACCGGCTCTCCGCCGACGAGGAGGTCGACGCGGACGAGCGGGCCCGGCTTGAAGCCGGCCAGGTCGTAGTCGAACGAGGCGTAGCCGCGCGTCCGCGACTTGAGCTGGTCGTAGTAGTCGAGGACGATCTCCGCGAGGGGGAGCTCGTACGTGAGGTGGACACGCTCGGGCGAGAGATACTCGATCTGGCCGAAGGAGCCGCGCCGCTCGTTGTTGAGCTCCATGACGGCACCGACGTACTCCTTCGGCACGATGATCGACGCGGCGATGTAGGGCTCCTCTACCTCCTCGACCTCGCTCGGGAACTCCGCCGGGTTGTGCACCTCGACCCAGTCGGCGTTCCGCTCCTGCACCCGGTACGCGACGTTCGGCGCGGTCACGAGGAGATCGAGGTCGAACTCGCGCTCGAGACGCTCGCGGACGATCTCCATGTGGAGGAGCCCGAGGAAGCCACAGCGGAAACCGAAGCCGAGAGCCCGCGAGGTCTCGGGCTCGTAGACGAGCGCGGCGTCGTTGAGCTTGAGCCGCTCGAGGGCGTCCCGCAGCTCCGGGTACTCGTCGGAGTCGGTCGGGAAGAGCCCGGCGAAGACCATCGGCTTGACATCCTTGTAGCCCGGCAGCGCCTCGGCGGCCGGCCGGCGCACGGAGGTCAGGGTGTCGCCGACGCGCAGGCTGGCGACGTCCTTCAGGCCGGTCACGACATAGCCGACCTCGCCGGCGGTGAGCGACTCGACGGGTGTCATCGTCGGCGAGAAGAAGCCGAGCTCCTCGGCGTCGAAGCGGGTGTCGGTGGCCATAGTCCGCAGCGCTTCCCGGGTCGAGAACGAGCCGTCGACGATGCGGACGAAGGCGACGACGCCCCGGTACTGGTCGTAGGAGGAGTCGAAGACGAGGGCGCGTGGCGGCGCGTCCGGGTCACCGGACGGCGCAGGCACGTGCTCGACGATCGCGTCGAGCACTCCGGTGACACCGTCTCCCGTCTTCGCCGAGATGCGCAGCATGCCGGCCGATTCGCCGCCGAGCAGATCCGCGACCTCCGCCGCGGTTCCGTCGGGGTCGGCTGCCGGTAGGTCGATCTTGTTCACGACGGGGACGATCTCGAGACCGTTCTCGATCGCGAGGTACGCGTTCGCGAGCGTCTGCGCCTCGATCCCCTGCGCGGCGTCGACGACGAGCAGCGCGCCCTCGCACGCCTGGAGCGAGCGGGAGACCTCGTAGGTGAAGTCGACGTGCCCCGGCGTGTCGATGAGGTTGAGCTCGTGACCTTTCCACGAGACGCGGACGGCCTGTGCCTTGATCGTGATCCCACGTTCGCGCTCGAGCTCCATCGAGTCGAGCAGCTGCTCGCGCATCTCGCGCTCGGGGACCGCGTTCGTCAGCTCGAGGATGCGATCGGCGAGCGTCGACTTGCCGTGGTCGATGTGCGCGATGATCGAGAAGTTGCGGATGCGCGCTTCCTTCACGAGCGGCGATGGTACTGAGGCCTATCCGCCTCGGACGCGGCCCTTCCGCCCATGCCCGCACCCAGCCCCCACCCAGGGTGGGGTCGCTCTCCCCCTCCGCCCTCGGGATCGACGGTACCGGCGAACCGGTGTCGTCGGTGTGACGCCTGCGTCACGAATCGGTCGCGACTTGTCCCGGGCGTGCCCGCAGGCGGGCCGGAGCGCGGCTCAGCGTTCGCCGTCCCAGTAGTCGAGCTGCCCGGAGCGACGCAGCATGTAG
Organism: uncultured Actinomycetes bacterium; assembly: GCA_963775155.1. Lineage (GTDB taxonomy): Bacteria > Actinomycetota > Thermoleophilia > Gaiellales > Gaiellaceae > Palsa-739. The sequence goes on along the minus strand of CAVZHU010000005.1, from coordinate 380,637 downwards.
CGGGCACCGTCCGCCCAGACGCCGACCTTGTCGCTGTCCGGGTACTCGACGATGCCGACCTCGTTCTTCGTCGACAGGATCGCGACGCGCACGGGCTCGTCCGTCTCGTTCCGGACCTGGTGCGCTCCGTCCGGCCCGACCGGGAAGCAGACGACGTCGCCGGGCTCGAGCTGCCGTTCGCCTTCCGGGGTACGGAGCGTGGGACGACCCGTTATGCCGACGAGCCACTCCTCGTCGGTCCATTCGAAGTGATACGGACAGATCGCCTCGCCGGGCGGCAGGTCGTAGACGCTCATGCCGATCCGCGCAGCCCCGAGCTTCGGCCCGAGCCGCACGGCGCGACAGAGGTAGCCCGGCGGGTCGCTCTCGTCCGGGCCTACCTCCGTCTCGACCGTGAAGAGGTTGACCGCCTCCACTACTCCCAGCCGTAGTCGTCGTGCATCTCGAGCTTTCGCCAGAAGACCGGGTGCGGCTCGCCGGTGGCGCCGGCCGCGTCCATGATCGGCTGGATCTGCGACTGCGCCTCGGCGAAGAACTGCTGGCAGCTCTGCTCGTCCGGCCACTCGTCGACCACGAGGATCTGACCGTCCGTCCCGTAGAAACGGTGGGCGATCAGGCCGTGCGACCACCGCCCCTCGATGATCGCCTTCATTGCATCCTGGTTCTCCGCCGCGTAGCGCTCTGCGCCCGCAGGTCGCCCGCTCACCTGCAGGGTCATGATCACCGGCATCCGCTTGCCCTCCTCGTCGTTGACAGGGCGAGTCTACGCCCGCGCACGCCGGAGGCGGATGAGCGTCTCGAGTTCCTGCACCGCCAGCAGCCGGGCGCAGGCGAAGAAGGCCGCGTAGCCGATGGCCAGCCCCGTACCGACCGCGGCGATCTGCGCCGGCAGCGAACGGCCGAGGCCCGAGTCGAGGAGGTACCAGACCCACCACGAGACAGCGGCGAGCACCGCGGACGCGACCGCGACGAGGACGAAGCTCCGCGCCGTCTCCCCCAGCGCGAAGCCGCCGATCCGCCGCCGGAACAGGACGAGCAGCGCCCCCGTCGCGATGATGTTGCACGATCGACGTCGAGAGCGGGATCCCCCAGATCCCGAACCGGTAGAACGCCGCGTCGAGCCCGGCGTTGACCGCGAGGTTGCCGAGGGCGACCCAGCTCGGAATCCACGGTGACTGGAGCGAGAAGAAGCCGCGGTTGAGCATCAGCATCGTCCCGTTGAAGGTGAGCCCGAGCGCGAACGCCGCGAGGCAGTGCGCGACGATCGGCGTCTGGCCCGCCGTGAACTGACCGTGCTGGTAGAGGAGCCGCACGATCGGCGTCGCGAGCACGGCGGCGGCGGCGCTCGCCGGTAGGAGGAGGAACGAGATCAGCCGCAGCCCCGTGCCGATCGTGCTGCGGAAGCCGTCCAGTCTTCGCGCGCGGCGTGCCGCGAGAGGAGCGGGAACAGCACCGTCGCTACCGCGACGGAGAACATCCCCTGCGGGAGCATGTAGAGCCTGAAGGCACGCACGATCGCGGCAGGCGCGAGGTTCTTGTTCAGCAGGTGCGTCGCGAACAGCTGGTCGATGAAGGCGTTGATGTTGATCAGGCCGAGCCCGATCGTCACGGGGAGCATGAGCGCGAACGTCCGCTTCACCGCCGGATCGCGCACGTCGATCACCATCCGCAGCCGGTCGTCGCGCCCGCGCAGCCACGGCAGCGGCAGCAGGAACTGGACGACCGTCGCGACGAGGATCGCGACCGCGTACACGTAGAGCTTCGACGAGCTGGGCTTGCCTGCGGCACGCCGAGCCCGAGCCCGAGCCAGGATCACGAGGTTCCAGGCGACGGGGCTCAGTGCCGGCACCGTGAAGTGGTCGTAGCTGTTGAGGATCCCGACGACGATCCCCGTCAGACCCCAGCACGAGCACTATCGGGAAGAGGACGCGCGCGAGCCCGCCGGAGAGGCCGCCGTACGCGTGCGGCCCGTAGCCGAAGAGCTCCATCACCCACGGCGCGATCACGACGAACAGCGCCGTCAGGCCGCCGAGCCCGAGCAGCATCAGCCAGAAGAGCGACGAGGCGACGCGCCACGCGCGCTTGCGCTCGCCCTTCACGAGCAGGTCGCTGAAGACGGGCACGAACGCCGACGAGAGGGCCGAGTCGGCGACGAGCGACCGCACCGTGTTCGGGACCAGGAACGCGATCTCGAAGGCGTTGATAGGCCCGTGGATGCCGAAGAGCGCCGCCGCCACGATCTCGCGTAGCGAGCCCCGTCACGCGCGAGACCGCGGTCGCCGCCGCGAACACGACGCCCGAGCGGGCGAGGCCGCGCGCCTCGTCCGGCTCGTCGCCGGTGCGGGGCATCACCGGGGCAACTACCTGCGTCGCCTGGGCCTCCTCGTCGAGCTCGATCGCCTCGAGGTCGGCCAGCTCGTTCGCGGTCGCGGCGCGGGCGGACGATCGCCGTCGGCTGCTCCGCGGGATCCTGGCCGATCGGCCACGTGTCGAGGGTCGCGTCGCTCTCGAAATACGTCGGCTTGCCCTGCTCCCGCCGGCGCCGGTCGCGCTCCAGCCGCCGCTCGAGCCGCTCGCGCTCCGCGTCTCCCATCGTGGGCAGCATAGGGACGGGCGGTGCTACCATCGCCCGGCCCGCGAGCCGCGGGCATACTTTTGGGACTCCATGGAAGTGCTGCAGCACTTTCGTGGGCGACTTTCACGCTATGCCGAACATCAAGCAGCAGGAGAAGCGCATCCGCCAGACCGCCCGGCAGCGGCAGGAGAACCTGCGCTGGCGGTCGACGGCGAAGACGCTCGTGCGGCGCCTGCACGAGGCCGTCGAGGAGGGTGACGCCGCGGAGATCGAGACCCGGCACCGCGGGCTCGTCCAATGGCTCGACCGGGCCGTCTCGCGCGGGGCGCTGCACAAGAACACGGCAGCGCGCCGCAAGGCGCAGGCCGCGAAGCTCGCGGCCGGCCAGACCAGGCAGTAGGCGGACTCAGCCCGCGGCGCGTTCCAGGGGACGCGTGATCTCGACGAGCGTCCGCTCGAGCTGCAGCTCCGGCGGAAGCCGCGACCCGCCCTTGACGCCTGCGTCGAGCTCGGCGAGTCGCACCGTCGCGCGTGCGAGCTCCTCGCCCGAGAAGTTGCCCGCTTGCTTCGCGGCCTTCTCGGCCGCGAACGGGTGCATCTTCAGCCTCGAAGCGATCTCGCTCGACCGGACTCCCTCGTCGACCAGCCGTGCGGCCTTTCGGACGCGTCCGACATGGCCGACGAGCGACGCGACGAGGCGGATCAGCTCGCTCGCGCGGGGCCTGTGCGAGCGGTCGAGCAGCGACTCCGTCGCCCGCAGCGTCGCCGCCACATCGCGGCGGCCCCACGCATCCGTGACGGCGAAGATCGGCGTCTCGGCCCGGCCGACCGCCAGCTGCTCGACGGCGGAGCGCGTCACCGGCTCGCCGTTCGCCCAGGTCGCGAGCTTCCGGATCTCCGAGGCGAGATCGCCGACGTCGTCCCCGACCGCCTCGACGAGCGCCCGGCAGGCGTCCCGATCCGCGGGAGTGCCGAGCCGCGCAAACTGCTCGCCGACCCACTCCGGCAGCTGCTTCTTCGCCACCTCGTAGAGGAGGAGATCTCCCGCCTTCGCGACCGCCTTGGCAAGCGCGGAGTCCTTCTTCACCCCCTCGCCGACGAGAGCCAGGACCGTCGCGGGCGCGGGAGCGGTGAGGTACGACTCGATCTCCTTCGTGTCTGCGGCCTTCCACGCCTCGACCCCGTCGACGACGACGAGCCGCGCCTCGCTGCCGAAGAGGCCGAGCGCGTTGCAGGCGGCGACCGCGTCCGCTCCACCCGCCTCAGCGGCGTGGAGGTGCTCGATCGCGTCCTCACCGATCCGCGCCCGCAGCCGCTGCAGGGCCAGCGCGATCTTCGGCCGGTCGCTGCCCGTCAGGAGGTAGACGGGCTTGAGCGCGCGTTCGCTCGCCACGCGACCAAGCATAGGCTGCGAGCCCGAAGGCCCCCAGGCCGAGCACGGCGGCCGCGGAGCCGGAGGTGATCTGCGCGCCGGGAAGGCCGGCGAACGCGCGGGCGCAGACGGCGACGAGCCACGCGCCCCAGCCGTTCAGCTGGGCGAGTGCCGCTGCGACTCCCGGCGCGACGGGCGCGAGAGCGGCAGTGACGAGGGCGAGCCCGAGCACCTCGACGACGACCGGAACGGCAATGACGTTCGCGGGGACCGTTACGAGCGAGATCTGGTGGAACTGGAACCACGTCACCGGCGCGGTCGCGAGCCCGCACGCCGTCGAGACGCCGGCGACCTGCGCGAGCGGCCGCGGCACGGGATACCCCTCGAGCGCGCGGACGACGCGCGGCGTGACGACGAAGATCGCGGCGACGGCGGCAAACGAGAGCTGGAAGCCGGCGTCGAGAAGCGAGTACGGGTTCCAGGCGAGGAGGACGGCGGCGCCCACGAGCAGCGCCTGCCAGTGATCGCGCTGCCGGGCCGAGAGCCAGGCGAGCGAGCCGAGAGCGGCCGCAAGCGCGGCACGGACGACCGACGGGTGCAGCCCGACGGCGAGCGCGTACGCGGCGACAGCGACCACCGCAGCCGCCTCCACGAGTAAGCCTCCCGAGACCCGCGAGCAGGCCGAGCGTGACGACGGCGCCGGCGATCGTCGCCACCTTGAGCCCGTCCACGGCGAGACAGTGGTAGAGACCCGTGGCGCGAAAGTCGGCGAGCAGCGTCCGGTCGAGCGCGCTCGAATGGCCCAGCACGATCGCCTCGATCACGGCCCGCCGCTCGCCCGAGAGGCCCCGCGCCGTGTCGCCCGCAAGCCAGCGCTCGACGCGGTCGCCGAGCCCCGAGATCCCCCCGCGCCGGCCGACGACGTGCCAGCTACGCACGCGCAGGACGGCATGGATGCCCTGGCGGCGCAGCCACGTCGCCTCGTCGAAGCCGTTCGTAGGGCCGGACGGCGCCCTGAGCGAGCCGAGGAGCGCGAGCCGTGCTCCCTGCGGCGGCGAGCGCCCGGGCGGAAGCTCGAGCAGAACCGGCTCGTGGACGCGCACGGGGCCCCAGCGGAGAACGAGGGCACGCGCCCGCTGATCGAACCGCCCGGGCCGGGGCAGCTCGTCGACCTCGACGAGCGCGCGCTCGAACGTGCCGATCCGCGGCGCGAGGACGCTCCGGTCGAGCCGCGCGAGGCGGACGCTGCCCCACCCCCAGCCGCAAGCGCCCACCGCCACTGCCATGGCAACCCAGCAGACACGGCTCCCGGCCGCGGCAAGCGCAAGCGCGCCGGCCACGCCGACGGCGAGCAGAGCCGCGACGACCGCGACCCGTGGCGACCAGTGCGAGCGAGCAACCGAGGCAGAGCGCGCCGAGGAGCAGCTGCGGCAGCCGGAACGTCACCTCACGGGATCACGAGCCCCTTCAGCTGCGCCATGTGAGCCGGGCCGATGCCCGGCACGCCCTGCAGCTCGTCCACCGCATGGAAGGCACCGTGGGCCTGGCGGTAGTCGAGGATCTTCTGGGCCGTGACCGGGCCGATTCCGGGCAGTGCCTCGAGCTGCTCGAGCGTCGCCGAGTTGAGGTCGACCGGTGCCGACGGCGACGAGCCGGCCGCCGCGGCGACCGCTGCGCCGGCCGGCGCCCGGGCGGGCACGACGATCTGCTCTCCGTCGGCGACCGGCGCGGCGAGGTTGACCGCGTCGGTCTGCGCCTTGCGGGTCGCACCGCCGGCCGCGGCGATCGCGGCATCGACGCGCGATCCGGCAGGAAGCTTGTACAGACCCGGCCGCCGCACGGCACCCGCCACGTCGATCACGAGCAGCTTCGCCGCAGCCGGCCGCGCCGCTCGCGCCGGCCGCACGGGCGCGACCGCGGAGGCCGCCGCACCGCCCCCGCCGAAGTGCCGCACGGCGAGCACGAGCAGCACGGCGAACGCCAGGGCGACCGCCGCGAGCCGGCGGAGGGAGAGCGCGGAGAGCCGAATGTCCACGTCGCCCATCCTGACAACGAACCCGTCACGCGAGTTTGTCGTCTTCGTGCCGATAGGCTCGCGCCGTGGCGGACTGGGCGACCATCTCGGCGCTGGCGACGGCAGGCGGCACGCTCACGCTCGCGGGAGTCACGCTCGCATCCGTCCGCTCGGCGAACCGCGCGGCGCGGGTTGCCGAGCAATCCCTGCTCGCCGCCCAGCGCCCGCTGCTCGTGCCGGCGCGCGCGGACGACCCTCCGCAGAAGGTCGGCTTCCGGGACGACGTCTGGATCTCGGTTCCGGGCGGCCAGGGAGGGGCGCGGGCGACGGACGAGGCCGTGTACCTCGTGGTCCCGGTCCGGAACGTCGGCACGGGGATCGCCGTCCTACACGGCTGGAACCTCTTTCCCGAGATCCAGGTCGGCGCCGACGTCGTCCCTACCGGCCTGGACGACTTCACGCTGCTCACGCGGGACATCTACGTCGCCCCCGGCGACAGCGGCTTCTGGCAGGGCTCCTTCCGCGACCCGTCGAGCGACGGCTACCGTGCCGCGCGCCGCGCGGTCGAGGCGCCGCAGAGGATGAGCATCGACATCCTCTACGGCGATTTCGAGGGCGGCCAGCGCGTGATCAGCCGCTTCATGCTCACACCGCGCGAGGGCGAGGAGGAGATCCGCTGGCTCGCCGGCGTCGGACGGCATTGGAACGTCGATCGCCCGCAGCCGCGGCAGAGCTAGACGACGAAGTTGACGAGCTTGCGCGGGACGACGATCGTCCTGCGCGGCTCACCGCCGTCCAGAAAGCTGCGCACGCGCTCCGACTCGCGCGCCCGCGCGACGAGCTCCTCCTCACCCAGCGACGCATCGACCTCGAACCGGTCGCGCACCTTGCCGTTGACCTGCACGACGAGCTCGAACGTCTCCTGCACGAGCTGCGCGGAGTCCGCCTCCGGCCAGGGCGCCTCCCACAGCCGCTCGTGGCCGAGCACCGCCCACAGCTCCTCCGCGACGTGCGGCGCGTAGGGCTGGATCAGCGAGACGGCGGTCTCGGCGGCGAAGCGCGCGTCGGGCGCAGCCGGAGCGCTCGACAGCTCGTTCACGAGCTCCATCAGCGCCGCGATCGGCGTGTGGAACTGGAAGCGGCGCAGGACGTCGTCCGTGACGCGGGCGATCGTCTCGTTCGCCTTCCGCGCGAGCGCGCCCTCCCGCTCACCCGGCGCAGGCGCCTGCTCGGCGACCTCGTACACGACGCGCCACAGCCGCCTGAGGAAGCGGACGATCCCCTCGATCCCGGAGTCCGTCCACTCCATGTCCTGGTCCGCGGGCCCCATGAACAGGATGTAGAGCCGCACGGCGTCGGCGCCGTACGCGTCGACGACCGCGTCCGGCCCCTCGACGTTTCCCTTCGTCTTCGACATCTTCGAGCCGCCGAGCGTGACCCAGCCCTGGTGGAAGACCCGCGCGAACGGCTCGCGAAAGCCGACCATCCCCCAGTCGTTCATCGCCTTGACGAAGAAGCGCGAGTAGAGCAGGTGCCCCGTGGAATGGTCGATGCCGCCGATGTACTGGGAGACCGGAAGCCAGTAGTCGACGACGAAGCGATCGAACGGCGCCTCGTCGTTGTGCGAGTCGATGTAGCGGAGGAAGTACCACGACGAGTCGACGAAGGTGTCCATCGTGTCCGGATCGCGCTGCGCCGGCCCGCCGCACTGCGGGCAGTCGACGTTCATGTACTCCTCGTTGGCGGCGAGCGGCGGCTTCCCCTTCGGGGCGTAGTCCTCGATCTCGGGCAGGATCACCGGCAGCTCGTCCTCCGGTACGGGGACGACGCCGCACCGCTCGCAGTGGACGAACGGGATCGGGCAGCCCCAGTAGCGCTGCCGCGACACGCTCCAGTCACGCAGGCGGTAGTTGACGGTCGCCCTGCCGCGCCCCTCCTGCTCGAGCTCGGCGACGATCGCCCGTGCCCCCTCCTCCGCCGGCATCCGGTCGAAGCGACCGGAGTCGACGAGCTTTCCGTCCTCGTCGATCACGGTCACGACCGGCAGGCCGAAGGTCTCTGCGAACTCGCCGTCGCGCTCGTCGTGGGCGGGGACGGCCATGATCGCGCCCGTCCCGTAGTCCATGAGGACGTAGTCCGCGACCCAGATCGGCAGCTGCTCGCCGTTGATCGGGTTGGTCGCGTGCAGACCCGTGCAGACGCCCGTCTTCTGCGTCCCGGCGGCGCGCTCCTCGACGGGGCGCGCGCCCGCATGCCGCGCGTACTCCTTCGCCTCGTCGTTCGCGTGCGCCTCGACGAACGGGTGCTCGGGCGCGAGGACGAAGAACGTCGCCCCGAACAGCGTGTCCGGCCGGGTCGTGAAGACGGCGACGTCTTCCCCGGCCTCCTCGACTCGGAACAGGATCTCGGCTCCCTCCGAGCGGCCGATCCAGTGGCGCTGGATCGCCTTCGTCCGCTCCGGCCACTCGGCGTCGTCGTACTCGAGCAATTCGTCCGCGTAGGCGGTCGTCCGGAAGTACCACTGCGTCATGTTCCGCAGCTCCACCTCTGCGCCGCAGCGCTCGCAGCGACCGTCGATCACGTACTCGTTGGCGACGACGGTCTGGTCGTTCGGGCACCAGTTGACGGGACCCTCCTTGCGGTAGCCGAGACCACGCGCGACGAACTGCTGGAAGAGCCACTGCGTCCAGCGGTAGAAGGTCGGCTGGTGCGCCGAGACCTCGCGGTCCCAGTCGATCGCCCAGCCGAGCCGCTTCATCTGGGCCCGCATCGTCTCGATGTTCCGCTCGATCGTCTCGCGTGGATGGCGTCCCTCGCGGATCGCGGCATTCTCGGCGGGCAGCCCGAAGGCGTCCCAGCCCATCGGCCGCACCACGTGCCAGCCGCTACGCCGGCGGACGTGCGTCTGGACGTCGCCCATCGTGTAGTTGAGGACGTGACCCATGTGCAGGCTCGGCGCCGACGGGTACGGCAGCATCTCGAGCTGGTACCAGTGGCTCTCCGCCGGCGGCTCGCCCGGTCTCGGATTCGGCACCTGGAACGCCCCCGCGTCGTCCCAGACGCGCTGCCACTTCGCCTCGATCTCGTGGGGTTCGTATCTCGGTGTCATCGAAAGACGTCCTCTGGAACGAAAAAGCCTCTCCGAGGAGAGGCCGGGGGGAGCCGGCGCGGCGGCGCCGCGCGTGCCTCCCTGCTCTATCGAAGCAGCTGCTTCACGAAGCGGAATGTAGCAAGGAGGCTAGGCCTGCGACACCCTCGCCTCGCAGGATCTCGTAGCGGTGGAGGAGCAGCGGCTCGCTCGCCGACTGGGCGACGCCGGGCTGCGTCGTGACGGCGAGGAGGTAGCCCGCCTTCCGCGCCAGCGAGACGACTGCGGGATCCTCCGCCCCGGCCGGATACGAGAACCAGCGCACCGGGACGCCGAGGTGCCGTTGCAGCGTCTGCCGCGACTGCTTCAGCTCGAGCCACGCCTGCCCGGACGAGAGCGTCGTCAGGTCGAGGTGGTGGACCGTGTGGGAGCCGATCGTGAAGCCGTCCTGCTCGAGGTCGCGCAGGTCGCGCCAGGTGAGGAAGCTCGGGTCGGAGCCGCTGATGCGGCCGGTGATCACGTAGGCGGTCGCCGGCATGTCCAGCCGGCGCAGGACCGGAGCCGCGTTGAAGAGGACGTCGCGGTAGCCGTCGTCGAAGGTGATCATCACCGGCCGCGACGGCAGCGGCCTCCCCCACTCGAGCGCACCGAAGAGCTCCCGCTGGCTGATCGCGTGGAAGCCGTGCGCGTGCAGCCAGCGCATCTGCGCGACGAAGACGCCGGGCCGGACGGTCAGCCCCGCGCTGTACGGGCCCGAGACCTGCGGCAGCGGACCGATCCGGTGGTACATGAGGATCGGGACGTCGAGCGTCCGCGCCGGCACGGTCGACGGGTAGCGGAGCGGCGGGCCGACCGCCACGGTCACCGCCGTCCACGCAGCGGCCACGAGCAGGGCGAGGGCGCTCACCCCGGGATCATGCTTGACGGGGCGCACCGCGCAGCCGCGGAGGCACACTGCCCCCGGTGCTCGAGCTGCTCCCCGAGAGCGGCGCAGCGGCTGCAGCGGAGGTCCTGCGGGGTACGCTCAGCGCGATGCGCCGCGCATTCGCCGCCCCGGGAGTCGTCCTCGTCGCGGTCGCAGCCGCGATGTGGGGCACCGACCCGATCATCCGCAAGACGATGAGCGGCTCGACGAGCGCGACGACGATCGTCTTCGGCGAGCACGTGATCCTCGTCGCCCTGACGCTGCCGCTCCTCCTCCCCGCCCTGCGCGCAGTCGTCCGCGCCGGCTGGCGCTACGTGACGGCCGCTGTCGTCGTCGGCGCGGGCGCCTCCGCAGGGGCGACGATCCTCTTCACGGACGCGCTGATCGGTCACTCCGACTACATCACGCCGGTCGTGATCCAGAAGATCCAGCCGTTCGTCGCCGTCGCCGGAGCGGGGCTGCTGCTCGGGGAGCGGCCGCGGCCGCGCTTCGCCTGGTTCTTCCTCCCCGCGCTCGCCGGCTTCTGGCTCGTCGAACCAGGCCCATCCGCTCGATCCCTCGGCCCGCGGCGCCGTCGTGATCGCCGAGGCGACCGGCGCCGCGGTGCTGTGGGCGCTCGGAACGGTGCTCGGCCGCTTCCTCGCGCGCGAGCTCGCGTTCCAGCACGTCGTCACGCTGCGCTTCTTCTTCGGCCTGCTCGCAAGCGCTCTCGCGCTGCCGGTCATGGGCTCGGCCGCGTACTCGAGCGGCCACGACAGCCTCCTCATCCTCTACCTCGCGCTCGTGACCGGGCTGCTCGCCCTGACGCTCTACTACTACGGGCTGCAGAGGACACCGGCGGTGGTCGCCTCGCTCGCCGAGCTGACGTACCCGGCCGTCGCCGTGGTCGCCGGCATCTACGCGTACAGCCAGCACCTGCGCTGGACGCAGTGGCTCGGCGTCGCGGTGATCCTCGCGGCCGTGACGCTCCTGCCCGTGCAGCGGCGACGCGACGTCGTGGCGGAGACGCGGGCCGACCTGCTCGCCGCTCCTGCATCCGCATGAAGCTTCTCCTCACGTCCGCCGGGATCAAGAACCCGAGCATCCACGGCGCGCTCGTCGAGCTGCTCGGCAAGCCGATCGCCGACTGCGACGCCCTCTGCGTCCCGACCGCGTCGTACGGGCATCCGCTGGCCGGCCCCGGCCGGGCGTGGAACTTCGTCGCCGGAGCGGAGCCGAGAACGCCCATGTGCGAGCTGGGCTGGAAGTCGCTCGGGGTGCTGGAGCTGACCGCGCTCCCCAGCATCGGCGAGGAGCTCTGGGTGCCGAAGGTCGAGGAGGCGGACGTCCTCCTCGTGAACGGCGGCGACGCCGCGTACCTGGCCCACTGGATGCGCGAGTCCGGGCTCTCCGAGCTCCTGCCGTCACTGCGCGCCCGTCTGGGTCGGGCTGAGCGGCGGGAGCATGGCGCTGACCCCGCGGATCGGCGACGACTTCGTCAACTGGAAGTCGCCCGCCGGCGACCGCACGCTCGGACTGGTCGACTTCTCGATCTTCCCGCACGTGGACAACCCGGATCTGCCGGAGAACACCATGGCCGCGGCGGAGAGGTGGTCCGCCGGTCTGGACGGGCCTGCGTACGCGATCGACGACCAGACCGCGATCAAGTGGGTCGACGGCGACGTCGAGGTCGTCTCCGAGGGGCACTGGAAGCTCTTTGAACCGCTAGTCAAGTAGCCTCCCGCGCGTGGACCTGAGGGACACGTCCGAAGAGGCGCGGTTCCGGGCCGAGCTGCGCTCGTGGATCTCCGCGACCCTCCCCGAGGAGAAGCGAGGCGGCCGGGGCGGAGCCCAGCGCTTCGAGGACCCGTTCCTGCGCGAGTGGAGCCGCAAGCTGTACGCGGCCGGCTACGCCGGCCTGACGTGGCCGCAGGAGTACGGCGGCGCGGGCGCGCCTGCGAGCTTCCAGGCGATCCTCTACGAGGAGCTCGCGGCGGCGCAGGCTCCGCCCCACGTCGGCGTGATCGGCCTCGGCATGGCGGGGCCGACGATCATCGCGCACGGCACCGAGGAGCAGAAGAGCCGCTACCTCCAGCCGCTCCTCGCCGCGGACGAGATCTGGTGCCAGGGCTTCTCGGAGCCGGAGGCGGGATCCGACCTCGCCGCCGTGCGCACGCGCGCCGAGCGCCGCGGCGACGTCTACGTCGTGAACGGCCAGAAGGTCTGGTCGTCGTTCGCGCACATCGCCGACTTCTGCATCCTCGTCACGCAGAGCGACCCGGACGCGCCGCGCTACCGCAACCTCACCTACCTCCTCGTCGACATGCACGCGCCGGGCGTCGAGGTGCGGCCGCTGCGCCAGATCACGGGCGAAGCCGAGTTCAACGAGATCTTCTTCACGGACGTCGAGGTGCCGGTCGAGAACCGGCTGGACGAGGAGGGGAACGGCTGGCAGGTGGCGATGACGACGCTTCTCCACGAGCGCGCGACGCTCGGCTTCGCGCTCACGGCGACGCTCGACGGTCTCGTCGGACGGCTGCTCGCCGACCCCCGTGCGGCCGAGGCCGGGCCGCGCCTGCGCGAGGCGGTCGGCCGCGAGTGGATCGAGCTGCAGGCGCTCCGCTACACGAACTACCGCGCCCTCGGCACGTACGAGCGCACGGGCATCCCGGGCCCGGAGGGCTCCGCGGTGAAGCTGCGCTGGTCGGAGGCGAACCAGCGCCTGACGAAGCTCGCGCGCGAGCTGCGCGGGCCGGACGGGATCCTCGACGACGGCTGGTGGAACCACCACCAGCTCCGCAGTCGCGGCAACACGATCGAGGCGGGCACCTCCGAGGTGCTGCGCAACATCATCGCCGAGCGCGTGCTCGGCCTCCCGAGGTCGCGTTAGTGGACTTCGCGCTGTCCGGGGAGCAGCAGGAGCTGAAGGAGGCGGCACGCGCCTGGCTCGCCGACCGCTTCCCGCTCGACCGCGACTGGGAAGCGCAGGACGGCCGCTGGTCGGAGCTCGCGGAGCTCGGCTGGCTCGACGTCGCCGAGGCGGGGCTCGGCTTCGTCGAGGAGGCGCTCCTGCTCGAGGAGACGGGCTACGTGCTCTATCCGGGCCCGTATCTCGCCCACGTGGCAGGGCAGACCGAAGCGGGCGGGTACGCGTTCGACGGCGAGACCGACGTCGTGACCGTCGACCCGGCGCGGCCGCTGCGCCGCGTCGATCCGGGCGGCACGGCAGAGACGCCACGCCTGCGGGCGGCGCTGGCCGCCGAGGCCGTCGGCGTCGCCCAGCGTGCCCTCGACCTCGGCGCCGAGCACGCCCGGGAGCGGGTCCAGTTCGGCAAGCAGATCGGCACGTACCAGGCCGTCTCCCATCCGCTCGCGCAGACCTTCACGGACGTAGAGCTCGCCCGCTCGCTCGTCTACTGGGCCGCCTGGTGCGTCGCCGAGGACGATGAGCGCGCCCCGCTCGCGGCGGCCGCGGCGAAGGCGTTCGCGACGGAAGCGGCGGTAGCCGCCTGCGAGCGCTCGATCCAGGTGCTTGCCGGGGTCGGCTTCACGTGGGAGCACCCCCTGCACCGCTTCTACAAGCGCGCGCTCTGGCTCGAGGGGTTCGGCCTGCGCCCGCCCGAGCTCCGGCTCGAAGTCGCGGACGCCCTGCTCGCATAGGAGAATGAGCCGGATGGACGGGCAGATGATGGACTTCCCGCTCACGCTGACGCACGTCCTGCGGCGTGCCGAGCAGTTCTTCGGCGAGGCGGAGATCGTCACGCGCCTCCCCGACAAGTCCTTCCACCGCACGACCCACGGCGAGACGCTGCGCCGGGCACGGCAACTCGCGGCCGCGCTGCAGAAGGCGGGGCTCGAGCGCGGCGACCGGGTCGCGACGCTCTGCTGGAACCACCACCAGCATCACGAGGCGTACTTCGGGATCCCGTGCGGCGGCTTCGTCCTGCACACGCTGAACATCCGCCTGCACCCGAGAGACCTCGCCTTCGTCGCGAGCCACGCCGGCGACCGGGCCGTGATCGTCGACCGCGCGCTCCTGCCGCTGCTCGACCAGTTCCGCGCCGAGACGCCGATCGAGCACGTCTGGGTGGTCGAGGATTCGTACGAGGAGCTGCTCGCGACCGCCGCTCCGGACGAGTGGGAGGACCCGGAGCTCGACGAGCGCGAGGCCGCGGCGATGTGCTACACGAGCGGCACGACCGGCCGCCCGCGCGGTGTCGTCTACTCGCACCGGTCGTCCGTGCTCCACGCCCTCGGCGTCGGCGCGAACAGCCCGTTCGGCCTCGGCCTCGGCCTCGAGGACGCCGTCATGCCGGTCGTGCCGATGTTCCACGCGAACGCGTGGGGCTACCCGTATCTCGCGACGATGCAGGGCGCGAAGATCGTCTATCCAGGCCCGCACCTCGACCCTGAGAGCCTGCTCGAGAACATGGAGCAGGAGCGCGTCTCGTGGGCGGCCGGCGTGCCGACGATCTGGCTGGGGATCCTGCAGCGGCTCGACGCGGAGCCGGGACGCTGGGACCTCTCGGCGATGAAGGCGATGCTGATCGGCGGCTCCGCCGTGCCGCGGGCGATGATCGCGGCCTTCGAGGGGCGCCACGGCCTGCGCATCTGCCAGGGCTGGGGCATGACCGAGACCTCGCCCGTCGCCTCGACCGTCGCCCTGCCGCCCGACCTAGCCGAGGCGGACGCCGAGACGCGCTGGGACTTCCAGGCGACCGCGGGCATTCCGCTCCCGCTCGTCGAGATCCGCGCCCGGAACGGCGACGAAGAGGTGCCGTGGGACGGCGAGTCGATGGGCGAGCTCGAGGTGCGCGGGCCGTGGGTCGCCGCGTCCTATTACGAGGCGCCCGAGACGGCCGGTCGCTGGACCGCGGACGGCTGGTTCCACACCGGCGACATCGTCTCGATCCACCCGCGCGGCTACATCCAGATCAAGGACCGCTCGAAGGACGTGATCAAGTCGGGCGGGGAGTGGATCTCCTCCGTCGAGCTCGAGGGCGCGCTCATGGCTCATCCGGCCGTCGCCGAGGCGGCCGTGATCGCGGTGCCCGACGAGAAGTGGGGCGAACGGCCGCTCGCCACCGTCGTGCTGCTCGCAGGGGCGACGGCGACCGCGGGCGAGCTGCGCGAGTTCCTCGCGCCGCAGTTCCCGAAGTGGTGGCTCCCCGAGAGGTTCGAGTTCATCGACGAGATCCCGAAGACGAGCGTCGGCAAGTTCCGCAAGACGGCGCTACGGGAGCGGTTCGCGGCCTCCCACCCGGCGCCTGCGAATTGAGAGCGGCCGTCCTCCCGGCCGTCGACGCGCCGTTCGAGCTGCGCGAGATCGCGGATCCCGCCCCGCAGGACGGGCAGGCGCTCGTGCGCGTGCGCGCGGCCGGCGTCAACTTCGCCGACATCCTGATCCGGCACGGCCGCTACCCGCAGATGCCCGAGCTGCCGGCGGTGCTGGGCGTGGAGATCGCCGGAGAGCTCGAGGACGGGAGGCGCGTGATGGCGCTTCTCGGCCGGGGGGGCTACGGCGAGCTCGCGGCGGTCGACCGCGGCGCGCTCGTGCCGCTGCCGGAGACGGCCGGCTTCGCCGAGGGCGCGGCCTTCCTGCTCACCTTTCTCACCGCGTACGTTCCCCTGACGCGGCAAGTGCGGCTCCGCCAGGGTGCCACGGTGCTCGTGCACGCGGCCGCCGGAGGCGTAGGCACCGCGACGATCCAGATTGCGCGGGCCCTCGGCGCGCACGTCGTCGCCGCCGCGGGCTCGGCGAAGAAGCTCGCCCTCTGCCACGAGCTCGGAGCGGAGGAGGCGTACGTCTACGAGGAGCTGCCGGACGACCTGCGCGTCGACGTCGTCGTCGATCCCGTCGGCGGCGACCTGTTCGCCGCTGCGGTCGCGCGGCTCCGCCCGCTCGGGCAGCTCGTCGCGATCGGCTATGCGGGCGGTCTCTGGCCCGAGCTCCAGCCGGCCCAGCTCGTCGGGCGGAGCGTCGGCGTGCAGGGCGTCTATCTCGGGCGGCTCCTCCGTCATGCACCGGCGATCGTCGCGGAGTGCAGCCAGGAGCTGCTCGGGCTGTGGGACGCCGGTTCGATCCGGCCGGTCGTCGGCGCCGAGTACCCGCTCGCCGAGGTCGAGCAGGCGCACGCGCTCGTCGAGTCGCGCCGCAGCGTCGGCAAGGTCGTGCTGCTGCCGTGAAGGCACTCGTCACAGGGGGCCGCGGCGGAATCGGGACGGCGATCGTCGCCGCGCTGGGGGATGCGGAGGTGACGGTGCTCGACGTGCCCGAGTTCGACGTGGGCGAGCCGGAGGCGTGGCGCTCCCTCGAGGGGCCGTTCGACGCCGCCTTCCTCAACGCGGGAACCGACACGGGCGTGGCCGACGCCTCCAAGCTGACCGACGAGAAGTGGCAGCGGATCCTGCGCGCCAACCTCGACGGCGTCGTCTACGGCACGCGCGAGCTCGCCGCCCGCCTGATGCCGGACGGCGGCTCGATCGTCGCCACCGCCTCCATCGCCGGTTTGGCCGAGATCTCCTCCGATCCCGCGTACACCGCGACGAAGCACGCCGTCGTCGGCTGGGTACGAGCAGCCGCCCCGGCTCTCGCCCGGCGCGGGATCCGTCTCAACGTCATCTGCCCCGGCTACACGGACACGCCGCTCGTGAACGGACTGGCACGGACCTGGCTCTCCGTCCCGCTCATGACCCCGGCCTTCGTCGCCGAGGCGGCGCTGCGCGTGCTCGAGGACTCCGAGACGGGACGCGCCTGGGTCGTGCAGCCGAACCGGGTCGAGGTGTTCCGCTTCCCCGGCATCCCGGGGCCGCGATGAGCGGGCGTGCGCGCAAGCCGTGGGGCGAGTTTCCGCCGCCGGATCCGCACATCTGGAACACGCTCGGCTACCGCGGCGTCGAGCAGGCGGAGGGCCGGGCCGTGATGGAGTGGGAGGCAACGGACGCGTACTGCTTCCACTCACCGTCGGGACCGATCGTCCACGGCGGCATGGTCGCCGCGCTCCTCGACACTGCGATGGGCGGCGCCTGCTGGACGCTGATGAGCGAGGTGGAGGACTTCCTCACCGCCGACCTCCGCGCCGAGTTCCACCGTTCGGCGCGGCCGGGGACGCTGCGGGCGGAAGGGCGCGTCGTGCAGCGGAGCCGCCGTGTCGTCTTCTGCGCCGCGGAGCTCTACCAGGACGGCGAGATCGTCGCGAGCGCCCGCTGTACGCAGATCGTCCGCACCAGCAGCTGATCCCGTCCAGTCGGGACACGTCCCGGTATCAGTTACCAGGACACGTCCGGAACCGACGGCAGCCGCCTCAGCAGGCGGCGAATCGCCGCGACCGCGTCCGCATCGGACCTGTCCGGGTATCAGTTACCGGGACAGGTCCGGGTATCAGTCACCGGACATCAGTTGCCGGGGACGTCTCGCAGACGGCGGCGACGCTCACCTCGCCCAACCCAGGCGCCGCTCGAGGTTCGCCTTCGCCTCCGGCCAGTCGTCGTCGATCACCGCGTACCAGGCGGAGTCGCGGCGCTCGCCGTGGCGGACGACCATGTGCTTGCGGAAGACACCCTCGAGCTTCGCGAACGCGGCGAGGGCGGCACACGAGCGCTCGTTCGTCGCCTCGGTCTTGAACTCGACGCGGCGGAAGCCCTCGTCCTCGATCGCGTGCCGGAGCATGAGGTACTTCGCCTCGGTGTTCGCGCCGCTCCCCCACGCCGCGGGCACGACCCACGTGTTCCCGATCTCGACCACCCGGTCGTGCTCGCGGACGTTGCCGTAGGAGGTCGAGCCGACGATCCGGCCCTCCAGGAGCGTCGCGAACGGCAGCCACTCACGGCGCACGCGCTCGAACCACGCGTCGAACGTCTCGCGCTCGTTCAGGAGCACGGGGAAGTAGCGGAACGCCCGCCCGTCCTGCGCCAGCTCCCAGAGCGGCTCCGCGTGCCGCTGCTCGAGCGGCTCGAGCCGGACCCGCTTCCCCTCGAGGGCTACGTGAAGCGCCAGACGTCCCCCTCCGAGAACGTGCGGAGGATGCGCCGCGCGACGACGGACTTGTGCACCTCGTCGGGGCCGTCGTAGATCCTGCCGCCGCGCGCCATCCGCCACATGAGCGCGAGCGGCGTGTCGTCGGTGAGACCGAGCCCGCCGTGCACCTGGACCGCGCGGTCGATCACCTCGCCGAGCACGCGGGCGGCGTAGAACTTGATCAGCGAGATCTCGACCCGCGCCTCGTCGCCCTCGTCGAGGCGGTGCGCCGCCTGGAGCGTCATCAGCCGGCAGGCCTGGATCTCGGCAGCCGACTCCGCGATCCAGTTCTGGACGGTCTGCTTGTCGGCGAGCGGGCCGCCGAACGCCTCCCGCTCGAGCGCGTACGCGCACATGAGCTCGAACGCCCGCTGCATCTGGCCGAGCCAGCGCATGACGTGGTGGATACGGCCCGGGCCGAGCCGCTTCTGGGCGATCCGGAAGCCGTCGCCGGGCTCGCCCAGCGTGTTCGCGAGCGGGACGCGGACGCCCGTGAAGCGCGTCTCGCAGTGCGTCCCCCAGCCGTGTCCGGAGTGTCCCATGACCGGCACCCTCCGCACGAGCTCGTAGCCGGGCGTGTCGGTCGGGACGAGGATCATCGAGGCGCGCCGGTGCGGCTCGGCCTCCGGTTCCGTGACGGCCATCACGATCCCGAAGGCGGCTCCGTCCGCCCCCGAGGAGAACCACTTGTGCGCGTCGATCACCCACTCGTCGCCGTCGCGCACCGCCCGTCCCCGGAGCAGCGTCGGGTCGGAGCCGGCGACCTCGGGCTCGGTCATGCCGAAGAAGGAGCGCACCTCGCCGGCGACGAGCGGCCGGAGGAACCGCTCCTTCTGCTCGTCCGTGCCGTACAGGTGGAGGATCTCTCCGTTGCCGGCATCCGGCGCCTGGCAGCCGAAGACCAGCTGCGCGACGAAGCTGCGGCCGATCTCCTCGTTCAGGTCCGCGTACTCGAGGAAGCCGCTCCCCGAGCCGCCCGCCTCGGGCGGCAGGTGCGGCGCCCAGAGCCCCGCCTCCTTCGCCTTCTGCTGCAGCCCGCGGACGAGGACGCCGGCGGCCTCGTCCTCGCGCAGCAGCGCCGGCTCGTTCGGGTAGACGTGCTCCTCCATGAATGCGCGCACGCGCTCGCGCCGGTCGCTCATAGCCGCGATGATCGCAGACATGCGCGAGACGCTCCAGGCGGTGCTCGGCCCGATCTCGGAGCCCGTCCAGCTCGCCGGCGGCGCGTCGAAGGAAGCCTGGGCAGTGGACGCCGGCGAGCGACGGCTGCTCGTTCGCCGCGCGGCCGGCGGCGTCATCCACCGGCACACCCTCTCCCTGCGGGACGAGTTCGAGGTTCTGCGCGCGGCCCACGAGGCGGGTGTGAAGGCGCCGCAGCCGATCCTCTACATCGAGGACCTGGACGGACGCGAGGCGTTCGTGATGGAACGCCTGGCGGGCGAGACGATCGGGCGCCGGATCGTCCGGATGGAGCCCGTCCCGCCGCGTCTGCCGCTAGAGCTCGCGGAGCAGCTCGCCGCGATTCACGCGATCCCGCCGGGGCGACTCCCCTTCCTCGCCGAGGCCCCGCTCGAGCGGCTCGTGGAGGAGCTCGACGAGGTCGGCGAGCCCCACCCGGCGATCGAGCTCGGCCTCTGGTGGCTGCGGCAGCACCGTCCTTCTCCGCGTACGCCTGTCGTCGTCCACGGCGACTTCCGCATCGGCAACGTCGCGGTCGACGAGCAGGGGCTCGTCGGCGTGCTGGACTGGGAGTTCGCCCACCTCGACGACCCCGCACGAGACCTCGCCTTCGGGCTCGTCCGCGCATGGCGCTTCGGGGCCGACGACCTGCGGCTCGGCGGGATCGGGGAGGTCGAGCCGTACCTCGAGCACTACAACGCACTGACCGGACGCGAGATCCGGCCCGACGAGCTCGACTACTGGGAGCTCGCGGGAAACGTCGCCTGGGCGATCGGCTGCCTGACGCAGGCCCAACGGCATCTCAGCGGCCGCGACCGGAGCGTGGAGCTCGCGATCCTCGGCCGGCTCGGCGCCGAGGTCGAGTACGAGATCTGCCACCTCCTCGAGCGGCAGGGCGTCGCGTGAGCGAGCGCCCGACCGCCGACGAGCTCGCCGAGGCGATCGAGGAGTTCCTCTCCGGCGAGATCCTCCCCACGCTGGCCGACCACCGGCTCCGCTTCCGGACGCTCGTGGCCCTGAATGCCCTCGGCATCGTCCGGCGCGAGCTCGCGGGGCTACCAGCGGAAGACGACGCGGAGCAGCGTGCGCTCGCCGTGCAGATCCGCGGCGGGGACGTTCCTCCCGGCACGCTCGCGCGGGTGAAGGCGGACGTGGAGGTTCGCCTGCGCATCGCCTCCCCGCGCTATCCGAAGAGGAGCTAAACACGGCGCGGCCGTCTCGTGTCGTATCAGCAGATGGCGGAGATTCCCTCCACCGGGCTCGCCGGCTCGCCGAGCCGGCGTAAGGCGACAGCCGCGACGATCGAGGCCGCGTACCGCGCCCGTGCGGCCGAGTTCCTGCGCGTCGCCACGGCGATCGCCGGCAGCAGGGAAGGCGGGCGCGACGCCGTCCAGGAGGCCTTGGCACGCGCCTTCGCCCGCCGTTCGACCTTCCGTGGCTCGGGCACGGTCGAAGCCTGGCTCTGGCGAGCGGTCGTGAACGCCGCGCGGAACGTCCGAAGCCGTTCTCCCCGCGATCGCCGAAGCCGCGCCGGCCGTCGACTGCAGCGCACGACTCGCTCGACGAGCGGCGCGACGCGATACGCCGGGCCGTCGGCGCGCTGCCCGAGCGGCAGCGCCTCGCGCTCTTTCTCCGCTACTACGCCGATCTCGACTACGCGGCGATCGCCGTCGGCGCTGGGCGTGCGCCGCGGCACGGTCTCCGCGACGCTCAGCCATGCACACGCGGCGCTCCGAGCCGCGCTCGACGAGGAGGTGCTCGCGTGATCACCGGTGAGGATCCGATCGTCGGGCAGGCGCTCGAGCTGCTCGTCCCGAGGCTCGCCGTCGACCCGGACGAGGTGCTGGCCGGGGCGCGCGCCGGCGCAGCCAGGCTGCGGGCGGGACGGCGGCGGCGGCAGACGGCGGCGGCACTCGCCTTCGCGGCCCTGCTGCTGCTCGCCGGCGGCGCGTTCGCCGCGAAGAAGCTCGACCTCCTCCCCTTCCTGCACACGCACGACCCCAACACCGCGCGGTTCTCCGTCGCCCCATCACGCACCTATCGCGGAGCTGCGCCGCCGGCGCTGACGTGCCCCGGATCGCGAACGGGTCCCTTTGTCTGTCAGGTGACGAGCCGGCCGGCCGCCGGTAACCGGACGTACGAGTTCGCCATGCGCACGAACAGGGTGCCGCTCCTGACGCGAAACAGCCTGCTGGCCGCGCTCGCCCGCGCGCAGCGCAACGGGGCCGACCCAGCCCAGGTCGCCCGGTTCGAGGCGGATCTGGGTGACGTCGGCGACGATTTCATCCGTGCGCTGGCGATCGTCGCCCGAATAGAGACGGTCGGCGGCGTCGGCGCCTCGACGGGGCCAACCGGAACCGAACGAGTGCCGCCGACCGGAATACCAGCCTGGATCGCCTGTCGCGAGATCACGCCCGCGACTGTCCGCTGCCGCCCCCTCGCCGCCCTCGCCGGCGTGGCCGGCGGAACGCCGCTGTATTTCCTCCGCCCGAGCGAAGACTGGCCTGAGGTCTCGGCGCCTTCGGCGCAGATGCTCGACGTCGAGCGTCTGTTCGGGGTCCTGCTCGGGCGGAAGCCGACCGCTGCCGAGATGCGCTTCTTCGTCGACTTCGCCACCGTCGCGGTCACGACGGGCGGCGCGTCGGCGCCGAAGGTGCAACGGACGAAGCCATAGTCGAAGGAAGTGCTTCCCGCGTAAGCTCTGTCCGTGCCCGACCTGAACGGCAAGGTGGCGATCATCACGGGGCGGGGCGCGGCATCGGCCGCTCCCACGCGCTCGCGCTCGCCCACGCGGGCGCGAAGCTCGTCGTCAACGACCTCGGTGCCGGGCTCGCGGGCGAGGGCTCCGACCCCACGCCGGCGGAGCAGGTCGTGGCGGAGATCCGCGCCGCGGGCGGCGAGGCGGTCGCGAACGGCGAGAACGTCGCCGACTTCGAGGGCGCCGGCCGCCTCGTGCAGCAGGCACTCGACGAGTTCGGCCGGCTCGACATCCTCGTCAACAACGCCGGGATCCTGCGCGACCGGATGCTCGTCAACATGACCGAGGACGAATGGGACGCAGTCGTCGCCGTCCACCTCAAGGGCCACTTCGCGCCGACCCGCCACGCGGCCGCCCACTGGCGCGAGCGGTCGAAGGCCGGCGAGGACGTGCGCGCGCGGGTCGTCAACACGTCCAGCCCCTCCGGTGTCTTCGGGAACATCGGGCAGGCGAACTACGGCGCTGCGAAGGCCGGCATCGCCGGCTTCACGCTCATCGTCGCTCAGGAGCTCCAGCGCTACGGCGTGACCGTGAACTGCCTCGCTCCGAACGCCCGCACGCGGATGACCGAGGAGACCTTCGAGATGGGCGCACCGGACGAGGGCTTCGACCCGCTCGACCCGGCGAACGTCTCCGCCGTCGTCGTCGCGCTTTGCGCTGACGAGGCGCAGGGGATCACCGGACAGGTGCTCCACGTCTGGGGCGGCGCTGTGAACGTCCTGCGCAGCTGGAGCGCCGGGGAGCTGCTCGACGCCCCGGAGGGCTGGGAGCCGGACGCGCTGCTACATGCGCTTCTCACCCGCTTCCCGGACGGTGCCTTCCCCCTCGGGATGCTGGCGGGCATGCAGTCTGCGGGCGGACACTCGCTCCAGACCGGGAACTGAGCCGCTACCACCCCCGGCCGCCGATGGTCTAGGCTCGCAGCCGTTGCCGACGGGGCTCCTCACGCTCGATCACGCTCGACTGCGCTTCGGCGGCATCGTCGCGCTCGACGATGTCTGCCTCGAGGTCGCGGAGGGGCAGATCGCCGGCCTGATCGGCCCCAACGGCGCAGGCAAGACGACCGCCTTCAACGCGATCACACGGCTCTACCGGCTCGATGCGGGCGACATCTTCTTCGCCGGCCGGTCGCTCCGGCACGTGCGGGCGAGCCGCGTCGTCCGGCTCGGGATTGCCCGGACCTTCCAGAACGTCGAGCTGTTTCCGGGGCTCACGGTGCTCGAGAACGTCCTCGTCGGCGCCCACGCCTCCTCCCGCCTCAGCCGGGAGCGCGAGCAGCGCCGTCACGCGCTGGACCTGCTCCGCGAGCTCGACATCGCGGAGCACGCCGACCGCCCGGGCGCGGGCCTGCCGTTCGGAACGCTCAAGCGCGTCGAGCTCGCCCGCGCGCTCGCCGCCCGCCCACGGCTGCTCCTCCTCGACGAGCCCGCCGGAGGGCTGATCCACGAGGAGGTCGACGAGCTCCGCGGCGTCATCCGGCGGCTGCGGGACGAGCTCGAGCTGACGATCCTGCTCGTCGAGCACCACATGCGACTCGTGATGGAGGTCTGCGAGCACGTGCACGTGCTCGACTTCGGCCGCACGATCGCGTCGGGCGCGCCGGCCGACGTGCAGCGCGACCCGGCGGTCATCGACGCATACCTCGGAGGAGATCTCGCCGCATGAGCCTGCTCGAGCTCGAGGACGTCGAAGCCCGCTACGGCGCCGTCCACGCTCTCCACGGGATCTCGCTCTCGGTCGCGGAAGGCGCGATCGTCGCCGTGCTCGGCCCGAACGGGGCCGGCAAGACGACGACGCTTCGCGCCATCTCCGGCACCGTCCGCCGCACGGGCCGGATCGTCCTCGCCGGGCGGCCGCTCGACCGGCTCGGTCCCGCCGCGGTCGCCCGCCTCGGCGTCGCGCACGTGCCGGAAGGGCGCGGCACGTTCTCCGAGCTCACCGTGTGGGAGAACCTCCGGCTCGGCGCGTACTCGCGGCGGGGCTCGATCGAGCCGGAGCTCGAGCGGGTGCTCTCGTACTTCCCGTGGCTCTCCGACCGGCGGCGCCAGGAAGCCGGAACCTTGAGCGGCGGCGAGCAGCAGATGCTCGCGCTCGCGCGCGCCTTCGTGCACCGGCCCCGCCTGCTGCTCCTCGACGAGCCGTCGCTCGGCCTTGCGCCGGTCCTCGTCGCCGAGCTCTTCCGGATCGTCCGCGAGCTGAACGAGCAGGAGGGCCTGAGCGTCCTCGTCGTCGAGCAGAACGCGCACCTCGCCCTCCAGGCGGCGGATGCCGGCTACGTCCTCGAGGCGGGACGCCTCGCGCTCTCGGGAACGAGCGAGCAGCTCAGGGCCGACGACTCCGTCCGGCGCAGCTACCTCGGCTTCTGATGAGCACCCTCGAAGGCACCCCGCGGCCTCCCGGCTTCCGCGCGCGCAGCGCCGCTCTCTCGAGCGGCCCCGTGCCGGTCATGGTCCTGCTCGTCGCGGCAGTCGCCGCCTTGCTCGCCGGTTCGCTGCGGAGCACGACCTTCGCCCAGCTGACCGTGCAGGGGCTCGCCATCGGGGCGGTCTACGGAGCTCTCGCGCTCGCGCTCGTCCTCGTCTACCGCGCGACGCACGTGATCAACTTCGCGCAGGGCGAGCTCGCGATGGCGACGACGTATGTCGCCTATCAGCTGATCCAGTGGGGCCTGGGGTACTGGGAGGCGTTCTTCGCGACCCTTGCCGCCGCGTTCGTGCTCGGGACGCTACTCGAGGTCGCCGTCATCCGGCCCGTGCAGCACCGGTCGGTGATCGCGGCCGTGATCGTCACCGTCGGCCTGTTCGTCCTCATCGACGGCATCGTCAACTGGATCTGGGGCGGCGACTTCAAGTTCATGCGGTCGCCGTTCGGCACCGCGGCGTTCCACGTCGGCGGCGTCACGATCCTGCACCTCTACGTCGGGATGCTCGTCGTCGTGTTCGCCTGCGTGCTGCTCGTCTGGGCGCTGTTCCGCTTCACGAAGCTCGGCCTCGGGATGCGTGCCGCCGCGCTTCGTCCGGCGGCTGCGGCGCTCGTGGGGGTCCGCGTCGACCGGATGCTCGCGCTCGGCTGGGGGCTCGCAGCCGCGCTCGGAGCCGTGGCCGGGCTCATGGCCGAGCCGTCGCAGCTCTTCCTCTCGCCGACGCTGATGCAGCAGATCCTCGTCTACGCGTTCGCCGCGGCCGTGCTGGGGGGGCTCGAGAGCCCGGCCGGGGCCGTGGTCGGCGGGCTCGCCATCGGCGTCTTCCTCAACCTCATGGTCGGCTACGTACCGGCCATCGGCTCCGAGCTCCAGCTGCCCTTCTGCTTCGCCCTTCTCCTCGCCATCCTGCTCGTGAAGCCCGCGGGCCTGTTCGGTCGCCGGGAGGTGCGCCGCGTATGACGCGCAAGCTGGTGCGCCGCCTGCCCGAGCTCGTCTCGCTCGCCGTCGTCGCCGGTGTGCTCGTAGCGCTCCCGTTCCTGCTCAGCAGCTACAACGTCTCGCTCGCGGCCCAGGTGGGGATCTTCTTCATCGCGGTGCTCGGCCTCAACATCCTCACCGGCTACTCGGGCCAGATCTCCATCGGCCACGGCGCGTTCATGGCGGTCGGCGGCTACACGACGGCAGTGATGTCGCGCGACCACCACACGAGCCTCGTGCTCACGATGCTGATGGCGTTCGCCGTCTGCTTCGTGCTCGGACTGATCCTCGGCCTGCCTGCGCTGCGGCTCTCCGGCGTCTATCTCGCCCTCGCAACCTTCGCGTTCGCCGTCTCGGTGCCGCTGCTCCCGCTCCAGTGGTCGACGTTCCTCGGCGGCAGCGGAGGCGTGCAGACGTCACGGACCGTCAGCGATCTCTGGCTGTACGGGGCCGCCTGGACCTGCTCCGCCATCCTCTTCGTGCTCGCCTGGCTCGTCCTGCGCGGGCGCATCGGGCGAGCCTTCCGCGCGGTCCGCGACAGCGAGATCGCCGCCGTCGCATCCGGCATCGAGCTGCCGGTGTACAAGACGCTCGCCTTCGGTATCTCGGCGGCCTACGCCGGCGTCGCGGGATCGCTGTTCGTGCTGGCGACGAACGGCTTCGCGCAGCCGAGCGAGTTCAGCGTCTTCCTCTCGCTCCAGCTCCTCGTCGGCGCTGCGGTGGCCGGCCTCGGCTCCCTCTGGGGAATCCTCGCCGGCGCGGCCTTCGTCGGGCTCCTGCCTCAGGTCTCGACGAGCGTGCCGGTGATCGGCTCAGACCACGGTCGCGACGTCGTGTTCGGACTGATGGTCGTGCTCGTGATGCTGCTGCTCCCGGACGGGTTCGCAGGCTTGCTCGGGCGCCTCCGCGCGCTTGCGCGCACTTGAACGGTGATTCAATCTCCTTTACAACTCCCAGGATCAGGTCTCGGACCGGAGGAGGGTGGATGGCTGTCAACTACAAGAGGCTCGGCGCGCTGCTCTTGGCGCTCGCCTTCACTGCGGCAGTGGCCAGCACTGCCGCGGGGGCACACAAGGCACACCACAAGAACGTGCCGGGGGTGACGAAGCACGAGATCGTGATCGGCGGCACGTTCCCGTTCACCGGTCAGGCTTCGCTCTACAAGACGATTCCGCTGGCGGAGCAGGCGTACTACGCGTACGTCAATGCCCGCGGCGGCGTGAACCACCGCAAGATCAAGGACATCGTGCTCGACGACCAGTACGACCCGTCCAAGACAGTGCCCAACGTGCAGCAACTCGTGCAGCAGAAGCACGTCTTCGCGATCGTCGGGAGCCTCGGGACAGCACCCGGGCTCGCCACGTGGGGCTATCTCAACCAGCACAAGGTGCCGCAGGTGCTGCTCGCGACGGGCGACGGCTACTGGGGCAACTGCGTCCACCACCCCTGCGACGGCGCCAACAAGCCGTGGACGATGGGCTGGCAGCCCGACTATCCGAGCGAGGCGAGGCAGTACGCGAAGTACATCGTCTCGCACAAGCCGAGCGCGAAGATCGGCATCCTGTACCAGAACGACGCCTACGGCAGAAACCTCCTCGGCGCCCTCAAGCACGGGCTCGGCACGCACGTGAACCAGATCGTCGACGCCGAGCCGTACAGCGTCACCGACTCGGCGCAGGTCGTCGGGGGGCACGTCGTCGCTCTCGCCTCGCACGGCGCCGACACCCTCCTGATCTTCGCCACGCCGGCCGCCGCGATCGCGGCGCTCGCCACCGAGGCGCAGATACCGGGCTGGACGCCACTGACCATCCTCAACAACGTCTCCGGGAACCGGCTCTTCATGCTCCTCGCCGCGCAGAACGGAGCGAAGCCCGACGGCGTCATCACGACGACGTACGTCGCGAGCCAGACGACCCAGCCGAAGCTGCCGGGGATGAAGCTCGCGAAGAAGATCATCCACAAGTACGCGCCGGCGCTCGACCAGTCGTTCGCCGAGGGCGACCAGAACCTCGTCTACGGGCTCGGCACGGCCTGGACGTTCGTCTACGCGCTCAAGCACGCGGGCAAGAACCCGACCCGCGCGAGCCTGATGAAGGCGCTGCGTCACATGAACACGAAGCAGAACCCGTTCGTGTACCCGGGGATGAAGATCCAGACCTCGAACAAGCGCACGTTCCCGATGGAGCAGCTGATCTTCTCCAAGTGGAGCGGCGGCGCCACCGGGGACTGGCACACGTTCGGCAAGGTGCTCAACAGCGGGCACTAGAGAATCCGGGCGAAGCGCTTCGCGCTTCGCCCGGGAAGTAAGGAACTCGGGCCGGGGAGAGCGTGGTCTCCCCGGCCCTCGTGCTGTAGGGCTTCACCTGGGCTGCTTGGAGGCGAGCGCCGCGGCGACGTCAGAGGTTTGGGGCCTCGAACCAGACCCGGGACCCGGGCCGCTCTCCCGGCGGCGCAGTTTCTTCACCCCAGCTCGCGAGACCGCAGGTCTCGCTCGCTGGTGATCGGAGCACGGCAGGCAAAGCGCTCGCAGACGTAGACGGCCGCTTTCCCGTCGACCAGGGTCTTCCCGTCGAGCAACGGGATGTCGTCCGCCGGCCCGAAGGCGACGACGGCGTTCGGGTCGAAGCCGCGGAGCGCGGCGCGCGCGACGGCGGACTCCGCGGCGCCGGCGATCGCGATCTCCCGCGGCGGGGAGAGATAGAGGTCGACGGCGCACAGCGCCCAGCCGAAGGCGCTCGGCGCGCGCGGCAACAGGTCGCGGACGAGCCGCAGCGCTCCGACGGCCTCGCGCTCGAGCTCGTCGTCGCCCCAGATCCGCGCGAGCCGCTCCAGGACGAGGGCGAGCATCGAGTTGCCTGAGGGCAGCGGGTTGTCGTCGAGCGACTTCTGCCGCGCCACGAGCGCCTCCCCGTCGGAGGGCGCGAGGAAGAAGCCGCCGCGCTCGGCATCGCCGAAGAGCTCGCCGGCGCGGAGCGCGAGCCGGCGCGACTCTCGCAGCCAGCGCAGGTCACCCGTCGCCACGTGGAGCTCGTACAGCCCGTGCGCGACGTTCGCGTAGTCGTCGAGGTAGCCGCTGCCCTTCGCCTCTCCCTCGCGCCAGGTGCGGTGCAGCCGGCCGTCCGCATCCGAAAGCGGGCCGAGGAGGAACTCCCCTAGCGCCTCCGCAGCAAGTAACAGTCTGTTACTAGCGAGCCTGCGGCCGCTCTCTGCGAGCGCGGCGAGCAGCAACCCGTTCCAGGAGGCGATCGCCTTGCCGTCGCGGAACGGCTGCGGCCGCCGCTCGCGCGCGGCGAGCAACGCGGCGCGCTCCTGCCCGTCCAGCTCACCGCGCAGGACGAAGCGGCCGTGCTCGAACGGCTGCAGCAGCTCCTCCCGGCCCGGGCCGATCGCCGCCTCCAGCTCCTCCGCCGTCCACGTGAAGGTCACCCCCTCGATGCCGCCGGTGTCCGCGTCCTGCGCCGAGGCGAAGCCGCCGCCCGGCAGCGCGAGCTCGCGCAGGACGTAGTCGAGCGTCTCCTCGACGACCCGCCGGTACCGCTCCTCGCCCGTCAGCAGCCAGGCATGGAGGTACGGCGGCACGAGGAGCGCATTGTCGTAGAGCATCTTCTCGAAGTGCGGCACGAGCCACTGCTCGTCGACGGAGTAGCGGTGGAAACCGCCGCCGACGAGGTCGTACATCCCGCCGGCGGCCATCCCGTCGAGCGTCAGGCGCACCGGGTCGAGCGCGCCTCTGCGCAACAGGAACTCGAGCGCGGACGCGGGCGGGAACTTCGGCGCGTGACCGAAGCCGCCCCAGCGCGGATCGAGCTGGGCGACGAGGACGCGCTCCGCCTCGGCGAGCAGGTCCGCCGTGAGCGGCTCCCGAGACGGCTGCGTCTCGGCCGCGCGCCGCAGGGCGCCGACGAGCGCCTCCGCCTGCGCCGCGACGTCCTCCCGGCGCTCGCGGTGAGCGTCGGCGACCGCGCGCAGCACCTGCCGGAACGAGGGGAGGCCGTGCCGCGGCTCCGGCGGGAAGTACGTGCCGCCGAAGAACGGCTCGCCGTCGGGCGTGAGGAAGACCGTGAGCGGCCAGCCGCCCTGGCCGGTGAGCGCGACGACCGCATCCATGTAGATCGCGTCGACGTCCGGCCGCTCCTCGCGGTCGACCTTGACGTTGACGAAGAGCTCGTTCATCACCTGTGCCGTGGCTTCGTCGGCGAACGACTCGCGCTCCATGACGTGGCACCAGTGGCAGGACGAGTAGCCGATCGAGACGAGCAGCGGACGGTCCTCGGCGCGGGCGCGCGCGAACGCCTCCTCTCCCCAGGGGTGCCAGTCGACCGGGTTGTCGGCGTGTTGGAGGAGGTACGGACTCGTCTCCTGCGCCGAGCCGGTTCACGGGGGTAGCGTAGGCGCGATGAACCAGCTTCCCGGCGGCACCGTCACGTTCGTCTTCACCGACATCGAGGGCTCGACGCGCCTGCTGCAGGAGCTTGGCGACGAGGCCTATGGCCGCGTCGCGAGCGACCATCGGCGCATCGTGCGCGAGACCTTCGGCGCGCACGGAGGCACCGAGATCGACACGCAGGGCGACGCCTTCTTCTTCTCCTTCCCGCGCGCCCGCGACGCCGTCGGCGCCGCCGTCGACGCGCAACGCGCGCTCGGCGGCCACGAATGGCCGGAGGGCAAGGAGGTTCGCGTGCGGATGGGACTGCACACCGGCGAGCCGCACGTGGGCGAGGAGGGCTACCTCGGGCTCGACGTCGTGCGGGCGGCGCGGATCTCCGCGGCCGGTCACGGCGGACAGATCCTCATCTCGGAGACCACGCGCGCGCTGCTCGGCAACCAACTCCCGGACGGGGTCGCGGTGCACGACCTCGGGCAGCAGCACCTGAAGGACGTGCAACACGAGCACATCTACGAGCTGACGATCGACGGGAGAGAGGTGACCTCCCGGCCGCTGAAGACGCAGACGCCGATGTCGCGGCAGGAGGACATGGCAACGCGTTTCGAGGAGCGCCTCACGACTTACATCGAGCGCCAGTTCGAGTCGGCGTTCGAAGGGGGCGAGGCGCCGAAGGTGCCGACCAAGCTCGCGCTCGGCGGCGCCGCGATCGGCTTGGGCGTGCTGCTGATGCTCGTCGTCGTGCTCGCCGCGATCGCTCTGCTGATCAAGACCGTGTTCTTCTGAGAGCGGAGTCGGTCACGCAGCCGAGCAATGAGGGGAAGCCCCCATAGCCGCGTCGGGGGCGGGATGGGATCATTCTGGACATGCTCCGATCGTGCGGGGAGCCGAGGAAGTGGCACCTTCTCGTAGCAGTCGCCGCCGCCTGCGCCGGCCTCGCGCTGGTGGCCGCGCAGCCGAGCGGAGCCCGTGAGAACAAGATCGTCTACTTCCGCCTGCCTTCGAACAACATCGCGTGCGCGTACACCGCCGGATTCGGCAAGCCGTACCTGCGCTGCGATCTCTTCAGCGGCCTCAAGCCGAAGCCGAAGGGCAAGTGTCGCGAGGGGAGCTGGGCATCGGTGTCCATGACGAAGACGGACAAGGCCCGGCCCTCTTGCATCAGCGACTCGGTCTACAGCGAGAACGCGCCGTTCCTGAAGTACGGTCACACGTGGAAGCACTTCGGCTTCACGTGCAAGTCCAGGCGCACCGGTCTCACCTGCACGAACACCAGGCACCACGGCTTCTTCCTCTCCCGGCAGCGCTGGAACGTTCACTGACGGCGGCCGCGCCGCAGGCGCGGTGCGATGATCGGGCACATGCCCCGCTCGTATGAGGAGCTCGAGGTCGGAGCCGTCTACCGCAGCCGCCACGGCCGCACAGTGCTCGAGGCGGACAACGTCTGGTTCACGCTCCTGACGATGAACACGAACCCGATCCACTTCGACGCGGAGTACGCGGCGACGACGGAATGGAAGCGACCACTCGTCGACTCGACCTTCACCCTCGCGCTCGTCACGGGGCTGTCGGTCGAGGACGTCTCCGAGCGCGGCGTCAACCTCGGCTGGCGCGAGGTGCGGCTGCCGGCGCCGGTCTTCGCCGGCGACACGCTCCGCGCCGAGACGGAGGTGCTCGCGAAGCGCGAGTCGCGCTCGCGGCCCGGCTTCGGGATCGTCACCGTCCGCACGCGCGGGCTCAACCAGCGGGACGAGGTGGTGATCGAGCTCGAGCGCGCGATCATGCTGCCGCTGTGAGCGAGGTCGTGCTCGAGACCGACCGGCTGCTGCTCCGACTGCCGCAGCTCGAGGACGCGGCCGAGGCAGCCGGGATGCTCGCGAATCCGGAGGTGATGCGCTTCCTCGGCGGCGAGACCGTGCCGGCGGAGGCCGCCCCTGCAGTCGTCGAGAAGTGGATCGCACGCTGGGACGCCAACGGCTGCGGCCCGTTCTCGATCGTCCGCCGCGAGGATGGGCGTTGGCTCGGCCGCTCCGGGATCCTCGTCTGGGACGTTCGCACGTGGACGCACACGACGTTCGCGACTGCCGGCGAGCATTCGCAGCCCGAGCTCGGCTGGGCGCTCGCGCGTGAGCACTGGGGCTCTGGCTACGCGACGGAGGCTGTCCTCGCGGTGCGCGATTGGGCCTTCGGTGAGCTGGACGTCCGCCGGCTCGTATCTGTGATCGCGCCCGACAACACCCGTTCGCAGCGGCTCGCCGAGCGGCTCGACGCCACGCCGGCCGAGACCGTCTCGCTGTTCGACGGCGGCCCCCACGTCGTCTGGGAGCATCCACGACCGTGATCGAGACGGAACGCCTGGTGCTCCGCAAGCACGAAAGCGTGCGGTCTATCCGGGTTGCGGAGAAGATCGGAGAACGGTACGAACGGGATGTCGTGCTGGGTGGCCTTCCCGCAAAGCTCTACGCGCTCGAGACCTCTCGATGAGCGAGCTCCGCCCGCTCGACGGCATCCGCGTCGTCGACCTCACGTCCTCGCTCGCCGGGCCGACCTCGACGCAGCTTCTTGCGACGCTCGGCGCGGACGTGGTCAAGGTCGAGGCCCTCACCGGCGATCACGCCCGCGACTGGGGCCCACCCTTCTGGGAGGGCCAGGGTGCGATGTTCCTCGCCTCGAACGCCGGCAAGCGGTCGCTCTCCGTCAACCTCGGCGACCCGCGGGGCGTCGAGGCGGTCCTGAGGCTCGTCGACCGCGCCGACGTGTTCGTGCAGAGCCTCCGCCCAGGTGCCGCGGAGCGGCACGGGCTCGGTGCCGCCGAGCTCCGCGCGCGCAACGAGCGTCTCGTCTACTGCTCGGTCGGTGCCTTCGGGGCACACGGTCCCCTCAGCGGGCAGCCGGGCTACGACCCGCTCTTGCAGGCGGCGTCGGGGATCATGAGCGTCACCGGCGAGGACGGCCGGCCGCCGGTCCGCGTCGGCGTCTCGCTCATCGACCTCGGCACCGGCGTCTGGGCTGCGCTCGGTGTCGTCGCCGCCCTGTACGAGCGGGAGACGACCGGGGTCGGCCGGATGCTCGAGGTCTCGCTCTACGAGACGGCGCTGTCGCTCCTCTCGTACCAGCTCGTCGGCTACCTCGGCACCGGCGTCGTTCCCGGCCGCGAGGGCAGCGCCTTCGCGCAGATCGCGCCGTACCAGGTCTTCCCGACGCGGGACGGCGAGCTGATGATCGTCGCGGGAAACGACAAGCTCTTCGCCGCGCTCTGCGCAGAGCTTGGCGTCCCCGAGCTCGTCGGCGATCCCCGCTTCCGCACGAATCCCGACCGGGTGGCGAACCGGCCGGAGCTGCTCCGTCTGCTCGAGGAGCGGACGCGGGAGCGGGAGACCCGGGAGCTGCTGGACGCGCTCGTCGCGGCCGGCGTGCCGGCGTCGCCCGTACACGACGTCGGCGAGACTGCCGGCCACCCGCAGACGGAGGCGCTCGGGATGTTGCAGCCGCTGCCGGGCGGCGTCGTCGCCGATCTCGTCACCGTTGCGCCACCGCTCTCGGCGGACGGGGCGCGGCTGCGGCATCACACCCCGCCGCCGGCGCTCGGCGCCCACACGGCCGAGATCCTCGCCGAGCTTGGCTATTCGGAGGAGGAAGTCACGGATCTCGTTGCCGCCGGCGTCGTGCGGCTCGGGCAGGACGAGTAACAGTCTGTTACTAACTCGAACCGTGGCCGAACCGGCCGCGTCTCGCAGCTTTCCATGCGCCTCTCCGGGACAGCAAGTAACAGTCTGTTACTTGCCCGGACCGGTCCGAGGGGGCCAGGAGCCGGCGCGGTAGAGGTAGCCCTCGAGCTGCCGCCCGAGCAGCTCCTCCAGCCACCCCGAGACGCCGACGAGAGCATCGAGGTCGATCCCGGTCTCGACGCCCTCGCCCTCGAGCAGGTAGACGAGATCCTCCGTCGCGACGTTGCCGGTCGCGCGCGGCGAGAAGGGGCAGCCGCCGAGCCCACCGACGGAGGCGTCGAGCACGCGCGCCCCGGCCTCGACCGCGGCGACGCAGTTCGCGTAGCCCGTGTTGCGCGTGTTGTGTCCGTGGAAGCCCACCGCTCGCGTCGCCGCCACCAGCCCTCGGACCGCGGACGGCGTCGCGACGCCGATCGTGTCGGCGAGCACAACCTCGGCGCGGCCGGAGAACCGTGCCGCGAGATCCGCGACGGCACCCGGGTCGACGCGGCCCTCGAAGGGACAGCCGAAGGCGCAGGAGATCGTGACCGAGGCCGCCGTCTCCCCCGCCGCCGCGAGGATCGCCTCGGTGCGCTCCACCGCCTCGGCGAGTGTCGCGTTGCCGTTCTTCCGGTTGAAGCTCTCCGTCGCGGCGAACGTCACGTTCACCCGGTCGAGACCGACGGCCGCGAAGCGCTCCCAGCCGCGCTCGTTGAGCACGAGACCCGAGAGCTCGACGCCCTCGCGGCGCCGCACCCGCCCGACGACCTCCTCGGCCCCGGCCATCTGCGGGACGCGGTCGTCGCGGACGAAGCTCACCGCCTCGATCCGCGGCAGCCCCGCCCCCGCGAGCCGCTCCACGAGCTCGGCCCGCGTGGAGGGCGGCAGCACCTCCGCCTCGTTCTGGAGGCCGTCGCGCGGCCCGACATCGCATACCGTGATATCCACCGGGTCGAGCGTACTGATTGCGGATGCAGGGGATGAGTCCCCCTCGTACCCTCGACAGTGATGCACCCCTCCGCCTCGTTCAGCACAGCGATTCGCGTCCGGATCGAGAACCAGCCGGGAGCGTTTGCGCGCCTCGCCTCCGCGATCGGCGAGGCGGGCGGCCTGCTCGGCGCGATCGACCTCGTCCGGGTCGACGGCTCGACGAAGATCCGCGACGTCAACGTCCTCGCGGACGACGAGCAGCACCTGGACACGATCGTGGAGGCCGTCCACGCCGTCGACGGCGTCGAGGTCGTCAACGTCTCGGACCGCGTCTTCCTCGCCCACCTCGGCGGCAAGCTCGAGGTGCGTTCGCGCCAGCCGCTGAAGACGCGCGACGACCTCTCGATGCTCTACACGCCCGGCGTCGCCCGCGTCTCCCGGGCGATCGCCGAGGATCCGGAGAAGGTCTGGAACCTGACGATCAAGCGGAACGCGGTCGCGGTCGTGAGCGACGGCACCGCAGTCCTCGGCCTCGGCGACATCGGCCCGGAGGGAGCCCTGCCGGTGATGGAGGGCAAGGCGGTGCTGTTCAAGGAGTTCGCGGGCATCGACGCCTTCCCGATCTGCCTCGCCACGAAGGACGAGGACGAGATCGTGCGCACCGTCGAGGTGATCGCGCCCGTCTTCGGCGGGATCAACCTCGAGGACATCTCCGCGCCGCGCTGCTTCTCGATCGAGCGGCGCCTGCGCGAGAGCCTCGACATCCCGGTCTTCCACGACGACCAGCACGGCACGGCGATCGTCACGCTCGCCGCCCTCCTCAACGCGCTCCGCGTCGTCGGCAAGCGACCCGAGGACGTGAAGGTCGTCATCACCGGCGTCGGCGCGGCGGGCGTCGCCGTGACACGGACGCTGCAGGCGGCGGGCGTCCGGAAGGTGGTCGGCTGCGACAGCAAGGGCGTCGTCCATACCGACCGGACCGACCTGAACGAGGTCAAGCGCCGCTACGCGGAGGAGACCGCTCCCGAGGAGCGCGGCTGCCCCGACGACGCGCTCGCGGGCGCAGACGTCTTCATCGGCCTCTCGCAGCCGGGGGCCGTCTCGGTCGAGGGCATCCGAGCGATGGCGCCGGACGCGATCGTGTTCGCGATGGCGAACCCGAACCCGGAGATCTATCCCGAAGAGATCGAGGGGCTCGCCGCGGTGATCGCGACCGGCCGCAGCGACTACCCGAACCAGATCAACAACGTGCTCGCGTTCCCCGGTGTCTTCCGCGGCGCACTCGACGTGCGCGCGCGCACGATCACGAGCGAGATGGAGGTGGCGGCCGCCCGGGCGATCGCGCGCACGATCGCCGACGACGAGCTCGCAGCCGACTACATCATCCCGAGCGTCTTCAACCGGTCGGTCGCGCCCGCCGTCGCGGCCGCCGTCGCCGACGCCGCCCAGGAGGCGGGCGTCGCGCGCCGGACCGGAGCAACCACGCCTACCCTTCCGTAGTTCGTGCGGATGCTGTCCCCGGACCCCAGGACCAGCATGTCGTAATGGTCGAAACGTCCCACGACCCGCAGGATCCACCGGTTCCGTTCGAGACCGCCACGGTCGGCGACGCGATGAGCCGCGGCGTCATCAGCTGCCCGCCCGAGACGCCGCTCCGGGTCGTGGCCCGGATGATGGCCACGTTCGGGATCCACGCCGTCTTCGTCTTCGAACACCAGGAGGAGGACGACGAGGCGCCGCAGCTGTGGGCACTCGTCTCCGACCTCGACCTCGTGGCCGCGACCCAGCTCGACCTGGACTCGGTGACCGCCGGCGCGACCGCGGTGACCCCTCTCGTCAGCGTCCGCGCCGACCGGCCGATCAGCGAGGCCGCAACGCTCATGGCGCAGCACGGAATCGCACACCTCGCCGTGACCGAGCCCGCCTCGCGACGCCCGGTCGGAGTGATCTCGACGCTCGACGTCGCGCGGTCCGTCGCCGCCCAGCTCAGCGCCAGCGAGACGTTCCCTTCCGGCGTAGCTCGCGAGACCTGCGGTCTCGCTCGCTGGGATGACGGAACTGCCGCGTGCTGTTCTTGCCTTCGACTGCTGTGGATGGGTTGCCTGCCTCGTGCGTTCGCGCGCGGCGGAGGCCGGCGCGAGCACAGTTCGGCCTCCGCGTACGCTCCCGCTCCGCTCAGCGCAGCTGGAGGGTTGAAGCGCCCGAACCCACACCGGCGCAGGGCGGCGGCGTAACCCTGGGTTACGACACCGCCGAACCTGTCGCGGGCGGGCACGCCGCCGCAGGCGGCCTGCCCCCACGCGATACCCGACACGGCGCTCGACGCCACCTAGCCCAAGCAAGCCCTAACAGCACGGCAGGGCCGGGAGACAGCGCTCTTCCCGGCCCGCAGTTCCCTTATCCCAGCGAGCGGGTGCTGTGCACCCGCTCGCTCGCTTCGGTGAGCACGTCGCCGAGGATGCCGGTCATCTCGTCGAACTGCTCCTGCCCCGCGATGAGCGGCGGCGAGATCTGGATCACGGGGTCGCCGCGGTCGTCGGCCCGGCAGATCAGCCCCTGCTCGAACAGCCGCGGCGAGAGGAAGCCACGCAGCAGCGTCTCGCACTCCGCGTCGTCGAACGACTCGCGCGTCTCCTTGTCCTTGACGAGCTCGAGCGCGTAGAAGAAGCCGCCGCCGCGCAGGTCGCCGACGATCGGCAGGTCGAGCAGCTGACCGAGCGTCGAGCGGAAGGCGTCCTCGTTCGCGAGGACGTGCTCCATGATCCCCTCCCGCTTCATGATCTCGATGTTCTTGAGCGCGATCGCCGACATCACCGGGTGGCCGCCGAACGTGATCCCGTGCGTGTACATCGAGGAGCCGCTGAGGAACGGCTCCATCACGCGGTCGGTCGTGACGACGGCTCCGATCGCCGCGTACGACGAGGAGAGGCCCTTCGCGCAGGTGACGATGTCGGGCCGGATGTCGTAGCGCTCCGACGCGAACCAGTGGCCGAGCCGGCCGAAGCCGGTGATCACCTCGTCGGCCGAGAGGAGGATGTCGTACCGGTCGCAGATCTCGCGCACGCCGCGCCAGTAGCCCTCGGGCGCGACGAAGGCCCCGCCCGCGTTCTGGACGGGCTCCATGTGGACGAGGCAGACCGTCTCGGGATCCATCGCCTCGATCGCCTGCTCGAGCTCGGCGAGGAGGAAGGCCGTGAACTCCGCCTCGGTCTCCTCCGCCGGCCGGTGGTAGCGGTTCGTGTTGCTCACGTGGCGCACCTCGGGCACGAGCGGCTCGAACGGGGTTCGCAGTCCCGCGACGCCGTTGATCGAGAGCGCTCCGAACGTCGTGCCGTGATACGCGACGTTGCGGCCGATCGCCTTGTAGCGCCCGCGGCCGCCGTCGCGCACCGCGTAGTACTGGCGCGCAAGCTTCCACGCCGACTCGACCGCCTCGGAGCCACCCGAGACGAAGAAGACCCGGTTCAGGTCGCCGGGGGCGAGTGACGCGACCTCGGCCGCGAGCTCGATCGCCCGCGGGTGCGCGTACGTCCAGTTCGTGTAGAAGGGCAGCTCGCGCATCTGCTCGAGCGCGGCCCGGCCGATCTCCTCGCCGAAGCCGTAGCCGATGTTGACCGAGAAGAGGCCCGCGAGCGCATCGAGATACCGCTTCCCCTCGGAGTCCTCGAGATAGCACCCGTCGCCGCGCACGATGATCGGCGGCTCGGGCCCCGCCATGTTCGTGAAGTGGAGCCACAGATGGTCGCGCGCTGCGCGCTGGAGCTCCTCCGTCACGGGCTTCGTCTCGAATGTCGTCATCCGACCTCCTCCTGCGCTCTCGCGCCCCAGTCATACAGTTGCTTCCACATCTCCAGATAGAAGAACGTCTCGGTGGACGCGACGCTCTCCAGTGCGCGCATCCGGTTCGTCAAGTCGAGCAGGTTGCGCCGGTCGGCGGCGACGAGCTCGACCACGAGATCGAACTGCCCCGCCGTGACGACGACGTAGTCCGCCTCCGGCCAGCGGGCTATCTCGTCCGCGACCGCCTCGGGCGGCCCGGACGTCTTGACGCCGACGAGCACCTGTTCGTAGCCGAGGCCGAGCGGGTTGGTGATCGCGACCACCTGGAGTATGTCGGCCGCCACGAGACGCCCGTAGCGTGCGCGGATCGTCGCCTCCGAGACGCCGAGCCCCGCCGCGATCCCCCGGAACGAGGCGCGACCGTTCTCCTGGAGGGCCTCGATGATGCTCCGGTCGAGCTCGTCCACCCGCTGCGCCCCAACGGCGCCGCGCCGCGCATCCTGGTCGTCGCCGCGGCCGAAAGGCGGCATCCGCCTGCCGACCGGCGCGGGCCGTCTCGCGCCGTCGCCGGACACGCTGATCTCGTCGCCCCGGCCGGTCATGCCGTCTGACGCCTCTGCCAGAGGGCGTTGAGGATCGCGAGCACGATCCCTCCGACGAAGATGAGCGTCCCCATCGCGAACGCCTGGGGCGGAATGCCGATCCTGGTCGACCCGTAGACCCAGAGCGGGAAGGTCAGCGTCTGCCCCGCGACGAAGCTCGTGATGATGAAGTCGTCGATCGAGAGCACGAAGGCGAGCAGCGCGCCGGCCACGATGCCCGGCCAGATCAGAGGCAGCGTGACCCGGTAGAACGTCGTCCAGGGGCCGGCGCCGAGGTCATAGGCGGCCTTCTCGATCGAGCGGTCGAGCTCCGCGATGCGCGCCCGGACGACGACCGCGACGAACGCGACGTCGAACGCGATGTGGGCGATGATGATCGTCAGCAGGCCGCGCGGCCAGTTGAGGGAGATGAAGAGCGAGAGGAGCGACGCGCCGACCACGATCGACGGCGCGGCGATGTCGACGAAGATCACGAGGTCCGTGAGGCCGCGCCCCCAGAAGCGGTGCCGGGCGAGCGCGAGCGCGAGCGGTACGCCGAGCACCGTCGCGCCGACGGTCGCGATCGAGGCGACCTCCAGCGAGTGGACGAGCGCCTGCGTCAGGCCGGAGATGGCGAAGACGTGCTGGTACCAGCTGGTCGTGAAGCCGAGCCAGGCGAAGGTGAGCCGGCCCGATGTCGACTGGTTGAAGCTGTACGCGATCATGACCGCGATCGGCGCGACCGAGTAGAGGATCACGAGCCACGTGTACGCGCCGAGCGCGGCCACGCCCCAGCGCCGGCGCGGCTTCACGACCGGCACGGCGGCCGTCTCGACCCGCGGCGTCTCGGCGGCCGCGCTCATGCGTACTCCTGGAAGCTGCGGGTGCCGAAGACGCGGCTGTAGAGCGCGATCGCGATGAGCAGACCGAACAGCAGCCACGCGGACAGGGCCGAGGCAGTCGGGTAGTCGAGGTTCTCGAGGTAGCTCGTCTGGATGATGTTCCCGATCATCGTCGTGCCCGGACCGCCGAGGATGCTCGCGTTGACGTAGTCGCCGACATTCGTCACGAAGACGAGCAGGAAGCCGGCGAAGATCCCGCCTGCCGAGAGCGGCACGACGACGCGCCCGAAGGCCGTCAGGTGCCCCGCGTAGAGGTCGTGCGCGGCGCGGACGACGCGCCGGTCGATCTGCTCGAGCGCGACGTAGAGCGGCAGGACCATGAAAGGCAGGGCGTTGTACGTGAGCCCGGCGATCACGGCCGTCGGGGTCGAGAGGACGTGGTAGCCGTGCGGCAGCAGATGCCAGTTCTCGAGCGTCCGGAGCACGAAGCCGTTGTCGGAGAGGATGAAGTTCCAGGTCACCGTGCGAATGACGAACGAGACGAAGAACGGGAGTAGGACGAGGAAGAGCAGCGTCGACTTGTGCCGGCCGCCGTGGAAGGCGATCCAGTAGGCGACCGGATAGCTGACGACGAGGGCGATAACGGTCGAGATCGCGCCGTACTCGAACGAGCGGATGAACTGCACGTGATATT
This sequence comes from uncultured Actinomycetes bacterium, assembly GCA_963775155.1. Lineage (GTDB taxonomy): Bacteria > Actinomycetota > Thermoleophilia > Gaiellales > Gaiellaceae > Palsa-739. The sequence goes on along the minus strand of CAVZHU010000005.1, from coordinate 340,412 downwards.
CCGAGATCGTCGAGGTGAGCTGCGACCAGTGCCACGTGAGCGTGTAGCCCTGGTCCGGGTTGCCGGTCTCGAGCGCCACGGCGAGCACCGCCACCAGCGGCACGACGAAGAAGACTCCGAGGTAGACCCATGCCGGCAGCCCGAGCAGATACGGCGCGAGCCGCCGGCGCAGGTCGAGCCTCGACAGCGTCAGCTCTGGATGATGGGGTTGAACGTCTTGTTCCACGTGTTGAAGTCGGCGTAGTCCTTGAACGTGTAGTAGTCGTGCGCCTTCGCGCTCATCGCCTTCGTCGGGAAGACGAGCGGGCTCTTGCCCACGCTCGGGTCCTCCTGCATGAGGATCGGCTTCGCATCCGGCACCGGAGTCACGTAATTGACCCAGTCGGCCACCTCGGCCGCGATCTTCGGCTGGTAGCAGAAGTTCATCCACGTGAGCGCGTCGACAGGGTGCTTCGCGTGGAGCGGGATCATCATGTTGTCGTGCCAGACCATGAACCCCTCTTTCGGAGCGACGAACTTGAGGTGGGGGTAGCCGGAGTTGTTGGCCTGGAAGATGTCGCCCGACCACGCCTGTGAGATCCACGTGTCGCCGTTCTCGAGCGCCTGGATGTAGCTCTGGTCGTAGTACTGCCGCACGAGCGGGCGCTGGCTCTTGAGCAGGTTCGCGGCCTTGTCCCAGTCGGACTGGGTCGAGGTCGTGGGATCGATGCCGAGCGCGAGCAGGCCGAGGCTGCCGAGCTCGGTGTTGTCGCTCATCATCCCGACGTGCCCCTTGAACGTGGGGTCGAAGAGGTCGTGGACGCTCGTGATCTCCCGTCCCGTCTTGCGCGGGTCGTAGGCGATGCCGGTGAAACCCGACTGCCACGTGATCGTGTACGTGTTGCCCTGGTCGTAGCTGGGGCTCTTGACGAGCGGGCTCGCGTACTTCGCGAAGTTCGGGATCTGCTCGAGGTCGAGCCGGATCAGCCAGTCGTGGTTGATCAGCTCGGTCAGGTACCAGCCGTTCGTCATCACGATGATGTCGTAGCCGGTGCCCTGGCCGCCCTGGAGCGACGGGGCGATCTTCGCGTAGAAGCTGTCGTTGTTCTGGATCACCTCGGCGTAGCTGACCTTGATCCCGGTCGCCTGCGTGAACTGGTGCAGAGACGGGTGGTCCTTGCCGTGGTTGGTCACGTCGATGTAGAGCGGCCAGTTGGCGAAGTCGAGCACGCCCTGCTTCTTCTGCTGACCCCACCACGCGGCCGAGCCGACGGCCGCAGGGCCGGAGGTCGTCGCCTGGGTGGTCGGGTTCGTGCCGGCGGCGCCGCAGGCGGCGAGGAAGCCCGAGACGCTGACGCCGAAGGCGCCGGCGCCCGCCGCCTTGAGCAGCTGTCCTCGCGAGTAGCGACCCTCGGTCAGTCCGCGCCAGAGCGCGGGGTCGATGAACTGGTCTTCGTAGTCGGGCGTCTCGCTCACTGCGACTCCTTTCGCACGATGAAGGTGTGCTCGGGCTCCCAGAGGATGCGGACCTCGTCGCCCTCCCTCGGGAGAGAGCCGGCGCCGGCGTTCTGGGCGTAGATCGTGAGCTCGCCGCCGCCGGCGAGCTCGACCGAGTACTGATGACTGACCCCGATGTACGTCACGAGCGCCACGCGCCCGTCGAGCGCGTTCGCCCGCGGCGGCACATCCGACCGTCGCGTCGCGAGGCGCAGCTTCTCGGGCCGCACGCCGACCTGCACGAGTGGCACGTCCCCGAGCGCCTCCCGCTCCACGGCGAGGATGGCGCCTCCGCGGTCGAGCTCCACCCGCACGAGCCCGTCCCGCCGGTCGGCGACCCGGCCGGGCAGGAGGTTCGAGGCGCCGAGGAAACCGGCGACGAACTCGGTCGCCGGATGGTCGTAGGCCTCCTCGGGCGTCGCGACCTGCTCGACATGCCCGCCGTTCATCACAGCGAGGCGGTCGGACATCACCATCGCCTCCTCCTGGTCGTGCGTGACGTAGAGGAAGGTGATGCCGACCTCCTCCTGGATCCGCTTCAGCTCGAGCTGCATCTGCTTGCGAAGCTTGAGATCGAGGGCGCCGAGCGGCTCGTCGAGCAGCAGCACGCGGGGATGGTTCACGAGGGCCCGCGCGAGCGCGACCCGCTGCTGCTGGCCGCCCGAGAGCTGCGCCGGCTTGCGCATGTCCATGTCCCTGAGGTCGACGAGCTCGAGCATCTCCCCCACGCGCTGCCGGATCTGGGCCCGCGGCAGCCGCTTCCTGCGCAGCCCGAAGGCGACGTTGTCGAACACGTTCAGGTGCGGGAAGAGCGCGTAGCTCTGGAAGACGGTGTTCACGCTGCGCCGGTAGGGCGGCACCCGCGTCACGTCCTCTCCGTGGAGGAGGATCCGTCCCGCGGTCGGTTCCTCGAAGCCGCCGATCAGCGAGAGGGTCGTCGTCTTGCCGCACCCGGAGGGCCCGAGGAGGCTGAAGAACTCGCCGGTCGCGACGTCGAGGTCGATCCCGTCGACCGCGATCGTGTCGCCGAACGCCTTCAGCACCCGCTCGAGGCGGATGTCCGGCGCCGGACCTGCGTCCACCGGCCCCACCGGCTCGGGCTCCCGAGCCCTCTCGTCCACCATCGCCATCACCGCCCCCTTCCGGAGATCGTCTCTGCCACCCCTGCGAGGCGCGAGGGGCGTACCGGTGCGCCGCTCCGCCGGTCCGCCGCGCCGAGCAGCCGGTGCACGGTGTGGATGCCGGCGTACCGCAGCGGCTCAGGCTCCCAGGAGCGCTCCGGCGGCCCGACCAGGGGAGCCGGGTCAGTTCCGTGTCGAGGCCCGAGCAGGAGGTCGCGAAGCGTGCGCGCCGCGAGGTTCGAGGCCGCGACGCCCTCGCCCGCGTAGCCGCCGGCCCAGGCGAGACCCGCGCGCCGCGTCGACGCCGACGGCGGGCCGCCAGGTGCGGCTGACCCCGATCACGCCCTGCCAGGCGCTCGCGACGCCCGTGTCGGTCGCCGGGCCGAACAGGTCGCGCAGCCGCAACCGCAGCGCCTCGATCGTGGCCGCCGGCGGAACCCCCTCCCGCGCCGTGCGCGAGCCGTACAGGTAGGGGACGCCCCGCCCACCGAGGGCGATCCGGCCGTCGGCCGTCCGCTGCAGGTACGTGTACACGTGCCGTCCGTCGAGCATCGTCTCGCAACCGTCCCAGCCCAGCTCCTCCCACGTCTCGGCGGGCAGCGGCTCGGTCGCGATCATGGCACTGTTGACCGGGACGAGCACGCGGTGCAGGCCGGGCAGGTCGGCCGTGTACGCCTCGGTCGCGCGCACGACCCAGCGTGCCCTCACCTCTCCGGCCGGCGTCGGCACGCGTCCCGGCTCGAGCGCGAGCGCCCGCGTCTGCTCGTAGATCGTGACTCCCGCGCGCTCGACGGCGTCGGAGAGGCCGCGCACGAGCTTTGCCGGCTGCACGCGCGCGCAGTGCGGCGAGAAGAGGCCGCCCACGCCGCCCTGGATGCGCACGCGCTCGGCCAGCGCGTCCGCGTCGAGCAGGACGCGATCCTCCTCGCCGAGCCCGAACTCGCGGTCGGCAGCGTGCTCGGCCCGCAGTCGCTCGAGCTCGAGCTCGCTCTGGGCGACCACCAGATTGCCGCCCTTCCGGTAGTTGCAGTCGATCTTCTCCGCGGCCACGGCCCGCCCCACCTCGTCCACCGTCTGCTGGATCGCGCGCTCGAGCGCAAGCGCGCCCTCGTGACCGGCGCGCTCGATCCAGCCCGCCCGGGAGCCCGACAGCTCGCCGAACACCCAGCCGCCGTTGCGGCCGGAGGCGCCGAAGCCCGCCACCTCGCGCTCGAGGACGACGACCTCGAGGGAGGGATCGGCGCGGCGCAGCTCGTAGGCGGTCCAGAGGCCCGTGTAGCCGCCCCCGACGATGCAGACGTCGGCCTCGACCCGGCCCTCCAGCGCGGGCCGCGGCTCCGGCAGACCGCCCAGCTGCTCGAACCAGAACGAGACCCTCATTCGCCCGCCTCGTGCGTAACGCGGCCGTCGGCGACGGTGAGGCGAACTGGGAGGTCCGGCAGCTCGTCGGCGGGAAGATCGACCGGGTCGGCCCCGAAGCCCGTGAAGTCGGCGCGGCAGCCGGGGGCGATCCGCCCTGCGACCGCAGCGGCGCCGGCAACCCGCGCGGCCGCCGTCGTGTAGCCCTCGAGCGCCTCGAGACCGCTCAGCGCCTGCTCGGGCTCGAAGACGTGCGCCCCGGGGTCGCCGGGTGTCCGCCGCAGGCGCGCCCACGCGAGGCCGATCCGCGGGTCGTACTGCGCCACCGGCCAGTCGGAGCCGAGCGGGACGATCGCCCCGCTGCGCAGGAGATCGCGCGACCGCCAGGCGCGCGCGCACCGCTCCGGCCCGAGCCTGAGCGCCCACGAGTCCGAGCGATCCGGCTGCCGCCACTGCATGTGGAGCGGCTGGAGCGAAGCGGCGACTCCCTCGGCGGCGAAGCGCGGCAGGTCGCCGTCCTGCAGTGTCTCGATGTGCTCGATCCGGTGCGTGACGCCGGGTGCGGCGCCGGCCTCCCGGTACGCGTCGAGCGCGGCGCGAACGCCGTAATCGCCCGTCGCGTGCGTCGCGCACTGGAACCCGGCCGCGGCGAAGAGGCGAACCGCCTCCGCGTAGCGCTCCGGGTCGGGCCAGAACGGCCGCGTCCCGTCGCCGAGCACGTCCGGCTCGTAGAGCCAGCCCGTCCCCGTGTCGATCACGCCGTCGATGAAGAACTTCGCGACGCCCGCCCGCCACAGCTCGCCGCGCTCGCCGCGCAGCGGGAGCAGCTCCTCCATCTCCGCGAAGGTGGCCTCCGGCTTCACCCAGAACGGGACGACGGTGCGGACCAGGAGGTCGCCGTTCGCCTCGAGCTCGCGCAGGAGGTCGAGCGTCTGCGGGCTGCCGTCCATGGCGTGGACGCCGGTGAGGCCGGCCTGGGCGAGCTGCCGCTGCAGCGCGGCGACGTGTGCGTAGCGCTCCTCCTCCGTCAGCTCAGGGAGGACGCGGCGGACGAGCGCGATCGCCGCCTCCTCGCGCAGCTCCCCGGTCGGCCGGCCGCCTTGCACGACGATCTCGGCTCCCTCGGAGAACGAGCGCGGGCCGTCGACGCCGGCGAGCTCGAGCGCGCGCCGGCTTGCGAGAGCCGTGTGCTGGTCGTAGATGGTGACGAGGGCGGGTGCGCCGCCGACCGCCTCCTCGATCGCCTCGCTCGCGATCGGCCGGTCCGCGAAGACGTTGTACTCGAGCCCCCAGCCCAGCACCCAGTCGCCGGCATCCGCCTCGCTCCGCTCACGTGCGAGCTCGGCCTGCACCTCGGCGAGCGTCGAGCAGCGGGTCAGGTCGGCGCCTCTGGTCTGCTCGACGAAGAAGGGATGGATGTGCGCGTCGACGAGGCCCGGCACGAGCGACAGGCCGCGACCGTTCACGGTCTCCGTCCGCGCGTCGCAGAGCTCGCGCACGTCCTCGTCGGAGCCGACGCCGACGATCTCGCCTCCCCACACGGCCACCGCGGTCGCGTGGGGCCGCTCGGGATCGAGCGTCCGGATCGAGGCACCGAGAATCGCCAGATCCGCACTCCGCCTGCCCCGGCTGGATCCACCACTACGCAATGCGTGGGGAACCTACCATTCTGCTTCGCACTCCGTCGCTCGAAGGCCGCCTCTACTGCGCGACGCGGCAGCGACTTGTGGTTGAATCGCACGCCGTATGAACGTGCTCGTAGTCGGAACGGGAGGGGTCGGCGCCGCCGTCGCGTCGGTGGCGAAGCGGCGTGGCTTCTTCGAGCGAATGACCTTCGCCGACCTCGATCCGGCCCGGCCGGCCGCCCTCGTGGAACGCGAGGGAGACGACCGTTTCGCCGCCGCCCAGGTCGACGCGTCCGACCGCGGCGCGCTGGTCGGCCTCCTCCGGGAGACCGGGGCGGACACGATTCTCAACGCGACGGATCCGCGCTTCAACCCGCAGCTCTTCGCGGCCGCGTTCGAGGCGGGCGTGACCTACCTCGACATGGCGATGACGCTCTCGGCGCCCGGGGTGCGTCTCGGAGACGAGCAGTTCGAGGCGCACGAGCGCTGGCAGGAGCGCGGCCTGCTCGCGCTCCTCGGGATCGGCGTCGAGCCGGGGCTGGCCGACGTCTTCGCCCGCTACGCCGCCGACCACCTCTTCGCGGAGGTCGACGAGGTGGCGGTGCGGGACGGCGCCGACCTCGTGGTCGAGGGCTACGACTTCGCCCCCACCTTCTCGATCTGGACGACGATCGAGGAGTGCCTCAACCCGCCGCTCGTCTGGGAGCGGGAGCGCGGCTTCTTCACGACCGAGCCGTTCTCGGAGCCCGAGCTGTTCGAGTTTCCCGAGGGGATCGGCGTGGTCGAGTGCGTGAACGTCGAGCACGAGGAGGTCGTGCTCGTGCCCCGCGCGGTCGACTGCCGGCGCGTGACCTTCAAGTACGGGCTCGGCTCCGAGTTCATCGGCGTGCTGCGGACGCTCCACCAGCTCGGCCTCGACTCGAAGGAGCCGGTGCGGGTCGGCGGCGTGGACGTGGCGCCGCGGGATCTCGTCGCCGCCGTCCTGCCCGACCCGGCAACGCTCGGGGACAGGATGCGCGGCAAGACCTGCGCGGGCACGCTCGTCACCGGGAGGCGCAAGGACGGAAGCGAAGGCGCCGTCTACCTCTACCACGTGTCCGACAACGAGCAGACGATGCGGGAGTACGGCCACCAGGCCGTCGTCCTGCAGACCGCCCTCAACCCGGTGATCGCGCTCGAGCTGCTCGCAGCCGGCACCTGGGAGGGAACCGGCGTCCTCGGCCCGGAGTCCTTCGACGCCGCGCCGTTCCTCGACCTCCTCGCCGAGTACGGCGAGCCGCACGGAATCGTCGAGGGCGACCCCCGCCGGAGCTCGTAGCCCGCGGCTGCCGAGCCCAGGCCCGCTGGGATCGCGATCTCCCACCGTGGCACTTCCGAACCACAGATCGACCCGCTGCCGCTCGATTGAGAGGACGCTCGCCCAGGCGACCGGTCACGGCACCGCTAGTAATCCCAATGTCGCAGGCACCAGACCCCGATCCCGACTGTCGCCGGAATGCCTACTACGAGCAGCGCGAAGCCGACGTAGCTTCCCACCAGCATGAGACTGCCGCCGACAAGGGTGCCGCCGAGCGCGAGAGCCAGCGAAATCTGCGACCCCCGGTTCTTCGACGACTTGGCCCCCTTGACGCCGGGCCGGAAAGCCTTCGCTTCGGCGCGCGCGGCGCGCTTCTCGTCGCTCATCGGCCGGCGCCGGATCTTGTCCGAAAGCGTCACGGCGGCGGAAGCCTACGACCAAGACCTCGACTGTTCAAGGCTCCTTGCCGGCGCTGCCCACTCGGGCGTCCCGCACCGCAGCCGCGGTTCAGGTGCTGCTCCCGCGTCCGCCACGCATAGCCCCGTTACGCGTGCCACTCCAGACCATCGAGAACCCGCCCGACCCCTCGACGGTGAAGTCGAAAGGCTCCTCCCGTTCAAGGGTCACCGCCGAGCACTTGCGTAGATGAGCGTACGACCGCTCGGGATCGAGGGCTATCCGCCTGATTGCGCCTCGATGAACCTGTCACTGCCTGGGTCGATGAACACCATCAAGTACGACGCCTTCTGCTGAGCGCTCCCTGGAGGCCCATTCGAAGCCAGGCCTGCTGGGTCCAGCGAAACGGCCCAGCAGTCCCCGTCGAGCGCGCCGACGCTCTGACGGTCGACGCAGTGGGCGTAGTGGTACTCCAGAACCTTCCGCCCACCGAACCGCTCACTGGCGGCTGCGGCTGCGGCCCGTCCCGCGGCCGCTGAAGGAATCACCCCCCGAGGCTCGCTCAGACTGACTCCACCAGCAGCCAGCTTGCTCGCAGACACAGTTCTGAAGATGCCAGCCTGACCAGCCCCGCTCGTGCGGTGACTCGCGCCGCAGCCCGACGCGGCGAGCGCAACCGCAGCCAACGCGCATAGCGCTGTCAGGTGCTTCATCTCGATAGAAGATACGACCCGGCGCCAAGCAGCTGTCACACCCGTGACGGCCGGTGCCATGGATCCCTGCGCCGGAGATCGGCAGCCTTACTCGCGATCCGCCGGTTCCCCGCGGAGGGCTACTCCACGCGGTGGGCAGCAGCGGCCGCTGCGGTGTCGAGATAGAGCTGGAACCGGGCGAGCTTCCCATCCCGGAACGTCCACACGTGTGCCTCATGTTGGACAACGACGCGGCCGGTGTTCCGAACCGTTGCCTCGGCGTGCACCAGGGAGACCACCTTGTCGTTCTGGGCGATGAACTCTCGTGGCTCGAACGTCGTGAAGTCGAGAGTCGATGCAAGACCACCGAACCAGCCCAGGACGGCTTCCTTGCCTTTGAACGTTCCGGCGTTCGGGTCGTCGTCGGGATCGCCGGGACTCACCCACTCGATGTCGTCCGCCATCACCTCGGCCAGCGCCGCCATGTCGCCCCGACCGAAAGCCTCATACGCACTCTGGGCGAGGCGGGTGTTCTCTTCCGCTGACAACTGGAACTCCTTTCGGAAAGTGAGCGACGAGTATCTCACTCGTCGAGACCCCGTTCACATGGGACATTCCCGAGGCGATCGGAGTTGTCCACACCTTCCACGGATTCCACACCGCCTTGCATCTGCCCGGCAAACGGTGGACAGTGGTCCCGACACTGGTGCTGGCGATACGCAGCCGACGCAGGGAACGGGCACTCACCGAGGCCGAGGCGTACGCGCGCTGCCACGGCAACCGCGCCTTGTACGCCGTGCGGGTGCCGGCCGCTCAGGGCAGGGACGCCGCGCTGCGACCAGTTCCCCTACGACCTACCTAGTAACAGCCTGTCACTTACTTGGACAGGGCCTTCTCCGCCCGCGCGATCGCGCGATCCATGGCTGCGAGCGGGGTTGCGACCGCGGGACCGTGCCCGACGGCGAGCAGCGTCGGCTCGAGGGCCCGCAGCGCCCGCGCGGACTCGAGGTTCAGCGGCCTGTCCCAGGTGGCGGTCGCGGCGAGCGGGAAGGGAAACGTGAGGTGGCTCGAGACGGCGACGCCGCCGTAGGTCGTGAGGACGTCGCCGGCGAGGAGCGCCCGGTCGCGCGTGTCGAGAAACGCGACGTGACCCGGTGTGTGGCCGGGCGCCGCGACCACCTCGAGGCTGCCGACGCGGTCGCCGGCCTGGAGCCGTACGTCGGGTGCCGTCCGCACGGTCGGCCACCCGCCCGGCAGCTTGCCGTCCACCACCTTCTCGCCCGCGTGGATGCGCGCGTCGAGCTCCGGCATCGAGATCTCCACCTCGTCGCCGAGTCGCTCGCGCAGCGCATCGAGCGAGCCGACGTGGTCGCCGTGTCCGTGCGTGAGCGCGATCCGCCGGATCGGCCCGCCTGCCCTCTCGGCGGCTTGGACAAGCGCCTCCGCTCCGCGCGCCAGCGTCGTGTCGACGAGCGTGAGGCCGTCCCCCTCGCGCACGAGATAGGCGTTGACGAAGCGCAGGCGCGTGAGCTGAACGAGGTTCGGCGTGAGTTGACGGACCCGCACGACGCCCTTACTCTGACCGATGTCCGTCCCCGGCGAGAGGAGGTTCGAGCAATGAAGTCTGCGCCTGCCGCCTCCTCGGCTGACCTCAGCTAGCGCCGGGCGCTCCTTCTACAGGGACGCGCACGGCGTCCCATCTCTCACGAAGGAGCTTCGCTTTGCCTCAGTTCGACGCCAGATCTTCCGGACGGACGTCGCCGACTTCGCCGGCGGCGCTTCCGGCGACGTTTCCGGCCCTGTCCGAGCTCGGCTGGACCGACGAGCTCGCCGAACAACTGGAACCGGGCCTCGAGCCGGGTCGCGTCGCCGCCGCCCACCGCGGCGCGGTCGACGTCTGGACGGCGACCGGCGCCGTCCGCTCCCGCCTACCCGGACGTCTCGTCCACGACGGCCTCGACGTCGCCGTCGGCGACTGGGTGGGCCTGGACAGTGGCGCGATCCGCGCCGTCCTGGAGCGCCGCAGCGCCATCATCCGCAACGCCGCCTCCGACCAGCAGCGGCGGACGAGCGGGCACGTCCTCGCCGCCAACGTCGACATCGCGTTCGTCGTCTCCTCCCTCGGCCCGGATCTCGACCCGCGGCGGATCGAGCGCTACCTCGTCACGATCTGGGAGAGCGGCGCCGCGCCCGAGATCGTGCTCACGAAGGCCGACCGCCTCGACGACCCGTGGGCGCTCGCGGCGGAGGTCGAAGCCGTCGCGCTCGGGGTCCCGGTCCACGTCGTCTCGGCCCTGACCGGACAGGGCTGCGACACCCTGCGCACCCGGATCCTGCCCGGCACGACCGCCGTGCTGCTCGGCTCCTCCGGCGTCGGCAAGTCGACCCTGGTCAACCGCTGGCTCGGCGAGGAGGTCATGGAGACGCAGGAGACGCGCGCCGACGACGACGAGGGCCGTCACACGACGACCCGGCGGCAGCTCCTCGTCCTGCCGGACGGCGGACTCGTGATCGACACGCCGGGACTGCGCGAGCTCCAGCTCTGGGACGTCGGCACCGCCGGTCTCGAGGCGACGTTCGCGGACGTCGAGGAGCTCGCGGCCGACTGCCGCTTCGGCGACTGCACGCACGAGCACGAGCCGGATTGCGCCGTCCTCGCCGCCGTCGAGTCGGGGGAGCTGCCGCGCGAGCGGCTGCACAGCTGGCACAAGCTGCAGCGGGAGCTGCACTCGATCGCCGTCCGCCACGACGCGCTGCTGCGCAAGGAGGAGGTACGGAGGTGGAAGCTGCGGACGCGCGAAGCGCAGGCGCAGGCGCGGGCGCGGCACCGCTGAGCGGGCTACTCGTCCTGGTCGACGGTCCGATCGCGAGCGGCAAGTCGACCGTCTCGCGCGCGGTGTCGCAGCGGCTCCGTTCCGCCGGTGGTTCCGCCGCCGCCGTCGACGTCGACCTCGTGTACGAGCTCCTGGACGAGCGCGGGCACTCGGCCGGCGACCCGGTCGTTTGGCGCCAGGCACGACGACGAGGTCTGCGACGCGCTCGCCCACCGACCCGAGGACGAGCTCGTGCTGGAGGCCGACTCGCTGACCGTCAACGAGACGGCCGGCCGTGTCGCCGCCTGGCTCGGGTTCTGACCTCGTGCGCGCTACATCGACATGCCGTGGCAGCCGCCGGCGAGGCTCCTGAAGAGCTTGCCGAGCTTGAGCGGGCACGTCCCGGCGACGAACCCGTTCACACGCTGACGCATCACGCGATTCTCCACCGCGCGCTTGCCCGGGCTCACCGGCATGGCCGTCTTCCGGTGCTGCGCCAGGACGTAGGCGAGCAACGCACTCCTCAGCCCGGCGATCGACCTCCCAGAGGTGCTGCTCGCGATGGCAGCAAGCGGGTGCCCGGGGTGCAGCTCGCTCCTCAGCGTGCGCGTGGAGATGCCGAGGTAGGAGGCCGCCGCGCCGTACAGGTTCTTCGCGTGGAGGTTCACCGCCGGCGCGGACTTCGCCGACTGAGGGCCGCGGGCGGCGAGAGCGCCTGCGGTCGCTCCGCCGGCGACGAGCAGCAGGACGGCTCCGACCGCGAGCTTCCGCTTGAGGCTCATGTCACGAGTATGCCAGTCGCCTCCGGACCGCTACAACCGCTGCGTGCGCCTCTTCCCACCCGCGCGTCTCGCCGTTGCAGCCGACGCCGCGGCGATCGTGCTCTTCGCCGTCGTCGGCCTGCTCGCACATCACGGCGGCGTCTCGGGCCGCGGTCTCGCACGAGATGCGCTGCCGCTGCTCGGCGGCTGGTTCGCAGCCGCGCTCCTCGCGCGCCTCTATACGCGACCGGCGCGGCTGCGGCTCGCTGCGACCTGGCTCGGCGGGATCGCCCTCGGCGTGACCGTCCGCGCCGCAGTCCTAGGTCACACGGGTGTGGGAAAGGAGGCCGCCTTCCTCGGCGTCGCGCTCGCCTTCACGCTCCTGTTCGTGCTCGCTGCCCGGCTGCCGGCCGCCGCGGCTGCCGCTAGGGCTTCGGCGCGGCCCCGCTGACCTCGGGCGGCGCGTCCGCGTGCTTCTGCGTGAAGTTGTCGACGAACCTCTGGGCGAGCTCACGCGCCTTGCGGTCGTACGCCTTCGGATCGGCCCACGTCGAGCGCGGATCGAGGAGCGAGCCGTCGACGCCGGGCGCGGTCACCGGCACCTCGAAGCCGAAGACCGGATCCTCCCGGAACTCGACTCCCCCGAGCGTCCGCGAGAGCACCGCGTCGAGAAGCGCACGGGTCGCCTGGATCGGCATCCGGTGTCCCTCCCCGAACGGTCCGCCGGTCCAGCCCGTGTTGATCAGCCACACGGTCGCGCCGTGCTGCGCGAGCTTCTCGCCGAGGAGCTCCGCGTACACGGTCGGCGGCTGCGGCAGGAACGGGGCGCCGAAGCACGTCGAGAACGTCGGCTGCGGCTCGGTCACGCCGAGCTCGGTGCCGGCGAGCTTCGACGTGTAGCCGGAGAGGAAGTAGAAGAGGGCCTGCTCGCGGCTGAGCCGCGCGATCGGCGGCAGGATCCCGAAGGCGTCGGCGGCGAGGAAGATCACAGAGCGAGGATGGCCCGCCAGCTTCTCGGGGAGCGCGTTCGCGATTTGCTCGAGCCCGTAGGCGGCTCGGGTGTTCTCCGTCTTCGCGTCGTCGTCGAGGTCGAGCACCCCGCGTTCGTCGACGACGACGTTCTCGAGCACCGTGCCGAAGCTGTGCACCGCCTTCCAGATCTCGGGCTCGGCCTCCGCCGAGAGCCGGATCGTCTTCGCGTAGCAGCCTCCCTCGAAGTTGAAGACGCCGTCGTCGCCCCAGCCGTGCTCGTCGTCGCCGATCAGGAGCCGCGACGGGTCGGCCGACAGCGTCGTCTTGCCGGTGCCCGAGAGGCCGAAGAAGACCGCGACGTCCTGCCCGTCCTGCGAGACGTTCGCCGAGCAGTGCATCGGCATCACGCCGTCGAGCGGCAGCCGGTCGTTCATGAGCGTGAAGACCGACTTCTTGATCTCGCCGCCGTAGAACGTGCCCCCGATCAGGATCTCCCCGCGGCTCGGATGGAGGCAGACGAAGACGCCGGAACGGGTGCCGTCCCGCCCGGGGTCGGCCTCGACCTCGGGCTGGTGCAGGACGAGCACCTCGGGCTCGAACGCCGCGAGCTCCGAGGCGGTCGGCTCGATGAACATCGTGCGCGAGAAGAGGGCGTGGTACGGGTGCGTGGTGAGGACGCGCACCGCGAGCCGGTGCTTCGGGTCGGCGCCGCAGAAGGCGTCCACGACGTAGACGTCTCCCTGCTCGAGCTGCGCCGCGACCTTCGCGCGCAGCCCGTCGAAATGCTCCTCCGAGATCTCGCCGTTGACGTCGCCCCACCAGATCCGCTCTGCGGAGCCCGGCTCGCGCACGACGAACTTGTCCTTCGGCGAGCGGCCGGTGAAGCGGCCCGTGTCGACGGCGAGCGGCCCGTCCTCGGCGAGCACAGCCTCGCCGCGCTCGAGCGCGGCCGTGTAGAGCTGCGACGTGGTCGGGTTGCGGAGAACGCGCCCGCGGACGCGGAGCCCGTGGGCAGCGAGATCGCCTTCTGGCCGGTTGGTGATCGTCACAGAGGATCCTCGGTCGCTTGCAGGCCGCGAATCCTAGTGATGCCCACTCGAGGGCCGCGGACAACGCTCCTCGTCTAGGGCTCGAGCATCCTCTCGCCCCGCAGGAACTGGTACGTGAACCCGGCGAGCGCCGCCCCGAGCGCCGGGGCGACGATGTACAGCCAGAGGGCGTGCAGGTCGCCGGAGACGACGGCCGGCCCGAACGAGCGGGCCGGGTTCATCGAGGCTCCGGTGATCGGCCCACCGAAGAGCGCGTCCAGTCCGACCGTCCCGCCGATCGCGATCGCCGCCGCCTCGCCGACCGCCCGCGAGTCGGTCGCGACGGCCATGATCACGAACATCAGGAAGAAGCTCAGGACGAGCTCCCAGAGGAAGGCCTGCCCCTGCGAGCCCGCGGGCAGCGTCGCCCCGTCGTGGGCGTGCTCTCCCAGCGAGCCGCGGAGGAGCGCGGCCGCGACCAGCGCACCGAGCAGCTGGGCGGCCCAGTAGGCGGCGGCGCGAGCCCGGGGGAAGTGGCGCGTGAGCGAGAAGGCGAGCGTCACGGCGGGGTTGAAGTGCGCGCCCGAGATGTGCCCGACCGCGTAGATCATGACCATGATCACGAGGCCGAAGCTGAGGGCGACCCCGAGGTGGCCGAGAGCTCCGGTCTTCGCGTCGACGACGATCGCGCCGCAGCCGGCGAAGACGAGCGCGAAGGTCCCGACCGCCTCCGCCACGAGGGCACGCGCGAGCGCCGGCGTGTCAGTCATCCGGCAGGAGCTCGGCGACCAGCCGCTGCACGCGCGCGTCGATCTCGTCCCGGATGCGGCTGACCGCGTCGAGCTCCAGGCCCGCGGGGTCGTCGAGCTCCCAGTCCTCGTACCGCTTGCCCGGATAGACGGGGCAGGCGTCCCCGCAACCCATCGTGATCACGACGTCGGCCGCGCGTACCACCTCGTCCGTGAGCGGCTTGGGGAACTCCTCGGCCATGTCGACGCCGACCTCGGCCATCGCCTCCACCACGGCGGGGTTGATCTGATCTGCCGGGGTGGAGCCTGCCGAGCGCACGTGGACTCGCCCCCCGGAGCGCAGCTTCACGAGCCCGGCCGCCATCTGGCTCCGACCGGCGTTGTGGACGCAGACGAAGAGCACCTCGGGCTGCGCCTTGGCCGCCTCGCCCTCGACCTGCGCGAGTGCGCGCAGCCGCTCGCGGGCGAAGCGATGGACGAGCAACGGCACGAAGGCGGTGATCCGGGCATTGCTGAGGAGGTCGCTCGACTCCGCGATGTAGCGGGCAATCGTCTGCTCGGAGAACGTTCCCGCGAACTCGTCGCGCAGCTCGCGTGCGGCGTGCTCGATCTGGTTGCGCGTGATCGGGTCGAGCGTCTCGGACATGGTCACTCCCGGAGATCGATGGCGGTCGATGTCCATCTTGGCCTCCAGCATCGATGCGTGTCAATATCCTCGGGATGATGAAGCCTCTCGCCACCCTCGCCGCCACCTGCGGGCCGCTGCTCGAGGACGAGATCGGCGAGGACGACGCGCAGCGGCTCGCGGGGCTGCTCAAGGCGCTCGCCGAGCCGGCCCGCCTCCGCCTGCTCAGCCTGATCCAGGCCCAGCCGGGCGGCGAGGCGTGCGTCTGCCATCTCACCACCCCGCTCGGGCTCTCCCAGCCCACGGTCAGTCACCACCTCAAGGTCCTGCTCGCAGCAGGGCTGGTCGAACGGGAGCAGCGCGGCAGCTGGGCCTACTTCCGCGTCAAGCCCGAGCCGCTCGCCGCGATCCGCGACATTCTCGCCTAGAGCCCCGTCACTGGACCGTCTCCTGCGCCCGCTCGGGCTGGGCGGCGAGCGGCAGCGTGATCACGAACGTCGCCCCGCCGCCGGGGGTCGGGAGCACCTCGGCCGCTCCTCCGTGCGCGTCGGTGACGGCGGCGACGATCGACAGCCCGAGCCCTGCCCCGCCGCTCGCCCGGGCGCGCGAGGTGTCGGCCCGATAGAAGCGCTCGAAGACGCGGGCGGCCTGCTCGTCGGTCAGTCCGGGGCCCTGGTCGGCGACGCTCAGCCTCGCCCGCCCGTCGACACGGCTGAGCTCGACCGAGACGGGACTCCCCGGCGGCGTGTGCGTCCGCGCGTTGGCGAACAGGTTGTCCAGCACCTGGCGCAGCCGGTCGCGGTCGCCCTCCACGGTCACCGGCTCGACCGACGCCTCGATCGGACGGTCCGGCTCGACGACCCTCGCCGCGTCGACCGCGTCGCCGACGAGCTCTGTCAGATCCACAGGCTTCTTCGCGAGGGGGCGCCCCTCGTCGAGGCGGGCGAGGAGGAGGAGATCGTCGACGAGCAGGCTCATGCGCTCGGCCTCGCGCGTGATCCCGCTCATCGACCGCTCGAGATCCTGCGGTCGCGCCGCGGCACCCCGGCCGAACAGCTCGGCGTACGCGCGCACCGCCGTCAACGGCGTGCGCAGCTCGTGCGAGGCGTCCGCGACGAAGCGGCGCAGGCGCCGGTCCGACGCCTCGAGGTGGTCGAGCATCGTGTTGAGAGCGCTGCCGACCCGGCCGACCTCGGTCCGCGCGTCGGAATGCTCGACGCGGTGCGAGAGGTCACCGGCCGTGATGGCGATCGCCGTCTGCTCGATCCGGCGTAGCGGACTTAGACCGAGGCGAATGATCCAGAGCGCAAGCCCCGCCAGGGCGGCGAGGACGGCGACGGTGACGAGAACCTCGATCAGGAGCAGGCGGTGGAGGGTGCTCAGCTCGCTCTGAATCGGCTGGGCGATCAGCAGGACATAGCCGGGATGCTGCCCCTCCGCCGCGGCGCGGACACGGTAGTGCCCGGATCCCGAGGAGGCAGGCACGGTGAAGTAGCTGACCCGGTCGCCTTCGGGCGTGTTCGGGCGGGAGGGGAGGGAGACGTGGGCCGGCAGGTCGGGCCCCGGCTTCTCCACCTGGCCGGGGTACGCCCGGAAGCAGGCGGAGCCGAGCACCGCGCCGTGCAGCCGGCGCACCTGGACACAGTCGCCGGGGACCTGTGGCGGCGAGGGGCCGCCGCTGCCGCCGAAGACGAGGCTGTCGATGCCGACGTGCACCTCGTTGAGCGTGCTGTCGACCTGCCCGAAGAGGTAGGAGCGAAGCGACGAGTAGGTCACCACGTCGGCGGCCACGAGACCCACCGCAGCGAGCGCGATCACGCCGACCAGGAGCCGCGTGCGCAGCGAAAGCCGGCGCATCGCGCGCTACTCCGCTGCGTCGAGCATGTAGCCCGCCTGCCGCACCGTCCGGATCAGCGGCGGCCCGAGCGCGTCGAGCTTCTTGCGCAGGTAGCTCACGTACGTCTCGACGACGTTCGAGTTGCCGCCGAAGTCGTAGCGCCAGACGTTTTGCAGGATCTGCCCCTTCGAGAGGACGCGGCGCGGGTTGAGCAGGAGGTAGCGGAGCAGCGAGAACTCGGTCGCGGTCAGGTCGATCCGCGTCTCGCCGCGGTGGACCTCGTGCCGCGCCTCGTCCAGCGTCACGTCCGCGAAGCGGAGCACATCCCCCGGCAGCTCGCCGCCGGTGCGCCGCAGGATGGCCTGCACGCGCGCGACGACCTCGGCGAGGCTGAACGGCTTCGTCACGTAGTCGTCTCCGCCGGCCCGCAGCGCCTCGATCTTGTGCTCGACCGCGTCCTTCGCCGTGAGAAAGAGGATCGCCGTCTTGAAGCCGCGCTCGCGCAGGCGCCGCCCGACCTCGACGCCGTCCAGGTCGGGAAGCATCCAGTCGAGCACGACGAGATCGGGGTCGAACTCGGCGACGGCGGAGAGCGCGCTCCACCCGGTGCCGGCCTCGTGCACCTCGAACCCCTCGTAGCGGAGAGCGGTCGCGACGGCGTCGACGATCGACGGCTCGTCGTCGACGACGAGGATCCTGCCGCCCCCGGTCCCGTTTGCCTCCTGCACGGACTCAACCTTGACGCGGTTCCCTGTGAATCTCCTGTGAAGTGCGCCCGGACGTCTGTGATCCGGCTGTGAGATCGCTGTCTCAGTGGACTCCCAGCGGCGTCGAAGGGGCCTCCAACGAGGCGCCTGCACGCTTGCCCGTGAACCCGGGGAATCCCGGTCGATCGAAAGGAGCCAGGGATGCGCGGCAAGGTCATGCAGATCGCGCTCACCACGGCGGCCGTCGCCGGCGCGGCCGTGGGCGGCGCCGCAATCGCGGGCGCGGCAACCTCGCACAACGGGACGACGACGACCACACGGTCGCCGAGCGGACATGGGCCCCCGGCGATGAACATGCCGAAGCCCGGGACCGCGGCCCACGAGAAGGCCGAGCAGGCAGTGACAGGCGACGCGGCGACGAAGGCAAAGGCCGCGGCCGTGCAGGCCGCCGGCGGCGGCACGGCCGGCGACGTGACGACCGACCACGGCGGCAAGGGCTACGAGGTCACGGTGACGAAGTCGGACGGCAGCACGGTCGAGATTCACCTCGACAACTCGTTCAACGTCATCCGCGGCCGGCACGGACCCTGCGGCGGCGGCGGGCCTCCGCCCGGATCCGCCAACTGAACGGCAATCCCCGCCCCCAGCAGGCCCGGCCCGTGCCGGGCCTGCGCGCTGCCGGGCCTCCAATCGGTGCATTCACCGATGACTCCCGGAGCAGCGCGCGAAACGATGACGGCGGGTCGAGCAGGAGGCTGTAACAGATGCCAGCAGCAGTCCACACCCGACACGTCCAGCCCGGAGACGTCGTGCACGTCAGCGGTCGCCACGTGGGTGACGCGGGCCGGAGCGGCGAGATCGTCGCCGTGCTGGGACAGGAGGAGCACCCGCACTACCTCGTCCGCTGGGAGGACGGCCGCGAGAGCACGCTCTATCCCGGCGAAGGGACGTCGATCCGACCGGGCGAGGGCCGCGTCGCCAGCGCGGACTAGACGAGCCGGCCGGCGAGAACCGGGCGCCCGGCCCGGTCGCCTCGGCGTGCCAACTCGGGCGAGGCCGGTGAGCCGGGTATTCCCGTAACCGAGATCAGCAAGGCCGACGATGCCGCGGCCGCCCGGAACGACCACGCTGGGAAGGTGAGAGCTGTCTCCCTTCACGATCGGCCGGAATCGACGGCTCCGGCGCCGCAGGTTCGCCGGGCCTGGTTCCGGTATCTCAGAGCGACGCGGGAGGCAGCGCCGTACGAGTACGAGCAGCTCGAGGACTGGGCCTGGCTGCGGCTGACCGGCAACCTCGCCGCACTCGGGGCCCCCGTGCCGGATGCGGACGATTCCCAGGCCGACAGCCTCGACTGATGGGCGCCGACGATCAGCAGCGGGCCACGAGCAGCGAGGGCGCGGGCGATCTCGGCCGGCGCGTGCGCGAGCGCAGGCTCGAGCTGGGGCTCTCGGTGTCGCAGGTGGCAAGGCGGGCGGGAGTGGAGCCCGGCTACCTCGAGTACCTGGAGTCCAATGTCGCCTCGGCGACGGGCCTGGTGCTGCTCCGGCTCGCCGCGGCGCTGGAAACGACGGCCGCAGTGCTCGTGGGTGGCGGGATCGAGCGGCCGCCGGGGCACAGGCCCGCAGGTGCCTCGCCGGTGCTCGAGGAGCTCGAGGCGGAGGAGTGCCGTCGCCTGCTGGAGGGAGGCGGCGTCGGCCGGGTCGTGTTCACAGACGACAGCGGCCCCGTCGCGCTACCGGTGAACTTTCGTCTCCTGGGCGGCGAGGTCGTCTTCCGCACGGCAAGCAACGGGATCGTCGCGCGGGCGGTCGGGCAGCGCGACGGGCAGATCGGATTCGAGGTCGACCACATGGACGACGCGCTCGCCGAAGGATGGAGCGTGCTGATCCGCGGCCGCGCGCATCGCCTCTCGGCTGCGCACGAGCTGGCCGGCCTCACCGGGCTCGGGCTCGAGCCGTGGGCGGGCGGGGAGCGCAGCCTGTACGTGCGCGTCGCCGCCTCGGAACTGACGGGTCGACGTATCCGCGCCCGTAGCTGACCAGAGCCTGAAGGCTTGATGTGAAATAGCCCGCGGCGCCGAATGCCGCTCCAGGCGCGGCGTGAGTCCGTCTCGTCGGTCTTGCGCAGGCCACCAGCCTGCGCTGCGACCGCCGAGCCACCCTCGCTTGGCCTGGAACGGCCCCTGCGGGCGTCTATTTCACATCAAGCCTCTAGGCACCCGCCCGTCTGCGCGCGGGCTCGCGCCCGGGCGGCTGCCGGGGCGGCTCGAGCTTCGGCGCGGGCGCGATCGGCCGCCTGGCCTCGGCCCCGGGCGTGACCTCGAGGGGCTCCCCGTGGTGGAGGAGCCGGATGCTCTCGCCCTCCGCGATCGTGTAGCAGGCCTGATCCGGCAGGACCTCGATCCGGAGCCGCGTGCCGCGGATGGCGAGCGAGAACGCGAGCCGCTGCAGGCCGCCGGGGAGCCGGGGCGCGAACGAGAGCTCGCCGCCGTGGTCGCGGAAGCCGCCGAGGCCGGCGATCGCAGCGTTGACCGCCCCGGCGAGCGAGGCGATGTGGACGCCGTCGGCGGCATTCTCATCGAGGTCGGCGATGTCCATCAGGGCCGCCTCGGCCAGGTAGTCGTAGGCGAGGTCGAGATAGCCGACCTCTGCCGCGACGATCGCGAGCGTCGGCGCCGACAGCGAGGAGTCGCGGACGGTGAGGGGCTCGTAGTAGTCGAAGTTCCGCCGCTTCTGCTCGGCGGTGAAGGCGTCGCCGCGGCTGTGCAGGGCGAGAACGAGGTCCGGCTGCTTGACGACCTGCCTGCGGTACAGCTGCAGGTACGGGTGGTAGAGGAAGAGCGGGTAGTGGTCGGGCGGAGTGCCCTCGAAGTCCCAGCGTTCGTGCTGGGTGAAGTCCTGGTCCTGGGGATGCACACCCAGCGTCTCGTCGTACGGGACGTAGACCGCGTCCGCCGCCAGCTGCCAGGCCTCCCGCTCCTCGAGCCCGACCTCGAGTCGTGCCGCGAGCTCGGGCCGGCGCTCGACTGCAGCCGCAGCCGCGCGCAGGTTCTGCTGGGCCATGAGGTTCGTGTAGACGTTGTTGTCGACGAGCGCCGTGTACTCGTCCGGCCCGGTGACGCCGTCGATGCGGAAGCTGCCCGTGTCGTCGGTGTGGCCGAGGCTCGCCCAGAGGCGGGCCGACTCGACGAGCAGCTCGACCCCGGTCTCCCGCTCGAACTCGTCGTCCCCGCTCGCGGCGACGTACCGCTCGACCGCGGCCGCGACGGCAGCGGTGACGTGAAAGGCGGCGACGCCGGCCGGCCAGTAGGAGGCGCACTCCTCACCGGCGATCGTGCGCCAGGGAAACGCTGCGCCGCGCAGGTCCAGCTGGCCGGCTCGTTCTCGGGCCCCGGCGAGGGTTGAGTGGCGCCAGCGCAGCTGCGAGCGGGCGGCCTGCGGCAGGATGTACGTGAGCAGCGGCAGCACGAACGCCTCCGCGTCCCAGAACGTGTGACCGTCGTAGCCGGGGCCCGTCAGCCCCTTGGCCAGGATCGCTCGCCCGTCGGCCCTGGCGGACGCCTGCAGGACGTGGAAGAGCGAGAAGCGAAGCGCCTGCTGGATCTCGGGGTCGCCGTCGAGCTCGACGTCGGCGCGCTCCCAGAAGGAGTCGAGGTAGGCGCGCTGGCTCGCGGCGAGACCGTCGAAGCCCTCGGCGAGCGCGTTCTCGAGGCTCGCATCGACCTCGTCGCGCAGCCAGTCGACCGACTGCTCCGACGACCAGTGGTAGGCGAGCAGCTTCACCAGTCGCAGCGGCCGGCCGGGCTCGAGCGCGACCGAGATCGTCACGCGGCCCAGGTCGGGCTCGACCTGCGTCAGGGTCTCCGCGTCGCCGTCAGCCGTGAGGATGTGCTCCATTCCGGCGGCGAGCGCCAGGTTGCTGCGGCGGGTGGCATGCGCGAGGACGACCCGCAGATCGCGCTCGACCGCGAGCCGGCTTTCGAGCCCGGCGTGGAGCGGATGCCCCGAACGGGGATCGCGCGACTCGCCCTGCTCGCCCCGCTCGGCGACGAGGTTCGACTGGAGCGCGATCCGCAGCGGCTCCTCGAGCGGTTCGACCTCGTAGCGGATCGCCGCGAGGTTGCGGTCGACGAACGAGACGATTCGTTGCGTCCGCACCTCGACCGCCCGTCCCGACTCGGACCGCCACCGCACGTGCCGGCCGAGGAGGCCCGCGCGCAGGTCGAGCACGCGCTCGTGGTGCTCGAGCCTGCCGCGATGGACGTCGAACGGCTCGTCCTCGACGAGCAGCCGGATCACCTTCCCGTCGGCGACCGGCATCACCGTCTGCCCGTCCTCCGGCCAGCCGAAGCCGCGCTCGCCGTACGCGAGCGGGTACGACTCGTAGAAGCCGTTCAGGTACGTGCCGGAGATGCCGCGCGGCTCGCCCTCGTCGAGGTTGCCGCGCAGCCCGAGGTGTCCGTTGGCCAGCGCGAAGATCGACTCGGACTGCGCGAGGAACGCAGGATCGAAGTGCGTCTCGCGAATCGCCCAAGGCTCCGCCGGATAGGCCGGGTGCCTGATCACCGCAGCAGCTCCGCGAGATCGGAGACGACGCGGTGCGCGCCCCGGGCCCGTAGCTCGTCACCCTGGCCACGGCGATCGACGCCGACCACGAACCCGAAGCCGCCGGCGCAGCCGGCGGCGATCCCGGCCGGTGCGTCCTCGAACACGGCGGCGTGAGCGGGCTCCACGCCGAGCTTCCGGGCGGCGGCGAGGAACGAGTCGGGAGCCGGCTTGCCGCGCAGGTGCTCCTCGGCGAGCGTGACGCCGTCGACCCGCACCTCGAACAGCTCCTCGATCGCTGCGGCCCGCAGCACGGCCTGACAGTTCCGGCTTGCCGAGACGACGGCAGTGCGCAGGCCGCGCCCGCGGACGGCGCCGACGAACCGGACCGAGCCGGGGAAAGGCTCGACGCCCCGCCGCTCGAGCAGCTCAAGCAGGAGCTCGTTCTTGCGACTGCCGAGCCCGGCCACGCTCTCCGCCGGCGCAGGATCGTCACGGTCGCCCTCCGGAAGCTCGATGCCCCGCGACTCGAGGAACGAGCGCACGCCGTCGTACCGGGGCTTGCCGTCGACGTACGCCTCGTAGTCCGCAGCCGCGTCGAACGGCCGAAAGCCCTCGCCGGTGCGCGCCGCGCGCCTGCGGAGATAGTCGTCGAACGTCGTCTTCCACGCCTCGGCGTGCAGCCCGGCCGTCTCCGTGAGCACGCCGTCGAGGTCGAACAGGCAGGCCCGGACCTCCGCTGGAAGCAGAGGAGTCTCTGCACGCTGCCTCGACGACTCGGCCATTCCGCTCATCATCGCTGCCACACCGTGCGACGACGCCCGAACAGCCACACCGGACGCGAAGGCCGGCCGCCGCTCGAAGGAGGAGTCCCGGCGGCTACTCGGGCTGGAAGAGGGCGAGTGTGTTCCCGTCGGGGTCCTTGAACCACGCGGACTTGCCGATCCCGGGCGTCGTGGCGACGTGGTCGACCGTCTTGAGGCTCGGGAAGTCGTAGTCCTCGAAGACCACGCCGCGACCCTCCAGCTCGCGGACGTCCCGCTCGATGTCGTCCGTCCAGAACCGCACCTGCGTATGGTCGGCCGCGTTCGGAGCCGGCCGGCCGTAGACGAGCAGGGTCGTACCGCCGCCGCAGTCGAAGACGAGATGGTTGGGGATCGTCTCGGCCGACAGGGTCAGCCCCACCTTCTGCTCGTAGAACCGTTGGCTCTGCGCGAGATCGCTCGAGCAGAGGACTGCTGAGATCCGATGGGCGTGCATCGAGCCTCCTGTTCGTCGTCGGGAGCCTCAACGGGGCCCCGGCCGGAGCCTAGGCAGTTCGGAGTAAATCGTCCAGAACCGATGCCGTCACGAGCGTAGGCCCGGGGCGGGCCTCACGGCCGGCTGACCGGCAGCCCGAGAGACCGGCTCACTGCTCGATCTCTCGGATGTTGTGCACCTCGTCGGCGTCGGGAGCCTGGACGGAGAGCCAGGCGGCGACGATCTCGTCGGCCTGCTCCGGCGAGGTGCGCTTCAGGCTCAGCACCAGGATGTTGGCGTCGTTCCAGCGCCTGGCTCCCTCGGCGATCCAGGGATCCCAGGCCAGCGCCGCCCGCGCTCCGCGCACCTTGTTCGCGGCCATCGCGGTGCCCGTGCCGGTCCAGCAGAAGAGCACTCCCTGATCGGCCGACCCGGCGGCGACCGCCTCGGCGACCGTCCTCGCCACCTTCGGCCACGCGGCCACCGGCAGAGCCTCGACCTCGTGGCCCGCCCGCTCGAGCAGAGCCGCCACGTGGCCGACGAGCCGGTCGGCAGTGTCGGTTCCCACGACGAACTTCATGCGGCGGTCACGGCGATCCCGGCGTTGGGCCGGCGAGAGCGAGCTCCGCGACCGCCGTCACGAGGAGACGACCGTGCGGCTCTGCTCGCGCATGAACTGCTGCACGTAGTACGGGCCGAGGCCGCCCTTGCCGGAGAGCCCGCTCGACTTCCAGCCCGGGAACGACTGGATCCCGGGCCATGCGCCGGTCGTCGCGCCCGAACGACGGTTGACGTAGACGACGCCGGCCTCGATCTCGTCGAGGAACCGCTCGAGCTCGGACGCGTCCTCCGAGAAGACGCCCGCCGTGAGCCCGTACGGCACCGCGTTCGCCTCCGTGAGCGCCTCGTCGAGGTCCGAAACGTGCGTCACCGTGAGGAACGGGAGGAACAGCTCGTCGCGCGTGAGCCGGTGCCCCGGCGGGAGCCCGGCGACGACCGTCGGCGCCACGAAGTACCCACCGCCGCCGAGCACCTCGCCGCCGGCGGCGAGCTCGCCGTCGCGGCGCGCCTCCTCGACGGCGCGCTCGAAGCGCTCGACGGCGGCCGCGGTCGCGACCGGCCCCGTCTGCGCCGTCCGGTCGGAGGGGTCGCCGACGAGGTAGCCCGCCGCGATCTGCGCGAGCCGCTCCACGAGCTCGTCGTGCACCTCCGCCGCGACGATCGCGCGCGAGCAGGCGCTGCACTTCTGGCCGGAGAAGCCGAAGGTGGCACGCGCGATCCCCTCCGCCGCCTTGTCGAGATCGGCGTGCGCCGTCACGATCGCGGGGTTCTTGCCACCCATCTCCGCGAGCACCGGGCGCGGGTAGGGGCCCTCGGCGAGCTTGCGGCCGAGCGCGCGCCCGACCTGGGCCGAGCCGGTGAACGCGATCCCGTCCACGTCCCCGTCGGCAAGCGCTGCGCCGGTCGCCGCGCCGCCGTGGACGAGCCCGAACACGCCCTCGGGCAGACCGGCGTCGAGGTAGCAGCGGGCTAGCGCGTCGCCGCAGCGGAGCGCCTCCTCCGACGGCTTCAGAACGACGGTGTTGCCGGCGGCGAGCGCCGCCGAGCTCATGCCCGCGGCGAGGGCGACGGGGAAGTTGAACGGGGCGATCACGCCGAAGACGCCGTACGGCCGCAGGACACTGCGGTTCCGCTCGTCGGGCACGAGCTGCCCGAGCTCGTGGACGAACCCGTCGTTCGCCTCCATCTGGCCGCAGTACGTCTCGATCAGGTCGACGGCCTCCTCGACCTCCGCGATCGCCTCCGTGCGCACCTTGCCGATCTCCATGCTCATCGCCGCCGCGATCTCGATCCGCCGCTCGCCGATCAGCTGCGCCGCGCCACGAAGGAGGGAGCACCGTTCCCCGTACGGCAGCCGCCGCCACTCGGGGGCCGCCGCGCGGGCGTGGGCGAGCGCGTCGCGGACGACCTCCGTCCCCTCGTGCGCCCGGCTGACGACGTGGTCCGAGCGCGCCGGATCCTCACGCTCGATCGGCGCGCCGCGCTCGTCTTCGCCGCCCCCGACGCGGTGCGGCAGCGGCTCGGCACCGGAGGCGCGCACGGCGGCGAGGGCGTCCTCGAACGCCTCGTCGATCTCCGTGCTCGTCCCGGTCGTGTAGGTCAGCCGCGTGGTCATCGCTGCTCCCTCGGTCGCCGCGGATCCTATTTAGGATCGCATCGTGCTGCGTGTCGTGCGGGCGGAAGGCCCAGCCGCCGAGCGGGGGCGGACGATCGGCCGGGAGCTCGGCGAGACGATCGTGCGCAGCCTCGCCTTCTACCGCGAGCTCGTCGCTCCCGAGGACGCCGGGCGTCTCGTCGCCCCCTACCGCGCCGCGGCCGCCGTGCTGCCCGAGTACGTCGACCTGATCGAGGGGATGGCGGTCGGCGCCGAGGTCTCGTCCGACGAGCTCTGGCTCGTGAACGCCTTCGAGGAGATCGA
The DNA here is from genome assembly GCA_963775155.1 of uncultured Actinomycetes bacterium. Taxonomy (GTDB): domain Bacteria; phylum Actinomycetota; class Thermoleophilia; order Gaiellales; family Gaiellaceae; genus Palsa-739. Next base: position 314,692 of record CAVZHU010000005.1, on the reverse strand, counting down.
GCCGGCGCTCGAGCGCTGCTCGACCTTCACGGCGCTCGCCGGCGGCGCGACGATCCTCGCGCACAACGAGCAGTGGCTCGCCGGCGACGCCGGGAACCTCGCAGTGGTCGTCGAGGCCTGCGAGGACGGCACCCGCATCGCCTCGCCGACGGTGACCTGCTGCCTGCCGGCCGTCGGGATGAACTCCCACGGCGTCGCGCAGGGCATCGACTCGCTCTCCGCGCCGGACGACCGGGTCGGGATTCCGCGGGTGCTCGTCTCCCGCCACGCCCTCGCCGCGCGCGACCTCGGCGACGCCGCCGGACGGGCCGGCGTCCCGGGCCGGGCCGGCGGCTACGCGCACGTCCTCGCCCGGCGCGGCGGCGAGGCGCGCACCGTCGAGACGAGCTCGGCCCGCAGCGCAATCCTCGGACCGGGAGCGCACACGAACCACTACCTCGACCCGGAGCTCGCGCGCGACGGCGACTCGAGCGAGGGGAGCGTCGCCCGCTACGAGCGGCTCGCCGAGCTCCTGCGCGATCGTCCTCCGGCGACCCCCGAGGAGGCGATGGAGCTGCTCCGTGACCACGCGTCCAGCCCACAGGCGATCTGCGAGCACGGGACGCCGGGCGACGCGCAGGCGTCGGTCGTCCTCTTCTCGCTCGTCTGCGAGCTCGAGTCCGGTCGCATGTGGGTTGCGCCCGGCAATCCCTGCGGGACGCCGTACGAGGAGGTGGATCTCGCCGACCTCGCGTCCTGAGCTGCGGCTGCCGGTCGTCTGGAGCGACGACTGCCTCCTCCACGACCCCGACGCCGAGGTGTTCGTCGGTGTCCGCATGCCCGCCGTCGAGGTCGCCGCGCGCGTCGAGCGGATCCGCGAGACGCTCGTCGCCGCGGGCGCCCCGCTCGTCGTCGCCGAGCCGCACGGCGGCGAGGCGCTTCTCGCCGTGCACGACGCCGCGCTCGTCGAATGGCTGCGCGGCGCGTGGGCGGAGTGGGAGCGTGCCGGTCTCTGCGACGACCCCGGCCAGAATCGCGTCATCCCCTACAACTTCATGCGCCGCGGGGTCGGCGCGCGCCGCGAGCCGATCGCGGTCTGGGCCCGTGCCGGCTGGTTCGCCTACGACACGATGACCCCGATCGGGCCGGGCACCTGGGAGGCTGCCCGCGCCGCCGTCGACTGCGCGCTCACTGCCGTCGATCTCGTGGCCGGCGGCGAGGCCGCCGCCTACGCGTGCGTCCGCCCGCCCGGCCACCACGCCTGCCGCGGCGGCTTCGGCGGCGCCTGCTACCTCAACAACGCGGCGGTCGCGGCCGAGGCGCTGCGCGCGCGGGTCGGCGGTCCGGTCGCGGTCGTCGACGTCGACGCCCACCACGCCAACGGCACCCAGGAGCTGTTCTACGAACGCGCCGACGTCGTCGTCGCCTCCGTCCACGTCGACCCCGGCGCGGGCTGGTTCCCGCACGTCGCCGGGTTCGCGGACGAGACCGGAGACGGCGCCGGCCTCGGCGCGAACCACAACCTGCCCCTCGCCCCCGGGGCCGGCGACGACGAGTGGCTCGCGGCGGTCGCCGAGGCTGCGGCCCATGCGGCCGGCGCGCGTGGCCTCGTCGTCTCGCTCGGCGTCGACGCCGCGGCCGGCGACCCGGAGAGCCCGCTCCGCGTGAGCGAGGCCGGCTACCGCGAGGCCGGCCGAACCCTCGGCGCGCTCGGCCTGCCGACGGTCGTCGTGCAGGAGGGAGGCTACGACCTCGAGACGCTCGGCTCACTCGTGCGCGAGACGCTCGCCGGCCTCGAAGCCGGTCACGGCTAGAAGACGTTCTTCTATGCATCGTGGATCGAACGTTGTATCGTCCCCCCGCATGACTCCGGCTGCGAAGCGCTTCGGAGCCACGTTGCCGGAGGGGGGAACGATCGGCGTCCCCGCCCCGGCAAGCGGGTTCTTCAACCGCTCGGACGTCCTCCGCGGCGTCGAGTGGTGGGAGGCGAAGGGATACCGGGTCAAGCTCGGCGAGCACGTCTTCGAACGTGACGACTACGTCGCCGGCGACGCGGAGAAGCGTGCCGCCGACGTGATGGCGATGTTCCTCGACCCCGAGGTCGACGTCGTCCAGTCCTTCCAGGGCGGCTACGGGTCGATGCAGACGATCCCGTACCTCGACTTCGACGCGATCGCCGAGCATCCGAAGGGCTTCGTCGGCTACTCCGACATCACGGCCCTCCACGTCGCGCTTCGCCAGCGCTCGGGCCTCGCGACGATCTACGGCTACGGGCTCGCCGGCATGGGCGACAAGGAGTCCACCGACTTCAGCCGTGACCGCCTCGTCGAGGTGCTGCGCGGCGGCGGCACCGGCCCCGTGCCGCGCGACCCCGACGACCCGTACGTGCGCGCGATCAGCGGCGGCAAGGTGACGGCGCCGCTCGTCGGCGGGTGCCTCTGGCTGCTCATGCAGACGATGGGCACCCCGTGGGAGGTCTCCTTCGACGGCTGCATCCTCTTCTTCGAGGACGTCGACGCCCCCGCCTGGTACGTGGACGGGAACCTGCTCCAGTTGCAGCAGGCAGGCAAGCTCGACGGCGTCGTCGGAGTCGTCGTCGGCGACATGGAGAAGTGCGACTGGCGGGAGCAGCGGCCCGAATGGCCGCAGACCCGCTCGATCGAGGACGTCCTCGAGCGCTATCTCGAGCCGCTCGGCGTCCCCGTCCTCTACAAGCTTCCGCTCGGTCACGCGAAGCATCTGGCCGCGCTGCCGCTCGGGGTCGAGGCGACGCTCGACGCGGACGCGCGGACGCTCACGATCGAGAGGCCATGTCTGGTGGGAGAGGAACAACCCGAGGAAGGAGCAGCATGAGGACGATCGCTCGGCGAAGGCGCGGTCTCCTGCTCGTCGCTGTCGTCGCCGCGCTCGCGGTGACGATCGCCACGTCGGCGGGAGCCGGGGCGGCGACCCCGACGAAGGCGGCGACCCCGACGAAGGCAAGGGCGGGAGGGAGCGGGATCCTGCGGGTCGGCACGATCGACTACATCGACTCGTTCAACCCGTTCAACTGGATCGAGGCGCAGGCCGGAAGCGCGATGATCATGATCTACCCGCAGCTCGTGCAGTACCTGTACGGGAAGCACGGCTTCTACGTGGCCGGCGACTGGGCGAAGTCGTGGTCGAGGTCGAAGGACGGGAAGACGTGGACGTTCCACGTCTATCCGGGCACGAAGTGGTCGGACGGCAAGCCGCTCACCGCCGCCGACGCGGCGTGGACGATCAACACGATCGTCAAGTACAGGAACGGGGCCACCGCGGTCGCGGCGCCGGCCGTCAACCACGTCAAGAACGCGACGGCGCCGAATGCGACGACCCTCGTCATCCACTACGCGCAGCCGGTCGGCAACGTGCTGGCCCAGCTCGAGCAGCTGTTCATCGTCCCCGAGCACGTGTACGCGAAGTACGCGAAGACGAACGGCGGCAAGGGACTGAAGACGTTCCATCCCGAGCAGCACCTGCCGATCGTCTCGGCCGGTGCCTACACGATCAAGTCGTACGAGAAGAAGGGCACGACCGTCTTCATCCCCTATGCCGGCTACTGGGGCCCGCCCTCGCACGCCGACGCGGTCGCGCTCACGTACTACACGAATGCCGACTCGATGATCGCCGACCTCAAGCAGGGGAACCTCGACTGGGTCGACCAGGTGCCGTTCGCGGCGATCAACGCGGTGTCCAAGCTTCCGGGCGTCGCGCTCGACAAGGTGCCGGGCTCGGAGACGACGAACATCACGTGGAACTCCAACCCGCGCAAGCCGAGGAATCGCGAGCTGCTCGACCCGCGGGTGAAGCGGGCTCTCTCGATGTGCGTAGACCGGAAGCAGATCGTCAAGGTCGTCTTCGGCGGTCACGCGTCGCTCGTCTCGAGCATCGTCGGGCACATCTCGCCGCTCGAGAACCCGAACCTGCCCACGCTCAAGTACGCCTGCAAGAAGGGCAACCAGATCCTGAACAAGCTCGGCTACAAGAAGGGCCCGAACGGGATCCGGATCGCCCCGGCGACGCACGGGAAGTACGCCCAGAAGGCGCACCCGATGGCGTACGACATCATGACCCCGACCTCGCTCGACTTCAACGGCAACCGTGAGTTCCAGATCATCCAGCAGGGCTTCAAGAAGGCGGGCGTGAAGGTGACGCAGTACGTCGGCGGCGACTCGACGCAGGCCTATGCGTACGAGACCGGATCGAAGTGCGACGCCTCGAAGTCGATCGGCTACACGGGCAAGTTCGACATCGCACTCTGGGACTGGGTCGGCTACGTCGATCCGGACTTCATGCTCTCGGTCCTGACGAAGGGCCAGTGGTGCTCCTGGAGCGACACGGGCTACGACAGTCCGGCCTACGACAAGCTCTACGTGCAGCAGGGAACGACGGTGAACCCGGCCAAGCGAAAGCAGATCGTCTGGAAGATGCAGAAGATGGTCTACGACAGCTTCGCCTACACCCAGCTCGTGAACGAGCAGCTGATCGACGCCCACTCCACGCAGTGGACGGGGTTCGACCCCGAGCTCGGCGGCTACGCGAAGCAGTACTACACGCAACCACGCAAGAAGTAGTGAAACCCGACGACACGGGCCTGACGGCGTAGAGGATGCGCGGCGCAGATTTCGTCCTCAAGCGGATCCTCTTCGCCGTCGGGACCGTGTTCGTCGCGGTCACGCTCAACTTCGTCCTCTTCCGGATGCTGTCGGGCGACGCGGTCTCGGCGCTGCGCTGCCGGCAGTGCACGCCGCAGTTCAAGGCGTACCAGCGGAAGACGCTCGGCCTCGACCAGTCGAAGCCGGAGCAGTACTGGCTCTATGTCGACAACCTCCTCCACGGCGACATGGGGCGCTCGCTGCGGACGCAGGAGCCGGTCTGGCAGACGATCTGGGTGCCGCTGAAGAACACGATGCCGATGGTCGCGCTCGGCACGGTCTTCTCGATCGTGCTCGGGATCATCACGGGGGTGATCGCCGCCTGGCGGCGCGGCACGTGGACCGACAAGACGAGCGTCTGGGCGAGCCTCGTCTGGTACTCGCTCCCGCCCCAGTGGCTCGGCCTGATGATCGTCCTCTTCGCCGCCGGCGCGATCGGGCTGCCGACCTCCGGCATCCACGACGCGACGCTCGGGATTCTCGGCACGCCCTCGGCGTGGCAGGTCTTCGTCGACCGGATGAGGCACATGGTGCTGCCGGCCGCGACGCTCGGGCTCGTCCTGTACGGGAACTTCACGCTGATCGTGCGCTCGGCGATGCTCGAGACGCTCGGCGAGGACTACGTGCTGACCGCGCGCGCGAAGGGCCTGACCAACTGGGCGACGGTCTGGAAGCACGGGCTCCGGAACGCGATGCTGCCGGTGATCACGCTCATCGCGCTCTCGCTCGGCTTCATCATCGGCGGCACGATCACGATCGAGTACGTGTTCTCGTACCCCGGCATCGGGCTCGAGACCGTCGAGGCGATCGACCAGCGCGACTACCCGATCCTCCAGGGGATCTTCCTGCTCCTGACGTTCTCGGTCATCCTCTTCAACCTGCTGGCCGACCTCCTCTACTTCAAGCTCGACCCGCGGGTCACCGAATGACCGAGCTCCCCCTCGCGGAGAGTGGTGTGCTGGGCCGCCCGCCCCTCTGGCGGCGCACCCTCGCCCACCCGGTGCTGTCGACGCCGCAGTCGATCGTCGGGCTCGGGATCCTCCTCGTCTTCGTGCTCGTCGCGCTGATCGGGCCGCTGTTCATCCACCACGACGTCCAGGCGAAGGTGGGGCCGGTGTTCGCCCCGCCGGGCTCGCGCTTCTGGCTCGGCACGGACGGGGGCGGCTCGGACATGCTCGAGCTGCTCGTCGTCGGCGCGCGGGTCTCGCTCCTCGTCGGCTTCGTCTCGTCGGTCGCTTCCAGCCTCATCGGCGGGACGGTCGGCGTCCTCGCCGGCTTCTTCGGCGGAAAGCTCGACATCGTCCTGATGCGGATCACCGACTACTTCCTCGTGCTCCCGGACGTCCCGCTGATCATCGTCATCGCCGCGCTCTTCGGCCGCAGCCTGTCGAACATCATCGTGATCATCGCCCTCATCTACTGGACGTCGACGGCACGGGTCCTGCGCGCGCAGGTGAAGAGCGTGCGCGAGCGCGTCTACGTGCAGAGGGCGCGCGCGCTCGGCGCGGGGAACACGCGCCTGATCGTGCGCCACGTGCTGCCGCAGGTGATGCCGCTGCTGATCGCGAACACCGTCATCTTCATCGCCTACGCGATCTTCCTCGAGACGTTCATCGCCTTCCTCGGCCTCGGCGACCCGAGCACCGTCTCCTGGGGCCGGCTGATCCAGAACTCGTTCAACGACGATGCGATCCTCAACAACGCGTGGTGGGCGGTCGTACCGCCCGGGATCTGCGTGGCGATCGTCGTTCTCGCCTGCGCGATGGCCGGGCAGGCGATGGAGGACGCGCTCAACCCGCGCCTCCGCTCGGGGCATCTGTCGGTGCGCCGCTTCCGGCTTCGCGCCGTTCCGCCGAAGGAGATTGTGTGAGCGAAAAGCTGCTCGAGGTCGAGGATCTCCACGTCTGGTTCGACCTGCCGCAGCGACCGCGAGCTTCACGCCGTCCAGGGTGTCTCCTTCGAGGTCGACCGCGGCGAGCGGCTCGGGCTCGTCGGCGAGTCGGGGTGCGGCAAGACGACGACGATCCTCGCCCTGATGGGGCTGCTGCCGCCGACGGCGAGCGTCGCGGGGCGCGTCCTCCTCGACGGGGAGGACGTGCTCGCGCGTGGCGAGCGGACCGTGGCGCCGCACCGCTGGCGCGACGTCGCGATGGTCTTCCAGGGCGCGATGAACGCCTTCAACCCGGTGCGGCGGATCGGCGACCAGCTCGTCGAGCCGATGCAGCTGCACGGGGTCGCGGAGGGCCGAGCGGCGCAGACCCGCGCGGCGGAGCTGCTCGAGCGCGTCGGCATCTCCCCGACCCGGCTGCGCAACTACCCGCACGAGTTCTCGGGGGGGATGCGGCAGCGGGCCGCGATCGCGATGGCGCTCGCGTGCGGGCCGAAGCTCCTGCTCGCGGACGAGCCCACGACGGCGCTCGACGTGATGGTGCAGGCGCAGATCCTCGAGCTGCTGGTCGCGCTCGCGGACGACCTCGGGCTCGCCCTGATCCTCGTCACGCACGACCTGCCGGTGGTCGCCCAGACCTGCACCGCAGCTGCGGTGATGTACGCGGGCGAGATCGTCGAGTCCGGCCCGATGGACGCGCTCTACCACGACCCGCGGCACCCGTACACGCGACTGCTCTTCGCCGCGACCCCTGACCTCGAGTCACGGGACGCCGTCATCTCGATCCCGGGAACGCCGCCGCGCCTCGACGAGCCGGTCGTCGGCTGTCCCTTCCGGCCGCGCTGCGACGTCGCCTTCGACCGGTGCGCGGCCGAGCGGCCGGCGCTCGGCCGGGTCGGCGACCGGCACGAGGCCGCCTGTCACGCCGCGCGGCAGGTGGCGGTGTGAACGCGAACGGGCACGACGCGGCGTCCCCGCTGCTCGAGGTGGAAGGGCTCGTCGTCCGCTATCCGGTCCACCGGGCGATCGCGGAGGCCGTCGCCCGCCGACCGAAGCAGCACGTGCACGCGGTGTCGGACGTGTCGTTCGCCGTCTCGCGCGGTGAGATGGTCGCGCTCGTCGGCGAGTCGGGCTGCGGCAAGACGACGACGGCGCAGGCTCTGCTGCAGCTCGTCCGGCCGGACGAGGGCACCGTCCGCTTCGACGGGATCGACGTCACGACGCTCGGGCCGCGCGAGCTGCGGCGGCTGCGGCGACGGATGCAGATCATCTACCAGGATCCCTACGAGTCGCTCGACCCGCGCTTCCGGGTCGAGACGACCGTCGCGGAGGCGCTCGTCGTCCACCGCGAGGGGACGCGCGAGGAGCGGCGGCGGCGCGTCGTCGAGGCGCTCGAGCTGGCGGGCCTCTCACCGCCGGAGCTGTACCTCGATCGCTACCCGCACGAGCTCTCGGGCGGCCAGCGGCAGCGGGTCGCGATCGCGGCGAGCCTCGCGCTCGGCCCCGATCTGCTCGTGGCCGACGAGCCGGTCTCGATGCTCGACGTCTCGGTGCGCGCCGGCATCCTGGCCCTCCTCGACGACCTCCGCGACCGCGGCCTCGCTGTCCTCATGATCACCCACGACCTGTCGACGGCTGCGCGCTTCGCCGACCGGATCTGCGTCATGTACCTGGGACGGATCGTGGAGGAGGGGACGGCGGCGCAGGTGATCGAGAACGCGCAGCACCCGTACACGAAGGCGCTCCTCTCGGTCGTCCCCCGGCGCGACCCGCGGCGGCGCGTGCAGCCGCAGATCCTCCGAGGCGAGACCCCGAACCCGATCTCGGTGCCGTCGGGCTGCCGCTTCCACCCGCGCTGCCCGGTCGCCGTCTCGGAGTGCCGGACGGTCGACCCCGAGCTGCGCGTCCCGGCCGGCGCCGCCGGTGAGGGCCACCGCGCCGCCTGCCTGCTCACAGGCGGCTGACGCCGCCGCTCAGACGTGGTCTCTCGGGAAGCGGTGCTCCCAGCGCCGCCGGAAGACCTCGCGGCCCGACTCGAAGGCGGCCAGCTCGGTCGAGACGTGGAACGCGTCCGCATCCGCGCGCATCGACGCGGCCACGTCGGCGCGGCCGCTCCAGTCGGCGCGCGCGATCCCCGTCGTCGCGTGGAACGAGACCTCGGCCGAGAGCGGGTCGCCGTCGACGATCGAGTAGACGGTGCGGTTGGTGTCCTCGGAGACGAGGTCGATGGGGACGATACGGACGGTGCCGCCGACGTCGTAGTCGAACCGCTGCTCGAGCCGGCCTGTCGCGTACTCCCGGTGCAGCGTGCGACCTTCCGGCGCGGCCTGCTGCTGCTCCCGCTCGAGCGGCGGCGTGTGCTCGGGCTCCGCGAACTCCGGCAGCTGCGCGTCCTCGGGGCGAGGCGGCCGCACCGGCAGCTCGAGCGTGCCGCCGTGGAGCCTGAGCGTGACCGGCTCCGGCGAGGGCCAGGCCCACGGCCAGTACGTGGAGGAGACCGCGACGCGAAGCCGGTGCCCGGCCGGCACGGCGTAGGCGATCGAGTCGAGCTCCATCCGGATCCGGTAGCGCCGGCCCGGCTCGAGCGGCTCCGGGTGCTCGTGCGAGTCGCGGTGGCTGAGGTTGAGGAGGCCGCGCGTGACGAGGGCCGAGGTGCCGTCGGGGAAGACGTCGCAGAGGCGGACGCAGACGAGCGCCTGCGGCCGGTCGGCCGCGAGCTCGAGCTCGACCGCGGGGAAGCCGAACAGCACCGTCTCCTCCGCGAGCGGCTCGAGGTCGAAGCACGCGGAGAGCGCGTCGTCGCTGCGCTGGTCGCCCGCAAGGTCGGCGGACTGCCCCTCGGCGCACCAGACTCCAGCCTCGGTGCCGAGCGTCTGCACGGGGCGCTGGACGAGCGGCGCGGACGTCTCGAGCGGGATCGTGCGCCGCTCGAGGCGCGGCGACGGCCAGGCCGCCTCGCCGGCCCAGCGGCCCGGACGCACCTCGTACGCCGGCCGCGGCTCGACCGACTCCAGCACGTACGCGCGCAGCATCGGCTCGTCCATGATCCCGGTGTCGCGGCCCTTCAGCCAGTGGTCCCACCAGCGCACGCACTCCTGCAGCCAGCCGATGCTCGGGCCGGGGGCCGCGTCGTCGGGGAAGGCGTGCGCCCACGGCCCGACGAGGCCCTTGCGCGGCACCGAGAGCCCGGCGAGGAGCCGGAAGACGGCGTTCGTGTAGCCGTCCGCCCAGCCGCCGACGGCGTAGACCGGCACCTCGATCGCTGCGTGGTCCTCGCACACCGAGCCGTGCTGCCAGTACGCGTCACGCCGCTGGTGCGAGAGCCAGTGCTCGATGTACGGAGGCGTCCGCTCCATCCGGTCGAGCCAGACTCCACGCCAGGTATCCGGCAGCAGCGCCGGGTCGGGCGGGCGCGCGTTCCACGTCAGCATCGAGGACGCCCACTGGAGCATGTCGGTCGCGAGGACGCAACCGCCGCGGTAGTGGACGTCGTCGGCATAGCGGTCGTCGCTCGAGCAGAGGGTCATGATCGCCTGCAGGGCCGGCGGGCGGAGGGCGGCCACCTGCAGGGCGTTGAAGCCGCTCCACGAGATGCCGGTCATCCCGACGGCGCCCGAGCACCACGGCTGCGCGGCGAGCCAGGCGATCACCTCGACCGCGTCATCCCACTCCTGTCGCGTGTACTCGTCCTCGAGGATCCCGTCCGACTCGCCACTCCCCCGCATGTCGACGCGGACGGTCGCGTAGCCGTGACCGGCGACGTACGGCTGGCGGTCGAGGTCGCGTGAGACGGTGCCGTCGTGCTTGCGGTAGGGGAGGTACTCGAGGATCGCCGGCACCGGATCGGCGTCGGCGTCGCGCGGCAGCCAGATCCGGGCCGCGAGGCGGGTGCCGTCGGCGAGCCCGATCCACGTGTGCTCGAGCTCGCGGACGGGGCGCGGCAGGTCGTCCCAGCCGACGACGCGGCTCATCCGAGGGCCGCCGCGCGGCACCATCGGGCCGGCTCGTGCACGCCCGCAAGCTACCGCAGCGTGGCCTAGTAGAGGTCGTCGTGGTCGATCTCGGCGGTCACGGCGTCGACTGCGTGGACGCGCTCATGAGGCGAGATCGTCGGGGTCGACGGCGTGCGCGACAGCCGTGCCGGGGAGAGGTTTGGCCAGCGGCGCCCGGCGCGGTCTGGGCTTGCGCGTGCGCGCGGGTCGCGCCTTGGCGCGCGTCGTCGGCTCGGGCGGCGTTTCGGCGGCGAGGACGTCGCTCGCGGATTCGCCGTGCAGGAGCCGTTCGAATTGCTCCTTGTCGATCGTCTCGTGCTCGATCAGCGTCGCGGCGAACTCGTGCAGGGCTGCCTGGTGTTCGAGCAGCACTTGCGCGGCACGCTGGTGGGCGTCGTCGATCAGGCGGAAGATCTCCTCGTCGATCTCCTGCGCCATCTCCTCGGAGTAGGACGGTTCTGCGCCGAACTCGCGCCCGAGGAAGGGCTGGTGGGGATCGGAGCCGAAGACGCGTGGCCCGAGCTTCTCGCTCATCCCGAGACGGGTGACCATCTGGCGCGCCATCGCGGTCGCCCGCTCGAGGTCGTTCGCGGCACCGGTGGTGATCTCGCTGAAGACGAGTTCCTCGGCTGCGCGTCCGCCGAGGATCATCGCGAGCTGGTCCATCAGCGCCGAGCGCGAGGTCAGGAAACGGTCCTCGGTCGGGAGCGAGACGGTGACGCCGAGCGCCTGCCCGCGGCTCACGATCGAGATCTTGTGCACCGGGTCGGTGTGCTCGAGGAAGTGCCCCACGAGCGCGTGCCCCATCTCGTGGTAGGCGGTGATCTTGCGCTCCAGCTCCGAGAAGACGCGCGTCTTGCGCTCCGGCCCGGCGATCACCCGCATCACCCCTTCCTCGAGCTCGGCCTGGCCGATCGTCGTCCGGCCACGCCGGGCGGACAGGAGCGCGGCCTCGTTGATCAGGTTGGCGAGCTCGGCGCCGGTCAGCCCCGGCGTAGCTGCCGCCAGGTTGTCCAGGTCGACCTCCGCAGCGAGAGGCTTTCCCCTGACGTGGACCTCGAGGATCTTGCGGCGGCCGATGCGGTCGGGGCGGTCGACGACGATCTGCCGGTCGAAGCGGCCCGGGCGCAGGAGCGCCGGGTCGAGAACGTCCGGCCGGTTGGTCGCGCCGATCAGGATGATGTTCTGGTTGGCGTTGAAGCCGTCCATCTCTACCAGCAGTTGGTTCAGCGTCTGTTCGCGTTCGTCGTTGCCGCCGCCGAAACCGGCGCCGCGATGGCGGCCGACCGCGTCGAGCTCGTCCACGAAGACGATGCAGGGCGCCGCCTCTTTCGCCTCCTTGAACAGGTCGCGCACCCGGCTGGCGCCGACGCCGACGAACATCTCGACGAAGTCGGAACCCGAGATCGAGAAGAACGCGACCCCGGCCTCCCCCGCCACCGCCCGAGCGAGCAGCGTCTTGCCGGTACCCGGAGGACCGTAGAGCAGCACACCCTTGGGGATGCGCGCGCCGAGCGCCTGAAAGCGTCTCGGGTCGACCAGGAACTCCTTGATCTCCTGCAGTTCCTCGACCGCCTCGTCGACGCCGGCTACATCCTTGAAGCCGATCTGCGGCAGATCCGGCAGATCCGGCGCGAGCCGTTTCGCCTTGTGCTTGCCGAAACTCATCACCTGACCGAGGCCGCCGCCCGCGCCGCCACGCATCCGCCGCATCACGAAGATCCAGATCGCAGCGAGCAGGAGCAAGGGCAGCAACGACCCGAGGATCGACGTAAAGACCGAGCCGTGGCTCGGGGCCTTGGCAGCGAAGTCGACCTTCTTGCGCTCGAGCAGCGTCTGCAGGCCCAGGGCCGACTGGTCGCTCGGATAGTTCGCCTGCAACACGTTGCCGCCGACCAGCGTCGCGGTCACGAGCAGCGACCCCGGATCAAACACGACACGGCCAACCGAACCAGGCCTCGCCTCCACCCGACTGATCAACTGCGACAGATCGACCGACGTCGTCGTATGCGCCGGCGCGCTCTGCCGTCGCGCCGAGAACTCGAAAGCAAACACGCCGATGAGAAGCAACGGCACCACAAGACGAAGCAACTGCGGCGAAGGACGACGCATCACGCGACGCGCACGCTCTCGAGATGCGCCGCGAGCGCTCGAGGCGTCGGCCCCTCGCCTGGCGGACGACGACGATTCACGAAGACCCCGTGCCCAAAGTGTGGGGCGAACGTCCTTCTGACAACGAACTCGGCGGTCATGAGGGTTCGACGACGAAGAACCGGTCGTCGACTGCGATGACCGTGTCGCCGGCGGTGTGGTCGGGTACGACGATGAACCGTTCGGGCCGCTTTCGATGCGCTTGTGCGACGGCGGGGACGGTCGCTCGGCACTCGGGCCGGGCGCATTCGCAGCGAAGCTGAGCGAGAAAGCCGCCGCTCTTGTGGTTCCTCGTGCGCCGCGCATCCCGCAGGGCCGACGCGATGTGCGAGATCGTTTCCTCGTACACGCGGGGCCGCTCGTCCCGGCGCGGCAGAACTCGCTGGGCCATCATGGCCTGCGCGTGCGGTGGTGAAACACGACTGCGGTCGTGATTCCGAGCAGCCAGCCGATGACGGCGGCCGCCAGGATGATCCAGACGAGCGACGCGTGGGTCGAGCCAACCGCCCAGTCCAGCTTGACGCTGCGCGTGTTCTTCGAGCTGAGGACGATCAGGACGGCGAGCAGCGCGACCAGCACGACCGCTCCGGTGTAGAGGCGCGCCCGGCGTCCGTGGCGATGGAAGCGTTCCGCCCGCGACTCGGCGGGCTGCGTCGGAGTCTCGTCTTGGCTCGAGTCCTGTGCGGGTGGCGACGGTTCGATGGGAACCATGGGAGTTCCTCCTACGGTGCGGCCGCGGCGACCGTCGCCGGCTCGACGAGCGTCGCGAGGTCGAGTGGGGCGCGGATCAGGTAACTGCGGCCGGCGTAGAGCACCGTGGCGCTCGGGTGCAAGGTCGCCTCGAGCCAGCGATCGACGAGCGAGAGGAGCTCGATCACCCATCCTGGCTCGACCGGCGGCTGCAAGCGGACCACAGGCGTCGTGCCCGAAACGACCTCGGCCGGAAACACGGGGGCGGCGTACTCCAGCAGGAGGGCGGCGCACGCCGAGTCTGGTGCGGCGATCTCGATCCGGTGGAGGCCCTCCGAGGCCCAGGCGGTCCGCGGGCTCGGACGCGGCCGGCGAGCAGCAGCTCGACGCTTCGACGTGCGCCCGAGAAGCGGTAGTGCGTGTACGTCGATCATGTTCAACTCCCGTGGTCGAGGTCTCGGCCGACGACCACTGCGCTCTGCGCGGCCGCCATTCGCGCCGACCCGCATCGCGTGTGGGAGGACATTCCGCCGGGCCACAGATCTCGAGCCCGACGAGAGTTCCAGCAGCACCGACGATTACGGCACTGCTCTTCCAGAAGAGTACCACTTCAGCCCTCGGAGCGTACGATTCCTGCGTCCGGTTCTATGCTAGAATTGGTATTCGAAACACCGAGCCAGTCGCGCTGACGGACCCAAAAATTCGGCCGTCGAGTTGCCCGGCTTCTTCTTCCTCGATGAATCGCGTCTCAGCCAGTGGCTGACGACAACCGTTGGAGGCAATCGCCTCCAGGGTGATGCGTGTCTCTCAAAGGAGTACTGAAATGACAACTCTGGTTCGCTTTGATCCTTACCGTGAGGCGACGGCGCTCCAAGGTGAGATGGGCCGTTTCTTCAGCCTCTTCGGCGGCGGGACCGGCAACACGACACCGGCCGTGTGGGCTCCGGCGATGGATGTCTGGGAGACCGACGACGAGGTCGTCTACGCGTTCGATCTGCCCGGCATCCCGAAGGAAGCCGTCTCGATCGAGTTCGAGAGCGGAGTGCTGACCGTCAGCGCCGAGCGTGAGCGCTCGAAGGACGTCTCGACTGACCGGATGTACCGGTACGAGCGCAGGTATGGCAGCTTCTCGCGGACGATCGGGTTGCCGCAGAGCGTCTCCGAGGATCAGATCTCGGCCCGCTACGACAACGGCGTCCTCGAAATCCACGCCAAAAAGGCCGAGGTCGCAAAGCCGCACCAAATCCAGATCGGCAACGGCAAGGCCGCGCTCGAGGGCAAGGCAGCAAAAGCGTAATCCTGCACACCGATTACAAGGACACGGGAAGGCGGCCCCAGCCGGCCGCCTTCCGCCTTCACGGTCTCGCCGCGCCCGCCCAAGGCAGCAGCCTCCGTCCGATCTGCCAGGCGACGGCGAAGAGCAGGACGGCTGCCCCCGAGAAGACTCCGAGGGCGCCGACGGAGACGGCGGCGGCGAGCGCTCGCGATGTGCCGACGCCCGTAGCGACGAGGGCGGCTGTTCCCGCGCCTGCCTGGGCGGCTGCGCCCGCCGGGCCGATCGGGAGCGCTGCACCTGCGGCACCGGCACAGAGAAACAGCAGTGCCAGTGGGATGGAGTAACTCAGGCCGAGCGTGCCGAGCAGGATGAAGAAGGCGACGCCGCGGACGAGCCAGCAGCCGAAGACGAACGCCCACGCCTGTGCTGTGTGTCGCAACGACGTCGTGCGCGGGCTCAGCCAGCGGCCGAGCCGGAAGCGCAGAGAGCGCTCGCTTGCGGCGAGGCGCGGCAGGGCCACGATCACGGCCGCGGCCGCGACCCCGGCGGCAGCAATGACCGCGAGCGCGGCACGAGCAGCGATCCCGGCTGCTGGGAAGACCACGGCGGCGGCGGCAAGCGGCGCGAGCGCGACGCTGTCGATCAGACCGAGCATGACAAGCGAAAGGCCGATCGCCCGCAGACCGGCGGGACAACCTGGGTAGCGGCGCACGACCGCCATCCGCATCGCATCGTCGAAGCGGCCGGGCAAGACGACACCGATCAGCGCGGCACCGCCGTTGCCGGCCAGCAGCGCGAGCGGAGAGGGGCGCTCGCGGCTCGTAAACAGCTGTGCCCACCCCACTGCCTTGAGCGCCTGGGCAACGAGAAGCAGCAGACCGGCCGCCACCAGCAAGCCGGGCCGCCCGCGTGAAAGCGGCCACGCCGTGGTCGCAAAGTGACGGACAGCCAGGAAGGCAAGGACAACCATGACGGCAACCGACCCCAAGGCCGACCCCCAGCGCGTCCTCCGTGAATGCCGAAGCTGCCAGAGCGCCCGCAGCAGCAGCCGGTAGCGCCCCTCGAGCACGACAGGGGCAGCCGAGGCTGCGAGCGTGGCCAACGGATCCCGCTCGAGCTGGACATCTGGCGGCGGGAGCCTCGGGGTTTGCCTCATGCGCTTCCTTCGAGGGATCATGTGCAGCATGCCACCATGTCAGCGCCGCGAGCTCGGGCGAGCACCTTTGGTCCGCCGCTCGACCACGCCGACCGACCCGCCTCGCCTCAAGCTGCAGCGTCGGCGCCGAAGCGGACCTCGGCGCCGACGCGGAAGGGAGTCACCGGGCGCCGACCTCGGTCGTGGAGTCGCTGCCCGACCCGTTGGTCGGGACCTGCACGAGAGGTGCGGCCGCGTTCGCTTCACGGTTGAGGAATGCGCCCAGCTCCTGGATCGTGCTCATCAGCGGCGCCGGGAACACGACGGTGGAGTTCCTGTCGACCGCGATCTCGACCAGCGTCTGCAGGTTGCGCAGCTGCAGTGCCAGCGGGTGGGCCATCATCACGTCGGCGGCGTGGGCGAGCTCGCCGGCGGCGAGCGCCTCGCCCTCGGCGGCGATGATCTTCGCGCGCTTCTCGCGCTCGGCCTCGGCCTGGCGGGCCATCGCCCGCTTCATGCTCTCGGGCAGCTGGATGTCCTTCAGCTCGACGAGCGTGACCTGGACGCCCCAGTCCTCGGTCTGGACGTCGAGGATCTCGCGGATGCTCTTGTTCAGCTCCTCGGTGTCCGAGAGCGTCTCGTCGAGGGTGTGTCTGCCGACGACGGCGCGGAGCGTCGTCTGGGCGATCTGGTCGATCGCCGAGGCGACGTTCTCGATCGCGACGACCGCTCTGACGGCGTCGACGACCTTGTAGTAGGCGACGGCCGAGACGTCGACGGAGACGTTGTCGCGGGTGATGATCCCCTGCGACTGGATCGGCATGGTCACGATCCGCAGCGATACCCGGCTGATCCGGTCGATCAGTGGGATGATCACGATCAGGCCAGGCCCCAACGCACCGTCCCCGACGCGGCCGAGCCGGAACTTCACCGCCCGCTCGTACTGTTTGAGGATGCGGATCGAGGACGCCGCAACGAGCACCAAGACGACTGCGATCACCACCAAGACGACGGTCATGTCGTCTCCTTCCCGCCGGCAACGCCGACACTGCTAGAAGGCGCACCCCGCGAGACCGCGGGGCGCGATACCGGATCGAGCGCAGGCAGACCAGCCGAGAACGCACCGCTCGCGTCCGGCTCGGTGCGGCCCAACGGACCCGCCGGATGCCCTGCGAGGATCAGCCCTCGAGCGCGGATGATGCGTGACATTCGTCCTCCTCAGCCCGAACTCGGCGCCGGTCGTGAAGTGCGAACCACCGGCCAATGCTCCGACCTGCTCTGCTGAGGACGGATGTCGCAGCCCGTTCTATTTATGGGCCGCGAACACTCCTGCGGGCCAGATGATCTCTGTCCCTCGACAAGCGTAACACTCGCACTCGGCGGGCCAGGCGACCCGCCGCGCGACTCGCGCTCCGGAAGTCAGCGGGGGCCGGCCTCCGGGTCGGGTTCGCCGGTCGACGCCTCGGTTCAGAGCTGCGCTGAATCTGGCTCTGGGTTTTGGGGCCTACCGGCACGTGCAGCTCATCGGGGCCGGCCTCGATTCCGCCCAGCGGCACGAAGGTCAGGTGGCGGCGGATGAAGCGCCCCCAGAACGGAAGAACCCCCGCACCCGCGAAGGCCGGGGGTTCGTACCTACCACGTATATGGTGGAGCTAGCCGGGCTCGAACCGGCGACCTCCTGGGTGCGATCCAGAATCCGCCGATTCCAGCTCGGTCCGCGATCTCCATGGATTGTCCTGTTTTGCAGGACTTTCGCGCTACGCCTCGGCCCCAGCAGCAATCCGTTTTCACTCCTCACCGTGCACGGCGGGGTTGCATATGGGTTGCACACATGCGGAGTAACCCTCGCTCTGGCGATAGCCGGACGTTATCTATCGCTCAGTCGAGCGCCCAGAGGAGAAGCGCTGCGGGGATGACAGCGAACGACTCCTCGAACTGAAGATCGTCGATCGAGGCGACGATTCCGACGCGTTTCGGAAAGGCCTTGCGCATCGTTTGGGCATCCGACAGCTTCGCGCTTCGCTGAAACTTGACCTCAACGAGCTCGGCCCCTCGTCGTAGTCCGCAGATGAAGTCGATCTCACGGGGGCTGCTCGTCTCATAAACGTGAAGGCGATCGGGATCGTTGAAACCGTCCGTCTGTCGTTCGGGGAGCTCGTACTTGCGGTAGAGGGCTACTGCGATCGCGTTTTCGACCGAAGCGGGAACATCGAGCGTAAGACCCGGCGTGCGTTCAAGCACCGCTGTCTGAAGAAGTAGGTCGCCGAAGTAGAGCTTCTTGTCACGACTGGCAACCGCAACCACGACAGCGATGATCAGGCCACCCATGACGGCAATCGAGAGCTCGAGCTCAAACGGCGGGGCAGCTGCAGCCCTATCATGGGCCTCAGATGCGCGGTCTTATCGCAGGAATCCTTCGTAGTGGCGCATGACCATCTGCTACTCCACCTGCCGCATCGTCTGCAGCGCGACGCCGACGACGATGAGCACGGAGGTGCCGCCGAGCGCGCGGTAGGTCGACTGCGGGAAGTGGAACTCGGAGATGAAGATCGACGGCGCGACCGCGACCGCGGCCAGCCGCAGCGACACTAAAGTGCAATGAAAGGGAGGGCAAGTCGGATTGTTCCGCGCCTGAGCGCTCGCTGTGGGAGCGGCCCTCGTTGCAGCGTCGCTGACGCGGAGGCTCATCGGTGCGTTCCTGGGCACCTATTCTCTGCAAGCGTGTCGTAGGGGTAGTCGCACGGGTCTGACGACCACTCGCCGCTTTCGCTCATGCCACGGTTCACATTTTCAACCTCAGCGAACGGGCCATCGCGGTCTTTGACCCCGAAGAAGAAGCCTTCAAAGGTTAGGGCGGTCTCATTCCCGAAGGTCAGCGTCGGATCTAGGAGCCTCATGACCGACGGAATGTCGTGCACGAATGCCTTGCGCGGACGACTGGTCCTCACGATGAGTAGAGGGGCGATCTGACGGGCCATCAGCAGTCTGAGGGAGAGCACACGAAAGCCGTAACGTTGGCCCACGAGTGCGACCCGTCGTCGGAAGGCCACGGGCGAGATCTTCGGGAACTGTTGTTCGAGTGCGAAGACCCGTTGCGACAGCCCGCTGATTCCCGCACCCGACCAGGTAACCAGCGGTGCGCCTCCAGCGGAGCAGAGATCATCGCGTAGCGCGCCGGCGATAAGGCCCACTTCCCAGTTCACCACCGCGTCGGTGAGCGCTTGTCGAGGGGTCCAGCGTGCGGACGCTGCGGGTTCGCCGTCAGTCACGATCTCCGCGGCGAGCGCGTCGCTCGGTGGATGGCCCCCAGCGTACAGGGTATGGACTCGCTTACCAACGGCTGGCGGTGCTGGTCTGAATCTGATCGCCCGGATGTACCGCCGGTCGCCGAAGCCCGCAAGCAGTCGCTCCGCGACCAGTCGAGCTGGCAGCGGGTGCAAACGCGAGCGGGGAGCGAGGCTGGGCGCGGCTCTGAGCACGGTCGGGATCTCGGCCTTCTGGAAGGGCCGCGCCCAGCATGCGTGGTCCGAGAAGTGTGGGTAGCGCGACCACGTGGCAGGGGACGGGGGCTCTGATGCCGGAATTCTCACGGACGAGCCCACGGCCGCTGGGTGGGCGGGCGAGTCAGCGCAGGCTAAGGTGAGAAACGCTAGGACGCTGAGGAGGCTGCATGTCAGTGCAACCTCCATGCTCCGCGTTCTATCGCCGAGGGGAAGGAATCGCCGCTTCTCGCGGATCCCTGAATCCAGGCGGGCCACATCCGATCTCGCAGCAGTTTACTACTACTTACTGTAGACGAAATACCACAGATTATCCGGAAACCCTGAGAGGTTCGCGGTCCATAACCCGCTGTCGGGACTGTACTTGGAGCCACTGTAGTTGTCGATCGCGCTCCAGGCCGACCCGTTGTAGAAACCCCAATCGGTGTTCCCTGAACCGGAGAACTTCGCTTGCCAGTAGCCGGTGAGCGAGTTGAGCTCCTCGGCAAACGCGGCTATCACGCAAGCATAACCCCCGCATAGAGTCCAACTAGTCGAGGCGACGGTTTGTTGAACACCATCGAGGTATCCCCACCAGTTACCGGAAGAATCCCTTTGCACTTTCTCCACGTGCGATCCGGCCGATGCAGCGCCTTCGTAGTAGCAGCTGTAGCTATCATGGTTGTCGATTTCCACGAAGTAGAACATCGCTGAGTGATACTGGCACGTGCCCTGGTAGGGATCGACAGTGGCCCCATTCACATACAGGACACCCTGCTGAAGCCCCCGCGTGGTACTGTCGGAGGTAGCACCATTATTGGCCTCAACGGTAGTGAGGAAGAAGTCGGGGTTGTTGACGGTTCTCTCCGTGCCGGATGGGTTCCCGATGCTGGACCGAACTCCCGCGATATCGGTCGGACCAGGGGCCTTGTTCCAGTAGAGAAATGCCTGGTTGTTAGCGCTTGCGCGACCGGCAAACGTGCCGGCGATCAGAACGGCGGCGAAGGCAATGACGCCACGACGCATGGCTGACCCCCCTCGATGGAGCTTACTGGAGACCTGTACTCTTCACCTAAAGACCTAACAAAGGTCAAGTCAGGCGGTCTATTTGAGACGAGCAAGATAGCTGTGGATGAGCGATGCCGGCAGCCGGAGAGACGAGGGAGCCTTCTCGTCCGTTGCGGGAAGCCGTGAGATATGGGTCCTTCGTTTGAGGACACCTTCTCGACGGAGTTCCCATCGCTGTACGCCTACTTTGCGAGACGGCTCGGTGCCTCGATGGCCGAGGAACTCACCGCCGAGACCTTTGCTGTCGCCTTCGGCCGTTGGGGCAACCTAGATACCTCACGGCCGGTCAGGCCATGGCTCTACGGCATCGCCGCAAACCTGATGCGGCATCACTGGCGCAGCGAGCGTCGCATGCTCCGCGCGTACGCTCGGACGGGCGCCGACCCGGTGGTCGCCGACGACGTTTCGCTCGATCGCCTTGACGGGCAGTCAGCTCGGACCGCATTGGCCGCTGCGCTCGCCAACTTGAGGCGTCAGGAACGGGACGTTCTCCTTCTCAGCGCTTGGGCCGAGTTCACCGAAACCGAGATCGCCGAGGCGCTTGCGCTTCCACTAGGAACGGTCAAGTCGCGGCTCAGTCGGGCTCGGGAGCACATGCGGAACGGTCTCGCTGCCACCGGGCAAGTAAAGGCAGAGACTGTCATGGCGACCGAGGAGCGACAATGACGAACGACGAGATGAACGTGCTTCGCGACTTCCGCGCCGAGATCTCTCCGCCGAGCGAGGAGACGCGGGACAGGATCTACGCATACGCGACAGCGGGGGCCCAACGCTCCTCGAGCCGGCGCCTCTCGGCTTGGCGGAATCGCCGCCTGCCGCGTACGCCGAAGAGAATGGTCGCGATACTCGGCTCCGCCGCCATCTGTGCAGCAGGCGCCGCCGTCGTCGTGGTGGGGATGGTCGGTGGTGGTGGCTCTCGGGCCGTGACGCAGGCGCTAAGGCCCACTGGTGGCGGTTTGGTAAGTCCTTCGATCTCGACGTCGGTCAATTACAACCGTAGCGGCGGAGCGTTGAGCTCAATCGCCGTCACCCTCACTCCGGACGTTGCTGACGCCAGCATCCAGCTCCAAGTCATACATAGCGATGCATCTACGTACGCCGAGGCGTACTCCCAGGAGTATGCGGGAAATGCAGCGGTGGTGTTCGAGGAGCAAGTCCCCGCGACGCCGACCCCGTCGACTACGTCCTCCAGGCATCTGTCGACTTGGTCGGGCACGCTCTCCCCGAGTCAGTGGAGCGGAGGGTGCCAAAGCGGCCTCTACAGGATCACTTGGGTGGCTGTCGGTCCGGGTAGCTCATTCGCGAGTCCTGGAGCGGACTCAGAAGCCGATTCGACCGAGTGGTTTAGCTGTAGCGGGAGCTAGCCTAGAGGTACGTCCAGTGTTTCGGCTTTGTTTCGATCAGCGTTCGCTCTCCGGCGGTCGAGAGACGGTAGGCGACAGCTACGTTCGTCGACAGCCGCTCCCTGAGCGCGTCGAAGTCGACGTGCCCACCGTGCTTGGAGGCGACCGTCGCCGTGCGGTAGTCGAGGGCGGGCAGCTCCTGTGCATGAATGCTTGCGGCGTCGTCCGGCGGCGGCCAGAGATCCTCGTGGACGAGACGCCGCGCTCGAGTGCCAGCGCGCGCAGGACTGCGGGGCGGAAACGCCCCGGTGTAACGAAGTGGAAGCTCGTGATCTCACCACGTGCAACTGCCTCGGCGACAACCGCCAGCATCGCTGCCGACGGCACCGTCCGATAGCTGCCGGAGCGGGCAGCCTTGACGTCTATGGCCAGACGCCGGCCGCCGGGGTAGCTGAGAAGGATGTCGGCCTCCGCCGTGCGGCGGGCCGACGAGCCGAGGAGCATGCGCTTTCGCCTTCCCGCCGACCTCGCGCCCGGCGTGTACACGATCGGCTTCTGGTGCATTCCCTGCGCGCCCCCGAGGGGAGCCACGTTTACGGGCTTCGCGTCGTAGCGCTGAAGCCGTGAGGCGGGGTTCAGTGGAAAGCCTGGGAGATCGCCGCCTCGCGGTCGCCGCCATCACAGCCGGCGCAGGCGCGTTTCTCTACCGCAAGCGTCGCCGGATGGTTGAGCGTTAAGGACGGCTGTCCGGGACAGCGTTCTCCTCGGCCGAGAACACCCGAGACGCGAATGCGTCCTGATGCCCGCATTGCCTCCCTAGACAGGGCGCACTTCAAAGTGCATCTGTGTCCCCCTGGCTATTCGGCTGAGTTGCTGTACGCGTTGCGATCATCGCGAAGGGCTCACAGCTCGATTCCGCGGCCTCGTCCGAGCTCGCGGTAGAGCTGGCTTTCGAGGGTCATGAGGCGGCGGAGGTGGAGGAGTCGCTCGAGGTCTTGGTCGCGGTCGAGCGCGCCGAGCATGCGGGCGAGGTCGTCGCTGGAGGCGACGCGGGGGCGGAGGCCGCGCCCGAGCGGCTCGCGCGAGGCGCGACGACGGAGGTCGTCCCAGCCGCGCGTGCCGGCCGGCTCGGGGACGGCCTTGAGCTCGCCGGCCCGCGTCTCCAACTCGACTACCGGGCCGGGCAGGTGAGAGAGGTCGAGGGGCTTACCGTCGGCGCGGCGGGCGTCGAGATCCTCCAGCGCTCTCCCGAGGGCCTGAAGGTTCTCGTCGCGCATCGCCGGAGTAATGTCGATCCCGTTCGTCAGCTCGCGCGTGCCGTGCACGACGCGAGCGAAGGCGCCAATGACGACGAAGCTGACGGTGTGCGCTTGCAGCGCGCCGAGGAGTTCGTAGGGATCGAACACGGCTGAAGTCCGGCCCGCCACGGTCTTCCCCTCAGCGCCCGATCCGTCCATGGCGCTGCCTGAGCAGCCACTCGACCCGCTCGCTCGGTGTCTCGAGCAGCGCTTCGTGTAGCTCGCGGTCGGCGCTCTCGTCGACCGGGACCAGGTTGAGCGGGAGGTCGAAGCCGCAGGCCTGGATGATCTGCATGAGGCTGTCGATCGGCGGCGAGATCGCGCCCTGCTCCCAGCGGGCGATGACCGTGCGCTCGCGCCCGGTCAGCTCTGAGAGCTGCTTCTGGGTGAGGCCGGCCCGCAGCCGCGCCTCGCGGATCAGCTCGCCACCACGGTGCACGTCGTAAGTGTATAGCGCTCAGAGCACGTGATCAGTAATCGCCACGTGAGGCATATTTGCTATCTTCCGTGCTTCGATTCGAGGAGGAGGCAGCGATGGAGTCAATGCTGACCGCGCGCCAGGTCGCAGAGCTGCTTGGGGTGCATGAGAACTGGGTCTATGACTTGGCCGCCCGCGGCGAGCTCCCCAGCTACAAGATCGGCGGCACCCGCCGTTTCATCCGAGAGGAAGTGGACGGTTGGATCGCGGAGCACCGCGAGCCGGCGCATCACCGGGCGCCTCGCCGCGGTGCGCCGAGGCGGACCTTGCCGCCTACCAACCGACGCCACGCGCAAGATGGAGAGCGTCGGTCGAAGGCTGCGCCTCCGCCGCGCAGCGGGGATGACCCGCAGCCACGGCTGTTCGAGTGAACGGGGAGGTCGAGCGATGAGGAAGAAGGCGTGCATCGTCAAACGCGGCGATAGCTGGGCGGTGAAGCAGCCTCTCCCTGACGGGCGCTACCGGTGGCGTACGATCGGGCCGCGCAAGCGCGACGCTGAGATCGTGCGTGACGAGATCAACCGGCGCATCGCGCTCGGCGCTCTCTACCCATCCGAGCCCCAGACGTTCTCCGAGTTCGTCGACGGGTGGCTCGAGCGCTACGCGCAGGGCGTTCGACCGGCTACGCTCGCCAGCTGTCACGACTCGCTGCGCCGGCTCGCCGTGTTCGACGACTGGCAGCTCGAGACGATCCGCGCGGCCGACGCCGAGGACCACGTTTTCGCCGTCGCACAGAAGGCGCCACGAGCGGCCGAGCTCATGCTCGACACGCTGAAGATGATCCTGCGCAATGCGAAGGAGCGCGGCCAGACGATCGACGAGAGTGTCCTGCGCGTGCGGGCACCGCGTCGAGAACGCCGTGAGATGCGCTTCCTCGACTGGAACGAGGTCGAGCGGCTCGCCTCCGAAACGGTCGAGCCCTACGGCAACCTCGTCCGCTTCGCCTGCCTGACCGGGATGCGCCAGGGCGAGCTGTTCGCCCTCCGCGACCGGGCGCTCGACCTCGGGGGCGCCGCGCTCGTGGTGGAGGCCGGTGCGCGCGAGGGGGCGATCGTCCCGACGAAGACCGCCGCCGGCCGGCGTCGCGTTCGCCTCTCCGGGGAAGCGCTGCGCGTCCTCCGTGAGCAGCTGCTCGCCCGGGCGCCGAACGACCTGGGGCTCGTCTTCCCGACGCCGAACGGGAGCGTCTGGCGCAAGGACAACTTCATGGCTCGCGTCTTCCGGCCCGCCGTGCGGCGCGCTGACATGGCGCCGCTTCGCTTCCACGATCTCCGGCACACGTATGCGGCGCTGATGGTCGCCGCGGGCGCTCACCCGAAGCTGCTGCAAGCGCAGCTCGGCCACACCTCGATCAACGTAACGCTGAATACGTACGGCCACCTCTTCCCGGACGCGTTCGTCGACGTCGGCACGGCGCTCGACAGGATCGTCCGTGGCGCAGAAGCGCGTGCCTCGTGAAGGTCCGCGAGGTGCTTCGACTGCTCACCGACGACGGGTGGGAGGTCGTCACGACTCGGGGCAGCCACCGGCAGCTGAAGCACCCCTCCAAGCCCGGGCGCGTGACGGTCGCCGGCAAGGGCTCCGACGACTTGCACCCGAAGACAGCGGCCAGCATCCTTCGTCAGGCAGGCTTGAGGCAATGACCGGCTTCGAAGAACAGGCCAAGCGCTATCTCATCCTCATCGAGGGCGGACCGCCGTCGAACTACTCGGCCTGGTCGCCCGACCTGCCGGGCTGCGCCGCCACGGGCGACACGCTGGAGGAGGTCGAGCGGGAGATGCGCGCCGCGATCGCCCTCCACCTCGAGGGGATCGCCGAGGACGGCGAGCCGATCCCCGAGCCGTCCGGACCCGGCGTGTACGTCGAGCGCGCGACGGCCGTAGCCTGACCTCCCGGATCGACTCGCCGGCCCCGAAGATCCACGATCTCCCACGCTCTGCGAAACGCGCCGTTTTCGCGCGTTTCGACCCTTGCTGGTGAGCGCGCGGGTTGCATATGGGTTGCAAGCGTCGAGCAGCGTCGCCCCTGCAAGCAACAGAAAGGGCCTGTTTCCAGGCCCTTTGCCGATGGAGCTAGCCGGACTCGAACCGGCGACCTCCTGGGTGCGATCCAGGCGCTCTCCCAGCTGAGCTATAGCCCCGCGGCGGCTCAGTGTAGCTGGGTCGTTTCCTCCCCGGTCTCCGCCGGCCGCTCCATCAGGCGACCGTCTCGGATCGTCCGCTCACACCGCAGCGGTGCAGCTTCACAGCCGTGGCTCCTCCTCATCGGATGGACCTACGATACGCCCGTGCGCGCGACGTACGAGATCCGGCCGCCGGCGTGGGGGGAGACGCTCGCGATCCTCCAGTCGGTGAGCCTGCCGGACGGACCGGAGCGGGTGCGGGCGCGGGTCGTCGGCGTCGACGGCGACCGCGTGACTCTCGACTTCCCGGCGCTCGACGGGGAGACGTCGGCGGAGCAGCTGCTTGCCGCCTGCGTCGCGGGCGAGTGGGCCGATCGGGGCGACGTCGACTCGTGTCGGCTCGTCGAGGTGGAGTGGCCCGACGGCCTGCCCGGGCCGCGCTTTCCGGCGCAGCCGGGCATCACAGTCGGCGCGATCGTGAAGCCGGCGCTCGGGTTGACGCCGCAGGAGGCGGCGACGGTCGCGACCGAGCTCGCAGCGGGCGGGGCCGTCCTGGTCAAGGACGACGAGCTGCAGCGCTCCTCGCCGGAGCGGGTTCGAGCGATCGACGCGGCGATCCCACGGCATGTCCTCTACGCGGCGAACGTCACCGGAGCCGACGCCGACGCGATCGTCGAGGCAGGCGCGCGGGCGCTCATGGTGAACGCGTTCCTCGCCGGGCTCGGCTCGATCGCGCGGTTACGCGAGTACGGCCTGCCGATCTTCGTCCACCGCGTCGGGTCGGCCTTCCTGCGCCGCGGCGGCCCGGTCTCCGTCTCCGCGCGCGTGCTCGCCGAGCTGACGCGCCTGCTCGGCGCCGACTACGTCCAGGTCGGCTCTTTCTCGCCGCGCACGTTCGACACGGACGACGAGGTGCGAGAGCAGATCGCGGCTGCGCGTCCGGCGACGGCGGTGATCGGAGGCGGGGTCGGGGCGGAGAACGCGGTGGAGCAACTCGAGCGGGCCGGAACACGCGACGGCGTCATGCTTCTGCTCGGCTCGGCCGCGTACGCGCATCCCGGCGGCGTGCGCGCCGGCGTCGCGGCGGCGGTCGCGAGCGCGGCGGGGCCCTAGCGGACATGTCCAGGTGTCAGTTACCAGGACAGGTCCGAACCGGTCAGGCGGCAAAGAGCGTCAGCTCGGGCTCGCGCTCGCCGCGGAGGACGGCGAGGTCGACCGTGACGCAGCGGATGCCGCGCTGGTCGGCGAGCGCGACGGCCTGTGGCTTGAGCCGCTCCGCGGCAAGGATGCCGCGGCAGCCGGCCTTCGCCGGGTCGCGACGGATGAAGTCGAGGTAGCGCGTGAGCTGCTCGACTGCCTCGATCGTCCCGACCCGCTTCACCTCGACCGCCACCCACTCGTCCCGCCTCGCCGCGGCACATGAGGTCGACCGGGCCGATCTCCGTCCCCCACTCGCGCCGGACGAGCCTCAGCGGCTCGCCGAGTGCCTGCGGGGCTGCGGCGAGCGCCTCCTGCAGGTCGCGCTCGACGCCGTCCTTCTGGAGCGCGGCGGACTCGCCCATGTCGTGCTCGACGTCGCTCAGCACCTCGAGCAGGCGGATCTCGAGCGCGTCGTCACTCTTCGGCTTCGTCACGACGAGGCGATCGCTCTCGTCCGCGAGGAACGTGGGCGCCGTCATCCAGTTGAGCGGCTTGTACCCTCCGGCGTCGTCGTGGACGAGGACCGACCCGTCGGCCTTGAGGATCAGCAGCCGCACAGCCTCGGGGAGGACGGCCGACACACGGCCGGAGTAGGTGACCTCGCAGCGGGCGACGATGAGACGCACGCCGCGCAACCTACTGTCCGTTTCGGACATGTCCAGGTAACTGATACCGGGACAGGTCCGGTTCGGACAGCTCAGCCGCGCTCGACCCGGGAGCCGCCGACGATCGCCTCGCCCCCGTCGTCGAAGCGCACCAGCGCCTTCCCGTTCCCGTCGTAGTCGGGCGACCAGACGAGCAGGGTCGCCTCGCGGCCCGCAACCCGGACGCGCTCCTTCCCCTCGCGCTCGCTGCCGCTCCAGACGCGAACGAACGGATTGGCGCCGCGCTCCCGCCCGATCGTCGTCTCCTCCGCGTGGCCGGGCAGGACGCGGATCGTGTCCGGGAGGCCGAGCAAGACGTCCATCACCGAGGCCCGCACGGCCGCGACGTCGCCGCCCCCGACCGAGTCGCGGAAGAGGATGTCCCCCGTCGCGACGAGCTCCTCGCCGAAGAGGAACGAGATGCTGTCGTCCGAGTGCCCGGGCGTCGCGAACCCCCGTACGCGTACCCCGTTCCATTCCCACTCGCCCGCCCCGGCGACGACGGGAATCGAGTAGCGGTCTACGAGCTCCGCCTCGTGCTCGACGTGATCGGGGTGCGCGTGCGTGCGGAGGAGCGCGACCGGCGTCGCGTCCCACCGCTCGAGCTCCTCGACGAGCGGCGCCGGATCGGCGCCGGAGTCGACGAGCAGCGCCGGACCGCCCGCCACGGCCACTGCGAAGGCGTTGCTGAGCCAGTTGGGGTGCGTGCTCCTCGCCACGAGCATGGGCGCTAGGCTAGTTGCTCGGCGACCACCAGGAGGAACGATGCCGGGCCTGTTCTCACGCGCGTCCCTGATCATCAAGTCGAAGATCTCGTCCCTGCTCAACCGGGCGGAGAACCCGACCGAGACGCTCGACTACTCGTACGAGCAGATGCAGACGCAGCTGCAGAACGTCAAGCGCGGCGTCGCAGACGTGGTCACGGCGAAGAAGCGGCTCGAGCTGCAGACGCAGAAGCTCGAGCAGAACGTCGTCAAGCTCGAGACGCAGGCACGGCAGGCGGTCGCGGCGAACCGGGAGGATCTCGCGCGGCAGGCACTCGAGAAGAAGGCCTCGGCGCAGCAGCAGCTGCAGGGCCTCGACGCCCAGGTGCAGCAGCTCGAGCAGCAGCAGCAGCAGCTGATCGAGTCGCAACACACGCTCGAGGCACGGGTCGAATCCTTCCGCTCGCAGAAGGAGGTCCTCAAGGCGCAGTACTCCGCCGCCGATGCGCAGGTGCGGATCGGCGAGGCGGCAACCGGCATCGGCAAGCACATGAACGACACCGGCCTCGCCATCCAGCGGGCGCGCGACAAGACCGAGGAGCTGCAGGCGCGCGCGTCGGCGATCGACGAGCTGACGGAGAGCGGCGCGCTCGAGGACTTCACCGCCGGCGACCAGACGCAGCTCGACCGCGAGCTTGCGCAGATCTCCTCCTCCTCGCAGGTCGAGGACGAGCTCGCGAAGCTGAAGGCGGAAGTCGGCTCCGGGCAGGCGCAGAGAGAGCTCGGCGACGGCGGCGAGCCGGCGGGCGAGCAGGCTGCAGCGGAGCCGGCCGAGGAAGCCAGCGACTCCTGAGCCGCTTCGGCGACATCCTCTTCGGCCGCAAGAAGCTCAAGGAGCCCGCCGCCGAGCGGCTGTTCGCGCTCTCGACCGCCGCCATCACCCTCGACGTCGAGTGCTCGCTCAAGAGCGCCGGAGCCGCCGCCGCGATCTTCAAGCCGCTCTCCGCCGGGGAGTTCGGCCAGGCCGAGCGGGACGCCGAGGAACTGCTGCAGAGCGTCGCCGACGGCGCAGGCTCGACGCTCGACCGCAAGACCGACTCGTTCGGCTTCGAGTGGGTGATCGTCCGCGACCCCGACCTCGAGGACCAGGTCACGGCCGTCCACGCCGTCGCCTCCGAGCTCGAGGCGCGCGGGTTCGGCGCCCAGCTCCTCGCCGCCGCCTTCCGCTTCGACGGCGGCGGGCATCCCGTCTACTGGATCTACGGCTTCAAGACCGGCACGTGGTGGCCGTTCGTCCCGAGCGGCGCGAAGCAGGAGCGCGACAACGCGCGCGAGCTCGAGCTGAAGGCAAAGCTCGAGCAGGAGCTACCGATCGAGCCTGACCTCAGCAAGTGGCTCGGTCTCTTCGACGCACCCATATAGCTCGCGGGTGCTGCGCACCCGCTCGCTCGATGGCGGAACTCCGCCGGCCGGAGAGCGCGGTCTCGGCGGCTCCGTGCTGAGGGCTTGCTTGGGCTGGGAGGTTCGAGCGCCGTCTGTGTCGCGTGGGGCAGGCGCCTAGGCGGCGTGCCCGCCCGCGACGAGCTTCGGCGGCGTCGTAAGCCGCGCTCTCTTACGCCACCGCCCGCGCCGACGGGGTTTGAGCGCTTCAACCATCGACGGCGCGAAGGGCCGCAGCGTACGCGGAGGCTACGGACTGCGCTCGCGCCGGCCTCAGCCGCGCGCGAGCGCACCAGGCACCCTCATCCACACATCCCAACAAACAGCACGGAGCCGCCGGAGACCACGCTCTCCGGCGGCGCAGTTCCTTAACCGTGGCTCGAAAGCGCAGCTTTCGAGTCAGACGGACTTGCCCATCTCGCGGGCGATCTCGGCGAGGGCCGCGAGGCGCTTCTCCATCGGCGGGTGGTCCATCATCCACTCGCTCATCGTCGCCTTCCAGTTCGTCGGGACGATGAAGAAGGCGTTCATGCCCTGCACTTCGCGCAGGTCACGCTGCGGGATCTGCGTGATGCCGCTCGCGATCTTCTGCAGCGCGCTCATCAGGTTCTCGGGCGCGCCGGTGATGAGCGCGGAGCCGCGGTCGGCCGCGTACTCGCGGTAGCGCGAGATCGTGCGGATGAGGATGAAGCTGATCGCGTACGTGACGAGCGCGACGAGGGTGACGATCAACCAGATCGGCACGCCACCCTGGTTGTTGTTGCTCCGATTGCCGCCGCCGAAGCCGCCGCCCCACATGCCGAAGAACATCCCCCAGCGGGTCAGCATCGCGGCGAGCATCGCGAAGAAGCTCGCGAGGGTCATGATCAGCACGTCGCGGTTCGCCACGTGGGAGAGCTCGTGCGCGAGGACGCTCTCGACCTCCTGCGGCTCGAGCCGCCGCCAGAGGCCGGTCGTCACGGCGACGGCGGCGTGCTTCGGGTTGCGGCCCGTCGCGAAGGCGTTCGGGACGTCGCTCTGGACGAGCGCGATGCGCGGCTTCGGCAGGTCGGCCATCGCGCAGAGCCGCTCGACCATCGCGTGCAGCTCGGGCGCCTCCTCGCGGGAGACGACCTTGGCGCCTGCAGCGGCGAGAGCGAGCTTGTCGGACGTGTAGTACTGGAAGAACGCGATCCCGAGCACGATCAGGAGCATCGGGGCGAGCCCGACGTTGAGGACGTTGAAGAGAACGACGGCGAAGCCGACGTAGAGCAGGCCGAGCAACCCGCTCGTGAAGATCATCCGCAGAGAGAGGCCCCTGTCGCGACCGAACGACTTGCGCTTCATCGCCGTGATGGTACTCCGCGGCGGGTTCCGACCGGTTCCCGTGCGCGCGGTCTTAGCGGTTCATTAGAGTCCCGCGCGGTGGGTCGCGCCGCACTCGTCATCATCGCCGCCCTGTCGGGCACCATCGTGCTCGCAGCCTGCAACTCCGAGGGGGTCGTGTCGCCGAGCCCGAAGACCGTCATCGGCACGGTGTCGGCAGGCCCGTCCTTCCCGATCGTCCCGGCCTACCACCTCAAGGGTGACTCGACGAAGGGCAAGTCGGTCTTCGCGAGCGCCGGCTGCGGCGGCTGCCACACGCTCCAGGCGGCGGGGGCCTCCGGCACCGTCGGCCCGAACCTCGACACGCTCAAGCCGGACTATCGCGCGGTCACGGCCCAGGTGACGAACGGCGGCGCGGCGATGCCGGCGTTCAAGCAGAGCCTCACGACACAGCAGATCGCGGACGTCGCCGCCTTCGTCGTCGAGTCCACCGGCGGCACGGTGCCGTAACGCTTCAGCTTCCGCCGACCTTTCCGACACGCGTCGCGGCGTTCGCGTTCGACCTCGACCAGACGGTGATCGCGGACGACGCCGTGCTGCGGCCCCGCACCCGCGAGGCACTCGTGCGCGTGCAGGCGGCAGGCGTGCACGTCGTGATCGTCACGGGCAGGATGTTCCGGGCCGTCCGGCCGTACCTCGAACAGGCGGACCTGACCGATCCGGTCGTCTGCTACCAGGGCGCCGTCGTGGCGGATCCCCGCAGCGGCGAGTTCCTGAGGCACATCCCCATCCCGCTCGCGCAGGCCCGCGAGGCGATCGATGCCGTGCTCGAGGCCGGCTTCCACCTCAACTGCTACCTCGACGACCTCCTCTACGTCGCCGCCGTCACGCCCGAGGCGCGAGCGTACGCGGACTTCCAGCACCTCGAGATCCAACCCGTCGGCGACCTCCGCACCTGGCTCGATCGCCGGGCGGCCGACGACGTCGGCCGCGGTCTTCGGCCGCGCGTCGGCGGCTCTGCCGCCGGCGCTCGCAGCCAATCGCCGACGAAGCTCGTCGCGGTCGGCGACCCGCACGCGCTCGACGAGCTCGAGGCGGAGCTGAAGCCGCGCTTCGCCGGCCGGCTCTTCATCTCGAAGTCGCTGCCGTACTTCCTCGAGTTCGCCCACCCCGACGTGACGAAGGGCAGCGGCCTCGCGTTCGTCGCCGAGCGGCTCGGCTTCCGCGCGCAGGAGACCGTCGCCTGCGGCGACGGCGAGAACGACCGCGAGCTGCTCGACTGGGCCGGCTTCGGCGTCGCCGTCGCGAACGCGCACGACGACGTGCTCGCGCGCGCCGACCTCGTGGTGCCCTCCGCCGAGGAGGAAGGCGTCGCCGCCCTGCTCGAGGCGTACCTAGACTCCGTCGCGTGATCGACGCCCGCGCTGCCCGCAACGACCCCGACGAGTTCCGCCGCCGCCTCGCCCGCAAGGGTGCGGCCGAGGCCTTCGACACCTGGCTCGCCGCCGACGAGCGCTGGCGCGCCCTCGTGCCCCGCGTCGACGGGCTGCGCTCCCGCACGAAAGTGCAGGGGAAGCCGACGCCCGAGCAGCTCGAGGAGCTACGCGCGATCAAGCAGGAGCTCCAGGAGGCCGAGCAGGAGCTCACCGCAGCGGAGGACGAGCGCGACGCGGCGCTTGCCCAGGTGCCGAATCCTCCCGACGACTCCGCGCCCGACGGCTTCGAGGAGGAGGACGCCGTCGAGGTGCGCCGCTCCGGGGAGCCGCCCACCCTCGCGGAGCCGAAGGAGCACACCGAGATCGGCCGCTTCGACATGGAGCGTGCTGCCCGGCTCTCGGGCTCCCGCTTCGGCTACCTCCTCGGCGGCACGGCACTCCTCGCGCTCGCGCTCTACCGCTATGCGCTCGACGTCGCGGTGCGCCACGGCCACGTGCCGATGCTGCCGCCGGTGCTCGTGCGGGAGGAGGCGATGTACGGCACGGGGTTCTTCCCGACGGAGCGCTCGAACATCTACGCCCTCGAGGCGGACGAGCTCTTCCTCACGGGCACCTCCGAGGTGGCACTCGCCGGGCTGCACATGGGCGAGATCCTCGACCGCGACGAGCTGCCGCTCCGCTACACCGCGTTCTCGACGAACTTCCGCCGCGAGGCGGGCGCCGCCGGCCAGGACACGCGCGGGATGTTCCGCGTGCACCAGTTCAACAAAGTCGAGCTGTTCGTCTTCTGCGAGCCGGCCTCGTCGAGCGACGAGCACGAGCGCCTCGTCGCGATCGAGGAGGAGATCCTCGGCGGCCTCGGCCTCCCCTATCGCGTCGTCAACGTCGCCGCGGGCGACCTCGGCGCACCGGCCGTGAAGAAGTACGACATCGAGGGCTGGTTCCCGTTCCAGCAGCGCTACCGCGAGCTCACCTCCGCCTCGAACACGACCGACTTCCAGGCGCGGCGGCTCGGCATCCGCTACCGCGACGGGAAGAGCCCCGAGCCCGTGCACACGCTGAACGGGACCGCGACGACCGACCGGACGGTGCTCGCGCTCCTCGAGAACTTCGGCGGCGAGGTGCCCGACGTGCTGCAGGGCTACGGCGCGCCCGAGCGCGTCTCCAGCTGACTCGTCCCGCGGAGCGTCTAGTGCAGGCGCTTTCCACGCGGGAGGCTGGTGGCGTGGCTGAACGCGTGACCTATCGCGAGGAGGTCGTGCGCCGCAAGCGGTCAGGGCCCGCGGCGGGGAACCCATGGTTCCCCCACGAGCCCCCTCCTTCACGCTCCTGCCACACTGTCACCCGCGGCGGGGTGCCGGAGCGGTCGAACGGGGCGGTCTTGAAAACCGTTGGCCCGGCAACGGGCCCGTGGGTTCGAATCCCACCCCCGCCGTTCAGTCGGGCGCCGTCTGTAGCGTTCGCGCGATGGCGACCGGAGAGGAGCTGCGCGGCCTGATGCGACAGTGGCCGCACGGAGTCTCCATCCTGAGCGTCGACGTCGAGGGCGACCGGATGGGCGTCACGGTCTCGTCGCTCGTCTCGCTCTCGCTCGAGCCTCCCCTGATCGGCGTCTCGATCGGCAAGGACGCCTCGTGCTACGAGCTGCTGCGGAGCGCCGGCCGCTTCGCGGTCAGCCTCCTCGGAGCGGAGCAGGAGGATCTCGCCCGCCGCTTCGCAGCCGGCTATCCGCCGATCGTCCACTGGCAGGGCGTGCCGACGCGGGAGGGAACGGTCGCACCGCTGATCGAGGGAGCGCTCGGCTGGATCGAGGCCGAGACACGCTCGGAGGCGGACGCCGGCGACCACACCTTCTTCATCGCGGACGTCCTCTCGATCGAGCACGGCCCGTCCCGTCACGCGCTCGTCTACCGCGAGACCGCGTACCACTCCGTGTGATCGAGGCGGTCGTCTTCGACCTCGACGGCGTCCTCCTCCAGTCGGAGGAGGTCTGGGACGCGGTGCGGGAGCGGTACGTCCGCGAGCGCGGCGGCCGATACGACGCGCAGGTGCAGCGGGCGATGATGGGGATGAGCGCGCCGGAATGGTCGCGGTACCTCCACGAGGAGGCGGGAGTCCCCGGGGAGCCGGAGGCGATCAACCGCGACGTGGTCGAGCTCATGCTCGAGGCGTACCGCCGCGAGCTTCCCCTCCTCCCGGGCGCCGTCGAGGCGGTGCGGCGTACGGCTGCGGTCTTTCCGCTCGCGCTCGCGTCGTCCTCCAACCGCGAGGTCTTCGAGGAGGTGCTCCGGCTCGCCGGGCTCACGGACTGCTTCCGGGCCACCGTCTCCTCCGAGGAGGTCGAGCGCGGCAAGCCCGCGCCGGACGTCTACCTCGAGGCGGCACGGCGACTGGAGGTCGCGGCGGCGCGCTGCACGGCGATCGAGGACTCGCACGCCGGCATCCGGTCGGCCACGACGGCCGGGATGCGTGTCGTGGCGATCCCGAACGCGAGCTACCCGCCGGACGAGGAGGCGCTCCGGCTCGCCGACGCCGTGGTGCACTCCCTCGCCGACCTGACGCCCAGCGTCCTACACGGCTGAAACGGACACGTCCGGTGCCTGACACCGGACGTGTCTGAGGAGGGGTTCGCCGCGGGCGTCGAAGGCGCGAATGTCCGGCGCGATGGACGGGTCGAAGTCCTCGCGGAACAGCGTGAAGATCGTCACGTCGCGCAGCGGCTCCCCTCGCCGCCCGGCAACCGGCGCCGCAGCGTCGCCTCCTCGGCGAAGCCGAGCTTGCGCGGAACACCGAAGCTCGCCGTGTTGCGCGGCTCGATCCGGATCTCGATCCGGTCCGCGTCGCAGACCTCGAAGCCGACCCGCGTCAGCGCGGCCGCCGCCTCCGTTGCGATCCCCTGCCGGGTAGCGTCGGCGCGCACGAAGTAGCCGATCTCGAGGCCGCCCGGCCCGATCGGGGATGGAGGCCCGTGCCGCCGAGCTGCTCCGACTCGTCCCGGGAGAAGATCCCGTGGATGAAGTTCTCACCGCTGTCGAACTCGGAGCGAACACCCTGAGCAAGGCCGTCTTCTCCTCGAGCGTCTGCGGCTCGTGGACCGTCCACGGCATGAACGGGCGCAGATGCTCGAGGC
Source organism: uncultured Actinomycetes bacterium (assembly GCA_963775155.1). Classification (GTDB taxonomy): domain Bacteria; phylum Actinomycetota; class Thermoleophilia; order Gaiellales; family Gaiellaceae; genus Palsa-739. The sequence goes on along the minus strand of CAVZHU010000005.1, from coordinate 279,258 downwards.
TGGAGTCGATCGCCTCTTTCAACAGCGGCGCGTCGGCGGGCTCGTAGCAGCGGATGACGAGCCGCTCCGTCTCGATGCGGTACGGAGCGGGCGGGCCTTCCCACGCCACGGCTACCGCCGGCGGATCAGCGTCACGCCGTCGCGAATCGGCAGCAGCACGCACTCGACCCGCTCGTCCGCGAGCACGTGCTCGTTGAAGCGGACTATCCCCTCGTTGCCGCGCAGCGCGGCGAGCGTGTTGTCGGCGAGGATCAGGCCGTTCGCCGCGAGCTTCGGCAGGACGGCCTCGTAGTAGTCGACGTAGTCGTCCTTCCACGCGTCGATGAAGACGAGGTCGAACTCGCCCTCGAGCTCGGCGATCGTCTCCTTCGCGTCGCCGACCCGGTAGTCGATGCGGTCGGCGACTCCTGCCTCCTCGGCGTAGCGGCGCGCGATCGCAGTCGTCTCCTCGTTCACGTCGCAGGCGACGAGCGAGCCCCCTCGGGCAGCGCCGACGCCATCGCGATCGACGACCAGCCGGTGAAGACGCCGATCTCGAGCACGCGGTGCGGCTTCCGCGCGGCGACGAGAAAGCGCAGGAACAGGCCCTCGACGTGGCCGACCGACATCTCCGCGTTCGGGAGCGTCTCCGTCTCCTCCCCCAGCCGCCGCAGGACGTCGCCCGGCGGCGTCGAGTGCGCCTCCGCGTAGACCTCGATCTCTTGGACGTCGCTCACGCCTCGACCCTACCGACGAGCACGCAGCCGTTCAACGTGGGGGAACCCATGGCTCCCCCGCGAGCCCCCTCCTTCGCCGAGCTCATTACTCCTCAACCCGGCCGACAAGCACGCAGCCGTTGTGGCCGCCGAGGCCCATCGCGTTCGAGAGCGCGACGTCCACCTGCACGCGCCGAGCCTCGTTCGGCACGTAGTCGAGATCGCAGTCGGGATCGGGGTCGACGTAGTTCATCGTCGGCGGCAGGACGCCGTCGCGGACGGCGAGGACGCACATCATGGCCTCGATCGCGCCCGCGGCCCCGAAGCAGTGGCCGGTGACGGACTTCGTGGAGGAGACGGCCAGGCGGTACGCATGCTCGCCGAAGACCTCCTTGATCGCCCTCGTCTCGGCCGCGTCGCCGAGCGGCGTGGAGGTGCCGTGGGCGTTGACGTAGCCGACCCGCTCGGGCTCGATACCCGCCCGGTCGAGCGCGCGGCGCATCATCTCGACGACGCCGACCGACTCCGGATCGGGCTGCGCGAGGTGGTGCGCGTCGTTCGACATCCCGTAGCCGAGGACCTCGGCGTAGACGGTCGCCCCGCGCCGCTGCGCCGCCTCGAGCTCCTCGAGCACGAGCACGCACGCCCCCTCCCCCATGACGAATCCGGCGCGGGTCGCGTCGAAGGGCCGGGAGGCGCGCGGCGGATACTCCTCCTCCGCCGCGAGCCCGCGCATCGCGCAGAAGCCCGCGAGGATCAGCGGGTGGAGGCACGCCTCGGCGCCGCCCGCGAGGACGGCGTCCGCATCGCCGCGCTTGATCAGCTCGGCCGCCTCGCCCACGGCCGTCGACCCCGTCGCGCAGGCCGAGACGGGCGCGTAGTTCGGGCCGCGGAAGCCGAGCGAGATCGCGAGCTGGCCGCTCGCGGTGTCGACGAGGACGTTGGGGATGAAGGTCGGTACGACCCGGTCGGGGCCGCGCTCGCGGAGCACGTCGGCCTGCTCCATGATCCCGAGGAAGCCTCCGATCGCGGTGCCGAACAGGATCCCGACCCGCTCCGGTGGATAGGCGCCGTCGAGCCGGGCGTCGGCGACCGCCTCGCGGCCCGCGCCGAGCGAGAGCAGGACGTTGCGGTCGAGCCGGCGTGCGTCCTTCGCGGAGGCGACACCCGTCGCGTCGAAGTCCTTGACCTCGGCCGCGACGCGCACCGGGAACCCGCTCGCGTCGAACGAGCGGATGAAGTCGATGCCGCTCTCCCCGGCGACGGCCGCCCGCCACGTCGACGGCGCGTCGCCGCCGATCGGCGTCACCGCGCCGAGCCCCGTGACCACGACCCTTCGCATCCTGCGAGGTTAGACGCGGGCTCCGGCGCCCGGTTGCGTAGGCTCGGGCCGTGGCGGACTCCCCCGGGCCCAACGTTCCCTTCCCGCCGATGGAGGCGGAGCTCGTCCGGGACCTGCCGGAGCCGGGTGACTGGCGCTACGAGCCGAAGTGGGACGGCTTCCGCGGCGTGCTCGAGAACGACGGCGGCGAGCTCGCGCTCTGGTCGCGGAACGGGCGGCCGCTGCTCCGCTACTTCCCGGAGCTGCGCCTGCTCGGCGACCTGCTCCCGCCGCACTCGGCGCTCGACGGCGAGATCGTGATCGCCCGCTCGGGCGCGCTCGACTTCGACGCGATGCAGATGCGCCTCCATCCCGCCGAGAGCCGCGTCCGCAGGCTCGCGGCCGAGATCCCCGCCACGTTCGTCGCCTTCGACCTCCTGCTCTGGCAGGGGAAGCCCACGCACGAGCGGCCGATCGAGAAGCGGCGCGCCGAGCTCGAGAAGGTCGGGGGCGGCTTCGAGCTCTCCCCCGTCTCGGAGGACGTCGAGCAGGGACGCGAGTGGCTGCGCACGCTGCAGGCGGCGGGCTTCGACGGGGTCGTCGCGAAGCGGCTCGGCCTCCCGTACCTGCCGGGCTCGCGGAACGGAGTCGTGAAGGTGAAGCCGCACCGGACGGCCGACTGCGTCGTCGCCGGCGTCCGCTTCAAGAAGGGCGGCCGCTCGACGATCGCGACCCTCCTCCTCGGCCTCTACGCCGACGACGGGCACCTCGACTACGTCGGCTCGGCCGCGGTCGGCGCGAAGAGCCACGCGGAGATCGCCGAGCGGGTGCTACCGCTGCTCGACGAGGGGAGCGACCGCCGCTTCAGCGAGCCGAGCCGCTGGGGCACAGGCGAGCTCGAGGAGGTCGCGCTCCGCCCGGAGCTCGTCGTCGAGGTCCGGTACGACAAGCTCGAGAAGCACCGCTTCCGCCACGGGACGAAGCTGCTCCGCTTCCGGCCGGACAAGGATCCGGACCAGTGCACGTGGCGCGAGGTTCGCCCAGCCCGAAGGCCGGACGACCTCGCGGTGGAGGATCTCCTTCGGAGCGGCTAGGAGAGACCCGGCGTTGCAGCGGGAGATGACGCTCCCGTGCGCTGCACGAGCAGGATGCTGGAGAGCGCGATCCAGACGATGCTCGCGAGGAACGCGATGAAGCCCATGCCGCCGCTCATCGAGAAGAAGCCGTCGTTCCTGAGCGAGAGCCCGCCGAGCACGAAGAGGAGGGCGGCGAGCAGCGTGAGCCACGCGTACCAGTCCGGGAGCACCTTGCTCCGGCGCACGGCCAGCCATGTCGCGAGCGCGAGCGCCGTCAACGTCCAGAACAGCCGCCCGGTCAGCCAGGTCTGAACGCCGTAGAGCGTCGCGACCGTGTGCGGGTCGCCGTTGTACGTGACCTTCGCGAGCGCCATTCCGAGACCGTCGGAGATCGCGCCGACCGCCGTCGTAGCCACCCCGGCCCCGTAGACGACCGTCGCGAGGCGTCCCTGCCCTGCATCGCGAAACATCCCCGCGAAACTCGCGAGGAACCAGAGGATGAGCACGTAGCCGACCCCCCAGAGGATGCCGGCGAGCAGCAGCTCCCTGTGCTTGCCCTGGAGGTAGGACTCGATCTCCGCAGGCGACGCGTTCCACTTCGCCGCACTGCCCGGCAGCAGGCCGCCGACGAGCAGCAGGACGGCGAAGCCGATCCCGGTCGAGGCGGCCCAGCGTTCGGTGGACCATCTGTTCATCGAACCCTCCTGGTCGTGGACAGGTGACAGGAGTTCACGGGTCGTGACGCTACACGGGAGGCCCGACGACCTCGTCCTGCGAGCGGCGCTTCACGCTCCCGTCACGGTGGCAGCCACCGTCACGGGCCCGTCACGCGATCGTCACGGCTTCTTCGCGCGCGACGGCTGGACGCGTTTCGGCTCGCCCGGCATCTTCGGGAAGTTCGGCGGGTAGGGCGCCTCCCCGACACCCGCCGCCTCCTCCCGCTCGACCCACTCGAGCAGCCTGCGGAGGTCGCAGACCGCGTCGTCGATCCCCGCCTGGACGTCGCCGAGCTCCGCGAACCGCGCCGGCACCGTCGCCAGCGTGAAGTCCTCGGTCTCGAGCTCGTCGAGCTCCTCCCAGCGGAACGGCGCCGAGACCGTCGCGTCGGGCCGCGCCCGCACCGAGTAGGCGGAGGCGATCGTCCGGTCGCGCGCGTTCTGGTTGTAGTCGATGAACACGCGCTCGCCGCGCTCCTCCTTCCACCACGCGGTCGTGACGAGCTCCGGCGCGCGACGCTCGATCTCGCGCGCGAAGGCGAGCGCGCAGCGGCGCACCTCGCGGAAACCCCACTTCGGCTCGATCCGGCACGCGACGTGGATGCCGCGGTTGCCCGACGTCTTCGGCCAGCCGACGAAGCCGAGCTCGTCGAGCGCCTCCCGGACGACGGCCGCCACGCGCTTCGCCTCGGCGAAGCCGGTTCCCGGCTGCGGGTCGACGTCGATCCGGAGCTCGTCGGGATGCTCGACGTCCGCGCGCCGCGACGGCCAGGGGTGGAAGTCGATCGTGCCGAGGTTCGCGGCCCAGGCGACGTGCGCGGGCTCCGTCACGCACAGCTCGTCCGCGGTGCGCCCGGAAGGGAACGTGACGGTCGCCGTCTCGATCCAGTCGGGCCGGTGCTTCGGCACCCGCTTCTGGTAGATCGCCTCCCCCTCCGCCCCGTCGGGGTGGCGCTTGAGCTGCGTCGGCCGCTCGTAGAGCGCTCGCACGATCCCGTCGTCGACCGCGAGGTAGTAGCGGACGAGGTCGAGCTTCGTCTCGCCGCGGGTGCGAAAGAAGACCTTGTCGGGGTTCGTCGACCTTGACGGTGCGCGCTCCGACCTCGAGCTCGACGAACGGCGACGGCCACGGCGGCATCGCCCGGCAGTATGGTGGACGCCGTGCTGGAGGATCCGCGCCCGACGACGCTCTCGCTCGAGCCGCTGGACGACTACGTCGTGGTCGAGTACGCCCTGGAGGAGGCCGAGACCCGGGCCGGCCTGATCCTGCCGGCGAGTCTCGAGGCGCACTGCCGCAGCGGAATCGTCATCGCCGTCGGCCCTGACGCCGAGGGGGTCGCGCCGGGCGACAAGGTGCTCTTCCCTAAGGACGCGGGCTACGACGTCCGCCTCGCCGGCACGGCGCAGAGGGTCCTGCGGCGCAACGAGCTCATCGCCCGCATCCACGACTGAGCGACCTCCTCGAGGCGTCTCGTCGGACGGCTTTCGCCCGGCTCCTACGCCGACTCCTCTACGGCGCCTGTGCGGAGCTCGGCCCCGGCCCCCGTCGCAACGGACACGTCCGGTACCTGGTACCGGACGTGTCCGTAACGGAGAGGGAGGGATTTGAACCCTCGAGGCACCTTTCGGCACCCACGCGATTTCCAGTCGCGCTCCTTCGACCGCTCGGACACCTCTCCGAGGAGCGTCAGGGTATCGGCGCTCGCGAGCAGGAGGCGGAGCTGGACGGAGCGAGTCTGCACCCCCGGCCCGGCGAGCGGCCGAGCTGTGAGGTGCGAGGCGAGAGCACTTGAACGGTGAGGAGGGGGTCTACCGCACCGGAAGTCCCCACCTACGCCGGCAACCGGTGGTAGGCTCGCCGCCGTGAAGGGATCGAGAGCGCGCCGTCAACTGCGTCTGGTCGCGCTCGCAGCGGCGGCGACGGCCATGGCGACCGCGGCGGCGGGATGCGGCGGGGGCTCGAGCTCGCCGACCACGACGAGCACCGCCGCGGCACCGTGCGCGAAGTCGAACCTGACGCTGGTCAAGGCGGGCCGGCTCACGATCGGCACCGACAACCCGGCCTACCCGCCGTGGTACGCGGGCGGCACGAAGAGCTCCTTCTGGAAGATCAACGATCCGTCGACGGGAAAGGGCTTCGAGCCGGCGGTCGCGTACGCGGTCGCGAAGCAGCTCGGCTTCTCCCACTCCGAGGTGCACTGGACGTACGTGCCCTTCAACAAGTCCTTCGCCCCGGGCAAGAAGTCGTTCGACTTCGACATCAACCAGATCTCGTACACCCCGGCGCGCGCGAAGGTCGTCGACCTTCAGCAAGTCGTACTACGACGTCAACCAGGCCGTCGTCGTGCTCAAGGGGACGCCGATCGCGTCCGTGCACACGATCGCGGGCCTGCGGTCGTACAAGCTCGGCGCACAGGTCGGGACGACGAGCTACTCCTTCATCACCTCGACAGATCAAGCCCACGACGCAGCCGGCGGTCTACCCGCAGAACGCAGAGGCGGTGCAGGCGCTGAAGAACAAGCAGATCGCCGGCCTCGTCGTCGACCTCCCGACCTCGTTCTACGTCACGGCCGTCCAGATGCCGAACTCGGAGGTCCTCGGCCAGTTCACGTCGGGCGGCGGCGCCGGCTACTTCGGCATGGTCTTCGCTAAGGGCAACCCGCTCGCCGCGTGCGTCGACCAGGCGCTCGCGAAGCTGAAGCGCGAACGGGACGCTGCAGCAGATCCAGCAGAATGGCTAGCGAAGGTCGATCGGCGCGCCGTCTTGAAGTAGACGAGCCGAGGCGCTCGCGCATCCTCGGCGGGCGGGGCTCGGGCGGCGACCCCCGCCGGGACGCCGCGATCGCGCTCCTCTCCACGGTCGTCTTCCTCGTCGTCGCGGGCGTCGTCATCACCCACGCGCCCGGCTGGCACGAGGTCAAGCGGTTCTTCTTCGACCGGCACATCTTCGCGTCGTCGTTTCCGGAGATCGCGCGCGCCTTCCTGCTCAACTGCAGATCTTCTCGATCGCGGAGTGCCTCATCCTCGTGTTCGCGCTCCTCCTCGCCGTGCTGCGCAGCCTGCCCGGGCCCGTCTTCTTCCCGCTCCGCGCGCTCGCGATCGTCTACGCCGACTTCTTCCGCGGCGTGCCGACGATCCTCGTGATCCGCTGCTCGGCTTCGGTGCGCCCGGCGCTCGGGCTCGCGGGCGTCCCGACCTCGACCACGTTCTGGGGGATCGTCGCGCTCGTGCTCGTCTACACGGCGTACGTCTCGGAGGTCTACCGCGCCGGGATCGAGTCGGTGCACCCGAGCCAGGAGGCGGCCGCGCGCTCGCTCGGGCTCACCCAGGGCCAGACGCTGCGGCACGTGGTGCTGCCGCAGGCCGTGCGGCGGGTGATCCCGCCGCTCCTGAACGACTTCATCGGGCTGCAGAAGGACACGGCGCTCGTCGGCCGCTCGGCGTCGATCGAGGCGTTCAAGCAGACCCAGATCGACCAGGCGCGACGTTCAACTTCACTCCCGTGCCTCGCGGCGGCGGCGCTCTTCGTCGCGGTCACGATCCCGCTCGCGCGCTTCACCGACTGGCTGGTCGCGCGCGACCGCCGCCGCGCGCAGGCGCAGGGAGGCGTTCGCGTGAACGCACGCGGCGGCGCTCGAGATCGAGGGGCTGCGCAAGTCGTTCGGGAAGGCCTCGTCCTCGACGGGATCGACCTCTCCGTCGCCGAGCACGAGGTCGTCTGCCTGATCGGCGCCTCCGGGCTCGGGCAAGTCGACGCTGCTTCGCTGCGTCAACCTGCTCGAGCCGATCGACGCGGGCCGGATCGTCGTCGCACGGCGAGGAGATCACCGCGCCCGGCGTCGACGTGAACCGCGTCCGCCGCGGATCGGGATCGTCTTCCAGGCCTTCAACCTCTTCCCGCACATGAGCGTGCTCGCGAACGTCACGCTCGCGCCGCGGCAAGGCGCTCCGCCTGTCGCGCGGCCGAGGCCGAGGCGCAGGCGCTCGAGCTGCTCGACCGCTTCGGCCTCGCCGACAGGTGGCGGCGTACCCCGACCGCCTCTCGGGCGGCCAGCAGCAGCGGGTCGCGATCCTGCGCGCGCTCGCGATGCAGCCGCGGCTGCTGCTGCTCGACGAGGTCACGAGCGCGCTCGACCCGGAGCTCGTCGCGGAGGTGCTCGAGGTGATCCGGGAGCTCGCCGCCGGCGGGATGACGATGGTGATCGCGACCCACGAGATGGGCTTCGCCCGCGACATCGCGACCCGCGTCTGCTTCCTCGACGACGGCGTCATCCTCGAGCAGGGACCGCCCGAGCAGATCTTCACCGCGCCGCGCGAGCCCCGGACGCAGCAGTTCCTGCAGCGGATCGTGAACGCCGCCGGCTCTGAGCCCGGCGGCCGAGCCGCGCCGGTGCGACCCGCGCGGCCGGTGCGGATCCTCCCCTTTCGCTACCCTGGTTGCAGCGTCCCCGTGTTCTGACTCCCACACGAGCCCGCCGTTCGCCGTTTCGGGGGAGTCGCAAGAGGGAGCGACACGATGAGGAAGACCTTGAAGCGTGTGCTCGACCGGCTGCGCGTGAAGACGAGCGGCGCGTTCCGCAGCAGGACGGCCGTCCGGGGCGGCTTGCAGGAGCCGCAGCGGATGAGTCGGCTCGGCGTGCGGCCGTAGGCGCCGGCGACATGCGCGCGGCGATCGTCTCGACCTATCCGCCGCGGGCGTGCGGGATCGGCGCCTTCGCGGCCGACGTCCGGACGACGCTGCTCGGCGTTCCCGACGTCGAGCGCGTCGACCTGGTCGCGGTCGTGCACGAGCCGTCGAGCCCGCAGCGGCGGGGGCTGCTGGCGACGATCGCGCAGGCCGTGCGCGGCGACTACGTCCGCACGGCGCGGATGCTAGGGCGGCTCGAGTCGACGTCGTGCTGCTCCAGCACGAGTACGGGATCTTCGGCGGCCAGGACGGCGAGTACGTGCTCTCGTTTGCGCGCAACCTGTCCCAGCCGCTCGTGGTGACGTTGCACACGGTGCTCTCGGAGCCGACGCCGCATCAGGCGGAGGTGCTCGCCGAGCTGTGCGGCGAGGCCGAGCTCGTGGTCGTGATGACGGAGACGGCGCTGCGGTTGCTCGTCGGCTCGGGCTCCTGCCCGGCGGAGAAGGTGCGCGTCGTGCCGCACGGTGCGCCGGCCCGTCTCACCGCCCGGGCGGCGAGCGAGCCCGACGAGCCGAACCCGTACTCCACCGACGGCGATCGCTTCCTGCTCTCCACCTTCGGGCTGATCTCCCCCGGGAAGGGGCTGGAGACGGTGATCGAGGCCCTGCCCGCGATCGTCGAGCGCCACCCGGACACCGTCTACGTGATCGCCGGCCGCACGCATCCCGACGTCGCGCGCCGGGAGGGAGAGCGCTACCGGCTGATGTTGGAGCGGCGCGTGCTCGAGCTCGGCCTCGGCGAGAACGTCGAGTTCGACGACCGCTTCCTCGCGATCGAGGAGCTCTCGGACCTGCTGGCCGCCACCGACGTATTCGTGACGCCCTACCACGGCCGCGAGCAGATCGCGTCCGGCGCGCTCACCTTCGCGATCGCGGCCGGCTGCGGGATCGTCTCGACGCCGTACTGGCACGCGCAGGACATGCTCGCTTCGGGCGCGGGCCGGCTCGTGCCCTTCGCCGACCCGGCCGCGCTCGCAAGCGCCGTCTGCGACTACATCGAGCAGCCGGAGACGCTCGCCGCGGCGCGGGCGGAGGCCCGCCGGATCGGCTCCGGAGCTCGCCTGGCCGTCGGTCGCCGAGGCGACCGCGGCGGTGCTGCGCGAGGCGCACCGGGCCGCGCCCAGGCGCCGGCCTGCCGGCGTCGCCGACTTGCACCTGACGAGCCTGCGCAGCGACCACGTCCTCACGCTCGTCGACGACGTCGGGATCGTGCAGCACGCCGACGGGATCATCCCCAACCGCGACAGCGGCTACTGCGTCGACGACGTCGCCCGGCTCGCAGTCGTCTCGCTCGCGCTCGCGCGTCGCGGCGACGAGCGGCTCTGGAGCTCGATCCTCTACCGGGCGCTCGCCTTCCTCTCCGCGGCCACCGGCGACGAGGGCATGCACAACTTCATGAGCTACGACCGCCGCTGGCTCGACGAGCCGCACGTCGGCGACCACGTCGGCCGGTCAGTCTGGGCGCTGGGCGAGATTCTCGCGACCGCCTGGATTCCCGCCCTCGTCGTCCCGGTGCGCGACCTGCTCGCGCGGCTCGTCGGTGCGCTCGCAGGCGAGGTCTCGCTGCGCACAGCCGCCTATGCGGTGCTCGGCCTGTCTCGTCTCGACGCCGACCGGCTCGAGCCAGAGCGCGCGGCGTCTGCTCGCGCGGCTCGTCGAGCAGCTCGCCGATGCCTACCGCAGCACCGCCGTGGAAGGCTGGAGCTGGTTCGAGCACGAGCTCGAGCTACGACAACGCGCGTCTCTCGCAGGCGCTGATCGGCGGCGGGGTCGCGCTCCACCGCGACGACCTGACCGAGCTCGGGCTCGAGTCGCTCCGCTGGCTCGGCGACGAGTCCGGCCTGCCCGACGACGTGCTGCACCTCTCGGGCCACCGCGGCCGGCGCAGGGACGAGCCGGCGACAGGGCTCCGGCGACGAACAGCCGCTCGACGCCGCCGCTCTGGTCGAGGCCGAGCTGACCGCCTTCGCGATCACGGGCGAGGCCGAGCACGGAGTCCGCGCGACGCGCGCCTTCGAGTGGTTCCTCGGCCGCAACGACCTGCAGAAACCGCTGTACGACTTCGCGACCGGGGGCTGCAGCGACGGGCTCGGCAACGAGGCGCTCAATCAGAACGAGGGCGCCGAGTCGACGCTCGCCTTCCATCGTGCCGCGCTCCTCCTCGACGCCGCAGGCGTCCGCGCAGCAGTGCGCGAGTACGCGCTCCCGGAGGCGACGGCGGCAGCGTGACCGAGGCCGAGCTCTTCCAGCGGCACGCCGGCAACCCGATCCTCACCGCCGAGGACTGGCCCTATCCCGTCAACGCCGTCTTCAACCCGGCTGCCGCCGACGCTCGACGGCACGACCGTGCTCCTCGCACGGGTCGAGGATCGCAGGGGCATCTCCCATCTCTCCGTCGCCCGCTCTGGCGAACGGCGTCGACGGCTGGGCGGTCGATCCGGAGCCGCTGCTGGCCCCCGACGGCGAGAACGCGAGCGAGCAGTGGGGCTTCGAGGACCCGCGGGTCGTCTGGATCGACGAGCTCGGCCGCTTCGTGATCACCTGCACCGCCTACGGCCCCGCCGGCCCGGCGGTCTTCCTCGCGACGACCGAGGACTTCGACCTCGATCGAGCGCTACGGGATCGTCAGGCACCCAGAGGACAAGAACGCGGCGCTCCTGCCCCACCGGATCGACGGCCGCTGGGTGCTCCTGCACCGCCCCAAGACCCAGTTCGGCGGCGCGCACGGGGAGATCCTGCTCTCCCGTTCCGGAGACCTCGTCAGCTGGAGCTCGCCCGAGCAGGTACTTCAGCCCCGCGCGGGCGCCTGGTGGGACTCGCTCCGGATCGGCCTCGGCCCACCGCCTCTTCGCACCGAGCACGGCTGGCTGCTCGTCTACCACGGCGTCAAGCAGACCGTCAGCGGCGACATCTACCGCGTCGGGCTCGCCCTGCTCGACCTCGACGAGCCGACCCGCGTTCTGCGCCGCCTGCCCGGCTGGGTCCTCGCACCACTCGCGCCCTACGAACGCAGCGGCGACGTCCCCAACGTCGTCTTCCCCTGCGGCCTCCTCCACGACCCCGAAAGCGACGAGCTCCGCCTCTACTACGGCGCCGCCGACAGCTCCGTCTGCCTCGCCGGCGCGCGACTCCACGACGTCCTCGACGTCGTGCTCGCCGCCCCCGCCGGCTGAGCCCGCTCCTCTACTTGCCGCGCGAGGTCTTCTTCTTCGGCTTCGACTTCGCGGGTAACTCCTTGCCCGCCGCCGCCGCCCGCGCCTTCTGCTTCTTGGTCGCCACGACTCCTCCGATCGTCGTCTGGGACCACCGTACTCCCTCGGCCCCGCACCGATCCGCGCCAACCGCAGACCGAGATCTGTGCGACACTTCACGCAAGCGAAGACCTGGCGCGGATGCCGCCGAGGCAGGAAAGGAAACCTGTGAAGGGTGCGCAGAAGCCGAAGAAGCTGGCCAAGAAACCGGCGCAGAAGACGCTGAAGGAGCGCCGAGTCGCCAAACGCACGGCAGCCAAGCAGCAAAGCCACTCGCTCGACGTCTGAGGGCGGCTCCCCGAACCGACCCGAAGGGACAGCGACGATGAGCAGGCTCGACGCCCTGATCGCGCGCCTGTGCCTGACGCTCGAGCTCTAGCGCGTTCCGGCGCCGCGCCTCGGCAGACAAGCCGCACTTGCGCCTGCCGGATGACGGCGTCTGGTGTGAGCTGTCCGGTTCCGTAGAGACGGCCGCACCACCACCCTCGCTTGCGCCGGTGATGCTGGAACGTCACCTTCTAGTTGACCTTGACGACCTTGACCTTGCTGCAGACGAAGCCTGAGCCCTTGGGCTGACAGCTGGGGACGACCTCGAGCTTGTGATTGGTCGAGCCGGAAACACGATAACTCGCATCACAGCTGCCTTTGCAGGAGTCGATCTCGACCTTTACACGGTAGAGGCCGCCGTTGTCGAGGAGAACAGTAAGGGGCTTGCTCGGCGTGGCCAGGGCTCCCGCGGGAGCGCCGCCGTTCTGCCTGATCAGAACCAGAACCGCAAGCTTCTTCCGGGCTGCCGGGGCCAGGTTCTTCTTGACCGCCACGATCAGCCTGTGCTTGCCAACCTCGCTATTCGTCTTGGCCGCCGCCGGCAAGACTGCCGTCGCGCTCACGACAAGCGCGACGACTACAGCAATGAGAACGCCCAGCAGCAGCCCGCGCCTGCTCCGATGTTCCCGCAGTCCGTGCACCTCGACCTCCTTCTCCCTTGCGTGGAAAGAGGGGCGGCAGGCTGGTCCCCGACCGGCTGGCAGCGTTCGCTTGGCCCCCGTCTGTGTGGCGGGAACAGTACGCCGCTACGAGATCGTGTCAAACCACACTACGATCCTTGTTCGCGTGCTGCGACGATCGGGCCATGATGGGACGGCTCGGCGCTTGTCCAAAGCGCCGGCGATGGACGTCTCAGGCGACGTGTGGAGCTTCGTCGTCGATCGCGAGCCGCATCAGGTCCCGGATCGAGACGATGCCCACCGGCTTGTCGCCGTCGAGCACCGGCAGGTGGCGGAAGCCGCCGCGGAGCATGATCGCAGCGGCGACCCCGGGCCGCTCGTCCGGCCCGACCGCCTCCGGGTCGTGAGTCATCCAGGCGCCGACCTTCGTCCCCTCGACTTGGCCGGTCGCCACCGCGTGGAGGATGTCGCGCTCGGTGAGTATCCCGGAGAGGTGCTCGCCGTTCAGCACGAGTGCCGCTCCCACTCGTCGCGCGTCCATCTGCCCGGCCGCCTCCGTCAGCGTCGCGGTTGCCTCCACGGTCAGGAGAGTCGTCGACATCAAGTCGCGCACAGTCGCCATCCCTGTTACCCGGCTCTCGCCCGGGCCGCCCGAAGGACGGCTCGAAGGTTGGTCGTACCCAAGAAACGCGGTAAGCCCTCAATCGGCACGGCCCAAGTCTACGGCCGGTGTCCCCGTCCTCACACTCGATGTCCTCGACTACCTCGTCAGCAGCTGATCCAAAGCCGGACTAGGGGCCGGTCGTGATCGTGGTGCCGGCGGGCGGCGCAGAGCATTCGGTGTCCTGCGGCGCGAGAGGCGAGTGATCAAGCCGTGATGGGACAGCTCGGCGCTCTTCTAGAGCGCTGGCCGGACGTCTCAGGCACTGTGTGGAGCTTCGTCGTCGATCGCGAGCCGCATCAGGGCCCGGATCGGGACGATGCCCGCCGGCTCACTACAACCCAAGGACACCGCGATGAACATTCTCTTCGTCTGCACCGGCAACACCTGCAGGAGCCCGATGGCCGCTGCCATTGCCCGGGAGAAGCTCGCTCACCGCGACGATGTGCACATCGCAAGCGCCGGCACCGGCGCATACGACGGCGACCGGGCGTACCAGCTCGCCGTCGACACGGCCGCCGAGCACGGCCTCGATCTGAGCGAGCATCGAGCACGTCGGCTCACGCAGAAAGACGTCGGCAGCGCTGACCTGATCTTCACGATGACGAAGGACCACGAGAGCGAGGTGAGGAACCTGAATCCCGCAGTAAACGTGAAGTGCCTCGACATCAGCGATCCAATGAGAGCCAACACACCCGAGGAGTACGAGAAGTGCTGGAATCAGTTGGAGGAGGGGCTACACGATCTGCCTGAGATCACCGCGGCGGCTGGAGACAGATGACCTGTGGAAGCCCGCGGGGCCCAACCTGTCTCGAGGGCTAAGAGCCGCTCAACCGGGCGCGATCACGGCGGAGAAGCGGAGGGGGAGGGATTTGAACCCTCGATCCGCCTAACGACGGATAACGGTTTTCGAGACCGCCGCATTCGACCGCTCTGCCACCCCTCCGCGGGGTCGCGCGACCGTGCGGTTCGTCGCGCTAGCGGAGAAGGAGGGATTCGAACCCTCGATGGAGCCATTCAACCCCATAACGCCTTAGCAGGGCGCCGCCTTCAGCCACTCGGCCACTTCTCCGGAAGGGGACAGGTTAGCGACCGCCGCCCCTGGGCGCCCCGCTGAGAGAGGCGGCTTAGCCGAAGAAGTTCACGGCGGCGATCATGAGCGCGAACATCACGATCGAGCCGATGACGAACACGCTCAGCCCGGTCGGCCCCGGGAAGTCGGGCTTGTAGCGCGGGACGAGGAACGACGACGCCAGCGCGAAGGCGATGAACACCGCCGCGACGACGATCAGGCCGACCTCGTGACCGGTGGAGAGCTCCGCACCCAGCACGCCGGTATTTCAGCAGATCACGAGGACGCGAGGAGATGCTTCTCGTCGCGCCGCCGCCGCTCGCGCACGAGCGCCCAGCCGAGCCCGCCGAGCACGAGCACCGGGCTGAGCACGACGAGCGCGTAGAGGACGATCATCGCCTCGAGCCCGAGGAAGCCGGCGGCCGAGCCGAGCATCCGGTCGAGCCGGCCGCGCGGGGCCGGCGCGGCGGCGCCCGCGTGCCGCTTCGTCGTCAGCGTCAGCGAGATGTCGGCGGTCGCCCCGGAGGCGATCGTGCCGCTGCGCGCCTTCCGCTGGTTCGTGAGCGCGTGCCGCGCGTTCGCGAGGCGGATCTGGATCTCCACCTGCTGCGACGCGGACAGCGTCCCGCTCTGCAGCGCCTGCTCGTAGACGGCGATCGCGCGCTTGAGCGATCCGATCCGGTTCGTCTGGTGCGTGAGCTGCTGCTGCAGGTCCTGCGTCGAGAGCTGCTGCGACAGGAGCGTCCCGAGGGTCTCGAGCTTCGAGATCGCGGCCTGCGCCTTCTTGACGGGGACGCGCAGCGCGAGCACCGCGGCGCCGGAGCCCTGGCGGGAGCTCTGGTAGTGGACCGACTGCGCGTAGCCCCCGAACGAGGCAACGATCTGCGTCGCCTTCGTCGTCGCGCGCGAGAGCGCGGCGCGGTCGGCCACGCGCACCGAGAGCGAGGCGTCGGCATGGACGAGCCGGTTCGTCGGGATGGTGGCGGACGGAGCGTCCTGCGCAGTCAGAGCCTTCTCGTGCGTCGCCGCGCCGGCGGCCGCCGTCGTCGTAGTGGCCGGACCGAGCCTCCGAGTCTTCGTCGACGGCGCAGGGATCGACTTCTTCTCGGCGAGCGTTGCCGCCATGTGCGCCTTCGGTCCAGAGCTGACGAAGCCGTGTACGAGGGCGGCGCCCACGGCGAGCGCGGCGGCGGCCGGGACGACGACGAGGACGAGCCGCCGGCGGCGCGACCAGTGTCCGCGCGGCGCGGGGGCGAGCTCGAGCACGCGCTGCCGCAGCCGCTCGGGCGCGACCGGCGCGTCGGCCCGCAGCTCGTCGACGAGCGCGCCGAACTCGCCGCTGTCGATCGGGTCAGTCGCGGGCATGGGTCATCTCCTCCTCCAGTCGCTTCAACGCCCGGCTGAGCCGGGTCGAGCACGCAGTCCGGCTGATCCCGAGCACCCGCGCCGCGCTCGGGCCGTCGAGCTCGAGCAGCACCCGCAAAGCGACGACCTCGCGCTCGGCGGGAGTGAGCCTGCGCAGCGCCCGCTCGAGGTCCGGCGACAGCCCCTCGGCGAAGACCGACTCCTCGAGCATGGCCGCGTCGCGGACGTATGTCTCCTCCCGCCGCTGCCGCCGCGCCTCGGCGCGGAACCAGTCGACGGCGGCGGAGTGGGCGATCCGGCAGAGCCATGTGCGCGGCGCCCCGCGCCGGGGTCGAAGCGGCGCCACGTGCGGAACGCCTTCTCGAACGTCTCGGCGGCGAGGTCCTCCGCGGCCGCGCGGTCGCCGGTGAGGTAGACGAGGTAGCCGTAGACCGCGTCGAGATGCTCGGCCACGACGTCCGCGAAAGGCGGGGCCGCCGGGACGCGCGTCGCGCCGAGTGAAGCCGGCATCGCGTTCACGTGCTCCATACGGCGCCGACGGGGCTGATCGTCACACCGGGAACGGTACGCGCGTCCGTACGCTGGACGGATGCGCCGCCTGCTCCTCCTCGTCGCCGCCCTCGTCTGGGTGGACACGATGCTGTACGCGGCGCTGACGCCGCTCCTCCCCCACTTCGCGCACTCGCTCCACCTCTCGAAGACGGGCGCGGGTGTCCTCGTCGGCGCCTACGCGGCCGGCGCGCTCGTCGGCGGCCTGCCGGGCGGGTTCATGGCCGCGAGGATCGGCGCACGGCGGGCCGTGCTGACCGGCCTCACGCTGATGGGTCTCTCGAGCCTCGGCTTCGCCTTCGCGCACGGCTTCTGGCCGCTCTCCGCCGCGCGGTTCGCGCAGGGCCTGGCGAGCGGCTTCACGTGGGCCGGCGCCTTCGCCTGGCTGCTCGCCGCCGCGCCGCGCGGCCGGCGCGGCGAGCTGATCGGAAGCGCCCTGGCGGCGGCCGTCTTCGGCGCGCTGTTCGGGCCCGTCGTCGGAGCCGCAGCCGCCGTCGCCGGGCGTGCCCCCGTCTTCGCGGCGCTCGCGGCGCTCGCAGTCGTGCTCGGCGTCTGGACGCTGCGGATCGAGCCGATCCCGGCCGAGCAGCCGTCGGTCGCCGCCGTCGGGCGCGCGCTGCAAAACGGGCGCTTCGTCGGCGGCCTCTTCCTGATGATGCTGCCGGCGCTCCTCTTCGGTGTCCTCTCGACGCTCGCGCCGCTCCACCTAGCGGCCGCAGGCTGGGGGGCGGCGGCGATCGGAGCGGTCTGGCTCGTGGGAGCCGGCTTCGAGACGGTGCTCTCGCCGCTCGTGGGACGGCTGCTCGACCGGCGCGGCACGCTCCTGCCGATCCAGGTCGCTCTCGTCGCGGGCGCGGCGGTCTCCGTCGCTCTCGCCTTCAGCCCGCGGCCGCTCGCCTACGTACCGCTCATCGTCGCCGCCGCGGGCGCATACGGCGTCCTCTTCACCCCGGCCTTCGCCCTCATCGCAGACGGAGCCGAACGGAGCCGTCTGCCGCAGGGGATGGCGTTCGGGGTGATGAACGCGGCCTGGGCGAGCGGCGCCCTCCTCGGCCCCGCGGCCGGAGGGGCCGTCGCGACGGCGACCGGCGACCTCGTCCCCTTCGTCGTCTCCGCCGGCCTCTGCGGTGTGGCGCTGCTGCTCGCGCGAGGCTGGAGCGGCCGCCGCGTCACGGCCGCCGCCGTGGACTAGGCCCCGAACCGGGCGAGGCTAGACTTCCCCGCTCAGGGCGCGTAGCTCAGCGGGAGAGCACTCGCTTCACACGCGAGGGGTCGCTGGTTCGATCCCAGCCGCGCCCATCAGCCACCTCCGGCTTTGTTGAGCGGAGAATCCGCCTCCGCCGCGTCCTCTGTCCAAGACTCGTCCAAGCTCGCGCGGACAAGCGCTTCCAGCCGCATCGCCTGCGTCCGCTTCTCGGCCTCGTACAGGTGCCGGTACGTGCGGAGGAACAAAGCTCCTCCATCCGTGTGCCCGAGCCGCTCCGACGCGACGGCAGGATCGATCCCCGCACGCGCCATGAGAGAGCCGGCCGTATGCCGGAGCATGTGAAACGTGAACCCCTCGAACACCGACGGCCGACCCTCCGGCCGTTCCTCATGCCTCGCGGCCGCCGCAACCGCCTTCGACCAGACCCGCTGACGGAACGCGCTCTCCGTCCATTGCTTCCCCGTCGGCGTCGGGAACACGAGTGCCGTTCCCGGCGCCCTCGCCAGCAGCTGCTCCCGGAACAGCCCGACCTCAGTCGGCGTCAGGTAGATCTGGTGCGGCTTGCCGTTCTTCGCCAGTCGACCAGGGATCGCCAGTGTGCCGGCCTTCGCAGGTCGAGCAGCTCGTCCGTCATCTCGAACCAGACGCGCTGGCGCTGACCGACCATGCCGGCAAGGAGCACCAGCCGCTTCGAGTGCTCCGCCGTCCACGACCCGAGCTCGTAGAGCTGATCCACTGTGAGCGCCTTCCCTTCCCGAGCCACGTGCGCGATCGGCTCGATCGCCAGCACGCCCTCATCCACCCGCTGGCCGCGTCCCCGCGCATCGCGGAGAAGCCGCTTCAGGAACTCGAGCTCGTTCTTCGCGGCCCGCCGATGCTTCGACGCCCTCTCGGCGACAAAGTCCTCGACCGGAGCTCGCCGCAGCGCCGGCACCGGCACGTCCGCGAACTCCTCCCAGATTCGCGCCGACTGCTCGTAGAACCGCATCGTCGCCGGCCGCGTGTCACTCCGCGCCCGCTTCCGCGCAAGCCACGCCTCGATCTCCTGCCCCAGGGTCGTCGGCTTCTCGACGTAGTGATCTCCCTCCGAACGACGCAGGAGGAACTCCAGCTCGTACTTCTCCGCGGCCGCTTTCGTCGGCAGCGTTTTTGCCGGGAACGGCACGACACGCACCTGCCAGGCCCGCGGCCCCCGTTTCCGGATGCTCATGCCGCGTCCTCCCGATGCCGCCGCAGGTAGTCGAGAACGCCCGAGTGCGGATAGCGGCGCTCGCTTCCGACCCGGACAGATGTGCAGCTCCCCGGCAGCCGCCAGCCGGCGGATCGTCTCCGGGTGCACAGCCAGAAAGCTCAGCCAACTCGGCCGTTGTGTAGTGACGCTCGATCACATCAGCCATACGTCAGCGCCTCCACCCGGAGCGTCAGCGGCAGTTTCGCGGCATCCCTCTTCGCCATCCGGCGGTCGATGTGCTTCACGACCTGTTGCGCGAGCTCGTTCGGCGTCTCGAACTCCGGCCACAGCTCACGGAACTCGTTCTGTACGCGGTACGCCTGACGTTCGTTCTCGTTCCAGTACCGCTGGTACTCCGTGATCGAGTACTCGTCTTTACCTTCCTCGACCATGCCAAGCGCCCAGAGGACGATGAAGCTGGCCACCCGACTTGCCTTCGGCGTCGCCTTCGTCACCGCCCGCAGCTTGCTCAGCGTCGACCACCGCTCAGCGTTCTCCCCGTACCTCGCCTTCGCCGCGTCGAGCCCGCCGACGTCCTGAATCACCCCGCGAGCGATGCAGTGGCCCAGGATCGTGTCCGTGGCCCTACGCGCCATACCTGTCTCTCTTCGTCACCTGACGAAGTATGTCAGGCAGACTCGCTTGCGTCAAGCGATCGGTCCCGAGCCCTCTCCTCTTAGCCGCTGCACCCTTTCAGCCTCGCGAGCCGCCGTGCGGGCATCTCGCGCCTCTCGCAGCCTCACACGCTCAGACGCGACTGCAGCCTCCAGAGGCCCGACGTCAACGCGAACTTGGTTAGGCACTGCCTCCAGGAAGCGCGCAGCCATCGGCGCCATTGCGGTGGCCGTTTCTACAGCGAGGTCCACCTCGCGAAGAAATGCCGGGATTGCGCTCTCCAGGGACGTCACCAGCTCAGCGGCGATCTTGGCTCTCCGTCCCGGCGAAAGACGTGCTTCGCTCGGAAGACGAGCGGCTCATGATGCGCCACACGGTTCCGCGTGCGAAGAAGCTGGACCATGAGCTTCTCCAGCCGCTGGGCATCCCGCAGCGGCTCATCAAACTCCAGCCCAGTCAGCTCCCAGACTGCAAGCGCGTTCGCCCCCGCATTCAGCGCCGGTCCGCACCGATGGACCCAGAACCCGAACATCAGATGCGCGATTAGGTCATCTCGGGAGATCCGCTCCCTGTTGAGCTGCAGCGCGGCCATGCGCGCCGCCTCCGCGATCGGGTCGTGCTCTGTCCCGTCGTCACGTGCACCACAAAACGAATCGGGGCCTTCCACCGCAGCCGCGATCAGGCTGTCCCCATCTCGGCCCGCTGCAAGCAGCCAGTCCGAGCCCTGCGGGTGCGCTGCTGTAACGGCACGGTCGACCGCATTCCGGAAGGCCACCTCGACCAACGAGAACGGGAGCCACAGACGCCCCGCGATCACCCTGTCCACAATCTGGAGCTCTACCGCGTCGCCGAGGCCGGCGTCTTCCAGGATTCGATACCCTCGCAGCCTGGCTGCGCTGAATACGTGGTCGGCCACCGTTTACATTTCCTCGATCGGTGCTATATTGCGACGCGAACCTAGCGGCCCCGGAGGGGCTGGCAGGTTTCCAGTGAATTGTTGAGCGGCCCCGCAAGGGGCCGCTCAACTTTGGCACCATTCTATCAAATACCCAGCTTTTGCAGGGGTTTTTCTTCGTTGTCCGCACCATGCAGTGCGGTCGATCATGCTTTGTTGCGCTTATCTGTCCGTTCGCCGAGTTACGCTCGCGGCATGCCGCTGGCCCGGCAGCGGCCCCGTAACGCAAAGCGAGCGTAACTCGGCGAACCGCGCGCGAGCCTCTTTTGTGCTGCGCCGATTACGCCATTGCGCTCGCTTCTGCGTCTCTGCATGATCAAGGCGTGCGGGCCCCCGCGCACGGAGCGCAGACCCCCACCCTCGGTGCTTCGCCCCTCGGCGCTCCGTGCTTCCCCGCGCGCCTTGATCCACCCGCTCAGCGCCCGGCGCGGCGGCTACTTCCAGCTGAACGTGTAGTCGAGCGTGCCGTAGTCGCCGACGTTCATGTCCTCGGAGTTGAGCTCGATCACGAGCTTCAGGCTGCGGTGCGGGGGCAGCTTGGGGAAGACGATCGCCCCCGACGTGGAGGCGCCCGCGAGCAGATCGCTGGAGAGCTCCGGGTAGTCCGCGGTCGAGAAGGTGGCATCGACCTGCCGACCACCCTGCACGATTTTGGCCGAGCTACCGTAAACCGACACGTTGGCACTGGAACCGTTTCGCACCCGGACGAGCACGCGCGTCTCCGACGCGGCGAACTCGACCTTCTCCACCGTGACGGTGATGCCGGCCTGGGTGATGCTCCTGCCTTTGAGGGTGGCGAGGGCAGGTGGGGCAGCGGCCAGCGCCGACACAACCTTCAGCCGCGAGGCGACCACCAGCGGTGCCGTCACCGAGCCGCCAAAGGCGTTCTTGCCGTTGAACACGCCCTTGACGGTGCCGGAAACCTTGACGTAGTCGCCGTCCGAGACCTGGAAATCCGGCTGGGCATAGGCGACGATGGTGTTGTACTCCGAGTTTTCGGGGTCCTCCCAGACCTGTAGGTCGACGCCCTTGCTGTCGCGCTCGGGGGCGGCCAAGACTTTGCCGACGAACTGGGCGTCTGCGCCTTTGTGGGCGGCCGGGTTCGTGTCCAGCTGACCCCAGTTCGAGCTGTCGAACCTCTCCGAACTTGCAGCTCTGGCGGTGCTCGTAGAAGCAACCGTGGCCGTCGTCCCTACGCCACCGGCGGACGGCGCCGAGCCTGAACCGCAGCCCAGCCCGACCGCGACTAGAACCAGCGCGGCAACAGAACTTGTGAGCAGGCGTGCCGCTGTCATCGGGCGCCAATCCTTTCCCTGTCGTCCTGACTCCTTCGCAGTATGAACCACCTTCGTCCAAGATGCCATGTGGCAAAACCCGCAAGTTCCTCGGGTCACCTGACCGAAGGAACGACGCGGGCGAGCGCCGGCAGCTCACGCGACCATTTTCTCGACGGGTGTCCGTCCACCGTAGGGGCGCCGGCACATCCTCCACCCGAGTGAGTGCCCACGCTTCATCGTCAGCCGTCGTCACTTCTAGGCTCACCAACTCATCAAGCGTCCACGGATCGAGGCCTGGACAGGCCTCTCGGAGTCGCCAGAGCGCCCGCTTCTCCCGCAGCGACCTTCGAGCTTCCTGGCGCATCACGCTTGCGGGCCGCACGAGGTATCCGCGGGGTTGGCTCGTCCGGTGGCCACGTCCAACCGAACGGCGGCGCCTGCTCGGCTTTGAGCCCGTGCGCAAGCATCTTCGAGATGTAGCGCGTCACCCCGTAGCCGTCGTTCACGACGTCCGCCCACTGAGCGGCCGAAAGAGCATCGACGCGTGCACACCACGTCGAGATGAGGAGCGACGCGAAGGGCTCAAGGTCATCACCAGCCACACCCTTGACGAGGAGGTTCAGATGAAGGGCTCCCCGCCGCTGGAACTCGACCTGGACGAACCACTCGACGGCCGGCCAGCGACGCCGTGCCGCCTTCCGCAGCTGTCGCAGGTGCGAGTAGGTGTCCGCACGCGTCAAGTGCTCACGAGCCGTCAGGACGAGCCACAGGGTCGGCGCGTACTCCAGCGCGTCCAGCGTCAGCATCTCGACCGTTTCAACTACGTAGAGCCGCTGGCAGTACACGCAGAGGTTCGTAGCGCGGCAGCGCCCGCGGACGAGCTCGCCCGTCACGTGATTCAAGAGCCGCAGATGCTCCGGCCATCGCTCGCATCCGCCTGCCGCTGGGTCACAAATTCCCTCATGCAGGTCAAGAGCGGCCGCGCTGCCCGCCGCTGCGCGGCCGGCCCCCCCGGGCGCGGCCGCGTAAGCATCGACTGGGCGATGCGATGGGCCGTAAGCGACGGCGCTCCCGGTCGAACGGCCGTGCACCCGGGCGCCGGCGGCGGGAGCCGCCCCGTCCGCCCCTCCGGGGCGGGTGCGGGCCGGCTCACCTCCGAGCGGCGAGCCGGGGCGAGCGGTACGCTCAGCCTCGCGGCTCATCGCCTGGCACCACAGGCGGGGTGCGCGGCTTCTATCGACGGCCCGCGCTGCGAACGCGGGTCGTCGTCTCTTCGCGGTCATCGCTGTCCACTCCTGTCCAAATGCGCAGTTGGACGGAGTTGGTCGCGGTCGTCGGAACCATCCTCTCCGGACTCTCCTTCTCCCTGGAAATCGCAGGAAGAGTCGTCCCGAGTCGCTCCTAGCGGTTCACCCTCCGGCTTGTTCGATCCCAGCCGCGCCCACTACGGCTCGCGGCCGCACAGCTGTAAGCGGACGCCGCGCCTAGACGGTCTCGAGCCCGACGTAGTTCTCGGCGAGCGCCGTCGC
The DNA here is from genome assembly GCA_963775155.1 of uncultured Actinomycetes bacterium. Taxonomy (GTDB): domain Bacteria; phylum Actinomycetota; class Thermoleophilia; order Gaiellales; family Gaiellaceae; genus Palsa-739. The sequence goes on along the minus strand of CAVZHU010000005.1, from coordinate 256,104 downwards.
CTGGGCGCGCGAGGTCGTCAGGTAGCGAAGCTGCGAACGCTGCAGCTGCAGGTCGAAGGGGTCGCTGCCGGGCGGGACGTGGAGCATCGTCGTCATCCACCAGGAGAAGTGCTCGCAGCGCCAGACGCGGCGCAGGCACGTGTCCGAGTACGCGTCCATGAGCGACCTGTCGCCGCTCTCGTAGAAGCGGATCAGCGCCTCCGCGAGCATCCGCACGTCGTGGATCGCGAGGTTGAGCCCCTTCGCGCCGGTCGGGGGAACGATGTGCGCCGCGTCGCCCGCGAGGAAGAGACGCTCGTGGCGGAGCGGCTCGCAGACGTAGCTGCGCATGCCGGTGACGCCCTTCTCGAGGACCGGCCCCTCCTCGAGCGTCCAGCCGTCGACCGCGGTGCGGGTCTGCAGCTCCTCCCAGATCCGCTCGTCCGGCCAGCGGTCGAGATCCTCGTCCGGCGAGCACTGGAGGTAGTAGCGCGAGAGCTCCGGCGTGCGCAGCGAGAGCAGGGCGAAGCCGCGCTCGTGGTGCGCGTACACGAGCTCGTCGATCGAGGGCGCGACGGCGGCGAGGATCCCGAGCCAGCCGTACGGATACTCGCGCGAGAACTCCCGGAACGCGCCCGGGGGAAGCGCGCCGCGGCAGACCCCGTGGAAGCCGTCGCAGCCGGCGATCACGTCGCACTCGATCTCGCCGCCGGCGTGGCGGACGATCCCCGCCCCGGGGTCGACGCTCTCGACCGGCGTGTCGAAGAGCAGCGGCAGCCCTGCGTCGAGCCGCGCTGCGATCAGATCCTTCACGACCTCGGTCTGGCCGTAGATGACGATCGACCTGCCCCCCGTGAGGTCGGAGAGGGGACTCGACGGCGCTCTCCGTCGAACTGCAGCTCGATGCCGTGGTGGACGAGCCCCTCGGCGTCCATCCGCGCCCCGACACCCGCGTCGCGGAGCAGGTCGACCGTCCCCTGCTCCAGCACGCCGGCGCGGATGCGCGCCTCGCAGTGCTCCCGGCTCCGCGCCCTCGAGGATCACGGACTCGACGCCTGCGTTCTCGAGCAGCCGCGCGAGCGTCAGTCCCGCGGGCCCCGCCCCGACGATCCCGACCTGAGTCCTCACTCCTCGGCGAGCACCTCCTGGGCGACCGCGAAGGCGCGGTTCGCAGCCGGCACGCCGCAGTAGACCGCGCACTGGAGGAGAACCTCCTTGATCTCGTCGGGCGTCAGGCCGTTCCGGAGCGCGGCGCGGACGTGCAGCGCGAGCTCGTGGTCGTGCCCGCGGGCGACGAGCGCCGTCAGGGTGACGACGCTCCGCGTGCGGCGGTCGAGACCGGGACGCGACCAGATCTCGCCCCACGCGTAGCGGGTGATGAAGTCCTGGAAGTCCGCCGTGAAGTCGGTGGTGCCGGCGGCTGCCGCGTCGACGTGTGCGTCGCCGAGCACCTCGCGGCGCGTCCTCATCCCCTCGTCGTGGCTCATGGCTCCTCCAGATGCGAGCGAGCGGCGGCGGCGAAGTCCCGGGGCCGCTCGACATTGGCGAGGTGGCCAGCATCGCGGATCACGGCGACGCGCGCCCCCTCGATCGTCTCGGCGAGGAGCTGCGTGTCGGCGGCGGGGGTGGCCTCGTCCCGCTCGGCGGCGATCACGAGCGTCGGCACGGCGACGCGCGGCAGCGCGTCGCGGAAGTCCCAGTCTGCGAGCGCCTCGCAGCAGCCGGCATAGCCCTCGACCGGCGTCGCCACGAGAATCGCGCGGAAGCGGCGCGGCAGCTCCTCCGGCGCCTCCGGCGTGAACCAGCGCGAGACGACGGCGTCGGCGACCGGCTCGAGCCCCTGCTCGCGCACGAGCTCGGCGCGGTCGCGATACACGCCCGGCTCGGGCATCCGGGCGGAGGTGCACGCGAGCACGATCCGGTCGAGTCGCTCGGACGCGTTCGCCGCCAGCCACATCCCCACCATCCCCCCCAGCGAGACGCCGATCCAGGAGGCACGCTCGACGCCGAGCTCGTCCAGCAGGGCGAGCGCGTCACGGCCGAGCTCCTCCATCGAGTACGGCCCCGGCGGCACGCCGGACTCGCCGTGCCCGCGGTGCTCGTAGCGCAGGACGCGGAACCGGTCCGTGTAGAGCGAGGGGTCCCACAGCTCGCGCGACGTCCCGAGGGAGCACGGGAGGACGAGGACCGGCGCGTCCTCGGCCCCCTGGAGGTCGTGCCAGAGCCTCATCGCGAGCCGCGCCGCCGCGCGAGCGCGGCGTCGACGAAGGCGCCGGCCGAGCCGAGGTAGTCCGGGTCGTCGATCCCGAGCCTGTCCCGCTCCGAGTACAGCTCCGGCCGCATGTTCTCGCGCATCCGCTCCGGGAACACCTCGAGCCCGTCCAGGCAGTCCCGGATCGCCGCCGCCGCTCCGCCGGCGTGGGCGAGCAGCTCCGTCAGCGCCGTCCACTCCGCGTGCCAGGCACCCGCAGCCCGCTCGTGCTCGTGCTCTCCGCTCGCGAGCAGACTCGCGTTCGCGTGCGCCACGCGCGCGCAGGCCCGCGCGAGGACTGCGCGCACGGGGTTGCGCTTGTGCGGCATCGTCGAGGAGCCGCCCCCGTCCGCCTCGGCGACCTCGCCCACCTCAGTCTGGGCGAGCAGGACGACGTCGAGCCCCACCTTCGCGCACGCCTGCGCAGCGCTGTCGAGCAGGGCGCCGAGGTCCGCCCACGGCTCGCGCAGCGCATGCCACGGGAGGGGCGGCGCCTGCAGGCCGAGCTCGTCGGCGAACGCGGCGATCACGTCCGGCCCCGCCTCGCCGAGCGGTGCGAGCGTCCCGCCCGCGCCTCCGAGCTGGGCGACGAACGGGTAGGCGCGCAGCCGCTCCAGCGGGATCTGCAGCGCGATCAGCCAGGTAGCCGCCTTCGCCCCGAACGTCGTCGGCACCGCCTGCTGCAGCAGCGTCCGGGCCGCCATCGGCGTGGCCCGGTGCTCCTCCGCGAGCCGCGCGCACGCCCCCGCCGCGCCGTCGAGATCCGCGAGCAGGAAGGCCGTGGCCCGCCTTGCCACCAGCATCGCCGCCGTGTCGACCACGTCCTGGCTCGTCGCGCCGTGGTGCACCCACTGCGCCGCGGCGCCGCCGACCCGCTCCCGCAGAGCACGCACGAGCGGCTCCACCGGATTCCCGACCGCGCGGCCCTGTTCGAGGATCGCGTCGAGGTCGAGGTCGCCGGCCTCACACTGCCCGGCGATCGCCTCCGCCGCGTCCGCGGGAACGACGCCGAGACGCGACTCGGCGGTCGCGAGCGCCCGCTCGACGTCGAGCATCGCGTCGATCCACGCCGCGTCGGCGACCGCGGTGCGGATCGCTGCCGGCACGAAGATCGGGCCGAACGTTGTCAAGACACGAAGAAGACCGTCTGGTGCTCGCCCTGCATCCGGATATCGAAGCGCAATCCGTCGTCGACCGGGACTGCCTGCAACGTCTTCCGCTGCCCGGGCGAGAGGCCGGCGAGCACCTCGTCCTCCTCGCCCTCGCGGAGATAGATCCGCGTCCGCTGGTGGCGGAGCAGCCCGCGGGCGAAGACATAGGCCTCGAGGACGGCGCAGTCGCGTGGCACACGGAAGACGAAGCCGCCGTCCAGCGACGTCCCGGAGCGGCCCCAGCGCCTCCCCACCGCATCCCACACCTCGACCATCCCGTCCTCGATCGGCTCGCCCCGGCCGTCCAGCAGCCGTCCCGTGAGCTCCGTCCCGTCCGGGTCGAGGACGTCGGCCTCGCGCCGGCAGAGGCCGATCGCGTAGTAAGGGCCGACGGTCTGCGACGGGGTCTTCGGCAGGCTCACGACTCCTCCAGCGGCGTGCCGCCGCCCCGGCCGAGCACGACGTCCCACTCGAAGGCGAGCGCCCACTCGGGCTCCGTGCGGTCGAGGTCGAAGCGGGCGACCAGGAGCTCGCGGGAGCGCGGGTCGCGCACCGAGTTGAAGATCGGGTCGTACGGGAACAGCGGATCGCCCGGGAAGTACATCTGCGTGACGAGCCGCTGCTCGAACGCGCGCCCGAAGAGCGAGAAGTGGATGTGCGCGGGCCGCCACGCGTTCGGGTGGTTGCGCCACGGGTAGGCCCCCGGCTTGATCGTCGTGAACGAGTAGCGCCCCTCGTCGTCGGTGAGGCAGCGGCCGGCCCCCGAGAAGCTCGGGTCGAGCGGTGCCGGATGCCGGTCGACGTCGTGCCGGTAGCGTCCGCCGGCGTTCGCCTGCCAGACCTCGACGAGCGCGCCGCGCAGCGGCCGGCCGTCCTCGTCGAGCACACGGCCGTGGACGAGGATCCGCTCGCCGAGCGGCTCGCCGTCGTGCTGGCGCGTCAGGTCGTTGTCCGAGGGCGCGAGCGCCGACTCCCCGAAGACCGGGCCGTCGAGCCGGTGCAACTCCTCGGGGAGCGTCACGAGCGGATCGCCGGGCGCGCGCCAGCGGGTCGAGCGGTAGCCCGGATAGTCGACCTGCACCTCCGGGCCGACGCTCGGGTCGTCCGGCAGGACGACCGGCCCCTCGTGCGGGTCGGCGGAGATCGTCATGCGGCTCCTTTCGTGCGCAGGGAGCGAAGGGCGGCCAGCTCGGCACTCGTCGGCGGCGCAGTCTCGCGCAGATCATCGGCGACTCGGAGCTCCCAGCCGGTTGCGGCACGCGCCGCGTCGGCGTCGGCACCCGGATGCACCGCGACGAGCGTCAGCTCGCCGTCGACAGGCTCGAGCACACCGAGGTCGGTGACCACGACGCGGACGTTGTCCCCGAGGCTCGTCGTGAAGTCGAGCGCGGAGACGAAGGCCCGACGCGTATGCCGGAGCATGACGAAGACGTCGCGAACCCCGGTCGCGATCTCGGGGGCGCCGCCTCCGCCCGGCAGGCGGACGCGCGGGTGGTCGTACGGCCCGATCACAGTGCTGTTGAGGTTGCCGCGGCGGTCGATCTGCGCGGCGCTGAGGAAGCCGACGTCGATGCGACCGCCCTGCAGCCAGTACGCGAACATCTCGGGCACCGAGACGACCGCGTCCGCGGTCTCGGCCAGCTCGCCGTCGCCGATCGAGAGCGGCAGCAGCTGCGGCTTCGAGCCGATCGTGCCGCTCTCGTAGACGAGGACGCAGCCCGGCGCGTGGGTGCGCCGCGCGAGATTCGCGGCGAGGCTCGGCAGGCCGATCCCGACGAAGCAGACGGCGCCGTCGGAGAGCCGGCGCGCAGCCTCCACCGCCATCATCTCGTCGGGGGAGTAGTCGCTCACGCGAGCACGGCCTCCTCGCCCTCGAGGCTCGCGTGGTAGCCGACGACGTCCGTGGTCTCGAGCACGTGCCGCCGCATCCACGCCTGGAAGCGGTCGCGGTCGCGGCTGATCGTGTCCCAGGCGACGTAGAAGTCGTTGTCGCGGTCGTAGTAGCCATGGGCGTAGGAGGGATGGGCGCCGCCCGCGGCGAGGCAGACCGCGTCCACGACCCAGGCCGGCAGGACGACCGCACCCGGCACCGGCTCGAGGTCGTCCACGATCTCCTCGACCGTTGCGATCGTCCGCTCCGACGCGAGCACGACCTCCTTCTGGACGCCGACGATGCCCCACAGCTGGACGTTGCCCTTCCGGTCGGCCCGCTGGGCGTGGACGATGCCGACGTCCGGCCGGAGCGCCGGAATCGCGGCGAGCTCCTCGCCGGTGAAGGGGCAGGTGACGGGCGCGACCCGCGTGTGCGCCGGCAGGTCGCCGCCCTGGTAGCCGCGCAGGACCCCGAAGGGCAGGTGAGCCGCCCCGGCGGCATACGCCGCGGCCATGCCCGCGTGCGAGTGCTCCTCGACCTCGAGCGGCTGAGGCCAGTCGTGCTCCACGGCGTCGCGCAGACGGTGCAGCGAGCCGACGCCCGGGTTGCCGCCCCACGAGAAGACGAGCTTGCGCGCGCAGCCCATCCCGATCAGCTGGTCGTAGATCACGTCGGGCGTCATCCGGACGAGGGTCAGGCCGCGCCGACCCTGCCGGATCAGCTCGTGCCCCGCAGCGTGCGGGATCAGGTGCGTGAAGCCCTCGAGCGCGACGGTGTCCCCGTCGTGGACGAGCTCCTCGACCGACTCGGTGAGCGAGGCGACGGCCACCCGTGTCCCTAGAACGGGAAGGGATGGCCGCCGCTCCGGACGGTGATCCAGCGCAGCTCGGTGAACTCGTCGACCACGGCCTGCCCGCCGAAGCGGCCGAAGCCGGAGTCCTTGACCCCGCCGAACGGCATCTGCGGCTCGTCGGCGACGGTCTGGTCGTTGACGTGGACGATGCCCGAGTCGATCTGCTGCGCGAGCGCGAGGCCGCGGTCGCGGTCGGACGTGATGATCCCGGCGCTGAGGCCGTAGCTCGTCCGGTTCGCCTTCGCCACCGCCTCCTCGGCGCTGTCGACGACCTCCACCGCCGCGACGGGGCCGAACGTCTCGTGCCGCGCGAACTCCGAGTCGTCGGGCACGCCGGTCAGGAGCGTCGCCTGGAAGCACGGCCCGACCGCCTCGCCGCCAGCGAGCACGGTCGCCCCGTCGGCGACCGCCTGCTCGACGCGGCTGCGGACAGTCGCGAGCGCCTGCTCGTTGATCAGCGGGCCGATGATCGTGTCGTGCTCCTTCGGGTCGCCCGCCTTCAGCCCCTTCGTCTTCTCGGTCAGCCGCGAGATGAACTCGTCGGCGATGGGGCGCTCGACGTAGATCCGCCGCGTCGACATGCAGATCTGTCCCTGATGGAGGTACGAGCCGAACGCGGCCGCGTTGACCGCGTACTCGAGATCGGCGTCGCCGAGCACGATCAGCGGGTTGTGGCCGCCGAGCTCGAGGACGACACGCTTCAGCCGGCGCCCGGCCGCCTCGGCGATCAGCCGACCCACCTGGCTCGAGCCGGTGAAGTTGAGCCGCCGCACCGCCGGGTGCTCGATCAGCGCGTTCGCAACGGGCGGTGCAGCGCCGGGCGCATGCGTGACGACGTTGAGCACGCCCGGCGGCATTCCCGCCTCGGTCAGGATCTCGCCCCAGACGAGCCCGCCCGTCCAGGGGGACCACTCCGACGGCTTCAGGACCACGGTGTTCCCGAGCGCGAGGGGCGCCGCGATCGAGCGCGCGGAGAGGATGAGCGCCGCGTTCCAGGGTGCGAACGCCCCGACGACGCCGACGGGCCGGCGCATCCCCATCGCGAAGGCGCCCGTGTCGGACGGGATGATCTGCCCGAGCGGCGCGTACGCGAGCGCGGCCGCCTGCCGGAACAGGTTCGGGACGAACATGCACTGGAACATCCCGAAGCCGAAGCTCGAGCCCGTCTCGCGGGCGAGCATCGACACGACCTCCTCGGTCCGGCCCTCGAGGATGTCGGCCGCCTTGAGGAAGATCCGCTGCCGCTCCGCGGGCGGGGTCTGCGCCCAACCCGGGAACGCCGCCGCGGCCGACTCGATCGCGTGCGCGGCATCGGCCGCCCCGCCGGCGGCTGCGTTCGCGACCACCTCGCCCGTGAAGGGGTCGAGGTCCTCGTACGTGGCACCGTCCGCGGCCGCCACCCACTCGCCGCCGACGAACTGCTTGTACTCACCTGCGACGGTCGTAGCCATCGTCCTCTCCTCTCTCGCGCGCCGAGCTCATCGGCGGTCGCCGGTACGCAGCCTGTAGCCGACCGGCAGCAGCCGGACGTTGAAGCGCTCCTGGATCGTTCCCCAGATCCCCTTGGGCAGCAGGAGCGCGAAGCCGATCGCGATCCCGCCGAGCATGACGAAGTACCAGACGCCGCTGATCGAGACGTACGTCTGGAGCACGTACAGCAGGACCGCGCCGATGATCGGCCCCTCGAATGTGCCGATGCCTCCGACGAGCACCATGAAGATCATCCGCGCCGTCCAGTTGATCCCGAAGACCGAGTCGGGCCCGAGCGGCAGCACCGAGAGCTGCCAGGCGAGGATGATCGCGCCCGCCGCGGCGCAGCCGGTGCCGGCGAAGACGAACAGCACGCCCTTCCCGAGCAGCACGCGTACCCCGACCGACGCGGCCGCCTCCTCGTCGTCGCGGATCGCCTGCAGCGAGCCGCCGAGACGGCTGCGCAGGAGGACGAACAGCAGCAGGAGCAGCACGGCGACGGCGCCGAGCGCGGCCCAGTACGTGTAGTGGAGCCGCTGCGTCGGGTCGTAGCGGAGGGTGAACGGGAGGAGGGCCGAGGTGCCGGTGCCGCCGCCGATCGCCGGGTTCGGGTCCAGCGAGACGAGGATCGCAAACGCCTCGGCGACCACCCAGGTCGCGATCGCGAACGCGCCGTTCCGGAGCCAGAGCACGATCGCGGCGACCGGGATCGCGACGGCGCCGCTGACGAGCGTCCCGAGCAGCATCGACATGTACGGGTTGAGGCCGTGCTGCACCGAGAAGAAGACGGCCGCATAGGCGCCGAGGCCGATGAAGCCCTGCTGGCCGACGGAGACGAGCCCGCCGTAGCCGGCGAGCGCGTTCCACATCATCGCCATGATCATCAGGAAGTAGAGCTGGATCAGGTTGCTCTGCGTGTTCTCCCCGAGCAGCACGGGGCCGAGCGCGAGCAGGGCGACGACGCCGGCGAAACCGCCGGCGAAGAGCACCGAGACCCAGCTCCAGCGCTGGACGCGCAGGCGTGGCGGCGCCGGGGCCGCGACGGCCGACTCGCTCATGCAAACCTCCGCAGCGCGTACTGGACCCGGCCGGCCTGCGACGCGGCCCGTGCGACGAGGACGGCGAGGAAGACGACGTGGCCGCCGATGGCGAAGTACTCGGGGTTGATCTGCGCGCCGATCTCCTGGGAGATGCCGAGGATGATGCCGCCGCCGAGCGTGCCCCAGAGCGAGCCGATGCCGCCGATCACAACCGCCTCGAACGCGTACAGCAACTCGGCGCCGCCCTGGTTGGGATCGAAGCCGCTACGCATCCCGTAGAAGACGCCGGCGAGCGCCGCGGTGGCGACGGCGATCGCCGTGGCGCGTGCGTAGACCGCGCGGGAGTTCACGCCGAGCAGCTCGGCCGTGTCCGCGTCCGCCGCCGTCGCGCGCAGCTCGCGGCCGAGCTGCGTGAACTTGAGCACGAGGTGCAGCCCGCCGAGCACCGCGACCGCGATCCCGAGGGTCAGGACGTCGAACCACGGGATCGACAGCTCGTTCGAGATCCGCCAGGCGGTGGTGCCGATCGAGCCCTCGTCGAGGGAGTGCACGTCGGGCGAGAAGAACTTCTGCGAGCAGATTGGCGACCACGATCAGGAGACCGAACGTCGTCAGGAGCGGCACGAGCTGACCGGCGCGCAGGCTGCGCTCGAGCATCGTCCGCTGCAGCAGGTAGCCGGCGATCAGCGCGCCGGGCAGCACGGGCAGCAGCGTGAGATACGTCGACACACCCGGTGTGCTCCACGATCAGGTACGACATGTAGGCGCCGACGAGCGCGAGCGAGCCGTGCGCGAGGTTGATGATCCGCATCACGCCGAACAGCAACGCGAGGCCGGAGGCGAGCAGCGCGTAGAAGCCGCCGAGCAGGATCCCGTGGACGACGGCCGCGACCCAGGTCATGCCGTCGCCCCCTGCCGCTGCAGCCCGAAGTACGCGTCCGTCACCTGCTCCCGCGTCAGCTGGCCGCGGAGCCCTTCGAGGACGACGCGGCCCTCGAGCATGCAGATGACACGGTCGGCGACGTTCATCGCGCGCGCGAGATCCTGCTCGACCAGAAGGATCGTCGTTCCCGCCTCGATCAGGCCGGCGAGCGAGTGGTAGACCCCCTCGACGACGACCGGCGCCAGCCCGAGCGAGACCTCGTCGAGCAGCAGCAGCCGCGGGTTCGTCATCAGCGCCCTGCCGATCGCGGTCGCCTGCTGCTCGCCGCCCGACAGGCTTCCCGCCCGCTTGCGGCGGAGCGGCTGGAGCAGCGGAAAGGCCTCGAGCACCTCGTCGACCGTCCAATGGCCGGGCCGGCGCGAGGCGTTCGCGACGCGCAGGTTCTCCTCCACCGTCAGCTCGGGGAACAGCCTCCGGCCCTCCGGGACGAGCGCGATGCCCGCCCGTGCCCGCCGGAAGGCCGACACGCGGGTGATGTCCTTGCCTGCGAAGAAGACACGGCCGGCGGCGGGCCGGTGCGCACCGGCGATCGCGCGCAGCAGCGTCGACTTGCCTGCGCCGTTGGCGCCGACGAGCGCGAGAGTCTCTCCCTCGGCGACCTCGAACGAGACCTCCCGCACGGCCTGCAGCAGCCCGTGCCGGACGTCGAGGCTCTCGACGGTCAGCAGTGCGCTCACGCGACGGGGATCCCGGCGGTGCTGCCGAGGTAGGCGTCGATGACCGTCGCGTCCTTCATCACGGCCTGCGGCTCGCCCTCGGCGATGATCCTCCCCCCGTCCATGCAGATCAGCCGCTCGGCGACCTGGACGAGCACGTGGACGATGTGCTCGATCCACACGATCGCGACGCCGCGGTGCCGTACCTCGCGGATCGTGACGACGAGCTCGGCTGCCTCCTCGTCGGTCAGGCCCGCCCCGATCTCGTCGAGGAGCAGCACCTGCGGCTCGGTCGCGAGCGCCCGGGCCAGCTCGAGCCGCTTTCGGTGCAGGAGCCCGAGCGACTCGGCCGGCCGGTTCGCAAGCCCGGTCAGCTCGCACTGGTCGAGCACCTCGACGACGCGGCCGTAGGCTTCCTTCCCCCGCCGGCGCCCACCGGCGGACGCCCCGACGAGCACGTTCTCGAACACGGTCATCCCGCCGAACGGCTTCGGCACCTGGTGCGCCCGGCCGATCCCGAGCCGGCAGCGAGTCGCCGGCCCGACCGAGGTGACGTCCTTCCCGCGGAAGCGGACCGCACCGTCCTCGGGACGTTGCGAGCCGGCGAACACGCTGAGCAACGTCGTCTTTCCAGCCCCGTTGGGGCCGACGATGCCAAGTGCCTCGCCGACCCCGACGGTGACGTTGACGCCGTCCAGCACGACGAGCGCGCCGAACCGCTTCTTGACGCCGACGGCCGCGAGCAGCGCCGTGCCGTCTTCGGTGCTCAACCGGGATATCGCTTCAGCTTCGCGTGGACCGGAATGTGGTGGTCTCCCGAGTGCTCGCACAGCACGAAGTCGAGCGGGAACTTGCTCCCCTTCTTCGTGTGTACCCACTGGCCGCCGATGATCGGCGTCGTGACGACCGGCGGCACCGGGTTGTGCTTGCCCCCCGTGCCCCAGTGCAGCCGTCCGGACGGCGTCATCACGTTCAAGTGCCCCATCGCGGCCGTGACCTTGTTCTTGTCCTTCGGGTCGCCCGCCTTGTGGAGCACGGCCTGGGCGACGTCGAAGAGCGAGAGCGAGGCGCCGAGCTGCTGGTTCCACTGGCGCCCGGTCTTGTGCGTGTAGCCGCTGCCGATGTGCTTCGAGCTGATGCCCGTCAGCGACGAGGAGTACGGGAAGTGCGGCGACCAGTAGGCGCCGCTCGCGAGCAGCGGCCCGAGCTTGCCCGACGCTGCGATCTGCGACGGGAAGAGGCCCGTCTTCGCCAGCTGCGCGATCCGGCACATCTTCGTGTAGCCCTGCTGGGCCGCCTGCTTCCAGCAGGTCGTGAAGTCGGGCGGGATCGGAGCGCAGTGGAAGATCTGGCAGTTGTGCTTCTTCCAGTACGAGATCAGCGACGTGTAGTCGGTCTGCCCGTCCTGATAGCCGCCGGGGTCGAAGACCTTGTAGCCGGCCTTCTCGAGCAGCGGGATGAGGCTCGCGCGGAACGCGTTGCCGTCGGTGTCGTTCGGATACATGACGCCGACGTGCTTGTTCGTCTTGACCTGCGGCCACAGGTGCTCGTAGGCCTCGGCGAACTGCGCGGTACCGAAGCTGAACAGGAACGAGTAGCGGAAGGGGTTCGGCCCGCCCGGCTTCGCGCCGCGCCCGAAGTAGAACGACTCCCACGGGTCGACGGTGCCGACGCACGGCACGCCCGCCGCCTCGCACGCGTCCGCGACCGGGTTGACGACCTCGGGCGTGGACGTCACCAGCATCAGGTCGATGCCGGTGGCGTGGATCAGCTCGTTCGCGACCTGTGCGGCCTTCGCCGGGTCGGACTGGGTGTCCCGGTTCACGATCTCGACCTTGTAGTGCTTGCCGCCGATCTTCGTGCCGTTACGCCAGGCGTGCCTCGCGAGGCTGATGATGTAGGGATCGCCCTCGCCGAAGCCGGCAAGCGGGCCGGTGAGAGGGCTGACGAACCCGATCTTGATCGTGTTGCTCGCGTCCCAGGTCTTGGCACGCGCCCAGATCGGCTCCGCGAACGTGCCGGAGACCACGATGCCTGCGGCGCCGACCCCGGCACGCTTGAGCAGGCCCCGTCTGGTGATTGTCCCGCTTCCGTACTCGTCGTCCGGCATGGACCCTCCTAGAGGTCGGTATGCGGTTGGTCAGGCGAACGAGCCGACGCTACGAGGGCCGGTGTCGGCTGTCAAGGACGGTGTTCCGACTATTCGAACAGAGCCGCCACATCCACGACCCGTCCACTCTCCGGGACGCTGTTCTAGGATCTCGAACGTGGTCGCAGATGGAGCAGGCGGGACGAGCCGCGTTGCCTACTCGCAGTCGCTCGAGCGCGGCCTGGAGATCCTCTCCGCCTTCCGCTCCGGGCACCCCCAGCTCGGCGTGAGCGAGCTCGGGCGCGAGGTCGGCCTCACCCGGAGCACGGCGCACCGCTACGTCGCGACGCTGGCCGCGCTCGGCTACCTCCAGCAGGACGAGGAGACGAAGAAGTACCGGCTCGGCCCGCGCGTGCTCGACCTCGGCTTCTCGGCGATCAACTCGATGGAGGTGCGCGAGGTCGCCGCACCGCACCTGCGCCGGCTCAGCGACGTGACCGGCTTCACGGTCAACCTGGCCATCCTCGACGGGCACGACATCGTCTACGTCGAGCGCTGCCGCAGCACCAGGCCGGGCCAGCGCGAGATCGACCTCAACCTCCATGTCGGCTCGCGCCTGCCGGCCTACTGCACCTCTCTCGGCAAGGTGCTGCTCGCCCACCTGCCGCAGCCGCTGGAGGACGCCGTGCTCGAGGGGATCGACTTCACCCGCCGCGGCCCGAACACGATCACGTCACGGACGGCGCTGCTGGCGGAGCTCGCGCGCGTTCGCGAGCAGGGACTCGCCGTCAACAGCGAGGAGCTCGCGTACGGCCTGCGCTCGATAGCCGCGCCGATCTTCGACTTCCACGGCGACGCGGTCGCGGCGGTCAACCTCGCGGTGCACAGCTCGATGGTCTCGATGCAGGACCTCGTGGCGCGGCTCGGGGAGACACTGCGGCGGGCGGCCGCGGAGATCTCCGCACACCTCGGCTATCAGCCCACCTGATATACACCGCGCCGTGGCCCTTCGCGACACGCCGCCGTTCCGCGCCGATCACGTCGGCAGCCTGCTCCGTCCGCCCGACCTCCTGCGTGCGCGCGAGGAGCATGCGGCCGGCAGGCTCGACGACGACGCCCTCCGCGCGGCCGAGGACGAGGCGATCCGCGACGTCGTGCGCCTTCAGGAGCAGGTGGGCCTCCGCTCGGCGACGGACGGCGAGTTCCGTCGCGCCTCCTGGCACATGGACTTCATCTACCAGCTCGACGGGATCACGAAGGAGGCCGGGCACATCTCGGTGCGGTTCTTCAACCCCGAGGGCGAGCTCGAGTTCACGCCGGCCGCGCTGCACGTGAACGGACGCCTCGGCGTGTCGGAGACGATCTTCGGCGACGCCTTCAGCTTCCTGCAGGACACGGTCACGAGCACCGTCCCGAAGCTGACGATCCCGTCGCCGAGCATGGTCCACTACCGCGGCGGCCGCGCCGCGATCGACGAGTCGGTGTACCCCGATCTCGACTCCTTCTGGACCGATCTCACGGCGGCGTACCGGGAGGAGGTGAGGCGCCTTGCGGAGCTCGGCTGCCGGTACCTCCAGTTCGACGACACGAGCCTCGCGTATCTGAACGACCCCCACCAGCGCGAGTACGTCGCCTCGATCGGCGGCGACCCCGACCGCCAGCACGTCGAGTACATACGCCACATCAACGAGGCGCTCGCCGGACGGCCCGACGGGATGGCCGTGACGACGCACATGTGCCGTGGCAACTTCCGCTCGTCGTGGGCCGCCGAGGGGAGCTACGACTTCGTCGCAGAGGCGCTCTTCAACGAGCTCCAGGTCGACGGGTTCTTCATGGAGTGGGACGACGAGCGGTCGGGCGGCTTCGAGCCCCTCCGCTTCCTCCCGAAGGGAAAGGTCGTCGTGCTCGGGCTCGTGACGACGAAGCGCGGCGAGCTCGAGCGCAAGGACGAGCTGAAGCGGCGGATCGAGGAGGCGAGCCGGTTCGCCGACGTCGAGCAGCTCTGCCTCTCCCCCCAGTGCGGCTTCTCCTCGACGGTCGAGGGGAATGCGCTGACGGTCGCCGAGGAGGAGGCGAAGCTCCGCCTGATCGTCGAGACCGCAGCCGAGATCTGGGGCTGAGCCGCGGGCAGGCATAGGCTCGGGTCGTGGAGCCGCGCATCAGCTACCTCGTCGGGAGGCTCGACCGCATCGTCCGGCGGCGGCTCGCCGGAGCCCTTGGACCGCACGACCTCTCGCTGCTGGAGTACACGACGCTCTCCGTCCTGCGAGCACGGTCCGGGCTCTCCAACGCCCAGCTCGCGCGACGCTCGCTGATCACGCCGCAGGCGATGAACGAGGTGCTGGCGCGGCTCGAGCGGCGGAAGCTCTTGCGGCGCCGCTCCGACCCGGCACACCGCCGCATCCGGCCGGCGGAGCTGACCGCGGCGGGAACGCGGCTGCTCGCGGGGGCCGACGCGGCCGTGGACGCAGTCGAGCGCGAGCTGTTCGGCCACGTGGATCGCGGGCGGCTCCGCACGCTGCTGGCCGAGGCCTTGCGCGACGTCGACGGCGCGGCTTAGTATCAGGCTGCTTGATATTCAAGACGAGGAGGCGGCGTGAAGGCGTGGGAGACGGTGCTCGTGGAGCTGGAGGACGGGATCGCGTGGGTCAAGCTGAACCGTCCCGAGAAGCGCAACGCGATGAACCCGACGCTCAACCGGGAAATGGCCGAGGTGCTGCTCGCGCTCGACGAGGACGACGACTGCGGCGTGGTCGTCCTGACCGGCGAGGGGGACGCGTTCTCCGCCGGGATGGACCTGAAGGAGTACTTCCGCGAGGTCGATCAGCAGCCCGAGAACGTCCAGCGGCGCGTCCGCCGCGACTCGAACTACTGGCAGTGGCGCCTCCTCCGCACGTATGCGAAACCGACCGTCGCCATGGTGAACGGCTGGTGCTTCGGCGGGGCGCTGACTCCCCTCTGCGCCTGCGACCTCGCCGTCGCGGCGGACGAGGCGACGTTCGGCCTCTCGGAGATCAACTGGGGCATCCCGCCCGGAAGCCTCGTCAGCCGCGGGCTCGCCGAGACGATCGGGCTTCGCGCGGGCCTGCTCTACGTCATGACCGGCCGCACGTTCGACGGCCGCAAGGCGGCGGAGCTGGGCCTCGTGAACTGGAGCGTCCCGCGCGACCGGCTCCGCGACGACGTCGAGGCGCTCGCGCGCGAGCTGCTGGAGAAGAACCCGGTCGTCCTGCGCGCGGCGAAGCTCGGCTTCAAGCACGCCCAGACGATGAGCTGGGACACGGCCGAGGACTACCTGTACGCGAAGCTCGAGCAGTCCCAGTTCCTCGACCAGGAGCGAGGGCGCGAGCAGGGCCTGAGCCAGTTCCTCGACGAGAAGTCCATCCGTCCCGGGCTCCAGACGTACCGCCGCGAGCGGTGACGCTGGCGACGCTCCTCGCCGAGACCGCGGCGCGGGCACCCGACCGCCCCGCGCTCGCGTTCGAGGGCGCGCACGTGACCTACGCGGAGCTCGACGCGATGGCCGAGGCATCGCCGCCGGCCGGACGCGTCGTCCCGCTGCCGATGCCGAACGAGCCGGAGTCGATCGCCCGCTACCACGGGGCGCTCCGCCGCGGCGCGGTCGTCGTCCCCCTCAACCCGCTGCTCAGCCCCGTGGAGGTCGAGCAGCGCAGCCGGCCGTTCGATCCGGCCCCGGACACGGCGGTCGCGCTCTTCACCTCCGGGACGACCGGCGAGCCGAAGCGGATCGAGCTCTCCCACGGGCTCCTGCGCCGCAACGCCGAGTACCTGGCCGGCGCGCTCGGGCTGACCCGGGACGACGTGCTCTGGGGCTCGGCCCCCCTCTCCCACGTCTTCGGCATGACCGGGTGCATGAACATGGCGATCGCTCTCGGCGCGACCCTCGCGCTCGTCCGCCGCTTCGACGCGCGCGACGCGCTGGACACGATCGAGCGGGAGGGCGTCACGGTCTTCATGGGCGTGCCGGCGATGCTCGCCGCGCTCGTGGCAGCTGCGGAGGAGACGGGCCGCCGGCCGCAGCTGCGTCTCGCCCACAGCGGCGGCGCACCGCTGCCGCTCGACACCCTGCGCGCGTTCGAAGAGACGTTCGGCGGGCCTGTGCTCGAGGGGTACGGGATGACCGAGATCGGCGGTGTCGTCGCGCTCAACCATGCGGGTGTGAGGCGAAAGCCCGGCTCGGTCGGCACCGCCGCCGCCGGGCACGAGCTGCGCGTCGCCGACGACGGTGAGGTGCTCGTCGGGCTCGAGGGCCGCTGGCTCGCCACCGGCGACGTCGGCCGGCTCGACGAGGACGGCCACCTCTTCCTCCTCGACCGCAAGAAGGACGTGATCCTGCGCGGCGGCTACACGGTCTATCCGCGGGAGGTCGAGGAGGCGCTGCACGAGCATCCCTCGGTTCTCGAGGCGGTCGTCCTCGGCGTCCCGCACGCGACACTCGGCGAGGAGGTCGTGGCGCTGGTCGTACTCGACGGCCCCGCCGACGTGGACGACGTCAAGGCGTACGCACGCGAGCGCGTCGCCGCCTACAAGTACCCGCGGGTCGTGGTCGCGGTGGACGAGCTGCCGCACGGCGCGACGGGAAAGCTCCAGCGCAACGCAATCGATCGCGAGCCGCTGGCACGGCTGGCCGCCGGCGGCCGAGCCTGCGGGACAGGGCCCTAGCTGTCGAAGCCGAGACCGAGGCGGTCGAGCGTTCGCAGCCAGACGCCCCGGCGGCCCTCGTGGCGGTCGGCGGCGGCGAGGCGGTTGCGCGTCAGCTGGATCACTGCACTGCGGAACGGCTCCGGCGGGAAGGGCACGGGCTTGCGGCGGACGTAGCGCAGGCGGGTCGCCTCGGTCTCGCGCCCGTCGAGCAGGTCGAGAGCGACGCGGGCGCCGAAGCGCGTCGCGCCGACGCCGAGGCCCGTGTAGCCCGCCGCGTAGGCGACGCGGCCGCGGTGAGCGGTGCCGAAGAAGACGGAGAAGCGGCTGCACGTGCCGATCGCGCCGCCCCAGCGGTGGCTGAAGCGGATGCCCTCGAGCTGGGGGAAGGTCGCGAAGAAGTGCTGGGCGAGCCTGGCGAAGGTCGGCTCGTGGTCGTCGAGGCGCGGCTCGACGGGGCTGCCGTAGCGGTAGACGGCGTCGTAGCCGCCGTAGAGGATGCGGTCGTCGGCGGTGAGGCGGTAGTAGTGGAACTGGTTGCCGCCGTCGCTGAGGCCCTGCCGCCGCTCCCAGCCGATCGCGCGCTTCTGCTCGACCGAGAGCGGCTCGGTGACGAGCACGTAGTCGTAGACGGCGACGACGTGCCGCCGCAGCCGCCGCAGCGGCGGCGGGTACGCATTCGTGGCGAGGAGGACCGACCGGGCGCCGACGGCGCCTGTCGGAGTGCGCACCTCGATGCGGCCCCCGCGGCCGCGGAGACCGCGGACGGGCGTGTGCTCGTGGACGCGGACCCCCGCCGCGCGCGCGGCGTGGCCGAGCCCGTCGACGAGCTTGCCGGGATCGACGAGCGTGGTGCTGCTCCGATTCCAGACCCCGCCGAGGTAGAGCGGCGAGTGGATCTCGGCCCGGGCAGCGTCCCCGTCGAGCAGCTCGACGTCGTGGCCGAAGCGCCGCGCAGCCTCCGCCGCCTCCTCGAGCTCCGCGACCTGGTACGGCTCGGTCGCGAGGTGCAGCGCCCCCGTCCGCTCGAGGCCGCAGTCGATCCCGTGCCGCGTCAGGTCGGCTCGCAGCCCGTCGACGTTCTCACGGCCGAGCCGCTCGAGGGTCGCGAGCTCGTCGGGGAAGCGGGCGAGCCCGTTCTCGATGCCGTGCGTGAGCGAGGTGGAGAGGAAGCCGCCGTTGCGGCCGGACGCGCCGAAGCCGGTCGTCTCCGCCTCGAGCAGCAGCACGTCCCGGCCCGGGTCGTCCTGCTTGGCGTGGAGCGCCGCCCAGAGGCCGGTGAAGCCCCCGCCGACGATGCAGAGATCCGCTTCCGCCGAGCCTTCGAGCGGCGGCGCGGACTCTCGCACGGGAAGGGCGTCGAGCCAGTACGACCCGCGCACGGCGTCCGCGAACGAGGCGCGGTGCGCCGCCGTCGGGGGCGTGGCCGGCCAGGGCGGCCGGTGGGGTGCGTCGGGCATGCAGCCGATCCTAGGGCCCACCGGAGGCGGTAGGTTCGCCGGATGGAGCCGCTGAGCGGGATGCTCGTCGTCGACTTCAGCCGGTACCTCCCCGGCGCGTTCGCGTCCCGCGAGCTGCTGCAGCTCGGGGCGCGCGTCGTCTGCGTGGAGCCGCCCGGCGGCGACCCGCTGCGCAGCACCGCCCCGGCGTGGGACGCCGCGCTGCGCGCGGGGAAGGAGTCGCTCGAGGTCGACCTGAAGCGCGATCCCGCGCCGGCGCTCGAGCTCGTGCGCGAGGCGGACGTCGTGCTCGAGTCGTCCCGCCCGGGGGTCGCCTCCCGGCTCGGCATCGGCCCCGAGCACGTCCCGGAGCGCACCGTCTACTGCTCCATCACCGGCTTCGGCATCGGCGGCCGCCACGAGCAGCGCGCGGGGCACGACCTCAACTACCTCGGCTGGGCCGGCGTGCTCTGGGACACCGCGCCGGCGTGGCCGCCCGTCCAGATCGCCGACCTCGCGGCGGGCGGGCTCGGCGCCGTGACGAAGATCCTCGCCGCCCTGCTCGAGCGCGACCGCACCGGCAAGGGCTGCCACATCGTCGTCTCGCTGACGCACGGCGCCTACCGTCTCGTCGCCCACCGCCTCGACGGCGACCCGGCGCCGCGCCTGCTCACCGGCGGCCTCGCCTCCTACCGCATCTACGAGACCGCGGACGGCCGCCATCTCACCGTCGCCCCTCTCGAGCCCGTGTTCTTCCGCCGTCTCGTGGAGCTGCTCGGCCGGCCGGAACTGGCGGAGCGCCGGGTCGACGCCGACCAGGAGGCGCTCGCAGCCGAGCTCGCCGCGATCTTCGCCGCGCGCCCGCTCGCCGAATGGCTGGAGCTCTTCGACGCGGAGGACGTCTGCGTCGGGCCCGTCGCGACGATCGCCGAGGCGGCAGCCGACCTCGCCCGGTAGGGTCGGCGGATGACGAAGTTCGAGTACAGGACCGAGGTGCTGACGTCGATGGTGGGCCGCGACAAGCTCCGCGTGAGTGATCTCGAGGACCTGCTCCGCAAGTACGGGGCCGAAGGCTGGGAGCTCGCCACGCTCACCCCCGACGCCGATCTGCGAGGCAAGCGGGACGGGCATCTGCTCGTCTTCAAGCGCCCGGTCGAGCCCGCCTAGGCACGTGCGGCACTGACCGGCCGTCGGCGAGCCAGCCGGGCGCGCGGCTCCTCAGGCGTCCCGGGTGCATACTCGTCACGATGACTGCCCTCGAACGGCGCGCGCTCGACGATCAGGGCGAGGTGCTGCAGCCCTACGTTCCGCGCCTGCTGATCGAGTGGGTGCGCGATACCCCGCAGGCGACGTACCGGGCCGTGGACGGATCGCTCGCCTTCGTCGACATCTCGGGCTTCACGGCGCTCACGGAGAGCCTCTCCCGGCGGGGGAAGATCGGCGCGGAGGTGCTGCGCGACACCCTGGACGGGGTCTTCAGAGCTCTCCTCGACGAGGCGTACCTGTGGGGAGCCGGCCTGCTCAAGTGGGGCGGCGACGCCCTGCTGCTCCTCTTCGACGGCGCCGGGCACGAGCAGCGGGCCGCCCGTGCCGCCTGGGAGATGCAGAGGACGATCGAGCGAGTCGGCCGGATCCGTGTGGGCAGCGGCACGGTGACCCTGCGCATGTCGATCGGGATCGCGAGTGGAGCGATCGACTTCTTCACGGCGGGGAGCGTCCACCGCGAGCTGCTCGTGGTCGGCCCGACGGCGACCGAGACGGCGGTGATCGAGGGAGCCGCCGACGCAGGCGAGATCGGCATCAGCGACACGCTGGCCCTCCGGCTCGACCCGTCGTGCGTCGGGGCGCGGCAGGAGACGGGGCTGCTGCTCGCCGCGCCGCCGGACGTGGACGAGAGACCGGCCCCCGACGTCGGCCGGGTGAGCGGAACGGTCATCGCGTCGTGCATTCCGGTCGCAGCGCGCGAACACGTCCTCCTCGAGCGGAGCGAGCCGGAGCACCGCACGATCACGGCGGTGTTCTTCGACCTGATGAACACCGACGTCCTGCTCGCCGAGCTCGGCCCCACGGGCTTCGCCGAGGCACTCGACGAGCGGATCAGCTCGATCCAGGAGGCCGCTGCCCGCTACGAGGTGCCGTTCAACGTGACCGACGTCGCCAAGGGGAGCGTGAAGGTCCTCCTGACAGCGGGGGCTCCGTCGAGCACCGGACACGACGAGGAGCAGGCGCTGCGCCTGGCCCGCGAGGTGCTGGACCGCCCCGGCGTCGTCCCGCTGCGAGCGGGCATCAACACGGGCCGCGTCTTCACCGGCGACTTCGGCCCCCCGTACCGCCGCGCCTACGCCGTGCTCGGCGACGCGATCAACACGGCGGCACGCGTGATGGCGCGCGCCGAGGCGGGCCAGATCCTCGCGACCGAGATCGTGCTCGAGCGCTCCCGGACGACGTTCGAGACGACGCCGATCGACCCGTTCCAGGCCAAGGGGAAGACGGAGCCCGTGCGGGCGTCGCTCGTCGGGCCGATCGTCGGCAGGCGCGAGGAGCGGATAGCCGAGACACCCTTCGTCGGCCGCGAGCGGGAGCGAGCCGCGCTCCGCGCCGTACTCGACGACGTCAGGGCGGGCAACGGCTGGACGGTCGAGATCGCCGGACCGTCGGGGATCGGCAAGACGCGCCTCATCCGAGAGGTCCTCGCCGCGACGCCCGAGCTCCGGGTGTTCCGCGCAACCTGTGAGGAGTACGAGGCCTCGACCCCCTACCACGCGCTGCACGATCCGCTCCGCGAGCTGCTCGGCCTCGAGCGCGGCAGCACTCCGGCGGACTCGGAGCGCCGCCTGCGCGCGGCCGCCGCGGACGCCGACCCGGAGCTCGTCCCCTGGGTACCGCTGCTCGGGATCCTGCTCGGGCTCGATCTGCCGCCCACTCCAGAGACGAAGGCCCTGGACGAGCGCTTCCTCCGCGAGACGCTCGCCGAGGTGACGCTGCGGTTCCTCGCCGCGAGCCTGGCCGAGACGCCGTTCGCGCTCGTGGTCGAGGACGCGCAGTTCCTGGACGACTCGAGCGCGGACCTGTTGCACCGCGTGTCGAAGGCGGCCGATGCTCTGCCGCACGCGCTCGTCGTCGCCCGCACGCAGCCGGAGGGCCTGTGGACCGAGGTCGAGGACGAGCAGCTGCGCTTCCTGGCCTTCGACCTCCTGCCTCTCTCCGAACGGGAGGCGGCGGAGATCGTCGAGATCACAACCGACGAGCAGCCGTTCAGGCCGCACGAGGTCGAGGAGCTCGCGCGGAGGTCCGGCGGCAGCCCGCTGTTCCTCGTCGAGCTGCTCAACGTCGCGCGTGCCGCGGGGACCGACGTGCTGCCCGACTCGGTCGAGGCGGTCGTGACCGCCGACATCGACCGGCTCTCCGCCTCCGACCGGATCGCGCTCCGCTACGCGTCGGTTCTCGGCGTGACCTTCGAGGAGGCACTGCTCGCGGCGACGTTCCGCGACGAGATCGCGCTGGGCGATGCGCTCTGGGAGCGGCTGCGAGGCCTCGTCGACCGGGACGCCGACGGTCGGCTTCGCTTCCGCAACACGCTCGTCCACGAGGCGGCCTACGAGGGCTTGCCGTTCCGCCGCCGGCGCGAGCTGCACGGCCGCGTCGGCCTCGTGCTCGAGAGCCGTCTCGGGCGCCGACTCGGGCGACGAGGCGGGCATGCTGGCCGTGCACTTCTTCCACGCCGGGAACTTCGAGCGAGCATGGCGCTACTCGCGGCTCGCAGGAGACCACGCGAAGGGGATCTACGCGAACGTCGACGCCGCGAGCCTCTACGCACGAGCGCTACGCGCTGCGAGGCGGTTCCGCGGTGCGACCGGCCCCGAGGTCGCGGCCGTGGCGGAGTCGCTGGGGGACGTGCGCTACCGGCTCGGCGAGTTCGAGGCGGCGGGCGACGCGTACAGGACGTCACGGCGCCACCTGTCGGCAGAACCGGTCGAAGAGGCACGCCTCCTGCTCAAGCACGCGCTCATTCCGTGGCGGCTCGGCCGGTACCCGCAAGCGCTGCGCTGGCTCACGCGCGGCCTCCGCCTCGTCGAGGGACTCGACGGGCCGGCCGCCGCCCGGCAGAGAGCCGACCTCTTCGCCCGTACGGCCGTGATCAGGCAGCGGCAGGGCCGTCCGCGCGAGGCGATCGCCTGGTGCCGGCGGACGATCGAGGCCGCGGAGCCCTCCGGTGCGCAGGAGGCCCTCGCACAGGCGCTCTACGTCCTCGACTGGGCGTACGCGACGCAGGGCCGGTTCGACGAGGCCGTCCACTCGCAGCGTGCGCTCACGATCTACGAGGAGCTCGGCGACCTCGAGCGCCAGGGGGCGATCCTGAACAACCTCGGCGCCATCGCCTACTACCAGGGACGCTGGGACGAGGCGCTCGGGCTCTACGAGCGGGCCGAGCAGGTCTGGGAACGGTCGGGCGACCGCTGGTCGGCCTCCTTCGCCGTCGTCAACCGAGCCGAGGTTCTCCTCGACCAGGGGAGACTGGCCGAGGCGGAGCCGCTGATGAGGGAGTCGCTGCGCATCGCGAGAGCGTCCGGATCCGGATCGCGAATCGCGGAGATGGCCCGCTACACCGGCACGCTCCTGACACGCCTCGGCCGGTTCGACGAGGCGCGTCCGCTGCTCGCCGAGGCGCAGGAGGAGTTCGAGCGCGCGGGCGAGCGGAGCGAGGCCCTCGTGACCGAGGCCAGGCTGGCCGAGCTGCTCGTCTTCGAGCGGTCGGCCGCCGAGGCACTCGACCTCGCGCAGCAGACGCTCGCTCGCTCCGCGAGCTTCGAGGGCATCTTCCCGCTCGAGCCGACACTCCAGCGCGTCCGCGGCCTCGCCCTGCTGGAGCTGGGCCGGCCCGGCGAGGCGAGTGCAGCGCTGACCGAGAGCCTCGAGAGCGCCAGACGCGCCGACGCGGACTACGAGATCGCGCTCACCCTCGGCGCGCTGGCCGCGCTCGGCCGGCTGGACGGCGAGTCTCCGGAGACGCTCGAGCGGGAGCGGGACGCGATCTTCGCGCGCCTCGGGGTGGTCGCCACTCCCGAGATCCCGCTCCCGCCCGATCGACGGGAGCGCCGAGACGGTTCCGGTCGCTCAGCCTCCGTGGAAGCTCGCGTCCCACGGATACGGCAGGAAGGCGTCGATGATGACGTCGCCGTGGAAGTTCTTGCGCTTGTCGATCCAGCACGGGCTGGTCGGCCGTCCGTGCGACCACGGGACGAAGAAGCACTGCCGGAGCAGGCCCCAGAAGAGGGTGACACCGAGATCGGAGTCGGCCACGGGCGTCGCCGGCGAGCCGTTCTTCGTCTTCCAGCCCGTCGTCGAGCCGCCGCTCGGGTCCTGCAGATTCTCGGCGCCGAGGCAGATGTCGAACCGCCATGCGGGTCGGTGCCCGACGAGCGACCTGTCGAGCTTCCAGCTGACCAGGAGGTTCCCCTGGCTGCCGCCGAGCAGGTCGACGAACGCGCCGGCACCGAGCGGCGCGAAGCCGTTGCCACAGACGTCCGCCGGGACGCCCGCGTCGCCGATGACCGAGACGGCGAGCGCCCCGCCGTTGCTCGAGGTCGACGCGTTGATCGACGTGTTCGGCGTCGATCCCTGGGAGGAGCAGGTGCCCGTGCAGGGCGTGATCTGATCCGCGATCACGAACGCGTTGCTCGTCGCGGAGGCACCTTCGCTCGTCGCGACGAGCCGGTACAGGCCCGCGGCCGAGACCGCCAGGTCGGCGAAGGTCGCGACGCCGCTCTCGTCGGTCGTCTCGTGCGTCGTGCCCGAGATCGTTCCGTTCCCCGAGATCGTCTGGAGTGAGACGTCGACCGTGGCCCCGGACACCGGGTTGCCGTCCGCGTCCGTGACCGTGACCTGGATCGGGTCGCCGGAGCCGTCGGTGATCGGCGATCCCTGCTGCGTCTCCGCCGGCTGGTTCGCGAACTGGATCGCGCCGTAGGTGGCCTGCAGGTCGAAGAAGCTGGAGCCGCTCCCGTCGTCCCGAGCCTGAACTGCCACCAGATTGGAGCCGCCGTGATTCAGGTCGCCATTGGGAACGTCGAGGTCGATCGCTCCCGTGTCGCAGCCGCCGCTCGTGATCGGGGCGGCCCCTTCGTGCGTCCCGTTCACCCAGACGTCGGCGTAGTTGTCGATCGTGCCGACGACGTGCAGGCCGAACGCGTTCGCCGGCAGCGTGAACGACTTGCGCAGGTAGATCGTCGACCCGAGGGGGAAGTCCGTCTGCTCGCCGGCGTTCTGAGCGCAGGCCTCACCGTGGCCGAACGGCGCCGGTGCGCCGAGCGTCCAGCCCGTCTCGTCGAAGTTCGCGTCGGAGTACCAGGCAGGCGCCGCCGGAGGAACCTCGGGAGCGACGAGAGCGTCGTAGGTCGAGCCGTAGGAGATCGCCGTCCCCGGGCCGCCGTTGTCGGCGGAGGCGATTCCGCCGGCTCCGGCCAGAGTCAATGCCCCGGCGGCGATTGCCAGAACGGACGCCGCCCGTAGGCCGGAGCGCCGCACCGGTACCCGCAGCTCACGCCTCCACCACCGCATTCCTACTCCTTCCCCTCAGGGCCGCCCGCCACGCTACGCGGGAAGCCTACGGGGGACACGGACAGCCGACAAGGCCGACGGCTTTGCCGAAGGGGCACTACCGAGAGCTCAGAGCCTCTGTCCGTCGCTCAGCCCCCGTGGAAGCTCGCATCCCACGGATACGGCAGATAGAAGCTGACCACCTCGTTGCCCTGGTTCTTGTTCCGGTGGAGGATGCAAGGCCCGGCCGGCGACCCGTGCTTCGGGCAGTCCGGCAGCAGGCCCCAGAAGAGCGTGACGCCGAGGTTGGGGTCGGTGACCGGAACGGCCGGTGACCCGTCCTTCGTCGTCCAGCCCGTGGTCGACTCCCCGGACGGGTCATTGAGGTTCTCCGCGCCGAGGCAGATGTCGAAGTGGGCAGCGCCGGGGTTCCCCGCCTGCTTGACGAGCGACTTCGCCAGCGTCCACGTGGCCGTGATGTTCCCGCCGCCGACGACGCCGCCGAGGATGTTGATGAACGAGCCGGAGCCGAGCGGCTGGAAGTCGCCGCAGACGTTCGCCGGGATGGCGGCACCGCCGTCGATGACGGAGACCGCGAGCGCCGGGTCGGACGTGAACGACGACGACGCCGTGACCTGGGTGTTCGACGTCGACCCGCCCGTCGACGTGCAGGTCTGCCCCGCCGGGCATTCCGTGACCTGGTCCGCGATCACCAAGGCGTCGCTCGTGGCGGTCGCGCCCTCGCTCGTCGCGACGAGCCGGTACTCACCGGGAGCCGACACCTCGAGAGCCGGGAAGGTTGCGACGCCGTTCGAGTCGGTCGCCGCCGTGTTGCCCGAGATCGTGCCGCTGCCCGAGATGTTTTGCAGCGAGATGTCGACGGCCTTGCCGGACACCGGATTCCCATCCGCGTCCGTGATCGTCACCTGGATCGGCCCGGAGCCGTCGGTGATCGGCGACCCCTTCTGCGTCTCGACCGGCTGGTTCGCGAACTGGATCGCGCCGTAGGTCGCCTGCAGGTCGAAGTAGCTGGCGACACCGTGGTCGACGGCCTGAACCGCAACCAGGTTCGAGCCGCCGAGGTTCAGACCACTGTTCGGGACCGGGAGGTCGATCGCACCGACGTCGCAGCTGCCGCTCAAAATCGGGGAGGCGCCTTCGTGCGTCCCGTTCACCCAGACGTCGGCGTTGTTGTCGATCGTGCCCACGACGTGCAGTCCGAAGGCGTTGGCGGGCAGCGTGAAGGACTTGCGCAGGTAGATCGTCGATCCGAGCTGGAAGTAGGTGTTCGCCTCGGGGAAGCTCGGGCAGTACGACGGGTGGCCGGGCGTGTTCCCGAACGGCGCCGCCCCTGTCGCCCAGCTACTCGCATCGAAGGTCGGCGCATACCAGGCGCCAACGGGCGCGGAGCTCGTGTACGCCCAGCTGGACCCGTAGTCGATACCCGTGCCGGGGCCGCCGTTGTCGGCCGAGGCGATCCCGCCGGCTCCCGCCAGGGCCAGCGCCCCTGCGACTATCGCCAGGACCGACGCCGCTCGCATACCCACGCGCCGCCTCGGCGCCCGGCGCAGGTCACGCATCCACAAACGCATTACCGCTCCTCTCCCTCAACGCCGCCACCACCCCAGCGTGCGCGCGACAGCATAGGGCTACACCAGGCGGATCACAAGCCCACCGAGTCGTGACGAACCGGTACCAAAGTCGTGACAGGCGGTGACGAGGGAGCCGCGGCAGCGATAGGTTCCGCCGTGCAGATGACATCCGTCGCCGACCTGACCGGAATCCCCCTCTTCTCGACGCTGAGCGCCGACGAGCTCGCCGAGCTCGCCACCTGGTTCGAGGCCCGGAGCGTGAGCGAAGGGGTTCGACTCGCAACGGAGGGGGCGGCCGGATACTCGTTCTTCGTGCTCGTCGAGGGCAGCGCCGAGGTCACCCTCGGGGGCGAGGCCGTCGCCACGTACGAGCCCGGGGACTTCTTCGGCGAGATGGCGATCGCCGGCGACGGGCGGCGCACCGCAACCGTGACGACGACCTCCCCGGTGAGGATCCTCACGCTGTTCGGCACCGAGTTCCGGCGGCTGCAGCAGGCGCAGCCGGCGATCGCCGCGCGGCTCGAGAGTGCGATCCAGCAGCGTCGGCAGGAGTTGCTGGCGCTGCGACCGGACGCGGGCGAATCGCCCTGAACCGGGCGGAGGAGCCCCCGGCCCGGGCCGCCGCGCCGGCTCTGCGCTTCTCTAGGGGCCGGCTTCCGGAGCGAGGCGCTCGGCGAGCGAGTGCAGCACCTTCAGCTGCAGCTGCGGCAACTCCCGCAGCAGGCCGGTGAACGCCGGCCGGGTGATGACGAACGCTCGCACAGGGGAGGTGGCTGTCACGGTCGCGTTCCGCGGCGTCTCGGTGAGGAGCGCGACCTCGCCGAAGAACTCGGTGCCGCCCTTGAGCTTCACCCGGCGGCCGTTGCGCCGAACCTCCACGTTGCCGTCGATGAGGGCGAAGAACTCGCGACCCCGCTCTCCCTGGCGAATGAAGTCCTGCCCGGCCGGGATTTGGATCTCGTCCGCGATCCCGGCGATCGCCGCGAGCTCACGCTTGGAGCACTTCGAGAACAGCGGCGTCCGCCGCAGAAGCTCGATCTTCACGTCCTTGCGAAACGGCACGCCGGAAGTCTACGGGGCCGCTACGACCGCCACTAGGAGGTCGCGGCCTGCACGATCAGGTCCACCGCCCGCTCGACCGAGAGCGCGTCCGTGTTGATCACGAGGTCGTAGCTGGTCGGCAGCTCCTTCACGCCGTAGAAGCGCTTCAGGTAGTCGGCCCGCGCCGCGTCGGAGCTCCTGATCGCCTTCGCGGCCTCCGACCGGTCGAGGCCGTCAGCTTCGGCGAGGCGAGACGCACGCCTCTCCGGCGACCCGGTGATCAGGATGCGGAGCGCCGTCGTGCCGGTGCCGACGGCGTGCGAGGCGGCGTGCGCCACGATCACGGCCTTGCCCTTGGCCGCCACCTCCTGGATCGCTTCGCGGATGAAGGCCCGCACGGTCTCGCTCGTCGGCTCGTTCCAGACCGGAGCGACCGGGGGCGTCCCGAAGGTCGCGCCACCTTCGGCCATGGCGGAGAGCAGCCCGGCCACGAGCGACTTGCGACGTTCCTCGTCGGCGACGGTCTCGGGATGGATCCCGCCGCGCTCCGCTGCGCGCGAGATGATCTCGTCGTCGACGTAGACGAAGCCGAGGCGCTCGCTGACGAGACGCCCGACATCCTCGCCGCCCGCCCACAACGCTCGCGAGATACAGATCACCGAAGAAGGCACGTGGGGGCTGAGGCTACGAGCAGCCGGGCCGCCCGTCAAGCCCGAACCCTCAGTCTGGGGCGCCGGAAACCCGGAGGGAGCGGAAAACCCGCAGCCTGACTCCGTGCCGATCCCCTGGCGGCGACAAGTCCCGCGCGTGCAGACTTGCGTCATGTCCGCCCTCACGAGCCTCGAGATCGCCCAGGCTGCCGAGCTGCGCCCGATCGTCGAGGTCGCGGCGGCTGCCGGCATCGCAGAGGACGAGCTCGAGCCGTACGGGCGCTACAAGGCGAAGGTCTCGCACGGCGTCCTCGACCGGCTCGCCGACGTTCCCGACGGGAAGCTCGTCGCCGTCACCGCGATCACGCCGACACCGGCGGGCGAGGGCAAGACGACGACCGCGATCTCGCTCGCCGAGGGACTCGGCCTGCTCGAGGAGCGGCCCGTCGCTCTGCCTTCGCGAGCCGTCGCTCGGCCCCGTCTTCGGGATCAAGGGCGGCGCCGCCGGCGGCGGCTACGCACAGGTCGTGCCGATGGAGGAGCTCAACCTCCACTTCACCGGCGACCTGCACGCGATCACCGCCGCGAACAACCTCCTCGCCGCGATGCTCGACGCCCACGTGCTGCAGGGCAACGCGCTCGGGATCGACCCGCTCACGATCACGTGGAGGCGCGCCCTCGACATGAACGACCGCTCGCTGCGCCAGGTCGTGACCGGCCTCGGCGGCAAGGCGAACGGACTGCCGCGCGAGACGGGCTTCGACATCACGGCCGCCTCCGAGGTGATGGCGATCCTCGCCATGGCGCGCGACCTCGACGACCTCCGGGGCCGGCTCGGCCGGATCACGGTCGGGACGACGTACGAGGGAGAGCCCGTCACCGCCGAGCAGACTCGCACGCGGCCGGCTCGATGGCGGTGCTGCTGAAGGAGGCGATCAAGCCGAACCTCGTCCAGACGCTCGAGGGCGAGCCCGCCTTCGTCCACTGCCGGCCCGTTCGCCAACATCGCGCACGGCAACAGCTCGCTCGTCGCGACCCGGATGGCGCTCAAGCTCGCCGACAACGTCGTCACCGAGGGCGGCTTCGGCTCCGACCTCGGGATGGAGAAGTTCCTCGACATCGTCTGCCGCGTCGGGCGGCCTCGCCCGAGCGCGATCGTCCTCGTCGTCGACGTGCGCGCTCTCGAGCACCACGGGGACGGCGATCTCGACACCGCGGCGCGACAACCTCGCCCGCCACCTCGGCATCGCGCGCGAGTTCGGCCTCAACCCGGTCGTCGCCGTGAACCGCTTCCCGGGCGACACGCGAGAAGAGCTCGACCGGGTCCGCGGGCTCGCGCTCGAGCGCGGCGCATGGGCGGCGGAGATCAGCGACGGCTTCGAGCGCGGCGGCGAGGGCGCCACGAGCTCGCGAGACGGTCGTCGAGGCGACGCCGCAGCCGTGCGACGTTCCAGCCGATCTACGCGCTCGACGCGCCGATCGAGGACGAAGATCGAGGCGATCGCGACGCCGCGTCTACGGCGCCGACGGCATCGAGCTGCCTGCCGCCTGCCAAGAGCGCCGTCGAGCGCTGACCAGCAGGCGGCCTGGGCGGGCTGCCGATCTGCATGGCGAAGACACACCTGTCGCTCTCGCACGACCCGGCCAAGCTGAACGCCCCGACGGGTTTCAGGTCGCCGTGCGCGACATCCGTGCCTACACCGGCGCAGGCTGGCTGCTCGCCCTCTGCGGCGACATGCAGACGATGCCGGGCCTGGGCGCGCACCCGGCCGCGTTCGATATCGACCTCGACGCCGACGGGCGGACGGTCGGCCTTTTGTAGGCTCCCCGACGCACGGCCAAGGGGTGCGCGGGCTCCCGCCGCAGTGGATAATCGCCGCGACGCGCCGCACGCGCGGCGATCGGGAGCGTGGGCATGACCGAATCCGACGACAGTCACCTATTGCGGGCGGTCGCAGGAGGCGCGGCCCAGTGGCTCTTCTACGACCTTCCCTGCGCCGCGATCTTCTTCGGCCCGCTGCGCCGCCTGCTGGGGATACGTGCCGAGATCGACTCCGAGGACGCCGTCGCGCTGACCTTCGACGACGGCCCGCATCCGGAGGGAACGCCCCGCGTGCTCGAGATCCTGGCCCGCGCGGACGCCCGCGCGACCTTCTTCCTCGTCGGCGAGCAGGTCGAGCGGTTTCCGGACGTGGCGGCCAAGATCGTCGCCGCCGGACACGAGATCGGCGTCCACTGCTACCGGCACCGCAACCTCATGCGGCTCTGGCCGGGCCCGGCGAGGGAGGACCTGCAGCGCGCGGCGGAGTCGATCCGCGTCGCGACGGGGGTCGAGCCGCGCCGCTACCGGCCCCCGTACGGGATGCTCACGATGCCGGCTCTGCGGGAGGCGCGCCGGCAAGGCTGGGAGACGGTGCTCTGGCGCCGCGACGGCCGCGACTGGCGGGCGAAGGCGACGCCGGAGTCGATCGCCGGCAAGCTGCTCCGCAAGGCCCGGGGCGGGGACGTGTTCCTCCTCCACGACGCCGACTGGTACGGGGCCCCGCAGAGCTGGGAGCGTACGGCTGCCGCCCTCGAGCTCGTGCTCGCGCAGCTGGCCGGGCGCGGTCTCGCGTCGCGCCCCTGTAACGCCGTCGGCCAGCCGGCGGCGGGGAGCACGCGCCCACGCACCTCGCCGAGCTCGACCCCGTTCGCCGCGCGCCCGCGGAGGACGACCTCGTCGCCGTCGGAGAGGAGCCGCTCGCCGCGACGGAGCTCGATCGATCGACCCCTCCGAGCCCGGCTCCGCACCCGAGATCGTCCCCGAGGCCATCAGGTCGCCCGTGCGGAGCGAGGCCCCGTTCGACGTCGCGTGCGCGAGCTGCTGCGGCAGCGTCCAGTAGAGCGTGCGGGCGTTGCCGCGCGAGATGGTCTCGCCGTTCAGCTCGACCTCGAGCGCGATGTCGAGCGCCCAGTCCGCCCGCCGGCGAGATGCGGCAGCGGCGGCGGCTCCTGCGGCGGCGCCTCGACCCGCGCCTCCTCGAGCAGCGCGAGCGGCGTGACCCACGCCGAGATCGAGGTCTGGAACGACTTGCCGAGAAACGGGCCGAGCGGCACGTACTCCCAGGCCTGGATGTCGCGCGCGCTCCAGTCGTCGACGAGGACGAGGCCGAAGACGTGCTCCGCGAAGCCGGTGACCGGCACCGGCTCGCCGAGACGGCCCGGGACGCCGACGACGAAGCCGAGCTCGAGCCTCGAAGTCGAGGCGCCGGCTCGGGCCGAACGTCGGCGCGTCCTCCTCGGCGCCTTCCGCTGGCCCTGTGGTCGCACGACGTCGGTGCCGCTGACGACCACTGTCCCGGCGCGGCCGTGGTAGCCGACCGGCAGCCAGCGCCAGTTCGGCAGGAGCGGCTCCTGGTCGGGCCGGAACAGCCGGCCGAGGTTCGAGGCGTGCTCGAGCGAGGAGTAGAAGTCGACGTAGTCGGCGACCTCGAACGGGAGCCGGAGGTGCGCCTCGGCGAGCGGCAGCCGCGGCCCGTCGTGGGCCTGCGCGGCCGCGATCGCCTGCTCCCACGCGCCGCGACCCGCGGCGAGGAGCGGGTTCAGCGACGGCGCGGCGAAGACGCCGCCGAGGCCGGACAGGTCCACCGCCTCGCCTCCGTCCCGCCAGAGCAGGCCCCGCTCGCCGGCGCCGAAGCCGGTCACGCGAGGAACCCCAGCCGCTCGAGCTCTTCCACCGGCTCGAAGAACGAGCAGCTGCCGATCGAATGGAGGAGCGAGGCGCGAACGCCGGCGAGCTGCTCCGCATCGGCCTCGCGCCCGTCCCAGCGGAACGACGACGCGTCGAGCTCGAAGGCGCCCGGCCCGGCGCGCAGCGCCTCCTCCTCGTCCCCGAACACGGCGGCCGCGAGCAGGTTGAGGAAGCCGTGCTCTCCGGCAGCAGCCGGATACGCGTGGTGCAGGCCGGCCGTCGCCTTGAACACGAGACCGCGCTCGCGGCAGCCGCGCACGAACTCCGCGAGCTCCTCGACGCTCGGGACCCGCTCGCCGCCGCAGCGGATCTTCGCCCGCGCGCCGCGCTCCACGACCTCGTCGAGCGGGACACCCTCGAGGTAGACCGCCTCGTCCTGACGCTCGGCTCCGCTGTCGACGACCGCCAGCGCGCGGCCCTCGTCCTGCGGCAGCTCCGCCAGCTTCGACGCCGGCCACGCGAGGCGGCCGAGCAGCCAGGCATGCTCGCTCGCCCTGGCGCGCCGGTCCTCGGCGAGCGCCTGGCCAGGCGGCAGCTGCGCCGGCGGGAAGGTGGGCGCGTGGTCGAAGAGCCTCGTGAGCAAGGCGTGACGCGCGTCGTCGGGCATCCCGCAGGAGGCTACACTCGTGCCCGGGCCAGGCCCCGTGCAGTGGGAGCCTTCGAACCGCGTCAGATCCGGGAGGAAGCAGCGCTAAGGAGTCCCTTCCAGGTGTGCGGTGCGCCTGGCCCACTACGCTCGGCCGGTGGAGACGTTCGACGTCGCGGTGGTCGGGGGCGGCCTCGTGGGACTCGCGAGCGCGTACCGGCTGCTCGAGCGCTCGCCGGGCCTGCGGCTCGCGTTGCTCGAGAAGGAGCCGGCGCCGGCGCAGCACCAGAGCGGGCACAACTCCGGCGTCGTCCACGCCGGCCTCTACTACGAGCCCGGGTCGCTCAAGGCGCGCCTCTGCCGCGAGGGACGCGAGGAGCTCACCGCGCTCTGCGCCGAGCACGGCATTCGCGGTGCACCGGCGCGGCAAGCTCGTCGTGGCGGTCGACGAGCGCGAGCTGGAGCGGCTCGCCGAGCTCGCCCGGCGCGGCCGTGCGAACGGAATCCGGGACCTGACGGAGGTGGCCCCGGGCGAGCTGCGCGACATCGAGCCGCACGTCCGCGGCATGCGTGGCCTCCACGTCCCGGAGACGGCCGTCGTCGACTTCGGGCTCGTCGCCGCGTGTCTGGCCGAGCTCCTGCGCCAGAAGGGTGGCAGCCTCCGCCTCGGCGAGCCGCTCGAGCGAGTCGAGCGCGACGGAGACGGGCTGACGCTCCGGACGCCCAACGGCCGCCTCCGTTCCGGCGCGCTCGTCGCCTGCGCAGGGCTTCAGGCCGACCGGGTCGCGCGCCTCGCGGGCGCGGAGCCGCAGGTACGCGTCGTTCCGTTCCGCGGCAGCTACTGGCTCCTGCGCGGCGCGGCGGCTTCGCTCGTGCGCGGCCTCGTCTACCCCGTGCCCGATCCGGCCTTCCCATTCCTCGGCGTCCACTTCACGCGCCGCCACGACGACGCCGTCTGGGCCGGGCCGAACGCCGTTCCCGCGCTGGCGCGGGAGGCTTACTCCCGGACGAGCGTCTCCGCGCGCGACATCGGCGCCGGGTTCGCCTGGCCCGGATTCCTGCGCCTCGCGCGGCGCTACGCGCGCCCGGGCGCAGCAGAGATCTGGCGGGATGCGGTCAAGCCGGCCGCGATCGCGGGCATGCGGCGCTACATCCCGGAGCTCCAGGCGTCCGACGTCGTCCGCGGGCCGAGCGGGATCCGGGCGCAGGTGATGACGCGGGACGGCCGGCTCGTCGACGACTTCCTCGTCGAGGAAGGGCCGGCGTCCCTCCACGTCCTGAATGCTCCTTCCCCCGCGGCCACGTCCTGCCTCGCGATCGGCGGCCTCGTCGCCGAGCGAGCGGTGTCGCGGTTCGGGCTCTGACGCGGCACCTGTGCTTGAATCGACCAATGGCCGCGCTCTACCGGAAGTACCGTCCCCAGACCTTCGAGGAGGTCGTCGGGCAGGAGGCGGTCGTGCGCACGCTCAGGAACGCGATCGCGACGGAGGCCGTCCGGCACGCCTACCTCTTCGCCGGCCCGAGAGGCACGGGCAAGACGTCCACCGCGCGCATCCTCGCGAAGTGCCTCAACTGCGTACAGGGGCCGACCACCACGCCCGACGGCACCTGCCACGCGTGCCGTGCGATCGCCGCCGGCACGTCTCTCGACGTGATCGAGATCGACGCCGCCTCGCAGCGGGGCATCGACGACATCCGGGAGATCCGCGACCGGATCGTCCTCCAGCCGGTCGAGGGCCACCACAAGGTCTACATCCTCGACGAGGCGCACCAGCTC
Source organism: uncultured Actinomycetes bacterium (assembly GCA_963775155.1). GTDB lineage: Bacteria > Actinomycetota > Thermoleophilia > Gaiellales > Gaiellaceae > Palsa-739. The sequence goes on along the minus strand of CAVZHU010000005.1, from coordinate 221,785 downwards.
ACGGACGCCGCCTGGAACGCGCTCCTGAAGCTGATCGAGGAGCCGCCGCCCCACCTCGTCTTCGTGTTCTGCACGACCGACCTCTCCAAGGTGCTCCCGACCGTCCGCTCCCGCTGCCAGACGTTCGTCTTCCAGCGCCCGCGGCTGCAGGATCTCGTCCAGCGGCTGCGCCTGCTCGCGGACGCCGAGGGCATCGAGGCCACCGACCAGGCGCTCGCCCTCGTCGCCCGCGGCGCCCGCGGCGCCTTCCGCGACGCCGAGTCGGCGCTCGACCAGCTCGCCTCCGCCACCGGCAACGAAGTCACGGTGCAGGCGGTGCTCGAGCTGCTCGGGACGGTCGAGGAGGAGGCGCTCTTCCGCCTCTGCGACCTCGTCGTCGACCGCGACACCGCCGGCGCGCTCACGTACGTCGAGGAACTGTCGGAGCGCGGTCTCGATCTCGGGCGGCTCGTCCTCGACCTGATCGAGCACCTCCGCAACGTCATGCTCGCCCAGCACCTCGGCGACGTGCCGGAGGCCGTGACGACGAGCGAGGAGGCGCGCGAGCGGCTGCGTGCCCAGGCGAGCCAGCTCGGGGAGGCTGCCGTCCTGCGCCTGATCGACCTGCTCGCGGTCGCCGTCGACGACATGCGCCAGGGCGGCGACCCGCGCCTGCCGCTCGAGCTCGCGCTCGTCAAGGTCACGCGTCCGGCGAGCGACCTCGCCCGCGAGTCGATCGCCTTCCGGCTCGAGCGCCTCGAGCAGGGACAGGCCGTTTCCGCACCCGTCCCTGGACCTGGTCCCGGGACCCGTCCCGACGAACCGCGGGCCGAGCCGGAGCCTGCGCCCGAGCCCGTGCCGGTGCCGGTCGGCGGCCCGGCCCTCGAGCTCTCGCAGCTGCAGGAGGCGTGGACGCACACCGTCCTGCGGGCGGTCGAGGAGCGGGGCGGCATCCCGACGGCGTCGCTGCTGCGCGAGGCCCGTCCCGCCGGGCTGGAGGGAGACACGCTCAGGCTCGAGTTCCCGCCGACCGCCCAGTTCCACCTCGATCTCGCGCGCGACCCGAAGAACGCGGCGCTGCTCGCCGACGCGCTCTACGACGTCACCGGCCGGCGGCTCGCGCTCGCGTTCGAGCTCGGAGAGGCACGCGAGGCGCCGCCCGGGCCGGAGCAGGAGGAGCCGGGCAACGAGGAGCAGTTCGTCGAGCTGTTCACGGACACGTTCGACGCGCGCGAGCGAGGTGAATGAGCACTCATGTCCTTCGACATGGAGAAGCTGATGCAGCAGGCCGCCCAGATGCAGGAGCAGATGCAGCGCATGCAGGCCGAGGCTGCGCAGGAGACGGCCCAGTCGTCGGTCGGCGGCGGGCTCGTCAAGGTGACGGCGAACGGGGCCGGCGAGGTGGTCGCGATCGAGATCTCTCGCGACGCGATCGACCCGGACGACCCGGAGGCCCTGGCCGACCTCGTGCTCGCAGGCGTCAACGAGGCTCTCCGGTCGGCGCGCGCGGGCGTCGAGGCGAAGGCGCAGCAGCTCCTCGGCGACATGGGCCTCGGCGGACTCGGGCTCCCCGGACTTGGCGAGTGAGGTGAGCCGGCCGCCGCGGAACCGCCGCGGCCGCGGCCGCTACCTCGTCACGAACTGGCTCTGGGCGCTGATCGTCCTCGCCCTGATCGGCGTCGTCGTCTGGGGCTGGGCCTTCGACTTCACACCTCGATAGCTCGGCCGGGCGAAGAGCTGCGCTCTTCGCTCGCTGGGACAAGGGAACTGCGCCGGACCGGAGAGCGCGGTCTCCGGCCCGGCTCCGTGCTGTTTTTGCTTTGGATGCTGTGGACGGGAGGCCTGTGCTGGTGCGCTCGCGCGCGGCTGAGGCCGGCGCGAGCACGGTTCGGCCGCAGCGTACGCTCGCGCGTACGCTGCGGCCCTTTGCCGGAGGTGTAGTTGAAGCGCGAGAACCCCCGGCTGCGTGGGGCGGCGCTCGAACCTCCCGCGCCCCAAGCAAGCCCTGACAGCACGAGGGCCGGGGAGACCGCGCTCTCCCCGGCCCTCGTTCCATGCTCTCCAGCGAGCGGGTGCGCAAGCGCCCGCGAGCTATACGCTCAGCGTATGTTGAGCCCGTCCGTCGAGAACCTCGTCTCGCAGCTGACCCGCCTGCCCGGGATCGGCAGCCGCACCGCGCAGCGGCTCGCCTTCCACATCCTCCAGACGCCGAAGGAGGAGGCGCTCGCACTCGCCGAGGCTATCGCCGACGTGAAGGAGCGTGTGCGCTTCTGCCGCGAGTGCGGCAACCTCACAGAGGAGGAGCTGTGCGCGATCTGCCTCGACGCGCGCCGCGACCGGACGACGATCTGCGTCGTCGAGCAGCCGGTCGACGTCGTCTCGCTCGAGCGGACGGCGGAGTATCGCGGCCTGTACCACGTGCTCGGCGGCGCGCTGTCACCGCTCGACGGCGTCGAGCCGGGGGATCTCCGCATCGACGAGCTCATGCACCGCGTCCAGAGCGACGGCGTGCGGGAGGTCGTGCTCGCCACGAACCCGAATGCGACGGGAGAGGCGACCGCCTCCTACCTAGCCGGCCGGCTGCGCGACGGCGTCCGCGTGACACGTCTCGCGAGCGGGCTCCCCGTCGGCGGCGACCTCGAGTATGCGGACGAGGTGACGCTCGGCCGCGCTCTCGCCGGGCGGCGAGAGATCTGAGCGGGCGGCACACTTCCGCCGATGACCACGAGCCAGTTCGAAACCGTTCCGGAGGTGGCGACCGACGCGGCCGTGCCCGCGCGTGACCTCGTCGTGATGAAGTTCGGCGGCTCTTCCGTCGCGGACCCGCAGAAGATCAAGGAGGTGGCTCGCCGTCTCGTCCGCGCACGCGAGGCCGGCCACCGCGTCGTCGGCGTCCTCTCGGCGATGGGCGACACGACCGACGAGCTGATCCGGCTCGCACACGCGATCTCGCCGACCCCGGAGCCGCGCGAGTACGACATGCTGATCTCCGTGGGCGAGCGGATCTCGAACGCGCTCTGCGCGATGGCCGTCCACGATCTCGGCCACGAGGCGATCTCTCTCACCGGCTCGCAGGCGGGAATCGTCACCGACAGCGTGCACGGCAAGGCGAAGATCGCCGAGGTGCGCGCGACGCGGATCAACGACGCGCTCGACGCGGGGAAGATCGTGCTCGTCGCCGGCTTCCAGGGCGTCTCGGCCGACTCACACGACGTGACGACACTCGGCCGCGGCGCCTCCGACCTCACGGCCGTGGCGCTCGCCGCGGCGCTCGGCGCGCAGGCGTGCGAGATCTACACCGACGTCGAGGGCGTGTTCACGGCCGACCCGCGCATCGTCCCCACCGCGCGCAAGCTGCGCAGCGTCACGTACGAGGAGATGCTCGAGCTGGCGGCGAGCGGTGCGAAGGTGCTCCAGCTACGCTCGGTCGAGTTCGCGCGCAACCACGCCGTCCGGCTGCACGTTCGCTCCACGTTCACCGACGCCGAAGGGACGTGGGTCGTCGACGAGGAGGATCCCGTGCTCGAGCAGGCAATCATCAGCGGCGTGGCCCACATCGACTGCGAGCCGCTGTACCGGGTGCGCGAGACCGACGTCGCAAAGCTCTTCGACCGCCTCGCGGCCGCGAACGTCAACGTCGACACGATCCTCCAGCTGACGAGCGACGAGATCGTCTTCTCCGCGCCGCTCGAGGACCGCGCGAGCTGCGAGACACTCCTCGCCGAGCTCGGCGTGGAGTGGTCGATGCGCGACGACCTCGGCAAGGTGAGCCTCGTCGGCGCCGGCATGAAGAGCCATCCGGGGATCGCGGCGCGGACGTTCGCGACGCTGGAGGAGGCCGGTGTCGAGTCGGAGATGATCTCGACCTCGCCGATCAAGATCGCCTGTCACGTCCGCAGCGAGGACGTGCCGAAGGCGGTCACCGCCCTCCACGACGCCTTCGAGCTCGACCGGGCGTGACGCCGCACGACGTCCGCATCGGCGTCGTCGGCGCCACGGGGGCGGTGGGGACGGTCACCCTGCGGCTCCTGCACGAACGCGGCTACCAGAGCGTGCGCGCCTTCGCCTCCGCCCGGTCGGCGGGGCGGAAGCTCGACGGCGGGCTCGCCGTCGAGGAGGCGACGCCCGAGGCACTCGCCGCCGGCAGCCTCGACCTCGTGCTCTTCTCCTGCGGTACGAGTGCGTCGCGGAAGCTCGTCCCGCCGGCCGTCGAGGGCGGCGCGCTCGTCGTGGACAAGTCGAGTGCCTACCGCCTCGTCGCCGGCTACCCGCTCGTCGTGCCGGAGGTCAACGGTCCCCGAGCGCTCGAGGCCCGCGCCACCAGCCGCGTCGTCGCGAACCCGAACTGCTCGACGATCCCGCTCGCCTGCGTCCTCAAGCCGCTGTACGACGCAGCGGGGCTCCGGCGCGTCCGCGTCTCGACGTACCAGGCCGCCTCGGGCGCCGGTGCGCAGAAGATGGAGCGGCTGCGCGACGAGCCGCCGGCCGAGCACGACCTCGAGTTCGACTGGGACTGGGAGGGCGACGAGACCGACGAGGAGGCGAAGATCCGCGGCGAGGCGCGCAAGATCCTCGAGCTGCCGGACCTTCCGATCAGCGCGACGACAGTGCGCGTGCCGATCCTCGTCGGCCACTCGCAGGCTGTCTGGCTCGAGACGGAGGGGCCGCTCTCGCCGGCGGAGGCCGAGACGATCCTCGCCGCCGCGCCTTCCGTGCAGCTCGTCCCCACCCCGACCTCGCTCGCGGCGACGCAGACCGAGAACGTGCTCGTCGGCCGCATCCGCCCCGACCGCGCGTCGGACGGCAACGGACTCGTCCTCTTCCTCGCCTGCGACAACCTCGTCAAGGGCGCGGCGCTGAACGCGATCCAGATCGCCGAGCTCCTGCTCGAGGCGGGAAGCTCGGCCTCGCAGGCGGCCTAGCGCCGCTCGGGCTGCCGAGCGGCTCCGCCCGCGTCGCGTCCGAACAGCGTGCTCCCGACCACGTAGAAGACGGCGAGCGCGGCAAAGAGCGTCAGCCCCGTGTACGGGCTCCACAACGCGACGAGCGTCGCGGCGGCGTTGATCGGAACTCCCGGCGATCGCGAACCCCGTCGGAGAAGAGCTCCAGCCGGGACGTCTCCACGGCGTGCCCTCAGTCGGTGTCTGGAGCGGGCTGCGGCGAGAGAGACGGTCCGCGGTGCTCGTCCAGGCGGCCGGCCCGAATCGCACGCTCCATCTCCGCCGACTCCTCCCGATACCAGCTCCCGTCCTCGAACTGGATCGCGGGATAGAGGTTCTGGCCGGTGCCCTCGGCGATCAGGGTCCGCTTGCCGCGCCGCGTCGGACCGGTGACGGCCTCGTACTCGACGCCCATGTCGATCAGCGCCTTCTCGACCTTCCAGCAGGGATGGCTCTTGGTCTTCATGAACCGGATCGAGCAACGGTGCAGCTTGACTGGCTCGGGCATCGTTCTCCGTCCTCCTTCGGGTTTCGTACGGATCGGGCCTGACACTCGCCGGCCAGCGTCATTCTCGCAGGGAAGAGACGCGCGTCCTGCAGATGGTCGGCGAGACCGGTTCGCTCTCCGCTGTCCCGCACAGGCTCGACCACACGCAGCCGGCCGTGTCGACGATCGTCGCGACCCTGGAACGCCGGCTGGGGACGCCCCTGGTGGCCCGCGGCATTCGGCCGCTCCGGCAGCGAGCGCTTCATCGCGCTCCTCGTGACGGCCGGCGCTACGGTCGCTGCGGCGCGGGCGCGGGCACGAACGCCTCGCGGACGAGCGCGAGCACCTTCTCGCGCGGCCCTTCCTCGACCGGTTGCAGGCCTCCCAGCTCGAGGCGCGCGAGCTCGATCCGCCCCCGGGTACGGACGGTCAGGAAGCCGAAGTCGGAGAGGAAGTCCGCGGGAAAGATCGTCCGGTGGACGTGGAAGCGCGCGAAGTTCGTCTCCCCCTCCGGATAGCGGTACGCGAACGCCTCGAGCGCCCGCGCGCCGCGGTCGCGCGCGTCGCCGATCGCGGTCAGGAAGAGCGACTGCATCACCCAGGGCCGCGACGGGTCGGTGAGGTAGGCGCACGTGACGAGCGCCGCATCCTGGCTCGCCGGCCCGGCCGGCAGCTCGGCCGCGCGCGGGAAGAGCTCCGCCGGCCCCCACTGCATCGAGCCGAGCAGGCGGCCGTCCTCGTCGTGGTAGACCGTCCCCCACGCTCCCCACGCCTCCTCGGCCTCCCGGATCCACTTCCGCTTGTCGGTGCTGCGCCCGTCCCGCGTCTGCCACCAGATGCAGTCGTGGCAGACCGCCGGAACCGTCTCGAGCGTCGCGCCCGTCAGGCCGGCGATGCGGGTGCTCACGGCTTCTCCACCTCGTCCACGACGACGTCCACGGCCGCCGGCTCGACGTCCGCCATCGAGCCGAGGTACTCGCGCACGCGCTCCTGCACGTGCCGGCCGAGCGTGGGCAACGGCGCGCCCCAGTCGGCCACGAGATGAACCTCGACGCGGATCGCGCCGTCGCGGCCGCTGATCCGCACCGCCCGCCGCCGCGGCAGCGAGCTCTCGGCCAGGCCATGCACACCTTCCACCTCGAGCGCCGCGTCGGCGGCGTACCGCTCGAGGATGTCGGTCGAGATCGACGCCTGACCCTCCATGCCGAGTCAGCGTAGCGCCGGCCTGATGACGAGCTCCGTCGCCTCCGGCCGGGCCGCGAAGCGGAACGGGACGAACGTCGTGCCCAGTCCCGGCGAGACGTGCATCGTCGCGGACGGGCTGCGGAAGACCCCCGCCGTGTAGCGCTCCCTGGGATGCGTGAGCGGAATCTTGCCGCCGGGATACGGGAGGCAGATCTGGCCGTCGTGCGTGTGGCCGGCCAGGACGAGGTCGAACCTGCCCGGCTCGAGCCCGTCGAGCACCCGCGGGTAGTGGCAGATGAGGATGGAGAGGTCGGCCTCACGGGCGAGCCGGTTCGGATCGAGACGCGCGCGGCCGTGGACGATGAGCCGCGGATCGGCGCCGGCGATCCAGACTCTCCGGCCCCGCAGCTCGAGCAGCCGGCCCTCGTCGCGCAGCAGCGTCACCGGCTCGAGCTCGCGCAGGTCGGACCTCCGCGCCTGCGGGTCGCGGCTGAGCGCGATGTCGTGGTTGCCGAGCACGGCGAACGCCGGCTCGGGCAGCACCCTCGCGAGCCGGCGGAGCATCTGCTCTCCCCGCGGATTCGTCAGGAGGTCGCCGCTGATCGCGACGAGGTCCGGCCGACGCTCGCGAGCCCAGACGGCGGCCTGCCACGTCGCGCCGATCCCGGGCGAGGGGACGCCGAAGTGGAAGTCCGAGAGGTGCACGATCCGCAGGCCGTCGAGCTCGACGGGTAGGCCGGGCAGCTCGAGCTCGAGCTCCCGCAGCCGCGGCCGGCCGGCCTCGACGAGCCCCCACGCCAGCGCTCCGAGGCCGGACCCAGCACCGGCAAGCTGCAGCTTGTGACGTGCGCTCGTTCTCAGACCTGGAGCCGCTCGAGCGCCGGTCGCGGGTCGACGACATGGCGCTTGAACCTCAGCTCGGAGTCCTCGAGGCCGGCCGCGACGCCGACGAGCTGCGCGAGGTGGAGGATCGGCAGGCGGAAGGTACGCCCCGTCGCAGCCTCGAGCTTCTGCTGCCAGGCGTCGAGCGAGAGGTGGCAGAGCGGGCACGGCGTCACCATCACGTCGGCCCCCGCCTCGAGCGCCTGCTCGACCGGCTGGATGAGCTCGCCGAGCGCCGTCTCCTCGCGCGCCTGCATGATCGGGAAGCCGCAGCACTTGATCTTCGCGGGGTAGTCGATCGCCGTGCCGCCGCACGCATCGATGATCCGCTCGAGCGACCAGGGGCGGTCGGGATCCTCGAAGCCGAGGAGCTTGGACGGACGGAGGATCTGGCAGCCGTAGAACGGCGCCACCTTCAGCCCCTTGAGGCCGCGATGGGCCGCCTCCTTCAGCTTCTCGTAGCCCTCGCCCTCGGCGATCTCCCAGAGCAGGTGCCGTACGTCGACAGCCCCCGAGTAGGGCGGAACGCCGACGGTGGCGAGGTTGTCGTTCACGCGCTCGAGCAGCTGGGAGTCGCCCTTGAGCATGTGGTTCGCCTGGCGGAGGTTGAGGGTGCACACGTTGCAGACCGTCATGAGCGTGTCGCAGCCGGTCGCCTCGGCGTAGGCGAGGATCCGAGCGTTGAGGTGGACGTAGTAGTCCGGCTCCGCCTCGTGGATGTCGCCTGCCCCGCAGCACGTCACCGACTCGAGCTCGACGAGCTCGAGCCCGACCCGCGGCGCGAGCGCCTGCGTCGACGTGTCGAGCTCCTTCGCCGAGAGCGAGGCGAGGCAGCCCTTGTAGTAGGCGACGCGCTTCGTCGCCGGCTCGGTCGTGCTCAAGCGTCCTCCTTCTCCGTCTCGGTCTGCGGCAGGTGGGGCCGCGGCGCGGCGTCCGGCTTCGCGTAGATCTCCTCGAGCGACTCGCCGATCGCGTGCTCGGAGCCGACGCGCTGCAGCGCCTTCTCGCCCTGGACGTGCCCGAGCGCGCCGCGGCGGTCCTGCTCGCGGGTGAGCTTGCGCAGGTTGCGCGCCTCACCGACGTCCGCTGCGGCATGCGGCGGGAACGGCGGCGGCACCTTGCCGTGGCGGGCGAGGCTCATGGCGAACTTCATCTGCTTGATCGAGGAGACGACGCCCTGCGTCTTCGGCACGAGCTCGGTCTCGCGCAGCCACCCGGTCGTCTCCGCCGAGCGGACGAACCAGCGCGCGTGCCTCGCGCCCAGGTCACGGTCGACTCCCTGCCGGATCGACTCGGCGCCGAGCTTCGCGATCGCGTCGCGCGGATCGACGCCCTTGGGGCAGCGCTCGCTGCAGAAGTAGCAGCGGGTGCAGTCCCAGATGCCGTGCTCGGAGTTGTACTCCTCGAGCCGCTCGACCGCCGCCTGGTCGCGCGCGTCGCCGACGAAGCGCATCCCCTTCGCCAGCGCGGCGGGGCCGAGGAAGTCGGGGTCGGACTCGAGCGAGTTGCACTCGGAGAGACAGCAGCCGCAGTTGATGCACAGCGCTTCCTTGTGGATGGCCTCCGCCTCCTCGTGGGAGACGACGAACTCCTTGCCGTCGGGCGGCTCCGCGTAGCCCGGCTGCAGCCAGGGCTTCATCGCGCGCATCTTCTGCCAGAAGGGATCCATGTCGACGACGAGGTCCTTGATCACGGGCAGGTTCCCCATCGAGGAGATCACCGGCGCGTGCCCCGCCTCGGCGTACGGCAGGATCCGCTCCTTGCACGCAAGCACCGTGCGGCCGTCGAGACGCATCCCGCAGGAGCCGCACATCATCATCCGGCAGCTCTTGCGGAACGCGAGCGACCCGTCTTGCCGATCCTTGACGATGTCGAGGCAGTCGAGGAGCGTCGCCCACTCGGGCGCCTCGATCTCGTACTCGCGCAGCGCCCGCTCGCCTGTCGCCGAGTCGTAGCGCCAGATCTTCAGTGCGACCTGCATCAGATTCCCAGCCCGCCGAGTCCCGAGAGGTTCAGCGTGCTCGCGTCGACGGTCTCCGAGGCGGGCGGAACCTTCACGCTCACCTTCTCGCCGAACTTCGACAGCGTCGTGGTGAGCACCACGTCGGCCTGCGTTCCTCCCGCGCCCGAGGACAGCGCGATCCTGGCGCGATGGACGTAGCCGTCGCTGCCGATCCAGACATCCACCGGCCTGAAGGTCACCTTGCCCTTGCCGAGCGCCGCCCGCGCAGCCTTCGGCAGCTTCGAGGCGTCGAGCACGCCCCGGTACTCGGTCGTCTGCGTCCCGTCCACCGTCGCCGAGCCGATCTTCCGCACGTTCTTCAGCGCCGGCAGGGTGCCCGGCGAGGTGAGGGCGAACGACGACGGGCCCAGCGTCTTGGCCGCCGAGGCGACCGACGCCTTGAGCCATGTCTTCCCGCTCGGCAGGAACGACGAGAGCAGCGACGAGCTGACGTAGACGTTCTCCCCGTCGAGCACCTCGGTCAGGGGCAGGTGCTGCGTGCCGAGCGTGATCGAGATGTCCATCGTGCCCGTGCGCGCCGCCGAATCGAAGTCGCCGCTGCCGCTCAGGCCGATGCTCTGCCCGGACGTCTTGACCGAGCCCGAGAAGGTGACGTGGAGGGTGGTCGTGCCCGTCTTCGTGAAGGCCGTGCGGGAGTAGGCGGTCGGCGACAGGGATTGCGCCGGGACGGAGGTCGACGTCGTCTGCTTCGAGCCGCCGCAGGCGGCGAGTGCGAGCGTCGCGGCGAGCACGACCGAGAGCAGCGCGGCCCCGCGCATCAGCCGGCGCATCAGTAGACCCTCACCTGCGGCTCCCACGTCGTCACCGTAACGGGTTTCCAGTCGAGCTCGGGACGGCCGTCGCGCCAGCGCACGATCGTGTGGCGCATGAAGTTCTCGTCGTCGCGCTCCGGATAGTCGTAGGGCCGTGCGTGCGCGCCGCGGCTCTCCTTGCGCGCGAGACCGCTCACGACCATGCAGTCGGCGAGCTCGAGCAGGAAGCCGAGCTCGAGCGTCTGCGTGAGGTCGTTGTTGAAGACCGTGCCCTTGTCGTCGACGACGACGCGCTCGTAGCGCTCGCGCAGGCCGGCGACGATCTCGCCCTGCCGGAGCATCTGCTCCTCGCGCCGGAAGACGCCGAAGTTCTCGTGCATCGTCTCGCCGAGCTCGTCGCGCATCCGCCAGGGCCGCTCGCCCTCTTCCCGGTCGAGCAGCGCCTCGAGCTCGCGCTCCGCGTCCGCGAGCGCCGACTCGGGCACGGGGATCGCCGTGGCGGCGAGCGCCTCCTCCGCCGCCCGCCGTCCCGTGCGCCGCCCGTACGTGATCGTCTCCATCAGCGCGTTGCCGCCGAGCCGGTTGGCGCCGTGGAGGGAGACGCACGCGCACTCGCCGGCGGCGTAGAGCCCCTCGAGCTCGGTCCGCCCCCAGACGTCGACGTCGATCCCACCCATGTGGTAGTGGGCGCCCGGCCGCACCGGGATCGGATCCTCGATCGGATCGATGCCGACGAAGGTCATCGAGAGCTCGCGCGTCCCGTGCAGCTTCTCGAGGATCGTCTCGGCTCCGAGATGGCGGAGGTCGAGGAAGACGTTGCCGTCGACGCCGCGGCCCTCGTCGATCTCGGTCTGCTCGGCGCGGGAGATGACGTCGCGCGAGGCGAGCTCCATCGCGTGCGGCGCGTAGCGTGTGAGGAAGCGCTCCCCCTCCGAGTTGAAGAGGTAGGCGCCCTCACCGCGGCAGCCCTCCGTGATCAGCACGCCGGTCGGGGCGAGCGTCGTCGGATGGAACTGCATCATCTCCATGTCCTTCAGCGGCACGCCGGCCCGGAGCGCGAGCGTCATCCCGTCGCCCGTGCAGGCGTAGGCGTTCGTCGTGCCCGTGTAGAGGCGCCCGGCACCGCCCGTGCAGAGGATCACGGTCTTCGCCTCGATCACCTTCACGCCGCCGTGGAGCAGGTCCCAGCAGACGACGCCGCAGCAGCGGCCGTCCACGACGGCGAGCTTCCAGACGAAGAATTCCTCGTAGACGCGGATGTCGCGCTTCAGGAGCTGCTCGTAGAGGACGTTGACGAGCACGTGGCCGGTGATGTCGGCCGCGTACGCGGTGCGCGGCTCGCCTGCGGCGCCGAAGGCGCGCTGCGCGATCCGCCCGTCCTCGGTGCGCGAGAAGACCGCGCCCCAGTTCTCGAGCTGGTAGACGTCGGCGGGCGCCTCCCGGCAGAGGATGTCGATGGCGTCCTGGTCGCCGAGGTAGTCCGAGCCCTTGACGGTGTCGTAGGCGTGCTCCTCGGGGCTGTCCGGCGACGCGTTTCCGAGCGCGGCGTTGATGCCGCCCTCGGCCGCGCTCGAGTGGCTGCGGACGGGATGGAGCTTCGACACCACGGCGACGTCCACGCCGGCGTCGAAGGCCTCGATCGCCGAGCGCATGCCTGCCAACCCGGCGCCCACCACGAGGACGTCGTGCGAGTCCCCCATCGAGACGGTGACCCTAGCGGAAACGCGAACCGAGAACCGACCGCACCGCGCGGGCGAGCTTGAGCAGCGGATCGTACGACTCGTCGACGACCCGCTCCTTCAAGGGGATGATCGCGTTGTCGGTGATCTTGATCCCGGCCGGGCAGACGTCCGTGCAGCACTTCGTGATGTTGCAGAGGCCGATGCCGCCCTCCTCCCGGACGAGGTCGACGCGGTCGAGCGCGTCGAGGGGGTGCATCTCGAGGCTGGCGACCCGGGCCATGAAGCGCGGGCCGAAGTAGCGCGACTGCAGGCGGTGGTCGCGCAGGACGTGGCAGACGTCCTGGCAGAGGAAGCACTCGATGCACTTGCGGAACTCGGCCATCCGGTCGACGTCCGCCTGGCTGATCAACCACTCGGCGTCGGGCTTCGGCGTGAACGGCGGGATCTGCTTGTTGACCTCGTAGTTCCAGGAGACGTCGGTGACGAGGTCGCGCACGAGGGGGAACGCGCGCATCGGCTCGACCCTGATCGGCCTGTCCTCCGGCAGGTCGTCGAGCCGCGTCTTGCACATCAGGCGCGGCATTCCGTTCACCTCCGCGCCGCACGAGCCGCACTTCGCCGCCTTGCAGTTCCAGCGGACGGCGAGGTCTCCGGCCTGCGTGCGCTGGATCTCGTGGATCGCGTCGAGGACGACCATCCCCTCCTGGGTCTCGACCTCGTAGTCGACGAGCTCGCCTTGCTCGGCGTCACCCCTCCACACGTGGAACGCACGCGTACTCATGCGGCCGCCGCCTCCTGGGCCTTCCGCTCGTCGACGAGCCCCTGCAGCTCGGCGACCTTGACGACGGGCCGCGGCTCCACCCGCATCCCGTCCGGCTCCTTCGTGCTGACGAGGTTGTGCTCGCTCCAGTAGTCGTCGTAGGCGGGGAAGTCGAGCCGGCTGTGCGCGCCGCGGCTCTCCTCGCGCGCGAGCGCGGCCCTCGTCAGCGCCTCCGCGCAGACGATCATGTTCTGCAGGTCGCGGCACTGGTTCCAGCCGGGGTTGTAGATGCGACCGCCGGCGGAGACGCGGACGTTCCGCGCCCGGCGCTCGAGCTCCTCGAGCTTCGAGACCGCCTGCGTGAGGGCGTCGCGCTCGCGGAAGATGCCGACGAGCTCGTGCATCGTCTGCTGCAGCTCGGCGTGGAGCTCGTAGGGATCCTCCGCGCCGGGCCCCTCGAGATAGCCGAGCATCTCGGCGGCCGCGGCGTCGACGTCGCTCTGCTCGATCCGCGGCGCCTCGGCGCCGTCGGCGTGGGCGGCAGCGCCCTCTCCCGTCCGCTTGCCGAATACGACGAGATCGGAGAGCGAGTTGCCGCCGAGGCGGTTCGCCCCGTGCATCCCGCCCGAGCACTCGCCGACGGCGAAGAGGCCCGGCACGCGGCTCGCGCCCGTCTCGGCGTCGACCTTGATCCCGCCCATCGCGTAGTGCGTCGTCGGCCAGATCTCCATCGGCTCGCGCGTGATGTCGACGCCGGCGAGCTCCATGAACTGCTCGTACATGCTCGGCAGCTTGCGTTTGACGGCCTCCGCCGGCAGGTGCGAGACGTCGAGGAAGACGCCGCCCCGCGGCGAGCCGCGGCCTTCGGTCACCTCGGTGTAGATGGCGCGGGCGACGACGTCGCGCGTCGACAGCTCCATCCGCTTCGGGTCGTAGCGCTCCATGAAGCGCTCGCCCTCGCCGTTGCGGAGGACGCCGCCCTCGCCGCGGACCGCCTCGGTCACGAGCAGGCCCCTGACGCCGGGCGGCCAGACCATCCCGGTCGGATGGAACTGGATGAACTCCATGTCGACGAGCTCGGCGCCCGCCTCGTAGCCGAGCGCGTGCCCGTCGCCCGTGTACTCCCACGAGTTCGAGGTGATCCGGTACATCTTCCCGATCCCACCGGTCGCGAGCACGACCGCCTTCGCCCGGAAGAGCACGAACTGCCCGGTCGCGCGCCAGTAGCCGAAGGCGCCGCAGACCCGGTCGCCGTCCTTGAGCAGGCGCGTGATCGTGCACTCCATGTAGACGTCGAGCCCCTGGTGGACGCCCCTGTCCTGGAGCGTCCGGATCAGCTCGAGGCCGGTGCGGTCGCCGATGTGGACGAGCCGTCGGTGGGTGTGCCCACCGAAGGGCCGCTGCGACATCTTCCCCTCGGGAGTGCGGTCGAAGACGCCGCCCCACTGCTCGAGCTCGTAGACGCGGTCGGGAGCCTCCTTCGCGTGCAGCTCGGCCATGCGCCAGTTGTTCATGTACTTGCCGCCGAACATCGTGTCCTGGAAGTGCGTGCGCCAGTTGTCGGCGGGCTCGACGTTGCCGAGCGCGGCGGCGATCCCTCCCTCGGCCATGACGGTGTGCGCCTTGCCGAGCAGCGACCTGCAGACGAGGGCGGTGCTCGCTCCCTGCTCGGAAGCGGCGATCGCCGCGCGCAGGCCCGCACCGCCCGCGCCGATCACGAGCACGTCGTGGTCGTGGACCTCGTACCCGGCTGTCCCCACGTTCAGAAGATCCTCGGGTCGTGGAAGACGCCCGCGGCGGCGAGGCGGATGTAGAGGTCGCTGGCGCAGACCCAGAAGAGGCTGATCCACGCCCACTCCATATGGCGGGCGTTGAAGAAGCTGACCCCGCGCCAGAGCTTGTGCCGGCCGCGGGCCGCGAGCGAGCAGGTGAAGCAGTCGAGCTTGCCGCCGACGATGTGGCGCAGCGAGTTGCAGCCGAAGGTGAAGCCGCTGAGGAAGATCACGTTGAGCAGGAGCACGAGCGTGCCGAGGCCGAGCCCCACATGGAGCGCGCCGCCGGGGCCGCGGAAGAAGAAGGCGCGGATCGCGTCGTACCAGAGGAAGCCGAGCACGATCGTCGCGAGGTAGAAGAAGTAGCGGTGGGCGTTCTGCAGGATGAGCGGCAGCCGGCCCTCGCCGCCGTACTTGCGCCGCGGCCCGCTCACTGCGCAGGCGGGCGGGGCGAAGAAGTAGGCCCGGTAGTAGGCCTTGCGATAGTAGTAACAAGTCGCCCGCAGGCCGAGCGGCGCCCACACGACCCAGATCGCGGTCGAGACCGGCATGTTCCAGCCGGCGAGGCTGTGCAGGTCCGGCGAGTAGAACGGCGACAGGTAGTGCGCGCCGCCCTTCGTGTAGAGGTAGTCGTTCCCGAGGAAGACGACCACGGCCGCGTAGACGCCGAGGATGCCGAGGCCGAGCGCGACGCGCAGCGGCGGGATCCACCAGGCATCCCGTCTCGAGGTCGCTCCAAATGCGGCGAGCGAGCCTTTGGGCTCGGCGCGGGCGGTCATCGAGCGCACGCTATCGGGAATGTTCCGGAGGGTGCGTCGGTGCTCGTCCACGACACGGCCTGCGGAAATCTGCGGGCCGTTCGCGGCAGGCCGGGCACCGCGGACGTCGAACTCGATCGCGTGAACGCCCAGGCGGCTGCCGACCGCTTCCTCGCCTCGCCCGCGCTCAGCGAGGGAACCCGCCGCGCGTACCGCGGCGACGTGGCCGAGTTCTGCCGCTGGCTCGAGGAGCGCGGAACCGCGCTCGACCGCGTCGACGTCCGCGTCCTCGCCGACTACGTCGCGTGGCTGGGCGGCGGACGGCGCGCGAGGAAGCTCGCGCCCGCCACGATCAGCCGTAAGCTCGCCGCCGTCCGCGCCTTCCTCCGCCACTCGCTCGGGCCGGAGCGCGTCCCCGACGCCCGCCTCGCCCCACGGCGGCCGCGCCGCCTCCCCGATGCGCCCTCCGCCGCCGAGGTCGAGCAGACCCTCGCCGCCCTCGAGGGCGAGGGGCCGGTCGCGCTCCGCAATCGCACCCTCGTCGAGCTCGTCTACTCCGCAGGGCTGCGCAGCGCCGAGGCAGTGGGGCTCGACCTCGGCGACGTCGACTTCGAGCAGGAGCTCGTGCACGTGCGGCGCGGCAAGGGCGGCAAGGAGCGGGTCGTGCCGCTCGGCGAGGAGGCGGCGCTGTGGCTCGGCCGCTACTTCCGCGACGGGCGGCCGGAACTCGCTCGCGGGGCCAACGATGCGCTGTTCCTCTCGGTGCGCGGCCGGCGGCTCGACACGAGCACGCTGCGCCGGATCGTCCCTCACCCGCACCGCCTACGGCACGCCTTCGCCACCCATCTCCTCGAGGGAGGCGCCGACCTGCGCACGATCCAGGAGCTGCTCGGCCACAGCTCGCTCTCGACGACGCAGGTCTACAGCCACGTCGACCCGCGCCACCTGCGCCGGGCCTACGACCGGGCGCATCCCCGCTCCTGAGCAGGCGTCGCATGGAGCAGGCCGAAGTCCTGTGCGTGCAGCCGAAGCCGCCTCCGGACCGGGCCGTCGAGGGCTTCCTCGCCCTCTCCGCCGCGCGTCTCGCGCCGCGCACGGTGGAGGCGTACCGGCGCGATCTCGCGCACCTGGCGGACTGGCTGGGCGGCTCCCCGGCGGACGCGAGCGCGGACGAGCTCGCCGCGTACGTCGCCCAGTTGCGCGCAGACGGCCTCGCGGCGACGACGATCGCCCGCCGGCTCGCCGCCGTCCGCTCCTTCTTCCGCCACCAGGTGCTGCTCGGCGCCCGCGTCGACAACCCGGCCGCGGAGGTGGAGCTGCCGCGGCGGCGGCGGACGCTCCCGCGCACGCTCTCCCCCGCCGAGGCCGAACGCCTGCTCGAGGCAGCGGTCGGCACGACGCCGCGCGCGCTGCGCGACCAGGCTCTGGCCGAGCTCCTGTACGGGGCCGGCCTGCGCGTGAGCGAAGCCGTCTCGCTCGAGCGGCAGTCCGTCGACCTCGAGCAGCGGCTCGTCCGCTGCTTCGGCAAGGGAAGCAAGGAGCGCGTCGTGCCGATCGGGCGGGCCGCCGCCGAGGCGGTGCGGCGCTACCTCGCCCGAGGGCGGCCCCACCTCGACCGCCGGCATCGCCCGGAGCTGTTCCTCAACGCGCACGGCGGGCCGCTGACCCGCCAGGGGGCGTTCCTCGTCCTCCGCCGTCTCGCCGCAAAGGCCGGACTCGAGCCCGAGCGGATCCATCCGCACCTCCTGCGCCACTCGTTCGCGACGCACCTGCTCGAGGGGGGCGCCGACCTGCGCGCGGTGCAGGAGATGCTCGGCCATGCCGATCTCGCCACGACCGAGCTGTACACGCACGTGTCCGATCGCAGGCGCCGCGACCTGTACTTCCAGGCGCACCCACACGCGCGCCGCAAGTAGCAAACGAGACCTTCGGTCTCGCTCGCCAACCCAAACAAGCCCTACAGCACGAGGGCCGGGGAGACCGCGCTCTCCCCGGCCCGAGTTCCTTCACCCCCGGGCGAAGCGCGAAGCGCTTCGCCCGGCTACCTGCGATCCCGCGCCTTGCGCTTGAGCGTCTGCGCGACGCCGGCCACCGCCCGGCGCAGATCCGGGCCGGCCGCGTCGTCCTCGGCGAGCCCCTCGAGGAGGACGATCGTCTCGCGCTGCGGCGACCCGTTCCTCAGCGAGAGCGCCGCGAGCCGCCGCACTGCCGCGTTCTCCTCCTCGTCCGCGACGATCTTGTGGAGCAGCGGCCGCATCGAGTTGACGGTGCTGGGATGGTCGCGCGAGAGGAGCTCGAGCGAAAGGAGCGCCGCTCCGCGCGCCGCGGGGCTCGAGTCGTCGAGGCCCCGCCGCAGCAGCTCCTCCTTCGCCCTCCAGCGGAACAACCCGACTGCCCGGAAGGCGAGCGCACGCTCCTGGAAGCTCGAGCTCCGCGCGGCCGCCTCGAGCTCGTCGTCCCACTCGCTCCGCAGCGTGGCGAGCTCCTGCTCGGACCCGTTCGTCGCGAGCTCGTCCGCGCGTGCCGCTGCCTCCGCAAGAGTCACACGCTGGAATGTAGACGCGCAGCGGCAAGGATCGCGTCGGCGGACCGTTGGACGTCCTCCTCCGTCGTACGCCAGTTGGAGACGGAGATCCGCATCGCGTGCTCACCCTCCCAGTCCGTGCCGGACAACCAGCACGTGCCGTCCTCCTGGACTCGGCGGATCACCTCGCGCGTGCGCTCGCCGTCGCCGAAGCGGACGAGCACCTGGTTCAGCACGACGTCGTTCAGGATGGACGCGCCGCCCGCCTCGAGCAGCTCCGCGAAGCGCTGCGCCTGCGCGCAGGACCGCTCGACGAGCTCGGCGACTCCGCTGCGACCGAGCGACCGCAGCGCCGCATAGACGGCGAACCCGCGCGCGCGGCGCGAGAACTCCGGAGTCCAGTCCACCTGGTCGCGCTCTCGCCTGTCCTCCGCGTGCACGAGGTAGGAAGCGGTGACCCCGATCGCGGCGCGATGCGCCTCCGGGTGGGCACAGAAGGCGAGGCCCGAGTCGTACGGGACGTTCAGCCACTTGTGCACATCCGTCGTCCACGAGTCGGCGCGCTCCGCGCCGCGCACCAGGTGGCGGAGCGCCGGCGACGCGGCGGCCCAGAGCCCGAAGGCGCCGTCGACGTGGAACCAGGCGCCCGCCTCGGCCGCGGCGCCGGCGATCGCCTGCAGGTCGTCGCCGGCTCCCGTGTTGACCTCGCCGGCCTGGCCGCAGACGATCGTCGGGCCACCGGCGAGGTCGGGCAGCTCGTCCGCGATCATGCGACCCTGGTCGTCGGCGGGCACGACCTCGAGCGAGGACGTGCCGATGCCGAGCAGGCGCAGGGCGCGGTCGATCGTCGCGTGTCGCTTCGCGCCGACGACGACCCGGATCGCAGGCGCGCCGGCCAGACCCTGCGCGGCCACGTCCCAGCCGACCTGTGCGAGCACATGGTGGCGGGCGGCGGCGAGCGCGGTCACGTGCGCCATCTGCGCCCCCGTGACGAAGGCGACGGAGACGTGGGACGGCAGTCCCAGCAACTCCGCGAGCCAGTCACGGCAGACCTCCTCCACGACCGAGGCGGCCGGGCCGCAGACATAGAGCCCCGCGTTCTGGTCCCAGACGGAAGTCAGCATGTCGGCCGCGACGGCAGCCGGCACCCCGCCGCCGATCACGAAGCCGAAGAAGCGTCCCGAGGGAGTGGCGAGGAGGCCCGGCTCGGCTGCCGCCACGAGGGCCGCGATCACCGCCGCCGGATCCTGCGGATCCTCGGGAAGCGGCCCGCCGAGCGCGGCCGTGAGCTCCGACACGTCGACTTCGGGACGGATCGGCCGCGTGTCGAGCGTCTCGACGAAGTCGCCCGCGTACTCTGCAACCTGCCGAAACAGCGCCCGTTCGCTCACCTCTCCGACTCTAGTGGACGCGCCCACACGCGTCCCCCAGCTAGATTCACGCCATGGCGCACAGGGTCGTTCTCATCCCTGGCGACGGCGTGGGCGCCGTCGATGCGGCCATCGAGCGGGAGGCAGAGACAGCGACATGAGAAGGAAGATCACGATCGTCGGCGCGGGCGCCACCGGCGCGACCGCCGCGCACATCCTGGCGGCCCGCGACTACGCGGACGTCGTCCTCACGGACATCAAGGAAGGCCTGCCGCAGGGCAAGGCGCTCGACCTCAACCAGATGGGCCCGGTGCTCGGCTTCGAGCCCCGGGTCACCGGCTCGAACGGCTACGAGGAGACAGCCGGCTCGGATGTCGTCGTGATCACCGCCGGGCTGCCGCGCTCGCCGGGCATGTCCCGCGACGACCTCGTGGCGACGAACGAGAAGATCGTCGGCTCGGTGACGGAGCAGATCGTCGCGCAGAGCCCCGGCTGCACGATCGTCGTCCTCTCGAACCCGCTCGACGCTATGTGCCACGTCGCGAAGAACGTCTCGGGCTTCCCGAAGGAACGCGTCTTCGGCCAGGCGGGAATCCTCGACACGGCCCGCTTCCGCACCTTCATCGCGTGGGAGACCGGCGCGTCCGTCCGCGACGTGCAGGCGCTCGTGTTGGGCGGCCACGGCGACCAGATGGTGCCGGTCGTATCCGCCGCAACCGTGGGAGGCGTGCCACTGCGCAAGCTCGTCTCGGAGGAGCGGATCCAGGCGATGGTCGAGCGCACCGCGAAGGGCGGCGGCGAGATCGTCCAGCTTCTCGGCACCTCCGCCTGGTACGCACCGGGCGCAGCGATAGCCGAGATGGTCGACGCGATCCTGCTCGACCAGAAGCGCGTGCTGCCGTGCACGGCCTACCTCGAAGGGGAGTACGGGATCGACGGCCTCTACATCGGCGTGCCCGTGAAGCTCGGCGCCGGCGGGGTCGAGGAGATCGTCGAGCTCGACCTCTCCGACGACGAGCGGGCCGCGCTCGACCGCAGCGCCGAGGCGGTGCGCGACGTCGTCGGCGTGCTGAGCACATAGGAGGGGACGGTGCGCTCCGCTGCGGTCGCGATCGAGACGCTCGAGAACCGGTTCCGCGGGCGCGACTATCTCGTCGAGCTCGCGGCGCCGGAGTTCACGTCGATCTGCCCCATGACGGGCGCGCCGGACTTCGGTGAGCTGACGATCCGCTACGTGCCCGACGAGAAGCTGTTCGAGCTCAAGTCGCTCCGCGACTACCTCGGCTCGTTTCGGGAGCGCAGGATCCTGCAGGAGGAGGTCGTGAACGAGGTGCTCGAGCGCCTCGTCGCCGACGCTGCGCCGCACTTCGTCGAGGTCGAGGGCGAGTTCACGGCCCGCGGGGGCATGACGACGCGGGTCGTGGCGAGCTCCGGTTCGCCTCCGGAGTCGTGGACCTCGGACTGAGCGGCCGGACGGCGCTCGTCTGCGGCGCCTCGTCCGGCCTCGGGCTCGCGAGCGCGGAGGCGCTCGCCGGGGAGGGCGCGAACGTCGTCCTCTTCGCGCGGCGCGCAGCCGAGCTCGAGCGCGAGGCGGCTCGAATCGGCGGAGTCGCCGTCGCCGGCGACGTGACCGAGCAGGCCGACCTCGAGCGCGCCGTCGCGACGGCGGTCGAGCGTTTCGGGGGGCTCGACGTGCTCGTCTGGAACGCGGGCGGGCCGCCGCCGGGCAAGGCCCGCGACGCCGACGACGCAGCGCTCGAGGCCGCCTACGCTCTTCTCCTGCGCCCGGCGGTGGCGCTCGTCCGGCTCGCGCTGCCGCACCTGGAGCGGAGCCCCGGCGGCAGGATCATCGCCGTCACCTCGCTCGCGGCGCAGGAGCCCACGCACCATCTCGCCCTCTCGAACACGTTCCGTCCGGGGGTCACCGGCTGGCTCAAGACGCTGAGCTACGAGGTCGGCCGGCAGGGCATCACGGTCAACTGCGTCGCCCCGGGGCGGATCGCGACCGCGCGGCTCGACGAGCTCTACCCGGACGGCCCGACCGAGCAGCACCTCGACGAGATCGCGCTCGGCCGCTGGGGCGAGCCCCGCGAGCTCGGCGACGTCGTCTGCTTCCTCGCCTCGGAGCGCGCGCGCTACGTGACCGGCCAGACGATCGTCGTCGACGGCGGCCTGAAGCGGTTCCTGTTTTGAGACGCCTCGTCACGCCGTTCAGGATCGCGGCCGGGCTCGCCGTCCTGTTGCTGGCGACGGCCCTCATCCTCTATGCCGTCCCGTCGAACGACTACCTGCTGCTGCCCGACGTCGCGCACCCGGTCGCGCCGCTCGTGAGGTCCAGGGCGCACACCCCGCGGCGGGGAGCGGCACCATCTACTTCGTGGACGTCGTCGAGCGCCGCGCGAGCGAGCTCGAGTCGCTCTTCCCCTCGATCCACCCCCATGCCACGCTCGTGCCGGCAAAGCTCATCGTCCCGCCGGGAACGACGAGCCACGCCGTCCAGCAGGCCGAGCTGCGGGAGATGTCGATCTCGCAGCGGGTCGCCGCCGCCGTCGCGCTGCGCCGGCTCGGCTACCACGTCGGCGTCCACCGCAACGGCGTGATCGTGAACGTCGTCGATCTCGGCACGCACGCGTACGGCACGCTCCAGGCGGCGGACGTGATCCTCGCCGTGAACGGCACGCCGACGCCGACGATCGCGAAGCTGCGCTCTGTGCTCGCCGGGGTGAAGGCCGGACAGGTCGCCACCCTTCGCATCCGCCGGGGCGGGCGCGTACTGACGCTGAAGATCGCGACGATCGCCGACCCGGCACAGGACGGCCGCGCGATCATCGGGTTCGAGCCGGCGCAGTCGGCGCGGATCACGCTCCCGATCCACGTCTCGATCGACGCCCACGGAATCGGCGGGCCCTCGGCGGGCCTGGCGTTCGCGCTCGAGGTGATGGAGAAGCTCGGCCACGACGTGGCGCACGGCCACACGGTCGCCGCGACCGGCGAGATGGAGCTCAACGGCACCGTGGCACCGATCGGAGGCGTGAAGCAGAAGACGTACGGCGTGCGCGAGGCGAAGGCGGACGTCTTCCTCGTCCCCGCCGGCGCCAACGCGAAGGTAGCCCGACGCTATGCCGGGCCGCTGCGCATCATCCCGGTGCGGTCGTTCGCCCAGGCGTTGCACGCGCTGGCAACGCTTCCCCCGGCGCAGTAGAAACCGGCGCATTCGGTCTACGCGAATCTGGCGGAAATTCGTCAGTTTTCGTCTGCGACAACGCTTGGCTTCGGCGGCGTCTCGCCCTATCATCCGCTGCTCGGGCCGCGCCTCCTGCGCTCTGGAACACCCTCCACGATGAGCAAACGATCCACTCCAACCTGCAATGACTGCTACTTCAGCCGGGCCGGTCTCTGCGCCCTCCCGGGCGAGACGATCT
The DNA here is from genome assembly GCA_963775155.1 of uncultured Actinomycetes bacterium. Lineage (GTDB taxonomy): Bacteria > Actinomycetota > Thermoleophilia > Gaiellales > Gaiellaceae > Palsa-739. Next base: position 199,249 of record CAVZHU010000005.1, on the reverse strand, counting down.
GCCCGACGTTCAGGGCCCAGTCGGTCGGCCGCCTCGAGCCACCGCGCCAGCCGCGTCTCGTCCCGCGCCCGGTCGCGGTACACGCCGCCTGAAGCTCGGGCGAAGAGCTGCGCTCTTCGCCCGAGGGTCAAGGAACTCGGACCGGGAGAGCGCGGTCTCCCAGGCCCTCGTGCAGTCAGGGCTTGCTTGGGCTGGTGTGGGTTCGAGCGCGGCGCGTGAGAGCACCAGCACCCGACCCATCCAGACAACCTCGAGACAAGACAGCCAGCGAGCTATCTTCCCAGCGTGCGCTTCCCGCGCGGACACAGGATCGACACGCATGAAGTCGGCGACCGCTGGCAGCCGAGGCTCTACGTACGGCTGATCGTGCTCGCGGCCCTCGTCGCGTACGCGGTCGCCTTCGTGCTCGAGAACCGGACGACCGTCGACGTCCACTTCGTCTTCGGGACGGCGCGCGTCTCGCTCGTCTGGCTGATCCTGCTCGCGCTCGGGGTCGGGCTCCTCGGCGGGATCCTGCTCGCGCAGCTAGAGCGCCGCCGGCGCCGCCGCTCGCAGGAGAGCACCGAGCCGGGAGATGCCGTCCCCGATCTCGGCGGGCGAGACGAAGCTGAAGGCGAGCCGTAGCGACCGCTCACCGGCGCTTCCGCCCGGGAAGAAGTCCGTCCCCTTGACGAACGTGACGCCCTCCGCCTCTGCCTGCACGAGCAACTCGTCGCAGCGCGGGCCCGAGGCGAGGTCGACCCAGACGAAGTAGCCGCCCTCGGGCCGGGTGAAGCTCGCGTCCTCGGGCAGCTCCCGCTCGAGCGCGTCGAGCATCGCGTCGCGCCGTTCGCGCAGGAGGCCGTTGACCCGCTCGAGGTTCGGCCCGAACGACTCCCGCCGGAGGAGCTCGAGCACCGTCGCCTGCGAGAGGAACGGGGGCGAGATGTACGTCGAGGCCGCCAGCGCCTCGATCTCCGCGGCGAGCCCTGCCGGCAGGACGAACCAGCCGACGCGCAGGCCCGGCGCGACCGTCTTCGAGAACGAGGAGGCGTACGCGACGTGCTCCCCCTCGGCGAGCTCGAACAGACTGGGGAGCGGCTCGCCCTCGTAGCGGACGAGGCCGTACGGGTCGTCCTCGAGCACGAGCAGCTCCTGCTCGCGGGCGAGCTCGACGAGGCGCCGGCGCCGCTCGAGCGAGAGCGTGCGGCCGCTCGGGTTCTGGAAGGTCGGGATCGTGTAGAGGAAGGCGGGCGGCTCGCCGGCGTCCAGCGCACGCTCTACCGCCTCCGGGACGAGCCCCTCCTCGTCCATCTCGACCGGGACGATCTCGGCACCGAGCCGCGCGAGGACCTTCAGCGGCCGGTCGTACGTCGGCGCCTCGACGAGTACGCGGGTGCCGGGCCGGACGAGCCGCTCGGCGAGGAAGACGAAGCCCTGGAGCGACCCGCTCGTGACGACGACCCGCGCCGGCTGGACGCCGTGGCGCTCCGCCAGCTCCTCGCGCAGCGGCCCGTAGCCGCCGCCGGGGCCGTAGCTGAGGATCGCCGGCCCGTCGCGCTCGAGGGCAGCACGCGCGCACTCGGCGAGCTCGTCGACTGCGAGGCATTCCGGCGCAGGGGCGCCGCGGGCGAACGAGAGCATGCTTCGAGGGTAGCGACTTGGCGACTACGTCGGCGCACAGCTCGTCGACCCGGGCGACGCCGACCGCGCGTCCCTCCTCGGGCAGGCAGTCATGCCGCGAGGCGACTGCTACTTCAGCCGCGCCGCGACCATCTGCGCGACCTCGGTCGGCGTCGTGCCGACCTCGATCCCGCGCGCCTCGAGCGCGTCCTTCTTCGCCTGCGCCGTCCCCGAGGAGCCCGAGATGATCGCGCCCGCGTGCCCCATCGTCTTGCCGGGCGGCGCCGAGAAGCCGGCGATGTAGGCGAGGACCGGTTTCGTCACGTGCTCGGCGACGTAGGCGGCGGCCTTCTCCTCCTCGTCGCCGCCGATCTCGCCGACGAGCACGATCAGCTCGGTCTGCTCGTCCGCCTCGAACTTCTCGATCACGTCGACGAAGGAGGAGCCGACGACGGGGTCGCCCCCGATGCCGACGATCGTCGAGTTGCCGAGACCGAGCTGCGTGAGCTCGTGCCCGATCTGGTACGTGAGCGTCCCCGAGCGCGAGACGAGGCCGACGCTGCCCTCGCTGAAGATCTCGGCCGGGATGATCCCGGCGTTCGCCTTGCCCGGCGAGAGGACGCCAGGACAGTTCGGGCCGATCATCGTCGTGCCCCGGCCGCGGAAGTACGTGTAGGCGCGGAGCATGTCGTGGGCCGGGATGTGCTCGGTGATGCAGATCACCGTGCCGATGCCCGCGTCGACCGCTTCGTAGATCGAGTCCACCGCGCCGCGGGCCGGGACGAAGATCAGGCTCGTGTTCGCGCCGGTCTGCGTCGACGGCCTCCGCCATCGTGTTGAAGACGGGGATGCCCTCGACGTCCTGGCCGCCCTTGCCAGGAGTCATGCCGGCTACGAGGTTCGTGCCGTAGGCCCGGTTGCGAAGGCCGTGGAAGCGGCCTTCCGAGCCGGTCAGGCCGGCGACGACGAGGCGCGTGTCGTTGTGGACGATGATCGCCACTTAGGAGCGCTTGGCCCCCTTCAGCACGACCGTCGGCAGGTCGAGCCTCCCGTCGTGGACGCGGCCGGCGAGCAGCTCGCGGACGTGGTCGCGATCGGAGGAGGGCGTCTCCGTCCGGTCGAGCCACGCCTCGAAGTCGGTGTCGCGCACCATGGCAGCCTCCTCCGCGACCTCGAGCCCGGCGAGCTCGAAGAAGCTGTGCCACTCGGCGACCGAGTAGTTGCGGACGTGGCTCGGGTCACGCAGCCGGTCGGCCTCCTCGGCCGACTCGCTCGTGAACGTGTTGTCGCAGATCACGACGCGCCCTCGGGCAACGCGCGCCATCTCCTTCACCGCGCCGAGGACGTCGGCGAAGTGGTGCGCGGCGATCCGGCAGGCGACCGCGTCGAAGCTTCCGTCGGCGAACGGCAGATGCTCGGCGGGAGCGATCGCGTCGGCGCCCATGCCGGGAGCCGGGTCGACCGTGACGACGGTCGCGCCCTGCTCGCGCAGGCGACGGGCGACGTGCCCCCCTCCCGTGGCGACGTCGAGCACGGTCACGCCTGCGGCCGGCTCGCACCACGCAACCGTCAGCTCCAGGTCGTCGCCGGAGGCATGCGTCTCGCTCTCGCGGTACGCCTGCGCGCGCTCGCTCCAGAGCTCGGTCATCCAGCCGCCAGCTCCACGGCCTTGCGGGCACCGTCGAGCATCGTCGCCTCGGGGTGGATGTTGGCCTTGCCCGCGTCGGTGAGGATCTGCCGGCCCTCCTCCGAGTTCGTCCCGTCGAGGCGGACGACGATCGGGTACTGCGACATGTCGAGCTGGTCGAGGGCCGCGATGATCCCGCGCGCGACCTCGTCCCCGCGCGTGATCCCGCCGAAGATGTTGAAGAAGATCGACTTGACCTGCGGGTCGCGCGTGATCACCTCGAGCGCGTCGACGACGCCTTCCGCGCTGCCGCCGCCGCCGAGGTCGCAGAAGTTCGCGGGCCTGCCGCCGACGTGGGCGACGACGTCGACCGTCGACATCCCGAGACCCGCTCCGTTCGCGAGCACGCCGACGTCGCCGTCGAGCTTCACGTACGTGACGCCCTTCTGGCGCGCGAAGGTCTCGATCGGGTCGGCGGCCGTCGGATCGCGCCACTCGGCGATGTCCGGGTGCCGGGCGAGCGCGCTGTCGTCGACCGTGAACTTCGAGTCGAGGGCCTTCACCTCGCCCTCCGGGGTCACGATCAGCGGGTTGATCTCGCAGAGCATCGCGTCGAACTCGACGAACGCGCGGTAGAGCTGCCCGACGATCGCCGCGATCTGCGTCTGCTCGGACGGATCCTCGACACCGCCGCCGTAGACGAGGCGCCGCGCGACCCACGGCTGGAAGCCCTCGAGCGGATCGACGTGGAGGCGGACCAGCGCCTCCGGGCTCTCCTCCGCGACCTGCTCGATCTCGACGCCGCCCTGGGTCGTGAACATGAACAGCGGCTTCTTCGCGCCGCGGTCGAAGGTGATCGAGAGGTAGTACTCGCGCGCGATGTCCGACGCCTGCTCGATCCAGAGCTTCCGGACGACGTGGCCGCGGATGTCGAGGCCGAGGATGCCGCGCGCCTTCTCCTCCGCGTCCTCGGGATCGGCGGCGAGCTTGACGCCGCCCGCCTTGCCGCGGCCTCCGGTCAGCACCTGCGCCTTGACGACGACGGGGCCGCCGAGCTCGGAGGCCGCCTGACGCGCCTCTTCCGGCGTCGTCGCGAGGCGCCCCTCCGAGACGGGGATGCCCGCGCGCCGGAAGAGCTCCTTGCCCTGGTACTCGTACAGGTCCACCGGCGCCGGACACTATCGGCGCGGCGCCGGTGGACGGTGCAGTTCGAGCCGCGGGGAGGCTCAGTAGCTGCCGTATCCGCCGCCTCCGCCGCCGGTCGTCGTCCCCCCGCTCTGCTTGGGCTCGACCTTGTTGCCGGAGGCATTGAGCGCGTACCAGATGCCGCCGTAGTCCTCGCCGTTCACCTGGCCGGCGCGCGAGTCACCGGTGAAGCGGTAGAGCGGATGGCCCCTGTACGTGACCTGGTGCTTGCCGTCCTTGCGCATGGTCACGCCGAGCAGCTTGCTCTTCACGCCCTTACCTGCACGCGGCTTGCCCTTCGTGAGCAGCGGCGGCCACACCGACGCGCAGCTTCCGTAGCAGTTGCTCTTGTCGCGGGCGTCCGGCGTGTAGTGGTAGAGCGTCCGGCCGTTGCTCATCACGAGCACCTTGCCGAGCTTCGTCTTCCGGAGCTCGACGAGCGTGCCCCCTTTGCGTGACGCGTGGTGCTTCTCGTGGGCGGCCGCGGCGGCCCCGGCTGCGACGAGTGCGAGCACGGCGGCTGCGGCGGCGACGGTCTTGATGCGCATCTCTCTCCTCCTGCGTGTTGGTCGGACGCGGAGAACTACGCGGCCGAGCCGCCGCCGGATTTGCTCCGCACTACACTCGCCGCGGGATGGACGCGATCGTCGCGGAGGAGCTGCGCAAGCACTACAAGGCCGTCCAGGCGCTCGACGGCCTGTCGTTCGCCGTGCGCGAGGGGGAGGTGTACGGGCTGCTCGGGCCGAACGGGGCCGGCAAGTCGACGACCGTCCGGGTGCTCACGACGCTGACCCGTCCCGACTCGGGCCGGGCCTTCGTCGCGGGCGAGGACGTCGTCGCGCACCCGGCGAGGGTGCGGAAGGCGTTCGGCTACGTGGCGCAGGACTCGGGCGTCGACTGGGAGGCGACCGGGCGCGAGAACCTCCTCCTGCAGGGCCGCATCCACGGGATGAGCGGCTCGACGCTGCGGGCGCGCGTGACAGAGCTGCTCGGCTTCGTCGGGCTCGAGGAGGCGGCCGACCGCCCGGCGCGCGGCTACTCGGGCGGGATGAAGCGCCGCCTCGACATCGGGATCGGGCTCGTGCACCGGCCGAGCGTCCTCTTCCTCGACGAGCCGACCACCGGCCTCGATCCCGAGGCCCGGGCGGCGATGTGGGTCGAGGTCGAGCGGCTCGCCCACGAGCAGAACCTGACGATCCTGCTCACGACCCACTACCTCGAGGAGGCCGACCGCCTCGCGGAGCGCGTCGCGATCGTCAGCCGCGGCGCGGATCGTCGTCGAGGGGAGACCGGAGCAGTTGAAGGCGGGGCTGCGGGGTGACTCCGTCACCGTGGAGCTCGCGGCGGGCGACGGCCGCGGCGAGGCGACAGACGTCGTGCGTCGCGTCGAGGGGGCGACCGAGACGACGCTCGACGGCGCACACCTCCGCACGCGCGTCCCGAACGGCGCCGAGGCGGTGCCGGCGATCCTGTCCGCGCTCGAGTCGCACGGCATCGCCGTCGCCTCGGTGACGACCGCGCGGCCGTCGCTCGACGACGTCTACCTCCACTACACGGGGCGCGACTTCACGAGCGAGGACATGGCCGGAAGCACCGCGGGCGCCCGGCCGGAGAACCTTCGGGGCCGGGCATGACCGTGCAGTTGTTCCGGCACACCGGCTGGATGGTCGTCCGCCAGGTGCGCAACCTCATGCGCGAGCCGATCTGGATCGCGATGATGGTGATCCAGCCGATGCTCTGGCTCGTGCTCTACGGGCAGCTGTTCAAGTACGTCGGCGCGCAAGGCAACACGTCGGTCGACTACGTCGAGTTCCTCACGCCGGGTGTGGTCGCGATGAACGCGTTCTTCGGCGGCATGTGGTCGGGAATGGCGATGATCAGCGACCTCGACCGCCACGTGATCGACCGCTTCCTCGCCGCGCCGACCGTGCGGGTGGCGATCGTCCTCTCGCAGGTCGTGCGCGCCGCGATCACCGCGATCCTCCAGGCGCTGATCCTCCTGCTCGTGGCGCTCGCGCTCGGCGTGCGGGTGCACGGCGGCTTCCTCGGCTGGCTCGTCGTCTTCGCCGGCGCGGCGCTCCTCTGCGCGGTGTTCGCCGGGTTCTCGCACGGGATCGCGCTGCTCATGCGCCGCGAGGCGTCGATGATCGCCGCGGCCAACTTCGTCGGCATGCCGCTGATGTTTCTCTCCTCGATCCTCGTCACCGTGACGCTGATGCCGGGCTGGATCAGCGCGATCGCGAGGTTCAATCCTGTGAACTGGGGCGCGCGGGCGATGCGGAACGCCGTCCTCGTCGGCGGCCCCTGGGGACCGACGCTCGGCTATCTCGGCTTGCTCGTCGCCGTCGCCGCCGCCACGTCGCTGTTCGCGACGTGGTGCTTCCGCGCCTACCAAAACTCCATCTAGCTCGCGGGTGCTGCGCACCCGCTCGCTTGCCGGGCGAAGAGCTGCGCTCTTCGCCCGATAACGAACTCCGAGCGGCCGGAGAGCGTGGTCTCCCGGCCGCTCGTGCTGTCAGGGCTTGCCTGGGCTGGGGAGGATCGAGCGCGCGCCGGGGTCGCGTGGGGGCAGGCCGCCTGCGGCGGCGTGCCCGCCCGCGACAGCTTCGGCGGCGTCGTAATCGCCTCGCTCTCCTTACGCCGCCGCCCGACGCCAACAGGGGTTGAGCGCTTCAACCAGACCCAAGCGCCGGGGCCGCAGCGTACGCGCAAGCGTACGCGGAGGCCGAACCGTGCTCGCGCCGGCCTCCGCCGCGCGCGAGCGCACCAGAGAGCCCTCCATCCAGAGCATCCCAAAGCAAAAACAGCACGGAGCCGACCGGGAGACCACGCTCTCCGGCCGGCGCAGTTCCGTATCCCAGCGAGCGAAGCCGCAGGTCTCGCGAGCTAAGCGAGTTCGCAGATGACCTGGCCGGTCGTGACCGGCTTGCCCGGCCTCGACGGACAGGTGGGCGACGACGCCGGCCCGGTGGGCGTGCACCTCGTTCTCCATCTTCATCGCCTCGACGATGCAGATCACCTGACCGGGCTCGACCTCGTCTCCTTCCGCGACCCGCACGGCGAGCACCGTCCCCTGCATCGGCGAGACGACGACGTCGCGCCCGGCCCCCGCAGCCGAGCCGCCGTGCGCGCGCTCCCGCCGGCTGCGCGCGAGCGCGCGCCACTCCGGCTCCGGCTCCGACACCCGGACCTCGAAGCGGCGCCCGTCCACCTCGACCGTTCGAACGCGCTCGAGCACCCTCCCGTTCGGCCCTGTCCTGCCAAGTAACAGTCTGTTACTTGGCTGGGCGACCGCGCTCTCGGCCCCGAGCTCGGCCGCCCGCTGCGCCAGCTCGTCGGACTCGACGAGCCCGTGGCAGGTCTCGCCGGCGACGAAGCACGGGTGCGAGAGCAGGGCCTTGTGGAAGCCGATCAGCGTCTGCGGCCCCTCGATCCAGAACTCGTCGAGAGCCCGCAGCATCCGGCGACGCGCGTGCTCGCGGTCGGCACCGTGCACGATCAGCTTCGCGACCATGGGGTCGTACGCGCTGGAGACCTCGTAGCCCGCCGCGACGCCGGAGTCGACGCGCACGCCCGGCCCTGACGGCTCCCGATACCCGGTGACGAGCGCCGGCGCGGGCAGGAAGCCGCGGCCCGCGTCCTCCGCGTTGATGCGGCACTCGATCGCGTGGCCGCGCAGCTCGACATCCTCCTGCCGCACGCTCAACGGGTCGCCCAGCGCGACGCGGATCTGCTCGCGCACGAGGTCGAGGCCGGTGACCATCTCCGTCACCGTGTGCTCGACCTGGATGCGCGTGTTCATCTCCATGAAGAAGTAGTCGCCGTCGCTCGTGAGCAGGCCCTCGACCGTCCCGGCGGAGCGGTAGCCGCAGGCGCGTGCCGCCTCGACTCCGATCGCCCCGATGCGCTCGCGCAGCTCCGGGCCTACGGCGGGAGACGGTGTCTCCTCGACGAGCTTCTGGTGGCGGCGCTGGATCGTGCAGTCCCGTTCGCCGAGATGGACGACGTTGCCGTGCGAGTCCGCGAGCACCTGCACCTCGACGTGGCGCGGGTCGACGACGAGCTTCTCGACGTAGACGTCCGGGTTCGCGAAGTACGACTCCCCCTGCCGCCGCGCACGCTCGAACGCCTGCTGCGCGTCGCCGGGCTCCGAGACGACCTCCATGCCCTTGCCGCCGCCCCCGGCCGCCGCCTTGATCAGGAGCGGATAGCCGATCTCCTCGCCGAGCGCGAGCAGCTCGCCGACCGAATCGACCGGATCGGTCGTGCCGGGGATGATCGGGACTCCGGCCGCCCGCATCGCCGCGCGGGCCGCGGTCTTGTTCCCCATCAGATCGATCGCCGTCGGCGGCGGCCCGATCCAGACGAGCCCCGCCTCCTCGACCGCGCGCGCGAAGGCGGCGTTCTCGGCGAGGAAGCCGTAGCCGGGATGGATCGCCTGCGCGCCCGCCTGCGCGGCGGCGCCGAGGATGTGGTCGAAGGCGAGGTAGCTCTCCGCGGCGGGCGTCGGCCCGATGAGGAACGCCTCGTCGGCATACGCGGCATGAAGGGCCCCGCGGTCACCCTCGGAGTAGACGGCGACGGATCCGATCCCGAGCTCCCGCAGAGTGCGGCAGACACGGATCGCGATCTCTCCTCGGTTGGCGACGAGAACCTTGTCGAACATCGGCGAGCCGTATTCTCCACGTGTCGTGCGTGCCGCCGATCAGCTCACCGTCGCGCGGGCGGCCTCGGTGCCGTTCGTCGTCGTCCTCTACGCCTGGAACTTCCACGGCCACGACTACTGGGCGACCGCGGTCTTCTGCGTCGCCATGACGACCGACTGGTTCGACGGGAGGCTGGCGCGTCGGGACGGACGCACCTCGCCGCTGGGGTCACTCCTCGATCCGATCGCGGACAAGGTGCTCGTGCTCGGAGCGCTCGTGATGCTCGTCGGCCAGCACGTCGTCCCGGCCTGGATGGTCGCGGCGATCGTCGTGCGCGAGGTGCTCGTCACCGGGCTCCGCCAGGCGGCCATCGAGCGGGGCATCGTGCTCGCGGCGCGGGACCTCGGGAAGCTGAAGACATGGGCGCAGGCGGTCGCGGCAGCCGTGGCCGGCTTCGCCGCCGCCGGTGCCTGGACTCACCACGCCGGCTGGTGGGCGCTGCTCGTGGCCGTCGTCCTCACCTGGGTCTCCGGGCTCGACTACGCCCGCAGCGCACCGCAACTCTTCACGCGGGCCCAGCCGGAGTAGCCGCCGCACTCACCACATGCCCTGGGAACGTCCCGGGCCGCGGCCGGGTTACGGCTGCGGGGCGGCGGGAGGCTCCCACTCCAGCCGGCCGGCTTCCCCCCACGGCGGCACCGCAGGCTGCTCGCCCTCCTCTGCGAGCGCGGCCACGATGGCGGCCCGCTCTGCCTCGGACGGCTCCGGGCTGATCTCGTAGTCCATTCCCACGAGGCTAATGTCTCGCCGAGCCGCGGTCGATGAGAGAGACGTGCGGCAGCGTCTCGTCATGCTCGCGGCAGCCCTTGCCGTGACAGCCGTCGCGTCCGCAACGGCCTCCGGATCAGGCCGACGCACTCCCAACTGGGCGGCACCGCAGATCGCGACCGTCGTCTCGCACGGCCTGATGGGAGCGCAGAGCGTGCGCGGCTTCCACCCGAACCAGGCGCTCACCGGTGACGTGCTCGCCGACCTCGCCGTGGGCCTGAAGCAGGAACTCGCGCCGGCGCCTGCCCCACCGCCGGTCACGGATCCGACCTCGACCGACCCCACGCCCACCGACTCCACCACCTCGGGCACGACTGCAACGGGCACCGCGACCGGGACGACGGACACGACGACGACGACGACCACCACCACCACGGCTCCGCATCCCGGAGCCACGATGGCGCAGCTCGATCGCCGGCTCGTGACCATGCTCGGTCTGGGGAAGGCCGCCTCCGAGTTCGTCCAGGGAGCGCGGGCGGCGGGCATCGCCGTACCGCGCCGTTTCGGCACCGAGGTCGTCGCCCGGCTGCTCGGCCTGCGGATCAACCACCCCGCGGCGGAGGACTACCTCGAGCTGCGCCCCCAGGACACCGCCACCCGCGCAGAGGCCGCCTACTCCGCGGCGCAGATCATCGGCTTCGGCTTGCTGGCCGACAGCTGGCAGCTCGGCTGGGTGAAGAGCCTCGCCAAGTCGTTCGCGCTGCCCGAGTTGAGCGACTGGCAGCACAGCATCCTGACCGTCGCCTTCTCGAAGATCGGGATGCCGTACGTGTGGGGCGGGACGAGCGACGGCCCCGAGCTGGACTTCGGCGTCCCGGCGCGCGGCGGCTACGACTGCTCCGGCTTCGTCTGGCGCGTCTACAAGCTCCAGCCGTACCCCGACGAGGGCGACCTCGCCTCCACGATCTCGGGGCGTACGACATACACGATGAGCGTCGAGGTGCCCCGCTCGGAGCGGATCACGTTCTCGAAGCTCCAGCCGGCCGACGTCATCTTCTTCGGCTCCCGGGGGCGGTACTCGACGGGATCGCAGATCGAGCACACCGCGATCTACGCCGGCAACGGCTGGTTCATCCACTCCTCCGGGCAGGGGGTCGCGCTCGCCCAGCTCACGGGCTGGTACCGCAAGAAGTTCGCGTGGGGCCGGCGGCCGCTGCAAGAGGCGAAACTCGGCTGAGCTTGCGACACCTTCGGTCTCGCTCGCTCGGTAACGGAACTGCGCGCGCCCGAGAGCGCGGTCTCGGGCGCGCTCCGTGCTTTTGCCTTCGCCTGGGGTCTGGTCGAAGCGCTCAACCTCAGCCGGCGTAGTGGCGTAACCCCGGGTTACGACACCGCCGAACCTGTCGCGGGCGGACACGCCGCCGCAGGCGGCCTGCCCCCACGCGACACCCGCGCAGCCCTCGATCCACCCAGCCCAAACAAGCCCTTACAGCACGAGGGCCGGGAGACCACGCTCTCCCGGCCCTCGTTCCTTCACCCAGTTCGCGAAGCCGCAGGCTTCGCGCAGTTCCCGATTACCCCCTTCGGGTGATTCCTCAAAGCCGCGACCCCACCCACAATCATGCGAGTCCGGCGTCATCGACGCAATCCCCTGGAGGAAACATGCTCGAGTGGAAATCCCGTCTCGTGGTTCTCATGGTCACCGCTGTGGCACTGGCCAGCGCGATCGGCGCGAACCACGGCTGGTTCCCCAACCACGGCTGGTAGCGGCCGCGCGAACCTCGTAGGGGAGGGAAGCGGGGGTGTCGTTGATCGGTGGTCGGCGCGCGCGAACGCGCGGCCTGGACCGCGTCTGAGCACGGCAGACCCGCCAACGGCGCAGCGGGGACTGCGGCAGCCGCCGCGCTGCCGGTAAAGGTGCTGGTGCTGGTGGCCCCCGTGATCGCAGCGGGGGTCGCCGTCGTGGGCTTCGCCGCCTACCGCTACCAGGCGGAGCGGCCTTCGGCGGCGGACGTCCTCTCGCTGCTCGGGCTCCTGGCGAGCGTCGTGATCGCCGAGCGCTTTCCCGTTCCGGTCGAAGGTGTCGACTCCGGCGGCGTCACGCTCGGCTTCGTCTTCGCGGTCTCGGCGATCATCCTGCTCGGGTGGCCGGCCGGCGTACTCGTGGCCGCCGGCGCTGCGATCGGGATGCTCGGCCACCGTCCCGCGGTCCGGGCCGCCTACAACGGCGCGATGTTCGCGCTCTCGGCCCTGGCCGGCGGACTGGCGGTCGAGTACGTGCACGGCGGCTCCACCGGCGTCCTCGCGGCCAAGGTCGTGCTCTGCGCCGTCCTCTACAACTGGGTCGTCAACCTCGTTCTCATCAGCGCGGTCCTCGCGGCGTCCTCCGGGCGGTCGTTCGTCCAGATCGCGCGCGACAACATCCTCCAGACGACGGCGCCGTTCGCCCTCATGACGTCCGCGTCGTTGATGCTCGTCGTCCTCTGGCAGCGCAACCCGGCCCTGTCGGTCGCTCTCGTCGGGCCGCTGCTCGCGATCGCGCTCTACCAGCGCTCGACCTTCAAGGCGCTGCGGGCGATGCGACTCGCCCTGACCGACCCGCTGACGGGGCTGGGCAACCACCGCAGCTTCCACGAGCGACTTCAGCGGGAGCTGGCCGCGGCGGAGCAGAAGGGGGCGCCGCTCACGCTCTGCCTCTTCGACCTCGACGGCCTCAAGGCGATCAACGACCGCTTCGGCCATCCGACCGGCGACACCGTGCTCGGGCAGGTCGCCTCACGACTGCGGCAGGGCGGCGAGTCGTTCCGGCTCGGCGGCGACGAGTTCGCCGTCCTCCTGCCGAGGCACGACGAGCGGCAGGCGACCGCCGTCGCCCGCTCCATCGTCGAGAGGGTCGCGGCGGCCCGGATTCCCGGCGTCGGCACCGTGACCGTCAGCGCCGGGGTGGCCACCTATCCGACGAACGGCGCCGGCCGTGACGAGCTGATCAGGCTCGCCGACAGCGCCCTCTACTGGGCGAAGGAGGACGGGAAGAACCGGGTGCGGGTCTACGCAGCGGATTCGGTTCTCCGCGCCAACCTCGAGCAGCTCTCGGACAGTCCCGAGCGGGCCGCGCGCTACCGGGCTGCCGAGAGCCTGGCGAAGGCCGTCGACGCGAGGGACGCGTATGCGGGCAGCCACTCGCAACGCGTCGGCGAGTACGCGGCGCGGATCGCACGCCGGCTCGGCGCCGACGAGCCTGCCGTCGAGCTCACGCGGCTGGCCGGCAGCCTGCACGACCTGGGCAAGCTCGCGATCCCCGAGGAGATCCTCCGCAAGACGGGCAACGTCAACGACGCCGAGCGGCTGCTGCTCGAGCGACACCCTCAGATCGGCTATCGGATGCTCGAGAGCCTCGGCGTCGAACCCGTCGCGGAGTGGGTGCTCCACCACCACGAGCGCTGGGACGGGGCCGGGTACCCGAGTGGCCTCGCCGGCGAGCAGATCCCGCTCGGCGCGCGGATCATCTTCGTGGCCGACGCGTACGACGCGATGACCTGCGAGCGCGGCTACGGCGAGACGGCCACGCCGGAGGAAGCGCTGGCCGAGCTCGAGCGCTGCGCGGGCACGCAGTTCGACCCGAGGATCATCGACGCCTTCTCGCAGGAGCTCGCCGCCGCCCCTGAGTCCGGCGCCGCGCTCGCCTCATGACACTGCCGGTCCGGGCGCTTTCCCGCAGACGGCCGTCGGATCTCCGCGGATGACCGGCCGTGTCTCCGGCGGGATCCTGGATTCGCTCCCGACCGGAGGTTCCCCATGACGCTCGTCTGGTTCGTGATCTGGCTGATCCTCGATCACGTCGGCTCGCACGAGCCGCTCCTGTTCGACCCCGCCAACGTCTGGACGGCGACGCTGTTGGCAGCGATCGCGCTCGACCTCGGCCGCGCCCACACGCACGGCCACCACAGGTCCCGGGTAGCTAGGCCAGCTCCGAGATGAGCTCGATCAGCTCGTCGCGCCGGTAGCCCTGCTGCCGCGCGAAGCGGACGAGCTCGCGCGCGCGCGCGATCACCGCTCCCCGCTCCGGCGTCCCCGCGACGGTGATGCCACGGCCGCGCCGGAACTCGAGCAGCCCCTCCTCGCGGAGGAGGCGGAGCGAGCGGAGGACCGTGTTCGTGTTCACGCCGAGGACTGCAGCGAGGTCTCGCGCGGGCGGCAGGCGCTCGCCGGGCTTCGCCTCGCCCTCGGCGATGGCCCGCCGGATCTCGGCCGCCACCTGCTCGAAGAGCTCGGTCGGCTCCTGCCGGTCGATCTTGACCTTGAGCATCGTGCTGCTCATACTAGCATTAGTTCGGAACTGGCCGCACTGGCTTCGGCAGCTCCTAGAGCGGGATGTTGCCGTGCTTGCGGCGGGGGCGCGGCTCCGCTTTCGTCAGCGCCGTCTCGAGCGCGTCGACCAGCACGGGGCGGGTCCGCCGCGGCTCGATCACGTCGTCGACGTAGCCGCGCTCCGCGGCCGTGTACGGGTTCGCGAAGCGCTCCTTGTACTCGGCGATCAGCGCCGGCCGCTCCTCCTCGGGCCGGTCGCGGTAGACGATGTTCACCGCGCCCTCGGGCCCCATCACCGCCACCTCCGCCGTCGGCCAGGCGAAGTTGAAGTCCGCGCGGATGTGCTTCGAGCTCATGACGTCGTACGCGCCTCCGTACGCCTTGCGCGTGATCACGGTGAGCTTCGGCACCGTCGCCTCGGCGTACGCGTAGAGGAGCTTCGCGCCGTGGCGGATGATCCCGCCCCACTCCTGCGCCGTTCCCGGCAGGAAGCCCGGCACGTCGACGAACGTGACGAGCGGGACGTTGAAGGCGTCGCACGTGCGGACGAAGCGGGCCGCCTTGTTCGAGGCGTCGATGTCGAGGACGCCGGCGAGCGTGTGCGGCTGGTTGCCGACGACGCCGACCGGATGGCCGCCGAGCCGCGCGAACCCCGTGACGATGTTCTCCGCCCAGCGCTCGCTCACCTCGAGGAACTCGCCGTCGTCGAAGACCCGCCGGATCACGTCGTGCATGTCGTAGGGCCGGTTCGGGTTGTCGGGGACGAGCGTGTCGAGCTCCGCGTCCTCGCGGTCGACGGGATCGGTCGGCGCGCTCCACGCCGGGCTGCTCCGCGTTGTTCTGCGGCAGGAAGGAGAGGAGGTAGCGGGCGTCCTCGAGGCACGACTCCTCGTCTGGGGCCGTGAACTGCGCGACACCGGACTTCGCGGCGTGCGTCGCGGCGCCGCCGAGCTCCTCGAACGTGACCTCCTCCCCCGTCACCGCCCTCACGACGTCGGGGCCGGTGATGAACATGTACGAGGAGCCCTCGACCATGAAGATGAAGTCGGTGATCGCGGGCGAGTAGACGGCGCCGCCCGCGCACGGGCCCATCACGAGCGAGATCTGCGGGATCACACCCGACGCCTGCACGTTCCGCCAGAAGATCTCCGCGTAGCCGGCAAGCGAGACGACTCCCTCCTGGATCCGCGCCCCGCCCGAGTCGTTGATCCCGATCACCGGGCAGCCGTACTTGACGGCAAGATCCATGACCTTGCAGATCTTCTCGGCGAAGACCTCGCTCAGCGACCCGCCGAACACGGTGAAGTCCTGGGAGAAGACGAAGACGCGCCGCCCGAAGATCGTGCCGTGACCCGTGACGACAGCGTCCCCGTACGGGCGCCGGTCCATCATCCCGAAGTGCCACTCGCGATGGCGGACGTAGCGGTCGAGCTCGACGAACGAGCCCGGGTCACAGAGCTTCTCCGCGCGCTCGCGCGCGAGGAGGCGACCCTCGGCGCGGCGGCGTTCGACGGCCTTCTCGCTGCCTGCGTGGAGGGCCTGCTCCTTCAGCTCCTGCAGCCACTCGAGCTTGCCCGAGGTCGTGTCGTGTGCGTCGGCCACCGCCGCGGAGCCTAACGTTCGCATTCGTGAGGCACAGGCTTCCCCCTCCGCTTCGCCTGCGTAGCTTCCTGCTCCTCTGGACGTCGTCGCTGGCGAACGGGCTGGCGCTGCAGATGCTCGTCGTCGCGATCGGCTGGCAGGTCTATGAGATCCACAAGAACCCGCTCGACCTCGGGCTCGTCGGGCTCGCGGAGTTCGTGCCGCTGCCGCTCCTCGCTTTGCCGGCCGGCCATCTCGCCGACCGGATGCCGCGCCGGCTCGTCGTCGCGGTCGGGCTCGTCCTGCAGGTGGTGATCGCGGCCGCGCTCGTCGTGATCACGCTCGCGGGCGCGCACCGCCTCTGGCCGTTCCTCACCATCGGGCTCATCGCCGGGATCGCGTCCGCGGTCACGAACCCGGCGGGACGCGCCATCACGCCCGAGATCGTGCCGCCGGAGCTCCTGCCGGGCGCGGTCGCGCTGCGCAGCGTCGCCTCGCAGATCGGAATCGTCGTCGGCCCTGCGATCGGCGGCGTGATCTTCGCCGTCGATCCGGTCGCGGTCTACATCGTCGCGGCGGCGCTGTTCGCGCTGGCCGTGGTCGCGATCCTCGGCGTCTCCTCGGGCGGCGCGGCCGCGCCGGCCGCGAAGGTGACCTGGCAGACCGTCTCGGCGGGCATCAGCTTCATCGTGCGCACCCGGATGCTGCTCGGCGCGATCTCGCTCGACCTCGTCGCCGTCCTGTTCGGCGACTCGATCGCGCTCGCGCCGGTGTTCGCGCGCACGATCCTCGACGTCGGCCCGATCGGCCTCGGTGCGCTGCGGGCTGCGCCTGCGGCCGGAGCGCTCGTCGGCGCGCTGCTGCTCAGCCGGCGGCCACTCCGCTTCCCGGCCGGCACGACCCTGCTCGTCGTCGTCGCCGTCTTCGGCGCGATGATGATCGTGTTCGGGTTCTCCCGCTCGCTGCCGCTCTCGCTCGCGGCGCTCGCGGTGAGCGGCTTCGCGGACATGATCAGCATGAACATCCGCTCGACGACCGTTCTGCTCGTCACGCCGCGTGAGTTGCAGGGCCGGGTGAGCGCGGTCGAGTGGGTCTTCGTCAGCGCCTCGAACGAGCTCGGCGCCTTCGAGTCGGGCGCCGTCGCGTCGCTGGTCGGGACGGTGACCGCGGTCGTCGCCGGCGGCGTAGTGATGATCGGCGCGGCGGGCGCATGGCGGCGCCTCTTCCCCGCGCTCGCCCGCATGGGGCGGCTCGACGAGCTCCGGCCGGAATCCGGCTGAATCCCGGCGAGTCGCGACGTGCAACCTGCGAGGTCCGGGCGGGAGCGAGTTAGTCTCGGCCCCGTGTCGGCAATCTCGTGCGAGTCGTGACCGTCGGGATCCTCCATCCGGGCGAGATGGGCGCGGCCGTCGGGCGCACGCTGCAGGCCGGTGGAAAGACGGTGCTGTGGGCCTCGAAGGGGAGGAGCGCGGAGACGCGGGAGCGCGCGGGGGCCGCCGGCCTCGAGGACGCGGGCGACGTCGAGCAGCTGTGCCGCAGGGCCGAAGTCCTCGTCTGCGTCTGCCCGCCGCATGCGGCCCCCGAGGTCGCGGACGCGGCCGCGGGGTTCTCAGGGCTCTACGTCGACGCGAACGCCGTCTCGCCCGCCACGGCCCGCACTCTCGCCGATCGTCTCCCCCGCTTCGTCGACGGCGGCATCGTCGGACCGCCTCCGCGCGAGCAGGGCACGACCCGCCTCTACCTCTCGGGGACCGAGGCGGACACCGTCGCCGAGCTCTTCTCGGGGACGTACGTCGAGGCGAGAGTCGTCTCGGACGAGGCCGGTGCGGCGTCCGCCCTGAAGATGGCGTATGCAGCGTGGACGAAGGGCAGCGCGGCGCTGCTGCTGGCGAGTCGGGCCGCGGCGGAGGCGAACGGCGTCGGAGACGCACTCGACGCGGAGTGGCGGGCGTCGCTGCCGGAGCTCGAGGAGCGGCTGGCGGCCGCTGCCCGAAGCGCTCGCAGCAAGGGCTGGCGCTGGGTGGGCGAGATGGAGGAGATCGCGCAGACGCTCGCCGCGGCCGGGCTCCCCAGAGGCTTCCACGAGGCGGCAGCGGAGATGTACCGGCGGGCGGCGGAAGGCTGATGGAACCTCTCGACCGCGCGACGCTCTGGCCGTACGACGAGCGCGGCGAGCCGCGTGAGTTCTACTACCAGCGCTACGGCAGCCCCACGGTCGCGGCGGCGGAGGCGGCGCTCGGCGAGCTCGAGGGCGGGACGGCGCTTCTCTTCCCCTCCGGCGCCGGCGCGACGACGGCGCTCGTCCTCGCGCTCCTCCACCCCGGAGACACGATCGCGCTCGCGGAGGGCTGCTACTTCGGCACCGGGGTCACGTTCGCCTCGCTCGCAAGGTGGGGCCTGCGAGTCGTCGAGTTCGACCAGACCGGGCCGCCGCCGGACGGCGTCCAGCTCGTCTGGCTCGAGGCGCCGTCGAACCCGTTCCTGACCATGCCCGACCTCGAGGCGGCGGCTGCGCATCCGGCTCGCGTAGTCGTCGACTCGACCGTGGCGACGCCCATCCACCTCCACCCGCTCGAGCACGGCGCCGATTTCGCCGTCCACAGCGCGACGAAGTGCCTCGCCGGACACGACGACGCGCTGCTCGGGGCAGTCGTCTGCCGCGACGCGGCGAACGCCGAGGAGCTCCGGACGTTCCGCAGCCACACCGGCATCGTCGCCGCCCCCGACCCGGCCTGGCTCCTGCTCCGGGGGCTGAAGACGCTCGAGGTGCGCGTGCGCCGCCAGACGGAGACGGCGGCCGTTCTCGCCGGGAGACTGCGCACGCACGCTTCGGTGCAGACCGTCCGGTACCCCGGCCTCGGCGGGCTGCTCTCGTTCGACGTCGCCGACGCCGAGACTGCGACGAAGGTCGAGACGTCCACGCACGTGTTCGTGAACGCCACGTCACTCGGCGGCGTCACGAGCCTGATCGAGACCCGCCGGCGCTGGGAAGGCGACCGCGTCCCGCCCGGGCTACTTCGCCTCAGCGTCGGGCTCGAGGACGTCGAGGTCCTCTGGGCCGACCTCGCGCAGGCGCTGGGAGTCTAGAGCGGCTCGTCGCCGCTTCCGGGGAGCGATGAAGGAAGAGCCGGAGGTCGGACTCGAACCGACGGCCGCCTCATTACAAGTGAGGTGCTCTACCAGCTGAGCTACTCCGGCCCGCGTCAGCGTAGCCGTGAAACTCGCGCTAGAGAAGAACCTCGCGCTCCTTCTGGTGCGCGATGATCTTGCGCTTCACCCGCTGCAGCGCGTTGTCGATCGTCTTCGTGTCGCAGCCGAGGTGTTCGGCCATCTCCTCGTAGGAGGAGCCCTCGAGGTAGAGCCGCAGGGCGTCGGACTCGAGCGTCGAGAGGCCGGTCCCGAGGTTGAAGACGAGGCTCTGCAGCTCCTCGCTCGAGATCACGACGAGCGGCGGCTCGTGCACCGCCGGACCCGGCAGGGCGTCTCCGACCGTGCAGTCGCCGTCGCCCTCCTGACCGGCGGGCGAGTGACTGAACGAGACATATGTGTTGAGGGGCGCATGCTTGAAGCGCGTCGCCGTCTTGATCGCCGTGATGATCTGCCGCGTCACGCAGAGCTCGGCGAAGCTGCGAAAGGACGTGCCCTGGTCGGACCGGAAGTCCCGAACCGCCTTGTAGAGACCGATCAGCCCCTCCTGCAGGAGGTCGTCGTTGTCGCCGCCGGCGAGGAAGTACGAGCTCGCCTTCAGCCGGACGAAACCGGTGTAGCGGCGGATGAGCCCGTCCATCGCTTCGCCGTCGCCGTTTCGGGCCTTGAGCACGAGCTGCAGATCCTCTAGCTCTCGTTGAGCCTTCTGCGGCGAATACGCGGTTGCGCTGCGAGCAGCCACGGTGTCTCCCCACGGTCGCCAGGGCGAAGTCTCACCCTGTAGTTGAGGCCGAAGATAGCAAGGGGTCCAAGGTTTTACAAGTCCAATTGCGTTGGACCCATCTTGCCGTGGACCCAGGACGCTAGTGCCGGCGGCTCGCGGCTGCGTGTACTACGCCTGGCCGCGGCGGAGACGTTCGAGCCTGGCCAGCGTGTCGGGATCGAGCCGGTCGCGGAGGTCTCCGGGGCGGGCCTGCGGCTGGGTCGGCCGGGAGAGCTCGGCGAGGAACGTCTGCGAGGAGACCTTCCGCACTTCGATGCCGCTCGTGCCGCGAACCGCCGCATCGGACGAGACGAGGGCGACCTGATCCCGGCGCCGGTGCTCCGCCGCGAGCCGCTCGAGCAACGCGTCCGCATCCTTCGCCCAGCGCACCTCGAGCGCGCCGTGCCGCTCGGAGACTCCCTGGCCGTCGAAGACGAGCACGCCCCGGGCGCCCTGGGCGGCCACCCAGCTCGCGAGGAGATCGCGGAGCTCCTCCGGCGATCCGAACCCGCCCGCGTGGAGAAGGTTGAAGCCGTCGAAGAGGTAAAGCGTGGATTCGGCCATGTCCTTCCTCGTAACAGTCTGTTACTTGCTCCTCTGGCGGCGGGCCTCGTACAGCAGGAGCGCGGCCGCGACGCTCACGTTGAGCGACTCGACGAGGCCGAGCTGCGGGATCGAGACCTCGAGGTCGCACGTCCGGCGCACGAGCGGTCGCAGCCCCTTCCCCTCGGCGCCGAAGACGAACGCGATCCCGCCCGCCAGGTCCGCCTCCCACAGCGGAGTTCCCGTGGCGCCGGCGGCGACCACCCACAGGTCACCGCGCTTGATCTCGGCGAGGTAGCGCGCGAGATTCGGGACGACGGCGACCGGCACGTGCTCGACGGCTCCCGCCGAGGCGCGACAGACGGCCGCTGTCACCCGCGCGGAGCCGTGCGCCGGGACGACGACGCCGCTCGCCCCCGCCCCCTCCGCGCTGCGGATCACGGCGCCGAGGTTGCGAGGGTCGCTCACCTGGTCGAGGCAGGCCAGGAGCGGCGCAGCGCCGGCGGCGAGCTCGAAGGCATCGGCGTAGCGGAACGGCTCGCACCACGCGACGACGCCCTGGTGGTCACGGGTCCCTGCGGCCTCGGAGAGCTCGCGCTCGGGCTTGGCCTGGACGCGCGGACGCTCTGCCTCCTGCAGCCAGCGCTCGTTCCGCAGCGCGCGCTCTCCCGCCCACAGCTCGAGCACCTCGCGCGGGCCCCGCAGCGCCTCCCGCACCGGCCGCCGCCCGTACACGACCTCCCGGGTCACGAGCGGCGGACGAGCCGAAAGCCGGGAGCCTCGGCGACGTCGCGCGCCTGCCAGCCCGCCGCCTCGATCGCCTCGCGCAGCCGGTCCGCCTCGGCGAAGTCCTTCGCCGCCCGCGCTTCGCGCCGCTGCTCGGCGAGCGTGACGACCTCGGCCGGCGCCTCCTCGACCTCCGCGATCGAGTCGAGGCCGAAGACCGCGAACGCGCGCCGCAGCAGCTCGTGGTCGCGCCACCGGTGCAGGACGGCGAGCGCCTCCGGCGTGTTGAAGTCGTCGTCGAGCGCAGCCCCGAACGCCGCCCAGTCCCCCACCGGCTCGCTCGGCGAGCGGAAGACGTTGCGGAACGTCTCGAGCTGGGCGCGCGCCTGCTCGAGCGTCTCGTCGTAGTAGTCGAGCGGCTTGCGCCAGTGGCCGTGAGGAAGAAGCAGCAGCGCGTCTCGCGGCCCCAGCGGTCGAGCGCGTCGGAGAGCGAGACGTCGTTGCCGATCGACTTGTGCATCTCGCTGCCGCGCTGCTGAGCATCCCGTTGTGCATCCAGATCCGCGCGAAGCCGTGGCCGAGCGCACGCGACTGGGCGATCTCGTTCTCGTGGTGCGGGAACTTGAGGTCGAGGCCGCCGCCGTGGATCTCGAAGGAGGTGCCGAGGTACTTCTCCGCCATCGCCGAGCACTCGATGTGCCAGCCCGGCCGGCCGCGGCCCCACGGCGACTCCCACGACGTGTCCTCGCCCGGCTTGTTCGCCTTCCAGAGCGCGAAGTCGCGCGGATCCTCCTTGAGCGGGTTCGGCTCCTGCTCCTCCATCTGGCCGAGTCGCTGCCGCGACAGGCGACCGTAGTCGGGGAAGCGCGCGACGCGGTAATAGACGTCGCCCTCGATCTCGTAGGCGAAGCCGCGCTCGATCAACTGCTCGATCATGGCGATCTGCTCGGGAATGGTCTCGGCGGCGGTCGGCTCGACGTCGGGCCGCCCCAGTCCGAGCCGGTCGGTGTCCTCGAAGTACCAGCGCGTCGCGTCGGCGGCGAGCCGCGCGCTCTCCCCCGGGGCCGCGTCGTAGATCTTGTCGTTGATGTCGGTGATGTTGACGACGACCTTCGTCTCGTAGCCGCACAGCTCGAGCCAGCGCTTCAGCCAGAGCGGCAGCACGCTGACGGCGAAGGCGTTGCCGATGTGGATGCGCCGGTAGACGGTCGGTCCGCACCAGTAGATCCCGATCGGGCCGGGCGGCGGCGGCAGGTCGACGAGCCCGCCGCTGTAGGTGTCGTGGACGCGCATCGAGCCAAGCCTACGTCGCGCGCCGCAGCAACTCGTCCCGCGGCAAGGCGGCGATCACCGCGGCCAGCTCGGGCCCGCGCTCGCGCCCGGTCAGCGCCAGGCGCAGCGCTTTCAGGTCGCCGCCGACCGCCTTCAGCTCGCGGACGATCGTGCGTGGCTCCGTGCCCGACTCGACGAGCTCGCGGAAGCGCGAGAGGGTCTCCGGCGCGTCGACCTCCACGTCGCGCGGCGGCTCGAGCACGAGCTCGGCGTACTCCCTCGCCTCCACGAGGTCGCGCGCGCCGCGTAGCACCGGCGCGGCGGCGACGGGAACGCCGACGCGCGCCGCGAGCTCCTCGTCCCCGAGAGCGGCGAGCGCCTCGGTCGCAAGCCGCCGCAGGCGCGGGAGGTCGAAGTGGACGTCGTGGCTCGGCAGACCCAGCTCCTCGAGGTACGTGCGCACGGCCTCCGCCGGGAGGCCCCGCTCGCGCAGGTCGGCGAGCGACGACGCGCCCTGCCGCTTGCCGAGCTTCCGGCCGTCGTCACCGAGCAGCAGGCCGTGGTAGACGTACCGCGGCGGCTCGGCTCCGAGCGCGCCGATGAGCTCGCGCTGCAGCGGCTCGTTCGGACGGTGGTCGTTGCCCCGGATGACGTGCGTGATCCCGAAGTCGGCGTCGTCGACCGCCGAGGCGAGCTGGTAGGTCGGGCTCCCGTCCGGCCGCAGGAGCGTGACGCGGCCGAGGCGGAGCGCGCCCTCGTCGTCCGGCTCGCCGACGAGATGCGCCGCCTCCCGGTGCCGCACGTGCCGCTCGCTCTGCCGCAGCGGCCCCTCGTCCCAGCCGATCCCGAGCCACTCGAGGTCGGCGACGATCGTCTCGACGCCGCCCTCGACGTTGCGCGCGGGATCCGTGTCGTCGATCCGCAGGAGCAGCGTGCCGCCGTGCTCGTCCGCGAAGCGCCGGTTCGCGACGGCGCTCAGCGCGTTGCCGAGGTGGAGCGACCCCGTCGGGCTCGGCGCGAAGCGGACCTTGACCATCCGGCGAGTCTAAGAGTTAAGCTCCACCCCGCTATGGAGTCCTGGCGCGCAACGGTTCTCCGCCAGAACGGCTAGTCCGCCGCTTTCCACCCCAGCGTCGTAGGGAAGCGGCGGGACGCGACGCGATCCCGCCCGGGGCCGCCCTCCGGCGGCCCGGTCTTCGCCGGGCTGTCGGCGGCTTCGCCGCCGACAGCTTCCAGCCATAGAAAACGGAGGTGTACGTCGCGATGCCGATGCCCCATCGCACCCAGCAGCAGTTGATCAAGCGCCGGCTCACCGGCAAGGAAGGCGCCGAGCGGATCCGCGAGCTCCGCGCGATCCTCGCCGAGCTGCCCGGCTACCGCAACGGCCCGTACGCCGACCTGCGCAAGTGGGTCGAGGGCGAGCTGACGGCGACCCGCAAGCGGAAGGGCGTCGTCAACCGGGACTCGATCGCGGTGCGCCGCGAGGGCGCGGCGCAGATCGCGCTCGTCGGGCCGCCCAACGCCGGCAAGTCCTCGCTGCTGCAGGCGCTCTCGGCGATCCAGATCCGCACGGGCGACTACGCGTTCACGACGACGCGCCCGGTGGCGGCGACGACCCGCCTCGGCGGCGTGCTCGTCCAGCTCGTCGAGATCCCGGGCCTGATCGAGGGAGCGGCCGAGGACCGCGGCGGCGGCCGCGCACTGCTCGGCGTCCTCCGCAACGCGGACGCGATCCTCTGGTGCCAGGCCTGCGACCGGCCGCCGGAGGAGCTCGAGACGATCCGGGCCGAGGTCGCCGCGGCGGGGATCGAGCTGCCCGGGCTCATCGCGGCGACGAAGTGCGACGAGGCGCCTCCGTTCGGACATCCGGAGCTGCGCGTGCTCCCGGTCTCCGTCCTGGACGACGCGAGCCTCGAGCGCCTGAGCGAGGAGCTGTGGGCAATGACGGGGCTGATCCGCGTCCACCTCCGCGACGGGGGAGACCCGATCGCGCTGCGGCCGCCGGCGACGGTGCTCGACGTGGCCGACGCGATCCACCACGAGCTCGGCGAGGCCTGCACCGGAGCGAAGGTCTGGGGCCCGTCGGCGCACTTCGAGGGACAGCGAGTCGGGCCACGGCACGAGCTGCGCGACGGGGACACGGTCGAGGTCGTCTCCCGCTAGCGAGCTTCGCCTCTGCGGCGTGCCGCTCAAGCGCGAGCGTCGGAGGCGGCTCGGAGCAGCTCGCCGCCGGCCGCACCGAAGGCGTCCGGATCCTGTCCGACGACCGCGCGCAGCGCCCGCACCTCGCTGCGGCCGAGGACGACCCTCCCGGACTCGAGGGAGCGGCCGAGGACGAGGGAGAGGTCGCGGTGCCGGGACGAGATGCCCGCCTCCGCCGCAGCCGCAGCTGCCAGCCGGCTCACGATGTCGCGCGGAACCTGCACGACGTCCCCGTGCAGGTCGATCGCGATCTCGTCGGCCACTGGATCCTTCATGCCTGTGAGGTGGAGTCCGTAACCCGCTCAGCGAGGGCTGAACGCGTAGACCTTCGACCAGCCGACGAGGTAGAGCCGCTTCCCGTCGGTCACGACGGGGGTGAACGAGCCGTCCGGATAGGTCCACACCTGCTTCCCGGTGGCTGCGTCGAGAGCGTAGGTGCGTCGCTCGAGCGTGGCGAAGTAGACGAGGCCGTCGACGACGGTGGCGGAGCCGGAGATCGGGCCGTTGGCGTGGAACTTCCAGAGCAGGGAGCCGGTGGCGGCGTCGAAGGCGTAGAAGGTGTGGTCGTACGAGCCGACGAAGACGCGTCCCTGCCAGACGGCCGGAGAGCCGTATACGTAGCCGCCGGTTCCGTGCGACCAGCGCAGCTTGCCGCTCTGCTCGCCGAAGGAGTAGACGTGGCCGTCGGTCGAGCCGATGTAGATGCGCGAGTAGGCGACGGCCGCGGTCGAGTAGAAGTTGCCGTGGCCGCCGAAGAGGTCGCGGGCGGAGGAGGCGCGCCACAGCAGCTTGCCGTCGCTCGCCCGCAGCGCGTAGAGGTGCCCGTCGTAGGAGCCGAAGAAGAGGTGGCCGTGGTCGTAGGCGAGCGCGCCCTTGACGGCGCCGCCTGCGTGGAACGTCCAGATCATCTGCCCCGTGTAGGCGCGGAAGCAGTAGACGTCGCCCTTCGCGTCGCCGACGTAGACGTGGCCGCCGACGAGGAGCGGCGACGTCTCGCTCGCACCGATCTGCTTCTTCCAGCGGAGGCGGTGCGTGCGGCCGGAGGCCACGGCGAGCAGCTCGCCGTCCCCCGCATTGGCGGCCCCGCGACCGCACGGCTGCCGGTTGAGGAACGTCTCGAACACGGAGCCGCGGTGGAGGCGGCTCACGGCAGGCGAAGCCGCCTCGCAGCGGCCGACGTGCACCGTCCACAGGCGGCGTCCCGTTCTCGTCGAGACGGCCATCAGGTTGCCGTTGAGGTTGGCGTAGTAGAGGTAGTGGAACGCGATCGCCGGCGGGAACTCGACGAGCGCCGACCCTCCCGAGACCCAGTCGAGGCGGTACGGAGGCCGGACTCCGCCGACGCCGACGTGTAGGTGCTGCGGGCCGCCGCCGAACATCGGCGACACGATCGTGGACGTCGCCGGAGGCGGAGCCACCGTCCTGGTGGGGTCGTACTCCGTGGAGGAGCCCATGACGTTGCCGCCGTAGCGGTGCTGCGTGACGTAGTAGGCGGTGGCCGCGCCGCCGAGCAGGACGAGGACGCCGGCGAGCACGAGAAGGCGGCGCATCGCCCGATCATGCCTGTGCCGGCGAGGAACCGGGGCCACTAGGCTCCGGAGCGTGGAGGCGCTGCTCGGAGCCTGGTTCCGCGAGCACGGCCGCGACCTCCCCTGGCGCAGGACGCGCGATCCGTACGCGATCCTCGTCAGCGAGGTGATGGCGCAGCAGACGCAGGTGGAGCGCGTTCTGCCGCGCTGGCTGCGCTGGCTCGAGCGGTGGCCGACCGTCGAGGCGCTCGCCGCCGCCTCCGCCGCCGACGTGATCCGCGAGTGGCAGGGACTCGGCTACAACCGCCGAGCGCTCTCCCTCCACCGGGCCGCACAGCAGGTCGCCGCGCACGGCTGGCCCGACGACCTGACCGATCTGCCCGGCGTGGGCCGCTACACCGCCGACGCCGTCGCCTGCTTCGCCCTCGGCCGCGACGTCCTGCCGGTCGACGTGAACGTCCGGCGCGTCTCGGAGCGCACGGGCCACGTCTTCCCGGCGGCCGCGGCCCAGGCCCTGATGGATCTCGGCAAGAGCATCTGCCTCGCGCGGGTGCCCCGGTGCGGCGTCTGTCCCCTTGCCGGCAGGTGCCCGTCCCGCGGCCGCCGCTTCGAGCCGCTGCGCCGACAGGGGCCGTTCGAGGGCTCGTTCCGGCAGCGGCGGGCCGAGACGCTACGGCTCGTGGCGGCGCAGGATCGCCGGCTGGCCGAGCTCGATGCGGACGCCGTCGAGGCGCTCGCGCGAGACGGCCTCGTGCAACTCGACGGCGGCGTCGTGTCGTTGCCAGCCTGAGCGGGGAAGCCGGGTACCATCACCGCGATGCTCGCCACGTCGATCACGACGCTGCTGATCCCGCTCTGGATCCTCCTCGGGCTGCTCGTCCTGATCGGGCTGCTCGCGTTGGTGGGCCGCATCCAGAACGGGCGGTACCTCCGACCGCTCTTCCAGCTCATGGCGAAGGTGCCGCTGCTGCGGCGCTGGCTCGAGAAGGCGTCGGCGGCGGCGATCAACCGGACGAACCCCGAGCTTGCGAGCGCGATGCGGAAGATGCAGCGCCACGGGAAGAACCTCGGCGATCCCCAGCGCATCCAGGCGGCGATGTCCCAGCTGACCGCGCAGGAGCGGCGCGCCCTCCTCGACATGCAGGAGCAGCAGGGCGCAGTGCCGCCGGAGGCGACGAACCGCCAGATGCGGCGCCGCCTCGAGAAGGCCCGCAAGAGACGCTAGCTCGCTTGCCGGGGCGAAGAGCTGCGCTCTTCGCCCCGGTAGTTCGCGAAGCCTGCGGCTTCGCGAACTGGGTGAAGGTACTGCGCGCGGGCGAGAGCGTGGTCTCGCCCGCGCGCAGTGCTGTTAGGGCTTGCTTGGGTTGGGGAGGATTGAGCGCGCGCCGGAGTCGCGTGGGGGCAGGCCGCCTGCGGCGGCGTGCCCGCCCGCGACAGGTTCGGCGGCGACGTAACGCACCGTTACGCCGCCGCCCAACGCAGCCGGGGGTTCTAGCGCTTCAACCCCAGCTGCGGTCCAGGGCCGCAGCGTACGCGCGAGCGTACGCGGAGGCCGAACCGCGCTCGCGCCGGCCTCAGCCGCGCGCGAGCGCACCCCACAGAGCCCCCCATCCACAGCATCCCAAGCAAAAACAGCACGAAGCCGGCCGGAGACCACGCTCTCCGGCCGGCGGAGTTCCGTTACCCAGCGAGCGAGACCGAAGGTCTCGCGAGCTCCTCAGAGGGAGTGGCGAATCCAGACGTTCGGCTCGACGTAGACGCCGCGGCTGTTCTTGAAGTGGACGGGCACGAGCGCCCCAGGGACGACGTACTCGCCGTCCTCGGGGAACGTCAGCCCCGTCCACTCCTCCCACTCGGCGCGCGTGCCGGCGATCGTCATCGAGCGCGGCGCAAGCGCGAGCTGGTCGCCTCCGAGCCGTTCGTGCGCCCGCAGCCACGGGTCGTAGGGAAGGCCGTCGCCGCGGCGCCAGGTGATGTAGCGCTCGAGCGGGACGAGCGGATACCGGTCCTTCCAGGTCGGCCGCACGGGAGCGACGAGCGCGTCGAGACCGTGGCCGTGCGCGACCGCGCCGAGCCGGTTCAGGATCGCGGCGGAGACACCGGAGCCACGGTACTCGGGGACGACGCCGGCGACGATGGTGCAGAGCGCGGTCGGAGCGCCCTGGACACCGTCCGTCAGCGCCCAGTCGACGCCACGGGACGACGGTCTTCCGCCCCACTTGACGGGGACGCTGCACGCGTAGCCGACGGTGCGGCGCGGCCGCGCGTCCCGGTCGACGACCCAGAGCTGGAAGTCGGGATAGAGCTCGTAGAGCGACGGCCAGAACGACTGGACGACGGGATCGTGGCCCAGGAACTCCGGCCAGAGACTCGGCATCGTTCCGCGCAGCTTCGGATGCTCCGCATGCGTGACGAGGGCCAGCTTCATCGCTCGAGCAGCGCGACCGCCTGCGCGGCGAGGCCTTCGCCCCGGCCGGTGAAGCCGAGCCCGTCCGTCGTTGTCGCCCGCACCGCGACGAGCCCCGGCTCGACGCCGAGCGCACCCGCGAGCCTCGTGCGCATCTCGTCGCGATGGGGTGCGAGACGCGGCTCCTCGCCGATGAGGACGACGTCCGCGTTCGCGAGCCGCCAGCCCTCCGCGCGCACCCGCTCCCACGCCGTCCGCAGCAACTCGAGCGAGTCGGCGCCGGCGAGAGCCGGATCGCCCGAGGGGAAGAGCGCGCCGATGTCCTCGAGCCCGGCCGCCCCGAGCACCGCGTCCGTGAGCGCGTGCGCGAGCACGTCGCCGTCGGAGTGGCCGGCGAGGCCTCGCGGGTGCTCGATCCGGACGCCGCCGAGCACGAGCGCCACGCCGTCCTCGAAGGCGTGGGCGTCGAAGCCGCTGCCGACCCGGTACTCCGTCACGGCAGGGCCTCCGGCAGGCCCTCGAGTGAGCCGATGCTCACCACGTCCGGCGGCGGCTCGACGTGCGCGTGCGCGCCGCGGCGGACGTGCACGGCGGCCATACCGGCGGCCAGCGCCGGCAGCACGTCGTTGTCGACGCGGTCACCGATGTAGGCGATCTCCTCCGCCGGCACGCCTGCCTCTTCGACGATCCGCTCGAAAAAGCCTGCCGCGGGCTTCTCGACGCCCCAGCGCTCGGACGAGCCGACGAAGTCGACGTGGGCACGGAGGAAGTCCTCGTGCCGGGCGTACATGTTGCCGGCGGCGCCGAGCCGGAGCCCACGAGCCCGCAGCGCGGCGAGGCAGCCGGGCACGTCCGCATGCAGGTCCTCATCCGCGAAGGGGATGCCGGTGGAACGCCCCTCCGCCTCCCAGCGCGCATACGTCGTGGCCTCGTCGACAAGGGTCTCACCGACGTCGAACACGACGACCCTCACAGCCATTCGGCCACCGTCGCGAGGTCGGCGTCCGAGGTCACCTTCAAGAGGCGGGGATCGCCCTCGACCACCTTGACGCGGCCGCCCGCCGCTTCGACGAGGCCGGCGCAGTCGGTGGCGTCGGTGCCGCCTGCGTGGGCGCGCCGGAGCGTCTCCGCGACGAACGCCTGCGGCGTCTGGATGGCCCAGAGCCCGTCACGGCGCACCGTCTCCTGCACCGCGCCGTCGGCGGCGGCACGCTTGAGCGTGTCCCCCACAGGCAGGCCCGGGACGGCTCCGTCCCAGCCCTCCGAGAGCGGCGCGAGCACTCGCTCCACGACGTCGTCGGAGACGAGCGGGCGGGCCGCGTCGTGGACGAGGACGACGAGCGCGTCGTCGCCGACCTCCGCCAGCCCCGCCCGGACCGAGTCGCTCCGCGTCTCTCCTCCGGGCACACAAGCCCGCACTTTGCCGCAGCCCTCCTCCTCCGCGAGGAGGATCGCCGGCTCCTCCCAGCCGGGCGGCGCCACGACGACGATCGCGTCGACCCAGGGACACGCATCGAGTCGCCGCAGCGACTCGGCGAGGAGCGGCTCGTCGCCGAGGTTCGCGAAGGCCTTCGGCCGGTCCAGCCCGAGCCGCTCGCCGCGTCCCGCGGCGACGAGAATCGCCCAGACGGACATGGGGGCCGAGCTTACGCCGTCGCGGCCGCCGGCGCCTTCTTCTTGGCCACCGACTTCTTCTTCGTCGCGGGGCTGTCGGAGGCGAGGACCTCCTCGAGCCACTCGGCGCAGGCCTCCTCGTCCAGGTCCTTCGCGTACATCAGCTCGGAGGCGAGGATCTTCTTCGCCTTCACGAACATCTGCTTCTCGCCGGTCGAGAGGCCTTTCTCGCGGTCGCGGAGAGCGAGGTTGCGGACGACCTCGGCGAGCTCGAGGATGTCGCCCGTCTTCATCTTGTCGCGGTTGTGCTTGAAGCGACGGTTCCAGTTCTTCGGCATCTCGGTGGACACGCCGGTGAGCGCCTTGAGGACGACCCCGACCTCCTTCTCCCCGATCACGCGCCGCAGGCCGACCTTCTCGGCGTTCTCGCACGGGACCTGCACCGTCATGTCGTTGTGCAGGATCTTGATCGTCAGGTACTCGCGCTGCTGCCCGAGGGCCTCGCGCTTCTCCTTCTTGACGACCGTTCCCGCCCCGTGATGGGGATAGACCACCTTGTCGCCGACGTCGTACAAGCCCGACCTCCCGTGGCTCGAATCCGCTCTCTCGTCAAGAAAGCCGGCACGCATCCCGGGTGCCGGCCTCCGACGGGCCAGTCTAGCAGAAACGGCCTTACCAAGCCGAAATCGGGGCCAAAAGCCGCCCGAAATCCGCGTCGCCAGAACGGCAACTAGTCGTACACGCGCGTGCTAGCGCTGCAGGTAGCGATCGACGAGGTTGTGCTCCTGCAGGCGCCGCAGCCCCTCGCGGATCTCGCGGGCGCGCACCGACCCGACTCCCTCCACCGCCTCGAGCTCGCGCTGCGAGGCGCGCACGACGGCGTCGAGGCTGCCCAGGTCGGAGACGAGGTGCAGGACGAGCGACTCCGGCAGACGCGGGATATGGGAAAGCGTCCGGTAGCCGCGAGCCGCCACAGCGTGGTCGAGCGGGTTGACGCTGCGCTCGTGGCCGAGCACCTCGGCGAGCCGGCCGAACTCGAGGAGGTCCTGGTACGAGAAGCCGCGCAGCTCTGCAAGGGCGGCGGTCGCCTCGTCGCCCGCGCCGAGCACGTGATAGTCGCGGACGATCGCATCGCGCTCGACCGGGACGTCGCCGACGAGCTCCTCGAGCTGGAGCCGGATCAGCCGGCCCTCGCTCCCGAGCTCGATGCAGTCGCGCGTGATTCGCTCGGCCATGCGCGACGTCATCTCGGCGCGCTGGAGCACGACGAGCACGTCGTCGAGGACTACCGCGTTCTGGAACTCGAGTGCCGTGAGCCGCGTCAGTACCTGCTCGAGACGCTGCCGGTACGTCTCGAGCGTCCCGATCGCCTGGTTCGTCTTCGCGAGCACGTCGGCGACGGGATCGAGCTGGTAGCGACCCTGGCCGACGAACACGGTCACCGTCTCGCGCTGCTGCGAGACCGAGACGACGAGCGCGCCGGTCTGCTTCGCCACGCGCTCCGCGGTGCGATGGCGGGTGCCGGTCTCGTGCGAGGGGATCGTGGGGTCCGGCATCAGCTGGACGTTTGCCCACGCGAGTTGCTTGATCGCCTCGTCGACGATGATCGCGCCGTCCATCTTCGCCAGCTCGTAGAGAAGCTGCGGCCGGAACGGCGCGTCGAGCCGGATCCCGCCCGAGTAGAGGAAGGCGAGCTCGTCCGGGTCACCGACGACGATGAGAGCGCCCTCGTGCGAGCGGATGATGTCGTCGACGGACTGGCGGAGCTCCGTTCCCGGCGCGATCTTCGCGATCGCGCCGAGGAGATCGGGGTCGCGGCGCGGATCCTCCTCCGACGGGATCCGCGTGAAGCCGAGGTCACCGAGCACCTGCCCGGGGCCTGCCGCAGGCGAGCCGGTCTTCCGGCCGGACGTCGCCGGCTCAGCCGGCGCCGTTTCCCGCCCGGTCTTCGCCGTCTCCTTCGCCGGTTGTCCGTCGCGTGGATTCGTCGCCATCGGCTGGTCGCGCCTCGAGGCCCAGGCGAACAGCCGCCCGCAGCGTCTCGGCACCCTCGACGAGGATTCTGCCAGTCGCCCGAGCGGCGCCGGAGGCGCCGCGGTCCTTCGGCCGGGCGTCACCGGCTCGGCCGGTGACGCTTCCGGCCGTCGTCCCGGCGGGTGCGACGACGGCGGCGAGGCCCAGCTTCGTGCACTCCTCGAGCCGCCGCTCGGCCTGCGCGGCGGGGCGCAGGCGGCCCGTGAGGCCGATCTCGCCGAAGGCGGCGACCCGGTCCCGCACCGGCACGCGCCTCGCAGCCGACGCGATCGCGAGCGCGACCGCAAGATCCGCTCCCGGCTCGTCGATCCGGACGCCGCCGGCCACGTTGACGAAGACGTCTGCCTGCCCGAGCGCGACTCCCGCGTGTCGTGAGAGCACGGCGACGATCATGGCGAGGCGCTTCGGGTCGACGCCGGTCGCGACCCGACGCGGCATGGCGAGCTCGCTCTGCGTCACGAGCGCCTGGATCTCCAGCAGGATCGGTCGCGTGCCCTCGAGGGCGCAGGAGACCGCGGCTCCCGGTTCTCCCGCGACAGTGCGCCCGAAGACCTCGGAGGGGTCGGGCACGCCGGCGAGGCCGGCTCCGGTCATCTCGAACACGCCGAGCTCGTTCGTCGAGCCGAACCGGTTCTTCACGGCACGCAGCACGCGGTGGGCGTGGTAGCGGTCGCCCTCGAACTGGAGCACGCAGTCGACGAGGTGCTCGAGCACACGCGGGCCGGCGACGGAGCCGTCCTTCGTCACATGCCCGACGAGGATCGTCGCGACCCCGCATCCCTTCGCGACGCGGAGCAGGCGGGTCGCAGCCTCGCGCACCTGCGCGACCGAGCCCGGCGCCGAGCCGAGCTCCGAGGCGTGCAGGGTCTGGACGGAGTCGATCACGCACACCTCCGGCCGCTCGACCCGGAGTGTCTCGCACACAGTCTCGAGCTCGGTCTCGGCGAGGATCTGGATCTTCTCTGCTCCACCGAGTCTGTCCGCGCGCAGCTTCACCTGGGCCGCCGACTCCTCACCCGTCACGAGCAGGCAAGATCTATCGGTGCTCATGGCGCGAAGGGCCATGAGGAGGAGCGTCGACTTGCCGACGCCCGGCTCGCCGCCGAGGAGGACGAGCGAGGCAGGGACGAGGCCGCCGCCGAGCACACGGTCGAGCTCCGAGACGCCGGTGTGGATGCGTGCCGCCTCGTCGACGTCGACCTCGACGAGGCGGAGCGGCGTACGGGCCGCCGCCGAGCCGGCACCCGCGGCCGGCGCCACCGTCTCCTCCACGAGGGTGCCGAAGGCCGAGCAGCCGGGGCACTTCCCGAACCAGCGCCCGGCGCTGTAGCCGCACTCGGTGCAGCTGAACTGGACGGCCGCTCCCTTCGCCTTCGCCACGGTCGCAGCCTAGGGCCGGCGGCGGACACCGATGGTCACGCGTTCCGGGCGACTTCGTGCCGGAAGGCGGATCCCGCACGCCCACCGCGGAAAATCCGCAACGCGATGCGGTGTCACCACGGCTGCTGCGTTCCCTTCGTGCCCCGAACATGCCCGACATGTCATTCACGCCAAGGCCGAAGGAGAGAATCGTGAAGAGATTCCTCGAGATCGGCGGAGTCGCCGCAGGCGTTGTCCTCATCGCTTTCGGTGTCGCCGCGATAGTGCTCAGCGTCAACGGGCTGAACACGGTCTCCACTGAGCTCAAGCAGCAGCAGATCACAGGCTCGTCCGACATGACCCCGACGGCGATCGCCGCCGAGGCGAAGGCC
This sequence comes from uncultured Actinomycetes bacterium, assembly GCA_963775155.1. Lineage (GTDB taxonomy): Bacteria > Actinomycetota > Thermoleophilia > Gaiellales > Gaiellaceae > Palsa-739. Next base: position 165,544 of record CAVZHU010000005.1, on the reverse strand, counting down.
GCCGGGCTCACGAACGTCGCCAACATGCCGACGTGCACGGTCGCCAACCTGCCCGTGAACTCCGGCGACCGCGCCCGCTGCTTCGGGCAGTACATGCGGATCCACACGCTCGAGGCGACGCACGGCTTCGTCTACGCGCAGATGGGCCAGTACGCGGCGAAGCCCGGCACCCCGAAGTCGCAGCTGACTCCGGACGGCGCCACGAGCAACAAGGACTACGCGGTCACGGATCCGACGACCGGGCAGCCGGTCTCGAACGCCTCGCGCAACATCTGGGTGACCGAGACGGCGCTGACGACCGCTCTCAACTCGTCGTACATGGCCGAGCAGCTGGGGAACTTCGGCATCGTCGTCGGGGTGGCGCTCCTGCTCTCCGGCTTCGGCTTCATCATTCTCGCCCTCGGCGGGGCGCTCGAGAGCACCTCGGTCCTCGCCGCCTGGACGGAGAAGCGCAAGGCCGAGCAGAAGAAGAGCAGCGAGCCGCTGGGCGCGTAGCCCCCCGAACAAGCGGCGACAACGAGAGGGCGGCCGACAGGCCGCCCTCTTCGCGGTGTGCTAGCTCTCTTCGCTGCCGGTGGGCTCTTCGTCGCCTTCGCCCGAGTCGGTCGACTCGTCGGCGGGCACGGTCACCTTCTCGGGCGCGATCTCGCCCGGGATGAAGGTGATGTCCACCTCGTCGCCCGGCTCGCCGTCGTCGGTGCGCGTGCGCCCGACGAGGATGGTCGATCCCGGCTCGAGCTGGCGGCCGAGCACGAAGTCGGCGAGCGGGTCCTCGATGTAGCGCTGGATCGCGCGGCGCAGCGGCCGGGCGCCCATCGCCGGGTCGTAGCCCTTGTCGACGAGCAGCTCCTTCGCGTCGTCGGTGAGCTCGATCGAGACCTCGTGCGTCGCCATCTGCTCCCGCAGGCGCTTCAGCTGCAGGTCGACGATCGTCGTGATCTCCTCCTTCGAGAGCTTGTGGAAGACGATGATCTCGTCGATCCGGTTGAGCAGCTCGGGCCGGAAGACCTTCTTCAGCTCACCCATCACGCGGCTCTTCATCTCGTCGTACGAGAGGCCGGACTCGTCGCCGACCGTGAAGCCGAAGCCCGTGTTCTTCGAGATCTGGGCCGCGCCGAGGTTCGAGGTCATGATCACGAGCGTGTTCCGGAAGTCGACCCGGCGCCCCTGCGCGTCGGTGAGCTTCCCCTCCTCGAGGATCTGGAGGAGGATGTTGAACACGTCGGGATGCGCCTTCTCGACCTCGTCCAGCAGGAGCACCGCGTACGGCCTGCGCCGCACGGCCTCGGTCAGCTGGCCGCCCTCGTCGTAGCCGATGTAGCCCGGGGGCGAGCCGACGAGCCGGGACACGGAGTGCTTCTCCATGTACTCCGACATGTCGACCTGGATCAGCGCATCCTCGTCACCGAACAGGAACTCGGCCAGCGTGCGGGCGAGCTCCGTCTTGCCGACGCCGGACGGCCCGAGGAAGATGAACGAGCCGGTCGGGCGCTTCGGATCCTTGATCCCGGCCCGCGCGCGGCGGATCGACTTGGAGACGGCGACGATCGCCTCCTCCTGGCCGACGACGCGCTTGTGCAGCTCCTCCTCCATGCGGATGAGCTTCGCCGTCTCGGCCTCGGTGAGCTTGAAGACGGGAATGCCCGTCCACATCGAGACGATGTCGGCGATCTCGTCCTCGCCGACCTGGGGCTGCTCCTCCTGGTTCCCGGAGCTGCGCCACTGCTCCTCGAGCGAGCGCTTCTTCTGCGTGAGCTTGCGCTCCTTGTCGCGGAGCGAGGCCGCCTTCTCGAACTCCTGGTTCTCGATCGCGGCTTCCTTCTCCTTGCGGACGCGCTCGATCTCGTCCTCGAGCTCGCGGTAGCGCGGCGGGGCGGACATCGACTTGATCCGGAGCCGCGAGGCGGCCTCGTCGATCAGGTCGATCGCCTTGTCGGGGAGATGGCGGTCCTGGATGTACCGGTCGGAGAGCTCCGCCGCCGCGCCGAGCGCCTCGTCGGTGATCTTGACGCGGTGGTGCGCCTCGTAGCGGTCACGCAGCCCGCGGAGGATCTGCACCGAGTCGTCGACCGAGGGCTCCTCGACGCGCACCTGTTGGAAGCGGCGCTCGAGGGCGGCGTCGCGCTCGAGGTACTTGCGGTACTCGTCGAGCGTGGTGGCGCCGATCGTCTGCAGCTCGCCGCGGGCGAGGGCCGGCTTGAGGATCGAGGCCGCGTCGATCGCACCCTCGGCCGCCCCGGCACCGACGAGGTTGTGGAGCTCGTCGATGAAGAGGACGATGTCGCCGCGCTGCATGATCTCCTTCATGACCTTCTTCAGCCGCTCCTCGAACTCGCCCCGGTACTTCGAGCCGGCGACGAGAGCGGCGAGGTCGAGCGTGTAGATCTGCTTGCCCTTGAGCAGCTCGGGCACCTGGTTCGAGGCGATACGCGCGGCGAGACCTTCGACGACGGACGTCTTGCCGACGCCGGGCTCGCCGATCAGAACCGGGTTGTTCTTCGTGCGGCGAGAGAGGATCTGCATCACGCGCTCGATCTCCGTCTGACGGCCGACGACCGGGTCGAGCTTCCCCTCCTGCGCCTGCTTCGTCAGGTTGCGGCCGAACTGGTCGAGCAGCTTCGACGACTTCGACTTCTCGCCCGCCGGGCCGCCTGCGCCCGCCTGGCGGCGGCCGGGGCCGGAGAGCATCCGGATGATCTCGTTGCGGATCTTCTCGGCGTCGGCGTCGAAGTCGAGCAGGATCCGGGCGGCTACGCCCTCGTTCTCGCGCACGAGACCGAGCAGGATGTGCTCGGTGCCGATGTAGTTGTGGCCGAGTGACAGCGCCTCGCGCAGCGCGAGCTCCAGTACCTTCTTCGCGCGCGGCGTGAACGGAATCTGGCCGGTCGTGACCTCGTCGCCCTGGCCGACGATGCGCGCGACCTGGGCCCGCACCTCCTCGACCGTGATGTCGAGGGACTCGAGCACCCGCGCCGCGAGACCCTCTTCCTCGCGGAGCAGTCCGAGCAGGATGTGCTCGGTGCCGATGTAGTTGTGCTTGAGCGCCCGCGCCTCGTCCTGGGCGAGGACGACAACCTGCCGAGCCCGTTCCGTGAAGCGTTCGAACAAGTCCCTCGACTCTCCTTTCCCTGAAAACCGCCTGAGCCGGTCGGAGGATTCGACCATCCTAGCCGACTCCCCCGGCCGTACCGAGTCGCGTTCCCGGGCTTTGCGAACGCCGAACTCGGTCTCTACTCGCGGGGGCGCAGCCCCGGGAAGAGGATCACGTCGCGGATCGTGTCCTTCCCGAGCAGCACCATCGCCAGCCGGTCGATGCCGATGCCGCAGCCCCCGTTGGGCGCCATTCCGTACGACATCGCCTCGACGTAGTCGGGATCGCCCTGCTCCGCGTCGGCGTCTCCCGCCTCGCGCTCGGAGTCCTGCATGGCGAACCGGCGTGCCTGCTCGTCGGGGTCGTTGAGCTCGCTGAAGGCGTTCGCGATCTCCATCCCGCCCACGACCACCTCGAAGCGCTCGACGAGCGCCTCGTCCTCGTCGGTGGTGCGCGCGAACGGCGAGAGCTCGATCGGCCAGTCGTAGACGATCGTCGGGTCGATCAGCTCGGGCTCGACGAAGTGGGAGTAGGCGTGGTCGGCGAGCTGCGCCCAGGTGCGGTCGCTCGAGACGTCCACGCCGGCCGCCGTCAGCTTCGCGCGCAGCTCCGCCTCGTCGCGTGTCCAGACGCCGTGCGCCTCGAGCGCCTCGACGAAGCGAATCTCCTGCCACGCGGCGAGATCGACCTCGTGACCGCGGAAGGTCGTCGTCGTGCCGCCGATCGTCGCCTCGGCGGCGTGCTGTACGAGCTCCTTCGTGCGAGCCGCCGTGTCCTTGTAGTCCGCGTAGGCCTCGTACCACTCGACCTGCGTGAACTCGGGCGAGTGCTTGTACGAGAAGCTCTCGTTGCGGAAGTCCTTCGACAGCTCGTAGACCTTCTCGAGGCCGCCGACGATCAGCCGCTTGAGATAGAGCTCGTCGGCGATGCGGAGGTAGAGGTCGGCATCGAGCAGCTGGGAGTGCGTGACGAAGGGCTCGGCGAAGCCACCTCCGTAGCGCGGCTGCAGGATCGGCGTCTCGACCTCGACGAAGCCCTCGGAGTCGAGGTAGGCGCGGACAGCGGAGACCATCCGCGCGCGCAGGATCGCGTCGCGGCGCGACTCCTCGCTCATCAGTAGGTCGAGGTAGCGCTTCCGGTAGCGAAGCTCGACGTCCTCGATGCCGTGGAAGGTGTCCGGGAGCGGGTTGCGGATACGGGCGAGCACCTCGACCGCGTCCACCTGCAGCGACGGCTCTCCGCGGCGCGACCGGGCCGGCGAGCCGGTGGCCCCGACGATGTCGCCGAGGTGGAGTTCGAGCTCGCCGATCCGCTCGACGTGGCAGATCAGCTGGATCCGGCCCGAGCGGTCGACGAGGTCGAGGAAGACGAGCTTGCCCATGTCCCGGCGGGCAAGGACGCGGCCGGCGAGGCGCCGCTGGGTGGCCGTGTCGGTGGCGCCCGGCTCGAGCCGCTCGGCCTCCGCGCGAACGGCCGCGACCTCGTTCCGGTCGGGAAAGCGCTTGGGAGCGGCCATGGCCACCGAGTCTATGGCGTGTCGCCGGTGACTAGAGGCTTGATGGGAAACGGGCGCCCGCAGGGGCGGTTCCGGGCCAACGAGACGGCCTCGCGCCGCGCCCGGCGCGGCATTCGGCGCCGCGGGCTATCTCCCATCGGCCTCTAGCGGAAGATCGCGAGCTGGAGGCCCTTCGTGGACGTCCAGACCACGGTGCCGAGAACCCGGCTGCCACTGACGGGATCGTTCGCCGCGGAGACCACGGGCGAGCTGAGAGCCGCGAACGTGCGCGGCTGGAGCCAGTGGTGGCCGACCATGACCTTCACACCGACCGAGAGCTTGTTCTGGACCCTCTGGCTCCAGGCGACGATCGCGTACCCCTTGGTGGCCGCAACGGACGGGCCTGAGCCGAACAGGGCTACGCCGGGCCGCGTGAGCTTCTCCACTCTGTTGGTCCATTGCTTGCCCCCGGCCGTGATGGCACGCGCGAGCACCTGCCCACCGCTGCCGGCGGTCTTCTCCCACGCCGTCACGCCGCTGCCGTCAGACGCGAGTGCGAGAGCCTGGAACTGGGCGGTTCCCTTCCCGCTCAGGAACTGGCCGCGCGTCGGGAACTTGCTCCCGGTCGCCACCTTGCTCTCGATCCGCCGACCACTCGAGACGGACTGTTCCCAGACGAGCGCGACCTTGCCGCTGTCCGACTCGCCGATGGTGGGAGGACTCACCGCGTACGTGGCAGGCGAGATCTGCTGAGTCTTGCCGAACCCCTTCGCGCCGGCGCGGAGGACTCTGGCCTTGACCTCGCCGCCCGACTCCGTCCAGGAGACGGCTGCCATGCCCTTGCCGTCGGCCGCGACACGGGCGCCGTGAGCGTCGGCCGCGACGGCGGAGAGGCGGCGCGCTTGGCTCCAGTGCTGCTGCGCGGCATGTGCCGCGGAGAGGGTGCGCGTCGAGCCGAACTTCTTCGCATTCTTCCCCAGCTCCCGCTCGACGACCCGGTAGTGCTTGTTGCTGCCCTTCCCGTACAGGCCCTCCCAGACGACGTAGACGGTGCCGGAATCGTCGACCGCGGCCTGCGGCATGTCGCCCTGGGCCTGCTCAGTGCTCGCGTTGCCGGCAGAGAGGAACATCGTGGGGCCGAAGCCGTGCTTGCCGCTCGGCCAGACCTTCACGGCGACGCGGCTGGTCGAGTGCTTCCCGGGATACCCCCAGGCGATCGCGAACGTGCCGTCACCGCCGACGGCGATCGACGCCTGCGGGACGAAACCGCTCATCGGACCGAGCTTGTAGGTCTTCGTCTTGCCCGACGGCTGCCTGACCGCGGCCAGGAGGCGGAACTTCCCGTTGAGCGAGTTCGCCTCGTCCCAGACGATGACCGTCGTCCCGTCGGGAGCCGTAGCGACGGCCGGGCTGTAGGTGGCCGTGCCGACGGGCACGAGGATCTGGGGCTTGGACCAGCCTGTAGACCGGCTGGCGCTCTCGGCGGCTGGTGCCGCGAGGAGCGCGCCGAGCACAACCGACGCGACGGCAACGCGCCTCACAGACCCCTTCACACGACCCATCGGCGCCACAGTAGCCGCACCTCTACGGAATGCCAACCGCGGCAAGGCTCAGGCTGCCTGAATTTGCATGATCTTAAACTTTAGTGCCCCCCGGGGGGCCGCGACCTCGACGATATCGCCCTTCTTGCGGCCGATGATCGCCTTGCCCACGGGCGACTCGTTCGAGAGCTTCAGCTCCGCCGGGTTCGCCTCGGCCGAGCCGACGATGTGGTACTCGACCGTCTTGTTCGAGGACATGTCCTTGAGCCGAACTTTCGTGCCGACCGAGACCTCGCCCGAGCGGATCTCCTTCTTCGTGACCACGCGGGCGATCTGCAGCCGCTCCTCGAGCATCGCGATCCGCGCCTCGAGATGTGCCTGGTCGTTCTTCGCCGAGTCGTACTCCGCGTTCTCCGCGATGTCGCCGAACTCGCGTGCGACGCGAATCCGCTCCGCGACCTCGCGGCGCCGGACAGTGGAGAGCTGCTCGATCTCCTCCTGGAGCTTCTTGTACCCGTCCGGCGTGAGGATGAGTTCCTTCAACGTGATCCTCCTGCCCCCTGAACAGAACTCGCCGGTGGCTGGTCGCCGCCCGGCGGCGGCGGATGGTACCCCGGCCGCGATCGCCCGTCAACAGCAGGCGGTTACCATCGCTGCGATGGCAGTCGAGCTGCGGGAATCGTGGTCGATCGGCGGCGTGGAGGTGCCGACGCGGATCGTGCTCGCGCCGATGGCCGGCGTCAGCATCCAGGCCTTCAGGCGCCAGGGGCGGCGCTTCGGCGCGGGCCTCGTCTGCTCGGAGATGATCTCCTCGGCCGGCCTGGAGCACCGCAACGAGAGAACCTTCGGCTACCTGCGCGTCTCGGCGGACGAGCATCCGCTCGCGATCCAGATCTTCGGCTCCGAGCCGCAGGCGATGGCGGACGCGGGGCGGCTGGTCGAGGCGGCGGGCGCGGACATCGTCGACATGAACTTCGGCTGCCCCGTCAAGAAGGTGACGAAGACCGGCGCGGGCGCGCACCTACTCGAGGATCCCGAGCTCGCCTGCCGCGTCGTCGACGCCGTCGCGGCAGCCGTGTCGGTGCCGGTGACGGTGAAGATGCGGCGCGGGGTCGAGAACGGCTCGCGTGCCTGCCTCGAGCTCGGGCCGCGACTCGTCGAGGCGGGGGCGGCGGCGCTCACGCTCCACCCCCGCTCGGCGAAGCAGATGTACACGGGCGAGGCCGACCACGCCCTCACGGCGGAGCTCGTCGAGCTCGTGCACGTGCCCGTGATCGCGTCCGGCGACGTCACCTCGCGCGCGAAGGCGCTGGACGTGCTCGAGCAGACGGGCGCGGCGGCCGTGATGGTCGCGCGCGGCGCACAGGGCAACCCGTGGGCGCTGCGCGAGATCGTCGAGGGCGACGAGTTCGCGCCGACGCGCGAGGAGGTCGCAGCCGAGCTGATCGTCTTCGTCCGCGAGGCGGTGCGCGAGCTCGGCGAGAAGCGCGCCGCCGGCTTCCTGAAGAAGTTCTACGGCTGGTATCTCGGCCACGGCCGCTTCCCGAAGTCCTTCAAGCAGGAGCTCGTCCAGCTCGCGACGACCGAGGCGGTCGTGACGCGGCTCTTCGCCGCCGCCCCGGAGGCGGCAGCGCTCGTCGAGCGGCTCGAGGCCGAGCTCCCCACGGTCGAGGACGAGATCGTCCTCGACCGGCTGCCGATCTCCGTCTACGGCGGCGGCTAGGGAGCTCGCGGGAAGCGCTTCGCACTCGCTCGCGGGAGAAGGAACTCCGCGCGGCCGAGAGCGCGGTCTCGGCCGCGCTCCGCGCTGAAGAGCTCGCTTGCGCCTCCCTCTGCCCCGCACCACGGTCGCGGCGCGGCCGGTCGTGCGCCTGCGGCGCAGGAGCGGCGGCGCGCCACGGACGGCCTCCCCGATGGCCTCTGCCGGCGCCGGGTGAGAGTACGCTCGCGCAAGCGAGAGCTAATGGAAGGCGCAGATCAGGTGAGGGGTTTCCCCTATGCCCCAGAGCACCGGCTCCTGCCACAGTTCACACATCGAAGACCTGGGTCGCTGGGGTCGGCTCGCTCGTCGCGGGCGTCTGTGTCTTCATCGACTTTCGGGGCGATCGCAGTCAACGGTTACGATGAGAAGCGCGCGATCCATGGTGGCTCGTATCGATGTTGATCATCGCGATCGTGCTCGATCTCGGCGCCCATCGTCGGGGGCGTTCTCGCCACTCTCGCCGACGTCCTTCGCCAACACCGCCCCCGTCGGCTCGGGTGACACTCCCGAGCGCTGGCGCAGGCGAGCGTCACCGTCGGTGGCCCGCTAGCTAGCTCGCTGAAGCCGGGTTTGGCGTCCCCACAGGTAGCTTGACGCCCGTGCCGTCTTCCAGACGCTCGCGGTTCGGAGCGCGGCGGGTAGCGGCCGTCGGACTAGCCCTGGCCGTCGTCGTCGTGGTGCTGGTCGTCGTGCTCGGCCGCGGCTCGTCGCCGACCATCGGTTACGACGCCGCCTCGCCGCAGTGCTCCGGCTCCTACCCGCCGAATCCGCTCTTCGGGATCGTCGGCGTCAACGGTGGGCTGGCGAACAACGCGAACCCGTGCCTCGACGGCGAGCTCCGGTGGGCGCGCGAGAGCCCGGGGCAGAAGCGCCCGGAGCAGCCACCCCTCTCGCTGTACATCAACACCGCCAACCCGGGCGCGCACCACGTCGCGGACTGGCCCAGCGGCGGCACCACGCCGGTCTACGGCTCCTGCAACGGCTTGCTGACCAACGCCTGCTCGTACCGCTACGGCGAGCAGCGCGCCGGCCACTCCTACCGGCTCGTCGCGGCGCTCGACCCGGCCGGGGCCAGAACCGCGCCGTGGTGGCTCGACGTCGAGCTGGAGGCGAGCTGGGCCGGCACCTACGAGCTCAACATCGCCGCGCTGCAGGGCTTCATCGCCGGCCTGCACAAGGCCGGCGCGACCGGCCCGATCGGGATCTACTCCACGGCCGCCCAGTGGCACGACATCACGGGGCTGACGGCGCAGACGACCCACACCGCCTTCAAGGGCAGGCTGCCCGGCTGGGTGGCCGGAACGACGGCGACACTCGCCCAGGCGCGGCAGAACTGCACGAGCGGGGGCTTCACCGGCGCGGCTCCGACCCTCGCGCAGTACCGAATCGGCCCGTACGACGCCGACCTGCGCTGCAGCGCCGGACGCTGACCGCCCTCCCGGCCGGCAGGGCGGGCGGATCAGCGGTTGAGATCCCAGACGATGCGGAGGCCCTCGAGCGTGAGGAACGGCTCGATGTGGCCGATCGTCCGCGAGTGCGGGGCGATCAGGCCGACGAGGCCGCCCGTGCCGATCACCGGCGCGTCGACTCCCAGCTCGCCCCGGACCGCGTCGACGATTCCGTCCACCTGTCCCGCGAAGCCGTAGACGAGCCCCGACTGGAGCGCGCCGGCGGTCGTCTTGCCGATCACCTGGGACGGCTCGACGTAGTCGACCTTGACCAGCCGCGCCGCGCGGGCGAACAGCGCCTCCATCGAGACCTCGATTCCGGGCGCGAGCACTCCCCCGACGTAGGCGCCCTCCGCGGACACGATGTCGAAGTTCGTGGAGGTGCCGAAGTCCGCGACGATCGCCGGCGCTCCGTACAGCTCCTTCGCGGCGACCGCGTTCGCGATCCGGTCGGGGCCGACGTCGGGCGGCGAGTCGTACTCGATCGGGATCCCGGTGCGGACGCCCGGGCCGAGGACGAGCAGCTCGGCCTTCGCCCACCGGGCCGCCACGTGCTCGTACTCCGAGACCAGCCGCGGCACCGTCGAGGCGAGGCAGATGCCGTCGATCGAGCGGAAGTCGAGAAAGTCGCCGAGCAGCGCGCCGAGCTCGTCGCCGGTGCGATGGGCCTCCGTCGCGATCCGCCAGCGCTCGCCGAGCTCCGGCCCGTCGTAGAGCCCGAAGACGGTCTGCGTGTTCCCGACGTCGACCGCGAGGAGCATTGCGCGCGCGAGCGTATATCGTCGCGGCTTCCGATCAGTCGACGCAGGAGGTGCGAGATGGCGGACTTCGGCCTGTTCGTGGGCTTCGGCCAGCCGGTGCGCGGCCGCGAGCAGAGCTCGACGAAGGTCTTCGCCGAAGCGGTCGCGTTCTGGACGCGCCTGCAGGAGTCGGGTGAGATCGAGAGCTGGGATGCGATCTTCCTCGAGGCGCACGGCGGCGACCTCTCGGGGTTCTTCCTCGTCTTGGGGGAGCGCGACGCGATCGCGCGCGTCCGGACGAGCGAGGAGATGATGCGGCTCAACCAGCGGGCCCAGCTGATCGTCGAGAACTTCGGCGTCGTCGGCGTCGAGCGTGGAGCGCAGGTCGAGTCCCAGATGGCGAACTTCCTGCAGGCGGCCGCCGAGCTGAGCTGACGACCTACACGTCGTCGTCGCCGTGGAGGGGCTCGCCGATGCGCTCGGCGAGTGCCTCCGCGGTGAGCGTGGGCTCGTCGCCCTCCCCGCGCAGCTCCTCGATCGTCACGTCACCGGAGGTGAAGACCTTCGCGCGCGGGATGATCCGCGTCGGCCGGTTCTTGTCCCAGACCCAGACGTCCTCGAGGTCGAGCTGGAAGAAGGGCAGGGCGCCCGCGGAGGCCGGCGCCGCCTGCTGCACCTCGAGCTTGTTGCAGAGGTAGGTCGCGTCCGGTGTGAGCACGCAGTAGCGGAAGAGCGCGAAGACCGCCTGGTACTCCCTCTTCAGCCCGAGCTCGAGCTCGGCTTCGTACTCGTCGAGATCGTCCAGATGGGACATGGGCGGTCAGTCTACCCCTGCCAGCAGCGAATCCACGTCGCCGCGGCCGGGCACGACGAGGCCCGGCGCGAGCTCCGCGAGAGGCTCGAGGACGAAGCGCCGCTCGTGCAGGCGCGGGTGCGGCACGGTGAGGCCGCGCTCGTCGAGGGTCGAGTCGCCGTGGAGGAGAAGATCGAGGTCGAGCGTCCGCGGGCCGTGCTCGCCGGGGGCGCGAACGCGGCCGAATCGCTGCTCTATCGCGAGCAGGCGATCGAGCAGCTCGCGCGGGGTGAGCGCCGTCTCGAGAGCGGCGACACCGTTGAGGAAGCGAGGCTGGTCGCCGACGCCGACCGGATCCGTCTCGCGGAGCGTCGAGACGGCGACGACCTCGATCCCGTCCTCCGCCGCGAGCGCCTCCACCGCGGCGCGCAGCGTCCGCTCCCGGTCGCCGAGGTTCGCGCCGAGCCCGACGTACGCCCGTGTCACGCTTTCGTGACGGTGGCTGCCACCGGTCACGGCTTCGTGACGGTGACGCCGACCGTGCCCTCCAGCCCGGCCGGGCGCACCTCCGGCTTGCGAATGCGCACGCGGAGCCGCTCGGGGGCGAAGCGCCGCCCGAGCTCGTCGGCGACGGCCGAGGCGAGCGCCTCGAGCAGCGCGTACGACCTCGCGTCCGAGACCTCCTGTACCGCGCGGGCGACCGCGACGTAGTCGACGGCGTCGTCCAGCCGGTCGCTCCTCCCCCGCTCCCCCACCTCGAGCTCGACGTCGAAGAGGAAATCCTGCCCCCGCTCGCGTTCCTCCTCGCCAGCCCCGTGCCGGCCGAAGAGGCGCAGGTCGTGGACGTGGACGACGATCACAAGACCGCCGCTGCCACTGTCAGCGCGTCGACGGTCGGCCTCACGTCGTGGACGCGCAGGATCGAGGCGCCGCGCCCGAAGGCCGCGACCGCGGCCCCGACGCTCGCGCCGAGCAGGTCGTCCGAGCCGGTGAGCCGGCTGAGCGAGCTCTTGCGGGAGAAGCCGACGAGCACGGGACGGCCGAGACCCGCGAGAACGTCGAGGCGGCGCACGAGCTCGAGGTTGTGCTCGACGGTCTTGCCGAAGCCGATGCCGGGATCGAGGCAGACCCGTTCCTCCGGGATCCCCTGCGCGACCGCGAACGCGAGGCGCTCCTCGAGGAAGGACGCGACCTCGGCGGCGACGTCCTCGTAGCGCGGCTCCTCCTGCATCGTCCGCGGGTCGCCTCGCATGTGCATCAGGCAGAGGTAGGCCCCGAACTCGGCGACGACACCCGCCAGCTGCGGGTCGCCGCGCAACGCGGTGACGTCGTTGACGAGGATCGCGCCGTGCTCGAGGGCCGCCCGCGCGACCGCAGCCTTCGACGTGTCGACCGAGAGGGGCAGCCGGCCGCCGAGCCGCTCGAGGACGGGGACGACGCGGCGCAGCTCCTCCTCGGCCGAGACGCCGGTCGACCCGGGGCGGGTCGATTCGCCGCCGACGTCGACGAGCGCCGCGCCCTCCTCGACCATGCGCTGGGCTGCTGCGGCGGCAACCTCGGGATCGACGTGGACGCCGCCGTCGAAGAAGGAATCGGGCGTCACGTTGAGTACGCCCATCACGGACGGCCGCGGGAACCTCTCCTCGATCGCGATCACGCCCCGATCCTCGCATTCCGCGGCACACCCACGAAGGGCTCAAGTTCTTCCGCCCTGCGGCCGATTACCTCGTTGTGGGGATTGAGCTGGTGGTTCGGATCGTTCGCCGGGTAGCCCTCGTAGTGGCTCCGCCGCTCCTCGGAGCAGGGGCGATCGTGCTGCTCCTCCACTCCGGCGGCCGGCTCTTCCCGGCGCACGAACCCGGCCCGACCTCGCCGTCGCAGCCGGTGATCGCGCTCACGACCCCGAGCGGTGTCCGGCACCAGGTACGGCCTCCGGCGGCCCATGCGAAGGCGAAGCCCGCCGCCGTTCCGGTCACCGCGCATGTGGCGCGGCCCACCGCATCCCGGCCTCTGGCACCCGCGGCCGCCCCGGTCGCGCAGGTGACGACTCCAAGCGAAACCACGACCTCCCCCTCGCCCACGACCTCCCCCTCGCCCACGGCGGCCGCGACCTCCGGTTCGACCGCCACCTTCGCGACGGCAAGACAACCGGCGGCGGAGGAGAAGCTCGCGACCGCATCAGCGACGACCCAGACTCAGGAGGACGAGAACCACGCGGCCAAGGGCAAGGCACTCGGCCACGAGAAGAACGACACCCCCAAGGGCAAGGCACTCGGCCACGAGAAGGACGCCGCCCCCTCCGCGGCGCTGCAGCACGACTCGGGTCACGAGGGACAGCACCCGGCTCACGGCAAGCACCATCACGACCCACCCGGGTCGGCCCACGCCCATCAGGGCGAGGATCCGCCGCAGCATCCCGTGCCCGGCGGGCCGCCCTCGGATCCGCCGCGACACGGCGACTCAAGCCCGGCAAACAATTCGCACGTGTCCAGAGGACACGACCACTGAGGCAGACGATGCCGCACCGGAACTCTCCGCTCGCGCTCGGACTCCGGTTGCGTCTCGTGCTGACCTTGACGGCGATCGCGATCTTCCCGCTCGCCGGCGTCTCGTACGTCGTCGTCCACGACGAGCTCGACAGCGTGACCCGCGGCATCGACTTCGCGCTGCACGACGCCGCCGTGACGGCGCAGGCGCGCTTCGCGGGCCTGGTCAACAAGCGGGAGCTGAGCGCCGTCGCGGCCGCCGCCTCGCCGCGGCTGCAGACGGCGATCCGGCAGCACTCGAAGCCTGCTCTCAGGAAGTTCGCGCTCCGGCGCCGGCTCCTGCTCGAGGTCGACGGTCATCGGTACGGGAAGCCGATCGCCCGCGCCGTCACGGCGCGCGTCCGGCTGACGCTGCACGGCCGCGCCGTCGGCTCGGTGGTGGCACAGCTGCCGCTCGACGCGGCGACGCTCCGGCAGCTGGCCGCGCCGGTCGCGGCCGGCGTGCGGCTGCGGTTCAAGAGCCTCGGCGGAGCAGGCGGCGCCGGCTCCGGACGCGGTGTGACGCTGCCGCTGACGAAGAACGCCGCGATCCTCGCCTACCTGCCGCCGAGCGTCGAGGCGGCACGGACAGGCGCCGCCTACAGGAGGGTCGAGGAGGCCGGGCTCCTCGCGGTGCTGGCGATGATGCTCCTCACGTTCGTCCTCGCTCGCCCGCTCCTGCGCACGCTCCGCTGGACGGAGGAGCGAGCGGGCGAGGCGCGCATCGACGCGCTGACGGGAATCGCGAACCGGCGGGCTCTCGTCGACGTCCTCGCTGCGGAGACCTACCGCGCCCGGCGCTTCGGCCACGCGCTCAGCGTCGTGATCCTCGATCTCGACCGCTTCAAGCAGACGAACGACGTGCACGGCCACGCCGCCGGCGACCGCCTGCTGCGGGCCGTCGGCCGTCTCCTCGCCTCGGTCGTCCGCGAGAGTGACACCGTCGCGCGCCTGGGCGGGGAGGAGTTCGTCGCCGTGCTGCCCGAGACCGATCTCGAGGGGGCGCGCCGGCTCGCGGAGCGACTGCGCCTCGCGATCGAGGAGTGCACGGTCGGAGAGATGCGGATAACCGCGAGCTTCGGCGTCGCCGCGCTGCTGGCCGACGACACCTCGGACAGCCTGCTGGCCGCCGCGGACGCTGTCCTCTACCGGGCCAAGGAGAAGGGCCGGAACCGGACTGAGTGCGCGGTGCGCAAGCAATCCCGCGCCGTCGCCTGACGGAGTCGCTCTCCGCGCCCACCTCTACCATCGACCGCGTGAGACCGTGGTTTCGCCGGCGACGCGTCGGCCTCGGCTGGCGCCCGATCACGTGGGAGGGCTGGCTCGTCAGCGCGGTCGCGCTCGGGCTCGCAGCCGCGATCCTCGTCTTCCTGCGCCGCTCACCCGAGCGAGTTCCTATCGTCATCGGAGTCCTCGCCGTCTATGCCGTCGTCGCGCTCAGGACGGGAGGTGCGAGCTCGGAGCCGGCCGTTTCGGCACGGGCCGACAGCGAGGAGCCGGACGCCGCTCCGCCCGAGCCCGACGACGCGGCGCCGCCCCGGGCCCCGCGCCGGCACGCCCCCTCCGGCCCGCCGATGCTCGTGGTCGAGCAGCTGACGAAGCGGTTCGGCGAGAGGCTTGCCGTCGACGACGTCTCGTTCGAGGTCGCCGCCGGGGAGGTGTTCGGCTTCCTCGGCCCCAACGGCGCCGGCAAGACCACGACCGTGCGGATGCTCGGAACGCTCGTCGCGCCGACCGCGGGCTCGGCCGTCGTCGCCGGGATCCCGCTCACACCGGCGAACGGACTCGAGATCCGGCGGCGCATCGCGGTGATGCCCGAGAACCCCGGTCTCTACCTGCGGCTCACGGTGACCGAGAACCTCGAGTTCTTCGCCGGCCTGTACGGCCTCCGCGGGCCGGGCGACCGCATCGCCGCCGCGCTCGAGGCGGTCAACCTGCGGGCGCGCGCCGACGACCTCTGCGGCAATCTCTCGAAGGGGCTGCGCCAGCGCGTCGGACTCGCCCGCGCGATCCTCGGCGATCCCGCCGTCCTCTTCCTCGACGAGCCGACCTCGGGGCTGGACCCGGTCGCGACCCGCGAGGTGCACGGGCTGATCGACAGCCTGCGCGACCGCGGAGTGACCGTCTTCCTGACGACGCATCGCCTCGAAGAGGCGGAGCGCCTGTGCGACCGCGTCGCGATCCTGAACACGAGCCTGCGCAGCATCGGCCGCACCGACGAGCTGCGCGACAGGCTGTTCCGGAAGAAGCTGCTCGTGCAGACGGCGGCGCCGGTCGCCGACCCGGCACACGTCTTCGACGGCGTGCCCGGCGTGACCGCCTGGGAGAGCAGCGACTCGCGCGGTTACGAGCTCGCGGTCACCGCCACCGAGCTCGCCGCGCCGGCCGTCGCGCGTGCCCTCGTCGCAGCGGGCGCCGACATCCTCTCGCTCGCGGAGGAACGCCACTCGCTCGAGGACGTCTATCTCGAGCTGATCTCCGACGACGTGGAGGCGGACGGCGGATGAGCCTGCAACGTATGGGCGCAGTCGTGCGCAAGGAGCTGCGCGACTTCCGGCGCAACCGCTTCCTGGTCGGGACGATGACGGTGATGCCGTTCGTCTTCCTCATCTCGCCGCTGATCACCCTCCTGCGCATCCCCGCCTCGACGCCCGAGTCTGTCGTCAACCGCGCCGTCGGAGTCACCTCGCTGCTCCTGTTCGTCGTGCCGGCGGTGATCCCGCCGATCATGGCCGCCTACTCGGTGATCGGCGAGCGCGACCAGGGAACGCTCGAGCCGTTCCTGACGACGCCGATCCGCCGCGAGGAACTCCTGCTCGCGAAGGCGCTCGCGGTGTTCATCCCCTCGGTGACGGTCGCCTACGGCATCTACTTCGCCTTCGCGCTCACCGTCCGCTTCGGCGCCGCGCACGTCGTCTGGGCTGCCGTCTGGCACACGCCCCAGATGCTCGCGCAGCTCGTCTTCACGCCGCTGATCGCCGTCTGGGCGGTCTGGGTCGGGATCGCCATGTCCGTCCGCGCCCGCGACGTCCGCGTCGCGCAGCAGCTCGCGACCCTCGCCAGCCTGCCGACCCTCGGGATCACGACGCTGATCACGTTCCAGGTGATCACGCCGAGCGTGGCCCTCGCGGTCGGCATCGCCTGCGCCCTGCTCGCCGTGGACGCGGTCGCGTGGCGGATCGTCTCGTGGCTCTTCGACCGGGAACGGCTCGTCACCGGCTCCCGCGCCCGCTCGGTACGCGGTGCGGCACGAGGAGCCGCCGAATCGTGAGTGGGCTCGGTCACATCGACCTCCGCGTGTCGGACCTCGCTGCCGCCCTCGACTTCTACGACCGGCTGCTGCCGGCGCTCGGGTTCACCGAGCGCCACCACGGCGAGGAGTGGAAGGTGTGGGCGACGACGGAGCCGCTGCCCTCGCCCGCGTACTTCGGGATCACCGAGGAGCCGGACCACGCCGCGAACGGCAACCGGATCGCGTTCCGGGTCGAGTCCGCAGCCGAGGTCGACCGCGTGACCGAGATCGCGCGGGCAGCCGGCGCGGCGGAGCTCAGCGGCCAGAAGCCGATGCCGTACGGGCCGGGCTACTACGCCTCGTTCTTCGCCGATCCCTCCGGCAACCGGCTCGAGATCTACGTCCGCCCCGAGTAGCGTCCACCGCCGGCCGCTGCTGCGTAATGCGGTTGTCAAATATCGGCCGGCGATGCGCCGCTGTCGGCAAGATCGTCCGCAGATGAAGATCCCGTTCGGAAAGCGGCCGTGGCTGGTCCTGGGAGTGCTGCTGGTCTGCGGCGGCAGCACCGCGGCGACCGTCGCCGCCACCACGTCGAAGGCCTCGGCCAGGAAGATCAGCCCCAAGGCGATCCCGCTCGGCGACGGTCATGTGAGCACGATGCCGAAGGTCGGCTACGTCGACTCGTGCACGACGAACTTCCGCAGCGGCGGCGCCCAGCACTCCGGCCCGTGGATCAACACGAAGACGGACACGTGGAACTCGGCCGCGAAGCCGGCCGTGCAGGGATCGGTCAGCTGGTCGAACGCCAGCTTCAAGGCGCGGGCGACGCACAGCAAGAGGATCGTCACCTTCGACGACCTGCCGACCGACCACACGACCGGCCTGTTCCCGATCTCCATCAGCGACCCGGTCTACGTCTACGACCCCAACCCCAACAGCATCGCGGCGCACAGCCTCACGTGGAAGCTGCCCCTGCAGCCGAAGAAGGCGCGCAAGCCCTCGTGCACGGGGCTCGGGCCTATCGGGGTGCTCGAGGACGGCGTGCTCCTGTTCAACGGGCTCGACGCGGCCGGCCGCGACGCGGCGGCGCACGAGGTGCAGGACAGCTGCGACGGACATCCCGACGGCGCCGGCGAGTACCACAACCACGACATCCCCTCGTGCCTCCTCGACAAGGCCCGGAACGGCCGCTCCACGCTCGTCGGCTACGCGCTGGACGGCTACGGCATCTACGTCCAGAAGAACAAGCACGGCCAACTGCCGACCAACGGCTCACTCGACGCCTGTCACGGCAAGACGAGCAAGGTGTCGTGGAACGGGAAGGTCAGGCGGATCTACCACTACGTCGCGACGCTCGAGTATCCGTACACCGTCGGGTGCTTCCACGGAACCCCGATCACGGTCCAGCGTCAGCGCGGGCCGCAGCCGGGCGCCCCCTCGGCGCCCTGATCGGCCGCAAGGTGGGAGCACGAGTCTGGGTAGTCGCCATTAGCACCAACCAGCTGTGCACCGTGATCCTGGGCATCCCCGCCAACAGCGCTAGCCCTCAGGGCATCGGTGCCCTCGGATGCGCTTCACCTCTGAGTGAGAGCGTGCCCGTCACGGTAGGAACGCTCCGGGCGGATTCGTCGCCCCCACCCCTCAGCTGGGGCGTCACTCTCGACAACGTCACTGCCGTCTCGTTCATGGCGGGCGGACACGAGGTCACGGTGCCGCATCGTCGGGCTGGCCGTGTTGTTGCGGCTGGTGCGAGGTCGACGCCGGTGAGGGCGGCGCGCTGGACTTCTTGGCCGGCTAAGAAACCAGCCGCTCGGCTGCGCCAGCGTCCTCACGCCCGAAGCGCGACCTAACGGGCTCGGCCGGGCGGGCTAGCTCTGGGCGGGATCGGGGGGCGGAGGCTGCATCGCCGAGCCCGGCAGCGGGAAGGGGCGCGGGCGCGGGCGTGGCTGGCGCTTCGGCTCCTCCTGCGGCTCCGGCAGCTCCGGCGGGGCCGGCACCTCGTCCGGGAAGACGCTCGTCTCCGGCTCGCCGGCGAGCAGGCGCTCGAACTGGTCCCTGTCGATCGTCTCGCGCTCGATCAGGATCGCCGAGATCTGATGCAGCTCGTCCATGTGCTCGCGCAGCACGGAGAGGGCGAGCTCGTGGGCCTCCTCGATCACGCGCCGGATCTCGTCGTCGATCTCGCGGGCGATCTCCTCCGAGTAGTCCGCCTCGGCGCCGTAGTCGCGGCCGAGGAACGGCTGGTCGAAGTTGCGGCCGAGCACGCGCGGGCCGAGCTTCTCGCTCATCCCGAAGCGCATGATCATCTGCTTCGCCATCTGGGTGATCTTCTCGAGGTCGTTCGCGGCGCCGGTCGTGACCTCGTGGAAGACGAGCTCCTCGGCCGCGCGGCCGCCGAGCGTCATCCCCATCTGGTGCATGAGCGCCGTACGCGTCGTCAGATACCTGTCCTCGGTCGGCAGCGAGATCGTGAGGCCGAGCGCCTGGCCGCGGGAGACGATCGTGATCTTGTGGATCGGGTCGACGTGCTCGAGGTGGTGGCCGACGAGCGCGTGCCCCATCTCGTGGTAGGCGGTGATCTTGCGCTCGTGCTCCGAGAGGAGACGCGCCTTCTTCTCCGGTCCGGCGACGACGCGCATGATCCCCTCCTCCAGCTCGTCCTGCTCGATGATCTTCTTGCCGCGGCGCGCGGCGAGGAGCGCCGCCTCGTTGACGAGGTTCGCGAGGTCGGCGCCCGTGAAGCCGGGCGTGCCTGCAGCAAGGGTGCTCAGGTCGATCTCGGGCGCGAGCGGCTTGCCCTTCGTGTGCACCTCGAGGATCTTCTGGCGCCCGACGCGATCGGGCCGGTCGACGACGATCTGCCGGTCGAAGCGCCCGGGGCGCAGCAGCGCCGGGTCGAGGATGTCGGGCCGGTTCGTGGCGGCGATGAGGATGATGTTGTCCTTCATCTCGAAGCCGTCCATCTCGACGAGCAGCTGGTTCAGCGTCTGCTCGCGCTCGTCGTGGCCGCCGCCGAGACCTGCGCCGCGATGCCGGCCGACGGCGTCGATCTCGTCCATGAAGACGATGCACGGAGCCGCCTGCTTCGCCTGCTCGAACAGGTCGCGCACACGCGAGGCGCCGACGCCGACGAACATCTCGACGAAGTCGGACCCCGAGATCGAGAAGAAGGGCACGCCCGCCTCGCCCGCGACCGCCCTGGCGAGCAGCGTCTTACCGGTGCCGGGCGGGCCGTAGAGCAGAACGCCCTTGGGGATCCGCGCTCCGAGCGCCTGGAACTTCTTCGGGTTCTCGAGGAACTCCTTGATCTCCTGCAGCTCCTCGACCGCCTCCTCGACTCCGGCGACGTCCTTGAAGCCGATCTTCGGCGAGTCGGGCGTCATCCGCTTCGCGCGCGACTTGCCGAAGCTCATCACCTTCGAGCCGCCGCCCTGCACCTGGTTCATGAGGAAGATCCAGAAGCCGATCAGGAGCACGAACGGCAGCAGGCCCGTGAGGATCGACCACCACGGCGACGACCCGATGCCCTTCGAGTTGAAGTCGACGCCGTTCGCCTCCATGGTCTTCTCGAGCGCGGCCTCCGAGTTCGGGGAGGCGTAGTTGACCGAGACGTGGTTGGCGCCGACCAGGGCGGCGATCGACTGGTGGTTCGGGTCGATGACGACGTTCTGGACCGATGCCGGCTGGTTCTTGACGGCCTGGATGAACTGGGACGTCGTGAACGGCGCCGTCTTCGTGCCGTGGCCGCCCAACGTCTGCAGCGCCAGCCAGACGAGCGCCGCGATGATGACGAGGGGGAAGAGCGCGCTACGGAAGAAGCGATTCATAGGTGCTCCGGACTGAGGGTACCAGCGCCGTGTCTGTGCAACGGTGCCGCGGAGCCTGCGGCTACGCGCTCTCGAGCACGAGAGCGTCGTTCAGGACGCCGACGTAAGGGAGGTTGCGGTAGCGCTCGGCGAAGTCGAGCCCGTAGCCGATCACGAAGCGATTCGGGATCTCGAAGCCCGTGTAGCGGACGGGAACGTCGATCTCGCGCCGCCCGGGCTTCGTCAGCAGCGCGCAGACCTCGAGCGTCGCCGGCCCGCGTGCCTCGAGGTTCCGCATGAGATAGGAGAGCGTCAGGCCGGAGTCGATGATGTCCTCGACGACGAGGACGTGGCGGCCCTCGATGTTGATGTCGAGGTCCTTGAGGATCCGCACGACGCCGGACGAGTCGGTCGAGGCGCCGTAGCTCGAGATGGCCATGAAGTCGATCTCGCATGAGACCGTCAAGTGCCGCATCAGGTCGGCGAGGAAGAAGACGGCGCCCTTGAGCACCCCGACGAGGAGCAGGTCGCGGCCCTCGTAGTCAGCGGAGATCTCGGCGCCGAGCTCGGTGATCCGCCGCTGCAGCGGCTCCGCCTCGATCAGGATCTCTCCCACTGCGCTCTCCAGCTCAGTTGCGGACAGCTTCGACCTCCGGATGCTCGACGATTCCCGGCACGGCCACGACCTCGTCGCCCCGCACGACGAGCGGCCACGCCTCCCGCTCCGAACGGGGCACCTTCGCGTCCACGAACACGTCCTGAATCTTGCGTCTCCTCCCGGCGAGGCGGTCTCCCGGCCTCCACCCGCGCACTCTAAGCCCTGGCAGCGCCGAGCGGATGGTCCACTCGCCCCAGGTGATCTCGCCGGCGAGCTCGACCGGGCCCTGCTCGAGCCAGAGCCGCTCGTGCTCGCGCACCGCCTGCACTCCTCCGCCGAGGTCGACCCGCTTCGAGCCGACCGGTGAGGCGAGCAGCTCGGCAAGGGCGGGCGGCAGCGTCTCGCGCCGGTCGAGCGCGCGCAGGAGGTTCTCGTCGGCGGCCGGATGGACCCTGCGCAGCAGAGGCAGGATCTCGTCGCGGATCAGCCCTCGCTTCGTGGCGGCGTTCGAGGCGTCGACGCGGAAGGCGAGGCCGTGGTCGCGGCAGTAGGACTCCGTCTCCTCCCGCCAGAGCGGCAGGAGCGGATGGACGACTCCGTGCTCGTTGCGCGGCGCGATCCCGGTGGCCGCTCCTCGTGACACGAGCCGGTAGAGAATCGTCTCCACCTGGTCGGAGGCCGTGTGCCCCGTCGCCCGGAGCGAGCCGCGACGTGCAACCTGGTAGCGCTGGGCCCGGAGCTCCGCCTCGGAGAGGCCGCGGCCGTCGCGCTCCACCACCTCCGCACCGAGCCGCGCCGCACAGAAGCGGGCGTCGGCCTCGGAGTCCGCTCCGCGGAGCCCGTGGTTGACGTGCAGCGCCGAGGCCCGGTAGCCGAGCGAGCCGAGCACGTGCCAGAGGCAAGTCGAATCGGCGCCGCCGGAGACGAGACAGGTGACCTCGCCGCCGGGCGCGATCAGCTCGTGGTCACGGACGAAGCGCTCGACGCGCTCGCGCACGTCCTCCATCCGTCGATTGTGCCTACCAGGTCGGGTCGGCGCACCACGCCTCGAGGACGGAGAGCGCCTGCTCGAGCTCGGCGGCGTCGAACCGGTGCGGTTGCGCGTACTCGACGCGGAGGTCGACGCGCGAGCGCGGGGGCTCGCCGTCCCGGGCGAGGAGGAGGTAGGCGATCGGGAGCGCGTGGAGCACGGCGAGGATCGTCCGCTCCCGACGCCCGAGGAGCGCCCGGTACCCGGCCGCGTACCGCTCGGCGATCGCGAGCCGGCTCTCGCCGCCGCCCGGCGCGTCCTCGCGCGAGCCGCGCGTCCACGCCCAGGCGCGGTACTCGTCGAGCGTCAGCCCCTCGAAATCGCCGGCCCGCGGGTCGGCGAGGCGCGGCTCCTCCACCACGGGCACGTCGCGGCCGGCGAGGACGAGCTCGAGCGTCCTACGCGTGCGGGGAAAGCCGGTGTGGACGGCGAGGTCGAGCGGCTCGTCCGCGAGCTCCCGCCCGAGCCGCCGCGCCTCCTCCCCGCCCTGCTCGGTCAGGCCGACGGCGGCCGTCGGGTCGCCGTTGAGGCGCCCGCGCAGGCTGTACTCCGACTCGCCGTGCCGCGCGAGGATGAGCGTCTCCATCGTCCGAGGCTATCCGCCTCGGCCTCGGCCGGAAGAGACACGTCCGGGGTCAGACACCGGCCCCCGAACGGGGGAGACGGAGCGGACAGGTTCGATCAGAACACCAGCGACCGGTACGTGAGCTCCCGCGTCATCCCGATCGAGTCGTAGAGGCGCAGGGCCGGCGCGTTCTCGGGCCGGACGAAGAGGCAGACGATCGGCACCCGCTCGAGCAGGAGCCGGCAGAGGTCCGACAGCGCCCGCCGCGCGTAGCCGCGCCGCCGCGCCTCGGGATCGACCCACACCTGCTGCAGCTGCACCGCCGTCGGCGTCCAGGCCGACGCCTCCGCCTTGAAGCGGATCACGCCGTCCTCGAGCCAGATCCACGACCGGCGCTCCTCGATCTGCTGCCACGTGCGCCGGCGGAAGCCGTCCGCGTCGCGGCGGAGCGGGTCGATGCCGATCTCCTCCCGGTGCGCCGCGGCGCACGCGGGCACGAGGAGCTCGAGATCGTCGAGGCGGGCCGGCCGAAGGCCCGTGTCACCGGGGTCCGGGGGATCGCGCAGCGCGTAGACGGGTTGCCCGGGCCGGTCGTCGCGCGGTCGCGGCATGCGCGAGCGGGCGGCAGACCAGAGCTCGCCGACGGCACGCTCCTCCCCGATCACCATCCGGGCCGCGCTCCGCCCGGCCGCCGCGGCGAACGCGCCGCAGCCCGTGCCGGAGGGAACGACGTTGGCGCCCACGTGGCAGAGCGCGGTCAGGCCGTCCTCGTCCGCGAGAGCGGCGAAGCGGCCGACCCCGCGCCGGGCGATGTCCTCGAGGAAGACGCGCTCGACCGGCTCCACGGCGCAGAAGCGCAGGACCTCGTCGAGCGACGGCGCAATCGGCACGGCCACCACGGGATCATCCCATCGCGGCACGTCCACTAGAGTCGCGCCCATGCCAATCCATCTCCGCGCCGAGCCCGGCGACTACGCGGAAGCCGTCCTCCTCCCCGGCGACCCGCTGCGGGCGAAGTACATCGCCGACACGTACCTCGACGACGTGACCCAGGTCAACGAGGAGCGCGGGCTCCTCGGCTACACCGGCACCTGGGAGGGCAAGCGCGTCTCGGTCCAGGGAACGGGCATGGGCTGTCCCGGCGCCACGATCGTCTTCGAGGAGCTGATCCAGCTCGGCTGCACGCGGCTGATGCGGGTCGGCACGTGCGGCGGGCTGCAGCCGCACCACGCGCTCGGCGACCTCATCGTCGCCCTCACGGCGGTCCCCGCCGACGCGACCGCGCTGCACCTCGTCGGCAACGAGCCGCACTGCCCTACCGCGTCGTGGGAGCTCATCCACGGCGCCGTGCACGCGGCGAAGGAGCTCGAGCAGCCGATGCACGTCGGACCGATCGTCACGAGCGACGTCTTCTACAACCCGAGCGAGGGCCAGTACGAGCGCTGGTCGCGCCGCGGCGTCCTCGCGGTGGAGATGGAGGCAGCTGCGCTCTTCACGGTCGCGGCGCTCGGCGGCATCGGGAAGGTGCCGGGCGTCCAGGCCGGCTGCCTGGCCACCGTCTCGGACATCGTCGTCGAGGGCGCCTTCACCCGGATCACGGACGAGGAGCTGCGCGCGGCCGTCGACCGGATGACGCGGGTCGCGCTCATGACGGTCACCTCCGATTAGCACCGTCTTCCTCGTCAACCCGGCGTCGGCGGGCGGCTCGACGGGCCGCCGCTGGCCGGAGCTCGCCCACCGCGCGACGCAGCTAGGGCTCGCGGGCGACGTCCTCATGTCGGAGAGCGCGGGCCATATGACGCACCTCGCGCGCGACGCTGCCGGCACCTATGACCTGCTCGTCGTCGTCGGCGGCGACGGAACGCTGAACGAGGTCGTGCACGGGATCGGCGGGATCGACGGCCCCGTGGTCGCGCTCGTCCCCCGCGGCACCGGTCGCGACTTCGGGCGCAGCTTCGGGATCGGGTCCCGGTTCGACGACGCCATCCGGATCGCGGTCTCCGGCGAGACCCGTACGGTCGACCTCGGCCGCGTCTCCTATCGCGCCTGGAACGGCGAGGACGCGGAGGGCTGGTTCGCCAACGTCGGCGGTGTCGGGATCAGCGGCGCGATCGCGCGGCGCGCGAACGAGCAGACGAAGGCGTTCGGCGGCCGGATCTCGTACCTGGCCGCAATCGTCTCGGTCTTCCGCCACTGGCAGGTCTGCAAGCTCGAGCTCGACGTCGACGGCGAGCGCCGCAGCGGGCTCATGCACGAGGTCTTCGTCGCGAACGGCGCCTACCTCGGCGGCGGCCTCCACATGTGTCCGGAGGCCGACCCGGGCGACGGGCTGTTCGACGTGCTCGCGCTCGGCCACCTGACGAAGCGCGACCTTGCGTTCACGCTGCCGAAGGCCTACTCGGGCCGGCACCTGCCGCACCCGAAGGCGGAGCTCCTCCGCGGCCGCGTCGTCACTGTCGACGCGGAGCAGCCTCTGCCGCTGCAGCTCGACGGCGAGCAGCCCGGGACGACGCCGGTGCGGTTCGAGATCGTGCCGGGCGCGCTGCGGCTGCGAGTTCCTCGTGCGTAGCCTTCCTCTCGCCGGGCTCGCGGCCGCGGCCGCCTACGCTGCGCTCGCCGGACTCGTCGCGTCGGGTGCGGCAACGGGCCTCGACCAGTGGGCGAGCACGCACGCGATGCCGCTCGCCGCCAACACGCCGGGGCCGCCGCCGACACTGCTCGAGTCGCTCGTCCCGCTCCTCCACGCAGAGCTCCACCCGGCCGGAATCGCGGTCGCCGCGATCGTCACGCTGCCCGGCCAGGTCCTCGTCTCGCTCCTGCTCGTCCTCGTGGCCGGATGGAGGCTGCACGCGCGCGGCCGCCTCGACGCCGCCGCCGGATGGGCGGCCGCCTGGCTCCTCGGCTCGGCCGTCGAGCTGCTCTGCAAGCACACGCTCACCCGCGCGGCGCTCACGCGGAACGGCCTGCACGTCGCCGCGTTCGACTCCTCCTGGCCCAGCGGGCACGCGCTCCGCTGCGCGCTCGTGGCCTGCGCGCTCGCCGCCGCCTGGCCCCGGCTGCGTGGCGTCCTCGCCATCTGGCTCGCGGCCGCCGTCGTCCTGCTCGAGCTCGCCGGAGCCCACACGCCCACCGACCTGCTCGGCGGGCTGCTGCTCGCACTGGTCGCCGCCGCGGGCGTCGTCGCGCTGGAGAGATCAGGTCTTCTTCGCGGCCGAGCCGCCCTTCACCGCCCGGGAGCGCGAACCGCCGCCTGACGACGTCCGGCCGCCGCTCTCGGAGAGCGCGTCGACACGCTTCTCGAGCACGCTCAACCGCTGCTCGAGCTCCTCGAAGCCACGCGTCCGCCGCTGGAGGTCGTCGATCCGGTCACCAACTCCCTTGAGCGCCTGCAGGATGCGGTCCGCCCCCGGTGCCTCGGCCAGCCGCTGGATCGCATCCTCGCTCAGGTCGGCCAGCCGACCCAGCAGGTCCTGCTTCTGCTCTGCCATCGCTCCTCCTCGTCGGGTCACCCGACGATACCCGGCAGCGCCGCCGCCAACGCGCGGAGCGTCTCTCCGGCCGCGGCGTCGATCGTAAGCCCGGCGCGTGCGTCCCACGGCGTGCCGCCGCGGTTGACGATCGCGAGCGCACCGCCCGCCGCGAGCGTCGCCTCCGGCAGTCCGGCGACCGGGTACACCTCGAGCGACGAGCCGACGACGAGCAGCAGCCCGGCCTCGGCCGCGAGCCGCTGCGCCCGCTCGATCGCAGCGGCGGGCAGCAGCTCGCCGAACATCACGACCCCCGGCTTGAGCACCTCGCCGCACTCGGGGCACGGCGGCAGAGGCAGCTGCGGGACGACCTCCGCCATCGGCACGCGGACGCCGCAGCGGACGCACTCCGCCTCGCGCAGCGAACCGTGCACCTCGACGATCTCGCGGGAGCCCGCCCGCTCGTGCAAGCCGTCGACGTTCTGCGTCACGACCGCGCGGATCCAGCCTCGCTGCTCGAGCTCGGCGAGCGCCCGGTGGCCGTCGTTCGGCTCCGCCTGCCCGAGCACGTCGAGCCGGAGGGCGTAGAACTCCCAGACCCGCGCCGGATCGCGGCGGAAGGCGTCGACGTGCGCCACCTCGAACGGGTCGTACTGCGCCCAGATCCCCTCCTGCGAGCGGAAGTCCGGGATGCCCGACTCGGTGCTGATCCCCGCGCCGGTCAGGACGACGCAGGGCTGATGTTCGCGTACGAGCCGGGCCAGTTGTCGCACTTCGCCGTCGTCGGACACGGGCGCCACCTAAGCAGGTCCTGCCGTTATCCGTAGCGCCGCAACAGGAGCGTCACGATCGGGAAGGTGAAGCCGCGCACGCCAGGCGGCGCTCGTGCCGTGCGTCAGTCCTTGTCAGACACCTGCTCGATCAGGTTGAATTTTGCTTCGTAGCAAGATCGAGTGTGACGAGTCGCGACCGTGCGCAGAGGAGGCTGGACGGTGAGGCATGAGATTCGCTTGTCGCTCGTGCTGGTCGTGGTATTGGCCGGGGTGCTCGTCACCGCCGGCAGCGCTGGTGCGCAGCCCGGCTCGACGAAGGTGTGGGCTCAGGGAATCATCTTCTGCGTGAACGAGCACAGCGGCGATGCGCGCATCGTCAAGGTCTGGGGTTCGAGCACGTTGCGCGGCGGCTCGTCGTGTGCGCCGCACGAGGTGCAGGTCGTGTGGGAGAACACGCCCGGCCCCTCCGGCCCGAGTGGCCCCTCCGGTCCGAGCGGCCCCTCCGGTCCGTCCGGTCCGAGTGGCCCATCGGGTCCGTCCGGGCCAACCGGCCCGACGGGAGCGACGGGACCGGATGTCTGGTACTACAGCAGCCAGACACTCTCGTTTCCGCGAACCGGATACAGCTTCGGGCCGGTCGAGGGCGTCGCGAGCGCAAATGGCTCGGCTCAGCCCGTCGAACTCTTGTCTCCCCCCGTCGCGACGACCGCCTCGAACCTGCTCGTGCAGGTTTCGCGGGGAGGCACGACCGAGCGCATGGCGTCTCTGGATATCGACGGCAGTCGTTCTGCCCTGAGTTGCTACTTCCAGACGTCCTGCACCGACACCTCGAGCGTGTCGGTGCCCGCGAACAGCACCATCGCGATCGAGTTCGATGAAGTCGTGACGAGCGACTTCACCGGGGACGTCCTCGTCAGCTTCCAGCTGACGCCGTCCTCCTGACCCGGCGAGCGCCTGCTTCATTCGTACGTGGTGCGTGCGAAGCCCGGCCAGTCGGTGCGGGTGAAGAAGACGTCCATCTGCCAGAGCGTGCCGTCCCGCGGGCGGTGCATCACGTCGACGACCTCGACCGGCCGGAAGTCGTGCTCGCCCATGATCGTGCAGAGCTCCCAGAAGAGGAGGCAGCCCGGGACGATCTCGTAGTTGTACGCCTCGATGATCCACGCGGCGCTCCGCGCGAGCGTGTCCGCCGCGCCCGCGAGGATCTCGCGCTCCACGCCGTGCGTGTCGAGCTTGACGAGGAACGGCGCCGTCGCGCCCACGAGCGCCTCGTCGAGGGTCGTCACGGGAACCTCGATCGACGCGTCCGACCGCGCCTTCTGCAGGACGCCGCCGAACGGGTCGGCCGCGTCGAAGAGCGAGACGCCGCTCGCGGCCCCGACCGCGCTCCGCACCACCGAGACACGGGAGTACGCGGCGGCGAAGGAGTCGAGGGCGGGCGAGTGCACCGGTTGCGGCTCGAAGAGGACGTACTCCGCCGCCGGGAAGACCTCGAGCGCGAGCGCGCTCCAGTGCCCGTCCGACGCCCCCACGTCGACCACCGTGGCCGGCGCGACCCCGGTCTCGGCGAGGAGCCGCAGGCCACCCGCCATCCCGCTCTCGGGCACGGGGCGCCGGAGAACGCTGCGGGCGACACGCCGAAGCACCCGCCGATCCTAGAGGGTCGTAGAGTTGGCGCGTGGACGGCTTCACGTTCTCGACGCCGGTGCGCGTGCGCTTCGCGGACACCGACGCGCAGGGCGTCGCCCACAACTCCGCCTACCTCGTCTGGTTCGAGGTGGCGCGCGTCGAGTACCTGCGCGCGTTCGCGGGCGGCTACCAGCGTCTCCGCGACCACGGGATCGAGGCGATCGTGCTCGAGTCGCTCTGCCGCTACCGGCTCCCCGCGCGCTTCGACGACGAGCTCGTCGTCCACACGCGCTGCCTCGGCCTCCGCGGCGCGCGCTTCCGCTACGAGTACGCGATCACGCGCGGCGAGGAGGTCGTCGCCGACGGCCACACGGAGCACGCCTGCGTCGACGCGCGGACACTGCGACCGACCCGCGTGCCGGAGTGGTTGGCGGAGGCGATCAGCGCAGCGGAGGCGGCGGCCACTCGGCCGAGCTGACGACGCCGGGAAGCGCCTTCTCGAACAACCGCCCGAGCTGCCGCTGCTCCCGCTCGCCGAGCCGCCCGAGGTAGAGCTCGCGAACGGTGGCATGGTGCACGCGTTGCGCCCGCCGCAGCGCCTTCAGACCGTCGGGCGTCAGCGCGGCGAGCGCGCCGCGACCGTCCTCCGGGTCGGGGTCCCGCCGGACGAGTCCCCGCTGCTCGAGGCGCATGACGGCGCGGGTGATCCCGCTCGGCGTCAGCATCCGCTGCGCTCCGAGCGACGTCATCCGCAGACGCATTCCCGGCCGGCCGACGAGTGTGATCAGGATGCCGTAGTCGTCGAGTGAGATCTCGCCGGCATCCTCCAGCCGCCGGTCGATCTCGCGCATCACCGACTCGCGCAGACGGATCAGGCCGCGCCACGCGTCGAACTCCGCCTCGGTGAACGGTTCCGGCTCCGGGATGATGTTTGACTCGCTCAAGTATCAGCTGGTAGCGTTATTTGCGCCACACAAATATATCGAAGGAGGCACCAGGATGACGCCGACGACGCTCCGCCCCAAGTTCCTCGCGGCCGAGGAGGGTCTCCGGCTCCGGTCGGGCCCCGGCCGCGACCTCGTCTTCAAGGTCACCGGCGACGACACCGCCGGCGCGTTCGACTACTTCGTGGTCGAGGTGGCGCCCCACGGCGGGCCGCCGCTCCACGTCCACCACCACCAGGAGGAGGCCCTCCACGTCCTCTCCGGGCGCTTCAAGATCCGGGTCGGCGACGAGGAACGGACGGTCGAGCAGGGTGGCTTCGCGTACATGCCGTCCGGCCTCCCGCATGCGTTCCTCAACCTGACCGACGAGCCGGCGGAGGTGGTCGTCGTCTACACGCCCGGAGGCGGCCACCGGTTCTACGAGGAGCTCGGCCCGCTCACGCGCAGCGGTGATCCCGACCCCGCCGAGGTCACCGCCTGCTTCGAGCGGCACCACATGACGTTGCTCGGGCCGCCGCTCAGCCCTTCGGCATGAAGATCTCGCGCGCGATCACGAGCCGCTGGATCTGCGACGTGCCCTCGTAGATCTGGAACAGCTTCGCGTCTCGCATGAGCTTCTCGACCGGGTACTCCTTGATGTACCCGTAGCCGCCGAAGACCTGCACCGCGTCGGTGGTCACCTTCATCGCCGTGTCGGCGGCGAACCGCTTCGCGAACGAGGAGTAGAGCGTCGCCTCGCGGCCGGCTCCCTGATCGAGCATCCAGGCCGACTGCCAGCACAGGAGCCGCGCCGCCTGGATCTCGGTCGCCATGTCCGCGACCATGAAGTTGACGCCCTGGTGCATCGCGATCGGCAGGTCGAAGGTGACGCGCTCCTTCGCGTAGCCGACCGCGTGCTCGTACGCCGCCTGCGCGACGCCGACCGCTCCGATCGCGGTGCCGGGCCGCGTGACGTCGAGCGTCGTCATCGCGATCTTGAACCCGTCGCCTTCCTCGCCGAGCCTGTTCTCGGCGGGGACCCGTGCGTCCTGGAGGGCGAAGGCCGACGTGTCGGTCGAGCGCTGCCCCATCTTGACGAGGTGCTGCTCGATCGTGACGCCCGGCGTGACCATCGGGACGACGAAGGCCGACATGCCGCGGTGGCCCGCCTGCGGGTCGGTCTTCGCGAAGACGACGGACCACTCCGCGTACCCCGCGTTCGTGATGAACGTCTTCGAGCCGTTGAGGACGTACTCGTCCCCCTCGCGCACGGCCGTCGTCTTCAACGCCGCGACGTCCGAGCCCGCGCCCGGCTCCGAGAGGCCGAAGCTTGCGAGGATCGGCGACTCGGTCAGCGGCGGCAGCCACTTCGCCTTCTGCTCGGGCGAGCCGAAGAGGATCACGGGGCCGGCGCCCAGGCCGTTCGCCGTGATCGAGGTGGCGATGCCGGAGCAGCCCCAGTTGAGCTCCTCGCCGACGAGCATGCCGTCGAAGGCCGACAGCCCGAGACCGCCGTACTCCTCCGGCACGTGCAGGTTCATCAGTCCCACCCCGTGCGCCTTCGCGACCACGTCGGCGGGGTGCTGCATCTTCTCGTCGTACTCCGCCTCCTTCGGGCGGATCTCCTTCGCGGCGAAATCGCGCGCCAGGCGGCGCAGCTCCCTCTGCTCTTCCGTCAGGGCGAAGGAGACACCCGCAGCAGTCGTCTCGTCGATTGCGGCCACGAGCTCCTCCAGTGCGTCGATTGACTCGTCAGTCAACGATACCGCGCTCGCTGCGCGACGCATACGATTGGGCCGTGGCGACGACCGCGAAGCGCACCGAGATCGATCCGCGCGACTTCCTCGTGCTCGACGCCCTGCTCGACGACGAGGAGCGGGCGATCCGCGACACCGTGCGGCAGTTCGTGCGGGAGCGGATCCTCCCCGAGGTCGGCGACTGGTTCGAGCAGGCGATCCTCCCCCGCGAGCTCGCCCAGGAGTTCGGCCGCCTCGGCCTCTTCGGCATGCACCTCGACGGCTACGGCCTGCCCGGCGCGAGCTCGGTCATGTACGGCCTCACGTGCCTCGAGCTCGAGGCCGGCGACTCCGGCATCCGCAGCTTCGTCTCCGTGCAGGGCTCGCTCGCGATGTTCGCGATCTGGAAGTGGGGCTCGGAGGAGCAGAAGCAGCGCTGGCTGCCGGCGCTGCACGCGGGCGAGGCGATCGGCTGCTTCGGCCTCACCGAGGCCGACGCCGGGTCCGATCCCGGCTCGATGCGGACGACGGCGAGGCGCGACGGCTCCGACTGGATCCTCAACGGCTCGAAGATGTGGATCACGAACGGGACGATCGCCGACGTCGCGGTCGTCTGGGCGCGCACCGAGGACGGGGCGGTCAACGGCTTCCTCGTCGAGAGCGGGACACCCGGCTTCGAGGCGCCCGAGATGCACAGGAAGATGTCGCTGCGGGCGTCGGTGACGTCCGAGCTCGTCCTCCGCGACGTGCGCGTTCCCGAGGAGAGCCGCTTCCCGGAGATCTCGACGCTGCGCGGCCCGCTCTCCTGCCTCGACGAGGCGCGCTTCGGCATCGTGTTCGGCGTGATGGGCGCCGCGCGCGCCTGCTTCGAGTCGGCCCTCGACTACGCGAAGGAGCGGATCGTCTTCGGCAAGCCGATCGCCGGCTACCAGCTGACGCAGCAGAAGCTCGCGGAGATGGCGCTCGAGGTGAACCGCGGCTCGCTGCTCGCGCTCCACCTCGGCCGGATGAAGGACTCCGGGACGCTGCTCCCCGACCACGTCTCGCTGGGGAAGATGGCCAACGTCCGCGCCGCGCTCGAGGTGGCGCGCTCGGCGCGCTCCGTCCTCGGCGGGAACGGGATCACGCTCGAGTACCCGGTCATCCGGCACATGAACAACCTCGAGTCGGTGCTCACGTACGAGGGCACGCACGAGGTGCACACGCTCTCGGTCGGCAAGGCGCTGACCGGCGAGAACGCTTTCCGCTAGGAGGCGTTAGCCGAGTCCGGGTTCCTGGGCGGGCGACAACGGGCTCTGCGGCAGGCCCTCGCGCGGTTCGCCCTCGTTGTAGACGGACGGCGCGACGTCGTTCGGCCCGTCCGGGTAGAAGACGCTCGCGAGCCGCTGGATCTGCGGGCGCCCCGGACCGAGCTCGAACTGGCCGCCGCCGTACAGCCGGATCCCACGCTCCTCGCACGCGTCGATCGTGCGGAACAGCTCGCGCACCGTGCCGAAGCGCGACGGCTTGACGTTGAGCCAGCACGGCCGGAGCGGCAACGCGTCGAGATCGGCGAGCGAGTGGACGGGCGCGTCGAAGCTCAACCGCTCCTCCGCCCCGGCGAGCGCCTCGCGGCAGCCGTCCTCGAGCCAGGGATCCTCGATCACGACGTCCGGGAGCTCTGCGGCGACCGCCCGGTACAGCTCGGGATCGGGCGCGAGGTCGACGCTCGTGCCGCGGTAGTACGCCTTGAGGTCGACGACGCGGACGCGGTCGAGCGCGCGCAGTTGCCGCAGGAGCTCGCGGTTCCAGTCGGTCTCGGCGTCGAGCTTGAACTCGAGCTCGGGCGCGACCGCGAGCCAGCGCTGCGGCGCCGCCCGGGTGGAGACGACGAAGCGCACCGGACGCTCCTCGCGGCCGAGGGCGTCACCGAGGCCGAGACCGCTCTGGCGGAGCGCGAGATCGAGCGCTGCGCTCTCGAAGGCCCAGCGCCGATGGTCCTGTCCCGTGTGGTCGCCCGGGTCACCGCCCCAGAGCTCGAGCTCGTCGAGGCGGTGGGAGAAGTCGTCGAGCGTCCACGTGCCGGCGAGCATCAGGTCGGCCGGGACGTGGTCGTGGTCGTCCGCGCCGTACGTGACATCCTCGCCCTCCCCGGCAAGGCCTTCGCCGCCGAGCACGACCGCAGTCGTGACGCGCGTCCAGCCGGACGGCGTCTGCGACTCGCGCCGTTGCAGCGCGTAGTCGTCGACCCGGATCGGAAGACCGGCCACGGATTCCCAGAGCGGCATATCGTCCCGAGCATATGAGGCGCGGACTCCTCGGCGGAGTGGTGACCGCTCTCGTCCTTGCCGCTCCCGCTGCGGCCGGGCTGCCGCGGGCCGGCGCGCTCGTCCCCGGCCGGTCGCTCGGCGGCGTCCGCCTGGGCGAGACCGCGCACACCGTCCGCGCCTCGCTCGGGACGTTCTACGGCACCTGCCGCGGCTGCCTCAACCGCACCTGGTACTTCACCTACCGCAAGTTCGACCGGCACGGCCTCGCGGTCGAGTTCGAGCGGGGCCGCGTCTCAGCCGTGTACACGCTCTGGCAACCGCCCGGCTGGCATGCCCCGCACGGGCTGCGCCTCGGCGCGAAGCCCCTCGCCGTGCACGACCGCGCCGGGCCGGTCCGCACGATCGTCTGCGCCGGCTACGACGCTCTCGTCGGGGACTCCGGTCCCACCCGCACCGTCTACTACGTCTTCGGCGGGCGCCTCTGGGGCTTCGGCCTCTTCTCCCGCGGAGCCGATCCGTGCCGCTGATCGAGCTCCCGGACGTCGAGCGCGCGGCGCAGCGGCTCGCCGGCGTCGCACACCGGACGCCCGTCTTCACCTCCCGGACGCTCGACGGGCTGACCGGCGCCACCGTCCATGTCAAGGCCGAGTGCTTCCAGCGTGGCGGCGCCTTCAAGTTCCGCGGCGCCTACAACAAGATCTCGTCGCTGCCGGAGGACGCGCTCCGGCGCGGCGTCCTCGCCTACTCCTCGGGCAACCACGCGCAGGCGGTCGCGCTCGCGGCCCGACTGCTCGGCTCGCACGCGACGATCGTCATGCCGGAGGACGCGCCCGCCGCCAAGCTCGAGGCGACCCGCGGCTACGGCGCCGAGGTCGTGCCGTACGACCGCTGGAGCGCGAACCGGGAGGAGATCGGCGCGCAGCTCGCCGCCGAGCGCGGTCTCGCCCTCGTGAAGCCCTACGACGACCTGCTCGTGATGGCCGGACAGGGGACGGTCGCGCTCGAGCTGCTCGAGCAGGTGCCGGAGCTCGACCTGCTCCTCGCCCCGGTCAGCGGCGGCGGCCTGATCGCGGGCTGCTCGACCGCAGCGAAGGCTCTCCGGTCCGGCGTCCGCGTCGTCGGCGTCGAGCCCGAGACGGGGACGACACCCGCCGCTCGCTCGCGGCGGGCGAGCGCGTCCGGATCGAGGTGCCCAGGACGATCGCGGACGGTCTACAGGTGACCGAGCCCGGCGAGCTGACCTTCGAGGTCAACCGCCAGCGCCGTCGACGAGATCGTCACCGTGAGCGACGAGGAGATCGTCGCCGCCATGGTCTTCCTCTACGACCGCATGAAGCTCGTCGCCGAGCCGAGCGGCGCCGTCGGCGTCGCCGCACTGCTCGCGGGGAAGGTCGATGCCGCCGGCCGCTCCGCCGGCGTCGTCCTCTCGGGCGGAAACGTCGGCGCCGCGAGGTTTGCCGAGCTCGTCAGCTCGGCTCGCGCAGCAGCCCGCGGAGGCTGATCGCGAGCAGCGTCCGCTCGGCGACGGCGACGTCCTCCTCGCCGGCCTCGAGCCGGCCGAGCACCCAGCCGGTCAGCAGCTCGTCGATCGAGCCGTAGACGACGGTCGCGGCCATCC
This sequence comes from uncultured Actinomycetes bacterium, assembly GCA_963775155.1. Classification (GTDB taxonomy): domain Bacteria; phylum Actinomycetota; class Thermoleophilia; order Gaiellales; family Gaiellaceae; genus Palsa-739. Next base: position 130,523 of record CAVZHU010000005.1, on the reverse strand, counting down.
GCGGGTCGATGTCGGACCGGAACTCGCCGCGCGAGATGCCACGCCGGATCACGCGCTCGACCGCCTCGATCGGCTCTGCGAGCTGGCTCAGCCGCGCCGCCAGCTCGGGGCTGCGAGCGAACTCGCGGACGACGACGTGTACGACGTCGGGCAGGTGGAGCCACGTGCGGAGGACGATCGCCGCGATGTGCCGCAGCTGGTCCACTGCAGGCTCGTCCGCCTGCTCGACGCTCGCAATCCGGGCGAGGAGGACGCTCCAGTTCTCGTGGAAGACGGCCTCGAGCACGTCGTCCTTCGACTCGAAGTAGTGGTAGAGGAGCCCGTGTGCGACGCCGGCCTCCTCGGCGATGTCGCCGACGCGCGTCGCGTGGAAGCCCTTGCGGGCGAAGACGCGCACGGCTGCGTCGAGAATCTGCCGCCGTTTGTCCTCGACGGCTGTGGCTCGCTCGGCCAAGGTGGCGAGAGCCTACGTCTTCGGCTGCTGCCCGTCCGTCACCGGCGGGGGCGCCGGCACGACGTCCTTGACCGCACCCGCGATCCGCCCGACCGCCTGCTGCAGCTCGTTCGGGATGATCCAGAGCTTGTTCGACTCGCCCTGCGCGATCAGCGGCAGCATCTGCAGGTACTGGTACGCGAGCAGCTCCGCGTCGGGCTTGCCGTCGTGGATGGCCTGGAAGACGGTCTCGATCGCCTTCGCCTGCCCCTCCGCCTGCAGCATCGTCGCCTCCCGCTGGCCCTGGGCGCGCAGGATCGCCCCCTGCCTCTCGCCCTCTGCGGTGAGGATCTGCGACTGCTTCTCGCCCTCCGCCTGGAGGATCGTGGCCCGCTTCTCCCGGTCGGCGCGCATCTGCTTCTCCATCGCATCCTGGATCGAGGCGGGCGGGTCGATCGCCTTCAGCTCGACCCGGTTGACGCGGATGCCCCACTTGCCGGTCGCCTCGTCGAGGACGCCGCGCAGCTGGCCGTTGATCTCGTCGCGCGAGGTGAGCGTCGTCTCGAGCGTCATCGCGCCGATCACGTTGCGCAGCGTCGTCACGGTGAGCTGCTCGATCGCCTGGATGTAGTTGGCGATCTCGTACGTCGCCGACTTCGCGTCGGTGACCTGGAAGTAGATGACGGTGTCGATGTTGACGACGAGGTTGTCCTCGGTGATCACCGGCTGCGGCTTGAAGGAGACGACCTGCTCGCGCAGGTCGAGCAGCGGACGCACCCGATCGACGAACGGGACGACCAGCGCGAGCCCGGGCGTGAGCGTGCGCGAGTAGCGGCCGAGCCGCTCGACGACGCCGGCGCGGGCCTGCGGGACGATTCGGATCGTCCGCGCGAGAGCGACGAGGACGACGACGGCGACGATTGCGATGACGATCCAGACGACCATGCGAGACTCAGCTCCTATCTGTAGACGAGCGCCGTGGCGCCGTCGATCTGCGCGACCTCCACCTGCGTGCCCGCCTCGAACACCTCGTCGGGCATGTAGGAGCGCGCGCTCCATTCCTCTCCTCCGATCCGTACCCGCCCGCCCTGCTGGTCCACGCGCTGGAGGACGACCGCCTTGGTGCCCTCGAGCGCGGCGGCGCCGGTGCGGATCGCGCGCGGCATCGTCAGGTGCGCCCGCGCGATCGGACGCAGGAGCCCGAGCGAGGCGAACGATCCGGCGCCGAAGACGACGATCTGCACCCAGACGGGCCCTCCCGCGGCCGCGGTGATCGTGGAGGCGACGGCCGCAAGGGCTATCGGGCCGAGGAAGAAGAGCCCCGGTGTGAAGATCTCGCCGACGGCGAGAAGGACGGCGGCGACGGCCCAGGCGATCCAGGCGGGCATGTCAACAGACTACGCCCAGGAATCGATGATCGGGAAGAGTCGGCTCAGCGTCTCGATCCTGGGCTCGAAACCGGGGTGCACTCCCTCCCGGTCGAGCAGGATCGCCCGCATGCCGACCGCGAGCGCTCCCTCGACGTCGTCCGCGACCGTGTCGCCGACCATGACCGCTTCCGGAGGCTCGACGCCGAGCAGGTCGAGCACCGCGCGGAAGATCGAGCCGTGCGGCTTCGTGCGGCCGTGGTGGAAGGAGCTGATCCCCGCGTCGACCTCGAGACCGTGGTGCTGGGCGAACTCGTGCACGTCGCGGGCCGAGTTGGAGATGAGCCCGAGACGCAGTCCGGCGCCGCGAAGGCGCGCGAGCGTGTCGAGGACGTCGTCGTACAACTCGAAGTTCGCGTGCTCCTCCCAGCCGCGGGTGATCTCGACGGCGCAGTCGTAGGCGGAGTCGGCATCGCCGCCCATGCCGCGCACGATCCGCTCGGTGAAGCGGAACCAGATCTCGTCGTCGTGCTCGAGCTCGGGGTGGCGGCGGAGGTCGGTGAGCGCCGCGTCGCGTGCGGCCTCGTAGCGAAGCGGGTCGAGGCGGAGGCCGTGGCGAGTGCCGGCGCGGACATAGCCGTCCGGCCCGAGCTCCGGCCCCGGCCGCGCGAGCGTGAAGTCCACGTCGAAGAGGACGGCCCTCAGAGCAGCCACTCGACCACCTCCGAGCGGTCGACGGAGGCGTCTCCACTCCACGCGACGGTCTGCACGATCGTCCAGCCGCGGGCGCGCTCGCGGTCGAGACCGAGCTCGGCGCAGAGCCGGTCGAGGCGGTAGAGGGCCTCGCGCTTCGAGTGGCCGAGCTCGAAGCTGCGGACGATCGGCGCGACGGCGAACTCACGCTCGGCCGCGAGCGGCTTCGGGTCGATCACCAGCCACGGCTCGCGCCCGGCCGCGAGGACGTTCTCGCCGTGGAGGTCCTGGTGCACGAGCACGAGCTCTCCCTGCGTCGGAGCGAGCTCGCGAGCGAGCGAGATCGCTGCAGCGCGGCGCGGGCTCGGGGCCATGTGGGCAAGGTCGCCTTCCTCGAGCCACCAGGCCGTCTCCTCGGCGAGCGTGCGGAAGCCGGTCGCGTCCTTCCACAGCCGCGGCAGGAGCCCGATCAGCACGCCGAGCGGATCGTCCGCACTCTGCGAGAGCGGCGTTCCCGGCTCGCAGCGCTCGAGCAGGAGCGCGTGCCGCTGCTCGTCCCGGCGGAGCAACCGGATCGCGCCGTCGCCGTCCCAGCGCTCGAGCGCGTCCGCCTCCTGCTCGTCCTCGCGGTGCGTGTGCTGGAGCTTGAGCACGACGCGCGTCCCGTCGAGCAGCTCCGCACGCACGACGTAGCCGGCCGCGCCGGGCGGATACGGCTCGCCGAGACGCAGGTCCCAGTCGCGTGCGACCGCTGCGGCGAGGCTGGCGCTCATCCCCCGCTACCCTATGGCCCGGTCTCGGGGTGTGGCGCAGCCTGGTAGCGCGCTCCGTTCGGGTCGGAGAGGTCCCCAGTTCGAATCTGGGCACCCCGATTCTTCAGCTCGCGAGTGCTTCGCACTCGCGAGCTCTTGAAGGAACGAGGGCCGGGAGAGCGTGGTCTCCCGGCCCTCGTGCTGTCAGGGCTTGCCTGGGCTGGGGAGGATCGAGCGCCGAGCCTGGGGTCGCGTGGGGGCAGGCCGCCTGCGGCGGCGTGTCCGCCCGCGACAGGTTCGGCGGCGACGTAACGCATCGTTACGCCGCCGCCCAACGCAGCCGGGGGTTCCAGCGCTTCAACCACACCCCAGGTGAAGGGCCGCAGCGTACGCGCGAGCGTACGCTCCGGCCGAACCGCGCTCGCGCCGGCCTCCGCCGCGCGCGAGCGCACCCCAGAGGCAACCCATCCACAGCATCCCAAAGCAAAAACAGCACGAAGCCGCGCCCGAGACCACGCTCTCCGGCGCGGCGGAGTTCCCTTGCCCCGCGGGCGAAGAGCGCAGCTCTTCGCCCGCTAACCGAAGCCGTAAGCGCCGGGGAGGCGCTCCGAGAGGAGCCGCACGAGCAGCGCCGCCGGCAGGCCCACGACGTTGAGGTAGTCGCCCTCGATCCGCTCCACGAGCCCGGCGCCGAGACCCTGGATGGCGTACGCCCCTGCCCGACCCTCCCACTCGCCCGACGCGACGTAGCGCGCGCGGTCGTGCGGCGTGAGACGGCGGAAGGTGACGAGCGTCGTCTCGCTGTGCACCTCCTCCCAGGCCGGCGTCAGCAATGCGAGCCCCGAGACGACCTCGTGCGTCCGGCCGGCCAGGCTCTCGATCATCTCCTCGGCCTCGTCGGAGCTCGCCGGCTTGCCGAAGACCCGGCTCTCGCAGACGACCTCCGTGTCGCAGCCGAGCACGGGCCGCCCTGCCGCCCCCGCGAGCACGGAGCGCGCCTTGCCGAGCGCGTGCGCGACGGGATCCTCCTCCATCTCGTCGTAGCGCGGCGGGACGACGTCGAACGGGATCCGGAGCTGCTCGAGGATCTGCCGGCGGCGCGGCGACGTCGAGGCTAGGAGGAGCGGGGCAGCAGGCGCGCTCGCCATATCTCCTCCGCCGGCCATTTGCGCGCCCAGTCGGCGGAGACGTAGTCGTAGCGTTGGTGCGTCTCGGCGTCGGCCGGCGCCTGGATCTCGATCAGGTCGAGGATCTCGAAGCCGTTGGCGCGCAGGAGCCGGATCCAGTCTCCGTGCGAGAGGTGGTACTCGATGCCGCTGTCCGGCCACTCGAACCGGTACATCCCGAACTGCGGCCGCTGCAGCGTTTCCGAGGCAGGCAGGTCCTCGTCCGGCGAGCAGAGCATCACGAGCGTCGAGTTGCGGAGGAAGACGAGCTCGCCGCCGGGACGGAGGAGACGCGCCGCCTCGGGAATCCACTTGTACGGGTCGGCCCAGATCGAGGCGCCGTACTCGGACACCGCGACGTCGAAGGAGTCGTCGGGCAGCGGCACCTCCTCGCCGAACGCCTCGACGAGCTCGATGCCGAGACCGAACTTCTCGTTGCAGCGGCGTGCCGTCTCGAGCTGCGCGCGTGTCGGATCGACGCCGACGACCCGCGCCGCGCCACGCTTCTTCAGCCACGCGCCGAAGTAGGCGGTGCCGCAGCCGAGCTCGACCACCTCCTTCCCCACGACATCGGGCAAGGCGTGAACCTCGCTCTCGGGGACGCGCCAGACGCCCCACTCAGGCTCGTCGCGCGACCAGGCCTCCTCGGCGCGCGCGTCGGTGTGCTCCGCGTTCGCGCGCGTCCAGGCCTCGATGTTCGGGTGGGTCATCCGAACCAGAGCGCGATCTCGCGCTTGGCCGACTCGGGCGAGTCGGAGCCGTGCACGAGGTTGTCCGGCATCGAGACCGCGAGGTCGCCGCGGATCGTGCCCGGCGCTGCCTTCGCGGGATCGGTCGCGCCGATCGTCGCCCGCAGCGTCGCGATCGCGCCCTCGCCCTCGACGACGAGCGCCCAAGTCGGGCCGGAGCTGATGAACGCGACGAGGTCGCCGAAGAAGGGCTTCTCGCGATGCTCCGCGTAGTGCTCCTCCCCGAGCTCGCGGCTCGCCGTGACGAGCTTCGCCTCCCGGATCTCGAAGCCGCGCGCCTCGATCCGGCCGAGGATCTCGGCCACGAGCCGCCGCCGCACGGCGTCCGGCTTGATCAGGATGAGGCTCCGCTCCACGACCCAAGGGTACCGGGCGAAGCGCTGCGCGCTTCGCCCGGTAGGCGGCGGTACTGCGCGCGGGCAAGAGCGTGGTCTCGCCCGCGCTCCGTGCTGTCAGTGCCTGCCTGGGCCGCGGAGGATCGAGCGCCGTGCCGGTGTCGCGTGGGGGCAGGCCGCCTGAAGGCGGCGTGCCCGCCCGCGACAGCTTCGGCGGCGTCGTAAGGTCGCTTCGCGCCCCTTACGCCGCCACCCGGCGCCGACGTGGGTTCGAACGCTTCAACCAGCCCCTGCGCCAAGGGCCGCAGCGTACGCGGAGCGCTACGCGGAGGCCGGACTGCGCTCGCGCCGGCCTCCGCCGCGCGCGAGCGCACCAGAGAGCCCTCCCGTCCGCAGCATCCCAAAGCAAGACAGCACGGAGCCGGTCGGAGACCGCGCTCTCCGGCCGGCGGAGTTCCGTATCCCCAGCGAGCGAAGCCGCAGGCTTCGCGAGCTACCGTCGGCGGACGCGCCGTGTGCCGAGCGCCGGGGGAGAGCCGGCTGCGGCAGGCTCGATCGGCGTCTCGCAGTATGGGCAGATCTGCCAGACGGGCTCGAGCGGCGCTCCACAGCGCACGCACGCCTGCTTGAGCTTCGTCGTGCAGACGGGACAGACGAGATAGCCGGGGTCGACGTCGGCCTGGCAGACGGGGCAGCGGAGGTCGACGGCAGCCATGCGGTCCTCGATCGCCCTGATCTCGAGCTCGCGCTCACGCACGTCCTCGAGGTACTCGGGCGGCCGGAAGAGCATGTAGACGAACGGCCCCACGAACGGCGGCACGAGCCCGACGAGCGCCGAGACGGCGATGAGCATCTGATCCTCGATCCGCCGCCGGGCGTCCTTGTACGTCCAGTAGCCGAGCGCAAGCCAGAAGATGACGCCGAACAGGATGAGGACGTCACGAACGGCATACCAGGTGCCGGAGGTGAAGAAGCTGGCGAGCGCGCTCACAACCACAGCGTGCGGATCTTATGGGTTGCCGTCGTCGCCACCGAGCTCGGCCAGAACGTACAGGGAACCGGTGACGAGCACGGCTCCGTGGACGCCTGCGAGCTCGAGCGCGCGGGAGCGGGCGGCATGCGGGTCGGGCAGCGTCTCGACGCGGGCGAAGTGCGCAGAGCCGAGCGCCGCGAGCTCGGGCGCGGGAAGAGCGCGCTCGTTCGGGCTCTCGGTCGCCACGAGCGTCGAGCCGAGGACGGAGAGCGCCTCGAGCATCATCCCCGGCCGCTTGTCGCGCAGGATCGAGCAGACGACGACCCATTCGCCGGCCGGCGGCGCCGGCAGGCGGGGCAGCAGCCAGCCGATCCCGGCGAGGTTGTGCGCGCCGTCCCAGAGCTCGAGGGGCGCGTCGCCGCGACGCTCGAGCCGCCCGGGCAGCACGACGCCGTCGGCCGCGTGCGGATCGACGTTCCGACCGAGAAGCGACTCGGCCGCGGCGATCGCGAGAGCGAGGTTGCTGCGACCCGTGACGACGACCGTGCCGGCGCCGTTCTCCTCGGCGAGGTCCTGCCACTCGGGCTCCGAGAGGACGACGGTGCAGCCGTGCTGCACGACGGCGAGCTTCTCGGCGGCGATCGCCTCGCGCGTCGACCCGAGCACGTCCATGTGGTCGAGGGCGACGCTCGTGAGGACGACGACCCTCGTGCGCAGGACGTTCGTCGCGTCGTGGCGCCCCCCCAGCCCCGCCTCGACCACGGCGACGTCCACCGCGGCCTCGGCGAAGGCTAGGAGCGCGGCAGCCGTGAGCGCCTCGAACTGCGTGACGCCGAGCTTCTCCCCCGCCGCGCGGACGGCCGCGACCGCCGCCTCGAAGTCGGCCTCCTCGCCGCCGATCCTGATCCGCTCGCCCCACGCGCGCACGTGCGGCGAGAGGTAGGCGCCCACCGAGAGGCCCGCGTCGAGCAGCAGCGCCTCGGCCAGGCGCGTCGTCGTGGACTTGCCGTTCGTGCCGACGACGTGGATCGCGGGAAAGCGCTCCTGCGGGTCGCCGAGCTCGCGCAGGACGGTGCGCATCCGCTCCGTCCCGAAGCCGTCGGCCGGCCACGGGGAGAGCGACTCAACCCAGCGCGTCGCGCTCGGCAAGGTATTGAGCGAGCTTCTCGCGCTCGGCGGCGACCGCTTCGGGCGCGGCATTCGCGACGAACTTCTCGTTCGCGAGCATCCGCTCCGCCCGCTCGATCTCCTTCTGGACGCGCGCCCGCTCGGCCTCGACGTCGCCCTGACCGTCGCCGGTCGGGCGCACGACCGCCTCGAAGATGCGAGCGGCATCGCCGGTGAGCCCGATGCGGACGCCGCTGCGCCGGTAGATGCGGGCCGCCGTCTGCGCACTCTCCATCGTCTCGAACTCGCCCTCCCAGGTCTCCGGCTCGGGCCACGGCGCGACGATGAGCCGCGTCTCCCGCCCCGGCAGGTGCGACCAGATCTCCTCCGTCACGTGCGGCATGACGGGATGGAGGAGCTTCAGGAGCCGCTCGAGCGCTGCGAACGCGGTCGCACGCACGTCCTCCTCGGCGAGCCGCGGCTTGATCGACTCGAGGTACCAGTCGCAGAAGTCGTCGAAGGTGAGGTGGTAGAGCCGCTGGACGGCGTGCGCGAAGTCGAAGCCGGCGAGGTCGGCCTCGAACTCCGCCCGCGTTGCGTCGATCCGCGCGAGGATCCAGCGCTCCTCCACCGAGCTGGGCTTCGGCTCGGGCCTGGCCGCGCCGGCCATGAGCAGCAGCCGGCTCGCGTTCCAGAGCTTGTTCGCGAGCTTCCGGCCCTCCTCGATCGTGCCCCACGAGAAGCGCGGGTCCTGGCCCGTGGTCATCTTGAGCAGCCCGTAGCGCGTCGCGTCGGCGCCGTAGGGCTCCAGCGCCTCCTCCGGATCGATGCCGGTGCCGAGCGTGCGCGACATGCGCTTGCCCTCCGGGTTCTGCAGGTAGGAGTGGATGACCGCGTCCTGGAAGGGCTCCTCCCCGAGCAGCTCGAGCCCGGAGAAGATCATCCGGGCGACCCAGAGGAAGATGATGTCGCGCGCGGTCGCGAGCACGTTCCCCGGGTAGAAGCGCGCGAGCTCGGGCGTCTGCTCGGGCCAACCGAGCGTCGCGAACGGGTAGAGCGCCGACGAGAACCACGTGTCGAGGACGTCCTCGTCCTGGCGTAGCTCGCTCGAGCCGCACTCCGCACACGCCTGCGGCTCGGTCTCGGCGACGGTGAGATGGCCGTCGGGGCAGTACCAGACGGGAATCCGGTGGCCCCACCAGATCTGGCGGGAGATGCACCAGTCGCGGACGTTCTCCATCCAGTCGAGGTAGACACGTGAGAAGCGGTCGGGCGTGAAGCGGACGCGTCCCTCCTTGACCGCCGCGATCGCCGGCGCCGCCAGCTCGCCCATCGCCACCCACCACTGCGGCACGATGAGCGGCTCGACCCTGCTGTGGCAGCGCACGCAGTGGCCGACGGAGTGACGGTAGTGCTCGCGCTTCTCGAGCAGGCCGCGCTCGGACGCCCACTCGAGCACGCGCCGGGCCGCCTCCTCCTGGCTCAGCCCGGAGAGCTCGCCGGCCGCGTCGTTCATCACGCCGTCGGGCCCGATCACCGCGAGCTCGGGAAGGTCGTGGTCGCGGCCGATCTCGAAGTCGGTCGGGTCGTGTCCGGGCGTGATCTTGAGCGCTCCGGTGCCGAACTCCTGCTCCACCCGCTCGTCGGCGATCACCGGCACGTGCCGTTCCACGAAGGGGACGACGACCTCCTTGCCGACGAGGTCGCGGTAGCGCTCGTCCCCGGGATGGACCGCGACCGCGACGTCGGCGAGGATCGTCGCCGGCCGCACCGTCGCGATCGTGACGTGGCCGGAGCCGTCGGCGAGGGGGTAGCGGACGTACGAGAGCGTGTCGTCGGAGTCCTCGTGCTCGACCTCGAGGTCGGAGAGGGCGGTCAGGTCACGCGGGCACCAGTTGACGATGCGGTTCGCCCGGTAGATCCAGCCGCGCTCGTAGAGGTGGACGAACCAGCGCATGACCGCGCGGTAGTAGCCCTCGTCCATCGTGAAACGCGTACGCCGGTAGTCGAGGGAGGCCCCGAGCAGGCGGAACTGGCTCATGATCGTGCCGCCGTAGCGCTCGAGCCACTCCTGCACATAGGCGTCGAAGCCGTCGCGTCCGAGGTCGCGCTGCGAGCGGCCCTCCTGCGCCAGCGTGCGCCCGATCGCCGCCCAGGTCGAGATGCCGGCATGGTCATAGCCGGGCTGGAACAGCGTGTTGAAGCCGCGCATCCGGTGCCAGCGGACGAGCGCGTCCTCGAGCGACAGCTGCAGGCAGTGGCCGATCGTGAGGGAGCCCGAGATGTTCGGCGGGGGGTGCATGACGACGAACGTCTCGCCGGACGCGTCCGGGTCGGCCGCGTACAGCCCCTCCTGCTCCCAGGTCTGCTGCCAGCGCTCCTCGACGCCCTGCGGGCGGTACAGCGGCTCCATCTCCATGCGGAGCCGATCGTATGCGGGATCAGGCAGCGACCCTGCGCCTAGCCGCTCGCGCGCGTCCTCTGCCAGTCGCGCGGCTGCGTGCCGACCTGCTCGAGGATCGCCTCCAGCAGGTGAAAGGACGAGAGGACGTGGTCGTGCGCGAGCGCCCGCGCGCCCTCGCCGCTGCCGGCCACGAGCGCCTGCCGGATGGCGCGATGCTCCTCGGCGTTCTTCGCGTAGAGGCCGTCGATCGTGTGGTCGCCCGGAGCCCACACGGCCGGGCCCGAGAAGGAGCGGCGCGCGCTCTTCGCAAGCTGCTCCACGAGCGGCAGGTCCGCGACCCGGTAGATGACGTCGTGGAAGGCGTGGTTCGCCCGCACCCAGTCGCCGGTGATCGAGCGGCGAGCCTCACCGGGCTCGCGCGAGCGGAGATCCCTCGAGATCTGCGCGAACCGCCCCTCGGCGGCCTCGAGTTCCGCGAGGTCGTCGGGCGTCATCTTCGCCGCGGCGACCTCGGTCGCGAGGGCCTCGAGCTCGGCCCGCACCATGAACGCCTCGTGCAGCTCCTCGCGCGAGAGCGTGCGGACGCGGACGCCCCGGTTCGGGACGAAGGAGACGAGCCCGAGCGCGGCGAGGCGCCTGAGCGCCTCCCGGATCGGCGTGCGCGAGACGTCGAACTGCTCGGAGAGCTGCTCCTGGCGCAGGACCGTGCCCGGCTCGAGCTCGCCGGAGACGATCGCCTCCTCGATCACGAGCGCGATGTCGTCGGCCTTGGTGGTGTCGAGCGTCACGATTCGAGTGTAGGCCGCGCCTCGACGGCGGAGATCCCCTCAGTCGAGGTGCTCGTAGGCGAGAATGGTGAGGAAGTCCTCGAGCTCCTCCGAGAGCGCGACGGCGGTGAAGATGTCCTTCGCCTCGTCACCGGCCTCCACGGCCGCGATCTCCTGCGCGCACGCGCTGCTCCGGGACGTGGCCGTGCCGCACCCACTGCCAGATCTGCGAGCGGGAGATCTCGGCCGTCGCGGCGTCCTCCATCAGGTTGTCGATCGCGGCCGCGCCCACTCCGTGCAGCCACGAGTCGAGATAGCGGACGCCGACGGAGACGTTCGTCCGGACGCCGGCGTCGGTGATCTCGCCCGGTGTGTCGGGGATCGAGAGGAGCGCGGCCTCGTCGGGCACGACGTCCTCGCGGAGCCGCTCGAGCTGATTCGGCCGCCGGCCCAGCACGCCGTCGAAGACGTCGGTGCAGACCGGCACGAGGTCGGGGTGCGCAACCCAGCTGCCGTCGAAGCCGTCGCCCGACTCGCGCTCCTTGTCCTCCCGCACCTTCGCGAGCGCGAGCGCGTTCGCCTCGGGATCCTTGCGGGAGGGGATGTACGCCGCCATGCCGCCGATCGCGTGCGCGCCGCGGCGATGACAGGCGCGGACGAGCAGCTCCGTGTACGCGCGCATGAACGGGACGGTCATCGTCACCTGCACGCGGTCGGGCAGCACCCAGTCGCGCGCGCGGAACTTCTTGATCGCGCTGAACATGTAGTCCCAGCGACCGGCGTTGAGCGCGCAGCCCCAGTCCCGCAGCTCGTGGAGGATCTCCTCCAGCTCGAACGCGGCGAGGATCGTCTCGACGAGGACGGTGCAGCGGATCGTCCCGTGCGGGATGTCGAGCTCCTCCTCGGCCAGCGTGAACGCATCGGCCCACAGCCGCGCCTCGAGGTGCGACTCGAGCTTGGGCAGGTAGAAGTACGGCCCACTGCCACGCTCGAGCTGCTCCCGCGCGTTGCGCACCATGTGCAGTCCGAAGTCGAAGAGCGAGGCGGAGACCGGCCCGCCGTCGACGAGCACGTGCCGCTCGGGTAGGTGCCAGCCGCGCGGCCGGATCATGAGCGTCGCGATCTCGTCGTTCAGCCGGTAGGTCTTGGCCGGCGTCTCGAGCACGATCTCGCGGCGGACGGCGTCGGTGACGTTCCGCTGCCCCTCGACAACGTTCTCCCAGGTCGGCGAGAGCGCGTCCTCGTAGTCGGCCATGAAGACGCGGGCGCCCGAGTTGAGCGCGTTGATCATCATCTTCCGGTCGACCGGGCCGGTGATCTCGCAGCGGCGGTCGCGGAGATCGGGCGGCGCCTCGGCCACGCGCCAGTCGCCCTCCCGGACGTCCTTCGTCTCCGGCAGGAAGCGCGGCAGCGCGCCGGCATCGAGCTCGACCTGCCGCTCACGCCGCCGCTCGAGCAGCTCGCGGCGGCGCGGGTTCAGCTGCCGGTGGAGCCGGGCGACGAACTCGAGCCCCTCGCGGGTGAGGATCTCCTCGTCGGCGGGCGCAAGAACCTCGACCGCCTCGAGGGCGCTCACGCCGGGGTCTCCTCCGCCGCGAACTGCGCCTCCTCGGTCGAGCCCTTGAGCGCGAGCGTCTCGCTCTCGGGATCGACGGCCTGCGCGACGAGGTCGAAGTAGCCGGCGCCGACCTCGTGCTGGTGCCGCGTCGCCGTGTAGCCGAACTCCTCGAGCTCGAACTCGTGCTGCTGTAGCCGGACGTAGGCCGGCATGTGCTCCTCCGCATAGCCGCGGGCGAGGTCGAACATCGCGGCGTTGAGCGAGTGGAAGCCGGCGAGCGTGATGAACTGGAAGCGGTAGCCCCAGCCGGCGAGCGTGTCCTGGAAGGACGCGATCACGTCGTCGTCGAGGTCCCGGCGCCAGTTGAAGGACGGAGAGCAGTTGTACGCGAGCGGCTTGCCGGGGAAGCGCTCGTGGATAGCGTCCGCGAACGCCTGCGCCTCGCCGAGGTCCGGCAGCGACGTCTCGAACCAGACGAGGTCGGCGTACGGCGCGTAGGCAAGGCCGCGCGAGATGGCGGCGTCGATCCCGTCGCGCACGCGGTAGAAGCCGTCCGCCGTCCGCTCGCCCGTCACGAACTCGCGGTCGTACTCGTCGATGTCGCTCGTCATGAGCGCCGCCGAGAGCGCGTCGGTGCGTGCGACGAGGACGGTCGGGACGCCGCAGACGTCGGCCGCGAGGCGCGCCGCGTTGAGCGTCTGCACGAACTGCCGCGTCGGGACGAGCACCTTGCCGCCGAGGTGGCCGCACTTCTTCTCCGAGGCGAGCTGGTCCTCGTAGTGCACGCCCGCCGCGCCGGCCTCGATCATCGCCCGCATCAGCTCGAAGGAGTTGAGCGGGCCGCCGAAGCCCGCCTCCGCGTCGGCGACGATCGGGGCGAGCCAGTGCGTCCCGTTGCGGCCGTCGGCCCAGTCGATCTGGTCGGCGCGAAGCAGGGCGTTGTTCAGGCGGCGGACGAGAGCGGGCGCGCTGTTCGCCGGGTAGAGGCTCTGGTCGGGGTAGGTCGCGCCGGCGGCGTTCGCATCGGCCGCGACCTGCCAGCCGGAGAGGTAGATGGCATCGAGGCCTGCGCGCACCATCTGCACGGCCTGCCCGCCGGTGAGCGCGCCGAGGGCGCGAACCGGCTCGTCACGCGCGAGCAGCTCCGAGAGGCGCTCCGCGCCGAGCCGCGCGAGCGTGTGCTCGGGAGCGACCGAGCCGCGCAGCCGGACGACCTGCTCCGCCGTATACGTGCGCACGATCCCGCGCCAGCGCTCGTTCGAGCGCCATTCGGCCTCGAGTTGTGCGGCCTCCTGCTGGATCCGAGCTTCCTGCGACATGGTCCGGTCCTCCGCGTGCCGTGGGCAATTTTCGGATCCAAAATGTACCAGGCGCGCAGAAGATTACCCCTCCGGTAGGGGAAGGTCCTCGATCTGGGATCCAGGCTAGGCGGGGAGGTGGTAGTAGCGGAAGACGACCTCCGCGACGCAGACCGGCTTGTCGCCGCCCTCGAGCTCGACCGTCGCGGTCATCGTCACCTGCCGGCCCCAGTCCTGCTCGTCGACCGTGTCCACGCGGAAGCTGCCGCGGACGCGCGAGCCCGACGGGACCGGCGCGGGAAAGCGGACACGGTTGAGCCCGTAGTTGAGCGCCATCCCATCCGAGTCCTCGTGGGGGATGACCTCGTACGACATGGCCGGCAGCAGCGAGAGCGTCAGGTAGCCGTGGGCGATCGTCCCGCCGAAGGGGGTGGCCGCCGCCCGCTCGGGGTCGACGTGGATGAACTGGTAGTCGCCGGTCGCGTCGGCGAAGGACTGGATCCGCTCCTGCGGCACGTCGATCCAGGAGGAGGGGCCGAACTCCGCTCCGACGTCGATGGCGCTCATGCGGTCAACGCTACGCGAATGTTGCCGCCCGCGGTACCCGGTGGGATACTCGCGGCCGGTCTGCGGCACCTCCCTGGCTCCCGGGCGCTCGCGCTTGAACCGACCTTCTGATGACCCTGAGCGCTATCGCTGTCACGCGGTCGGTGTGCTGTTCGGACGTCTTCGTCTTCCACCCATCGAAGAGTCTCGAGCATGCGGGCGGCGTTCGGTCGCGGAGCAGGCGAGCGTCGTCGGCGTCTGACAGGTCGATTCGCGCGACCGTCGCGGATCCTGGAGTGCAAGCTATCCGTTGTGCGGTCATTGATCGTCCGGCTCGCGACCCGCTATCTCGGTGCGCTCCACCGAGTCCTCTACTCCGCGAGCGGCGGTCGGATCGGCTCGCGCATTTGGGGACTCGAGATCGTGTTGCTGACAACGACCGGCCGAAGGTCGGGCCGGGCTCGCACCGTGCCGCTGTGTTCGCTGCGCGACGGTGGGAGCTTCGTCGTGATCGCCTCGTACGGTGGTCTCGACCGTTCGCCTTCATGGTGGCTGAACCTCCAGCATGAGCCGCGAGCAACCGCGCGACTCGGCCGGATCACGCACGACGTCGTAGCGCGCGAAGCGACGCCCGCCGAGCGCGAACGCCTATGGGCGCAGGTGACCGCTCGGGCGCCCGGATATCTCGACTACCAGCGACGGACGACACGCCGCATCCCGGTCGTGCTCCTCGAACCTCCCCGCTGACGCGTTCGCTGAAAGCGACGGGCGTTCGCAGACTCGCCTGGGCCAGTGTTCGAAAATGTCGCCCGACCTCGGGTCGGGGGCGGATCGCTTCCGGACGGTCGATTCGCTACGGCAGCTCAGGGCGCTCGGACTTCGGCGAGCCGCTCGGCTGCGAACTCCTGATACCCGCTGGTGTAGCAGAGGGCGGCGTCCCACGCGGCCCACGCTTGCGCGGCAACGTCGTAGGTGTCGTCGTCGAGACCGACGGCGTTGTATGGCAAAACCAGGTCGAGGTCGGGGACGTCGACCCGCGACTCATCCCAGTCGATCAGTGCGACCCGATCCGCGGTCATGCGGATGTTGCCCGGGGTGGGGTCGCCGTGGACGACGCACCGCTCTCGTCCGCTGAGCCGCGCCCAAACTGCTCGGCATCGAGCGACACCCTCCGGCGGCATCGCGCCAAGGTCGATCCTCGTCCCGGTTTCCACGTGCAGGAAGTCGATCGACGATCGCCAGCCCGGACGCTGGGGCCAGCCGCGCGTCAATCGGTGCAACTGGCGGAATGTGTCGGCGACGCGACGCCACTCGGCCTCCGTTTCGGGCGGCCCGCCCTCCACGTAGCTCATCACGACCAGACCATCGACGAAGTCCCGGCCGTCGGTGGTCGGAATCGGCACCGGCACCGCCATCCCTTCACGATCGAGGTATCGCAGCAACTCCGTTTCCCACGCCAGGTCGGCGTCGCTGCGCCGATCGCTGCGCCTGCCGAGCCGAGCGACGGCGAGCTGCCCGTTGACGCGCACGCTCCACACCTCGTTGACGCCTCCGGCAGTGAGCGGTTCGATCCGAGCGACGTCGTCGCCCCACCGATCGAGTGCCTCCCAACCCACGGCCACATCATCGCGGAAGGAGGTGAAGCGCTCGAAGGATGCTCAACGCGTGGCAACTCCGCCTCCGACGTCGTCGGCGACGAACCGGAAGAGCCGGACACGTTGATCCCGAGGCACTCCGGGATCGACCGGCGAATGGTCACAGTCCCGCAGCGGCCGATCGTCGTCTGTCTGCTCACTCATGGAGCGAGTGCTTGGGCGCGGAACTTAGGGCTCGCCTGGGCCAGCGTTCTCTCGCCTGAGGGCCGGCGGCCAAGCCTCCCGCGGAGCGGGCTTGGCCGCAGGCTCTCCCCGCCCCCGGACGCGCGCCGCAGGCGCCCGCCCCGGCGGGCAACGAGCTCTCAGCACGAAGGCGCGGAAGACCGCGCTCTTCCGCGCCGGAGTTCGTTCCGCAGCGAGCGAGCGCGAAGCGCTCGCGAGCTAGAACTAGGCGGTCTGCTCGACGGGCTCGTCGGGCTCGTCGCCCGCGACCGCGCCGCCGCTCGTGACGAGGGTCGGGCGGATGCCCTGCGCGATGCACTCCTTCGTGATCACGCACTTCGTCACGTCGCGCCGCGACGGCAGCTCGAACATCACGTCGAGCAGCGCGTCCTCGATGATCGACCGCAGGCCGCGGGCGCCCGTCTCGCGCACGAGCGCGCTGTCGGCGATCTCCCACAGCGCGTCGTCGGTGAAGACGAGCTCGATGCTGTCGTAGCCGAAGAAGCGCTGGTACTGCTTGATGAGCGCGTTCTTCGGCTCGCTCGAGGATCTGGACGAGGTCCTCGCGCCGCAGCTGGTGCACGGCCGAGACGACGGGCAGGCGGCCGATGAACTCCGGGATGAGGCCGAAGTTGAGGAGATCCTCCGGCATCACCTCGGCGAGCAGCTCCGACGACTCGACGTCGTGCTTCGAGCGGATGTCGGCGCCGAAGCCGACCGCGTTCTTGCCGATCCGGCTGCGCGATGATCTTGTCGAGGCCGGCGAACGCGCCGCCGCAGATGAAGAGGATGTTCGTCGTGTCGATCGAGAGGAACTCCTGGTGCGGGTGCTTGCGCCCGCCCTGCGGCGGCACCGAGGCGACCGTCCCCTCGAGGATCTTCAGCAGCGCCTGCTGGACGCCCTCGCCGGACACGTCGCGCGTGATCGACGGGTTGTCCGCCTTGCGCGCGATCTTGTCGACCTCGTCGATGTAGATGATCCCGGTCTCGGCCTTCTTGATGTCGAAGTCGGCCGCCTGGATCAGCTTGAGCAGGATGTTCTCGACGTCCTCGCCGACGTAGCCCGCCTCGGTCAGCGCGGTCGCGTCGGCGATCGCGAACGGGACGTTGAGGATGCGCGCGAGCGTCTGCGCGAGCAGCGTCTTGCCGCAGCCGGTCGGGCCGAGCAGGAGGATGTTCGACTTCTGCAGCTCGACCTCGTCCTCGTCCTGCGCCCATCTGGACGCGCTTGTAGTGGTTGTAGACGGCGACGGAGAGCGTCCGCTTCGCCTCCTCCTGGCGAGACGACGTAGTCGTTGAGGACGGAGTAGATGTCGCGTCGGGCGCGGCAGGTTGTCGAGATCGAGCGGGGTCGGAGACGTCAGCTCCTCGTCGATGATCTCGTTGCAGAGGTCGATGCACTCGTCGCAGATGTAGACGCCGGGACCGGCGATCAGCTTCTTCACCTGTCGCTGGCTCTTGCCGCAGAAGCTGCAGAGGAGCTGCTCGTTGCCGTCGGTCGCGCGCGCCATCGTCTCTTCTTCTACCTCGGTTCGGTCGTTTCGTCTATCCTCAGCGGTGCGCGATCACCTGGTCGACGATGCCGTACTGCTGCGCCTCGTCGGCCGTCATGTAGTAGTCGCGCTCCATGTCCTTCGAGACCTTCTCCATGCGGCTGGCCCGTGTGCTTGGCGATGATCTCCTCCAGGCGCCGCTTGAGAGCTGATCGTCTCGCGGGCCTGGATCTCGATGTCGGTGCCCTGCCCCTGGAAGCCGCCGCACACCTGGTGGATCAGGATCTTCGAGTTCGGCAGCGCCGTCCGCTTTCCCTCCGCGCCGGCCGCCGAGCAGGAGGGCGCCCATCGACATCGCGATGCCGACGCACGATCGTCGCGACGTCCGGCTTGATGAACTGCATCGTGTCGTAGATCGCGAGGCCCGGAGTAGACCGAGCCGCCGGGCGAGTTGATGTAGATGTTGATGTCCTTGTCCGGATCCTCGGACTCGAGGTGGATCATCTGCGCGACGACGAGGTTGGCGACCTGGTCGTCGATCGGGGTGCCGAGGAAGATGATCCGCTCGTTGAGCAGCCGCGAGTAGATGTCGAAGAAGCGCTCCCCGCGCGAGGTCTGCTCGATGACGGACGGAATGACGAGATTCGAGGGATTCATGATCGGGCTGCTCCTTCGCCGGGGGTCCAGAGTTTCGTCTCGGTCGTGGTGTTCTCCTTGTCGGGCGTCCAGATCGCCTCGCGCGCCTCGGCCTGGGCGAGCGGGATGCGCTTGCACGTCGGCGGCGACGCGGTCGAGCGCCTTGCGCAGCCGCAGGTCGTCGCGCAGCGTCTCGAGGCGGCCGCTGTCGCGCAACTGCTGCAGCGTCTCCTCCGCGTCGTCGCCGAGCGCCTCGGCCTGCTCGCGCACGAGCTCCTCGACCTCCGCGTCGGACACGTCGAGACCGAGCTTGTCGGCGACGGCCTCGAGGACGAGCTCGCGGGCGACCGATCGCTGCGCCTCGTCCTGCAGCCGCGCTACGAGCTCCTCGGGCTCCTGCCCGGTCATGGCGAGGAACGTCTCGAACTGGACGCCGCGCGCCTCGACCTGCCGCGCGAAGCCGCGCAGCAGCTCGCGCGTGCGCGCCTCGACGAGCGGGCCGGCAGCCTGGACCTTCGAGGCGGCCACGAGCGCGTCGGCGGCGTCGGCCCGGAAGCGCAACTCGACCCCGTCGGAGATCTGCTCGCGCAGCCGCGACTCGATGTCGGTGCGAAGCTCGGCGAGCGTCTCGAACTCGCTCGCGGTGCGCGCCAGCTCGTCGTCGACGGCCGGCAGCACCTTCTCCTTGATCTCCTGCACGGTCGCCGCCACCGTCTGCGTCGTGCCGTCGACGAGCTCGAACGAGATCTCCTTCTCCTCGCCCGCGCTCAGGCCGACGAGGCCCTGCTCGATCTCCTCGACGACCGCGCCGCGGCCGAGCTCGACGACGTAGTCGCGCCGGGCGTCGCCGTCGGGCGAGACGAGATCGACGACGACGGTGTCGTCCGCCGCGACGGGCCGCCCCTCGACGGGGACGAGCTCGGCGACGGTCGCCCGCAGCGCGTCGAGCTCGTGCTGGACGAGCTCGGAGGGAACCTCGACCTCGGCGACCCCGACCTCGAGCTGCGTCCAGTCGGGCAGCTCGGGCTTCGCCTGCACCGCGACGGTGGCCGTGAACTCCCAGTCCTCGTCGGCGGAGACGGGAAGCTCGAAGTCGTACTGCGGCTGCTCGACGGGACGGAGCCGCGTCCGCGCGGCCGCGCTGAGGAACCAGCCGCCGATGTGGCTCGAGACGGCCTCGCTCATCAGCCGCTCGCGGCCCACGCGCTGGAGCAGCACCTCCCGCGGCACCTTTCCCTTGCGGAAGCCGGGCACCTTGAGACTCTGCGAGAGATCGGCGGCCGCATGCTCGACCGCGTGGTGGACGTCGTGGGACGGCACCTGGACGGTGAGGCGAACCCGGTTCTCCGGTAGCTCCTCGACCTGGGTCTGCACCCGGTCCATTCAAGCAGGCAGCGGATGGCAGAGGTCGAACGTCGTGCGTCCGTGCGTGCCTGGATCCTGACCCTGCTCGGTGGCGCCGGAGCGATCTGGACGGCGATGCCGACCGCCGTCGCCTACGCCGTACGCGCTCGACCGTGATGCGGGCGGAGGGACTCGAACCCCCAAGCTCGTAAGAGCACCGGCCCCTAAAACCGGCGTGTTTACCAATTCCACCACGCCCGCGCCGGCTACAGGATAGGCGGCCGGACGGACCGGGCTACGAGAGCGGTCGGTGAGACGCCGGCCGTCCGGACGAATTAGAGTCAGCGCCCGTGACGGGAATGCGGCCCGACGACGTCTACGCGCTGACGGGCGTCGCCGATCCGAGGATCTCGCCCGACGGCCGCCGTGTCGCCTACGTCGTCGTCTCCGTCGACCGCGAGCAGAATCGCTACCGCAGCGCGATCTGGGTCGCCGCGCTCGACGGCTCGGAGGCGCCGCGCCGGTTCACCTCCGGCGAGACCGTCGACCAGTCGCCGCGCTGGTCGCCCGACGGGCGCTGGCTCGCCTTCGTCTCCGACCGCGGGACGGCCGAGGAGGAGAAACGTCCGACCCAGCTCTACGTCCTGCCGGCCGACGGCGGCGAGCCGCGGCGGCTGACCGACGGGAAGGAGAAGGTCGAGTCGCTCGCCTGGTCACCCGATTCGAGCCGGATCGCCTTTGCCCGGCGCGTCCGTGACGCCGCCTATGACGAGGACGACGAGCTGAAGCGCGCGCCCCGCCGCTTCACTCGCGTCTTCTACAAGCTCGACAGCGTCGGCTGGACGGGCGACCGTCGCAAGCATCTGTTCGTCGCGGGCCTCGACGGCAGCGGCGAGCGGCAGCTGACGGACGGCGACTGCGAGGACGACGAGCCGGCCTGGTCGCCCGACGGCAGGCGGATCGTCTTCACCTCCATGCGCGGCGAGCGGTGGGACGTCGAGCTCGTCGAGGCCCTGTACGAGCTCGAGCTGGACGTCGAGGGTGCCGAGCCGAGACGCCTCAGCGCCCAGGACGAGCACGCGTCGAGAGCTTCTCTCTCCCCCGACGGCTCGCTCCTCGCCTACCGGTACGAGCCGGAGGACGGAACGTCCCCGCACCACGGCCAGATCGCGGTGATGCGGCCGGACGGCGGCGGGCGCAGGGTCCTCACCGCCTCGCTCGATCGCCAGTGTGCGCCGTACCCCGGCGCCCGGGAGCCGGTCTGGGACGGCGACCGGATCGTGTTCACGCTCGAGGACCACGGCAACGTCCACGTCTACGCGGTGGACGCGGACGGATCGGCGGAGCCGGAGCTCCTTGCCGGGGGCGAGCGCTCCATCGGCAACTTCGACGTGCTCGACGGCGAGCTCGTCTACACCGTGAGCACGCACACGCGCCCGCACGAGCTCTTTGCGGGCGACAGGCGGCTCACCTCCGTCTGCGACGAGTTCGTCGCCGGGCGGGAGCTGGCCGACGCCGAGCGCTTCACCGCCGTCTCCGCGGACGGGACCGAGGTCGACGCGTGGCTCGTCCGCCCGACCGGCTGCGAGGAGGGCCGCCGCTACCCCGTGCTGCTCACGATCCACGGCGGGCCGTTCACGCAGTACGGCACCGGCTTCTTCGACGAGGTCCAGGTCTACGCGGGCGCCGGCTACGCCGTCCTCTTCTCGAACCCGCGTGGCGGCTCCGGCTACTCCGAGGAGTGGGGTCGCGCGATCCGGGGGCCGATCGACGGCTCGGGCGGCGGCTGGGGCAGCGTCGACTACGAAGACCTGATGGGCGTCGTCGACTCGGCTCTCGAGCGCTATCCCTTCCTCGACCCCGACCGGCTCGGCGTCCTCGGCGGCTCCTACGGCGGCTACATGACGTCGTGGATCGTCGGCCACACGAACCGCTTCAAGGCGGCGCTGTCGGAGCGCGGGGTCAACCACCTCGTGAGCATGTTCGGCTCGAGCGACATCGGGTGGGTCTTCGAGCGCCAGTTCGGAGGGTCGATGTGGGAGCACATGGACGCGTACCTCGCCCTGTCCCCCGCGACGTACGCGCAGGCGATCGAGACGCCCGTCCTCGTCGTCCACTCCGAGAACGACCTCCGCTGCAACGTCGAGCAGGGCGAGCACCTGTTCAACCTCCTGCGCGTGCTCGGCAAGGAGGTGGAGCTGCTCCGCTTCCCCGCCGAGTCCCACGAGCTGTCGCGTGCCGGCGCGCCGGCCCACCGGGTGCAGCGGTTCGAGGCGATCCTCGAGTGGTTCGGGCGCTACCTCGCGCCGGGCAGCTGACGGCTACCAGCCGTCCCAGTGCACCATCGTCTCGAGCGGCTTCCGGCGGCCCGGCTTGAAGTCGGTGCCGATCGTGTACGCGACCGGGATCAGCGCCACCTGCATGACCTCCTCGTAGGGAATGCCGAGGATCTCGGCGGCTTCCCGCTCGTGCCCGAGATGGAAGGTCGTCCAGACGCTGCCGAGCCCGCGCGAGCGCGCCGCGAGCATGAAGCTCCAGGCGGCGGGCAGGATCGAGCCGAAGATCGACGCCTGCCACACTGCCGGCTTGTCCTCGCTCCGCCCCTCGACACAGGGGATCACGTGGACCGGCACCTCGTGCAGATGCTCCGCGAGATGGCGCACGGCGCCGCCGATCCGGACGAGCTGCCCGCTCGTCGCGGGCCGGCGCTCGAGGTACGGGTACGCGACGTCGCGCCACAGCTCGGCGAGAGCGGCGCGCCTCGACTCCTCGGTGACGACGACGAAGTGCCAGTTCTGGGAGTAGCTCGCCGTCGGCGCCTGCTGCGCGAGGCGCAGGCACTCCTCCAGCACCTCGCGCTCGACGGGCCGCGTCAGATCGAGCCGCTTGCGGACGGCGCGGGTCGTCGAGAGCAGCTCGTCGGGCGTGAGCTCGAGGATCACGGCGGGAATCGTCGCAGAGCCGCCGCGCGCGTGCCGAGAGGTGATACTTCGCTCGTGCTCCGAACGGTGACAGTGTTCCTCGGGGTGTTCGCGCTCGTGTTTGCCGTCCTGCTCGCCGCCGTCGGTCAGCTCGGCAAGATCGACCGGCCCACGCTCGTCGTCGCCCTCGCGGCGTCCGGCGTTGCCGCCGGCTTCGCAGGCCTACGCGCTCACCGGCGCGAGAGCTGAGCCGCCGCGGCCGCTCGGTCTGCCCGGACTCGACGCTTCAGCCGGCGGGTGCGGCGGCCGGCTGCTCGCCGCTGAGGTGGCTCCAGAGGTTGTCGACGAGGCGCGAGACCGGCTGCCAGGCGGCGCTGGCGCCGAAGTTGAGGGCGCCCGCGTCGAAGACGGTCGAGTTTCCGCGCTGGTAGATCGTCATCTCGGCGGCTTTCCCCCCGAACTCGTGCGGGATCCTGGCGAGCACGCGCGTGCCCGGAGGCGACGCCTTCGCGGTCTCGTCGATCTCGATCCCGTAGCGGCCGAAGCGGCTCCCGTCGTGGAGCCCCGTTCCCGCGAACAGCCACCGTGCCGCCTGCGCATCGACGACGCGGTAGGGGTGGTTGGCGTAGCGCGCCTCGTTCCAGCCCACGTACTGCGCTCCGACGAGCGCGGCTTCGGGGCGGCCCTGGTCGCGCCACCTCGTGCGGCCGATCATCGTGTTGCCCGACACGCGCACCTTGTAGAAGAAGTTGTTGGCCGAGAGGAAGGCGAGGTTGCCGCCGGCGTTGCGGTAGCGCTCGATCAGGTCGTAGACGTGGCCCGTGACGTACTCCTCGTGCCCCTCGAAGACGATCAGCCGGTAGCGGCTGAGGGCGCCGATGCCGTGCAGGTGCTCGAGGTCGTCGTCGGAGACGAAGTCGGCCTCGAAGCCGCTGCGCCAGTACCAGCGCATGAATCCGACGTCGAGCTCGAGGAACTTCTTCGGCAGTCCCGCCGGCAGGGGACGCCCCTTCACGTCCTTGGCGGCGAACGGGCGCGTGAGGTCGATGCGGTGAACGGCCGGGTCGAAGTACCAGCTGTCGCCGTCCGTCGGGTTGTACGCCTGCCACTCGTTCGTAGGCTCGACGACGAGCACGGGAACGCCGCCGAGGCGGCGGGGGCGGAGCACGAACGGCGCGTAGTCCGTGTGTCCGGGCCAGTGCAGCCGCGCGACGTAGTCGCCGCTCGCCCAGGTCGCGCCGAGGTGTATGCGCACGAGCCACGGGCTACCCGGATGCACGTGCTGCACCGGTCGCAGCGCCGTCACCGGCTCACCGTAGAGGAGCCGGTCGCGGCCGCTGCCCGACGCGCCGGGCGCGCTCGCACCACCGGCGAGGAACAGCTGCAGCGTCGCCTGCCTCGTAGCGTTGCCGTCGATCCGCAGCACGGCCACCTGTCCGGGCCGGTAGCTGCGCGCCTCGAAGCCGGCCCGGAGCGGCCGCCCTCCCCCACCGTCGCCCACCGCCGGCGCGGCTGCGAAGAGCAGAGCGAGGACACCGGCGAGCGCGAGGCCGGCGCCTGCCGACGCCGCCGCCCGCCCGGCCCTCCGTCGACGACTGCGGCGAGCGGTCAGCGCTCGACGAGCATCACGAGGGTCTCGGGCAGGACTCCGTCGATCTCCATCGCCCGCGCCGCCGCTTCGCCCTCCATGGCCGCCGCCAGCGCGTCCAGGTCGGGAACGTCCATCAGCACGCCGACGCGCGTCGGCTGCTGCGGGTCGACGAACGTGCGGATGTTCGTCACGCCCAGCGGCCCGAAGAACTCCTCCCGCTGCAGCGACCCGAGCCAGTGCTCGGTGTCCTTGACGTCGTGGTAGCCGAACACGGTCGGCATCGTGAGCTCCTCTCGGTAGGGTGGCGCACCCAACGCGCGCAACCATCTCATCCGAACCGGCGCGCGCGCAACGCATCCGGGTCGAGCGCGGGCCGACGGCCCGCAGGATCGGCTACAGCGTGTGGAGCGGCACCTCGTAGAACTCGACCGCGGAGCGGCTGCCCGCGTTTCCCGGGCCGGCGTTCATGACCTCGTCCGCCTTCCGCATCGCGTCCTCGCTCTCGAACAGCGTCACGCCGATCATGCTGCCCGCCTCACGGTCGACGAGCATCAGCAGCTTGGCGCCCGCCAGCTCGGGCGGGAGGGTGCTCTCGTCGATGAACGGGCGCAGCCTCTCCAGCCTCGCATCGACGTCGGCCGGATCGCCTTCGAACCTCGCCACACGTGCCCACATTCCGTGCTCCCTTCGTTCGGTCGCCTACGCCGGCGGCGGCGGGATCGCTCCCAGCTGCTGCATCATCCCGAGTGCGTCGAAGACGCCCCAGTGCTCATGGGCGAGGCCGTCGTCGCCGAAGCGGGTGATGTCGATCAGCTGGACGTCCACGCTCTTGCCGGTGGCGGGCAGACCCATGAACTCGCCCTGGTGCGTTCCCGTCGCCCGGACACGCGCCACGGCCCTGTCGCCGTCGACGAGGACGTCCTCCGCCTCCATGCGCAGGTCGGGAAACGCCGCCTTGTACATCCAGAACATCTGCTTGACCCCGTCCTTGCCGGGCTCGAGCCCGGGCATCTCCTCGTGCTCGACGAAGTCCTCCGCCAACTGGTCGCCGAACCCGTCGATGTCTCCCGCACTGATCAACTCGTACAAGCGCTTCATCGAGGACGCGTGGTCCATCGGACACTCCTTCGCTGGTTTCGGCTCCGACCCCGCCGCGGCGAGCGTGCCCACCGCCACGGGTGCGCGCGGACGCTACACGACCCCGCATGATCGGGTGGTGAGCTCCATCAGGCGTTCAGAGGGAGGGGATCACCGGGGTCGATGACCGGCGGCGAGACCGGAACCGTGTTCGGGTACTTCAGGCCCGAGCCCGTGTTGAGGACGACGACGGTGTCGTCGGGGCCGACCCGGCCGGACGCGACCAGGTGCGGCAGGGCCGCCACCGCTGCTGCTCCTTCGGGGCAGAGGAGCATGCCCTCCGCCTCTCCGACCCGGCGGAGCGTGGCGAGGATCTCCTCGTCGCCGACCGCGACGCACGTGCCGTTCGTCTCGCGCACGGCAGCGAGAACCATGAAGTCGCCGAGCGCGGCCGGAACCCGGATGCCCTGCGCGATCGTCTCGGCGCCCTCCCACGGCTCGGCCCGGTCGGCCCCGGCGTCGAACGCTGCGACGATCGGGGCGCAGCCGGCCGCCTGAACGGCGACGAGTCGCGGGAGACGGTCTCCGATCCAGCCGAGCTCTTGCAGCTCGAGCAATGCCTTGTAGATCCCGATGATCCCGACTCCGCCGCCCGTCGGGTACACGATCACGTCGGGCACGCGCCACTCGAGGTCCTCGAGGATCTCGAACAGCATCGTCTTCTTGCCCTCGATGCGGTAGGGCTCCTTCAGGGTGGCCGTCTCGAACCATCCGCGCTCTCGGGCCGCCTGCCCGATGATGGCTCCGGCATCCGAGATCTGGCCTCGTACCAGGGCGATCCGGGCGCCGGCGACGGCAGCCTCGGCCACTGCGAGCGGAGGAGCGTCGGTGGGCATGCACAGCGTGACCTCGAGCCCGGCCCGCCGGCCGTAGCTCGCCCACGCCCCGCCCGCGTTCCCGTTCGTCGGCATCGCGATCGCCCGCGCGCCGAGCTCCTTGGCGCGCGAGACGCCCGTCGCCGCACCTCGGGCCTTGAACGTCCCCGTCGGGTTCCTGCCTTCGTCCTTCAGGTAGAGCCGGCGCAGTCCGTAGCCGGTGGCCAGACGCACCACGGGGAGCAGCGGCGTGCAGCCCTCCCCGAAGCTGACCACCTGCTCGGCAGCACGGACGGGCAGAAGCTCGCGATAGCGCCAGAGCGAACGTTCGGTCCGCCTCCCCAGCGCGTCCGGGTCGAGCCGCGAGGCGACCGCTTTCAGGTCGTAGCGGGCGAGGAGAGGCGAGCCGCACTCACAGAGATTCGCGAGCTGCTCGGCATCCTGCGTCCGGCCGCAGCGCGCGCATTCCAGGTGCGTGAGCATCGAGCGCCAGGTATCCATCACGAGATCAACGAAGCTTCATGGCCCCGGGAGGAATCGAACCTCCGCACGCAGCTTCGAAGGCTGCCGCTCTATCCTCTGAGCTACGGGGCCGAGCAGATCTAGCGTAGCCCCCGCCTGCTCACTCCACACCTGCGGGCACAGTTCCGGCGACCGGCTTCGCAGGTCGCGGCGAAGCGAGTGGAAGACGAAGCAGGCGAGCCGGCGCAGCACGCTACGCTTCTGTCGCTCGGTGGCGGTAGCTCAGTTGGTAGAGCCCCGGGTTGTGGTCCCGGTGGTCGCGGGTTCGAGTCCCGTCCGCCACCCTCTCGCGCTCGCCTGCTCCGCCGGGGCAGGCTGGGCGCGCGCGAGCTATGCGTACCGGCGACGGAGGTGGTCGAGGTACGGCTGCGGCTGGAGCGTCGAGCCGGTCGCCCGCCGGAGCGTCTCCTGCGGCGAGTACTTGGCGCCGAGCGAGTGGACGTGCTCGCCCAGCCACGCGCGCAGCGGTGCGAACTCGCCGCGACCGACGTGCTCCTCGAGCTCCGGCAGGTCGCGCTGCGCCGCCTCCCAGATCTGCACCGAGGCGACCGTGCCGAGCAGGTAGGTCGAGAAGTAGCCGATCGAGCCGCCCGACCAGTGGACGTCCTGGAGCACGCCGTGCCCGTCGTCGGGCACCTCGACGCCGAGGTAGTCCCACATCTTCTCGTTCCACCGCTGCGGCAGATCGCGCAGCTCGACGCGGCCCTCGACGATGTCCTGCTCGAGCTCGAAGCGGAGCATGACGTGCATCCCGTACGTCACCTCGTCCGCCTGGATCCGGATCAGGCCCGGCTCGACGCGGTTGACCGCGCGGTGGAAGCGGTCGAGGTCGACGCCGCCGAACTGCTCCGGGTACGTCTCCTGCAGACGCGGGAAGAAGAAGCGCCAGAACGGGAGGCTGCGGCCGACGAGGTTCTCCCAGAGCCGGCTCTGCGACTCGTGGATCCCGAGCGAGCAGGACTGGCCGGTCGGCAGCCGCTCGAGGTGCTGCGGAAGCTGGTGGTTGTAGAGGCCGTGCCCGTACTCGTGCATCGTCGAGAACAGCGACTCGAGCGAGTCGGGGTGGTAGTTCGTCGTGATCCGGATGTCGTCGCGACCGGGCCCGGAGGCGAAGGGGTGCTCCGTGGGGTCGAGCCGCCAGCTGTCGGGCCGGTGGCCGAAGAGGTCGATCACCTCGTACGCGAGCGCCCGCTGCCGGTCGGGCGGGAAGTCGCCGTGGAGGAACGCGTGGTCGACCTCCCGTTCCCTCAGCTCCGCGATCAGCTCGACGAGCGGCGGCTTCAGCTCGCCGAAGACCGCCCGCACCTCGGCGGTAGTCGTCTCGGGCTCGTAGTCGTCGAGCAGAACGTCGTAGCGTTCCGCCGCTCCGTCCGCGACGAGATCGACGTACTGCAGCTTCAGCTCGACGATGCGCTCGAGCGAGGGCAGGAACGAGGCGAAGTCCGACTCCGCCTTGGCCTTGACCCAGACCGGGCGCGCCTCGGCCGCCACGCGTGCCGCCTCCGCCCGCAGCGACGCCGGCACCCGCACCTCCTTCTCGTAGTCGCGGCGCACGAGCCGGAGCAGCGCGGCGTCGTCGGAGTCGGGCTCGAGCGACTCCTCGAGCGGGCGGAGCTCGTCGAGCAGGCGGCCGACCTCCGGGTCCGTGAACCGCTCGTGGGCGATCCGCCGCAACGTCCCCATCTGCTCGGCGCGGTGCTGCGTGCCCGCCGGCGGCATCATCGTCTGCTGGTCCCAGGAGAGAACCCGCGAGACCTTCCCCAGGTCCACGACCTCGGCCAGCCGCTCCTTCAGGCGCTCGAGCGCGTCCGCCATCGACCGCACCCTACCCATCTACCCTGTCTCCGAGCGCCCGTAGCTCAGTGGACAGAGCGGCGGACTTCTAATCCGCGGGTCCCAGGTTCGAATCCTGGCGGGCGCATCGTCCGCCGTCCGGCGGCGAACGACGGATTGCCCATGTCCCGCCGCAGAACGAAGAGCCTCATGACGCACCGCCGGCCCGGCGATTCCGGCCCGCGCGGGCCGCTCGGAGTGCTGCTCGCGCACCACCGCGAGTCCGAGCCGCGCCACGTGGCGATCCTCATGCTCGCGGCCGGTGCGCTCTCCTTCGTCGTGGCGATCGGCGTGGCCTGGATCGCAGGCTTTGGCGCAGTCGCGTCGCACCTGCGCCACGCGAACACGTACTGGTTCCCGTTCGCGGTCGCCGGGGCGTTCGCGGCGCACCTCGGCTACGTGATCGCCTACCGGGAGGTCGCGGAGGTCGACCGCGGCACGAGGATCGGCGCGCTACGGGCGGCAGCCGTCGTAGCGGCCGGCTTCGGCATGTTCGTGCCGCGCGGCGGGTTCTCTGTCGACCTCGAGGCGCTCGAGGATCTCGGCGTGTCGCGGGAGGAAGCGCGCGTCCGCGTGCTCGGTCTCGGCTCGCTCGAGTATGCGGTCCTCTCCGTAGGCGCCTGCGTCTGCGCGGTTCTCCTCCTCGTCGACCACAGTCCGGCGGAACGCGCGGTCACTCTTTCGTGGACGATCGGCGTCCCGGCCGGGACCGTCCTCGCCGCCATCGCCGTCCGCTACCGCGACCGCGTCTGCCGCGGGCCGCTGAGATTCCTCCGCCCCCCGCTCGACGCGATCCTGGTCGTCGGGAAGATCGTCGCCTCGCCGCGGCGCCACGGCGGCAAGGCCTTCACCGGCATGGCCGTCTACTGGGCCGGAGAGGTGTTCGTCCTCTGGACCTGCCTCGCCGCGTTCACCCGGCACACGCCGTCGGTGACTACCGTCGTCGTCGGCTACGCGACCGGCTACGCGCTGACGAGGCGGACGCTGCCGCTCGCCGGGGCCGGCGCAGTCGAGGCGTTGCTGCCGTTCGCCCTCACCTGGGTCGGATACCACCTTGCGCCCGCCCTCCTCGCCGTCTTCACCTACCGCGTCTTCAACCTGTGGCTGCCACTCGGACCCGCGGCCGCCGGGCTGTTCGCGCTCCGGCGGCGCCCGCCGGAGCCGCCGCCGTCCGCCCCCGGCAGCTAGCGTGCCTTCTCGTTGAGCACGGCGACCCTGCAGACGAGTCACGGCCAGATCGACCTCGAGCTCTTCGACGAGGACGCGCCGAAGACGGTCGAGAACTTCCGCAAGCTCGCGTCCGACGGCTTCTACGACGGCGTGATCTTCCACCGGGTGATCCCCGACTTCATGATCCAGGGCGGCGATCCGACCGGTACCGGCGCCGGCGGCCCCGGCTACACGTTCGAGGACGAGGCGAACGAGCACCGGGTCGTCCGTGGCGCACTCGCCATGGCGAACGCCGGCCCGAACACGAACGGCAGCCAGTTCTTCATCGTCACCGCAGAGGCGTGCCCCTGGCTCGACGGCAAGCACACGATCTTCGGCCGCGTCACCCACGGGATGGACGTCGTCGACGCCATCTCCCAGGTCGAGACCGGCGAGGCCGACCGTCCGCGCGAGCCCGTCTCGATCGAGCGCGTCGACCTACCCGGCGCGCCCGGCACGTAGCCGGTCCCAGAACGGGAGGCCGTACCAAAGGACGAGGACGAGCGCCGCGACGCCCGCCGCGGCGCCCGCGGCGAAGTCGCTGCCGGTGACGAAGTCGGTGACGAGCAGGACGACCGAGTCGAGGGCGATCCCGAAGCAGGTGATGCCGAGGATCCCGAGCACGTTCCCGGCCCGCACGAGCTGCTCCTTGTCCGCGACGCGAAAGCGCAGGCGGTGGTAGCTGCTCAGGGCGACGAGAAACACGATCGAGGCAGCGGTGGCGAGGAAGGCGGTGAGGAAGACGTCGTGCTGGAAGCCGTTCACGCGTCTCCACCCGCTCGCGAACGGCACGGCCAGGAGGAAGCCGAAGAGGACGGTGATTCCCGGCAGGACGACCCGCAGCTCGTTCAGAAGCTCGACGAGCTCGCGGTTCGCCCGCTCCTTCGGCGACTCGCCCGGCTGGGGCCCGATGGTCACGCTGCGGACGCTACTGCGAACAGCGGATCGCCAGCGAGGCTGCAGCTCCCGCCGCGGCCATACGGCTTTACACGGAGCTTGCGGCTTCCTTACGCCGCACTCATGGTCCGGTGGTCACATGCGCCGGTGCCCGGCACAGCGCGACGCCTTCTGTTCGCCCTCCTGGCAGCGCTCGCGCCGACCGTTGCCGCCTCTCCGGCCGGCGCCGCCGGGCACACCACACACCGTCTGGGCGTGCAGCCCGACCCGAACGTGGGCATCGTCGACATCTACACGAAGCTCGGCTACCAGCAGGGCGAGGCGGCCGGCACGGGCATGATCCTCACCCGCTCGGGCGAGGTGCTGACGAACAACCACGTCATCGAAGGAGCCACCTCGTTTCGCGTCGTCGACGTGACGACGCACAGGAAGTACACGGCGACAGTGGTCGGATACTCCGTCCTGCGCGACGTCGCCGTCCTCCAGCTCGCGCATGCCTCGCGCCTACAGCCGATCTCGCTCGGCCGCTCGGCGCAGGTGCGCTTGGGGCAAGCGGTGGTCGCCCGCGGCAACGCGCTCGGGCGCGGGGGAGAGCCGGCCGCAGCCGAGGGCACGGTGACGGCGCTCCACCGGCGGATCGTCGCCGGCAACGGGTCGGCGGGCTCCGAGACGCTGAGCAACCTCATCGTGACGAACGCCCGGGTACAGCCCGGCGAGTCGGGCGGCCCACTACAGACCGCGCAGGGACAGACGATCGGGATGGTGACTGCCGGCTCGGCCGGCGCCGGCCATCGCGGCTACGCGATCCCGATCACCCAGGCGCTCGGCGTCGCGCGACTGATCGAGACCGGAACCTCGACCGCCACCGTCCACGCCGGCCCGACCGCCTTCCTCGGAGTCGTCCTGCAGAACGTCGCCGGCGGCGCCAGAGTCGTCCAGGTCCTGCCGGGGTCGGCTGCCGCGGCGGCAGGGCTCGTCGCAGGCGACGTCATCACGTCGCTGAACGGCGCCACGATCTCGTCGCAGGCAGACGTCCGCCGAGTCCTCCTCTCGCTCGCGCCCGGCGCGGCGGTACCGATCGTCTGGACGGACACGGCCGCCGGTGCACACTCGGGGGCGCTGACCCCCGCCAGCGGCCCGCCGCTGTAGCTCCGAGCTACGCTGGGCCCGCATCCACGTGCGGGCGTGGTGAAACGGTCTCATGACAGCCTTCCAAGCTGTAGTTGGGGGTTCGACTCCCCCCGCCCGCTTCCGTCCGGGCCGGCCTCTACAGTGTTGTCTGCATTGACGACAGCAGAGGGAGAGGAGGCGCGGCGGCTCGAGGGTCTTTCGGGTGCGGGACATCACGCGGCGTCTCGGCCGGAGCGCCTCGACTGACCCGGCTCGGCCGCATCTACGGTACGCGGCGATGAATCCCTCGGCGGAGGCGATCGGGCTGGCACCGGCGCTCGCGCTCGGGCTGGCCCTCGGGGCGTGGCGGGGGCGGCTCTCCCGCCCGCGTGTCGCGGCCGGCGTGCTGGGGGTCGCGCTCGTCTTCACCGCCTTCTTCACCGAGCTCGAGCCGCTCGCGAACCACACCTTCCTCTGGGCGCACCTGCTCCAGAACGTCGTCCTCGCCGAGTGGGCCCCGGCCCTCCTCGTGCTCGCGGTCCCGCCGCAGCTTGCGCGGCGCGCGGCCCGCTTTCCGCTCTTCCAGCCGTTCGTCGCGCTACCGCTCTGGCTCGGCACGTACTACACGTGGCACCTGCCCTGGATCTACGACTTCGCGCTCCGCCACCAGCACTCGGTCCTCCACGTCGAGCACCTGACCTACCTCCTTGCGGGAGCGTGTGTCTGGTGGCCGGTCGTCCACGGCGACCGCTCGGCCGGCGCCAAGGCCGCCTACCTCTTCGCCGCCTTCGTCCTCGCCTCCCCGCTCGGCCTCCTGCTCGCGCTGATCCCGCGCGCGATCTATCCCTTCTACGTGCACGCGCCGCGCACGTGGGGGCCGGCGCCGCTCGCCGACCAGCAGATCGCGGGGGTGACGATGGCGGCGGAGGAGGCGGTGGTCTTCTTCGGCGCCTTCACCGCCTACCTGCTCCGCTTCCTCGCCGACGAGCAGGCGGCGGGAGTCGCTGCTCACGCGGCGGGATCGCAAAGCTCCTAGCGAGTCGGGGCGGGCAGACTCGAACTGCCGGCCTCCCGGCCCCAAACCGGGCGCTCTACCAGGCTGAGCTACGCCCCGACCGAGGCAGTGTAGGCCCCGGGGCGGCATGAGCTACCGTCGGGCCGGTGCACGCGTCTGTGAGTTCAGTCGCTCATCCGGCGCGTGGATCGTCGTTCGCGGCCCGGACGCAGGCAGTCGGCCGGGAAGCGGCCATGACCTGCGGACGGGTGCACTAATGGCAGCGATCGGGGTCGGTGGGACGGTCGGCGAGGAGCGGGCGCGGCGGCCGGCTCTCGGCTACGCCATGGTGCTCGCGGCGGCGACGCTGTTCGGGCTCAACGGCGCCGTCTCGAAGGTCGTCCTCACCTCGAGCCTGGGCTCCCTGCGGCTGACCGAGGTGCGCTGCCTCGGCTCGTTCCTCGGGCTTGCGTTCGTCGCGCTTCTCCTCGACCGAGACTCACTCCGGCTGCGGGCCGGGGAGTGGCGGCGACTCGCAGTCTTCGGTGTCGTCGGCGTCGCGGGGGTGCAGCTCTTCTACTTCCTCGCCATCGACCGGCTCCCGCTCGGGATCGCGCTGCTCATCCAGTACCTGGGGCCGCTGCTCGTCGCGATCTGGGTGCGCACCTTCGGGCACGAGCACATCCGGCGGCGCATCTGGGCGGCGCTCGCACTCGCGCTCGCGGGTCTCGTGCTCATGGTGCAGATCTGGCAAGGCTCGCGGCTCGACGCGCTCGGCATCGGCTTCGGACTGCTCGCGGCCGCGGCGTACGCTTCCTACCTCCTGCTCGCCGAGCGGCGGGTGGCCGAGCGTGACTCGATCTCGCTCCTCGTTTGGGGCTTCCTCTTCGCGAGCGTCTTCTGGGCGCTCGTGCAGCCGTGGTGGAGCTTCCCGACGTCCACCGCGGCGAAGACGGTCTCGCTGGAGGGACACCTCTCGGCGTGGCATCTGCCCGCGTGGGCGCTCGTCCTCTGGATGATCGTGCTCGGCACGATCGTGCCCTTCGTCCTCATCGTGAGCGCGCTGAAGCACGTGACCGCGACCCGCGCCGGAATCGTGGCGATGCTCGAGCCGGTCATCGCGACGGTCCTCGGCTGGGTCTGGCTGCAGCAGACGCTGACGCCGGCGCAGCTCGTCGGCGCCGGGGTCGTCCTCTGCGGCATCGCCCTGGCCCAGACCGCGCGATAGGCCGCCCGACCGACGAAAGGCAGCGCCTACCCCAGCTTCATGAGCGCCCGGAGCTCGGAGAGCTTCTCCCCGCGCAGCTCGTCGCGCTCGCCGCGGTCGATCCGCGCGAGCAGGTCCCGCACGAGGGGAGCGAGCTCGAGCGGATTGAAGGGCTTCGTCACGTAGTCGATGCCGCCGATGTCGAGGCCGCGCGCCCGGTCACGGAACTCGGCGCGGGCGGTGAGGAAGATGATCGGGATCTCGTTCGTGCGCCGGTCCTCGAGCAGCGCTTCCGCGACGCGCCAGCCGTCGAGCCCCGGCATCATCACGTCGAGCAGAACGACGTCGGGCTGCGCGACGCGCGCGAGCTCCAGGCCCTTGGCGCCGTCCGCGGCCTCGAGCACGTTCATGCCCTCCGCTTCGAGGTTGACTCGGCAAAGGAGACGTATGGGCGCCTCGTCGTCGATGACGAGCACGCGTGTGCCGCCTGCATCGTCCACTCGCTGCCTATACCCGCCCACCTCGGTACTCACTCTCGCTCGGTGCCGGCCGGGGACGGAGCCGCCGCGGCCGCCGGCAGCTCGAAGGCGAAGCGAGAGCCCTCTCCCTCGCGCGAAGCGACCCAGATCCGCCCGCCCATCGCCGTGACGAGTCCACGCGCGATGAACAACCCGAGCCCGGTGCCACCCGCTCCGGCCCGCAACTCGGCGTCGGCGCCGCGGTAGAACTTGCGGAAGATCTGCTCCTGGTCCGACTGCGGGATGCCGATCCCTTCGTCCGCGACGGTGACCTCGACCGTGTTCTGACGACGCACGGCACCGACCGTCACGGTGCCACCGTCGGGCGAGTAGCGCAGCGCGTTGTCGACGAGGATGGCCATGAGCTGCCTCAGCTTCTCCGGATCGGCCCGCGCGACGAGCGCCTCGTCGGGCAGGTCGACTACGAACCGGTGGCCGTTGCCGGCCGTCATGCTCTCGAGCACCTGCCCGACGACGTCCCGGACGTCGGTCTCGACCAGGTTCACCTGGAGGTCGCCGGTGTCGAGACGGGCGACGTTGAGGAGCGTGTCGACGATCGCCGTCAGCCGCTGTGACTCGGAGGCGATGTAGCGGAGGAACGTCTGCCGCTCCTCCTCGCCGAACATCACGTCCTGCCGCAGCAGCGTCTCCGCGAAGCCGTAGATCGACGTGAGCGGCGTCCTGAGCTCGTGCGAGACGGTGCTCACGAAGTCGGACTTGACCTGCTCGACGAGGCGGTCGGCCGAGATGTCCCGGAAGGCGAAGATGCGGCCCGCAACAGACCCGACCGGGTCGCGCATCACGGCCTCGGTGACGGAGAGCCAGACCTCCTCCCGCCCGCGCATGATCGGCACGAGCCGGTTGCCGCGATCGCCGCCGTCGGTCGCCTCGAGGCTCCGCTGCAGCACATCCTCCGGCGTCCGCCCGAGCGCAGCCGCCGCGGGCACGCCGGTGATCCGCTCGGCCGCGCTGTTCCAGAGCACGACCTCCCCCTCCCGGTCGACGGCGACGATCCCGTCCGCGATGTTGGCGAGGATCGCAACCGACCGCTCTCGCTCGAGCGCCACGCGCTGGTAGAGCTCGGCGTTCGAGAGCGCGGAGGAGGTGCTCGCGGCTACGGCGAGGAG
Source organism: uncultured Actinomycetes bacterium (assembly GCA_963775155.1). Taxonomy (GTDB): domain Bacteria; phylum Actinomycetota; class Thermoleophilia; order Gaiellales; family Gaiellaceae; genus Palsa-739. The sequence continues at coordinate 95,204 of CAVZHU010000005.1, read as the reverse complement.
CGCCTCGACCTCCTCCTCTCGCCAGTCGCGCGGCAGTGCCGCGTAGACGGCGAGGACACCGATGATGGTTCCCTCCGCCCCGGCGACCTGGACGCCGAGGAAGGCGGCGTTCCCGCCCGCGAGCATGGGGTCGAGATCCCGCAACCGGTCGTCGGAGCCGGCCGCCGCGAGCGCAACGGGCGACCCCGACTGAACGACGTCGCCCGAGAGCCAGCCTCCGGCGGAGCTGCGGGAGCCGAGCGCCTCCTCTGCACCGGAGCCGGCGGCCGCGGTCACGACGAGCTCCTCGTCGGCGAGGAGCCGGAAGGCGGCCGCATCGGCATTCAGGAGCGCCGGCGCCTGCTGCACGACCTCGTCGAGCACCGCCGCCGGGTCGAGCTCGCTCGTCAGCAGGCGGCCGGTGCGGGTGAGCTGCTGCGCGAGAGCACGGGCGCTCCGCTCCGCCTCGAACAGCTCGCTCCGCTCGAGGGCTCCCCGCGTCGCGTCCGCGAGGTGGCGGGCGAGCTCGAGGTCGTCGTCGCTGAACGAGCGCTCGTCCGCAAAGAGGATGAGAACGAGCCCGCGGCCGGCGTCGCGCGGCGGATCGACGGGCACGGCGATGAGCGAGCGATAGCCGGCCTCGGCCGCCGCTGCGCGCACCTCGGGCAGGAGCCGCTCGTCCTCCTCGACCGCAGCCGACGCGACGATCCGGTCCTCGGCCGCGGCACGGAAGAGCGCACTCCGGCTCTCGGCGGCACTCTCGCCGAGCAGGTGGGCGAGCTCGGAGGGGAGCGCGTAGGCCCCGACCGCCTCGAGGCGGCCGCTCGACGGGACGAGCACGGCAGCCGAGGTTCCGCCGAGCGCCTCCGCGGCCGCCTGCGCCACCGCCTCGAGCGTCGCGGCCCGGGAGAGCGACCGTCCGAGCGCCGAGGCGATCCGGTAGAACCCGCGCTGCACTCGCGCCTGGTTGGAGCTCTGCGTGAACATCTCCGCGTTCCGCAGCGCGAGCGAGGCGAGGCCGGCGAACGCGTCGAGCACGCCTGCGTCTCGCGGCGTGAAGGGTCGGCCGCTGCGCCGGCCGACACCGAGCAACCCCAGCACCTCGTCGCTCCACACCATCGGGGCGACGATCACGTTCGTGAAGCCCTCGTAGGCGGGATGGGGCACCGGTGCATAGGTCTCGCTGTACTCGCTCTCGATCCGGGGCTGCATCTCCCGCATCGCCGCGCGTGCGATCCCCTGATCCGCCGGGAACTCGAAGCCGAGCAGCGAGCGGTCGAAGCCGTGCACGGCGACGCAGCGGAGGAGCCCGGACTCGAGATCGAGGAGGTGGCAGTCGGCCGCTTCCGCCTCGAGCAGGGCGGCCAGCTCGTCGACGAGCCGCTGCAGGACGGCGGCGAGGTCGAGCTCGCTGCTCAGGACGTGGGCGGCGCGCAACAGCGCCTCCTGCTGGGTGAGCCGCTCCTGGTTCTCGTCCAGCAGGCGCGCGACGCGGACGGCGAGGGCGATCTCGGCGGCAACCGACTCGAGCAGCGCGAGCTCGCCCTTGTTCCACGCCTGCGTCACGGAGCGGAGAACGCAGAGCGTGCCGGCGGGCCGCTCGGGGGCGAGAACCGGGACCGCCACGAACGTCGCCTCCGCGGCCTCCCGGACGACCGTCTGCCGTTGCTCCACGGCCTGCTCCCGAAGCGCCGCCTCGGCGGCCCTCCCTTCTCCGGGGAGCAGCTCCTCCGACTGCGCGTTCCACGCGGCCGTCACCGGCGGCTGGTCCCCGTCGCCGATCCGTATGGAGCAGCGCCACGCTTCCAGCGCCCGTCCCGTCTCCTCGGCCGCACCGGAGAGCGCCGAGGCGAGATCGAGCTCGCTCCGCAGCCCCCGGGCGATCGAGGCGAGCAGCCGCTCGCGGCCGAGCGCCTCCTCGAGCGCGATCGAGGCGCGGATACGCTCGAGGGCGACCGCCGCCTCCGAAGCGAGCGTCTGCATGACCGCGAGATCCTCGGAGGAGAAGACGCGCAGCGCATCGTGGGTGGCGACGGAGATCACGGCGATCACGCGCTCCTGGACGAGCAGCGGCACGAAGGCGGCGCTCCGGGCCCCGACGGCCTCCGCGAGACGGCGGCTGATGACGCCCGAGCTGGCCGCGTCGTAGACGGCGAACGCGGAGGCCTCGAAGACCGCGCTCGCGATGCCCGAGGGCTCCCGCTCGAGATCGAGCCGCAGCTCACGCCACCAGTCGACGTCCTCACCGTGTGCGCGGCCGAGATACCCGGAGGCCTCGCGGCCGTCGTCGGAGACGAAGGTCAGGGCGGCGAAGTCGACGTCGAAGAGCGCCGCGAACTCGTCGAGGAGCGTCCGCGCCACGTCCTCGACGTCCGCCAGACGGGCCAGCTCGCCGGCGACACGGCTCACACTCTCGAGCTCGCGGCCGGCTGCCGTCCCCGGAGCGGGCGAGCGAGCGCGCCGGCCGGTGGTCGCACGAAGACGGAACGCCGCGGCCGCGGCGCGACGGAGCGCGCGGACGATCGGAAGCTCGGTTGTGCTCACTGGGCCGTCGAATTCTACGAGCGCACAGCATCTGCCGCCCGCGACGCCGTCCAGGGACGGCCGGAAATGGAAAAGCCCGCCGCTCGGGGGGGCGATGCGGCGGGCTCTCCCGACTGCGCGCCGCGAACGTCCAGCGGCTCGCATCGCCCAGTGGCAGGGAGCGTAGAACCCGGCCGCGAGCCCGACAATGGGCCGTCTGGCCCATCTTTACAAGCAGTACGGCCGAGTCGTGAGCCGGAGAGCCCACTCGTTCACGTACCGCTAACACGGCCGCGGTATGGTGACCGCCCAGTGGTGAAGCAGGTTCTTGTCGCCTCGCCCCGTGGGTACTGCGCGGGCGTCGAGCGGGCGGTCGAGACCGTCGAGCGGGCTCTCGCTCTCTACGGCGAGCCCGTCTACGTCCGCAAGCAGATCGTCCACAACTCCCACGTCGTTCGCGACCTCGAGACGCGCGGCGCAGTCTTCGTCGACGACCTCCGCGACGTGCCGGAGGATGCGACGGTCGTCTTCTCGGCCCACGGCGTGGCGCCGGCGGTACACAGCCAGGCGGCGGAACGCCGGCTGACGACGATCGACGCGACCTGTCCACTGGTGACGAAGGTGCACGCGCAGGCGCGCCGCTACGCGGAGGCCGGCTATGCGATCGTCCTGATCGGCCATGCCGGCCACGAGGAGGTCGAGGGGACGCTCGGCGAGGCACCGGGCTCGATCGCCCTCGTCCAGTCTCCCGCGGACGCCGGGCGGATCGCGCTCCCGGACGACCGGCCTCTCGCCTACGTCACGCAGACCACGCTCTCGGTCGACGAGACACACGAGATCGTCTCCGTCCTCCGCCGCCGCTTCCCGCGGATCGAGGGGCCGGCTCGCGAGGACATCTGCTACGCGACCTCGAACCGCCAGTGGGCGGTCAAGGAGCTGCTGGGCGAGGTCGACCTTCTCCTCGTGATCGGGTCGGGCAACTCCTCGAACTCGCAGCGGCTCGTCGAGGTGGCGCGCGCCCGCGGCGTCCACGCGCACCTGATCGACGACGTGCACGGAATCGACGAGCGCTGGCTCGAGGGCCGCGAGACGGTCGGCCTCACCTCGGGCGCATCGGCGCCCGAACGGCTCGTCGCCGAGGTCTGCGCCTGGTTCCGCGAACGCGGAGCCGACGTGCAGGAGCAGCGTCCCGTGCACGAGGACGTGAGCTTCAGGCTGCCCGTCGAGCTGCGCCGCGCGTCCTCGGCGGCCGCCGCCTAGCTCTTCCGCAGCTCGAGCTCGCCGCCGACGCGGATCTCCGTGGCGAGCACCTCGTGCTCGATCCAGTCGCCGTGGCGGGAGACGAGCTCGCGCCATCTCCTCCGGCACGCTGAGGACGATCCGGTCGGTCAACTCGAAGCCCTGCTCCCGGCGGAGCGAGTTGACGCGATGGATGAGGTCGTACGCCTCACCCTCGAGCAGGAGCTCGTCGTCGAGCGCGAGGTCGAGCGCCACCGTGAGGCCGTCGGCCGACGCAACGGCCCAGCCCTCGCGGCCGCGCCGCTCGACGAGCACCGCCTCGGGCTCGAGCTCGTGCCCGGCCGCCCGGAAGCGGCCCCCCGGCAGCGCCTCGAACTCGCCGGCCTCGAGCGCGGCCCGCACGGCGCCGAGCTCCTTGCCGAGCTTCGGGCCGAGGACGGGGAGGTTCGGCTTCACGCGTAGCTCGAATGGCGCCTCCCGCCCAGATGAGACCACTGTCTTCACGCGCAGCTCGTCGAGGAACTCCTCCGCGTGGGCAGCGCTCAGGGTCGCCCCGTGCACGGTCGCCTGCCGCAGCGGTTGCCGCAGCTTGATCCCGGCGGTCGAGCGCGCCTGGCGCCCGAGCTCCACGACGCGCCGCAGCTCGGCGATCTCGTCGAGGAGCGCGCGGTCGGGCTCGGCCACCTCCGGCCAGCCGGCGAGATGGACCGACTCCGGCCCGTCGAGGACGAGCGTCCGCCACAGGTGGTCGGTGACGAAGGGGAGGATCGGCGCAAGGACGCGGATCGTCTGCACCAGCGCGTACCAGAGCGTCCGCAGCGCCGCCTCGTCGTCGGCCCAGAAGCGGCGGCGGGAGCGACGGATGTACCAGTTCGAGAGGTCGTCGAGATACACCTCGAACTCCCGCATCACGTCGGGAGACAGCCAGCGCTCGTAGCCGGCCGCCGCGTCGGCGACGAAGGCACGCGTTCGCTCGACGAGCCAGAGGTCGAGCGGCGCGAGATCTTCCCCTTCCGGCTCCAGCTTCTCCCACGAGGGCCGGAAGCCGGCGATGTTCGCGTAGTCGACGAAGAACTTGACCGAGTTCCAGAACGTGAGCAGCTTCCGCTTGACCTCGCCCGCAGGCCCGAAGCCGAACAGGAGGTTCCGGTCGGGCGGCTGCGCGGCGAACTGCCAGCGCATCACGTCTGCTCCCATGCGCTCGAACGCGTCGCCCGCCTCGATCGTGTTGCCCCACGAGCCGTGCATCTCGCGGCCGTTCTCGTCGAGCATCTTCTCGTAGCCGAGGACGCGCCGGAACGGCGCCTGCTGCGTGAGCACGACCGACATGAACAGCTGGGAGTAGAACCAGAGCCGGATCTGCTCCCGCATCTCCGAGACCCAGTCGGCCGGGAACCACTTCTCCCAGTACGCGTGGTCGGGCAGGTCCACCGTCGTCAGCCCCTTGGCGGCGCCGGTCCCGTACCCCTGCGGAACCCGCTCGTCGTTCTGCCAGCCGAGGGTCGAGAACGGGACGATTCCCGCGTCGAGCCAGACGTCGCCGACCTCCTTGACCCGCTCCACGGCCTCGCCGCACTCCTCGCAGCGCACGGGGACACGGTCGATCCACGGGCGGCGGAGCTCCTCGAGCTGGTCGAGCCCGGTGACCGCCCGCTCCTGGAGGTCCGCGCGGGAGCCGATCACGTTCAGGTGCCCGCACGCGCACGGGTAGAACGGCAGCGGCAGCCCGTAGTAGCGGCGGCGGGAGATGTTCCAGTCGCCCATGTTGCGCAGCCAGTCGTCCATGCGCTTGCCCATGTACTCGGGCGTCCACTCGACCGAGGCATTCGCGTCGAGCATCTGCTGCCGCAGGTCGCGGACCGAGATGAACCAGTCGTCGGCGATGCGGAAGATCAGCGGTGTGTGGCAGCGCCAGCACTCCGGATACCGGTGCTCGTACAGCCCCGCCTCGACGAGGACGCCCTTCTCCTCGAGGTTGCCGATGATCTGCTCCGCCGCCTCGGTCGTCGAGAGCCCGTGCAGCCAGCCGTAGTCGTCGTGGAACCGCCCGGACTCGTCGACCGGCTGGAGCACGGGCAGCCCGTGCGCCTGTGAGAGCTCGAAGTCCTCCGAGCCGGCGCCGGGAGCGATGTGGACGATGCCGGTTCCCTCGTCGAGCGAGACCTCGTCCCACGGAATGACGTGGTGCTCGACCGCCCCACCGGGCGAGAGCTCGTCGAACGGACCGCGGTAGCGCCACCCGACGAGCTCCGACCCGCGCGCCTTCTCCTCGAAGCGCTCGTCGGGGTAGCGGCCGACCGCGACCCACTCGCCGTTCGCCCGGCGCCCGTACTCGGCCTCCGGGTTGACGGCTGCGGCGACGTTCGCCGGCAGCGTCCACGGCGTCGTCGTCCAGACGACGAGAAACTCTCCCGGGCGCTCGAGCAGCGGCAGCCGTACGTACAGCGACGGGTCGGCGCGGTCGACGTACGAGCCGATCAGCTCGTGCTGCGAGATCGACGTGCCGCAGCGCGGGCACCACTCGGTGGCGCGATGACCGAGGTAGAGCCAGTCCCGCTCGTGGACGACCTTCAGCATCCGCCAGACGTACTCGATGTTCGTGTCGCTGAACGTGAAGTAGTCGTTGCCCCAGTCCATCCACTGTCCGAGGCGCTTCGAGCCGGCCCAGAGCAGCTCGCTGTACTGGACGACCGCATCACGACACTTGCGCGCAAAGTTCTCGAGCCCGTACTCCTCGATCTCGCGCTTCGAGTTGAGCCCGAGCTCGCGCTCGACCCCGACCTCGATCCAGAGCCCCTGGCAGTCGAACCCGTTCTGGTAGCGCTGGTCGAAGCCCCGCATCGCCTTGTAGCGCTGGAAGACGTCCTTAAGCGTCCGCCCCCAGGCGGTGTGGACGCCGAGGTCCTTGTTCGCCGTGACGGGACCGTCGACGAAGGAGAAGGTCGGACCGCCGCGGTTCTGCTCGCGCAGCCGGTCGAACGTTCCCTCCTCCTCCCAGCGCTCGAGCATCGCCCGCTCGAGGCCGGGATGATCCGGTTTGTCCGGCAAGGGTTGGAAGATTGGCTCCGGCATCGGGAAGGCAAGTCTAGGCTGAGCCGTTGTCACTTCATGGCGGCCGGATACTCCGGCTGCCGTTCACACGAGAAGAAAGGAAACGATGGCCACCGACGTGACCGACGCCACCTTCGAGAGCGAGGTGCTCAAGGCCGACTCGCCCGTCCTCGTCGACTTCTGGGCCGAGTGGTGCGGGCCGTGCCACGCGGTCGCGCCCGTCCTCGAGCGGATCGCCGAGGAGCGGCAGTTCAAGCTCGTCAAGGTCAACATCGACGAGAACCAGGATCTCGCGATGCGCTACGGGATCCAGTCGATCCCGAACATGATGCTCTTCGAGGGCGGCGCGCCGAAGGCCGCGGCCGTGGGCGCGATGCCGAAGGGCATGCTCGAGGCGCAGCTGGGGCTCGCGTAGGAGAGACGCTCAGGGGGAAGGGGCGGCACGAGCCGCCTTCCCCGCCCTCACGAGCTCTACCCGCTACTCCGCCGCCGTCTGCGCGGCGTCGCGCGCGGCGAGAAAGCGCTGGAAGTCGGCGTGCTTGGCGAGGTACGCCTCGAGCTCGGCGAGACCGGCTCCGGCCCAGTCCTCGACCCAGGTCTGGGTGATGTCGTCCGCGATCGAGTAGAAGCCGCGCTCGCTCATGTCGACGGCATGATCCACTCGTTCGCGGGTAGTGACCATGGGCCGTTCGGCTCAACTTTGCGCCCCGCAGGACCCAGCGCTTCGACCGCGTGGCGGGGGGATCCGTCGGCCTCGGCGAGCACCGCGTCGCTCAGCGCCGGCCACGACTGCTTCGCCCAGTCGCCGAACGGGCGGCCGGTGAGCACGCCGCAGGCGAGTCCCTCCTCCGGATCGACCCAGAGAAAGGTGCCGCTCGCGCCGAAGTGACCGAACGTCCGCCGGGAGTTGCCAGCGCCGGTCCAGTGCGGCACCTTGCCGTCGCGCAGCTCGAAGGTGAGGCCCCAGTCGTTCGGCTCCATGCGGCCCAGGCCGGGAAGGACGCCGGCGAGCCCCGGGAACTGGACGGTCGTCGCCTCGGCGAGCGTCTCGGGGGCCACGAGCTTCGGCGCGAGCAGCTCCCCGCCGAGCGCGAGCAGGTCGTCGAGCGGCCCTTGGTAGCCGTGCGCGGGCGACGCACGGAGGCCGCCGCGCAGGCCGAGCGGTTCGACGACGGCCTCGGCCAGGTAGTCGGCGAACGGCATCGCGGCACGCGTCTCGAGCAGGTTCGCCGCGAGCTCGATGCCCGTGTTCGAGTAGATGCGCCGCCGGGCCGGCTCCGCGATCGGCTCTCTCCCGTCGACCGGCAGCCCCGAGGCGTGCGCCAGCAGGTGGCGCAGCGTCGAGCCGGACGGGCCGGCCGGCTCGTCGAGGTCGACCGTTCCCTCCTCCACCGCTACGAGCAGGGCGAGCCCGGTCAGGAGCTTCGTCACCGACGCCCACGGCAGCGGGAAGTCGGTGGGGCCGTGCGTGGCGACGACGCCGCCGGCGCGGACGACCCCGGCAGCCGCGACTTCCGCGTCCCAGCCGTCGATCGCCCGCAGCGCGTCCACGGCGCGATACTAGGCGGCCATGCGCCTGACCACCCTGGCCGGCCTCTACGTCGCTGTTGTCCTGTCGGCCCAGGTCGGCGCGAACAAGATCGTCCGGCTGCCGTTCACGCACCTCGACGCCCCCGGCGGCGTCTACTCGATCGGGATCGCGCTCGCGCTCGTCCAGCTCGCCCACCACACCGGCGCGAGCCGGCGCGACGGGGCGCTCAACGCGCAGCTCCTGATCGGTCTCGGCTTCGTCGGCTCCGCTCTCTTCGCCGGGTACATCGAGCTCGTCGTCCACTCGCACCCCGCCTTTCCGGGGCAGGAGTTCGACCGAGCCGTCGGCTCGACCTGGCGGATCGTGGGCGCGAGCCTCGCCGCCTTCCTCGCCTCGGAGACCGTGGACAACCTCGTCGGCGCGCCGCTGCGCGGCCGCGTTCACGACGGCATCCGGGTTGCGGTCTCGGCCGGGGCGAGCGCCCCGATCGACAGCGTCATCTTCCTCGTCCTCGCCTTCGGCTCTTCCGGCCTCCACTTCTTCGACGGTCAGCTCGTGGGCAAGATCGTCTCCTCCATCGTGATCGGGATCCCGCTCGTCGTCGCCGGACGGCGCCTCCTGCCCCGAGGCAACGGCGACGTCGCTCCGGCCGCGTAGGATCCGGACGATGCTCGAGGTCGGGGACGGGGCGCCGCTCGACGCGGTCGTGTGGACGACGCCGCGCGAGTCGGCGAGCTTCGGCGAGCTGCTGGGCGGCCGGCCGCTCCTGCTCCTCTTCTACCTCTTCGACTGGTCGTCTACCTGAACGAGCGAGCTCGAGCTCCTGCGTGACAGGAGAGCGGAGCTGCAGGGGGCGGGTGTGGAGCCGTACGCGATCTCGCGCGACTCGCCGTACACGCACGTCGCGTGGATGCAGGCGCTCGACCTCGACTTCCCGCTCCTCTCCGACTGGAACGCCGAGGCGACGCGGGGCTTCGGCGTCGCGTTCGAGCACCGTGGGATGCGGGACGTCTCGCGCCGCAGTGCGTTCCTCCTCGACGGTGACGGCGTCGTGCGCGGCGCCTGGCTGTACGCGAACGACGAGCTGCCCGACGTGGACGAGTTGCTCGCCGCGGCGCGCGACTTGTGATCGTCCGGCGAATCGCGTTTACTCCCCCGCCATGGAATCCACTCGCATCGCCGAGGCGCCGCGTGCGAGCCGCGCCTCCGCGTGGCTCACCACGCTCGTCGGCGTCTGCGTCACCGTGGTCGCCCTCGCGTTCGCGCTCAACGCGACGGACGCCCACTCGCACGTCTTCGCCGTCTTCAAGCTGATCCACGTCGGCGTCGCCGTCTTCTGGGTCGGCGGCGGGCTCCTCCTCACCGTGCTCGCGATCAGAGCGGAGCGAGCGGCGGATCCGATGGAGCTCGTGAGGGTTGCGCGGCAGGCAGCCTTCGCGGGCGAGAAGCTCTTCGCGCCTGCAGGGCTCGTCGTGTTCGCCATGGGGATCACGATGGTGATCAACCACCACATCGGCTTCGGCACGACGTGGGTGGACATCGGGCTGACGGGCTACGCGCTCAGCTTCACGACAGGCGTCGCCGTGCTCGCTCCCCTCGCGAGGCGGATCGTGACGCTGAGCGACACGGTCGGAGCCGCCGCGCCCGAGACGCAGGCCGCGATCAGGCGCATCCTCCTCGTTGCCCGCGTCGATGTCGGCGTGCTCCTGCTCGTCGTCGCCGACATGCTGATGAAGCCGTTCAGCTAGAACGTGCGACGACCGATGAGTTTGGCCCGATCCCGCCGTCAAACCCGGTGAAGGACGTCACCCGCCGAAGGGAGAGAGACCGATGCCGAAGACACTGCTGACCGTCGCGACGCGGAAGGGCACCTTCCTGCTCGAGAGCGGGGACCGGCGCAAGTGGACGCTGCACGGCCCGTTCTGCGAGGGCTGGCCGGTCTACCACGCGATCTTCGATCCGGGCTCCGGCTCGATCTACGCTGCCGCGGCGAGCGAGTGGCACGGCTCCGCGGTCTGGCGCAGCCGCGACCTCGGCGAGTCGTGGGAGCTCTCGAGCGAGGGCCTCTCCTACGGCGACGAGGACGGGCGCAAGGTCTCCAAGGTCTCGACGCTCGCGGTCGCCGGCGACCGGCTGCTCGTCGGCGTCGAGGCGCCCGGGATCTTCGAGAGCCGCGACGGCGGCGAGACGTGGTCGCTCCTCTCGACGCTCGCCGGGCAGCCGGGCAGCGAGTCCTGGGACGATCCCGCCCAGCAAGCGCCCGGTCATCTCGGCATCTCCGGCTTCGTCACCGACGCCGGCGACTCCGACCGTTTCTTCACGATCGTGCAGGGCTACGGCACCTTCGAGACCGAGGACGGCGGCTCGTCGTGGACGCCGCGCAACCGCGGCCTGCGCCGCGACTGGCCCTCCGACTGGGAGGAGGTCGGCTTCTGCGTCCACAAGCTCGTCCGCTCCTCCGACCCGCAGCGCATGTACCAGCAGAACCACGTCGGCATGCACCGCTCGGACGACGCCGGCAAGACGTGGAACGAGATCACGGAGGGGCTGCCGGGCGACTTCGGCTTCGCCGCCGCCGTCCACCCGCACGACCGGGAGACCTTCTACGTCATCCCCGTCGACGGCGGTCACGGCCGGACGATGCATGACGGGAAGGCGGCCGTCTGGCGGACCCGCGACGGCGGCTCGAGCTGGCAGGACCTGCGCACGGGCCTGCCGCAGGAGAACGCGCATCTCGGCGTCCTGCGCCAGGGGATGGTGATCGACGGGGCCGACGTTCCCGGGCTCTACGTCGGCACGAGCACGGGCCAGGTGTTCGCGAGCGCCGACGAGGGCGAGACGTGGAGCGAGATCGCGAGCTACCTGCCGTCGATCTCCTCCGTGGACGTCGCGATCGTCGACTAGGAGCGGCTTGTCCGACGTCCGCCTCCCCGGCACGCTCACGCCGCTCTTCCCGGGCCTGCCGCGCCGCGTCGACGTCGAAGCGGCGACGGTCCTCGAGGCGATCGACCGGCTCGAGGCGAGCTGGCCGGGGCTGCGCGACCGCGTCGTCGAGGAGGGGCCGGCGCTGCGCCCGCACCTCCACGTCTACGTCGACGGCGAACGAGCCGGGCTCGACACGCCGCTCGGCACCGGCTCGCGCCTCGACGTGATCGCCGCGATCAGCGGCGGCTGACCTCGAGGCGACGCACGCCGAATCGCAGCTGTCTGCGACCGCTCAGTACAGGCCGGCCGCGAGGCGGCGACGGTAACGAACCGTCGTCGGGTGCTCCTGGCCGAGATCGCCGAAGAGCCCGACGGTGAGTGAGAGCAGGCGCTCCCGCTGCTCGCTCTCAGCGGCGAGGATCGCCGCGAGCAGGAGCTCGAACGCGTGCTCGTGGTCGTTGCGTTCGACCGCATCGACCACCTCGGGCAGCTCGCCGGTCGCGGTCAGCTCGGCAACGAGGCGCTCGGCGGCGGTGGGCCCGGTCAGCTCGTCGAGGAAGGCGCCGACCTTCACCGGCGGCTGTGCTCCGACGAACTCGGCGACGACCTGGCCGTTGCGGAACGCCTTCACGGCCGGGATGCCCTGCACCTGGTAGCGGAGGGCCAGCTCCTGGTTTGCGTCGACGTCGACCTTGGCGAGCACGAGCTCGTCACTCCGCTGCTCGGCTTCCCGCTCGAGCACCGGGCCGAGCGTACGGCACGGTCCGCACCACTCCGCCCAGAAGTCGACGACCACGGGCAGCTCGTGCGAGCGCTCGATCACCTCCTGCTCGAACGTCTCGGTGGACACTTCCATCGCTGAAGACTCCTTGTTCTCTGGCCGGTTCAGGCGCCGTGGACGAGCGCGTTCAGCGTCGCGACCTGCTCCTGCAGCGAGCCGCAGACCTGTTCACAGAGCGCGAAGACGCCCTCGTCGGCGATCCGGTAGTAGACGTGGGTACCGCTCTTGCGGCGAGCGAGGATCCCTGACTCGACGAGCACCGCGAGATGCTTGGAGATGTTCTGCTGGCCGGCGTCGAGCTGATCGGCGATCGTGCTGACGCTCAGCTCCCGATCGCGCAGCAGGTCGAGGATGCGCACGCGCAGCGGATCGCTCAGCGCCCGGAAGCGGCGGGCGATCAGCTCGGCCAGATCGTGCTGCAGCGGATGGGGAAGCTCCATGACTCGATGTTAGGCGATAACTTCGTAGTTGTGTAGTTGTGTATTCTGCGCCGGCGACCGGCCCGAACGCCGATCGGCGCCGGTCGTGGGTCGGCGCCGGCACCGCGATCGGCGGAGGCTGAGAGACCGGCCCGGCCGGCAGCGGCGCCGGTCGCCTCCCGGCCGGGCCTGTCACAGGCGCTACGAAGCGAGCTGGGCGGCGGCGAGGTGCGCCGGCTCGCGACCCGTGAGCGCCCGCACGAGCGGGATCGCACCGACGAGGAAGACGGCGAAGCCGGCGACGACGAGCACCTTCGACCCGGCTCCGAAGCCGACCGTGTTGACGATCATGCCGAGCGCGAGCGCCGCCGCTCCCAGGCGCGGCGCGCCCGCCCGCGCAGCAGCGACGGCGAGCAGCAGCGTGCCGACGGCCAGGAGGATCGCGAGCGGGTCGAGTGACGAGGCCGTGCTCGAGTGGATCCGGTCGATGACGGTCGAGGCCTGACCCTGCCCGAGGCCGGTCGCGATGGGCGACTGGGCAGCGGTCAGGCCGTCCTCGAACAGGATCACCAGCGCTCCGGCGAGCGCGACGATGCCGCCGGCGGCGGCGAGGTTGCGAGAGCGCGGCGCGAGCAGGAGCGCAAGCCACGAGATCCCGCCGATGATCAGGACGATCGAGACGACCTCGAGCACGAGACCGGCGGCCATCGCGCCGTGGTGGTCCGTGTAGGCGGCAACCCGCGTCGCCGGGTCGTCGGACTCCGTCGTAACGACGAGTGCGCCGACGACCGCGACGGCCGGCCCGGCGATCAGAGCGGCTGCTCCGGCGAGGCTGAGTCTGGACATGAGCTTCTCCTTCCGAGGGCTTGGCATCTGCCCGCCACGGTCGCGGAACGCGCGTGTGCCGACAAGCCGGTCCTCCCCCGACCTCGTTCCGGTTTCCCTCCGTCTTCCCGGAGGCGGACCGGCTTGACGGGAGACTGTCCGTGGACGGAACATCGAGAGACGATGAGCAGGACCTGGCAGCTGTACGCGCTCGTCGGGGCGCTCGCCGGCGTCCTCCTCGCGATGGTCGCGGGCTCGGCCGCGCTGCTGTTGCTGGGTACCGGCATCCCGGGCGAGGTCCTGAGCCCCTGGACGCTGACGGTGCTGGTCGGCGTCCTCGGCGTCGCGATGTTCCTGCTGCGACCCGACGCGCTCGGCATGCGGATCGGGAAGGTGCTGTTCGCGAACGGCCTCGGCTTCGCGGTCGGGAGCCTCGCGGCGGGAGCGCTCGACTACGGCATGGTCCACCCGATTCCCCGCCTCGCCGCGCAGGCGGCGTATGCGGCCATGTGGGCGACGGAGCTGAACATCGCACTGTGGGCGCTCTTCATCCTCCTGCTCCCGGACGGCCGTTTCGCGAGCCGCGGCTGGAAGCGGCTCTTCCTCGCCGGAGCGGTCGTCCTGGCCGCGTACTCCGTGTTGGGCTGGCTCGGCGGCTCGGCCGACGTTGCCCTCAGCTTCTTCGGCGGCACACCGGTGCCGCAGGGCGTCGGTGGGCCGTTCGCCGGCACGCTCGGCTCGCTCTCGAACATGCCCGCGCCGCTCGCGTTCCCGCTGCTCGCCCTCCTCTCGCCCGTCCAGCGCTACCGGCGGGGCGGGGCCGTCGTGCGCGCGCAGCTGCGCTGGTTCCTCGTCGCTATGTCCGTCCAGGTGATGGGGCAGATCACAGGCTCGGCGCTCTTCGGGCTCGCCGGCGCGCCGCACGACGCCGGAGTCGCCGTGAGCGTGCTCACGCAGCCGCTGCCGGCGATCGCCGGGACGCTCGTCATCCTCCGCTACCGCCTCTGGGCGATCGACCTCGTCGTCTCGCGCGCGCTCGTCTACGGCGTTCTCTGGGCCGCGCTCTCGGCGCTCCTGCTCGTGCCGGCCCTCGCCGCGGGCCTGCTCGTCGGAGGGCGGGGCGCGCTCGCGGCGGTGGCGATCGCACTGCTCGTGGTGGTCGTGTTCCAACCGGCACGGGGCCGGCTCGAGCGGGTGGCGGAGGCACTCGTCTACCGGCATCGGAAGCCGCAGCACGTCCTGCTCACGGGCTTCTGGGAGACGCTCCGCACGACGGACCTCGTCCGGTTCGGGCCGCTCCTCGCCCACGCCGTCCAAGGCGGACTCGGGGTGGAGTGGGCCGGCGCGTGGGTGTACGTCGACGCGGCACGGGGAGGGTCGCTGCGTCCACTCGGGCTGGCCGGAGCGGAGGAGAGGTCCCCGCTGCTCGTCTCGGAGACCGGGGCCGCACAGCTGCGTTCCTCCCCGGGCTCGTCCTCGCTGAGACGCCCGCGGCAGAGCTCGAGCCGCTCTGGCCTGCGACGCCCGCGGCGGTCGTCCCGCTCGTGGCGGGCGACGAGCTCGTGGGCCTGCTCGCCTGCGGGCCGCGCCGGGGAGACGCTCTCGGTGCCGCCGACTTCGAGCTGCTGGAGCTGCTCGGTCGGGAGGCGGCGCTGCGGCTGAGGAACCTCCGTCTCGAGTCGCAGCTGCGCGACCGGCTCGAGCTGATCGAGGCACAGGCGGAGGAGCTGCGGCTCTCGCGTCAGCGGCTCGTGTCCGCCCAGGACTCCGAGCGCCGCAGGATCGAGCGCGATCTTCACGACGGCGTGCAGCAACAGCTCGTCTCCCTCGGCGTCCGCCTCCAGCGGCTCGCGCACGGCGCCGACAACGGCTCGGGGCCGCTGCTCGCCGACCTCGCGGCCGAGGCGGAGCAGGCGGTCTTCGCGCTCCAGGAGCTCGGACGCGGCATCTTCCCGAGCGTTCTCGCAGACCAGGGCCTGACGGCGGCGCTCCGCACGCAGGCGTCCAGGCTGCCGCTCGCCGTGCGGGTCGAGGCGGCGGATGCCGTCGTGGGGCGGCGCTTCGAGCCGGAGGTCGAGGCGGCCCTCTACTTCGTGGGGCTCGAGGCGCTGGCGAACGCCCAGAAGCACGCCCCGGGCGCCGCGGTGCTCGTCCGCCTCCACGGAGGCGACGGCGAGGTCGCGCTCGAGGTCGTCGACGACGGGCCCGGCCTCGACGGACGCGGCCGCGACGGCACAGGCCTCCAGAACATGCTCGACCGGATCGCTGCGGTGGGAGGCAGCCTCGCGATCGAGAACGGGCCTGAACGCGGCACCCGCGTGCGAGCCGCGGTGGCGGTCGAGGCGATGGCCGCTCAGGCACCGGCGGCAGACTCGCGCAGGTAGATCAGCACGGCCGCGACGCGCCGGTTCAGCTCCGGCTCCTGGTGCAGGCCCAGCTTCGCGAAGACGACGGCGCTCCTCTTCTCGACCGTGCCGACCGAGACGTGGAGGCCGTCCGCGATGGCCTGGTTGCTCTTGCCCTCCGCCATCAGGCGGAGGACGTCCCGCTCCGCCGGCGTGAGCTCGGCGAGCCGCGAGCCCGGCTTCCGCGAGCGGCGCGCGAGCAGCGTCTCGACGATCCTCGGGTCGAGGACGGAGCCCCCGGCCGCGACTTCCCGGATCGCGCGGACGAGCTGCTCGACGTCGCCGACGCGGATCTTGTGCAGGTAGCCGTAGCCGGCGACGCCCTCCTCCAGCAGCGCCCAGACGTACTCCTCGTCGTCGTGCTGCGTCAGCATCACGATCCCGGTCTCGGGCCGCTCCGCCTTGATCGCGTGAGCCGCCTCGATCCCCTCCGTCCCGTAGCCGGGCGGCATCTTCACGTCCATCAGGACGACGTCCGGCTCGAGCCGGCGCGCCTCGGCGAGCACCGTATCCCGGTCGCCGGCGGCCCCGACGACCTCGACCTCGTCGCGATCCTCGAGCAGGCGGCGCGTACCCTCGCGGCTGAGGTAGGCGTCCTCGGCGATGAGCACGCGTAGGGCGGCCATCGCCCGGAGCGTACTCGGGCGGCCCGCGCGGGGCCTTGCCCCTCAGGCGGCTGCGGCCTGCGGCTGCAGGACGCCGGCAACGGGAAGCGTCAGTTGGAAGCTCCGACGACCGGAGGGGCGGCACGCCGGCTGGAGGCGATCAGGTCGCGGTACCAGAAGAAGCTGTCCTTCGGCACCCGCTCGAGCGTCGGGTAGTCGACGTGGACGATTCCGAACCGCTTCGAGTAGCCGAGAGCCCACTCGAAGTTGTCGAGCAGCGACCAGACGAAGTAGCCGCGGACGGGAACGCCTTCTGCCAGCGCCATGGAGACGGCGCCGAGATAGCCGTCGAGGTACGCGATCCGCTCGAGGTCGTGGATGCGGCCGTCGTGGCTGCGCACATCGGGGAAGGCGGCACCGTTCTCGCTCACGTAGAGCGAGGAGACGCCGTATTCCCGGTGCATCCGCTCGAGCGACTCGTACATCGCGGGCGGATACACCTCCCACTCCGTGTCGGTGAGCTTCCCCTCGGACGGGCGCACGTCGACCGCCGTGCCCCCGGGCCCCGCCCGGACGATGCGGCGCGAGTAGTTGTTGACGCCGAGGAAGTCGACGGGAACGGCGATCGTCGCCAGGTCGCCGTCGCGCACCGGCGGCGCGACGTCGGCGAAGCGCTCGAGTACGTCCTCCGGGTAGGCACCACGCAGAAGCGGGTCGAAGAACCAGCGGTTCCTGACACCGTCCTCCGCGTGGGCAGCGGCGACGTCCTCGGGGATGTCGCTCGCCGGATGGATCGGCCACGCGTCGACGACGGTCCCGACCTCGGCCGCCGGCGAGGCGCGCCGCAGCGCCTCCACCGCCCAACCATGCCCGAGGAGCGCGTGGTGAGCGGCGGCGAGCGCGTCGCGCACGCTCGTCCGCCCCGGCGCGTGCAGGCCGAGGCCGTAGCCCAGCCACGACGTGCAGAAGGGCTCGTTGTGCGTGATCCAGTCCTTCACACGGTCGCCGAGCCGGCCGGCCACCGTTTCCGCGTAGCCGGCGAAGGCCTCGGCGGTTGCGCGCTCCGGCCAGCCGCCGGCATCCTCGAGCGCCTGCGGCAGGTCCCAGTGGAAGAGGTTCACGAACGGGCGGATGCCCGCCTCGAGGAGGGCGTCCACGAGGCGGTCGTAGAAGTCGAGGCCCGCCTCGTTGACCGGCCCCGTGCCCTGCGGGAGGACCCGCGGCCACGCGATCGAGAAGCGAAAGGCGTCGAGGCCGAGCTCGCGCATGAGCGCGATGTCGTCGGGATAGCGGTGGTAGAAGTCGCAGGCGATCTCGCCGGTCTCGCCGGCGCGCACCTTTCCCGGGGTCGCGCAGAACCGGTCCCAGATGCTCTCGCCGCGCCCGTCCTCGTATGCCGCACCTTCGATCTGGTACGCGGATGCGGCCGCGCCCCAGACGAAGTCGGACGGGAACACGTTCTTCATGGTCGCTCCTTTCACAGCGCCGCCAGGTGGCCGCTCTCGACCTCGACGAGCGCGGGCGCCTCAGCCGGCTCGGGGAGCACGCGCGCCACTGCGCCGCGCTTCCACTTCGTGTGCAGGTGCGGCACGCTCGCGAGCAGCATCTGCGTGTACGGGTGCTGCGGGTTGCCGAAGACCTTCGGCGTCTCGCCCATCTCTACGATCGAGCCGCGCCGGAGGATGATCGTCGAGTCGCTGATGTAGTTGCCGAGCGAGAGGTCATGCGTGATGAAGAGGATCCCCAGCCCGCGCTCCTTCAGCGCCCCGAGAAGGTTGAGAACGTCGATCCGGGTCGATGCGTCGAGCATCGAGATGATCTCGTCCGCCACGAGATATTCGATCTCGAGCAGCAACGCGCGGGCGACGAGCAGGCGCTGCAGCTGGCCGCCCGAGAGCTGGTGCGGGTACTTGCCGAGGATGTCGCCGGGGTTGAGGCTGACGGCCGCGAGCGCCTCCTCGAGCTGCTCCTCCCAGGCCTTGTCGCTCGGGCCGGGGAAGTACTCGCTCCGCAGCAGCCGGAAGACACGTTCCGCTTTGAAGATGGGGTTGTACGAGCTGAACGGATCCTGGAAGACGCCCTGGACCCGGCGGTAGTAGCCCTTGAGGTGGCGGCCGCGCAGCTTCGCGACGTCGACCTCGTCGAGCGTGATGCGTCCCGCCGTCGGAGGCGAGAGGCGGAGGATCATGCGGCCGATCGTCGTCTTGCCGCTGCCGCTCTCGCCGATCAGCGACACGACCTCGCCCGGCCGGACGGTGAAGCTGATGTCCCGCACCGCAGGGACCTTCGTGCCGCCGAAGGCGCCCGCCGTGAAGGTCTTGCTCAGTCCGTCGAGCGCGAGCATCAGCCGGCCTTCCCCGAAGCGACGCCCGGCGCGTCCGCGGCGTCCGCCGCCGCGGCGGCCCAGCAGGCCACGCCGCGTCCTTCCTCGTCCCCCACCCACGGCGGCTGCTCGGCGCAGCGCTCGAACGCGAGCGGGCAGCGGTCGCGGAAGCGGCAGCCGGGCGGGGGATCGAGCAGCGACGGCGGCCGCCCGGCGATCCCGGCGAGCCGCTGCTCCGCGTAGCGGACGCCGACCTCCGGCAGCGAGGCGACGAGCGCACGCGTGTACGGATGCTGCGGCGCCGAGACGAGCTGCTCCGCCGACGCCTTCTCGGCGAGCCGGCCGGCGTACATCACGAGGATCGTGTCCGCGATCTGGTGGAGGATCGAGAGGTCGTGCGTGATGACGATCATGCTCTTGACGAAGCCGCGGTCACGGAACTCGACGAGCATCTCCGCGACGGCCTTCTGGCTCGAGACGTCGAGCGCCGAGGTGATCTCGTCGGCGATGAGCAGCGACGGGTCGAGCAGCGTCGAGACGACCATGACGACGCGCTGCTTCATGCCGCCGGAGAGCTCGATCGGATAGCGCGACAGCACGTCCTCCGAGAGCCCCACCAGGTCGAGTCGCCGGCGCAGCTCCGGGAGCACCGCGTTCGCGTCCACGCCGCGGGCGCGCAGGAGCTCGCGGATCATGCGGCCGATCTTGCGCGTCGGGTTGAGTGCGCTCATCGCGTACTGGGGCACGATCGAGACGCGGCGAAAGCGGAAGTCGTTCATCCGCTCGTCGTCCCAGATCGGCAGCTCCTCGCCGTCGAGCCTGACGCTGCCGGCGACGTAGCGCATCCGGCTGTCCAGCCGGGTGAGGCTCTTGCCGAGGCTCGACTTACCGCATCCCGACTCGCCGGCGAGGCCCATGATCTCGCCGTCGGCGAGACGGAAGGAAACACCGTCGACGGCACGGACATCGCCGGCGAGCGAGCGGTAGTGGACGCTGAGACCGTCGACCTCGACGCTCACAGCGACCTCAGCTTCGGGTTGAACACCTCGTCGAGCCCGACGTTCATGACGTAGAGGGAGCCGACGATCGCCGCGATCGCAAGGCCCGGCGGCACGAACCACCACCAGAGATGCAGCTGCAGCGCGGCGTTCTGGACCGCGAGCTGCATCATCATCCCGAGCGAGATCGTGTTCGACGGCCCCAGCCCGATGAAGTCGAGCGTCGCGGCGATCAGGATCGAGCCGCCGAACAGCAGGATGAACATCATGAACAGGTACGAGCTCATGTTCGGCGCGATCTCCGTGAACATGATCTTCCAGCTCGACCGGCCGCTCAGCCGCGCGAGCGCGACGAAGTCCCGCGACGTGAGCGACAGCGTCTGGGCGCGCAGTGCGCGGGCCGCCCACGGCCACGACGTGAGGCCGATGAAGATCGACTCGGTCATCACGCCGCGCACCTTGAGGTAGGCGGCGATCACGAGCAGCAGCGCGAACGTCGGAATCACGAGGACGACGTTCGTGAGCATGTTGAGGAGCTCGTCGACGACGCCGCTCCGGTAGCCGGCCGTGAAGCCGACGAGCATGCCGAGGACCGCCGCGATCCCGCCGCCGAGCGCGCCGACGACGAACGCGAGCCGGACGCCCGTGACGAACTGGGAGAAGACGTCCTGTCCGAGCAGGGTCGTCCCGAACCAGTAGCCGTCCTTCGTCGTCGGCGCCAGGGAGAGCTGACCGCCGTACTCGAGCGGCGGGTGCCGCGCGACGATCGGCCCGAAGATCCCGATCAAGAGCATCACGAGCACGACGCCGAGCCCGATCACGAGCTTCCGGTTGCCCAGCGCGAAGTGCGCCATCTCGCGCAGGCCGCTCAACCGGCGCGGCGCCTGCCCGGGTGCCGGCGCTTTCGGCGCTCCGGGCGCGGCGACCGCGCTCACGCTTGCCCTCCCTGCATCCCGATCCGCGTGCGCGGGTCGATCAGCACGTAGGCGAGGTCGACGAGGAAGTTCGCGACGAGGACCCCGACGATGATGAACAGGAAGATGCCCTGGATCACGAAGTAGTCCTCGTTCGTGATCGCCCGGTAGATCTGGTAGCCGAGCCCGGGGTACGAGAAGACGATCTCCGTCACGAGCGCTCCGGCGAGGACGGCGCCGATCTGGAGCGCGAGGCCCGTGATCTGCGGCAGCATCGCGTTCCGGAAGGCGTACTTGCGCACGAGACGGTGAGGAGCGCCGAGCGCCTGGAGGTACTGGGCGTAATCCGACTCGAGCTCGTAGATGATCATGTTCCGCATCCCGATCGCCCAACCGCCGAAGGCGACGAGGAAGAGCGAGAGGAACGGCAGCAGCCAGTGGCGGAGAAGGTCGAGGATGAATGGCCACGTGAAGCCGCGGATCGCCGTCGGGTCGTAGGCGAAGCCGATCGGGAGCACCTGCCAGATCACGGCGAACACCCAGGCGAGGAGGATCGCGAGCCACATGTACGGCGTCGCAGTCAGCACGTAGCCGAGCGGGAGCACCGTGTTGTCGAGCACCTTGCGCCGGGCCGCGAGCGCGCCCACCTTGTTCCCCGCGTACCAAGCGGTGAGGATCGCCGGCACGAGCAGGGCGAGCGTGTACGGCGCGGCGTGGACGATGATCGACCGGACCGAGGTCGGGAACTGGAGGATGCTCGTGCCGAGGTCGCCGTGGAAGAGCGAGACCCAGAAGTAGTAGTACTGCTTCCAGAGCGGCAGGTCGAGATTGAAGGCCCGCATGTAGTGGTGGTAGACCTGCTGCGCGACGTGCGGGTCCTGGATCTGGATCCGGCCCATCAGCGTGAGCACCGGATTGCCCGGCATGAGGTGCGGGATCGCCCAGTCGACGCTCACGGCGATGACGAAGGTCACCGCATAGACGAACAGCTTTCTCAGGAAGTAGCGGCGCATTCGGTTCCTCCCCGGTGGGCCGCCGCCACCGTCGGGAGGCGGCGGCTCACCGAGACGGTCACTACTTGCTCTTCAGGTGCGTAATGACGTCGATCCCCGTCATCTGCAGGTAGCCGCGCCACATCGCGGGGATGTACTGGCGAGGGGTCTTGGCCGAGGGCCAGCTCGTCCAGTACTTGGAGGTGAACTGGGCCCAGACGCCGTTGTACCAGAGCGGGATCATCGGCTGCTGCTGCATGAGGATCGTCTGCAGCTTGTTGTTGAGCGACTTGATCTGCTTGGTGTGCGCGGGAGCCGTGTGGTCGAGCTTCTTCACGAGGTTCCACGCCGTCTTGTTGCTGTAGCGCTCGAAGTTCGCGAACGTCTGGCCCGTCCCGGCCTTGATGATCGGGAGGTGGAAGATGCCGTTCCAGTACGTCCACGGGTTGTCGCTGAGCTGGTAGGTGTTGTCGATCACGAGATCGAAATTGCCAGTGTTCCGGTCCGACTGCCAGGTGTTGAAGTCCTTCACCACGGCAGTGATGCGGATGCCGGCCTTCGCCGCCGAGCTGACGATCATGTCACGGGCGGCCTCCCAGTCGGACCAACCTTGCGGCACGGAGAGGTCGAGGTTGACCGCCGACCCGTCCTTGTTCGTGAAGTAGCCGTTCACGAGCTTGTAGCCGTGCTGCTGGAGCAGGCTCTTGGCCGCCGTCGGGCTGTACTTGAATCCGTACTTCTCGACCGCTGCCTTGTTGATGTACTTGTTCCACGTGGGCAGCAAGCCGCTCGGGCTCGCCGTGCGCACCTGGCCGCCGTAGTCCTGGCTCACGATCTGGCCGATGTTGATCGACATCGCGAGCGCCCGGCGGAAGACCGGGTCGTTGAGCGGCTCGTGCGCCGTGTTCGGCTCGAGCCACGCCGTGTTCGCCGAGAGCATGTACGGCGCCTTCGGGTAGTACGTCTGCACCTTGCCCTGCTGCACGAGACTCTGGACGCCCGGCAGGTAGTTGTTGTTCAGGTCCTCGATCCCGGAGAGCACGCCCGAGAGGGCATTCGTGTTGCTCGTGTTGACGAGATCGATGATGTACTTCGGCTTCGGCGAGGGCGACAGATGCTGGTCGGCCGCCCACCAGTGCGCCTTCTTCACGAACACCACGCGCGTCGTCGGGTCGTAGCCCTTCCGGTCGATCGTGTACGGGCCCGTCCCGATGGGGCTGCTCGGGCTGTACGTCGTGAACTTCGCCGCGGAGGTGATGGCCTTCGCCTGCCCTGGATAGATCATCGGCATCACGAACCAGATCGCGTTCTGCCACTGGACATAGCTAGGCGTCGACTTGAAGTTGACCACGACCTTGTTGCCCTTGACCTTGATCGGCTGCTTGATGTTCTGCCAGAGGTTGTTCCACTGGGCCGTCTTGAAGTGGCCGAGGTTGATGTTGTAGGCGACGTCCTTGGCCATGAAGGGCTTGCCGTTCGACCACTTCACGCCGGAGCGGACGACGATCGTGTACTGCTTCTTGCCGGTCCACTTCGCGGACTTCGCCAGCCAGTTGATGTACTTGTCCTTGAGCGGGTCGTAGCGGAGCAGCGTCTCGTTGACGAGCCCGACCATGCCGGTGGCGTAGTTGCCGACCCACGGGTTCATGCCCGCGATGTTGCCCCACTGTGTTCCGCTCGTGATCAGCGTCTGCGCGCGCGGATACGACGCGAGCGACGCGTGATGCGCCGCCGGCGTGACGCGTCCGGCGCCTGCTCCGCCGGCGCTCAGGGCGACCGCGGTCACGGCCGCTGTCAGCATCAGCGCCGCAGCCGTCCGTTTCCAAGTGTCCTTCATCTTCAGAGACTCCTTCCTTGCGGCTGAGAACGCGACCCCCGGACCCCGACCTCACGCTGGCGCATCCCCCCCTTCAGCCACCAGCGAGCGTCTTCCTCGCCCACCGAGGGCGCGAAGTCTGGCAAATGTCTGACATCGTTACCGGAATGTTTACATGGCACCAGTGCGCGATGCAATAGGGGATTACTACTATGTGGTCTGTCCGACGAAGCTCCTAGAGTGACGCATGTTGAGTCAACACGCCCGAAACCGTTCCACGATCCACGACATCGCCGCGGCGGCCGGTGTCTCGGTCGCCACGGTCTCCCGGGTCATCAACGGGCGCGACCACGTCGCTCCGGCGACCCGCGATCTCGTCTCCCGGATCGTCCGCGAGCGCGGCTACGTCGCCAGCCGCAGTGCGCGCAGCCTGCAGTTCGGCCGGACCGGCCTCGTGGGCCTCCTCGTCCCGCTCGTGCACCCGCACTACTTCTCGACGATGGTCGCCGGCGCGATCGAGGCGCTCTACGAGCACGACTTACGCGCCGTCCTCGCCCCGACCGAGCACAAGCACGACCGCGAGGTGACGCTGCTCGACCGGCTCATGCACGGGATGGCCGACGGCGCCCTCCTCGTCCTCCCCGAGGAGTCGAGCGAGGAGCTCGAGCGCCTGCTCGACACCGACTACCGCTTCGTCGTCATCGACCCGCGACTGCCGCTGGACGACCGCATCCCGGCCGTCTCGGCCGCGCACAGCTCCGGCGCGGCCCAGGCGATCCGGCACCTGCTCGCGCTCGGCCATCGCCGGATCGGAGCGATCACCGGCCCACGCGACTGGGTGGCGACCGAGGAGCGGCGCCGTGGCTGCCACGCCTCCCTCGCCGCCGTCGGGATCCTCCCCGATCCGTCGCTCGAGGTCGAGTCAGACTTCGAGATCCCCGGAGGCTTACGGGCGGCCGCGACGCTGCTCGACCTGCCGGAGCCGCCGACCGCGATCTTCGCCTTCAACGACAACCTCGCCATCGGAGCCATCCAGGCCGCGCGGGCCCGCGGCCTGGCGGTGCCCGAGGATCTCTCCGTCATCGGCTTCGACGACAGCGAGCACGCCTCGCTGATCACGCCGCCGCTGACGACCGTCCGGCAGCCGCTCGCCGAGATGGGGCGCACCGCGGTCAATCTCCTGAGCCGGCTGCTCGACGGACAGCGCGTCGAGACCCTGCACGTCGAGCTCGGCACCCGCCTCATCGTCCGCGGCTCGACGGCACCCCCGCGGGGCGCAGCACCGGACTCGTGACCCGGCTCACCGGGCCGCGGTGCTGACGTAGCGCGCTATCGCCTGGATCTGGGAGCGCGTGAGCGACCGACCGAGCGCGGGCATGACGCCTCTGCCGTTCGTGACCAGCTCGACCACACGGTCGTAGCTCGGCCGCGCCTGGTCGAGGTTCGGGCCGGCGGAACCGCCGGTGCCGGCGGCCGCGAGCGTGTGGCAGCTACCGCAGTACTCGACGTAGAGCGCCCGGCCGCCGCTGCCGGTGCCGGTCGGGCCGCCGCCCATCATCCCGCCGGTGCCACCGCCACTGCCTCCGCAGCCCGCGAGCGCGGCCGCCGGCAGCAGCGTCGCGGCCGCGAGTGAGATCCGTAGAAGCCCGGGAGTGCGTACCCTGGTCATGCGATACCCTATAGGGGTATTACCATCATGAACTAGGAGGAAGCCTATGGCCACCACCGTCACCTACAGCGTTCCCGGGGTCTCGTGCGAGCACTGCAGGCACGCGATCGAGGGCGAGGTCTCGCAGGTGCAGGGAGTCGAGACGGTCGAGGTCGATCTCGACGCCAAGACGGTGACCGTGAGCGGCGAGCCGCTCGACGAGGCCGCGATCGTCGGCGCGATCGACGAGGCCGGCTACGAGGTGGCGGCGGCCTGACATGGCAGCGGTCGCCGAGCAGCCGAAGACGGACGCCGAGCGGGCGACGCTCGCGCTCGAAGGGATGACGTGCGCCTCGTGCGCGGCCCGGATCGAGCGCTCCCTGAACAAGCTCGACGGCGTCGAGGCGACGGTCAACTACGCGACGGAGACCGCCACGATCACCTACGACCCGGCGCTCGTGGCGCCGGACTCGCTCGTGGGCGCGGTCGAGAAGGTCGGCTACCACGCCTCCCCGGCGGCCGAGCGCGCGGACGACCACGACCACGACGGGCGCCCCCTGCAGTTGCTCGTCGCCCTCCTGCTCTCGGTGCCGCTCATGCTGCTCGCGATGGTGCCGCCGCTCCGGTTCACGGGCTGGGAGTGGGTCTCGCTCGTGCTGGCGACGCCGGCCGTCTTCTGGAGCGGGCTGCAGTTCCACCGGGCGGCGCTCCTGAACGCGCGCCACGGCGCAGCGACGATGGACACCCTAGTCTCACTCGGCACGCTCGCCGCCTGGACGTGGTCGACGGTCGTCCTGGTCGCCGGGATCGGCGCCGACACCTACTTCGAGGCGGCTGCGGTGATCACGGCCCTGATCCTGCTCGGCCGCTACTTCGAGGCGCGCGCCAAGCGCCGCTCGGGCGCCGCGATCAAGGCGCTGCTCGAGCTGGGCGCGAAGGAGGCGCACGTCCTCCGCGACGGCGAGGAGGTCGTCGTCCCGATCGAGCAGCTCGTCGTGGGCGACCTGTTCGTCGTCCGGCCGGGAGAGAAGATCGCGACCGACGGGATCGTCGTCGAGGGCTCCTCGGCGCTCGACCAGTCGATGCTGACCGGCGAGGCAGTGCCGGTCGAGGTCGCCCCCGGCGCCGAGGTCGCCGGCGCGACGATCAACACCTCCGGCCGGCTCGTCGTCCGCGCGGAGAAGGTCGGCGCCGACACCGCTCTGGCCCAGATCGCGCGGCTCGTCGAGCAGGCGCAGGCCGGGAAGGCCTCGGTGCAGCGGCTCGCCGACCGCATCTCGGCGATCTTCGTCCCGATCGTGATCGTCGTCGCGGCGGCCACGCTCGCCGGCTGGCTGCTGGCGGACGCGTCCGCGGGTACGGCATTCACGGCGGCCGTCGCGGTTCTCATCATCGCCTGCCCCTGCGCCATGGGACTCGCCACCCCGACGGCGCTGATGGTCGGTACGGGCCGCGGCGCCCAGCTCGGGATCCTGATCAAGGGCCCGGAAGTGCTCGAGCGGACCCGCCGCATCTCGGTGATCGTGCTCGACAAGACCGGCACGATCACCGAGGGTCGCATGAGCTACACCGACGAAGGGTTGCCGCCCGATGCCTTGCGCCTCGCAGGCGCGCTCGAGGCGGCGAGCGAGCACCCCGTCGCGCGCGCGGTCTCCGATGCGGCACGGAAGCGCTTCGGGAACCTGCCCCCCGTCGAGGAGTTCCACAGCGAGGCCGGGGTCGGCGTCACGGGCATCGTCGAGGGCCGCCGCGTCGCCGTCGGCCGCGACGGTGTCTCGATCGACGGCATCCGTGCCGGAACGATCGGCGTCGACGATGCCGTCAAGCCGACGAGCGCCGAGGCGGTCGCCACGCTGCGGCGGCTCGGCCTGACACCTGTCCTGCTCACCGGAGACCGCCGCGACACGGCCGAGCGGGTCGCGCGGGAGGTCGGCATCGAACGCGTACTCGCCGAAGTGCTGCCACACGAGAAGGCGGCCGAGGTACGGCGCCTGCAGGACGCCGGGGAGGTCGTCGCCATGGTCGGCGATGGGGTCAACGACGCGCCCGCGCTCGCCCAGGCCGACCTCGGCCTCGCGATCGGCACCGGCACGGACGTGGCGATCGAGGCGTCGGATCTGACGCTCGTCTCCGGCGACCTCCGCGCCGCTGCGGATGCGATCCGGCTCGCGCGACGGACGCTCGCGACGATCAAGGGCAACCTCTTCTGGGCCTTCGCCTACAACACCGCCGCGATCCCGCTCGCCGTCTCCGGTCTGCTGAACCCGATGATCGCGGCCGCGGCGATGGCCGCCTCGAGCATCTTCGTCGTCACCAACAGCCTGCGGCTGCGGCGCTTCCGCAGCACACGGGAAGGGGCCACCGTATGAGCGCGACCACGGACGAGCACGTCCACCACGGCTACCACGCGGAGAAGGACACGCTGATCAGGCGCCTGCACCGGATCGAGGGACAGGTGCGCGGGATCGAGAAGATGGTGAGCGAGGACCGCTACTGCATCGACGTGCTCACCCAGATCGGGGCCGTCTCGACCGCGCTCGAGAGCCTCGGCTTCCGGATCCTCGACGACCACGTCAAGCACTGCGTCGCCGGCGCCCTCGCCTCGGGCGACGAGGCCGAGGCGCAGGCGAAGGCCGAGGAGTTGCTCGAAGCGGTGCACCGCTTCGCGAAGGTGAAGTAGCCGGGGAGCATGGTCCTGGCGTTCCTCGCAAGCGCGGGGCCATAGGCCGATGGCCTGGTGGGCCTGGCTGCTCGTCTCGCTCGGCGTGGCCCTCGCCGTGTGGGCGGGCCTCGTCCTCTGGCTCGTCGCGGCCGGCCGGCGGAGCGACGCCCGCGCGCTCGCGACCTTCGTTCCCGACTGCGTCCTGCTCGTCACGCGGTTGGCCCGGGATCCGCGCGTGCCGCGCCGCCGGAAGCTGCTCCTCGTCGGCGCAGTGGCCTACCTCGCCTCGCCGCTCGACCTCGTCCCGGACTTCATCCCGGTGGCCGGACAGCTCGACGACGCCGTCGTCGTCGGGCTCGTGCTGCGACACGTCGTGCGCGCCGGCGGCGAGCCGCTGATCCGCGAGCTCTGGCCCGGGCCGGAACAGTCGCTTGCTCTGGTCTTGCGTGCCGCGCACCTGGGTACGGTGACGAGATGAGCGGCGGGCACGACCACGGCCGCGCCGAGCACGCGCACGGCGTCGGCGAGGACCCGGACACGAAGCGCCTGGCGGTCGCCCTCGCCCTGATCGTCGGCTTCATGGCGGTCGAGGTCGTGGTCGGGATCCTCGCCGACTCCCTCGCGCTGCTCTCCGACGCGGCGCACATGCTCACCGACGCCGGAGCGCTGCTGATGAGCCTGTGGGTGATCCGGCTGGTGCAGCGCCCGGCGGGCGGCAACCTCACCTTCGGGCTCAAGCGCTCGGAGATCCTCTCCGCCCAGGCGAACGGCGCCACGCTGCTCGTGCTGGGCGGCCTGATCGTCTACGAGGGCGTCCACCGGCTGATCTCACCGCCTCCTGCGCAGGGCACGGCAATGCTCGTGGTCGCGCTCGTCGGGGTCGGCGTCAGCCTGCTCGCGACCCGGCAGCTCTCGCGGGCCAACCGCGAGTCGCTGAACATCGAGGGCAGCTTCCAGCACATCCTCACCGACCTGATCGGCTTCATCGCCACGGCGATCGCCGGTGCCGTCATCCTCGCCACCGGCTACCTGCGCGCCGACGGCGTCGCGGCGCTGTTCATCGCGGCCGTGCTGCTGTGGACGGCGTTCAAGCTGCTCCGCTCCTCGGGGCGTGTCCTGCTCGAGGCGGCGCCGCCGGGAATGGACGTCGAGGAGATCGGCCGCGCCATCGCCTCGCACCGGCACGTCGAGAACGTGCACGACCTCCACGTCTGGCAGATCTCCGCAGGCTTCCCGTCGCTCTCGGCGCACGTCATGGTCGGCGAGGACGAGGACTGCCACGGCATCCGCCGGGAGCTCGAGGCGATGCTCAGGGAGCGCTTCGAGCTGGAGCACACCACGCTGCAGATCGACCACGCCCACCATCCGGAGACGCTCGTCCAGATCGGAGACGCGCCGGCGCGACGTTCCTAGCGCGAGAGGGCGGCACCGAGCGCGAGCACGGCGTGCACGTGGCGGCGCACCTGCACGTGCGAGAGGCTGCCGGCAGGCAGCTCGACGGCGAAGGAGGCGGTGCCGGGCAGGTGGTGGTTCTGCCAGTTGACCGCCGTCCCGGCGAGCCAGCGGTGGTGGTAGAAGCGCATCCCGGCGGCCCGGGCGTAGATGCGGCCCGCACGGCTGCTCCCTCCCCAGGCCCAGACGAGATCCATGTGCTGGTGGAACCAGATCGTCACCCGCGGCCGGATCCGCAGGATGAGCTTGCGCGCGATCCGGGTCTCCCGCTCGGAGAAAGGCCGCGGCCCGGGGTAGTAGACGTCCCAGGGGCGGCCGCCGCCCGGCCAGTCCGACGACCAGTTGCGGTTCAGGTCGACCCCGCGCGCGTTCTGGCGCCTGCCGATCGCGTATCCGTCCGGGTTCAGGTTGGGGATCACCCAGAGATCGAGCTTCGTCCGGACGTGCTCGAGCGCGCGCGCGACCGGGATCCCCGCGGGCTCGGTGCCGTGGATGCAGCCGACCACCAGCACCGGCAAGCCCCTCGGGTCACCGATCCGATACGCGACGATGAGGCGGCCCTGCTGCGAGCGGCCCAGCGGCACCCGCACCGGCCGCGGAGCGTGCGCAGCCGTAGCTGGACAGGCGGCGCCTGCAAGAGCGAGCACCCCGAGGGTCAGCGACGCCAGCAGCAGGGCTCTCCACCGAATCAGCCTTCGCCTATCCACGCGCCGGCATCGTCGCAGTCCCCACCTCGGCGCCGCGTCGTGACGGGTGCGGAGGACGGTTTCCGAGCAGCGAGTGGTCGAAGAAGGCGATCACACGGTGCTCGTAGGCACGCGGCGCGGTCTCGTAGCCTCCGAGATGACCGGCGCCGCGTACCCGCCAGAGCTGCTTGGGCCGGCCTGCCGCCGCGTAGTAGTCACGGCTCAGGTCCTCGCCGCCGGCCCCGTGCTCGGCGTAGATCAGGAACACGGGCCTCGGTGCGATCTTGCCGACGAGGGCGTCGAGGGACGGCGGGGGCGCCGTGCCGCTGAGCAGCGTGAGCGCTGCAGTCTGCACCGCCTGCGCCGGCAGCGCCGGGATGCCGCGAGCGCCGTACAGGAGCTCCTCTCGCAGCGAGCGGATCCCGGCGCCGTCGGAGACGACCGCCTGGAGACCGGGGTTCCCTGCCGCGCTCTCGAGCAGCACCTCACCTCCGACGGAGTAGCCGATCGCGCCGATGCGTCGCGCCCGGACGTCGGGCTGCCGGCGGAGCCAGGCCACGGCCGCATCGATGTCCTTCGCGCCGCCCCAGCCGTACATGTTCGGGGCCCCGTCGCTCCCGTCGTAGCCCCGCGCGTCCAGGAGCAGGACGCCGTAGCCGTGCCGGATCAGCATGCGCGCCTGCCCCAACTCCCCGCTGCGCGTCGGGTAGGAGATGATCGCGGCGCCGTTCCGGGACGGCACGTACCACGCCGCGAGCCGCAGACCGTCGCTCGTGCGCACGGTCACCTGCTCGTACGCTCGCCCGAGCGCCGCCGGCCCGACCGGCTGACGCGGCCGGTGCGTGGCGAGGATCGCCAGGCCGACAGGGACGAGTACGACGTAGACGCCGAGAGCAGAGAGGACCGCAAGGGCGCTACGACGGAGGTGACGGTGGCGACCGGGCCTGCGCGAGCGCCAGAGCAGGCGACCGCCGAGCCCGAGCAACGCGAGCCCTGCAGGCCCGAGCAGGAAGCCGGTCCAGTCGTCGCCGCGGGCACCGGCACTGCCGGCATCGACGACGGCGATCGCGAATCCCTCGAGTGCGAGCGCACCGAGAGCGAGCCCGAGTGCGCCCCGGGCGCCCCCGCGCCCGCGCAGGTAGACGGCGAGGAGGACGGCCAGGACGGCCGCCGCGGCCAGCCCGGGCAGCAGGTGGTCGGTCCAGGCCGTCCCCTGCTCGGGGAGCAGGAAGGCGTCGGCGATCGTGTGCAGCGCCAGCAGCGACCAGGCGCCTACGAAGACCCTGGTTCCCGGCTCACGCGACCGTGATTCGAGCGCGGCGCTCACCTCCGCCCCACGGAATCACTGGTAGCGGAGGGCTTCCGCAGGGAAGATGCGGGAGGCGCGTCGGGCAGGTACGAGCGTCGTCGCCATCGCAACGGCGTAGACGAGCAGGAAGATGATCGCGAGCGTCAGCCAGGGGACGCCGAGGCTGAGGTTCTCCATCGAGGGCTGGCGCGCGTAGTCGGCGACGACGTTGTAGGCGACGGCGATCCCGAGCCCGGCCCCGACCACGATCGCGGTGAGCGCGATGAAGGACGACTCGATCAGGAAGGTCAGCTGCACCATCCCCTTGCGGAAGCCGATCGCGCGCAGCACGCCGATCTGCTGGCGCCGCTCGACGACGGCGCGCGCGCTGATCACGCCGAGCGCGGTGACGCCGACGAGCAGGCCGAGGGCCATGAAGGCCTCGATCAGCCGGTCGAAGGTCATGCTCGCCGAGACGGCGTCGTGGAGGAGCTTCGAGAACGCGTCCGCCTGCATGCCGCTCGACAGGAACGCAGACTCGAGCCCCTTGGCCGTCGTGACCGGGTCGACTCCCGGGCGGAGCGCGATCAGATAGGTCGTCGGGCCGACACGGTCGCCGAAGGTGGGCGTCAGGGCCGCCTGGCTCGTGTAGAGGCCGACCATCGTCTGCGGGGCGGTCTGCGCGAGCACGCCGATGACGGTGAGCGTCCTCGCCCGCCCGGTCTGCGGGTCGCGGACGCGGACGCGGATGGGCTGGAAGCTGCCGTCCTCGACGTAGAACCCGCGCAGGCGGAAGGCTCCCACCGCGCCGAAGCTGTAGTTGATCTTGTGCGGGACGGAGAAGGAGTCGATCACGGCCGAGCCCGGGATGCGTGCGCACGGCACGCCAGACCGCGGCGGCGGAGGCATAGCCCGGCGCGTGGGCCGACAGGCCGTAGCTGGTGTTGCGCAGGAAGGAGTTGTCGACCCCGTGGACGATGAAGTCCTCGGGCTTCGCGCTCTCCCCGAGCTGCTGCGCCTTCACGGGCAGCGTGGACATGGCGGCGACCGTGCGGAAGTCGGCTGCATCGAGACCGGGGGCGCTGCGCAGCGCCTGGTGGACGTCGGCGAGGGGGGTCGAAGGGGAGACGTCGGCCCGGATGTCGAAGCCGCCGCCGAAGCTCTCGACGTCGTTGAAGGCGTTGACCATCGAGCCCGTGATGGTGGAGCCGACGACGAGCGTGAAGACGACGAGCGTGAACATGGCGAGCGTGACGCCCGTGCGGAAGAGGCTGCGCAGCGGATACGCGACGGCCATCCGCAGCACCGGGGCGAGCGGGCGGATCCGGCCGAGGGTGGCACTGAGCCCTCCGAGCAGGAGGTCGGCGTTGTAGGCGATGACCCAGGTCGCGCCGATCACGATCATCAGGCCGCCGAAGACGAAGAGGGAGAAGTTCGTCTTCAGCAGGCCGAGCAGCCAGCGCGGAATCGGCAGCGTGAACCAGAGCACGAGCGCAAGCCCGGCCGCGGTACGCACCGGCCTGTCGGGCAGGCCTGCGAGCGAGAGGAGCGGCACGGCGCTGAGCACGAGCACCGAGACGCCGACGCCGAGGGCGACGGCGTCCTTCGCCTGGACGCCTGCCCAGACGAAGAGCACCCCGAGCAGGATCCCCACCGTGGGCCAGAGCCAGCGGCGCCTGCGCTTCTTCGCCGCCGCGGGGTCGGGCAGGCTGCGGATCGCGGAGACGATGTTCATGCGGCTGACCCGGCGGGCCGAGTAGGCGACGACGACGAGCGTGAGCAGGACACCGATCGAGTAGGCGAGCGCGATGCTCGCGACCTTGGCCGTGAAGCCGATCGTGATGTCGCTCGACTCCAGGAGGCCCGAGAGGGCGAGCACCATCAGATAGGCGATGCCGAGCCCGACGAGCACGCCGGCGACGGCCGCGGCGAGGTCGTAGGCGAGTCCCTCGAAAACGAACATCCAGACCAGGTGCGACCGTCTGGTGCCGACCGCGCGCGCTATGCCGAGCTCGCTACGCCGCTCGGCGGCGAGCATGACGAAGATGAGGAAGATCAGCAGGACTCCGGCCATGATCGAGAACGAGCCGAAGGTCGTGAAGAGCGACATGAAGGCCGCCCCTTGCTGGTCGGCCAACTCGATGAAGTCCGCACGCGTGTTGTCCGCCTCGAGGCCGAGAGGGGCGAGCGTCGGCTGCAGGGCGCTGATCACCGAGGACGTACCGGCGACGCCGTCGCGGTTGCCGACGAGGAACGAGTTGACGAGCCCCGGCTTGTCGTACAGCCGCTGCGCCGCCGGCAGCGAGATCAGCAGGCCCCCGGCCGCCGCCGCGCCGCCCGTGTAGCGGTGCACCTCCTTCACCCGTACCGTGGCGACGGCGTCGCCCGCGAGCACGCGCAGCGTGTCGCCCGCCTGCGCGTCGAGCTTGCTCGCGGCCTTCGGGTTGAGCACGACCTCGCCGGGCCGCAGCGCCCCCAGCGGCAGCCCCTCGGGGGTGCTCGCGTACAGCGTCACCCGCGGCTCGCTCTGGCGGCTGCGCACGTCGAGGACGGCCACCGAGTCGACCAGCGTCGGGTAGACGAACGCCAACCGGTCGCCGCCGGCGCGCTCGATCTTCTGCGCGTACGACTGCGGGAAGTAGCGCGCGCCGGTGGACCCGCTCGCCGTGGCGAACATGCTGCTGATCCCCCTCGGCCCCACGACCTCGTCCGCGCGCCCCAGCGCGCCGAGGGCCGTCGAGCGGATCGTCTGGCTCATCGTGTCGCCCGTCGCGAGTGCGGCGCTGATGATCACCGTCCCCAGCATCAGTCCCGCCACGATCAGCGCGCTGCGCCCCCGCCGCCGCCCGGCACTGCGCAACGCGAGCCGCACGAAGACCCGGTGGCGAACGGCCACAGCGGCCACCGTCGCGAGCGCCAGCACGAGCAGCGCGACGAGAACGAGCGCCAGCGTCGCGACCGGGATCCCGAACAGCTTGCTCAAGCCGGGAGCCTCTAGCCCGCGGCCACCGAGGCGTCCGAGATCACGACCTCGTAGGCGTCACGTCCCGGCGACGACCGGTAGACGACGAAGTCCGACAGCCTGTCGATCTGCGCCTGGTAGAACCCGCTCGTCCGCGTGGCCCTGGCCGCCTCGTCCGTCGACCAGAAGGTGACCACGAGCACCTTCCCCTCGCCGGAGAGGAGGACCTGGCATCCCTCGTAGCCTTCCTGCTCGCGCAGAGCGGGAACCAGCTCGCTCTCGAACCGCTCGATCGCCTGCCTCGGGTCGTGACGCACGGGATCGATCTCGGCAGCCGTCACGCGCGCAACCGTCATTCCCTCACCTCCAGTAGCTCTTCGCCCACGATCTCGCCGTCGACCATGCGGACGATCCGGTCGGTGGCCCGGCCGACGGAGATGTCGTGGGTGACGATCAGGAACGTCAAGCCCTGCTCGCGGTTCAGACGCCGCATCAGGGCCACGATCTCCTCGGCGTTCTCGCTGTCCAGGTCGCCGGTCGGCTCGTCGGCCCACACGATGGCCGGCTCGTTGACGAGAGCCCGCGCGATGGTCGCCCGCTGCCGCTGCCCGCCGGAGAGCTCGTCGGGAACGTGGTCGGCGCGCTCGGCGAGCCCCACCAGGTCGAGCGCGGCCAGCGCCTTCCGGCGCGCCTCCGCAACCGGCCGCCGCGACACGAGCAGCGGCAGCTCCACGTTCTCCACCGCGCTCAGCACCGGCATCAGGTTGTAGAACTGGAACACGAACCCCATCCGGCGGGCGCGGTAGTCGGTCCGCTCGTCGTCCGACATCGAGCCCAGCGCCACCCCGTCGATCAGCACCTCGCCGCCGTCGATCCGGTCGAGGCCCGAGAGGCAGTTCAGCAGCGTGGTCTTGCCCGAGCCGCTCGGCCCCATGATCGCGACCATCTCGCCCGGCGCGACCGAGAAGCTGACGCCGCGCAGCGCATGCACCTCCAATCGGCCGGTGTCGTAGACCTTGTCCACCGCCCGCGCCTCGACGATCGGCGCCACCGCAGGCTGCTCGGCGAGCGCCGAGCGATCCACGACAGCTCGACCCCGCTCCTCGCGCACGGCCATCGCAACCTCCCCTGACTGGCTTACGGCGAAGGCTGGCCCCTTCCGGACGACACTTCATCCGTGAAGCCCGTGAGCAGCCGTAACGGGATCTACGGAGGCTGGCTTCCGGTCAGGCTACGGTCTCGACCGGCAGGCCGGCCCGGATCGCGTCGAGTCGTTGCAGCCAGGGCGCCGCCTCGAGCCGCTCGAACGTCTCGCGCGCTTCGGCGAGGAGCGGCTGCGCGTCGTCGGCGTGACCGCGGGCGATCAGCCATTCGGCGTGCTCGAGCTGGACGACGGCGAGGTGGAAGGGGAGCTCGTGGGCGCGAAGCTGCGCCTCGGCGGTCGCGAATTGGCGGTCGGCGCCGGGGTCCGTCGCCGGCGAGGTGGGCGCGGAAGCGGTGGGCGGTCGCGTCGAGGAAGGGCGGGCGCAGGCCGGGCGGAAGCGCCTCGACGACCTCGAGCAGCGCGGCGATCTTCGCCTCGTCGCCGAGCTCGCGGGCCGCCTCGAGCGCGTGCAGGAAACCGAGCTTCACGTCCTGGTCGCGATGCCGAGGGCTCCCGCGTCGAGAAGGCCTGCTCGGCGGCGACGAGCGCATCCCGATAGTCGCCCTCGCCGCTGCGAACGGCCGCCAGCGCCGCGTGGTAGCAGCTCACGGCCTGTGCGTCCCCGGAACGGCCGATGCCCTCGATGCGGCCGAGCAGCCTGCGCGCCTCGTCGAGCTTTCCGCGGCGGAGGTAGATCTCGAGGATGCCGTTGGCCGGGCTGAGCAGCCCCATGTCCTTGCCGATCAGCTCGTCGGGGATCTCGGCGAGGCGGGCGAATGCCTCCTGCCAGCGGCCGAGCATGGTCAAGGCGTAGGTCATCTCGCTCAGCGCGAACCACTCCCCGACGCGGTTGCCGATCCGGCGGGCGATCGTGAGCGCCTGCTCGAGATGGGCGAGTGCCTCCGGATATCGTCCCGCTGCAAGTGAAGATCGGAGGATTGGCGGTGCCGAGGAAGCGAGGTGTACAGCTCGTGCCCGAGCGCGGTCTCGACGCGAGCTGGAGAAGCGCACGTCCTTCCTCGGGACGGCTTGCGCTGACGAGGAGACGCCCTCGACCCCCAGCCACGTGCCAGGGCTCCGGGAGCTGCAGTGCCTCGGCGAAGTCGAGCCCGCGCTCGGTCAGCTCGCCGCAGGCTGCGGGTTGCCGGCGAAGAAGTGGGCGCCGCCGAGACGCAGGATCAGGAGGACGAGATCGGCGTCGGGCTCGTCGTTGCCGACCACCGCATACGCCTGCTCCATCCGCTCGATCGCCTGCTCGATCCGGCCAGATCGCTGCTCCACCAGGGCCAGCCAGCTGGAGGCGCGGGCGGCGGCATGCGTGTCGCCGGCCGCCCCGTAGAGGTTGATCGCCTGCTCGAACAGCTCGCCTGCGCGCTCGTTGGCGCCCGCCGCTGACGCCGTCTCACCGGCGCGACTGAGGGCGGATGCCTGCTCCCGGGGCTCCAGGGCGAGCTCGCGGCCTGCTCGAAGTAGCGCTGCGCCTCGGTCGTGGCACCGAGAGAGGCCGCGCGCTCGCCGGCGCGCAGAAGCGATTCGTAGGCGCGCCGGCGGAGCGGCTCGCTGTCTGCGGCATCCGGGTCGAGCCGGTAGGCGTCGAGCAGGTGGGACGCGACGACCTCGGCGACCTCGTCCTCGCCGAGCGTCTTGGTGAGGTGGTCGGCGGCGGCGAGGTGCTTCTCCCGCCGCTCCCGTCGGGGCAGGGTCTCGTAGGCGACGTGGCGGAGCAGGTCCTGCAGGAAGCTGTACTGGCCCTGCTCGGGGGAGCGAGGGTCGGACTGGAGGCCGAGCACTTCCCGCCGGGCCAGGCCGGCGAGCAGCTCCTCGAGCCGGTCGCCGTCGAGGCCGCTCAGCGCGGCGAGCGCCTGCGGCGCGAACGTCTTGCCCAGCACGGCCGCGTCGCCCAGGAGCCGCCGCTCCTCCGGGGAGAGCCCGTCGAGGCGAGCCGCGATCAGCGCGTGCAGCGTCTCGGGCACCTCGAGCGTCTCGACCTCGCCCACCACCTTGTAGGCCGAGCCCTCCTCGACCAGCAGGCCGCGATCGAGCAGCATCCGCACCGTCTCCACCGCATACAACGGCACGCCCTCCGCCCGCTCGAGGATCTGCGTACGGAGTGAAGGCGGCAGGCCCGGCACGAGCCCGACCAGCAGCTCCTCCATCGCCTGCCCGGACAGCGGCTCGAGATACAGCGAGGTGAAGTTACGGTGCCCCGCACCCCAGGTCGGCCGCTTCTCCAGCAACTCCGGCCGCGCCAAGGTGACCACGAACAACGGCTTGTCCCGCGCCCACTCCAGCAGGTACTCGACGAAGTCGAGCAGCGAGCTGTCCGCCCACTGCATGTCCTCGAACACCAGCACCGCCGGATACGCGTCCGCCAGCCGCTCGAAGAACAACCGCCAGGCCGCGAACAGATCCTGCCGCTCGTGCGACGCCCCCTCGCCGAGCGCGAGCAGCTGAGCGAGCCGCGGCTCGACGAAGCCACGCTCCTCCGCATCGAGGATGTGCTCGTCGAGGGCCGCCTGCAGCTTCCGCAGCGCCTCCTCCTGTGGATCGTCCTCGGCGATCCGGCAGCGCATCCGCACCATGTCCGCCAACGCCCAGTAGGTCACGCCCTCCCCGTAGGAGAGACACCGGCCCCGATGCCAGTAGACCGTCTGGGCCATCCCGTCGAAGTACTTGTAGAACTCCCACGCCAGCCTGGACTTCCCGATCCCGGCGATCCCCGTCACCGAGACCAGCTGCGCCCGCCCCTCATCCGCGCAGACATGGAACAGATCCTTGATCTGCCGCAACTCCCGATCCCGACCCACGAACGGCGCCTCCAACCCTGCCGACTTGAGCGAGCCACCCAGACCGGAGACCACGCGCAACGCCCGCCACAACGGCGTCTCGCCCTCCTTCCCCTTCAACTCGAAGCTGCCCGCCGGCTCGAACACCACCGTCCCCTCCGACGCCCGCCGCGTCCCCTCCCCCACCAACACCGACCCAGGCTCAGCAGCCGACTGCACCCGCGACGCCGTGTTGACCAGATCCCCCGCCACCATCCCCTCACCGACGGCCGCCAGGTTGACGGCCGCCTCACCCGTCATCACCCCGGCCCGCGCCCGCAACTCCGGCGCACCCACCTCATCCCCCAACGCCGACACCGCCGCAACCAGATCCAACGCCGTCCTGACCGCCCGCTCCGCGTCGTCCTCGGTCGCCACCGGCGTCCCCCACACCGCCATCACCGCATCACCGATGAACTTCTCCACCGTGCCGCCGTACAGCTCGATCAAGCGCCGGCACGTATCGAAATAGCGCGAAAGAAGCTCCCGCACCTCCTCCGCATCCCGCGACTCCGACAACGCCGTAAAACCCACCAGATCCGCGAACAACACCGACACCAACCGCCGCTCCGCCACCTCGACCCGAGCCGCAACCACAGGCTCGGGTGTGGGCGCCGGCGCAGCGGTCGCGGTCAGCGGCCCGCCGCAGCTGCCGCAGAATCGCTGTCCCGGCGGGTTCTCGGTCCCACAGGAGCCACAAACCGCAGTCAAAGCCGTGCCGCAGTTGCCGCAGAACCTCTGCCCGGCCGGATTCTCGGCGTTGCAGTTGGGACAGGCAGCCACGCCCGAAGCGTAATCGTCCACGACGGCGCACCTGCTCGGAGGAGGCCCGAAACGCCGAAGCCCGCGAACCGCTTGCGCAGTTCCCGGGCCTCGACGCTGCGTACCCTCGCACAGTCGCGCGGGTTCGTCAAGGAGGAATCGTTCTCGTGCGCGTTCCGGTATCAGCCGCGGCTGTGGGCCCGCGTGGTTGACTGCCTGGATGGAAACACCTCCCCGCATCGACACGCCGCGGGTCCCGGTCACCTCCAGCTACCACGGCGTGGAGGTCACCGAGGACTATCGCTGGCTGGAGGACGCGGCGGACGGACGGGTCACGGCGTGGACCTCCGCGCAGGATCGCCGCACGCGGGACTATCTCGACCAACTGGCGTTCCGGCCGGCGCTGCGGGCGAGGGTGCGGCAGCTGCTGGCCTCGGAGGGCACGTCGTACCGATCGGTGCGCCGTGGTGGCTCGACCTACTTCGCGCTCGAGCACCGGCCGCCCAAGCAGCAGCCGTTCGTCGTCGCGCTGTCCGATCTCGCCGACACGGCGACCGAGCGCGTGGTGGTCGACCCCACCGTCCTGGACCCTTCGGGCGAGACGGCGATCGGGCTGTTCGTGCCGTCCCCGGACGGTGCCCTGCTCGCGGTGTCGCTGGCCGAGCACGGCAGCGAGGACGGCACGATCTACGTCTACGACGTGGCGACCGGCGACGTCGTCGACACCCCGATCGCGCACGCGAACCCGTCTGCCGCGGTGGCCTCCCTCGCCTGGCGGCACGACGGAACGGGGTTCTGGTACTCCCGGTCCGACGAGGCGGGGTTCTACCAGCAGGTCTGGGTCCACGAGCTCGGCTCCGGAGACGACGCACCGGATCTGGGCGGAGGCTTCGCCGACCCCGTCACGGCCGAGAACTACCTCACGGCCTCGGACGACGGTCGCTGGGTGATGGACCAGGTGCAGAAGGGGGACGGCGGCGAGTGGCAGATCTTCGTCCGCCGACAGCCGTCCGAGGACGACGGCGGGGATGGAGCGGCGGGGGCGGGCTGGTGGCAGGTCGCCGGCATCGAGGACAGGTGCGCCGACGCCGTGTTCGGCCGGGACGCTCTCTTCCTGCTCTCGCATGCCGACTCTGGGCTGGGCTCCATCCTGCGGGTGGACCTGAGCCCGGGGGCGACGGTCGGCGCCGACGCCGAGCAGGTGGTGGCGCCCGGGGAACGCGCGATCACGGGCCTCGCCGCCACGCACACGAGTCTTTGGGTCACCGACATCGACGGCGGCCCGTGCGGCCTGCGGGTGTACGGACTCGACGGCTCGCCTCGTTCCGCCGTCGAGGTGCCGCCGCTCAGCGCCGTCTCGGGCCTCACGCGCGTCGCGTCCGACCAGGTCGTGTGGGCCGTGGAGTCGTTCACGTCACCGCCCGTCTGGTGGGCCGGCACCGACGGCGAGCGGGGAGTCGAGTCGCGGCGGACCGCATTGGCCACCACCACGTCGGCCGACCTGTCCCGCTACGAGATCACGCGGGAGCTCGCGACCTCCAGGGACGGGACGCGGGTGCCGATCAGCGTGATCGCGGCACCGGGCACGCCGCGAGACGGGACCGCGCCGGCGCTGCTGACGGCCTACGGCGGCTACGGCATCTCGCTGAGCCCGAGCTTCGACGCCTCCAGGCTGGCGTGGCTGGAACAAGGCGGCGTGTACGCGGTCGCGAACATCCGCGGGGGCGGAGAGTACGGGGAGCAGTGGCACGAGCAGGGCCACCTCGCCGCCAAGCAGAACTGCTTCGACGACTTCATCGCCTGCGCCGACCACCTCGTCGCAACCGGGATCTCCAGCCGTGAGCGCCTGGCCATCCGAGGCGGCTCGAACGGCGGCCTGCTCATGGGCGCCGTCCTCACGCAGCGGCCCGACCTCGCCCGCGTCGTGATCGCCGAGGTGCCGGTGATGGACATGCTCCGGGTCGAGACCACGCCCAACGGCCGGTACAACATCACCGAATACGGAACCGTCGAGGACCCGGAGATGTTCGCGGCCCTGAGCGCCTACTCGCCGTACCACAACGTCGCCGACGGGACGCCGTACCCGGCCGTACTGCTGACCGGCGGGGAGTTCGACCCGCGCGTCGCTGCCTGGCACCCCAAGAAGATGGCCGCCCGGCTACAGGCCGCCACGGCGTCCGACGAACCGGTCCTCCTGCGCATCGAGGCCGGTGGCCACGGCGTCGGGCAGTCGCTGGACCAGTCGGTGGACCTGCTCACCGACCTCTACGCGTTCGTGTTCGACCGCCTCGGCACCCGGTACCGCCCTTCCGAGCGCTAGCTGCCGCCCATCACATGCCCATCGCGTGGTAGCCGCTGTCGACGTAGAGCGTCGTTCCCGTGACGTTGCGGGCGCCGTCGCCGAGCAGGTAGG
Source organism: uncultured Actinomycetes bacterium (assembly GCA_963775155.1). Classification (GTDB taxonomy): domain Bacteria; phylum Actinomycetota; class Thermoleophilia; order Gaiellales; family Gaiellaceae; genus Palsa-739. The sequence continues at coordinate 54,036 of CAVZHU010000005.1, read as the reverse complement.
CGGCCGCCGAGCCGACGTCGTCGGCTGAGACGTGGCGGTGGAGCGGCGAGCGCTCCTCGACGATGTCCTCCATCGTCGTGAAGCCGGCGATCGAGCGGGCGGCGAGCGTCCGCACCGGGCCGGCCGAGACGGCGTTGACGCGGATGTTCTTCTGCCCGAGGTCCCAGGCGAGGTACTTCACGCAGGAGTCGAGGGTCGCCTTCGCCACGCCCATCACGTTGTAGTGCGGCACGGCGCGCTCGCCGCCGAGATAGGTCATCGTCAGGATCGAGCCGCCGCCCGCCTTCTCCATGAGCGGCTCCGCGGCGCGCGCGCACGCGACGAGGGAGTACGCGCTCACGTCGAGCGCGAGCCAGAAGCGGTCGCGCGGCGTGTCGGTGAAACGGCCCTCGAGATCCTCCGCCGCGGCGAAGGCGACCGAGTGGACGAGCAGGTCGAGCTCGCCGCCGAACGCCTCCCCCACCTCGCCGAACACGCGCGCGACGTCCTCGTCCGAGCGGACGTCGCACTCCGTCACGAGCGGCGACTCGACGGAGGCGGCGAGGTCGCGGACGCTCTGCTCGATCCGCTCCCCCTGGAAGGTGAAGGCGAGCTGCGCGCCGCCCGCGGCGAGCTGCTGCGCGATCGCCCACGCGATCGAGCGCTTGTTCGCGACGCCGAGGACGAGCCCCCGCTTGCCTTCGAAGGCTCCGGGCATGCCGGCGATCCTAGTGCGTTCAGACCATCGCCGTGCCGTCTGCAAGCTGGGCGATGAGGCGACCCGTCATGCCTCCGGCCGTGCCCGCCGCTACCCTCTTCCCGTGAGCGGCGACGAGATCATCTTCGTGGTCGAGGACGCTCCCGAGGGTGGATACCAGGCGCGCGCGCTCGGCCACTCGATCTTCACCGAGGCCGACTCGCTCGAGCAGCTCCGCGAGATGGTTCGTGACGCCGTCGGCTGCCATTTCGAAGACTCCGACCGCCCGAGCGTGATCCGGCTCCATCTTGTGAAGGACGAGCTTCTCGCTACATGAGGCTTCCCCGAGACCTCTCGGCGATGCGCTCGCAGCGACCCTTCAGCGGTACGGCTACCAACCGACGAGACAGACCGGCAGCCATCTCCGGCTGACCTCCACACGCACCGGAGTCGAGCACCACATCACGATTCCGCGCCACAGCGCACTCCGCGTCGGCACGCTCGGCGCGATCCTCAACGACGTCGCCGCGTACCTCGGGGTCGACCGTGCCGACCTCATTGCGCAACTCTTCCGGCGCTGAGCGAGCCCGTTCGAACTACCTACGGAAGGGCGACCGTCCGGCCGTCGGCGAAGTGGGCGACGAGATCCTGGATCTCGTACGCCGAGGTCGGCTGCTCGTAGGCCCAGACGTTGTCCCTGACCGGGACGGTCACCGCTTCGCCTCGCACGGTGAACGAGACGGAGGTGACGCCGTCGAGAGCGACGCCGTAGACCAGCATCCGAGTCATCGTTCCGTTGTTCTCGACGACGAACGTCGTCGGATCGGACGACGAGAGAGCCGAGCCGCAGCTCGCGCCGTCGCCTTCGACCACGACACAGAGGTTCCCGCGCGTGCTCGCGACGACCCAGATCTTGTGGCCGCTCGGCAACTGACCGACGAGACGGGAACTGTCGGGCACGAGATGGCAGAGATCCGTGTAGAAGGGCGCGTTTGCGCAACTCTCCCGCACCCAGGGGATCTGGGGGGACGCGTCCGCGGGGCTCTGCGAATGGTCGGCGGCGCTGATCCCGTCGAAGGCGCCGAAGCCGGCAGCGATCGCCACTCCCGCGCCCGTGAGCGCGCCCACGGCGACGGCCGCCACCAGCACGGGCCGCCAGCGCCGCCGAGCCCGCTGCCCACGCAGCGTCACCGGCTCGAGGCGCCGCAGGGGCGCGAGCAGGTCGTCCAGCCTCGCGTCGTCCGAGTATCCGATCATCGTCCCGCCTCCTTCTCGTTCGCAGCCGCGAGCAGGCGCGCGCCCGCCCGGGACAACCGTTGCCGCACCGCCTCCGGCGACAGCCCCGTCATCTCCGCCAGCTCGACGGCCTGGAAGCCGTGCAGGTGGCGGAGCAGCACGAGCGCCCGCAGCTCGGGCGACAGCTCCCGCGCCAGCAGGTCGAGCAGCGCGACGACCTCCTCGTCGCCCTCGCCCGACCGCTCCCGCGGCCCGAGCCGCAGGAGCGCCCGCTGCAGGCGCCGGCCGCCGCGCAATGCGCGCAGGGCGCGATGCCGCGCGATCCCGTACAGCCAGGCGCGCGGGTTCTCGATCCGCGGCAGCTGCTCCTGTGACCGCAGCGCGTCCTGGAACGTGTCCTGGAGCAGGTCCTCCGCCAACGCCCGGTCGCGCACCATCGCGACGAGGTAGCGGCCGAGCTCCGGCGCGTGCGCCCGGAAGAGCCCCTCGACCGACGGACTCTCTACCGGCTCCACGACCGTGAGTGGATTCGCCACAGGGAGAAGATGCCGCAGCGGGTACGAACGTGACAGACCGGCGGTAGCCTGTGGCTCGTGCGCCGCGCCTTTCTCCTGCTGGGGCTGAGCGCGGTGCTCGCCGCTCCTGCCTCCGCGGGAGCGACCGCCCATCCGCTCGCCCACCTCGTGCCGATCAAGCAGCACGGGCCGCGCGTCCGCGCGGGGACGATCCACCTGCAGCCGGCCCACGCGCGCGTGCGCGTGATCGCCGCGCTCTCGCTGCCGCCGCTCGCGAAGCGGTACGGCCGCGGCCTCTACGCCGCCGGCGGGCGCCGCAAGCTGGCCGTCCACAGCGCCGCGGCCCGCGCGTATGTCGCCCGCCTCGCCGCCGCGCAGACGAGAGCGGTGCGGGAGCTGCGGGCGCAGATCGGGCAGGCACACGTGCAGGAGCGCTTCCGCATCGTGCTCGATGCCGTGACCGTGAGCCTCCCGGACCGCAGCCTGCCGAAGCTGCTCCGCCTGCACGCGTTCAGCCACGTCTACCCCGTCCTCCACTACACGATGGCCGACGACACCTCGCCGAGCGTCATCGGCGCGCCGCAGCTCGAGCAGAGCCTCGGGGTCGACGGCAGCGGGATGAAGATCGCCGTCGTCGACGACGGGATCGACCAGACGAACCCGTTCTTCGACCCGGCCGGCTACTCGTATCCCGCCGGCTTCCCCAAGGGCCAGAAGACGTACACGACGCCGAAGGTGATCGTCGCCCGCTCCTTCGCCGGCCCCGGCTCGGGCAAGAGCGGCAAGCTGCCGCTCGACCCGAAGACCTCCTTCCACGGCACCCACGTCGCGGGGATCGCCGCCGGCGACGCGGGAACGACGGCACCGGCCGGCGCCGACCATCCGGCGGTGAGCGGCCTCAGCGGCGTCGCCCCGCACGCCTGGCTCGGCAACTACCGCGTCTTCACGATCCCGACGCCCTACGGCGACGAAGCCGACACGCCCGAGATCATCGCCGCCTTCGAAGCGGCGGTGAGCGACGGAATGGACGTGATCAACTTCTCCGGCGGCGGCCCGCAGACCGACCCCGCAAACGACGCTCTCGTCACCGCCGTCCAGAACGTCGCTGCGGCGGGAGTCGTGCCCGTGATCGCGGCCGGCAACGACCGCGACAGCTACGGCGACGGCTCCGTCGACTCCCCCGGGACGGCAGCCGACGCGATCACCGTCGCCGCCACGACGAACACGCACGTCTTCGGGCCGGCGCTCGACGTCAGGTCGGCGGGAGCGCCGGCCGACCTGCAGGGCATCCCCTTCCAGGTCACCTACGGCTCCTCGGTGCCGAAGGGCTGGACGACCCGCCTTCAGACGCTCGCCGACGTCGGCACGATCACCGGCACGGACGGCAAGCCGGTCGAGCGGCACCTCTGCGGCCCCGCGAGCGACCTCGCCTCCACGCAGGGCACCCTGCCGGCAGGGTCGCTGACCGGGACGATCGCGCTCGTGACCCGTGGCCTCTGCCCGTTCACGACGAAGTCGGCGCAGGCGAAGGCGGCCGGGGCGGAGGGGATCATCCTCGTCGACAACCGCCAGGGGGAGGCGAACGCCGTCCCGCTCCCGCTGAGCCTCCCGTCCGGGATGATCTCCAACCTCGACGGCGCCGACCTGCGCGCGTTCATGGACGGGACGGGCGGCCGGACGCAGATCACGCTCCGCTCCACGGTGCAGGAGCTCGACACCGGCCGCAGCGGCGTCATCACGAGCTTCTCCTCCTCCGGGCCGACCGCGTTCGGCCACGACCTCAAGCCCGACATCTCCGCCCCGGGCGCGCAGATCCTCTCCTCGACGCTGCCGAACACCGACGCGTCGCGCTTCGCCGTCTTCGACGGCACCTCGATGGCCACGCCACACGTGAGCGGCGCCGCCGCGCTCCTGCTCGAGCTCCACCCGGCGTGGACGCCCGCGGAGGTCAAGTCGGCCCTCATGTCCACGGCGAACGCCGCCTGGGGCAACACCGCGCGCACGCAGGAGGCGCCCGTGACCGAGGAGGGCGGCGGCCTCGTCTGGCTGCCGCGCGCGGACGACCCGCTCCTCTTCACCGAGCCGGCGTCGCTCTCGTTCGAGGACGTGAATGCCCTGCACGGCGCGACGGAGAAGGGGCTGCTGCTGCGGGTGAGCGACGCGGGCGGCGGCTCCGGGCTCTGGTCGGTGAGCGTCGACGCGCAGGCCGTGACGGCAGGCGCGTCGCTCGACGTGCCGGGGGCGATCGACGTCGCGCCGGGCAGCGAGGTCGACATCCCCGTCGCCGCACACATCTCGGCGAGCGCGGCGCAGGGCGAGGACTACGGCTTCGTCGTCCTCCGGCAGGGAACGCAGACACGGCGGATCCCGTACCTCTTCTACGTCGACCGGCCGGCGCTCGCGGCCGAGCAGGCCAAGCCGCTGCAGCCGCTCGTGACCGGCACGACGGACACGGGCACGAGCCACGTCAGCGCCTACCGCTTCCCGGTGGCGCCCTTCGGGAACGCCCCCGACACGCCGCCGATGAACGAGACCGGGGCCGAGAAGGTCTACTACCTCGACCTGAAGCAGCCGGTCGCGAACGCGGGCGTCTCGGTGCTCCTCCAGTCCGGCTTCGCCGACCCGTTCTTCCTCGGCTCCCTCGACGAGAGCAGCGTGCAGGGCTACGCCGGGACGCCCGTGGACGTGAACAGCCTCACCTACGACTACGGTCTCCCGGTCTCCACCGCCGGCGTCGCCTTCCCGCGCGTGCAGCGCTTCTACGTCGCCGTCGACTCCGAGCGCGACCCCTTCACGGGCCAGGACCTCGCCGGCACCTACATCCTGCGCTCCTGGACGAACGACGTCACGCCGCCGACGCTGAAGGTGCTCACGACCCGCGTCTCGACCGGCCGGCCGACGATCGCGGTGCGAACGTTCGACTCGCAGTCGGGCGTCGATCCCGACTCGCTCGTGCTCGGCTACGAGGGGGTGCTCGTCGCCCCGGTCGCCTACGACCCGCTGAGCGGGCTTACCATCTTCCCGCTGCCGAAAGCCGCGCCGACGCTGCACGAGGGCCGCCTGGACATCGTCTTCTCCTCCTCCGACTTCCAGGAGACGAAGAACATCGACACGACCGGCAACAACCTCCTCCCGAACACCCGGACGCGCGCGACGAGGCTGGACGTCGTGCACGCCCCCGCGATCGACTGGCTCTCGCCGTCGAGCGGTGCCTGCATCGCCTCGCGCGACGGCCTGGTCGCGAGCGCGAGCGCCCCGGGCGGGATCGAGCAGGTGCGCTTCCTCCTCGACGGCCACCCGCTCGCGAAGGCCACGAAAGACCCCTTCCACCTCTGGAGCGGGCGGCTGCGCCGCCTGAGCGCGGGCAAGCACGTGCTCGAGGCCGTCGCAGTCACCCACGGCGGCCGCAGCGTCACGGCCCGTATCCGCGTCCACCGCTGCGGATGAACGCCGCTCAGCGCGTCTCGGTCGTCACCGGCGCCTCCTCGGGGATCGGCGCCGAGATCGCACGCCTCCTCGCAGCCCGGGGCGACCGCTGCATCCTGCTCGCCCGGCGCGCCGACCGCCTGCAGGCGCTCGCGGAGGAGCTCGGCGGCGAGGCCGAGCCCTGCGACGTCTCCGACCGGGACGCGGTCGAGGCGGTCGCCGCGCGCGTCCTCGAGCGCCACCCGCGGATCCATCTGCTCGTCAACAACGCGGGCGTCCCGGGACGCACCGGCTTTCTCGCGGGCGACCCGGAGCTGATCGAGCGGGCGATCCGGATCAACTATCTCGGCGGCATCTGGTGCCTCCGCGCCTTCCTGCCGGGACTGCGAGCCGCAGCGCCGTCGGATGTCGTCAACATCGTCTCGGTCTCCGGTGTCGTCTCCGGCCCGCCGAGCGGCCCCTACTCGGCGTCCAAGCACGCGCAGCTCGCCTTCTCACGCACCGTCGCAGCGGAGTTGCGCGGCGAGGGCATCCGGGTGCACACGGTCAAGCCGGGGTTCACCGAGACGGAGGGCTTCCCGCAGGGCTGGCTGCCGCGAACGGTGCAGCGGGTCGTGATCGGACCGGAGGACGTGGCGGCGCATGTCCTCCGCTCGCTCGACTCCGGACGGGGCGAGACGACGGTGCCCTGGTACTACGCTCCGGCAGGCGCGCTGCAGGACCTCTTGCCGAACCTCTTCACCCGCGTTCTCTCGCATCTGCCGAAGGCGCCGTCACACTTGCCGAAGGCCCCGTAGAATGGCGCGATGTCCAAGCAAACCCGACCTCCCGTTGACGACGTCATGGCGGTGGCCGAGTTCCGTGCGGCGCTGCGGCGGTTCCTGCGGCGCAGCGAGCGGATCGCGCGGCGGTCGGGGCTCACACCGCAGCGCTACAGCCTGCTGCTGATGATCAAAGGCGCCCCCGGCGGAGTCGAGCAGTCGACCGTGACCGAGCTCTCCGAGCGGCTGCAGCTCGCGCAGAGCACGGTGACCGAGCTCGTCCACCGGGCCGAGGAGACCGGACTGGTCGAGCGCGAGCAGTCGCAGACCGACGCGAGGGTCGCCCACCTGCGCCTGACCGAAGAGGGCGAGCGGCGCCTGATGCTCTCCTTCACCGCGCTCGAGGCGGAACGCGCGCAACTGCACGAGGCGTTCTCGCAGCTCGAGAGCGGCGTGGCCCTCGGCTAGAGGCGCCGCAGGAGATACCAGCCGATCCTCGCGGTGAGGACACGCGGGTCGGCGGCGGCAAGGGCTATAGCACGCTCGCGCAGCTCGCCTTCGCAGCCGGCGAGATCGAGATACGCGTCGAGCTCGCGCTGCTCCTCCAGTCGGCGGCCCCCGATCGGGACGAGCCCGTTCGCGGCGAAGAGGCCGCGGAGCTCGGCGTCGGAGAGCAGCCCCGCGTGGGACGGGTCACGCATGTGCTCGAACTCGTGCAGCGCGGCGGCCGCCGCGGGATCGTCCGGGGCGAGCTGGTCGACGACGAGCACACGGCCGCCCCGGCGCGTGACGCGGGCGAGCTCTGCGACGACACGTTCCGGCCGGGCGACGTGATGGAGCGTGTGCCTCGTCACCGCCAGGTCGAAGGAGCCGTCGGCGAAGGGAAGCGCCGTTCCGTCGCCCTCGACGAACTCGACGCTCGGCGCAGAGCGCTCGCGGGCGAGCGCGAGCAGCTCCGGGACCGGGTCGACGCCGACCACTTCACGCACGAGCGGGGCGAGGGCGAGCGCGAGCGCACCGGCCCCGGTGCCGACGTCGACAGCACGCTCGTCTCCGCTCGGCCGGACGAACTCGCGCACGTCCTCCGCGAGCCGGGCGGCCCGGCCGTCCTGCCGCGCTGCCAGGCGCGCCGCCGTGCGCGCGAAGCGGCCGGTGGGCTCAGTCACGCTGAGGCCTCCGGCTCGCCACCGGCAAGCGAGGCAAGCGAGCGAGCCTGGGACAGTACGGCCGGTACGGCCGGGGTGAGAGAGCGCAGGATCGCGCAGCCGGCGGTGAGAGCGTGCCGCGGAGGGCAGCTGCGCTGCCCGGGAGCGGCACGCGGCCGGTGGGCTCAGTCATCGACGACGCGGCGTGCCCTGGCGGGATGCGTGCCGATACCGCAGGCGACCTCGTAGCCGATCGTGCCGGCGACCTCCGCGTGGCGCTCGATCAGGACTCCGTCGCCGATGATCGTGACCGGAGTTCCCACCGGCAGCTCGCGGTCGAGCTCGACCGCGAAGGAGTCCATCGAGACGGTGCCGACCGCGCGGCGCGGCTCACCGTCGACGAGCACCTCCGTCCCGGTCAGGTCACGCCGGAACCCGTCGTCGTAGCCGACGGGGACGAGCCCGATCCACGTCGGTCGCTCGGCGACGAAGCGGCGGCCGTAGCCGGTGCTCTCGCCGGGCTGGAGGAGCCGCACCTGCGCGAGGTGGCTGCGCCACGAGAGGACCGGCCGGAGCCCGTCCTCGGCCGGGTCCGTGCCGAAGGGCGAGATGCCGTAGAGCGCGATCCCGCACCTGGCGGCGTCCAGGCGTGCACCCGGCAGGCGGAGCGCCGCGGCGCTGTTCGCGATGTGACGCGTCAGGTGCGCGTAGGGGTCGGTCGCCTCGCGGAAGCGGGCGACCTGCTGCTGCGCGAACCCCGGGTCGTCGTCGGCGGTGGCGAGGTGGCTCATGAGGCCGACGACGTGCGCCGGCGGCTCCGGCAGCTCGGCGAGCCCCCAGCGGCCCATGCCGGTGTCGAGCTTGAGGTGGACGGGGATTCCCTCGGGGATCTCGCCGACCGAGACGACGAGCTCGAGCCGCGCCTCCCGCGCGTCAGCGACCTCGCTCGTCTCTGCCGTCGGGCTCAGGACGACGATGCGCGCCTCCGGCTCGTCGTGCCGCAGCTCGAGACCCTCCGCGACCGTGGCGACGCAGAGTGCCGAGGCGCCGGCGGAGAGCGCGGCGCCCGCGACGTCGCCCGAGCCGTGGCCGTAGCCGTCGGCCTTCACGACCGCCCACAACTCCGCACCCTCGAGCACCTCGAGCAGACGGCGCGCGTTGTGACGGATCGCGGCGAGGTCGATCGTGATCTCGCTCCGGTGCATTCCGGCGGCCAGCCTAGTCGCCGTGTGGACGGTAGGCTCCGGACATGCGGGAACGCGCGCCGCTGCTCTTGTTGCTCGGCAGCGCCTGCACCTTTCTCGCGAGCCTCTACCTGCCGTGGGTGACGGCGCCGAGCAGCTCCTGCGGCACCGGTTGCATGCGAAGCGCCTACACGACCGACGCTTGGTCGTCGGGGATCGGAGACGGCGCAGCGCTCGTCGGTCTCGGCCTCGCAACCCTGGCCGCGGCGGCGCTCGTGCGCCCGGCGTGGATTCGCCGGCTCCCGCTCGCGCTCTGCGGCCTCGGGCTCGGCTACTCGATGCTCGCCCTCTGGGCGACGGCCGGCGCCCACAGGATCGTCATCTCAGCGGGCCCCGGCAGCAACCTCCACCTCCACTGGGCCTACGGGATGTGGCTCGGCTCGGCGAGCGCCGGCCTCGTGGTCTGCGCAGTCGCGGCGATCGCCGGCCGCGGTCTCGCGCGCCGACCCTCCGCCTCCATGCTGGTCACGGCGCTGCTCGGCCTCGGGCTGCTCACGTCGTTCCTCCTCCCCTGGTACCGCTTCGACGAGGCCGGCCGGGCCTTCTACACCGTTCCGGGAATCATGTACTCGTCCGCGGCGCTCGCCGTGCTCGCCGTCTTCGTCGCGGCGGCGAGCGAGACGAGACGGCTCGGGGCGGCGGCCGCGGCGGCGCTCCTCACGGGAGCGGCCTTCAGCGCGAGCTCCCCGGCCGCGCCCCGCGCCTACGGCGCGTGGCTCGCGCTGGGGTTCGCACTGGCGCTGTTCGCGTACGCACTGTTCGCCGCGCGCGGCACGCTGGGGCGACCGGCTGCCACGGCAGGCGCCTGGGCCGTCGCCGGCGCCGCCGCGCTCTTCGTCGTCTCGTTGTTCATGCGCTGGGAGATGATCTGCGCCCCCAGTTCCAACGGGTTCGCGCCGGGGATCGGGCGCTGTATCTCGGCGAACGGCTGGTCGGTCCCGAACTCGACCGCGGCAATCCTCGCTCTCCTCGTGGTCGCCGCGGCACCGCTCCTGTCACACTGGAGGATCTCGAGCGCCGAGCTGGCCGCCGGCACCGGCCTCCTCGTCGCGACGACGGGATTCGAGATCGGCGCGTTCCCCGTCGCGGCCAGCTACGGGTACGGCGCGTTCGTCGGCTTCGCCGCGGTGGGTGCCTTCCTCCTCCTCGTGCTCGGCCGGCGGCGGTTGCCGCAACTCGACGGCAGGCTGGGCGCCCGTCTCGTGCCGGTCACGGCCGCCGCGCTGGTCCTCCTCGAGGCGCTGGTCCCGTCGTGGTCGGTGCTGCCCTCGACGTGGCGGGGCGAGGCGGGCGTACTCACGGGCTGGCTCACCGTCGCAGGGCTTCTGCTCTCTCTCCACCTGCTCGGAGCGTGGCTCCCCCTGCGCGGTCGAGCGGCTCCGGGAGCCGGAACGCTCATGCTCGTTCCCTCCCTCCTGCTCGCCCTGGCCATCTTCGGAATTTGCCGCGACCGATACCTCGGGCTGACCTGGGGCGGCGGGATTCTCCTCGCGCTCTGCCTCCTGCTGCTGGCACTCGGCTGGATCGAGGAGAGCGGCGGGGGCCTCGAGCGCCTCCGGTTGCCCGAGCTTCTTCGCCTCGACCGGCTGCCGGACGCCGAAGGCTGAGGGCTCAGCTCGTCCAGGCGAGGCCGGCCGCGGCGAGGAGAAGTGCGGCGGCGATCCCGGCCGCGACGGCGAGGTCCGGCGCGCGCCGACGGGTGAGCGCGACGGTCGCCAGGAGCGCGGCGGGCACGAACGCAAGGCCGATCGAGGCGACGCCGAGCACGACCCAGGCCCAGAGCGTCGCGACGGCCCAGGCCGCAACTGCCCCACCCACGGCCGTGGCGGCGAGGTCAGCCGTCGCGCAGGCGGCGCCCGCACCGGCGAGCGAGGCTGCGACGAACACGACCCGGCTGCCGACCCCGTTCCCCTGCTGCTCGATCAGCGCCAGGTAGAGCCCGTCCGCAGCGAACGCGAGCACGGCGGCCGCGAGCGCGGGAGGGATGCTCCTTGCGATGCGGGCGGTGCGCAGCACGCTCCGCCTATGCGGCGCCATGACCGGCGAGGGCTCGCGGGAGCGCCTCGACGACGTCGCTCGCGACGAGGCCGTAGCGCTGTGCCGCCTCATGCGAGGCGAGCTGCTGCGCGACGCAGGCTGCCGCCGCCGCGCGCTGCGGCTCCATCCCCTTCGCGAGGAAGGCAGCCGTGATGCCCGTGAGGACGTCGCCGGTGCCGGCCGTCGCCAGGGACGGCAGCCCGAGAGAGCAGACGAGCACGCCCGCGCCGGGCGCGGCGACGAGGGAGTCCTCGCCCTTGAGCACGACGACGCAGTGGAACTTCTCGGCCGCCTCGCGCACCGACGCGAGCCGGTGCGCCGCGACCTCCTTCGACTCGCGCCCGAGCAGGCGCGCGAGCTCGCCCTCGTGAGGCGTCAGCACCCGGGACGCCGGCCACTCTCCGGGCTCGAGGTCGAAGAGCGCGTCGGCGTCGACCACCGCCGGCACCTCGGCCTCCTCGAGCAGGCGCCGGACGAGTGCCTTCGCCTCCTCCCCGCGCCCGAGGCCGGGCCCGACGGCGAGTGCGCCCGCGCGCGCGACCGCCTCGGAGACCTGCTCGAGCGGACGCTTCACCGCCTCGAGCACGAGCGTCTCGAGCACCGGGATCGACTCCGCCGGCGCGACGAGCGTGACGTAGCCCGCGTCGGCGCGGAGGGCCGCGCGGGCGGCGAGGGCCGCGGCTCCGGTCATGCCGCGCGAGCCGCCGACGACGACCACGTGACCCGCCGTGTACTTGTTGTCGCGCGGCGAGCGGCGCGGCACCTCGGCGAGGATCCCGGGCGTGACGAGCCGGTGCTCGGTCTCCGCCGGCTCCAGGCCGATGTCGGCGACGGCGACCTCACCGGCGAGGAAGCGCCCGGGAGCGACGGCGAGCCCGACCTTGCGGCCGTGCATCGTCACCGTCACGTCCGCACGGACGGCCGCGCCTCCGACCTCCCCCGCGGACGCGTTCACGCCGGATGGGATGTCGACGGCGAGGACGGGGACACCGGCGCCGTTGATCTGCTCGATCAGGCGCGCCGTCTCCTCGCGCGGCGCGCCTTTCAGTCCGGTGCCGAGGAGCGCGTCGATCACGACGTCGGGTCGCTCCTCGACGAGCTCCCACCCCTGCGCGCGCAGGACGTCGGCGGCGATGCGACCGTCGCCGCCGTTCGCGCCGCCTCCTGCGTGGAGCTGGACGCGGCGGGCGTCGGGCCAGCGCCGCATGAGCTCCTCCGCCGTGGCCCGGCCGGCGCGCTGCATCATCGTGTCTACGTCGTGACCCGCCTCCGCGGCCTTCATCTCCTCCGCGGTGTACAGCGCCTCATCCATCGGAGACGATCGCCACGGCCTGCGCGAGCTCGCGCGAGTGCGTCATCGAGAGGTCGACCGAGCCGGCCCCGACGGCCGCCGCCCGCTCGGCGAGGCGGCCGGAGAGCCGCACAGCCGGCTTCGGCCGGCCCACGATCTCGATCTCCCGCCAGGCAAAGGCCCGCGCGACGCCGAAGCCGAGCGCCTTCCCGACGGCCTCCTTGCCCGCGAAGCGGCCGGCGTAGCTCTCGGCCGGATTCGGCCGCGAGTCACAGTAGGCGCGTTCCGCCGCGGTGAAGCAACGCTCCCGGAAGCGCTCGTACCGCTCGAGCGCGCGCCGGATCCGCTCGATCTCGATCAGGTCCGTGCCGACGCGAACGTGCATCAGAGGTGCTCCTCGAGCCACTCGGGGAGCTGGGCGATCGAGGAGACGATCCCGTCGGGCCGGACGCGCGAAACCTCGACCTCGTCCGGCCGGAACTTCCCGGTGCGGACGAGCACCGCCCGCATCCCCACGCCGCGCGCGCCGAGGATGTCGGTCTCGAGGTCGTCGCCGACCATCCACGTCAGCGACGGCTCGGCGTCGAGGGCGCGGCACGCCGCGTCGAAGTAGGCGGGACTCGGCTTGCCGAGGACGGTCGCCTCCGTCTGGGCCGCGTACTCGAGGCCCGCCACGTAGCAGCCGGAGTCGAGCAACGGCCCGCGCTGCGTCTGCCACCAGCGGTTCCGGTGCAGGCAGTAGAGCTCGGCGCCGATCTCGAGCTCGGCGAAGGCCCGCGCGAGGTTCATGTACGAGAAGACGAGGTTCGTCTCCGGCGAGTCGTCGGCACCGCCGATGAGGACGGCGTCGGCGTCGTCGCCGACGAGCTCGATCCCCTCGAGGTCGCCGACGAGGGCGTGCATCACGAGCGCGACGACCCGCCGTCCCCCCAGCGCCGCGACCGCCGCGTCGGCGGTCGTCTGCACCTCCTCTGCGTCGAGCTCGATGCCCATGGCCTGCAGGTCGGAGGCGAGCTGCGCCTTCGAGCGCGTGGTCGCGTTCGTGACGAAGCGGAGCCGGTGGCCGGCGGCGCGGAGGCGCCGCACGGCGTCGGCCGCGCCCGGCAACGGCCGGCCGGAGACGTGCAGGACACCGTCCACATCGAGCAGAATCGCGGCCATGACCGAGGACTCTATTCGCGTCACGCGCTCCGTCGTGCTGCCGCTGTCGGAAGTAGACCTGCAGGTCTCCCGCTCGAGCGGCCCCGGCGGGCAGCACGCGCAGAAGTCCGAGACGCGGGTCGTCGCCGTGTTCGACGTCGAGGCGTCGAGCGCGCTGACCGAGACGCAGAAGCGGCGCGTGGTCGGCCGCGCCGGGCCGGTGCTGCGTGCCGTCGCGCAGGACGAGCGGAGCCGCACGCGCAACCGCGACCTCGCGCTCGAGCGACTCGTCGCTGCGCTGCGGGAGGCGCTCCGCGTCGAGCGGAAGCGCGTCCCGACGAGGCCCTCGTCCGCAGCCCGCGAGCGCCGCCTCGATGGGAAGCGACGCCGCGCCGGCGTCAAGCGGTTGCGGCGTCCTCCTGAATAGGTCGCGCCTCGACCTCCACGTGCGGGATCCACTCCAGCCAGCGGGGCAGGTACCAGCTGCTCCTGCCGAGCAGGCTGAGCATGCTCGGGAGCACGACCGAGCGGATGATCGTCGCGTCGAGGAGCAGCGCGACGGCGATGCCGAAGCCCATCTGCTGGAACATGACGAGCTTTCCGGCGGCGAAGCCCGCGAAGACGACCACGATGATCAGCGCCGCACCCGTGATGATCCGCGCCGTCGACGCGACACCCGACGCGACGGCCTCCCGGGTCGAGCCGGTCTGGTCGTACTGCTCCTTGATCCGGCTCAGGAGGAAGACCTGGTAGTCCATCGAGAGCCCGAACAGGACGGAGAAGAGGAAGAGCGGCACCCACGCGTCGACGACGGGCGTCTGCTGGAAGCCGAGCAGTCCCGCGCCCCAGCCGTGCAGGAAGACGAGCGTCAGCAGGCCGTAGGCGGCGCCGACCGAGAGCAGGTTGAGGAGGATCGAGACGAGCGCGATGACGATCGAGCGGAAGGCGACCGTCAGCAGCACGAGGCTGAGACCGAGCACGAACAGGAGCACGTACGGCGTCGGGTTCGTGACGGCGTCGAAGTAGTCGACGTTGAGCGCCGTCGTCCCCCCGACCCAGACCTTGGCGCCGCTGCCCTGGAAGACGGACGGGATCACGTGCGCGCGGAGGTCGCGCACCGCGCCCACCGCGGCGCTGCCGACGGGATCTCCGCGCACCGGCACGGTGAGGAGGGCGACGTCCTCCTTGCGGGACGTCTTGATCGTGCCCGGGCCGAAGCGCGGATCGGCGGCGAGCCGCCGCTCGAGCCGGACGAGATCCCCGTGCGTCGAGGCGTCGCCGCCGCTCGCGACGATGCGCACGGGGGACGGGCTCTGGACCGGGAAGGCGCGCTGCACGGCGGCGTAGCCCTGCCTCGAGGGCAGGTTCGCGGGCAGAGAGCTCACGCCGTTGGCGCCGATGTGGAGGCCGAAGATCGGCGAGGCTGCGGCGAGCATCGCGGCCGCGCTGACGGCGAGCGAGAGCGCGGGCCGCCGCAGCACCCCGCCGACGACTCTCCGCCAGACTCGCCCTTCGGCCGCGTCGGCCCGGCCGAGGTTGCGGCCGAGGAGCGGCACGGGCAGCGCGTTCACGCGGTCGCCGACCAGGCTCAGGAGCGCCGGCAGGAGCGTCAGCGCCGCGGCAACCGAGACGATGCCGACGAGGATCGCGCCGAGCGCGAGGCTGCGCATGATCGAGGTCGGGACGATGAACATGCCTACGAGCGCCACGACGAACGTGCTGCCGCTGAAGAGCACCGCACGGCTGGCGGTGGCTCCGGCGCGGGCGATCGCCTCCTCCTTCGCGCGCCCGGCCGCCCGCTCCTCGCGGTAGCGCGAGACGACGAAGAGGGAGTAGTCGATCCCGAGCGCCAGCCCCATCCCCGTGAGCATGTTCACGATGAAGGTGGAGAGCGAGAACTCGAGCGACAGGAGCGCCACGAGGCCGAGCGCCACGATGATCGAGAGGATCGCCAGCAACAGGGGCACGAGGCCGGCGACGACGGCGCCGAAGACGAGCACGAGGACGACGAGCGCAGCCGGAAGGCCGAAGGCGAGCTCGCCGCTCTCGAGGTCGTGCTGGGACTGCTGCCCGAAGTCGTAGTTGACGGTGCGGTAACCGGTGATCGCGACCGAGAAGCCGTCGCGGTTCGCGCTCTCCACCAGGGCCTCGACCTGCTTCGCGCCGGAGTCGCTGCGGATCAGCAGTGAGACGAGCGCCGAGTGGCCGGCCGGCGAGACCGCGACCGGATGCAGGTCGTGCACTTGGCCCGTGGCGCGCAGCTCGGCGGCGAGGTGCTCGCCGTACGCGCGGAACTGCTGCGAGGTCGCCTTGTAGCGGGTCGAGCTCGACGACGATCACGTCGCTCTTCGTCTCGGCCGCGACACGCGGGAACGCCGTCTTGATCGCGTGCGCAGCCTTCTCGGACGGCGGAGAGCCGACGACGTGCGATTCCGAGCTGAGGCCGTGGAGGGACGTCGCGACGAGCGCGAGCGCCGCCAGCACCGCGATGCCCCAGGCCGCAAGCGTGCGCCGCGGGCGCGAGGCGCATGCCCGGGCGAGTCGTTCCGTCAGGCCCATCTACTCGACGGTAACCGTCTTCGCGAGGTTCCGCGGCTGGTCGACGTTGAGGCCGCGCATCCGTGCGATCCGGTAGGCGAGCAGCTGGAGCGGGATCACCGCGAGCGACGCCTGGAGGAAGTTCGGCGTCCGCGGGACGTAGATCACGTCGTCGGCGTGGTGCTGGATGTCCTCGTTGCCGTCGGTGGCGATCGCGATCACGTGCGCGCCGCGGGCCCGCGTCTCCTGGATGTTCGAGACGATCTTGTCGTAGACGTGAATGTTCGTCGCGACGACGACGACCGGCGTGCCCTCCGTGAGGAGCGCGATCGGGCCGTGCTTCATCTCGCCGGCCGAGTACGCGTCGGTCGGGATGTACGAGATCTCCTTCAGCTTCAGCGCGCCTTCGAGAGCGACGGGCAGGCCGATGTGGCGGCCGAGATAGAGGAAGAACGGCGCGTCGTGGAAGCGCCGGGCGATCGACTCGATCGGGTGGTCTCCGTCGAGGAACTCCTGCATCTTCCGGGGCAACTCGTGCAGCCGGTCGAGGATGAAGTCGATGTCGTCCTGCGGCAGGGTGCGCCGGATCTCGGCGAGCTTGAGGGCGAGCAGGCTGAGCAGCGCGACCTGCGCGGTGAAGGTCTTCGTCGCGGCGACGCCGACCTCCATACCGCAGCGGGTGAAGAGCGTCGCATCGGCCTCGCGCGTGATCTGCGTCCCCATCAGGTTCGTGATCGCGAGCGTCCGCGCGCCCTGCTCGCGCGCGAGCTTGACGGCGTTGATCGTGTCGCGCGTCTCGCCCGACTGCGAGATCCCGATCACGAGCGTGTCCTTCGAGAGCACCGGGTTGCGGTAGATCCACTCGCTCGCGATGTCGGGCTCGACCGGGATCCGCGCCCACTCCTCGAGGATGTAGCGGCCGACGACGCCCGAGTGGTAGGCGGTGCCGGCCGCGACGATCACGATCCGGCGCAGGTTGCGGACCTCGAGCTCGGTCATCCCGAGGGCGTCGAGGACGAGCCGGTGGCCGCGCACCCGCTCGCCGATCGTCTCGGCGACGGCGTCGGGCTGCTCGAAGATCTCCTTCAGCATGAAGGTCTCGAAGCCGCCCTTCTCCGCGCTCTCCTCGTCCCAGTCGACTTCCTGCTGCGCCGGCGGCTCGACCTCGACGCCGTCCACGAAGAAGCGAACGGTGTCCGGAGTCAGCTCGATGACGTCGCCGTCGCCCGGGTGGATGATGGTGCGGGTCTCGGTCAGGAAGGCGGCGATCGAGGAGGCGAGGAAGTTCTCGCCCTTGCCGAGCCCGACCACGAGCGGCGTCTGGTGGCGGACGCCGACGAGCACGTCAGGGTGGTCGTGGTGGATGGCGACGATCGAGAAATGGCCCTCGAGCTGCGCGTAGACGCGCGCGAGCGCCTGCGCGAGATCGCCGTCGTACGCCTCTTCGAGCAGGTGGACGACGACCTCCGCGTCGGTCTCGGAGCCGAACCGGTGCCCCGCCGCCTGCAGCCGCTCGCGCAGCTCGACGTAGTTCTCGACGATGCCGTTGAGGACGATCGCCAGCCGCGAGGCATCGCAGCCGGTCAGCGGGTGGGCGTTCTGCTCGCTGACGCCTCCGTGCGTCGCCCAGCGCGTGTGGCCGAGCCCGTGCCGTGAGCGGGATCCGTTCCCCCCCGCCGCCTCGACGAGGTTCTGGAGGTTGCCGACGGCGCGGACGTAGTCGAGCCCGTCGTCCTCGCGGAGCGCGAGCCCCGCGGAGTCGTAGCCGCGGTACTCGAGTCGGCGCAGACCCTCGAGGAGGAGCGGCTTAGCTTCCCGCGTTCCGACGTATCCGACGATTCCGCACACGTCCGCTCCTTTCTCGCTCCCGGCGAAGGCTCCCCGGAGACGCGAAGAGCCCGGCCTCACGACCCGGCCGCTGCGTTGCGGGCGGATCAGCCGAGCTCGTGGGTCACCAGCGCCGCGATCCTAGCAGAGAGGGCTTCTGCGGCTTCCCGGCTCTCGGCCTCCGCCAGGATGCGGACGACGGGCTCGGTGCCGGACGGGCGGACGAGCACGCGGCCGCTGCCGCCGAGCTCGCCGTTGGCGCGCTCCACCGCCTCGAGCAGCGCCTGCGGGAGCGGTTCCCGGCCGTGACGTTCGACGTTCCGCGTCGACTGCGGCAGGCGGTGCAGCACGGCGACCGCCTCCGAGAGGCGGCGGCCGTCGAGCGCGCGGCAGAGGAGGAAAGCCGCGACGAGCCCGTCTCCCGTGACGTGGCCGTCGAGCCAGATCAGGTGGCCGGACTGCTCGCCGCCGAGCAGTGCCCCTTCCCGCCGGAGCGCCTCCAGCACGTAGCGGTCGCCGACGTCCGTCGTGAGGACGCGAATGCCGCGCTCCTCCATCAGCCGGTGGAAGCCGAGATTCGTCATCGTCGTCACGGCGACCGTGTCGACGCCGAGATCGAGCGCGAGGACGGCGAGGATCTGGTCGCCGTCCACGGGCTCCCCGTGCTCGTCGACGGCGAGCATCCGGTCGCCGTCGCCGTCGAAGGCGATGCCGAGATCGAGGTCGTTGTCTCGCACGACCCGCGAGAGAAGCGCCAGGTCGGTCGCTCCGCAGCCGACGTTGATGTTGTGCCCGTCGGGCTCGTCCCCGACCGCGACGACCTCCGCCCCGAGCTGCTCGAACGCCGTGGGAGCGAGCCCGGAGTAGGCGCCGTTCGCGCAGTCGACGGCGAGGCGGAGCCCGCTCAGCTCCGAGCCGAAGCGCTCGATGACGCGGTCGAGGTACTCGTGGGCCGCGCCGTCGACACGCTCGATCGCGCCGCCCCCCGGTGCGCGTGCGTCGAGCAGCGCCTCGATCTCCTCCTCGACGCGGTCGGCGAGCTTCCGGCCGTCCCGGTCGAAGAGCTTGACGCCGTTGTACTCGGGCGGGTTGTGCGAGGCGGAGACGACGGCCCCGAGGTCGAGCCGCAGCAGGGCGACGGCCGGCGTCGGCAGGACCCCGGCGAGGACGGCCGTCCCGCCGGCGGAGGCGATGCCCCGCGCGAGGGCCGCCTCGAGCTCGGGGCCGGAGGCGCGCGTGTCGCGGCCGACGAAGACGCCGCCGCCGCCGTGCCAGAGCGTGGCCGCCTTGCCGAGCCGCTCCACGAGGCCGGTCGTGAGCGATTCGCCGACGACGCCGCGGACGCCGTCCGTTCCGAAGTACTGCCGCGCCACGGCGCGAGGGTAGCGGCGGGTCGCAGTCAGGCTGTGCGGAGCGAGTCGGGCGTCGCCGTCCTGACGAGACCGGAGACCGCCTGCGCGAGGCGGCGATCGGGCGTCACGAAGGCGTCCGCCTGCAGCATGGTGAGCGCCACGTACTCGGCGGCGTCCGTCGTCTCCCAGCCCAGCTGCTCCGCAACCTTCCACGCCTGCTGCTGGAGGACCTTGTCCCCGAGGAAGCGGACCTTCAACGAGTTGATCCGGCGCACCCGCTCGAGCCCTTCGGCGCGCGAGATCTCGCCTCGCCGCGCTGCCCCGTAGAGCGCCGCCAGCGCCTGGGAGCGGACGAGCGTCGGCGCGACGAGCTTGTGCTCGGCGGCGACCCCGACCTCGCCGGCGGCGACCCGCAGCAGCGTCTCGCAGTCGACGACGAACCTCGCCACCGACCGAGGGTAGCCGCTCAGATCCTCACGACCAACTCCCCGCTCACGCCTCGCGTCGCCGTCGGGACTAGACGACCTTGGCGACGATCTCGACGAGGTTCCCGTCGGGGTCGCGCAGCAATGCGTTCCGGTTGTCGTTGCCCGTGTCGTGCGGCAGTTGGACGACGGGCGTCCCGGCGTCCAGCAGCCGCTCGAACGCCTCGTCGACGTCGTCGGTCCAGATGACGATCGCCATGGCCGGGGTACCGGGCGACACGTCGACGCCGTGCACGCGCTTCGCCGCCTCCACCGTCCCCAGCCCGAGCGCGAACCCGTTCAGCGTCAGCTCGACGTGCGTCGGAACGCCCTCCTTCGGCGTGCGGAAGGTCTCCGCGAAGCCGAGGAGGTCGCCGTAGAAGCCGAGCGCGGCCTCGATGTCGGCCGTGTACAGGTTGACGAAGCCGTTCCGGAACACCGGAGACTCCGGCGTCTAGCGCTTCGAGAACTGCGGCGCCTTGCGCGCCTTGTGCAGGCCCGCCTTCTTGCGCTCGACCTGGCGGGCGTCGCGCGTGAGGAAGCCCTCCCGCTTGAGCGGCACACGCAGCTCGGGGTTCGCCTCGACGAGCGCCCGCGCGATCCCGTGCCGGACGGCGCCCGCCTGGCCGGTGAGCCCGCCGCCGTGCACCCGGACGCGCAGGTCGTACTGCCCCTCGACGCCCGCCACCTTGAGCGGCGAGACCGCGATCGTCCGCCACACCGGGCGCGGGAAGTACTCCTCGATCGTGCGGCCGTTGACCCAGGTCGAGCCGTCGCCGGGGCGGAGGATGACGCGCGCGACCGACGTCTTGCGCTTGCCGGTGCCGCGGTACTGGGCGATCTGGTTCAACTCATGACTCCAGGTTCAGGGGCTTGGGATTCTGGGCGGCGTGCGGGTGCTCGGACCCGGCGTAGATCTTCAGCTTCGTGATCTGCTGCCGCGCGAGCCGGTTCCTCGGGAGCATCCCCTTCACCGCGACCCGCAGCACTTCCGTCGGCCTGCGCTCCAGCTGCTCGCGGAGCGTCCGGCTGCGCAGCCCGCCGGGATAGCCGGAGTGGCGGTAGTAGCGCTTCTGGTCGAGCTTGTTGCCGGTGACGGCGACCTTCTCGGCATTGACGACGATGACGAAGTCGCCGGTGTCGACGTGCGGCGTGAACTGCGGCTTGCGCTTGCCGCGCAGCGTGTCGGCGATCTGCGTCGCGAGCCGGCCGAGCGTCTTGCCCTCGGCGTCGACGAGATACCACTCGCGCGTGATCTCTCCCGGCTTGGCGCTGTAGGTCTTCATGAAAAGGGGCGGACCGGTGCCCGCCGGCGGCGGATTGTAGCGAAATGCCGCTCCAGTCCCTCCTCGAAGGATCGCGCGCCGCCGTGGGAAGGGTGGCGCACGTACGGAGCGCCGTCGAGCGCAGCGGCTGCGAGCCTCCCGACGGCGATCGGCTTACGGCCGGCGGTGATCTCGCGGAGGAACGGCGCGGCCGCATCGACCTCGGCGCGGGTCGGGCTCCGGTTCGACGCCGCCGTTCCGGGATGGGTCGGCACGACGTTCCAGAGCAGCACCTCCTCCTCGACGCCGAGCTCGGCGAGCACCCGGTGGACGATCGTCGCGCTCGCCTCGGCCGGGCCGGAGCCGCTGAGCTGGCGCTCGGAGGTGAACGGAATGCCGCTGATCCGCGCGCCGCGATAGCCGGCCGCCTCCCCGACGAGCACGATCTCGGCGTCGACCCGGGCCGCGAGATACCCGCGCAGCCGCTCCTGCAGAAGCGGCGAGCCTGTGTACTGGTTGAACGTCTCGCCGATGCGGGCGCGGGCGAGCCGGCCTACGAGCTCCAGCGGTTCCACTTCACGACCTCGTCCTGTGGCCGCCGGCGCTGCGAGAAGGCGCTCGTCGCGCGGTCCCAGTCGGGCTCCTCGGCCGGGTGGCCCACGGTGACGCCGGTGACGATCGTCAGGTCGTCGGGGATCCGCAGCAGCTCGCGCCAGCGGGCGTCGTCCTCGACGGTCACGCCGTACACGCCCGCGCCGAGACCTTCCTCGAGCGCCGCGAGCAGCACGAGCATCAGTGCCGCACCGGCGTCGACGTGCCAGAACGGCACCGGCCAGAGCACCTCGACGCCGCCCGTGACCGCGAGCTTGTCGGGCTGGTTGTAACGGTCGTGGTAGTCCCGCTCGCGCGTGAGGACGAGGATGTGCGCCGCAGCGCTGCGGAACCACGCCTGCGAGCGCTCGTCCTCCTGCATCCCCGCGAGCGCCTCGATGGTGTCCGGATCGTCGACGACGAGCAGCCGCAGCCCCTGGCTGTAGCCGGCGTTCGGCCCGCGCCGCGCGGCGCGGGCGATCCGCTCCAGCGTCTCGCGCTGGACCCGCTCGCCCGTGTAGCTGCGGACGGCGCGGCGCTTCTTGAGCAGGTCGTAGAACTGCACCGGCTCAGGCGGTGACTTCGGCCGGGGCGACGGCGTCGACCCGCTCGAGCCACGGCTTCGCCTCGAGGCGATCGAACGTCTCGCGCGCGTCCGCGAGGAGCGGCTGTGCGTCGTCGGCGTGGCCGCGGGCGATCAGCCATTCGGCGTGCTCGAGCTGGACGACGGCGAGATGGAAGGGGAGCTCGTAGGCGCGGAGTTGCGCCTCGGCGGCGGTGAACTGGCGGTCGGCGCCGGGGTCGTCACCGGCGAGGTGGGCGCGGAAGCGGTCGGCGCTGGCCGTCAGAAGTGGCGCTCTCAGTCCCGGTGGCAACGCCTCGACGATCTCGAGGAGCTCGTTCGCCTTCGCCTGGTTGCCCAGCTCGCGGGCGGCTTCGAGCGCGTGGAGGAAGCCGAGCTTCGGCCCCTGGCCCAGGATGCTGAGGTGCTCGCGGGCAGCGAATGCCTGCTCGGCAGCGAGTCCCGGCCGCCTGCGCGTTCCCTTCCGCGAGACGGACGGCTGCGAGACCGGCCTGGTAGCCCGCCTGCATCTGCACCTCGTCGGAGCTCCCGAGCTCCTCGAAGCGGCCGAGCAGCGCTCGCGCCTCCTCGAGCTGCCCTCGGTGAAGCATGGAGCTCGAGCACGCTGTTCACGACGGTCCACGGCCTGCGCGCCCGTGACCACCTGCTCGTCCGGTATCTCGGCGAAGCGGGCAAGCGCCTCGTCCCAACGGCCGAGCATGGTCAGGGCATAGGTGGTCTCGGCGAGGGCGCCCCACTCGAGGCCGCGATCTCCGATCCGGCGTGCGAGCGCGATCGCCTGTTCCTGGCTCTGCAGCGACTCGGCGTAGCGATCCCTCGCGTGTGCCGACTCGGACAGGTTCTTGTAGACGATGCTTGCTTCTCGTAGAGCCTCATTCGCGAGACTGATGTCGAGAGCCAGCTGGAAGAGGCCTTGGGCCTCCTGCGGGTGCTGCGCCATGAGCGTGATCGCCTTGCTGTTCCAGCCCCGCGCGAGTTCCTCGGGCAGCTGCAGGGCCTCGGCGACTTCGTAGGCCGCGTTCGATCAGCTCCGCCGCACGTTCGGGATTGCCGGCGAAGAGATGCATCGCGCCGAGGCGGTATCAGCAGGAGCGCAAGGTCGGCGTCGGGCTCGTCGTCGGCGATCACGGCATAGGCCGGCTCCATGCGCTCGATCGCCTGCTCGAGCCGGCCGAAACGCGCCTCGACCAGTGCGAGCCAGCTGGACGTGCGGGCGGCGGCGTGCGCGTCGCCGGCCGTCTCGTAGAGCCGGATCGCCTGCTCGAACAGCTCGCCGGCCCGCTCGCGCTCACCTGCGGCGAGCGCCATCTCACCGGCAAGGCTGAGCGCGAGAGCCTGCTCGGGCCCTTCGGCGGCGAGCTCGGCGGCCTGCTCGAAATACCGTTGCGGCTTCGCCCGAAGCGCCGAGGGAACGCGCGCGCTCGCCGGCTCGCAGCAGCGACTCGTTGGCCCGTCGCCGCAGCGGTTCGCTCTCCGGCGAGTCGGGGTCGAGCCGGTAGGCCGCGAGCAGGTGCGAGGCGATCACCTCGGCAACCTCGTCCTCACCGAGCGTCGCCGTGAGGTGCTCGGCTGCCGCGAGGTGCTTCTCGCGCCGTTCGCGTCTCGGCAACGTCTCGTAGGCGACGTGGCGGAGGAGGTCCTGCAGGAAGCTGTACTGGCCCTGCTCGGGCGAGCGCGGATCGGACTGCAGGCCGAGCACCTCGCGGCGCACGAGGCCGGCGAGCAGCTCTTCCAGCGGCTCGCGCTCCAATCCGCTCAGGGCGGCGAGGGCCTGGGCGGTGAACGTCTTGCCCAGGACGGCGGCGTCACCGAGCGTCCGCCGCTCCTCCGGGGAGAGCCCGTCGAGGCGGGCGGCGATCAGCGCGTGCAGCGTCTCGGGCACCTCGAGCGTCTCGACCTCGCCCACCACCTTGTAGGCCGAGCCCTCCTCGACCAGCAGGCCGCGATCGAGCAGCATCCGCACCGTCTCCACCGCATACAACGGCACCCCCTCCGCCCGCTCGAGGATCTGCGTACGGAGTCAAGGCGGCAGGCCCGGCACGAGCCCGACCAGCAGCTCCTGCATCGCCTGCCCGGACAGCGGCTCGAGATACAGCGAGGTGAAGTTACGGTGCCCCGCACCCCAGGTCGGCCGCTTCTCCAGCAACTCCGGCCGCGCCAGCGTGACGACGAACAGCGGGCTTGTCGCGCGACCACTCCAGCAGGTACTCGACGAAGTCGAGCAGCGAGCTGTCCGCCCACTGCATGTCCTCGAACACCAGCACCGCCGGATACGCGTCCGCCAGCCGCTCGAAGAACAACCGCCAGGCCGCGAACAGATCCTGCCGCTCGTGCGACGCCCCCTCCCCCAGCGCGAGCAGCTGCGCCAACCTCGGCTCGACGAAGCCACGCTCCTCCGCATCGAGCACGTGCTCGTCCAACGCCGCCCGCAACTTGGCCAGCGCCTCCTCCTGCGCATCGTCCTCCGCGATCCGGCAGCGCATCCGCACCATGTCCGCCAACGCCCAGTAGGTCACGCCCTCCCCATAGGCGAGACAACGACCCCGGTGCCAGTACACCGTCTGCGCCAGCCCGTCGAAGTACTTGTAGAACTCCCACGCCAGCCTGGACTTGCCGATCCCCGCGATGCCCGTCACCGAGACCAGCTGCGCCCGCCCCTCCTCCGCACAGACATGGAACAGATCCTTGATCTGACGCAACTCGCGGTCACGGCCGACGAACGGCGCCTCCAACCCTGCCGACTTGAGCGAGCCGCCCCGACCCGACACCACCCTGAGCGCCCGCCACAGCTCGGTCTCCCCCTCCTTGCCCTTCAACTCGAACGACCCCGCCGGCTCGAACACCACCGTCCCCTCCGACGCCCGCCGCGTCCCCTCCCCCACGAACACCGACCCAGGCTCAGCAGCCGACTGCACCCGCGACGCCGTGTTGACCAGATCCCCCGCCACCATCCCCTCACCCACCGCAGCCAGATTCACCGCCGCCTCACCCGTCATCACCCCGGCCCGCGCCCGCAACTCCGGCGCACCCACCTCATCCCCCAACGCCGACACCGCCGCCACCAGATCCAACGCCGTCCTGACCGCCCGCTCCGCGTCGTCCTCGGTCGCCACCGGCGTCCCCCACACCGCCATCACCGCATCACCGATGAACTTCTCCACCGTCCCGCCGTACAGCTCGATCAACCGCCGGCACGTATCGAAATAGCGCGAAAGAAGCTCCCGCACCTCCTCCGCATCCCGCGACTCCGACAACGCCGTGAACCCCACCAGATCCGCAAACAACACCGACACCAACCGCCGCTCCGCCACCGCGACCTCGACCGAAGCCGCAACCACAGGCTCGGGTGCAGGCGCCGCCGCAAGCGGCGCACCGCAGTCCCCGCAGAACGACTCGTCCGGTTCGTGCTGCGCGCCGCACGAAGGGCAGGTCAGCTCGACCGCCAGGGGACGGCCGCAGCCGACGCAGAACTTCCGTCCCTCCCGGTTCTCGCGTCCGCAGGAGGCGCAGGCCACCATGGCCAGAGCCTAGTTGGACGCGGCGCCCGTCACAAAGCCGGAAGTGCTTCCGCCACCCCCGCTCGATCGTCGGCCGGGGAAGGGCGCCACTGCGGAAGCGTCGCACGCACCTTGGCGCCCGCGCCGGGACGGCTCTCGATGTCGACCGCGCCGCCGAGCAGGCGCACCCGCTCGGTGAGACCCGCGAGCCCGAGGCGGCCGCCGGCGAGCTCATGGGGGTCGAAGCCGCAGCCGTCGTCGCGGATCGTGAGGTCGAGGAACCTGCGCGTGCTGCGCAGCACGACCGTGACCGTGTTCGCACCACTGTGCTTGCGAACGTTCGACAGCGCCTCCTGCACGACCCGGTAGAGGACGATCTTCTGCGAGTTCGTGAGCCCGTCGAGGTCGCCCTCGACATGGAGCGCCGTCTCGATCGGCGACGTCCGTGCGAGCGCCTCGAGCTCGGACTCGAGCGCCTCCTCGACGGGTATTGCCGCCGCGGTGGTGGAACTGGTCGCACGCGCGATCTCGCGGAGGCTCTCGTCGAGCGAGCCGAGCCGGGCGTGCAGGTCGTCGACGCATCCGCGCACCCGTGGCTTGTAGCGCTTCGGAACGACCCGCTCGATCTGTGTCGACGCCAGCCGCAGGTCTTCTGCGAGCGCGACGATCTCCTGCAGCGGGCCGTCGTGGAGGTCGAAGGCAAGCCGGGTGAGGCGTCGCTCCACGGCGGCGACCCCATGGCGCTCGCGCTCGAGTCCGCGGTCGACGTCGGCGGCGCGCTCGAGTGCCGGAGCGAGCGCGCTCGCCGCCTCCGCCAGGTAGGGATCGAGGTGCGCGGCGTCGTTGCCGCGGCCCCGTGCGACGAGCGCGGCGTAGGGCCGGTCCCATCGGTCGACGAGCTGCACGCGGATCTGGCCCGACCGGGGGACGACGCCGTCGAGCGCGCCGCGGACGACGTCGCGGATGCCGCGGCTCTGCGGCGCCTTGCCGTCTGCAGCGACGCAGATCGTCGATCCGTCGGCGTCGAGCGTCCACAGCGACGCCGCGACGGCGGGCGCGAGCTCGACGAGCAACGACACGGCGAGCTCGGCCGCCACCGGCGCGGGCAACTGGACATACTCCGTGCTCGCCAGCGCCCGACGGAGGACGACGAAGCACGCCACATGGGGCGGCGCGCCGAGCGCGTCCGCTGCTGCGGTGGCCACGGAGCGTGCCTCGCCGGGCTCCAGCCACTGCTCGACAGAAGCGAGGGCGACCGCGTCACCGAGGAAGTCGAACGCCGCGACCTGCCCGAGGCGCCGCGGCAGCCGGCGTGCACGGGCGTCCAGTCTCCGCAGGCCCGCTCCGACGTCGCGAGGCAGCGGCGCGCTCTGCCTTCCCCATCGCTGCTGCCCCCGCGCGATCGCCGTCGCTCTCTCGACGAGCTCCTCCGCAACGCCGAATCCGCTCTCCCCTGTCCCGCCGGGAGGACGGTGGACGGCCGCAGCGTCCACAGTCTTTTCCACATGCGCATTCTCCGTTCATTGAACGGGTTCGAACAATAGGCTCCGCGACCTATTCCACGATCAGGCGCCTGAAGACCGCCCACGGCGGCACTGAGGCGATTCCGCCGCAAGCGCCACCCCGAACATTGCCCTCCAATACGTTCAGAAATTGAACGCGCTATACGAGTGTCCGCGGCGGGCTCGGTCGACGTCGCGGAGGAGTTCTTCCGCCGACTTCTTTTCCACAAGCGGCAAGCCGCCGCGCGCGACGGCGCTCGAGGTCGCGGCGAGGACGACCGTCACCGCAGGGTGCGCGCTCGCGAACGCGGTCGCGGCGCGGGTGCGCCCGCGCGGCGCCGCGTCTGCGTCGAGCACGACGACGTTGACCCCGTGGCGGAAGGCCGCGATCTCGAGGTCGTCCGCCGGCCCGACGCACGCGATCTCCACGCCGCGGTCGAGGGCGCCCTCGACGACGCGCGCGGCGAACTCGTGGTCGTCGCTGACGAGGAGGATCCGCAGCGGGCTCGGCCCAGCCGCTTCAGTCAGCATCACGGCCTCCATCTCCGAGGGCCTCGAAGACGAGCGCGTCTCCCTCCACGAGCTCCGACTCGGCTGCGGTGCCTGCCGGCAACTCGAGGGCCGCGACGGCCTTGCGGGCTCCGGCGAAACGCCACGGACGCAGCCCGTGGACGATCCGGACGACCTTCCGGTCGCGCTCGAGGAAGACGACGTCGATCGGAAAGCGCATGAAGAACATGTGCACCGACGGAGCCGGATCGATGAGCATCCCGCTCCCGGCCTCGAGCCCGTCGCGCCCCAGCAGGCCGCGCAGCCGCGGCAGCGCGCGATCCGCGATCTCGCAACGCTCGCAGACGACCCTTCCCGCCTCCGTTCTCACCTCGACGAGCGGCAGGCCGCGTCTACGCATGCGACGTCGGCGAAGAGTCGCCGCGAAGCCGGCGGAGCCATGAGCGCCACACGCGGGGGGCCTCCTCGACAGTTCCGGCGGAGAGCTCGGAGGACGGCTTCCCGACGCCGAACCAGTGGTAGACGGGCGGTGCATCCGCGGGCACCGGCGCGGAGACCCGGGGCGGCACCGTGCCACCGTTCTCTTCGAGCCTGCGCTTGAGCGCCTTCGCGCCGTTGACGTCCATCCATCCGCTCCTTGGGAGACCCCGAGTCGTTCCCAGCTTGACCGAAGTGTCGTCGTCGTCGACCCCCCGAACGGACAGGATCCTCCCGTGCACGAGGGCGGATGCGGGGTAGGTTCAGGCGCGTGCGGATCTGCCTCGTCTACGACTGCCTCTACCCGCACACGGTCGGCGGCGCCGAGCGCTGGTACCGGAACCTCGCCCAGCGGCTCGCGGAGGAGGGACACGAGGTCACCTACCTGACGCTGCGGCAGTGGGAGCCCGCGGCGGAGCCGGACGTCCCCGGCGTGCGCGTCGTCGCGGTCGGGCCGCGGATGGCGCTGTACGCCGCCGGCCGCCGGCGGATCCTGCCGCCGCTCGTCTTCGGGCTCGGCGTGCTGCTGGCACCTGGCGCGCGCGGGCCGCCGCTACGACGTCGTCCACACCGCCTCGTTCCCCTACTTCTCGCTGCTCGCGGCGGCGCTCGTGCGGCCGCTCGGCCGCTACCGCCTCGTCGTCGACTGGCACGAGGTGTGGACGCGCGAGTACTGGCGCGAGTACCTCGGCCCGCTCGGCGGCGCGGTCGGGCGAGCGGGTGCAGCGGCTCTGCCTGCGGGTGCCGCAGCGCGCCTTCTGCTTCTCGCGCCTCGACGAGCGGCGCCTGCTCGCAGAGGGCGTCCGCGGCGAGGTGACGGTGCTCGAGGGCCAGTTCGAGGGCGAGGCGGCCGAGGCACCGCTCCCGGCCGAGCCGCTCGTCGTCTTCGCCGGACGCCATATCCCGGAGAAGCGACCCGGTGGCCGTCGTGCAGGCGGTCGCGAAGGCGCGCGAGACGATCCCGGAGCTGCGGGCGGAGATCTACGGCGACGGCCCCGAGCGGCCGAAGGTGCTGGCCGCGATCGCCGAGCACGGGCTCGAGGGCGTCGTCGAGGCGCCCGGCTTCGTCGCCGAGGAGGTCGTCCACGACGCGCTCGGCCGCGCCCTCTGCCTCCTGCTGCCGTCGCGGCGGGAGGGCTACGGCCTCGTCGTGCTCGAGGCGCTCTCGCACGGCACGCCGGCCGTGCTCGTGCAGGGCGAGGACAACGCGGCGGTGGAGTTCGTCGAGGACGGCGTGAACGGACTCGTGACCGCGACCGGCGCACCGGACGAGCTCGCGGCCGCGATCGTCCGCGTGCGCGACGGCGGGCCGGAGTTGCGCGACTCGACGCTCACCTGGTTCGCGCGCAACGCCGGGCGACTCTCGCTCCAAGGGGGGCTCGAGGAAGTGGTCGCCGCCTACCGACGACGGTAGCCCACCTGGACCAAGGGATGGCCAATCAGCCCGCGGCCCCGCGAGATAACCATGAGACGAAAGACCGCAGTGGCCGATACCAGCTCCGGCCCCCCAAGCGGTTCGCCAGCTGCCACGTCGGCGATTCACGAATCAACCGAATCTCCTCCTCGAGCGCGAGCGCATGCTCAGCCTGACCGCGGAGTTCCTCGATGCGCTCGAGCAGCACGGCTCGGTCTACGTCCCGAGCGCTTGGCTCCCCTGCTTCCACCGGCGCGCCGGTAATGCGCGCCGAAGGCGGCCGAACGCGTATCGCGTCGGCATCCACTGTCCGCTCGAACGCCTCGCGGGCTCGGGCTTCATCGCAGTGATCGCGAAGCCATGGCCAGAGAACGCGCAGGAGGTAATCCGGGTCTTCTGCGAAGCGGGGAAAACTCAAGAGGAAGAGCGGAATCTCGTGGAGGACGGCCCAGTGCAAGAGCTTGTGGAAGCCGACGGCGAGGATCCGCGCCTGGTCGACGACGTCGAGGGAGTAGACGACGCCACCCGGAGTGAGTCCGACGACCTGATGCTCCTGGGACTGGTCGGCGAACCACCAGTCCACAACAGCGAGCCGCTCCTGATGGACGCGGCTCCGAGCCGAAAGCATGAGGTCGCGCATCGGCACGATGAGAGCGTCAATCGGCGTCGCTGCGAGGTCGAGCTCCTCGCAATAGGCGAACACCCAAGGATCCTTGACCACGTAGGGCAGCTCGCCGGCCGCGTTGAGATGATGCTCGCCGCCCGCGCGCGCCCGTGGATACCAGACCGCCTCGTCCGTCGCCGTGTCGAGGCCGCACGCTTCAAGGAACTGCACCAGGAAGCTCGAGCCTGCCCGTCCCGTACCGGCGATCACTGTGTGAGCGGCCATCGCGCGAATCATTGCGGGAGCGCTGGACGTGCCGAGCCGCGCGAGACCTGCCTATCGCGCTCGTCAACCCCAGGGGCGGTCATCCGGCCCGTGCGAGCGCCGCCTTCAGGAGCCGCGCCCTCGCCAGTGCCGCGTGCGCCACGCGCGTGGCAGCCCGCCGGACGACTTCCCACGCGCCGCGCTCCCGGTAGACCCAGAGCGTCTGCCCGAGCAGCGTCGTGCTCCGACGCTCGAACGGCTCCGCAGAGGCCCGGCGCGTGGCGTGCCCGACCAGGCGGTCGAGTGGCTCGACCGCTGCGTCCCAGGAGAGCAGGTCGCGCACGAGCGCCTGCGCGTTCGCACTCTTGCGCTCGACGATGTCCGGAGACTCGAAGATCTCGTCGAGGACGGCGTCGATGTCCTCGCTCCGCCGCTCGTCGACCGTCCACCCTGCGTCGTACTCGGCGATCAGCTCGGAGAGCTCCGAGTAGTCGTTGTAGATCACCGGCAGTCCGCACCAGAGGTACTCGACGGTTCGACTCGTGACCGCCAGCTCCCGCTCCGGGTTCCGGGCCATGAGGTCGATCGCCACGTGCGCCGACGTGTAGCGGCGGATCAGCTCCGCGTGCTCCACCTGGCCGACGTGGAGGACCCGGTCGCTTCGCTCGAGCCGGCCGACGAGGTCCGAGAAGACCCCGCCGGAGATGTCGAGCCACGGGTGCCTGCCGCCGAAGAGCTGGAGGGTGCCACTCTGACGCCGCTCGAGCTGCTCGACGAGCGCCGTGAGCCCGTTCGTCGGGTCCTGCCAGGGCAGCCAGACACCGCCGTAGACGAACGTGAGCTCGGTGCTCGGTTTCCTCGGTGGGAGCTCGGGTGAGAGCGAGAAGCGGATCGCGAACGAGCGCTCGGCGCACTCGTCCTCGCTCCACCCCGAGCGGCACAGCCAGTCCCTGAAGTACGGCAACTGCCGCTCGCCGGCGCAGCTGAAGTAGTCGGCGGCACGTAGCGCGCGCAACTTCTCCTCGGTGTTCGCCTGCTCGAGCCCGACCCTCTGGAAGTGACGTTCGAGCATGTGCGGGCCGTGCTGGTCGAGGACGACCGGGACCGAGCGAGCGGGATCCTGCGCCAGGTTGCCGATCATCGGCCATCCACAGACGACGACGAGGTCGGACCGCGCCCGCTCCACGACTTCGTGCATCCCGTACGGCTGCCACGCGAGTTCAGCGGCAGCCGGAGGGATTCGGTAGCGGCCGTCCACGGCGTCCAGGGCGAGCTGCGGCATCGAGAACACGACGTCGTGACCCCGGGCGCGCAAGCCCTGGCCGAGCGCCCATGCGCGCAGGCCCGAGCCGACGGTGGGGAGCCCAGTGAGCGGGAGGAGATCCGGGCTGAAGACGAGCACACGTCTCGGATGCAGGCCCTCGATCGTGGGCGCGTGACTCGTCACGCCCGGCGGCCTCAGACCGTTCTCCACAGCTTGTGCGCGTGGAAGCGCCGGGCCTTCTCGACGACGAGCCGTAGGCCGCCTTCGCGGTACGCCTCGAGCGTGTAGCCGAGGAGCCGCCGCAGCCGCGAGCCCCGGAACTGCAGCTCGAGCTCGCCGCGAATGCTGAGGCGACGGATGATCTCGTCGAGCCGCTCGAGCTCCCCGTTCGGGTTGATGACTTCCCCCGCGGCTCCTGACGGGAGCGGCAGCACTGCAACGCGCTGCTCGATCTCCTCGTCGGTCCAACCGGCATCCCGAAGCTGCACCCGCGCGCGACGTGATGAAGCCTCGTCGACCGACGTGCAGAAATCGGCCTGCCGGAGAACCGCGAGCTCGTCCAGCTGTCCGTCGCCGTTTCCTCGCGAGACATCTGCGCCGTCGAAGCCGGGACCCTGGAGATCGACTATCAGCGGCACGCGCAAGAACGCGTCCTGATGGAGGTCATCACCTGGCGGCGAGCCGCAGAGCACGACCACGTCGGCTTCGGCCTCGCGAATGAGCATCGAGGTCGTCCTGACCTCGCCATTTCGAGCAGCCACCGTCGACGCGGGCTGCGCGCCGCCCGTCGGCGACATCGTGACGAGCAGTGCTTCATGACCGAGCTCGGCGAGCGCCTCGCGGATCAGCCACGCCCTTTCGCCGGCTGCAGCCGATCCGTCGCGCCCCACGACAAGCACCTTGCGAGGAGTGGCGCGGAAAAGCTCGTCGACTCCGAACGCCGAGGCGATGCTCTCCCGCGTATGCGTCGTGGCAGCGGGCACCGGCGGAAACCACGGCCGGAAGAGGTGGGCGAGCTCCTCGTCGCTGCGCACTCGCCGCCCTTGCACCTCCGCACGCTTCTCGCGGAGCGCCGGGAGCCAGTCGACGAAGTCGTAAATCGCAAGCAGCCGGGCGATGTCGTCCTTCTCGACAGCAACCTGCTTCGCGTCGAGAGGGCGCGGGTCGGCCACCTGAAAGACTGACCGTTCGACTGCCCCGCGGACGATTGCGCGCTCGCTGATGCCTGCCGTCGCCATCAGAAGCGCGGAGCTCAGCATTCGCAACATGTGCTCGTCGGAGTAGTTCTTGAACAGCGTCGCCAACGCGTTGCGCTGGTAGAGCAACGTCCGTCGGTAGTTCGAGAACCTGCTCATCGTGCCGTGATGCCGGTGGCGCACCACCGCGCGAGGAGCGAAGACGACGTCCCAGCCGTAGAGCCACAGCCGCCAACCGAGATCGACGTCCTCGAAGTAGATGAAGTAGTCCTCGTCGAAGCCGCCGAGGTCGAGAAACACGTCGCGCCTCACGATCATGGCGCCTCCGCACGCGAACGCGGTCGACGTGACGTCGTTGTATGCGTCCTCGTCGAAGGGCTCTCCGAAGCCGACCTGCGCCGCGTGTCCCGCGAAGTTGAGTATGCCCCCGCAGAAGTCGAACGCGCTCCCGTCCCAGTTGAGGATCTTCGCGGCCGCGCTCGCGACTTCGGGCCGAGACTGAACCGCCTCGATCAAGCCGGAGACGAAGCCGGGCTCGACCGCCATGTCGTTGTTCAGGAAGACGACGTATTCGCCTCCAACGGCGCGCGCGGCGAGGTTGTTGCCTCCGGCGAAGCCGCGATTCGTCTCGCTTTCGATCACCCGTACGTCCGGAAACTCGCTTCGCACGAGCTCGCATGAGCCGTCGGTCGACGCGTTGTCGAGAACCACAAGCTCCAGGCGGTCACGCGCGTACTCGATCGCCTGCAACGACTCGAGACAAGGAGCGAGGTGCTCCTTCCCGTTGTAGTTGAGGACTACGACGGAAACGCTGGGCTCGCCCATCACCGAGTCATCCGTGCGCGACCACCTGCATCGCGCGACGGGCATGGCGAGCGGTGTACTGCTCGACGATCTCGCCGGGATCGCCGATCCCCATGACCTCCCCGCGCTCGATCGACAGCGCGCGGTCACAAACGCGTCTGACGGCTGCAAGGTCGTGGCTGACGAAGATGATGGTCTTCCCTTCGGCCCGGAACTGGTCGAACGTCTCGAAGCACTTCTCCTGGAACGCGCGATCTCCTACGGCGAGCACCTCGTCGAGCAGGAGCACGTCGAAGTCGACCTGGATCGCGATCGAGTACGCCAGCCGAACCTCCATGCCGGAGGAGTAGTTCTTCAGCTTCTGATCGACGAAACGCTCGAGCTCCGCGAAGCCGACGATGTCGTCGTAGCGGCGCTCCAGCTCGCGCTTCGAGAGGCCGAGGAGCGTGCCGTTGATGCGGATGTTGTCGCGTCCGGTCAGCTCGGGGTTGAAGCCGACGCCGAGCTCGATGAACGGCGACAGCCGTCCCCGGACGCGCATGTGGCCGCCGTCGGCGCGGTAGATGCCGGCGATCAGCTTCATGAGCGTGCTCTTGCCGCTGCCGTTCGGGCCGACGATGCCGAAGCACTCGCCCTCCTCGATCTCGAACGAGACGCCGTCCAGCGCGACGTTGCCCTCGTACTCGACGCGCTGGAGCGGATGGAGGAAGTACTCCCGCAACGTGTCCCGCCGCTCGTGCGGGAGGCGGAACGTCTTCCGCAGGTCGTGGACCTCGATCGCGTTCATGCCCGCTCCGCGAACCAAGGCTCCTCGCGCCGGAAGAGCAGATAGCCGCCGACGAGGATGAGCGCCGCGACCCCGAGCGGCACGAGCTCGCCGAAGGACGAGCCGTACACGTTCCCCGCCCCGATGCTTGCAGACGACGGGACGATGATCGAGCGGGCGTCCTGCGCGATCTGGACGAACGGGTTGAGGAAGGCGATCAGCCTGAACCAGTGCGGGAGGAGCGTGACCGGGTAGATGATCGGCGAGGCGTAGAAGAGGATCTGGAGGACGAGCTCCCAGACCTGGCGGACGTCGCGGAAGCGGACGTAGAGCGTCGCCAGGACGAGCGTGATCCCGAAGGCGACGACGCAGAGCTCGAGCAGCAGCGGCAGCAGGAGGAGCCAGCGAGGCCCGGGAACGATGCGGTTGACGCCGATCAGGACGGCGAGGGCGACGAGGTTGACCCCGAGCGTGATCGCCGAGGAGACCGCGACCGAGAGCGGGATGATCACGCGCGGAAACGCGAGCTTCGAGATCAGCGTCGAGCGGTCGACGACCGACTGCATCCCGATCAGCGTCGCGTCGGAGAAGTACGTCCAGAGGACGATCCCGAGGAGAAGGTAGAGGGGGTAGTGCGGCGTGCCGTTGCTCAGCTTGAAGAAGCGGCCGAAGACGACGTAGAGCATCGCGAACAGCCCGAGGGGCTTGAGAATCGACCAGACGTAGCCGAGCGCCGAGCCCGCGTACTTGAGCTTGAACTCCGACGACGCGATGACGGCGACGATGCGCGCCTGGTGGCGCAGCAGAGCGAGATCTGGACGAGGTGCGGCCTCCACACGCACTTTCTCGGCAGCGGCGGCCACTCGCGTGAGCGTAGAGCACGTACTCGACGGCCTCGCCGCGGCCGCGAGGGGGGCGTAGCGCTCCGCCTCGTCGTCGACTGCTCGGCGAAAGCGTGCGCGGCGAGGCGACGTTGCGGTCGCCCACAGGCCTGGTGCTTCCATCGCCACCGGCAGGTGATCGGCTTCCGCGGCGAGGTTGGAGCCCGGCCGCTGACCTAGACTTCGACCGGTGCGCGTGTTTGTCCTCACGACCGGACGGACCGGTTCCACAACCTTCACCAACGCCTGCACCCACATCGAGAACTACGCCTGCGCGCACGAATCTCGAATCGAGCTCGCGGGCCAGGATCGCCTCGACTACCCCGACGACCACATCGAGGCGGACAATCGGCTCGCCTGGTTCACAGGCCTGCTCGCCGAACGTTTCCCCGATGCCCGGTATGTCCACCTCACTCGGAACGAGGAGGCCGTGGCCCGCAGCTACGTTCGGCGCTGGGAGCCGTCCCGTGCGATCCGTGCGTACTGGTCGCTCCGCGGAACATCCGACGCGCGTCTGGCACCCGCCTTCGCCAACGGGATCATCATGCGGTTCTCCGACTGGCCGAGAGCGGAACGCCTGGCGGTGAGCTCGTTCATGGTCAGCACGATCAATGCGAACATCCGGGACTTCCTACGCGACCGGCCCCACGTGACCGTCCGGCTCGAGAACGTGGCTGAGGACTTCTCCCGCTTCTGGGACTGGATCGGCGCCGAGGGCGACCGCGAAGCCGCCCTCGCCGAGTGGCACATCGCCTACAACGCCTCTACACCGAGTAGACGGGGACAGCTCCGGTGAGGTCACGCCGGTCCGTGGATCTGCTGACGGACATCGTGGCGGGTCGTACCGGCCGCATACGCTCCAGTTCCTCAGTGGCGGTCAGCCGCCATCAAGCCCTTCGCCCGACCCAGAGCCATCGAGAAGTAGAACCGGGCCCTCCCCGGCTCACCCCGGAGGAGGAAGTAGCCGGAGGCCGCCAGGAGCTGCACCGACCGCCAGCATGCGTACCACGGAGAGAATCGGTACTGCCTCAAGAGCCGGCTGTGATCGACGCCGTAGAAGTACGCCTTCCGCATCGACGCTCGATCGCGAACTGAGGGCCTGAAGTCCGCATGGAAGACCCGGATCGCGGGCTCGTAGCCGATCGTGAATCCAGCTGCAAGGGCCCGTAGGAGGTACTCACTCTCCTCAGATGCCCCCCGGGTCTCTCGGTCGCGACCGGGGCGGGGCCCAAACGTCTCGTCCCACTCGCCGAGAGACTCGAGCAGCGAGCGCCGCATGAACAGAGTGGACGCGATCGCGCGGCGAAAGACGTTCTTGCGGGTGACGAGACCGCTGTCGACATCCCACCGGAGCTGGGTCGGCCGCCCCGACTCGTCGCAGGTCATGCCCGAGAGGGCGTCCCACTCAGGGTGCCGCGCGAGGGCAGCGGCGACCTGCTCGAGCACCGTCGGCGCATACCAGCAGTCATCGTCTGGCCGTCCAACGATGTCTGCGGTGCAGTGTCGAAAGCCGACATTGCTGGCGCGACTGGTCCCTGGTTCAGAGCGAACGCGCATGATCACCAGACGATCTCCGTAGGCATCGACTGCCCGGGCGAGCCGATCGTCCGGGTTCTGGTCCACCAGGATCACTCGCGTCGGCCCCTGCCAGGTCTGAGCGGCAACGGTCTCGAGAAAGCGCTCGAGCTCGGCTGTCCTGCCGAGGGTCGGAACGACGAGATCGATCTCGGGTCCTTGGGCCACGTTCTAGGCGCTCTCGCCCACGCTGATCGCGTGCTCGATGACTTGAGCGGCCTCCTGGGCCAAACGTGGATAGGCGTACCGCTCGATACCCTGTGGCGCGTATTCGCGTGCGAGGTCGCCACGCGCGGCCCCTCGTAGGGCGTCGGCGATCGCGTCGAGGTCATCAGGAGGAACGGCGACTCCCGTCCGTGTCTCTCGCACTATGCGCGCTGCCTCGTTGCCCTGCGCCAGGGCGAGAATTGGCCGTCCTGCGGCAAGATATTCGAAGAGCTTTCCTGGCGCTTCGGACGAGTTGCGCGAAGTGATCAGCACCAGCACGTCGGCCGACCGCTGTAGCGCGAGGGCGTTGGGTCGGTCGAGCAGGCCTACGGGCTGGACGAGTTCGGAGGCACCCGTGCGGTCGATCAACCTTCGATCCTCGGAAGTGAGCAAACCGGCGTGGACGAAGCGGAGGCAGGGCACGTCGGCCTCTGAGTTGACAGCTCTCATCGCGCGGAACAGCGGCTCGGGGTTGCGGCCCAGAACGCCCTGCAGCCGTCCGGTGTACACGAGCCTCAGACCTCCATCCTCGACGGCCGCCTGCGGCTCCTCACTCTCAGCGCCCTCAGCGGGATCCCACCCGTTCGACACCCACCGTGCTCGTGCCCCGAGACGGTGGGCAAGATCTTCCGCGAGAGGTTGCGTCGTGCCAACCGCGACCTCGGCTGCGCTTACGACCCTTCGTTCGAGCCAGTGGTCTACCGCACGAAGCGCTCCTCGTCGAAATCGAACTGTGTACGGCTCGAAGCACCAACCGTCTCGAAAGTCAGCAACCCACGGCGGCCGGCGGCGACCGAGCATGAGACCGATGAGATGCGCCGATTCGGGCGGCGATGTCGTGATCACGCAGTCGAAGCTCTCATCTCGAAGAACACGCCTGGCCGCGCGTAGAGCAAAGGGCGCCCAGCCGACTCGAGGGTTGAGATGGCGCCGGTGCGCGAACGGCCAGAGGGTCTCAAGACTCCGAGGCCGTATGACACGAACCGGATCGACGCCGGACGGGGCTCCAAAGGAGTCACTGGTGACCACCGTGACGGAGTGGCCAAGCTGAGCGAGGTACTTCGTGAGCGCCGACCACCGAACAGCCCCGACCGACAGCGACGGCGGGTAGTCGTAGACAACCACGAGCAGGCGGCGACTGACGCCCATCAGCGTCTCTTCCGCTGCGCCCTCTCGGCAGCCCGCTGCCATCTCTGGGGAAGGATCAATGGACCGTTCGGCCGACCGTGGTGGACCGAGTCACGCGCGACTCGAGCCCCAGGAGCTTACCGCGCGGCCAAGCGCTCGGAGATCCGCGAACTCCGAGCGGGTGGGTAGGAAATGCGACCAAACCCGGCGGCCGGTCACGCGTCGGTAGAAGCGTGAGACGAGCAGGAGCGTCGCGAGATAGGAGAGCGTCGAGGCCAGCGCGGCCCCCGTGGCGTGCAACCATGGGATCACGGTCGCGTACATCGCAATCGTCAGCGGTGTCGTGATGAGAGCTCCGTAGAGCGGGTAGATCGGCTTCCCTCTGCCTACGATCGTCGCAGCGAGGACCTGCGAGAGCCCCATCGCCGCCAAGCCCGGCAGGAGGATCAGGCCGAGATTGATCGCCGGCCGGTAGTCCGCGCCGAACACCGGCACCACGAGGAGCTCGAGCGCGGCGACCATCCCCAGCGCGGTGACGCCGACGATCAGGGTCACGTGCCGCAGGCCCTTCGTCTCCACCATCTCGCGATCCGCCAGCCCGCCTCCCGCGCTCAGCCTGGCGACTCGCGGGTAGAGCACGATCGAGAGCGCTCTCGGCAACAGAAGCAGAAGCAGCGTGGCGCTCGCCGCAAGCGCGTACTGCCCGACCATCGCGGCCGGAGCCACGGCCGCGAGGATGAACAGGTCGAGCTGGAAGTTCACGAGCTGCAGCGCGTTGGCGCTGTAGCTCTTGACTCCGAAGCCGATGGCCCGGCGAAGCTGACCCCGCTCGCCTCGTGCTCCCGCCGGCAGTCGGCGGAGTGCCCAGCCGATCGCACCGATCCCCGCGACCGTCGTGGAGATAGTCAGGGCGGCGACCGCACCTGTTCGCCCGAAGAGCACGCCCGCCGGAATCGCGATGGCAAGCCCGAGGGTCGCCTGCACGGCAGGCATCGACATCGAAGCCTCGTAGCGGTCCGTCGCGACCGCGACCGCCGCCGCGTAGACGAGTGCGAGCGTGAACGGAAGGGCGACCACCGCAACCGCCGTCAGCCACAGCGGCAGACCGGCGAACGCCGACGGGACGAGCGTCCGCACGACGAGACCCGCGCCGGCTCCGAGCGTCCCGGCGAGCGCCGCCACCCTCAGCGACGCGGCGAAGGCGGCGCGGGGAGCCCACATTCGGGAGCCCACGTAGTAGGAGAGGCCCTGGTTGACGCCGAGGGTGGTCAGCGCGCCGAGAATCGAGACCAGCGACACGGCAATCGAGTAGCCGCCCCAGTCGTGCGGCCCGAGCACCCGGGCGAGGACGATCGTCGTGATTCCTCCCGTGAGCGCGACCCAGATCTGGCTGGCGGCCGACATGACCGCACCACCCGTGAGAGGGCGCG
The DNA here is from genome assembly GCA_963775155.1 of uncultured Actinomycetes bacterium. Taxonomy (GTDB): domain Bacteria; phylum Actinomycetota; class Thermoleophilia; order Gaiellales; family Gaiellaceae; genus Palsa-739. Next base: position 14,426 of record CAVZHU010000005.1, on the reverse strand, counting down.
GCGGAGGCTCCGCACCGGAGACGACGGGGCTCGCGTTCATCTCGGGCCACCAGCCGAGCAGCAGGGCATTCCGGGAGGGTAGTCCTGGGGCGGAGGCCCGTGGTTCATCGTTTCACGTAGGCCGGGTTTGCCCTCGGGGACAGGAGACCGGCGGAACGAGGCGAATCTCCCGCACGAACGCCACCTCCCTGAACGAGTACGAGCATGAACGGAACGAGCCCGTATTTCGACGACAAAGAGGAAAGCCCGCCCCGAGCCTCAGCCCGCGATCGCCGCGGGGATCGTCGCCCGGCTGCTCGTCGGACGTGACCGCGAAAACCATGGATCAGCCGATCTACTGGGCGGGCGTGAAGCGTGGCCACACCTAGGAGTTGCGGCGCACGTCCAACGACGAGATCGACGTTCGGTACCTTTCCGGCCGGTGTGAGGGCCGGCGCCCCCGGAGCGAACTACCTGGTCGTCGCCACCTATCCGTGCCCGAGGACTCTGGACGCGCTCGAGGCCGTGGCGCGAGGCGAGCGATCAGCCTCCACGGCAGCGGCATCGCTGCGGTCGACCCGGATCCGTCGGCTTCGCGGAACGTGGCCGGCTCGGGCAACGTGCGGTCCCTGGGCTGACGCCCCGGCAGCCTGCATGCCGCCGTCGGAGCACGAGCGTCGGGTGCGCGGGCCGAAGCCGTGAGCATGCTCGCCTGCTGGGTCCTCTTCCCGCTCGTGATGCTCGCCGTCGCGACGGGCTGCGGCCTGCTCGTCGAGCAGGCCGCAGGGCTGCGACTCCCCGGCGTGCTCGTGCCCCCGGTCGGCACCGCGCTCGTACTCGCAGCCGCTGACTTCACGACGACGTGGAACGTGAGCGCGCGCTTCACGGTGCCGCTCGTCATCGCGTTGGCGGTGCTCGGCTACGGCATCTCCTTTCCGTGGCGCCGTCGTCTGGACGCCTGGGCGGCCGCAGCGGGCGTGGTCGTGCTCGCGGCGTACGCCGCACCGATCGTCCTGTCCGGCAGCGCCACGTTCGCCGGCTACATCACGCTCGACGACACAGCGACGTGGCTCGCCCTTGCCGACCAGGCGCTCGCGCACGGCCGGGCGCTCGTCGACACCCCACCGTCTACCTACTCGGTCGTGCTCCACGACTACCTCACCACGGGTTATCCGCTCGGAGCATTCGCCCTGCTCGGGATCGGCGGAAAGCTCACGGGCCAGGACGTCGCCTGGGTCTTCCAGCCGACGATCGCCTTCCTCGGGGCGATGCTCGCCCTCACGATCTACGCGGGCTGCCGGTCGCTGCTCCGCTCGCGTTTCTGGTGCGCGGTCGCCGCCGTCCTCGGGGCGCAACCGGCACTGCTCTACGCCTACGCGGTGTGGAGCGGGATCAAGGAGATGGCAGCCGCCGCCATGCTCGCGCTCGTCTGCGTGCTGATCGTCGAGACCGCGGGACGGTGGAAGGAGGGCCGTCCCATGTTGCCGCCGGCGATCGCCGTTGCGGCCCTCCTCGCCATCCTCAGCCCGGCCGGCGGAGTCTGGCTCGGCGTCCCGATCCTCGCGAGCCTCGTGATGCTCGCGCGGGGCGGGATCCGTGGAGCTGCGGTTCGGACCGCGTCGATGACGGCACTCGTCGTCGCTCTCTCGGTGCCCTCGATCCTCATCGCGCAGGTGTTCGTGAAGGGCGCAGTCGGCGGGGACATCACGTCCAGTTCGTCGAGCGCGAACCTAGGCCATCCGCTCGACAACCTGCAGGTCTTCGGCATCTGGCCCGCCACGGACTTCCGCGGCCAGCCGCAGAACCACCACGCGACGTACGCGCTGATCGGCGTCCTCGTCCTGTCTGCGACGGCAGGCCTGCTGCTCGCCTACCGGCGGCGAGCGTGGGCGCTCCCGCTCTACCTCGGCTCGGCGGTCGTCGGCTTCCTCGTCCTGCTCGGCTTCGACCACATCGGGCTGAGCTCTCCCTGGCTCGACGCCAAAGGGATGGCGGAGGCTTCCCCGGCGATCGTCGCGACCGCAGTCGCCGGTGCCGCAGCAGTCTTCGAGAGCGGCCACCGCACCGAGGCCGCGCTCGCCTGTGCCGCGGTCGCCTTCGGTGTTCTCTGGTCGAACGAGCTCACGTACCTGAACGCCTGGCTGGCACCACGGGCGCAGCTGGCCGAACTGCAGACGATCGGCGACCGGTTCGCGGGAGACGAGCCGACGTTGATGACCTCGTTCCAGCCGTACGGGGTTCGCCACTTCCTCCGGCGCATGGCCCCCGAGGGCGCGTCGGAGAGGCGCTCTCGCGTCGTCGCGCTTCGCGGAGGCGGCGAGCTCCCGACGGAGCAGTACGCAGACATCGACGGTTTCGAGCTGGGCGGCATCCTCGTCTACCGGACGCTCGTACTGCGCACCTCGCCACTCCAGAGCAGACCGCCTTCCGTCTATCACCTCGTGTGGAAGCGGCGCTGGTACGAGGTCTGGCAGCGCGACGCGGAGCCCAGACGCATCCTGCGGCACGTCAGCCTCAGCACCGGCGTCGACCCTGCCGCCGTGCCGTCGTGCTCGCGCGTGCTCGCCCTCGCGAAGATCGCCCGGTCGGCAGGCGGCGAGCTTGCGGCCGTGCTGCGTCCGGATCCTCCGCTCATCGTCGGCCTCCCGTCCGGATCGCACCCGGCCGCCTGGCACGCCGACGGGCACGGAGCGCTCGTCGTGCCCGACGCCGGCGTGCTGACGCTCACGGTCGACGTCCCAAGACGCGGCCTCTACAGCCTCTGGCTCGGCGGGTCGTTCCGCCGAACCGTCACCGTCTCCGTGGACGGCACCGAGACCGGCTCACTCACGGGCCAGCTGAACACAACTCGGCAGTGGACGCCCCTCGGGTCGATCGCGCTCGCTCAGGGACGCCACAGGGTGACTCTGCGCTACGACGGGTCGAAGCTCCTCCCCGGCAGCGGCGGCATCCCCTTCGCGATGGGTCCGCTCGTCCTGAGCAGGACGACCGACGACCTGCCGGTGACGTACGTCGCGCCAAACGCGGCGAGGAGCCTCTGCGGCAAACGGCTCGACTGGGTCGAGGCCGTCGCGGGCTAGCGCGGCCGGCGCAGCCCCAGGATCGAGAGCAAGAACGACGCGAAGACGATCTGCGCGCCGAACACGATCCCGGTCGCTGCGGCGAGAGCGGCTTCGCCCTCGCCGAGGCTGCCGGCGCCGCTCGCGAGCCACTGCACGACGACCACCGCCCCGATCGTCGCGCCGGCGAGGAGGATCGTGCTGCCGGCCATCAACCCGTGCTCGAGCCTGACGTGCCTCCCCAGCCGCTCGAGGAGCCGGTCGGGGATGCCCATGAAGTACATGCCGTACGTCCTGGCGACCAGGCCCAGCACGACCACTTCGGTGCCGAGGATGACGAGGAGTGAGCCGCCGATCTCGGCGTGGATGTAGAACGCACGTCCGAGGACCGTGACCTTGGCGACCACGGCGAAGACGACGGCGAGCCCGAGCAGCACCATCGTGGCACCCGGGATCATGAACAGGAAGTTGGGGCTGTAGACGAGCATCAGCCGCAGGTGCCGCCAGCCGTCGCGGAACGGCGACAGCTTCGACTCGCCGCTGCGCTGCCGGAGCGCGATCGGCAGCTCGCTGATCCGGAGCCCGACGTGGCCGGCGCGGATCACCATCTCGGAAGCGAACTCCATGCCGCTCGAGCGAAGGTCGAGCGCGGGCAGTGAGTCACGCCTGAGCGCCCGCATGCCGCAGTGGGCGTCGCCGACCGGTGTGCGGTAGAGCAGGTTGAGGAAGCGCGAGAGCACGGGATTGCCGATCCGGCTGAGCACGGACATCGCGCCCCGGTCGATGTTCTGCATGCGGTTGCCCATCACGAGCTGCGCCCCGTCCTCGAGCTCGCGCACGAAGTGGGGGATGTCGTCGAAGTCGTACGTGAGGTCGGCGTCGATCATCACGATGTAGTCGCCCCGTGCCGCGGCGAAGCCGCTCTGGTATGCCTGCCCGTACCCGCGGCGCGGCTCGTCGACCACCCGCGCGCCTGCCGCGCGGGCTATGTCGCCGCTGCCGTCGTCGGAGCCGTTGTCGACGACGATCACTTCCCCGGCCAGATCGTGCTCGTCGAGCACCCCGCACGCACGCGCGACGCACTCGGCGATGTTCTCCGCCTCGTTCAGGCAGGGGATGACGACCGACACCGTCGGCGCCGGCGCCGGCTTGGGCAGAGGGCCTGGTTGCCGCACGGTCACAGATGCAAAATGGCAGCCTTGCGACCGTTTCGCAAGGCCGGAGCCGGTTGGATGTTTCGTCCAGGTCGACGCAGTTCGAGCCGCACCTCGGCTGCCGACTCAGCCACGAGATGTGCCGCGTGGCACGAGGTGGGAGAGCGTTTACCGCGCCACCCGTGTGACCAGCCACGACCACTCCTCCGGGGGAGTAGCCCCTGCGGAGCCCACGGCACACTCCGTTCATGGATCGTGACAGCAGCTCGATGCTCGTCGAGACCCCGAGCGCAGGCCGTGTCGGTTCCGCGCGATGGGGCCGCGCAAGCCTCGCCGCGGCGCGCGAGCATCCCGCCGCTGCGACCCTAGCCGCGCTCATCGGGCTCGCCGCGACCTCGGCCGCCCTACGCGCGGTCCTCGTCGGCTGGGCGCACGGCCCGTTCGTCTTCATGGACGAGCTCGGCTACGAGCGGATGGCGCTGAGCTTCGCGCACACGGGCCACTTCTCGCTCTTCGGGAGGAGCGGTCTCGCGTACTGGCCGCTGTACCCGATCTTCCTGTCTCCGATCTACGCCCTGACGTCGTCTATGCATGCCGCCTACGACTGGGCGAAGGTCGAGAACGCGGTGCTCATCTCGATGGCCGTCTTCCCGATCTACGCGATCGCTCGGTCAGTGCTTCCGCGTGGGCGCGCGGTGGGAGTTGCCGCGCTGTCGCTGCTCGCGCCACTGATGCTCTACAGCGGCTTCGAGATGAGTGAGAGCCTCGCGTATCCCCTCTGCCTCGCCGCCATCTGGACGATGCTCCGGGCCGTCCGTCGGCCGGGGCTGAGGAACGACGCGATCCTGCTCGCGGCAATCGCACTGGCGTCCGCTGCACGAGTGCAGCAGGTGGCGCTCGTCCCGGCAGCCCTCACCGCCGTCCTGCTCGCCGCGCTGGCGCGGCCCGAGTCAAGCGGTGGACGCATGCGGGCGGCTCTCCGCGCGATCTCGCAGCACCGCCTCCTGTTCGGCGCCGCTGCCCTCGCCGTCGTCGCAGCGCTCGCACGCATGGCCCTGACCGGCGGCAAGCTGCCACTCGAGCGGCGGTACGCGAATGTTGGCGGGGTGCACGCGAGCCCGCTGCGGCTGCTCGAGCTCTTCTTCCAGCATCTGGCCGAGCTCGATTTTGCCGTAGGCGTAATCCCCTTCGCGGCGGCGCTCCTGACCGGTTACGCCTTGATCCGCTCCGGCTTTCCTCGCCGGGCGCTCGTATTCGCTTCGGTCGCGGTCGCCACGACGGTCTGGATGCTGCTCGGGGTCGCGTACGAGGCGGCCACCATCGATGCCACCACTGCTCAACCGCGCACTCAGTCCGGGTTCGTCGACCTGCCGCGGATTCACGAGCGTTACTTGATCTACCTCGTGCCGTTCTTCTTCGTCGCGCTCGTCGCTGCGCTTCCGGTGCTGCGGAGCAAGGTGCCGCTACGAAGGCATCTCCTGGTCGCAACGGCGGCAGCCCTGCTTCCCATACTGATTCCGTTCGGCACCGTCATCAACGGCACGAGCCCGATCGACTCCTTCGCGCTGCAGGCTTTCGGGACGACGAGATCCGGCAGGACAGTCCCCATCGCGCACCCGACCCTGCTGATCCTTTCCCTGTCCGCTCTGCTGACCGTGGTCTATCTACTCGCCTCTTCGAAACGGCTCCCGCCGATCGCGGCAGTAGCGGTTACCGCCGTCGCGCTCCTCGGCATGTCCACGCTCGAGCTGGGGAAACAGGTCACGCCGCTCGGGTCGGTCGGGCTTCCGGCGCACGCAAACTGGGTCGACGAGATCGTAGGAAGCGGGGGGAATGTCAGCCTCCTCGGCGGCACGGGAGTCCCGACGGTCGCACTGAGAGAGACCGCATTCTGGAACGAGTCGATCACCCGCATCTACTACACCTGTCGCATGGCGTTCGGTCCGGAGTTCGGCGAGCAACAGCCGGCCTCCGGTGTCATTCACACCGCCTACGCCGTGGTGCCCATGAGCTTCGACGTAAGCGGCCGCGTGCTCGCGCGCGACCCGGTGGGCAAGCTCGTCCTCGTCGCAACGTCGGGAGGGGTGCTGAAGCTCCCGCCTCCGAATTGCCCGACAGCCTGAGGCTCAGTCCGCCTCGCCCCCGGCCGGAGCAGGCCCGGTCGCCTCACGCGGGCGCGCCCTCGGGACGAGCCGGCCACGCTGCCAGGCGGGGAAACGGCCGCCGCCGCCCTCTCCGGAGGCGCGTTCACCAGCCAATCCTCTCTCGCCACCGCGGCCGGAACGAGGTCCGAGCGGGTGGGCGAAGCCCCGCCGATCGGCGCGGAGCCCACTAGCCCTTCTACGCGCGCCGGACCGGCGCGGCTGGTGTTCGATCCAGTAGGTGAGCAGCGAGCAAGCGACGTCGACACCGCCGGCCGAGACGAGCGCAGCCGGCAGATTCGTGGCGATGCTCGAGGAGGACGGCCTCCTCGTCATCGCTCTCGGGGCGTTCGCGATCGTCCTCGTGCTCGCCCTGCACAAGGACCTCGTCGTCGACGGCTGGATGGCGCTCGTCTCGGGCCGCTGGATCGCGCAGCACGGGCTGCCGTCGCACGACCCGCTCGCCGTCTGGACGCACGGCCGGCGCTGGGTCGACCAGCAATGGCTCGCCCAGCTCGCGCTCTACGGGCTCTGGCGTCTCGGCGGCGTCAAGCTCGCGCTGCTCGTCCACGCGCTGCTGGCGACGAGCGGCATCGCGGGCGCGGCGCTCATCGCCCGCAGCCGCGGCGCGACGGCCCGCTCGGTGACCTGGGTCGCGATCCCGGCCATGATCGCCTACTACCCGGTGGCCTCGGTCCTGCGGCCGCAGTCCTTCGCCTTCCCCCTGTTCGTCGCGACGCTCTGGCTCCTGCTCGGGGACGCGCGGCGGCCGTCGCGCCGTGTCTTCGCGACGCTGCCGCTGCTCGTGCTGTGGGCGAACCTCCACGGCTCGGTCCTGGTCGGAGCGGTGCTCGTGTCGCTGGCCGGGCTCGTGGCGATGGCGCAACGGCGACGGCCGACCGGGCGCGGGCTCGGGCTGCTGCTCGCACCGTGGGCGTGCGTCCTCGCCTCGCCGTACGCGCTCGATCTGCCCGGGTACTACGAGAAGATCCTCGTCAGCGGCAACTTCGGCCAGTTCGTGACGGAATGGCGGCCGACGACGCTCACGGCGAAGACATCGGTCGTCTATCTGCTCGTGCTGGGTGGGCTGTGGCTGCTCGGCCGCGTGGGCCGCGACCTCCCCCTCTTCGACCAGCTCACGTTCCTCGCGACGGCGGCGCTCGCCTTCCAGGCGGTTCGCGACACGGCGTGGATCGGCCTGGTCGCCGTCGCCCTGCTGCCACAGCTCGTCGACCGGCTCCGGCGCCCCGCCGTCGAGCCTCGGGGCCTCAACCGCATCCTCGCGGTGACGATCCTCGCCTCCGTCGTCATCTCGGCCGCCGGAGTCGCAGCCAAGCCGGCGGGCTGGTTCACGGCCGGATTCCCCGCCGCGGCAGCGCAGGCGGCAGCAGACGCCGCCGGACGGGAGGGAACGGTCTTCGCGTCGAGCCCCTATGCGGACTGGCTGCTCTGGAGCCGCCCGCAGCTGACCGGCCGCATCGCCTTCGACGCCCGCTTCGAGCTCCTGTCCGCGCAGCAGGTCGACGACCTGACGCTGCTCGAGGCACGCGCCGGGAACTGGCTCGTGTCTGCGCGCCGCTATCGCGTCTTCGTGCTCGACCCGCGCTCGGACGGCACGTTCGCGCGCGGGCTCGAGCGCGCCCTGCCGGCGAAAGTCGTCTTCAGCTCGCCGCAGGTCGTGGTACTGCAGCGGCGCGGCTGAGCCGGACGCCGTCGAACACGATCCGCACCACCACGACGGCGAGGACACCGAGCGCGAGCGCGATCTTCCAGGTCGTGCCGTGCGAGTGGGCCGTCGGCGTCAGCCAGAGCAGCAGCGGCAGGAACCAGAGGCCCGAGAGCCGCGGGCGGTAGAGCGCAAGCGGCACGAAGAGGAGCACGAGGTAGTGCAGCCACAGCAGCGGGGTCGCCGCGAGCGAGACGAACAGCGCCACCGCGAACGAACGCCGGTCGCCGTCGCCGCCACGCGCCGCGAGCCAGACGGCGGCGACGCCCGCCAGCGAGAGCACGACCGTGGCCGCCGTCGCGGAGCTCCCGCTCAAACCGAGCAGGGCAATCGCCGAGTAGCTGACCGGAGCCTCGACCCGCTCGAGCACGTGGATGAGCGTCGGGTAGCTGCGCAGGCCGGCGAAGTCGATCACGGCCCAGCCGCCCAGCAGGAGGACGGCTCCGGTCGCGACGCAGATCGCCGCCGACCGCCATCGCCTCGTTGCGAGAAGCCAGATCCCGAGCGGCCAGAGGAAGAGCTTGAGGACCGCCGTCGCAGCCGTCGCCACCGCCGCCACGACGGCTCGGTCGCGGTAGCGCCAGGCGAGCGCCGCTCCGAGCAGCAGGAACGAGGTGAGCGCTCCGAGAGCGAGCGAGTTGATCGCGGGCGCGGACACGAGCGCCACGCCGTAACAGCGCCAGTCCTCGACACCCAGGACGCGAAGCGCGCCGAGCACGGCGGCGAGGCCCGCGACGAACATCAGCACGCGACCGGCCTCGGAAGGCAGCGCGGCGAAGGGCGCGAACAGCAGGGCCGCCGCGGGCGGGTAGACGAACCGGTCGAAGTGCGCGAGCGCGGCCGCACTCGGGACGACGTACGGCGAGTGTCCGTGCACGACCGCCAGGGCCGCGGTCCGGAAGACGCCGAAGTCCTGCAGCGTGCCGTGAGCCCGCAGCTCGTACCAGAACGCGTACGCGAGCACGAGGCCCGGAACCCAGACGAACGAGACGAGCTCCCAGGGCCGCGCGAACGAGCGCAGTCGATCGCCGAAGGCTTCGAGCCGCTGCACGAACCCGAATTGAAGCCTGGAGTCGCTCTTGCCGCCAGCGACGAACGGAGGGGGACGAGCCACCCGTTCCGCCGTTACAGGACGCAGTGAGCCGCGGTAGACCTCTCCGTGTGAGGGGATATCCGCTGCCGCACGTGCTCGTCCGGAAGTCCTCGTTCCTTCGTCACGGCGAGGAGGGGCAGGCGCTGGTCGAGTACGCGCTCATCCTCGTGCTCGTGTCGATCGCGGCGATCACGCTCCTGAGCGCGATCGGCCAGTTCCCGTCGTCGGTCTTCGAGCGGGTCAATGGCGACTTCTAGTACGGACGAAGGGCCGGGCCAAGCCAGCCTTCCAGCGGAGGCAGGGTACGAGGCAGGCCTCTATCACCCCTCTACAGGCCACGTATCCCGTGGAGACAGCGAAGCGGCACTCTCGCGACCGGCAACCGATGCCCGGCGTGGGAGCTCGAAAGGAGGAACGGAATGGAGAGGGTGAAGGTGATCCCTATCCGTTTGTACCTCGCGCTCAAGGGTCTACGCGACGAGGAGTCCGGTCAGGCGATGGTGGAGTATGCGCTCATCCTGGCCCTGGTCTCGGTCGCCGCGGTCGCGATCCTGAGCACGCTCGGCACGTCGGTCTCGTCGATCTTCGACAAGATCAACACGGACCTGACGAGCGTCGGCGGCTAGGGCACGAGGTAAGGACGCATGCGTGGTCGAGGGAGCTCTCGGAGGCAGTCGGTGACGGCTCCCGCCTCCGGGCTGCTCCCCCGGCCCCGCAGCGCTAGGTAAGGAGGAGGAGACCCGTGGAAAGCATCACGTCGAGCAAGCTGTTCACGACGCGGCAGGGCACGATCTTGCTCGGCGTGATCGCAGCAGTGATCGCGGCGGTTGCCCTGGTCGTCTATCTGCGCGAGTACCGAAACAGCGTCAACGCCAAGACCGCCCCGATCTCGGTACTGGTCGCAAAGAGCCTGATCCAGAAGGGCACGTCGGGAGACATCGTCGGCAGCAGCGCCCTCTACCAGGTGACGAGCATCCCGAAGAACCAGGTCCAGACCGGTGCCTTCGTGGACGCAGGCTCGCTCAGCGGGCAGGTCGCGCTGACGGACATCTACCCGGGGCAGCAGATCACGGCGGCCGACTTCGGCACCGCGCCGAGCTCGGTGACCCAGCAGCTCGATCGCAACGAGCGCGCGGTCGTCATCTCGCTCGGGGTGCCGCAGGAGGTGGGCGGGCAGATCGGCGCGGGCAGCCACGTCGACGTCTGGGTCTCGCTCAACGGCACGGTCCGCGAGCTGTACCAGGACGTGTACGTCCTCGGCGTGAGCGGCGGCAACGTGACCCTCCGCGCGAACCCGGAGCAGGCCGGCACGCTCATCTACGCGGCGCAGAACGCGTCGATCTGGCTCGTGCTGCGGCCGACGATCGGCTCGACTCACCACAAGCCGCCCGTGATCAGCTCGAACTCCCTGACCGGACACTGAGATGACTGCCCCGATCCGCGTCCTTGTCACACTCGCCGAGCACGCCGACCCGCGGCTCGTCGAGTCCGCGCTCACCGGCAACCCCTCGCTCGAGGTGGTCGGGTACGCCGACTACTTCGACGACTGGCAGGACTTCCTCGAGCAGCAGGCCGACGTCGTCGTCGTCGCCTGCTCCGGAAGCGACGGGACCGCCGCGCACATGGTCGACCGCGCGATGAGCCACCGGCACACCCGCCCCGTCGTCGTGATGAGCGAGTCCTCCCCGAACGGATTCCTGCGACAGGCGTTCGAGGCAGGCGCCGACGACGTGATCGCGCTCCCGCAGTCGCCGGAGCAGGTCGCGTTCACGCTGGAGAAGGTGGTGACGCGGCGGAAGGAGCTCTCTCCCGGGCCAGTCGGCCGCACCGCTCGTCGCGGTCCTCGGCCCGAAGGGCGGCACCGGCAAGACGCTCGTCGCGACGAACCTCGCCGTCGCGCTCGCCCAGCGCGACGCGCACGTCGTGCTCGTCGACCTCGACCTCCAGTTCGGGGACATCGGGCTCGCGCTCGGACTCTCGCCCGAGCGGACGATGTACGACCTGATGCGGGCAGGCCCACCGTTCGACCACGAGAAGCTCGACCAGCACCTCGTCAGCCACTCCTCCGGCGTCAAGGTGCTGATCGCGCCGACGCGGCCCGACCAGGCGAGCGCGATCTCCGTCGACCACCTGCGCGACATCTATGCCTCGCTGCGGACGATGTCGGACATCGTGATCGTCGACACGCCGCCCGGCTTCACGCCCGAGGTGATCGCGACCATCGACGTCTCGTCCCATGCGTGCATGGTCGGGATGCTCGACTCGCTGTCGCTCAAGAACGCGAAGCTCGGCCTCGAGACGATCGAGCTGATGGGCTACGACCCCGACCGCATCACGCTCCTCCTCAACCGGGCCGACTCGCGGGTGGGGATCACCCCGGCCGACGTCTCGACGATCGTCGGCCGGCCCCCGGACGTCGCCGTCCCGAGCGACCGCGAGATCCCGCGCTCGATCAACGAGGGAACCCCGATCGTCGCGGCGAAGCCGCACTCCGGCGCGGCGAAGGCGTTCCGCGCCCTCGCCGACCGCTATCCGACGTCGGCGGCCGCGAGGCCGGCCCCACGGCGGCCCTCGAGGGTCCGCACGCTGCTTCTCGGCAAGGGCCGCTGATGGACCTGCGCGAGCGCCTCAACACTACGAAGCCGGCCTCGACGGACCGCGAGCGCGACCCGTTCGCGGAGGTCAAGAGCCGCGTCCACTTCGCCGTGATCGGCGACCTCGGGCCTCAGCTCTACAACGTGAACATGGAGCCGGAGACGCTCCGCGAGCGTGTGCTCTCGGACGTCCGCGACCAGCTCGCCCAGGAGACCGGGATCTCGCGCGACGACCGGCAGCGGATCGCGCTCGAGGTGACCGACGACATCCTCGGACACGGGCCGCTCGAGCGGCTCCTCGCTGACGACACCGTGACCGAGATCATGGTCAACGGCCCGTTCGACATCTGGATCGAGCGCGGCGGCCGCCTCTCGCGGAGCGACGTCCAGTTCAACGACGAGTGGCACCTGCGCAGGATCATCAACAAGATGGTCGCCCAGGTCGGCCGCCGCATCGACGAGTCGTCGCCGATGGTTGACGCCCGCCTGCCCGACGGCAGCCGCGTCAACGCCGTGATCCCGCCCCTCTCGCTCACCGGCCCGCTGATCACGATCCGCAAGTTCGGCCGCCACCGGCTGACGCTCGACGACATGCTCAAGCTCGGGACGCTGAACCACGACGCCGTCGACTTCCTGCAGCGCTGCATCAAGGCCCAGCTGAACATGCTCATCTCGGGCGGGACCGGCTCGGGGAAGACGACGCTGCTGAACGCGCTCTCGACGGCGATCCCGGACGAGGAGCGGATCGTCACGATCGAGGACGCGGCCGAGCTGAAGCTCAACCAGACGCACGTGCTCCGCCTCGAGTCGCGTCCGAAGGATCTCGGAGGCGAGCACGAGATCCCGATCCGGGCGCTCGTGCGCAACTCGCTGCGCATGCGCCCCGACCGGATCATCGTCGGCGAGGTACGCGGCGCGGAAGCGCTCGACATGCTCCAGGCGATGAACACGGGCCACGACGGATCGCTCTCGACGGTGCACGCGAACAGCCCGCGCGACGCCCTGGCGCGCGTCGAGACGATGGTGCTGATGGCCGGCTACGACCTGCCGGTGCGCGCGATCCGCGAACAGGTCTCGTCGGCGCTCGACGGCCTCATCCATCTCGAGCGGCTCGAGGACGGCTCGCGCCGGGTCACCTCGATCACCGAGGTGCAGCGGATGGAGGCGGAAGTGATCACGCTGCAGGAGCTGTTCAAGTTCAAGATCGACGAGGTGTCGAGGGATGGCACGATCGTCGGCGATCTCCGGCCGACCGGACTGCGGCCGACCTTCGTCCAGAAGTTCGAGAAGCGTGGAATCGGGCTTCCGCTCAGCCTCTTCCAGGCGGAGGAGCCGGAGTTCGGCGCGTCGGCCGTCGGAACGGCCGGCCAATGAAGCGACTCCCGCTCGCGGCTGCGGCCGCTCTGGCCGCGGCACTCGTCGTCGGCCCGGCCGGCGCTGCCGGCTCCTCGGGCGTGCAGGTCGTCGAGGCGAAGAGCTCGAGCTTCCCGGCGCGGACGTACGTCATCTCGCTGCCGCACCGCCTCCGGCTGACGACGAGCGACGTCAGCGTGACCGAGAACGGCTCGCCCGTCGCCGAGGCGAAGCTCGTGCCCGCGAGCCAGGCGTCGAAGAAGACGTTCGGCGTCGTGCTCGTGCTCGACACGAGCTGGAGCATGCGGGGCAAGCCGATCACAGCTGCGCTCGCCGCGGTGCAGGAGTTCGTCGCCCACCGCAACGGGAACGAGCAGCTCGGCGTCGTCTACTTCCACGAGCAGGCGAAGATCGTCCTACCGCTCACGACCTCGGCGGCGAAGATCTCGGCTGCTCTCGCCGCGTCGCCGGCGCTCGGGCGGCAGACGCACATCTTCGACGCGGTCGCGAAGGCCGAGGGGATGCTTCCCGAGCCCGGATCAGCTCGGGCTCGATCGTGGTGATCTCCGACGGCGCCGACACCGGCAGCGCCAGGACGCTCGAGCGCGTGACACGGGTCGCCCTGGCCGGCCACATGCGCATCTACACGGTCGGGCTGGACGACAAGTCCTACCGGCCGAGAACGCTCAAGGCACTCGCAGCGGCCGGACGCGGCGAGTACACGCAAGCGAAGGCACAGGCGCTGTCGCCGCTCTTCAACGAGCTCAGCCAGCACCTCTCCAGCGAGTACCTGCTCGAGTACAAGTCGCTCGCAGGCCCGAACGTGCCCGTCCGCGTCGACGTGAGCGTGAGGGGTCTCGGAGCGGCGTCCGCCGACTACAAGACACCCGCGCTGCCGGTCAAGAGCGTCCCGGTCGCGCCGCCGTACGGGCAGTCGCTCGGAGCCCGGATCTGGAGCTCGACGATCACGATGGTCGTCCTCGCGTTCCTCGTCGCGGCCGTGGTCGCCGTCCTCGTGATCGTCGCCCTGCAGCCGCGGCGGAGCGGCCTGCCGGCGCGGATGGCGGAGTTCGTCTCGATCCGCGAGCTCCAGCGGGACAAGGGCCGCTCGACCGCGGCCGCCGCCGCGGCCGAGGACGCAGGCCCTCGCGAGCGGACGAACTTCTCCGCCCGACTCGCCGAGATGCTCGAGATCGCCGACATCAAGGTGTCGCCGGAGACGCTCGTCGCCGGCACGGTCGCCGCGACGCTCGTCATCTTCCTCCTCGTCTACCTCGTGACGGGGTCCCCGTGGTGGGGCATGTTCGCACTCGCCATCCCCTACCTC
>CAVZHU010000004.1:0-754822 GCA_963775155.1 uncultured Actinomycetes bacterium | reverse complement strand
GACACCTTCTATCTCACCGGGGTGGACGAGCACGCGACGAAGGTCTGGCGCGTGGCGGAGGAGCAGGGACTCGAGGCGCAGGAGTACGCGGACCAGATCCTCGGTTCCCTGGCGGGAGCTGCCGCAGCGTCTCAACGCCTACATCGACTTCTTCATCCGCACGAGCGACGAGGGCCACAAGCGCTTCGTCCGGACTTCCTGCAGCGGATGTACGACAACGGCGACATCTACCAGGACGTCTACGCCGGGCTCTACTGCGTCGGCTGCGAGGCGTTCAAGAGCGAGGACGAGCTCACGCCGGACGGGCTCTGCCCGGACCACCTCGTCCCGCCCGAGTGGATCGAGGAGACGAACTGCTTCTTCCGGCTCTCCGCCTACCAGGAGCGGCTGCTCGCCCTCTACGACGAACGGCCGGAACTCGTGCTGCCCGACTTCCGGTACAACGAGGCGCGCTCGCTTCATCGCCGGCGGCCTCCGTGACTTCAGCATCTCGCGGGCCGGCCAGCCGTGGGGCATCCCGCTGCCCTGGGACGAGAGCCAGGTGACGTACGTCTGGGCCGACGCGCTCGTCAACTACCTGAGCGCCCTCACGTACGCGCGACGAGGGTGAGGACCTCCGCGACCGCTACTGGCCCGTCGTCCACCACCTGCTCGCGAAGGACATCCTCCGCTTCCACTGCGTCTACTGGCCGGCGATGCTCCTCTCCGCCGGCTACGAACCGCCGCAGCAGCTCTTCGTCCACGGCTACCTGCTGCTCGACGAGCGGAAGATCTCGAAGTCGCTCGGGAACGCCGTCGACCCGCTCGAGCTGATCGACGTGTACGGGGCGGACGCGGTGCGCTACTGGATGGCGCGCGCGATCTCGTTCGGCCAGGACGGGAGCGCCTCGGTCGACGGGATCCGCGAGCGCTACGACAACGAGCTCGCGAACGACCTCGGCAATCTCCTCTCGCGCACGACGGCGATGGTCGCCCGTTACCGCGGCGGCAGCCTGAAGCGCGGCGACGCGGAGCCGCCGCTCGATCTCGCGTCGCTCGGAGCGGACGTCTCCGGGCGCCTCGACCGGTTCGACGTGACCGGCGCCGTCGACGCCGTGTGGGAGGGCGTGCGCGCGCTCAACCAGTACGTCACGGCCGAAGCGCCCTGGCAGCTCGCGAAGGACGAGAGCAAGGCGGCGCAACTCGACGGCGTCCTCTACAACCTCGTCGACGGGCTGACCGCGCTCGCCGTCGCTCTCGCCCCGTTCCTGCCGGAGACGGCGCCGCAGATCCTCGCTGCCCTGGCGCAAGACGGCGACCTCTCCTGGGAGCGGGTCCGCAACGGTGCCGCTGCCGAGGTGGACGGAATCGCCGCGGCCGAGCCGCTCTTCCCACGGATCGAGTCCACCGCAGACGCTGCGTGATCGACACGCACGCGCACCTCACCGCGCTCGACGACCCCGACGAGGCGGTCGCACGCGCGCGGGAGGCGGGCGTGACGCGCATCCTCACCGTCGGCACGGAGCTCGACGACTGCCGCCGGGCGATCACGCTCGCGGCGCGGCACGACGGCGTCTTCGCGATCCTCGGCATCCACCCGCACGACGCGGGGACGGCGACGGAGGAGGACCTCGCCACGCTGCGCGGCCTGCTCGAGCACCCGAGGGCCGTCGCGGTCGGTGAGACGGGGCTCGACTGGTATCGGGACTACGCACCGCGCGATTCGCAGCGCCGCCTGTTCGCGGCGGAGCTCGAGCTCGCCGCCGCGCTCGGCAAGCCGGTCGTGATCCACACCCGCGCAGCGGACGACGACACGCTCGCGAGCCTCGAGAGCTTCGGCGGCACCGTTGTCCTCCACTGCTTCTCCTCTCCGCACATGCTGCCGGCGGCCCTCGAGCGGGGCTGGTACGTCTCGTTCGCCGGCAACGCGACGTTCCCGAAGGCCGTCGACCTCCGCCTCGCGGCAACCCAGGTGCCCGCCGACCGGATCCTCGCCGAGACCGACTCGCCGTACCTCGCCCCGCAGCCGGTGCGCGGCAAGCGGAACGAGCCCGCGTACGTCGTCCACACGGTCGCCGCCCTCGCGCAGGCGCGCGGGGAGGAGCCGGCCGAGCTCGAGGCGCAGATCGAGCGGAACGCGGCGGCATGCTTCGGTCTGTGAAGAAGGCGTACGGCCAGCACTTCCTCGTCGACCCGAACATCCTCGACGTGATCGGGCGCCTCGCCGAGCTCCGGCCGGAGGACGTCGTGCTCGAGATCGGGCCGGGCCGCGGCGTCCTCACCCGCTACCTCGCGGAGCGCGTCGCGCGCGTGCATGCGGTCGAGATCGACCGCTCCCTCGAGCCGGACCTTCGCGACCTGCCCGCGAACGTCGACCTCGTCTTCGCCGACGCGCTCCAGGTGGAGCTGCCCCGGGACGCCGCGAAGCTCGTGGCGAACCTGCCGTACAACATCGCGACGCCGCTGATCGTCGAGAGCCTCGACGGCCTGCCGGACATCGACCTCTGGTGTGTGATGGTGCAGCGGGAGGTCGCCGACCGACTCTTCGCGGCGCCTCGGACGAAGGCGTACGGGGCCGTCTCCGTGCTCGTCCAGCTGACGGCGGAGCGGACCGGCTTCCACCCGATCTCGCGGACGGTGTTCCGGCCGCCGCCGAACGTCGACTCCGCGCTCGTCGCCTTCCGCCGCACCGGGCTGCCCGTCGGCTATGCGCGGGTGAAGGAGACCGTGACCGCGGCCTTCGCCCACCGGCGCAAGACGCTGCCGAACTCGCTCGCCCTGACGGGTCTCGCGTCGCGCGAGGAGGCGGCGGAGGCGCTGGTGGCACTCGGCCGCCCGGCCGAGACACGAGCGGAGGCGCTCGCGCCGCAGGAGTTCGTCGCGCTCGCCGAGGCGCTGGGATGAAGCGGGCTCCTGCCCCCGCCAAGGTCAACCTCGCGCTCGCGGTCGGCCCGACGCGCGACGACGGCAAGCACGAGGTCCTGACCGTCCTGCAGCGGATCGACCTCGTCGACCGGATCGAGCTCGAGGAGGGGCCGGGGCTGCGTGTGGAGGGGTTCGACGCCGACACGCTCGTCCGCACGGCGCTCGAGGAGCTTGCGCGGCGCGCCGGGGTCGAGCCGCGCTGGCGCGTCCGGATCGAGAAGAAGATCCCGGTCGCCGCCGGCCTCGGCGGCGGCAGCTCGGACGCGGCGACCGCGCTCCGGCTCGCCAACGAGACCCTCCCAGCGCGCCTCTCGCCCGTCGAGCTGCACCGGGTCGCCGCGCGAATCGGCGCGGACGTCCCGTTCTTCCTCGCCGACGGCCCGCAGCTCGGGTCGGGCGACGGGAGCGAGCTCGAGCCGCTCGACCTGCCGCAGGACTTCTGGGTCGTCGCGCTCCTCCCGGAAGGCGCTGCCAAGGCCTCGACGGCGGACGTCTACGCGGCCTTCGACGCGCGCGGGGGCGCGGCGGGATGGGAGGAGCGGCGGCAGGCGCTGCTCGAGGCGTTGACTGCCGTCGAGCGCCCGCGCGACCTCGCCGCGCTGCCTCCGAACGACCTCGCGAGCTCATCGCTCGCCGCCGAGATCCGGGCTGCGGGAGCGTTCCGCGCCGACGTCTCGGGAGCCGGCCCGGCGCTCTACGGCCTCTTCCACCAGCGCGTCGACGCCGAGGCCGCGAGGCGCTCGCTGCGGCGCTTCGGGCGCACGTGGCTCGCTGCCCCTGCGTGGTACGGTTGACCGGTGCCGGCCGACGGCTCGCACCCCGCCGAGGGCTCCCGCGGCCCCACCGCCTGGCTCCATCGTCACCGCTTCCGGATCGTCCTCTGGATCGCCGTGGTCGAGGGGATCGTGGCCTGGGCGACGCACGGGCTCCACATCACGACGATCGTCGTCGTGGCCGCCGTCGCGTTCGTCAGCCTGCTGCTCTACCGCTTCACACAGGAGAAGACGCGTTCGCCCCTCCTCCACCAGCTCGCCTGGCTGCTCGCCGCGTCCCAGCTCGGCGCGACGGTGCTCGTCGCCGCGGGGTACGTCGTGATCGGCGCGCTGATCGTCCTGATCGTGATCTTCGCGCTCGTCGCCCTCGGCCTCCTGCTCCTCCAGCACCGGTAGACTTGCGTGCCCCTGGGGCGTAGCCAAGTGGTAAGGCAACGGGTTTTGGTCCCGTGATCCCAGGTTCGAATCCTGGCGCCCCAGCCACTCTTTCCTGACATGGCAGACGAGCTCGCAGCAGTCGTGATGGCCGCCGGGGTCGGTACGCGGATGAAGAGCGCGACGCCGAAGCACCTGCATCCGCTGCTCGGCCGGCGGATGGTCGACTGGGTGATCGAGGCGGCGCGCGACGCGGGTGTCGGGCGCATCGTCGTCGTCACCTCGCCGCAGGCGCGTGACCTCTTCGAGGGAACCGAGGTCGCCGTGCAGGAGGAGCCGCTGGGGACGGGCGACGCCGTCCGCTGCGCGCGCGCAGCGCTCGACGGCTTCACCGGCGACGTCCTCGTCCTCAACGGAGACGTCCCGACCCTCACGCCGCAGACGATTCTCACCCTCGTCGAGACGCACCGGAGTGCCGCGGCGGCCGCGACCGTCCTCTCGTTCGAGCCGGAGGACGCGGGCGCCTACGGGCGGATCGTCCGCGACGGCGACGGCCGGCTCGCGAAGGTCGTCGAGGCTGCCGACGCGGCGCCGGACGAGCTCGCGCTGCGCGAGGTCAACTCCGGCATCTACGTCTTCCGCGCGGAGAAGCTCTGGCCGGCGCTCGAGCGGCTCGACCCCCACAATGCGCAGGGCGAGCTGTACGTCACCGACACGCTCGGGATCCTCGTCGGCGGCGGCGAGACCTGCGCCGCCCAGCTCGCGGACGACCCGCTCGAGGCCGAGGGCGTGAACACGCGCGTCGAGCTCGCTGCGGCCGCCGCCGTCCTCCGCGACAGGATCAACGAGGCACACATGCTCGCGGGCGTGACGATCGTCGATCCCGCCTCCACCTGGATCGAGGCCGGTGTCGAGATCGAGCCGGACACCGTCATCCACCCCTTCACCGTGATCTGCGGCCACGTCCGCATCGCGACCGGTGTCCAGATCGGCCCTTTCGCCTACGTCCGCGCTGGGAGCGACGTCGGCGCGGGCGCGAAGATCGGCACCTTCGTCGAGCTCAAGAGCTCGACCGTCGGCCCCGGCGCGAAGATCCCGCACCTCTCGTACGTCGGCGACGCCGAGGTGGGCGAGGGGACGAACGTTGCCGCCGGCAACATCACGGCGAACTACTCGCACGAGCCCGGCGAGCCGAAGAAGCGCACGAAGATCGGCCGGAACGTCAGGACCGGCGTGGACAATACGTTCCTTGCGCCTGTCGAGATTGGCGACGACTCTTGGATTGCGCCGGGAGCGGTCATCACGGATGATGTCCCCGCCGGCTCGCTCGCCGGGTTCGCACCCCGACAAGTCACGAAAGAAGGGTGGGTCTACGACAAGCATGGAAAGCCCGACGGCGACTGAGCTGGCCCTGCCGGGGCTCGAGGGGGGTGTCGTGTTGAGCAATCCCTCGCCGCAGCACTCCATCGTGCGCGGCCCGAAGAAGCGGTTGATGGTCTTCGCCGGCCGCTCGCACCCGGAGCTGGCCGGAGCGATCGCCGACAAGCTCGGAGTCGAGCTCGGGGACGTCGAGCTGAAGACCTTCGCCAACGACGAGACGTACTGCCGCTACCTCGAGTCGATCCGCGGCGCGGACGTCTTCATCGTCCAGACGGGCTGCCCGCCGGTGGACAAGAACCTGATGGAGCTCCTGCTCATGATCCAGGCGGCGAAGCTCGCGTCCGCGAAGCGGATCACGGCAGTCATCCCCTGGTATCCGTACGCACGCCAGGACCGGAAGGCGAAGCCGCGCGAGCCGATCTCCGCCCGCCTTTTCGCCGACATGCTGCAGCTCGCCGGCGTCGACCGTGTCCTCACCATGGATCTCCACGCCGGCCAGATCCAGGGCTTCTTCACGATCCCCGTCGACCACATGACGGCCCTGCAGCTGTTCGCGACCCACTTCCGCGACCTCGGGCTCACCGGGGACGGCGTCGTCGCGGTGGCGCCCGATGCGGGACGCGCGAAGCATGCGGTGCGTTTCGCCGAGATGATCGAGGCGAGCTTCGCGATCATGCACAAGATGCGACCAGAGCACGAGCGCGCAGAGATCACCGAGGTGACCGGCAAGGTCCGGGACAAGGTCGCGATCGTCGGCGACGACGTGGCGATCACCGGCGGCACGCTCATGGCCGGTGCGCAGGCGCTCAAGGAGCACGGCGCGACCGAGGTCAACGTCTTCGTCACGCACGCGCTCTTCTCGGACGAGGCGCTCGAGCGCCTCGGCGACTCCGAGATCGACCGCATCGTCGTCACCGACTCGGTTCCCATGGACCTGCGCAAGCGCCCCGACAACATGACCGTCCTCAGCGTCTCGGGGCTGCTCGCGGAGGCGATCATGAACGTCTTCGCCGACGACTCCGTCTCGGCGATCTTCGGCGGCGAGAACCAGCTCTTCTGACGGGGCCAGGTCGAAGATGCATCGCGTCTGGCTGTTCGCGACCGCCCTCGTCCTCGGGCTCGCCGTCGCAGCGCCCGCAGCCGCGGCTCCGCACCTGAGCAAGTCGAGGACGCGCGAGATCTCGACGCTCGTCGATCGCTTCGTGAACGACCTCGTGCGGCGCCGGGATCTCGCGGACGGCTGGACGATCTCCGGCCAGGCCATGCGCGGAGCGCTCACGCGGAAGGAGTGGCTGTCCGGCCGCGAGCTGCCGGTGCAGCAGATCGACGTCCTGAACGACCCGCGGACGGCGTGGTACGCGACGTGGAAGACGCGCTCGGAGATCGGCCTCGTCATCTCACTCCGGACCGGTCACGGCGCGAACGCCGAGATGATCGGCGAGCAGGCGGTGCTGGCGAAGCGGCACGGACGCTGGGTCGTCGACTCGTTCTATACGGACGGGATCATGCGGCTCGGGCGCGGGCACTCCGGGAGTTGCGTGAGCTCGAAGTGCAAGGTGACCGGCCTCGCCGACTACGCGGCTGGCGGCGGGGGGAGCGGCGCACCGGCCACGGCCCGCATCGGCGGCCACTGGGCTCTCGTCGTCATCTTCGGGCTCGCCGGGCTGCCGGTTCTCGTGCTGGGTGGAATGGGGTTGGTCGCGTACACGCGCAGCCGGCGCGCCCGCGCGGCGTATCTCGCTTCGCGGGCCAACTAGGAGGACGCTGCGTCGAGCCGCCGCCGGGGCTTGCCTTCCGTCGAGCAACGTGCGAGGCTCCGCCGCGATGCGCCGCATCCTCGTCATCGCCGCCTTCCTGTTTCTCGCCACCGCGGGCGCCGCAACCGCCGTCGCCCTCACGCGGACGATCACGCTGAAGCCGGGCCACTGCAAGAAGGTCTCGAAGTCGCTGCGGGTCTGCGCGGCGAAGGCCCAGGGGAAGGCCACGGTCACGAAGACCGTGACGACCACCCCGCCGCCCACGACGGCGTTCTCCGACGGCACGTACGTGGTCGGCAGCCAGGTCGCTGCCGGAAGGTACGAGACCGTGAATGCCATCGGCTCCGGTGGGCTCTGCTACTGGGAGCGGCTCAGCGGGTTCAGCGGCAATCCCGGCGAGATCCTCGCCAACGGCATCGCCAGCTACGGCCGGGTGATCGTGGACATCCTGGCCACCGACGCCGGCTTCACGTCCAGCGGCTGCGGCAGCTGGACGAAGGTGGGCTAGCGCCCGCCGGCCGCCCGGCTCGCGCGGCGACTACTGCGCTTCGGCGAGCCGCCGCTGCACGAGCCGCTCGGCGGCTGCAACGGGAGCGATCGCCTCGAGGTCGGCCTCGTGGAGCAGCGACCGCACGGTGTCGCCGATCCCGGCCAGGGCCTGCTCGAGCCGCTCTTCGTCCCAGCCCTCGTCCTCGACGCCGACGAGCTGGATGATCCCGCCGGCGCTGACGACGTAGTCGGGCACAAAGAGGACGCCGCGCGCGCGGAGCCGCTCCGCGTCCCCGGGCTCGGCGAGCTGGTTGTTCGCGGCCCCGGCGACGGCGCGGCAGGCGAGACGCGGGATCGACTCCTGGTTCAACGTCCCCCCGACGGCACACGGGGAGTAGAGGTCGACCTCGGTCTCGAGCGCATGCTCGGGAGGAACCGTCTCGCAGCCGGTGGCCGCGGCGCGCCTGGAATCGACGTCGCTCACGAGGACGCGTGCGCCGCCGTCCGCGAGCCCCCGGGCGAGGAGTGAGCCGACGGCGCCGCAGCCCTGCACCAGGATTGTGCGGCCTGCCAGATCCGGCGAGCCGAAGACGTGCTCGAGCGTCGCCCGGATGGCGTGCAGGACGCCCCGGGCAGTGCCGCGGCCGCTGTCGCCTGCGCCCCGGCTCGTCCCGCACACCCAGCGGCAGGTCTCGGCGACGACGTCGAGGTCGGCCGGCCCGATGTTCATGTCGCCGGCGGTCCGGTAGCTGCCCCCGAGTGAGTCGACGAGCTCCCCGTAGCGGCGCAACAGCCTGCGGCGCTGGTCCTCCGTGGGCAACTCGGGGACGGCGAGCACTCCCTTACCACCGCCTCGCGGCAGCCCTGCCGCGGCCGCCTTCCGGGTCATCGCGCCTGCCAGGCGCATCACGTCGGCGAGCCCGTCCACCGGCGAGGCGTACGCGCGCAGGCGCGTGCCGCCGAGCGCCGGCCCGAGCACGGTCGAGTGGACGCCGACGAACATCCACGCACCACTCTCGGCGTCGTGCCGTACGACGACATGCTCGCCGTCCCAGCCGGAGAGGAGCTGCTCGAAGTCCACGCATGCACCGTAGACGAACCGCATCTTCGAGCGAACGGGTGGCTCCGCTACACTCGCCGCCGGTATGGCCGGAGAACGGACGAAGCTCGTCGTCGCCCAGCGCGAGAAGCTCGGCTCCGCCGAGTCGCGGCGCCTGCGCCGGCAGGGCATCGTGCCGGGCGTCCTCTACGGGGAGGGCGAGGTCGTGGCGATCGCCGTCGCCGAGCGGGAGCTGCGCCGTGCTCTCACCGGGGAGAGCGGCCTGCACGCGATCCTCGACGTCGAGATCGACGGCAAGGGCTCCACGCGGGCCTCGATCCTCAAGGAGTACCAGGTCCACCCGGTGCGGGGCAGCCTCACGCACGTCGACCTGCAGGAAGTGCGGCTCGACCGGGCGATCCGCGCCTCCGTCGCCGTGCAGCTCGTCGGCGGCGACGACGCTCCCGGCGTGCGCGAGGGCGGCGTCCTCTCGCAGCCGCTGCACGAGCTGAACGTCGAGGCCCTGCCGCTCGAGGTCCCCGAGCGGATCGAGTTCGACGTCTCGGAGATGGAGATCGGCGGCACGCTGCGGGTCGGCGACGTCACCGTTCCGGACGGCGTCACGCTCCTCGACGACCCGGAGTCCGTCGTCGCCACCGTCACCGCGCCGACGCAGGTCATCGAGCCCGAGCCCGAGCTCGAGGAGGGCGAGGAGGGCGAGGGCGTCGAGGGCGAGGAGCTCGCCGAGGGCGCAGAGGCGTCCGAGGGCGCGGCCGAGTCGGGGGCGGACGCCGCCGGCGACCAGGGCACCGCCGAGGAGTAACTGCTGTACCTCGTCGTCGGCTTGGGGAACCCGGGCCGCGAGTACGCCCGGAACCGGCACAACGCCGGCTACATGGTCGTGGACGAGCTCGCCCGGCGGCACAGCGGCTCGTGGCGCTCGAAGTTCTCCGGCGTGCTGGCAGAGGTGCGGGTCGGTGCCGAGCGGCTCGCGCTCCTCAAGCCCGAGACGTACATGAACGAGTCGGGACGGGCGGTCGGCGCGGGGGCGGCGTTCTTCAAGCTTGCGCCGGACGAGGTGCTCGTCGTCCACGACGAGGGCGACTTCGACCTCGGCCGCCTCGAGGTGAAGGTCGGCGGTGGGCTGGCCGGGCACAACGGGCTGCGCTCGATCGCCCAGCACCTCGGCACGCAGGACTTTCTCCGTCTCCGCATCGGCGTCGGACGACCGGAACGCGGCGATCCACGCCCGCTCGCCGATTGGGTGCTCGCGGACTTCCAGCCGCACGAGAACGCCGACGAGGTCGTCGCGGCCGCGGCCGACGCGGTCGAGCTGCTTGCCGCCGAGGGCATCGAGCGCACGCAGGTCCAGGTCAACCGGCGCTGACGCGCCGCTTGGCACAAAGTTGATTTCGGCGATCCGGCGCGCAACGATGGTTCTCGTCCCAGGAGGAGGGAGAGAACATGCGTAGGATCGTTGCCGCAGTCGCGGCGGTTGCCGCGGTCGTGGCCGTGGTTGTAGTCCCGGCTTCCGCCGGAACGGCGCCGACGTACAGGGTGTCCGGGATCGAGACGGGTATTCCGACACCGGCCGGGGGCGACGAGAGCACGAGCCCGTTCGCGGGCGTCGGGTTCAGTCCGACAGCCGGCTTCGCCAGCTGGACCGCGCACGTGGAGCACCACTCTCTCGATGCGTGTGCCTCGCTCGGCGACGACTGCATCACCGGCGGCGACTTCTCGATCTCGGGCGGCAGCACGCTCACCGGGAGCTTCGCCGGCGGCTCGATCGCCCTGGTCTGGGGCAGGTCGGCTCCGCCGTGCACGAGCAAGGCGGTGTATGCCGTGACGGGTCTCGTCGATCTCGACGGTGGCGGTACCGCGACCTTCGCCGCGCGGCTCACGCATTACCAGGTGCAGCTGTTCGGCACCTGCGTGCCGTACTTCGCGACGGTGAGCGGAACGTTCGGAGTACTCGGCTCTTAGCGCAGCAGCCGGCGTGGCGGCGGCGGGGCCGGGAGGTTCCGCCGTCCGTCAGCCGGCGGGCGCCGGCGCCGGCTCCGCCTCCTCACGGCGCTGCACGCTTCGCACCTCCCGCACGAAGCCCAGGACGAGGAGGTTCGGCACGCACATCAGGAGGCCGGCCAGCACGAGCGTCCGGGGCGCGCCGAGCCCGGCCGCGAATCCTCCGGCGAGTGTCTGCCCGACGGGCATCAGGCCGATCGAGAGGAGCATGTCGATCGAGGCCACCCGCGCCAGCCGGTCGGGCCGAACCTCCTGCTGAATCGCCGTCTCCCAGAGCGCGTTGCCGATGAGGATGGAGGCGCCGAGGATCGCGGCCGCGAGCATGACGACGGGGAGAGGGAACGGCCGGGCGAGCGCAAGCGGCAGCACCCCGCACAGCGACCAGATCGCGAACGCCGTCGCCACCGGGTGTCTCGGCCGGATGCGGTAGGCGACGAACCCACCGAGGACGCCGCCGACAGGCATCGCGGCCAGAATCAGGCCCCACCCGACCTTGCCGCCGAGGTGCTGGTCGGCCACGAACGGCCCGAGCACGAGGTAGATCCCGATCCCGACGTTGCCGAGGGCGAAGCCGAGGAAGCCGGCCGTGAGCCAGCGATGCCGCCGCACCTCCCGCCAGCCGTCCGCGATGTCGTGAAGGAAGCGCTGCCGGGCGGGACGCACGTGCTCCGCGACGCGCATCGCGGTCACGAATGCCACGCTGACGAGAAAGCTCGCCGAGTCGATCGCGAAGCACCAGCCCGGCCCGGCGGTGGCCACGATCGCGCCGGAGGCGGCCGGGCCGAAGATGTTCGTCGCGCTCTGCGACATGGAGAGCAGCGAGTTCGCCTGCTGGAGGCGGCCCGGGCTGACGGCCTGCGGCAGCAGGGCCCTCGAGGCAGGCCCGAAGAAGCCGGCTCCCACGCCGGCCGCCGACTGGAGCACCGCGAGCTGCCAGACGTGGGCGGTGCCCTGGAGAAGGAGCATGGCGGTCACCGCCTCGGTGCCGAAGCGCAGGAGGTCGG
This sequence comes from uncultured Actinomycetes bacterium, assembly GCA_963775155.1. Classification (GTDB taxonomy): domain Bacteria; phylum Actinomycetota; class Thermoleophilia; order Gaiellales; family Gaiellaceae; genus Palsa-739. Next base: position 743,079 of record CAVZHU010000004.1, on the reverse strand, counting down.
CCGAGATCATCACTGCCCGGCGCGGGAGCCGGTCGGCCCAGACGCCGCCGGCGATCGTGGACGAGCCGAGTGCGACCGTGCGACAGGCGAGGACGATGCCGAGGGCGAGGGCGTGACCGCCGATCCCGATCACCGCGAACGCGAGCGCCACCGGAACGAGCGCGTCGCCAAGGGTGGAGCCCGTCCGGCCGAGCCAGAGCAGGCGGAACGGCCGCTCCTGCAACGGCCCGAAGCGCTCCGCCCGACGCATGTCTGGAGACTACGCCCGCGCAGTACCATCGTTCTCCGCGGAACCCGGCTGTTCCGCCGTTCGTCATGGACCGTCCTGTACTCCACGCCTTCGTCCGGGAGCTCGTCGAGCACGAGCGTCTCGCCGAGCTCGTAGACGCGCTTCCGAGCCGCGTCCGCGTCTCCGAGCCGGCGCTGCCGCTGCTGCTCGCGTCTCTGCACGAGCGAGCTCGGGCGAGCGCTCGTCGTCGTGGTTGCCGGAGGACGCCGACGCGCGCGACACGGCCGAGGCGGCCGCCTGGTTCCTCGGCGACGACGAGGTCGGGCTGCTGCCCGGCCGCGGCGTCTCGCTGGGAGTCGGGGCTCGCGCCGCCGCCGCACCTCGTCGGCGAGCGGGCCCGGGCGCTGCACGTGCTCGCCGCGCGGCGGCCTCGTCTGCGCGTCGGCGCGCGCGCTCGCCGAGGGGCTGCCGCCGGCGGAGGCGCGGCCCGATCCGGTCGAGGTCCGGCCGGGGCTCGAGCTCGGCGTGGAAGACCTGAGCGAGCAGCTCGCTCTCGCCGGCTACGAGCGGGTCGAGCGGGTCGACGAGCGCGGCCAGTTCGCGGTGCGCGGCGGCATCGTCGACGTCTTCCCGACAACCGGCCGCGAGCCGCTCCGCGTCGAGTTCTTCGGCGACGAGATCGAGTCGGTCCGCGCCTTCTCGCCCTTCACGCAGCGCGCCCTTCATCCCGTCGTGGAGGCGACGCTCTACCCCGCGGCCGAGCGGCGCGCCGATCTCGTCGAGCCGGAGCTCGACGATTCCGAGGACGGGGAGGCGGTCGCAGAGGTTCCGGACGACCTCGTGCCGCCGCTCGAGGGGCCGCCCGATCTCGTGTTCGAGCCGGACGCCGTGCGGCGCGTCTGGGAGGAGGACGGCCTAGCGAGTCCACCGTCTCTGGCCGGCGCGACCGAGCTCGACCCGTTCCCGCAGGCGCAGCCGCTCGCCTTCGAGGCGCAGCGACCCGCGATCGCCGCCCGCGGGCTCGCGGAAGCCGAGAGCGAGCTCGCGCGCGCTGCATCCGCTCCGGGCAGCGCGTCGTCGTCGCCTTCCCGCACCGGGGCGAGGCGCTGCGGACGCAGAACCTGCTCCGCCGCGTCGAGGCGCGGCTCCTCGAGCCGGGCGACGAGCTGCCGGAGGAGCCGGAGCTTCTCTTCGCCGTCTCGCCCGCACGCCGGGGCTTCGTCTGGCGCGAGCTCGGCCTCGTCCTCCTTCCCGATCATCAGGTCTTCCGCCGCCGCGCGCCCCGCGAGCGCCGCCTCGGCGGGCGGGCTCTCCAGTCGTTCGCCGACCTCCGCAGCGGCGACTACGTCGTGCACGAGGATCACGGCGTCGGGCAGCTGCTCGGCTTCGAGACGAAGACGGTCGCGGGCGTGACGCGCGACTACCTCCTGCTCGCGTTCCGCGGCGAGGACCGCCTCTACGTCCCGCACGAGCAGCTCGGCAAGGTCTCCCGCTACGTCGGCGCCGACGGCTCGGCGCCCGCGCTCTCGAAGCTCGGCGGCAAGGCGTGGCAGACGATCCGCTCGCGCGCCCGCGAGTCGGTGCGCGAGCTCGCCGGCGACCTGATCCAGCTCTACGCGCAGCGGCAGACGCGCGAGGGCGTCGCCTTCGACCTCTCGCACGAGTGGCTGCCGCGGCTCGAGGCGTCCTTCCCCTACCGCGAGACGCCGGACCAGGAGCGCGGCGATCGAGGCGGTGAAGGAGGATCTCGAGACGCCGCGGCCCATGGACAGGCTCGTCTGCGGCGACGTCGGCTTCGGCAAGACCGAGGTCGCCGTCCGCGCCGCCTTCTCGGTTGCGGTCAACGGCCGGCAGGTGCTGTTCCTCGCGCCGACGACGATCCTCGCCGAGCAGCACTGGAACACCTTCCGCGAGCGCTTCCGCGACTTTCCCGTCCGCGTGGAGATGGTCTCCCGCTTCGTGCCGGCCGAAGGAGACGAAGCGGATCCTCGCCGACTTCAGCGCGACGGCAAGGTCGACGTGCTGATCGGGACGCACCGGGTGCTCTGCCGCGACGTGATCCCGAAGGAGCTCGGGCTCGTGATCCTCGACGAGGAGCAGCGCTTCGGCGTCGCGCAGAAGGAGCTGCTCAAGTCCCTGCGCCTCGAGGTCGACGTGCTCACGCTCAGCGCGACGCCGATCCCGCGCACATTGCACATGTCGCTCGCGGGCATGCGCGACATCTCGATCATCGAGACGCCGCCGGAGGGACGCCGGCCGATCCGCACCACGGTCGGCGAGTACGACGAGGAGCTCGTCAAGCTCGCGCTCGAGCGGGAGCCGGCGCGCGAGGGACAGGCCTTCTTCCTCCACAACCGGGTCGAGACGATCGAGGAGCGTGCGAGCAGCTGCAGCAGCTCTGCCCCGGGCTCCGCTTCCTCGTCGCTCACGGCCAGATGCGGGAGCAGGGAGCTCGAGGAGCGGATGCACGCCTTCCTCGCGCGGCGATGCCGACGTGCTCGTCTCGACGACGATCATCGAGTCGGGCATCGACATCCCGCAGGCGAACACGCTGATCGTCGAGCGCGCCGACACGCTCGGGCTCGCCCAGCTCTACCAGATCCGCGGACGTGTCGGCCGCTCCGACGCGACGGCCCACGCCTACCTCTTCTATCCCGACGCGCGCGAGCTGACGCCCGAGGCGCGGGCGCGGCTGGCGACGCTCGCCGACCACACCGAGCTCGGCGCCGGCTTCGCGATCGCGATGCGCGACCTCGAGATCCGCGGCGCCGGCGAGCTGCTCGGCGCCGAGCAGTCGGGCCACGTCGCCGCGCGTCGGCTTCGAGCTCTACGTCGAGATGCTCAACGAGGCCGTCGCCGAGCTGCAGGGCCAGCGCCGGTCGCGGCGCGGCCGGTGCGGGTGGACGCGCGCGTCGACGCCTACGTCCCCGCCGCGCTACATCGCCTCGGAGGCGCTCCAGATCGACCTGCACCGCAGGCTCGCGCTCGTCGAGGACGAGGACGAGCTGCGCGAGCTCCAGGTCGCGCTCGAGGACCGCTACGGGCCGCTGCCGGAGCCCGTCGAGAACCTCTTCCGCGATCCAGCAGGCGAAGCTCGAAGCTCGCGCTGCTCGGCGCCGACTACCTCGTCTTCCGGGGCGGCAAGGCGACCGTCGGCCGGCTCGTGCTCGGCTCGGGCGAGCTGCGCGAGCTGCGCGACCGCGCGACGACCGCCGTCTACACCTCCGCCAAGCAGGAGGTGACGCTCGCGCGGCCAGAGGAATTCGGCCAGGCGGTCGAGCTCGTCGATGCTATCTTGGACGCTCGCCGGGCGGCCTGAGAGTTGCTGCGCCTCGCGGCTGCTCCCGCGTCATCGACCTCACTGGATGGACATGAAGACTCGCCTGCTGCCTCATGCCCCTCGTCCTCGTTCCCGCGCTGCTCGCGGGCTCTGCTCGCCGGTTGCGGCGGCGGCGGCGCGTCTGCGGTGCTCGCTCGGACGCCGTAGCGGTCGTCGGCGCGCACACGATCACGAAGGCGCAGTTCGACGAGCTGATGGCCAGGCGCAAGGGCGAGCTACAAGGCCCACGGGCAGGCGTTCCCGAAGGTCGGCACGACCGACTACGCGCACGCTCAAAGACCAGGCGCTCGGCTATCTCGTCCAGGCGGCCGAGCTCGAGCAGGAGGCGAAGAAGCTCGGCATCACCGTCACCGAGAAGGAGGTCCAGGCTCGCTTCAAGCAGATCAAGCAGCAGTACTTCGGCGGCAGCAAGAAGAAGTTCCAGTCGCCGGGCTGAAGAAGAGCGGCGTGACGCTCGACGCAGTACACGCGAGCTGCAGTCACGTGCACGCTGCTCGCGCAGCAGGTCAACCACGAAGGTCGACTCAAGACATCAAGGTCACGAAGGCGGAGGCGAAGAGCTACTACACGTCGCACACGTCGACTTACAAGGTCGCCGGAGACGCGGGACGTCCGGCACATCCTCGTCAAGACCAAGAAGCTCGCGGACGCAGCTCGACACGCAGCTCAAGAACGGCGCGACTTCGCCGCGCTCGCGAAGAAGTACTCGACCGACACGAGCACGGCGTCGCAAGGCGGCAAGCTCTGCGTCGCGCACGGCGACAGCTCCGGCAGTGTGCGCAGACGTGGCGCCGTTCGACAAGGCCTCCTTCTCGCTCAAGACGGACGAGATCTCGCAGCCGGTCACACGCCAGTACGGCTGGCACATCATCCAGGCGCTCGGGCCGCATCAAGCCGCGCACACGCCGCCGTTCGCGCAGCGTCGTCGGCCACGATCCAGCCACGCTGCTCCAGACGAAGCAGCAGACCGCATGCAGGACTGGGTCGACAAGCTGCAGAAGGACTATCAAGGGCAAGATCGCCTACCAGACCGGCTACAAGCCGGCGACGACCGCCGTGACGACGACGACGCGCCTGCGACGCTCCGCTGACGACCGACCACGGGCGACGCTCGCCGCGCCGCGCTGTCGGCGCTTCCGGCGACGGCCTCGCAGAGGCCCTGCTCGAGCTGCAGCAGCTGACCGAGCGCCTGCGCCGCGAGTGCCCGTGGGACCGCGAGCAGACGGCGCGGACGATCGTGCCGCACACGGTCGAGGAGGCCTACGAGGTCGCCGACGCGGCGCTCGCGGCGACGACGCGAAGCTGCTCGACGAGCTCGGCGACCTGCTCTTCCAGGTCTACTTCCTGGCGCTCCTGCTCCTGCCGAGCGCGGGCGCGGGCGATCTCGAGCAGGTGGCGCGCAGCGTGCACGCGAAGCTCGTTCGCCGCCACCCGCATGTCTTCGGCGACGTCGAGGCGAGCACCGCCGGTGCGCGTGCGCGAGAACTGGGACCGGATCAAGGTCGAGCAGGAGGGACGCGAGGGCGTCTTCCACGACGTCCCCGAGGAGCTGCCCGCGCTCCTGCTCGCCCGCAAGCTGCAGCGAGCGCGCGGCGGCGGTCGGCTTCGACTACCCGGACCTCGCGGGCGCGCTCGCCGACCTCGAGGACGAGCTCGCGAGCTGAGATCGGCGCCGAGCTCGACGCCGGAGCCGAGCCCGATCGCCGCGTCGCCGACGAGCTCGGCGACGTCCTCTTCGCCTGCGTGAACGTCGCGCGGCGCGCTCGACGCCGATCCCGAGCTCGAGCTGCGGCAGGCGGCCGCGACGCTTCCGGCGCCCGCGTCGAGATTGCGGAGCGCTCGCCGCCGACGGCCGGGCGAGAATTGGGCGACGCTCGCCGCTCGCCGCGCAGGACCGCTACTTCGACCTGGCGAAGGAGCAGACCCGATGAGCAAGATCGTCGACGTCCACGGCCGCCAGATCCTCGACTCGCGCGGCAACCCGACCGTCGAGGTCGACGTCAGGCTCGAGTCCGGCGCCTTCGGGCGGGCCGCCGTGCCGTCGGGCGCCTCGACCGGCGTCCACGAGGCGGTCGAGCTCCGCGACGGCGGCGACCGGTGCGGCGGCAAGGGCATCGACCGAGGCCGTCGCGAACGTCAACGGCGAGATCGCGGCGGCGGTGACGGGCTCGACGCGGTCGACCAGGCGGCGCTCGACGCGGCGCTGATCGAGCTCGACGGCACGCCGAACAAGGGCCGGCTCGGCGCGAACGCGATCCTCGGCGTCTCGCTCGCCGCCGCCAAGGCGGCGCGGCCGAGGCCGGCGTCTCGCTGTTCCGCTATCTCGGCGGCGAGGGCGCGACGACGCTGCCCGTGCCGATGCTGAACGTGATCAACGGCGGCGTGCACGCCGCAGAACTCGATCGACCTGCAGGAGTTCATGCTCGTCCCGGCCGGCGCGGCGTCGTTCGCCGAGGCGATGCGGATCGCCGCCGAGGCCTACCACACGCTGAAGAGGTCCTCGCACGAGCGCGGGCTCGCGACCGGCGTCGGCGACGAGGGCGGCTTCGCCCCCGACCTGCCCTCGAGCGAGGCGGCGATCGAGGCGATCCTCGAGGCGGTCGAGCGGGCCGGGCACGCGCGAGCGGGTCGCGATCGCGCTCGACCCCGCCTCGAGCGAGTTCTTCGCGACGGCGTCTACCGCTTCGAGGGCCGCGAGCCTCGGCGCCGAGCGGAGATGGCCGACTTCTGCGCCGACCTCGTCGACCGGTACCCGATCGTCTCGATCGAGGACGGCAACGCCGAGGACGACTGGGACGGCTGGGCGTCGCGACCGAGCGGCTCGGCGACCGGTCCAGCTCGTCGGCGACGACATCTTCGTCACGAACCCCGAGCGGCTCCGCGCGCGGCATCGACGCGCGGCGTCGCCAACTCGATCCTGATCAAGGTCAACCAGATCGGGACGCTGACGGAGACGCTCGACGCGATCGCGGCTCGCGCAGGAGCCGGCTACACGGCGGTGATCTCGCACCGCTCGGGCGAGACCGAGGACACGACGATCGCCGACCTCGCGGTCGCCACCGGCGCGGGCCAGATCAAGACCGGCGCGCCGGCCCGCACCGACCGCGTCGCGAAGTACAACCAGCTGCTGCGGATCGAGGAGGAGCTCGGCGACGCGGGCGGTCTATCCGGGCTGGGCCGCGTTTCCGCGCGCGACGCCGGTAGCTACGCTGGCTGACGCTGCCGATGGCCGCCGTCCGGACGCGCCGCGACGAAGATCGTCGCGACGCTCGGGCCGGCCTCGCGCTCGCGGGAGCGGTCTGCGCGCGCTCGTCGCGGCCGGGCATGGACGCGGTCCGGCTCAACCTCTCGCACGGGACGCACGAGGAGCACGCCGAGCGGGCGTGGCTCGTGCGCGAGATCGCAGGCCGAGCGCGGCCGGCCGGTGGCGCTGATCGCCGACCTGCAGGGGCCGAAGCTGCGGATCGGCGAGCTGGCCGAGCCGGTCGTCCTCCACCGCGGCGACCGATCACCGTCTGCGCCGAGGACGCGGCCGACCGACGGGCGAGCTGCCCGTCGCGCCGGCGGTGATCGGCGACGTGCTCGCAGCCGGGCCACGACGTCCTGATCGACGACGGTCTCGTCCGCCTGCGCGTCGACGAGGTCGAGCAGGGCGCGCCCGCTGCGCCGTGCTCGTCGGCGGGCCCGTCACCTCGCACAAGGGCGTCAACCTGCCCGGCGTCCCGATTCCGATCCCGTCGCTCACGCGTAAGGACATCGCCGACCTCGACTTCGCGCTCGAGCCGGCGTCGACTTCGTGGCGCTCTCGTTCGTCCGCTCGGCCGCGGACGTCCGCGACCTGCGCGCGCGGATCGAGCAGGCAGGCTCGCACGCGCACGTGATCGCGAAGATCGAGAAGGCGGAAGCGGTCGACGAGCTCGACGAGGTTCTCGCGGAGACGGACGCCGTCATGGTCGCGCGGGGCGACCTCGGCGTCGAGATCGGGCCGGCGCTCGTGCCGCTCCTCCAGAAGCGGATCATCCACCAGGCGCTCGAGCCCGGCAAGCCGGTGATCACCGCGACGCAGATGCTCGAGTCGATGGTGCACTCGCCCGAGCCGACCCGCGCCGAGGCGAGCGACGTCGCGAACGCGATCCTCGACGGGACGTCGGCCGTGATGCTCTCCGGCGAGACGGCGATGGGCGAGTATCCGGTCGAGGCGGTCGCGTACATGGACCGGATCGCACGGGCGGTCGAGCCGAGCCTCGACTACCGGCACGAACTGCCCGACTCGGATGAGCATCCGAGCATCGGCCAGGCGATGTCCAACGCCGCGTGCGACCTCGCCGAGGCGTTGCACGCGAAGGCGATCCTCGTCCCGACCTTCACCGGCCGGACGGCGAGCGCCGTGGCGAGGCTGCGCCCGCACCGCGCGATCGTCGCGCTCACGCATGTCGACTGGGCTATGCACCAACTCGCGCTCGAGTGGGGCGTGACCCCGGTCCTGATCTCCGAGACGAGCGATGTCGAAGAGCTGTGGCGGCTGGCGGTCGACGCCTCGCGCGAGGCCGGGATCGTGGACGAAGGGGACAGCGTCGTGATCACCGCGGGCACGGCGGTGAACATCCCCGGCTCCACCAACGTCATCAAGGTCGACATCGCCTGAGACCCCTGGCCGCGTGCCGCTCCCGGCCGGCGCAGCCCGCCCTTCGCCGACGCCTGACGCTGAGGAACGTGCCCGCCGGCGGCAGGGAAGCGGCATCCCGGCGTAGAAATCCGCCGCGATGCCTGCCAGGAAGGCTCGCCGCCGCATGCCCGCCCCTCGGGCCCGTCGCTGGTTCGCGATCGGCGCGCTCGTGCTCGTCGGGCTTCTCTACTACCGGCCCCTCCACGACTATCTCGACGCGCGCGCGCAGCGGGCCGCACGGGTCGCCGTCGTGCAGCGGCTGCAGCGGGAGCAGGCGTCTCTGCAACGGCGCCTGAAGCGCGCCTCGTCCCCCGGCGTGCTCGCACGCGAGGCCCGTGCGCTCGGCTACATCCGGCCGGGCGAGCATCTGTTCATCGTCAAGGACGTGCCGCAGTGGCGGCAGAGGCGGCACCGGTCGGGTAATGCTGCCTCCAGTGGTAGCGGAGGCTGATCGGGAGGTCGTCGCGCGGCAGCTCGGGCGGGAGCCGCGGACGCTGCGGCGGGTCGCCGTTCGCTGCCCCTTCGGCGCTCCGGCCGTGACCGAGCAGAACCCGTATTCGCCGGACGGCGAGCCGTTCCCGACGACGTACTACCTGACCTGCCGGCACCTCGTTGCCGCTGTCTCCCGGCTCGAGGCGGCCGGGGGCGTCGAGCGCTGGAGCGCGGCCGTCCGAGCCGACCCCCGCCTCGCAGCGAGCCTGGCCGCCGCGGACGAGGAGCAGCGGCGCCTGCGGCGGGAGCTCGCGACGGGAGCGAGTGGCAGTGACGGCGGCGCCTCGCTCGACTACGGAGTCGCCGGCTCGCGCCGGAGCGGCAGCCTCAAGTGCCTCCACGCCCACGTTGCGTTCGCGCTCGCGCGTCCGGGCTACGAGCTCGGCGACCGGATCCTCGCGGAGATCGATCCTCGCTGGCCCGACCGGGAGTGCTGCTCGCTGTGACGCAGCTCGAGGTCGTCCGGTACGAGTGGGAGGAGGGAAGCCGGCGGCTCGAGGCCTGCCGCGACGACCCCCGCCGCTACGGGCAGCTCCTCGGCTTGCTCGAGCTCGTGCTCGGCGAGCTGCGCAAGCGGGTCGGGCAGACGTACACGCTCTCGGGGCTCGCCGCCGCCTACCTCGACTCGGAGCGCTGGGGCCGCGAGGTGCTCGAGGAGCGGGCCGAGGCACCCGGCTGGCCGCGTGACCTGACGTCCGTGCTCGCTGCGGCGTTCGACGTCTACCAGAGGGGCGCGTCCGACTACAAGCTCTGAGCCGGAACCGTCACGCTTCGACGCGTGTCGGGTGTAATAAGTGTGAGCTTTGGACAGATTCCCACCGATGGGGTACGAAGGGGACAGCGGCCGGCGTGATCCCGAGTGGTTGACCCTCGGGCAGGCTGCGCGCTTCCTCGGGGTCGCCCAGAGCACGATGCGCAAGTGGTCGGATCACGGGCGCGTGCCGACCTTCTACACGCCCGGCCGCCACCGGCGCTACCGGCGCGGCGACCTGGAGGCGTTCCTGGCGCGGTCAGGCCCGGCGCGCCGGCAGGGCGGCCCGGCGGTTCTCCTCGTCGACGACGACGAGCGGATGCGGGCGCTCGTCAGCGTCGAGCTCCAGCGGCAGGGATACGAGGTGCAGGAGGCGGCGAGCGCGGACGAGGGGCTCACCGCGATCGGGGTGCGCAAGCCCGAGCTCATCCTCCTCGACGTGATGATGCCCCACGTCGACGGCTGGGAGATGCTGCGCCGCATCCAGGAGCGCTACGGCGCCGGCGCCATCCCCGTGCTCATGTTCAGCGGCGAGGTGGACGAGGGCGGGCGGAGCCAGGCGGCGTCCAGCGGGGCCCGCGGCTTCGTCGGCAAGGGCTTCGACCTCGATGAGCTCGTCGAGCAGGCGAAGGCGATCCTGGAAGCTCGCGAGACCTTCGGTCTCGCTCGCTGAGGCCGGGCGAAGAGCTGCGCTCTTCGCCCGGGGGTGAAGGAACGAGGGCCGGGAGAGCGTGGTCTCCCGGCCCTCGTGCAGTAAGGACTTGCTTGGGTTGGGGCGGATTGAGCGCCGAGCCTGGGGTCGCGTGGGGGCAGGCCGCCTACCGGCGGCGTGCCCGCCCGCGACAGCTTCGGCGGCGGCGTAACGCGTCGTTACGCCGCCGCCCGACGCAACCGGGGTTCTAGCGCTTCAACCACACCCCCGGCAAAGGGCCGGAGCGTACGCGTGAGCGTACGTGGAGGCCGGACCGCGCTCGCGCCGGCCTCCGCCGCGCGCGAGCGCACCACGCAGGCAACCCATCCACAGCATCCCAAAGCAAGAACAGCACGGAGCCAACGGGAGGCCACGTTCTCCCGTTGGCGGAGTTCCGTTACCCAGCGAGCGGGTGCGAAGCACCCGCTCGCTTCCTAGGGGAGCTCTTCGGCCGTTCTCAGCAGGCCGGCGGCGAGCAGGCCGAGCGCGCCGAGCAGGCTGACGTAGAGCCCGATCCCGCGCGCGGTCGAGACGAAGTAGATGTCCGGCACCGAGATCAGCCGGATGAGGACGAAGATGGTGGCGAGCGCGCCGAGGCCGACGAGCACGAGCCGGTCGGGCGCCGCGGCCGGCAGCTCGATCCCCGCCTCCCGCAACGCCTCGAGGATCAGGGTCACGAGTCCCACGAAGAAGACGAGCTTGCCGAGCGCTCCGGTGTGCCAGCCGGTCACCGAGAGCGTGATGCCGTTCGGCAGCGTCCCCGCGTACCAGTCGGTGAACGCCGAGACCGCGAGCACGAGCCCCGAGACCCAGGCGAGCCGCTCGCCCCAGCTCGCGACGACCGGCGCCGCGCGGACCGGGCGAGGTGGACGGCGCTGCGGGTCCGGGCGGAACGGGCGGGCAGACTCCGGTGTTTGCACGCGATCAGTATGGGCAAAGATCACCGTGAGCGTGCGCAGGGCGCGCTCCGAGGTGTGCAGAGCCAGGAGTGGAGCAGGTTGGTGGCGCAGGTCGAGGAGCATGTGGTGAGTTCGGCTTCGCCGCCCGGCTCGCCGCCCGCCGACTCCGGCTTCGAGTTCCCGGTGGCCGGCGCAGAGCTCGCCGGCGAGTTCCGCTGCGCCGAATGCGGCTACGGCGTCGTCGTCCACCGAGTTCTCCCGCAATGTCCCATGTGCGGCGGCATGGTCTGGGAGCACAGAAGCCGGCGCACGCACTAGCCCCCGGGGCGTCCGGGCGCGGGCAGCGGCCTCCGGTCGGAATACTTCCCGCAGGGTGAGCTCGCTCCTCGACGTGGATCCCGCACTCGTCCGCGTGCCGGCTCCGGCACTCGCGGCGCTCGTCCGGGCGGTCGCCGCCGCGGGCACGGCCGAGAGTTCCTCGGAGGCGCTCCGCGCACTCGCGGGAGCCGCGCGTACCGCGGCGGGCGCCGACCTCGCGCTCGTCCGGGTCCTCGACGCCGAGGGCGAGCGGCTCGAGGCGGTCGCGGTCGCGGGCCCGCCTGCGCTCGCCGCCGAGCTCGACGGAACGACCCTCCCTCTGGCCGAGCTGCCCGGCGCGCTGCTCGAGAGCCTCGAGCACGCACCCGCCGCCGTCCGGCGGGCGGCCGCGCGCGCCGGCGCCTCACGGCTGCTTCTCGTGCCCGTTCGCGCCAACGGCTGCGCCGTCTCGCTCGAGCTGTTCCGCTCGGGCGATCCGTTCGCGCCCGAGCAGCGACTCGCGTCGGAGCTCTGCGCGGCGCACGCAGCCCTCGTCCTCCGCGCCTTCGGCGACGGCGCGCGCAGCCCGGTCTCGCGTTTGGCGCGACCTGCGCTCGAGCTGGTCGGAGAGGCGCTCGCGGCGACGCTGCACGAGGGGGATGCCGCGGGCGACCTGGTGCGCCTCGCGGCCGAGGTGGCCGGCGCGAGCGTCGCGATCCTCTGGGAGAGCCGCGACGGCGTCCTCGTGCCGGGCGCCTCGTATGGGCTCCATGACGAGAGCGAGCTCGCCGCCGTCCGGGAGCTCGCCCGGGCGACGTTCGTCGAGCCCGGCCCCGTCCGGGCGCGCGCCGCCGAGCAGCTCCCCGAGGGCTGCGGCGTCTCGACGACCCTGCCGCTCGGACGGCCCCCGTTCGGCGTGCTCCAGCTCCTCCACCCTGTCGGCGAGGAGCCGGAGGCAGACGAGCTCGAGCGGCTCGCCACGTTCGGTGTCCGCGCTGCGCACGCGCTCCGTGCCGGTCGGCGGGCGCGCCTGCTCGCCGTCGAGCTCGAGCGTACGCGGGCGCTGCTCGAGGTGATCGCGCAGGCGACGGCCGAGCTGTCCGTCGAGCACACGCTCGAGACCGCCGTCGAGCGGGTGGCGGAGCTGCTCGACGTCGACCGCGTCGTCGTCTACCTGCGCGGCGGTGAGGAGGGTGCGCTCGTCGAGGCGGTTGGTCGCGGTCTCGTCGGCCCGCATGACCGCGTCGCCGAGAGGCTGCTCGATCTCGCGCTCGATCCCTCTCCGGACGGCGCCGTGCTCGAGGTGGAGAACGTCGGGCGCGACCCTCGCCTCGAGGGTGTCGCGGCAGCGGCCCGCTCGGCGGCGATCGGCGCCGCGCTCGCGGTTCCGCTCGTCACGCGCGGGGTGGTCGTGGGCCTGCTCGCCGCGTACCCGCGTGGTCGCCTCGCTGCGAAGGGCCACGAGACGGCACTCCTCGCCGCGCTCGCCGGGCAGCTCGCCGCCGCCGTGAGGAACGCCCAGCTGCACGAGGAGACGGCGCGAATCGGAGAGGAGCGTGAGGCGGCGCTCGCGGCGGAGCGGACCGCCTCCCGGCGCCTGCGCGCGCTGTACGAGGTCTCCCGCTCCTTCGCGCAGAGCCTCTCGCTCGACGAGACGCTCGAGGCGCTCGCGCGAACCGTCGTCGAGGTGCTCGACCTCGACGCGGCGGTGGTTCGGATGCCGGACGAGCGGCGGGAGCTGCTCCTCCCGCTCGCGGTCCAGGTCCGCGACCCGCACGTCGAGGAGGCGATTCGCGCCATCCTGTTCCGGCCGCAGGCGTTCGGGCAGCGGAACGTCCAACGGCTCTTCCGCGAGCGCGCCTCCTTCCGTCTGAGGCCCGAGGACCCGCCCGGCGACGACTCTCTCCCGCTGCTCGCACCATTCCTCGAGCAGGGCTGGACGGCGGCTGTCGTCCCCGTCGCGTTGCCGAACGAGGTGCTCGCGTCGCTCGGGATCTTCTCCTTCCGGCCCGGCGAGCCGCTCTCGGACGAGACCGTGGATGCTGCGGCGGCGATCGCCGGGCAGGCCGCTCTCGCGGTCGACAACGCCCGCCTCTACCAGCAGCAGAAGCAGTTCGCCGACACGATGCAGCGCTCGCTCCTTCCGCGCTCGAGGCCGTCCGTGCCCGGGCTGGAGGTGGGGGAGGTGTACGAGCCGTCGGCGCGGATGGACGTCGGTGGCGACCTCTACGACTTCGTCGCACTCGACGACGGCCGGCTCGCCGTCGTGCTCGGGGACGTCACCGGCCACGGCGTCGACGCGACCGCGGACATGGCGATGGCGAAGTTCGTCTTCCGCTCGCTCGCGCGCGAGCACCCCGAGCCCGCAGCGTTCCTCCAAGCCGTGAACGAGGTCATCTGCAGCGAGATCGAGAGCGGGAAGTTCATCAGCATGAGCTACGTCGTCGTCGACGGCGTGCGCGGCACCGTGGCCGGCGCGAGCGCAGGTCATCCTGCGCCGCGGGTCGTCCTGCCCGACGGGACGGTGCACAGTCTCGAGACGCGCGGTCTCGTGCTCGGCATCGACGCGGGCCAGGAGTACGACGAGGCGTTTACGGAGCTGCCGGGCGGCGCTGCGCTCGTCCTCTACACCGACGGCGTCGTCGAGGCGCGGCGCGACGGGGAGCTCTACGGCTACGAGCGGCTCGAAGCGCTGCTGCAGGCCCGCTGCGGGCTGCCGGCACGCGCGCTCGCGGCGGCGATCGCAGACGACGCGCGCGAGTTCGCGGGCGGCGATCTCTCGGACGACCTCGCAGTCGTCGTCATCCGAAGAACGTGACGGACGCGCTCCGCCGGCCGGGAGCCGTAGCCGGCGAGGGGCGCGCGGCGCTCCAGTGGCTCGTGCTCGCCGCGGGCGCCGGCTCGACCGCGACCGAGATCTGCGCGTCACGCCTGCTCGCGCCCTACTTCGGCGCCTCGACCGTCGTCTGGGCGAACGTGATCGGCCTCGTCCTCGCTGCGCTCTCGCTCGGCTACTGGCTGGGCGGCCGGCTCGCGGACCGTCACCCGCACCCGCACGTCCTCGGCCGGGTCGTCGTCGCCGCCGGCGTGCTCGTCGCGGTCGTGCCGTTCGCTGCGCAGCCCCTGCTCGACCTCACCGTGCGCGGCCTCGACAACGTGTCCGCAGGCGCGGTCGTCGGCTCGTTCCTCGGCTCGCTCGTGCTCTTCGCGCCGCCGGTCGTGCTGCTCGGGATGGCCGCACCCTTCGCGATCAGGCTCGCCGTCTCGGACGTCACCGGGGCCGGTGTCGTGGCCGGGCGCCTCTACGCGCTCTCGACCGTCGGAAGCATCGTCGGCGTCTTCGTCCCCGCCCTGGTGTCGATCGAGCTGTTCGGGACGCAGCGCACGCTCGTGGGAACCGCCGCGGTCGTCGCGCTCGGCGGCGCGCTGCTGCTGCCCCGCGGCTGGCTGCTCGCGCCCGTCGCGCTCGCAGCGGTGCTCGCCGTCCCGGCCGGCGTCGTGCGGCCCGTGGCGGGGCTGCTGTACGAGAAGCAGTCGCAGTACCAGTTCATCCAGGTGGTGCAGAAGGGGCAGGAGCGCGTCCTCTACCTCAACGAGGGAGTCGTCGAGCACTCGGTCTGGCGTCCCCACACCGTCCTCACCGGCGACGAATGGGACATGTTCCTGACGGTGCCGCCGCTGCTCGCCCGGCCCGTCCGGAGCGTCGCGCTCCTCGGCTCCGCAGGAGGGACGACTGCGCGCGCCCTGGCCCGGTTCTATCCGACCGCGAGGATGGACGGCGTCGAGATCGACCCGGCCGTGAGCGAGGCGGCGCGCCGGTACCTGGGGCTCGGACGGATTCCCCGCCTGCACGTGGTCACCGCGGACGCACGGCCGTTCCTCGAACGTACCCATGCCCGCTTCGACGCCATCCTCATCGACGCGTACCGCCAGCCGTACGTGCCCTTCTACCTCGCGACCCGCCAGTTCTTCCGCCTCGTCCGGTCGCGTCTCCGGCCCGGCGGGATCGTCGCGCTCAACGTCGCGACCGTGCCGGGCGACCATCGCCTCGCGCGCGACATCGCCGGCACGCTCAGGACCGTCTTCCCGCAGGTGCTGACCTGGCAGGCCCTGAAGTTGAACCAGCTCGTGCTCGGCTTCGACCGGCCGATCTCGCGCGGACGCCTCGAGGCTGCGGTCGCGCGGACACCGCTGCGGATCCGGGTGCTGACGCGGTTGCTCGCCGCGCACGCGCAGGCGGCGGCTCCGAGCCCCGATCCCTGGACCGACGACCGGGCGCCGGTCGAGTGGGTGACCGACCGGATGATCCTCGAGTACGCCGCACGCGGCGCGAACCTCCACGAGAAGCTCCTCCCGACCGCGCCGTGACCCGGTGCCCTCCCGCGCAGGGCTAGACTTCCGCTGTTCCGTGGCCTCTCGCGCCGGTTTCATCCTCTGCATCGCGCTCGTCTGCGCTCTCGGCGCAGGCGCGAGCCGAGCGCACGCCGATACGCCGCCGCCCGCGACGACGATCGCCGACGGCGTCCAGATCGGCTCGGTCGCGGTCGGCGGGATGACAGCCGACGAGGCGACCGCGGCGGTGCGGGGCGCGTATCTCGCCCCGCTCGTCCTCCACGTCGGCCATCGGGGCGTCTCCGTTCTGCCGCGCCACTTCCATGCCGCGGTGCCGGTGGGGCCGGCGGTGCAGACGGCGCTCACCGCCGAGGCCGGCACCGTCGTGCCGCTCGCCCCGAGCTTCGACCTGCAGCTCGTCAAGAAATGGGTGGCGACGCTCGCGCAGGAGACGTACCGCGCGCCGATTGCGAGCCGCCTGATCCTCCGCCACTCGAAGCCGTTCGCGACGCACGCGCGACCGGGCCGCTCGCTCGTCAAGCTCGCGACGCGGGTCCGGATCGTCGCCGCGCTGCGCAGCGGCGCCCGAGCGACGATCTTCGCGCCGCTCGAGAAGCTGCAGGCCCAGGCGCTGAAGCCCGAGCCGGTGATCGTGATCCGGCGCGGGTCGAACCGCCTCTCGCTCTTCCAGGGGACGCGGCTCGTGCAGACGTTCCCGGTGGCGACCGGCATGCCCCAGTACCCGACCCCGCTCGGCAGGTTCGAGATCGTCGTCAAGTGGGTGAACCCGTGGTGGTACCCGCCGACCCAGGATGCATGGGCGGCAGGGCCTCAAGCCGGTGCCGCCCGGGCCGGGAAACCCGCTCGGGACGCGCTGGATGGGCCTGAGCGCGCCGGGTGTCGGCATCCACGGCACGGACGAGCCGTGGTCGATCGGCCACTCGGAGTCGCACGGCTGCATCCGGATGCAGGTGCCGTCCGCGGAATGGCTGTTCGCGCGCGTCAGCGTCGGGACGCCGGTCTTCATCGTCGCCGCATAGTGATGTGGTGCGGCGCGGGCTGAAGCTCGGAGCGCAGGTACTCGCCGTTCTCGGGGTCGGCGTGCTCGCCGGCCTGCTCGGCTGGCAGCTCACGCACCAGACGCCGGCGCCGAAGGTCGGTGCGCGCGCGCCGGCGTTCTCGCTGCCGCAGCTCGACGGCAAGGGCACGCTGTCGCTCGCGTCGTTCCGCGGCAAGACGGTCGTGCTCAACTTCTTCGCCTCCTGGTGTGACCCGTGCAAGCGCGAGGCGCCGGTACTCGAGCGCCTCTGGCAGCAGGACCGCAGCCGCAACCTCGTCGTGCTCGGCGTCGACACGAACGAGCTCTCGCACGGGGACGGGCTGCGGTTCGTGCACGCGCACGGCGTCACCTACCCCGTCGTCTCCGACCTGAACGGCCGTGTCGCCGCGAACAGGTACGGCATCGCGAACCTCCCCGTGACATACGTCCTCAACGGGAAGGGGAGGATCGTGGGCGGCGAGATCCTGGGGCCGGTGAGCGACCATACGTACGGGCAGACGTTCGACCGTTACGTCCGGGCGGCGCTGAAATCGTGACCGTGCGGCTGAAGCTCGGTCTGCAGCTGCTCGCGCTCGCCGGTGTCGCGGGGCTGCTCGCGCTCCTCGTCTGGCAGCTGCTCACGCACCAGAAGCATGCGCCGCGCGTGGGCGCTCTGGCTCCTGCGTTCACGCTCCGCCGGCTCGATGGGTCGGGGGAGGTGACGCTCGCCTCGTACCGCGGACGGCCGGTCGTGCTCAACTTCTGGGCCTCGTGGTGCGACCCGTGCAAGACCGAGGCGGCCGTCCTCGAGCGCGACTGGAAGACGTACCGCAGCAAGGGAGTCGTCTTCCTCGGAGTCGACTATCACGACCTCGCGTCCGACGCACGCCGCTTCGTCTCGGCCCACGGGCTGACGTTCACGATGCTGGAGGACGGCTCCGGCAGCGTCACGGGCAGCTACGGCGTCTCGCAAGTGCCCGAGACGTACGTCCTCGACCGGCAGGGAAGGATCGTCGCCCATCTCGCCGGGCCGATCACCCAGGGCGCGTACGCCGGCGAGTTCCGCGCGGCTCTCAGGAGGGCTGCCGCATGATTCTCCGCTTCGCCGCCGTGGTCGTCGCGGCGCTCGCGCTTGCCGGCCCGGCTGCGGCCGCCTGCGCCCATCCCCGCGCGTCCCTCGCCTACCTCGAGGGGCAGATCATGTGCCCGACCTGCCACACGACCCTCGACCAGTCGGATTCGGCGGCCGCGCGGCAGATCGAGGGTTTCATCAGGCAGAAGATCGCCGCCTGCTGGACGGCACAGCAGATCGAGTCGGCGCTCGTGGCGAACTACGGCAAGGCGATTCTCGCCGCCCCGCCGCACGAGGGCTTCGACCTGCTCGCCTGGTGGCTGCCGATCGCCGGAGTCCTCGCCGGCGCCGCGCTGCTGGGGGTAGGCGTCTGGCGCTGGAGCCTTCGCCGTGAGCCCGAGCCGGAGCCCGAGGCCTCCGGCCTCGACGAGGAGACCGAGCGGCGGCTCGACGACCTCCTGGCACGCTTCGACTGATGGGTGCCCGGCTCGCCGTCTCCTTCGCCGCCGGCTTCGTCTCGGTCGTCATGCCGTGCGTGCTGCCTCTCGTGCCCGGCTATCTCGCCGCGGTCTCGGGAGTCGACGCCGGGCGGCTCGGCGAGCGCGGCACGACCCGGCGCATCCTCGTGACGAGCATCCCGTTCATCCTCGGCTTCACCCTCGTCTTCGACATCCTCGGCGCGGGCGCGACGGCGATCGGGCAGCGTCGTCTCGAAGAACGCGCAAACGGAGATCGCCGGCTTCGTGCTCGTCGTGCTCGGGCTTGCGTTCGTCGGCCTCCTGCCCGTGCCCGAGCGGCTCGTCGCGCCGGGGCTTCTCGGCGCCGCCCGCCGGCGCGGCTCGCGGGTGCTGCTCGGCGGCGCCTTCGCGACGTGCGCCGCTCCGTGCATCAGCGTCGTGCTCGCCTCGATCCTCGTCCTCGCGAGCACGACCGGCACCGTCCTCAAGGGGATCGTGCTGCTCACGACGTACGCGCTCGGGCTCGGCGCCGCCTTCCTGCTCGCCGGGGTGGCGTTCTCGCATGCGATGGGGGCCTTCCGCTGGCTGCGCGACCGCATCACGCTGATCCAGATCGCGAGCGGACTCGTTCTCGTCGCGCTCGGCCTGCTCCTCTTCTTCGGCCGTGACTGGTGGCTGCAGGTCGCCCTCAACCGGGCTCTCATCGACCTCGGCCTCGCGAAGCCCTGACGAACCCCGTCCTTGCTAGTAACAGACTGTTACTAGGTGACGCGGAACCCGTGCGCGCTCCACGACGCCGCCGGCCAGAGCGGCCGTGTCTCCGCTCGTAACAGTCTTGTTACTAGAGGCTTGATGTGAAATAGACGCCCGCAGGGGCCGTTCCAGGCCAAGCGAGGGAGGCTCGGCGGTCGCAGCGCAGGCCGGTGGCCTGTGCAAGGCCGACGAGACGGCCTCGCGCCGCGCCTGGGACGGCATCCGGCGCCGCGGGCTATTTCACATCAAGCCTCTAGCCGAGATCCGGCGGGTCGAGCGCGAGCGAGCCGCTCGCGACCCGTTCCCGGGCCGTCTCGACTTGCAGCAAGCAGCCCTTCGACGTCGACCGCGCGATGCGTGGGGACGTAGGGCCGAGCCGTCGCGCCGCCTTCTCGAGCTGGCGTGCGGTCGCGACAGGACGGCCGCGGCCCGCCTGGTACCAGGCGACGGCGACATGGACGAGGCCCTGGAAGAAATCTCGCTCCCCGGCCGGAGCCGCGCGCCACGCCTGCTCGAGCTCCTCGTGCGCCTCGAAGTAGCGCCCGGCGCGGGATCTCCTCCAGTCCTCGCTTGAACGCCTGCTCCACGGCGTTCTAACCTTCGCACGTGGCGACGATCCTGCTCTGTGGGGTCGATCTCTTCATGCGGGGGAAGCTCGAGGCGCTTCTACCCGGCCACCGCCTGGTCCCGGTCGATCACGCCGAGGGCCCGGAGCTCGTGGTCGCGGACGTCTCGCGCGTCGATCCGGCCGAGGTCGCCGACGCGTATCCGGATGTCCCGCTCGTCGGATTCACGAACCACACGGACACGGCGGGCCTCCGCGCCGCGCACGCCGCCGGCTTCGACCACGTGCTTGCGAAGTCGGCTCTCGTCGAGAGAATCGGGGAGATCGTCGCGGAACTCTCCGGATCTCCTGAACTGTGACAGTTACCGAGGCGGCCGCTCCCTACCGGTGATCTACAGTAGGGCGCGTGACGTACATCATCGCCGAGCCCTGCATCGACATCAAAGACCGCTCCTGCGTCGACGTCTGTCCGGTCGACTGCATCCACGACGCGGAGCGGATCCTCGTCATCGACCCCGAGGAGTGCATCGACTGCGGCGCCTGCGAGCCCGAGTGCCCCGTCGAGGCGATCTTCCCCGAGGACGCGCTGCCCGACAAGTGGAACGCGTTCGTCGAGATCAACTACGCCTTCGACAAGGGGATGGCCGTCGTCGACGAGCTGACGCAGCGGTACGCGGACGAGAACGACGTCCACAACGAGCCGATCGAATAGAGCGCAGCCTGCGACGTGAGACCGCTCACGCTCGACCATGTCGCATACTGGCTCGCGGATCGTGATGCCCTCGCCGAGTTCGCCGTCACCGGCCTCGGCATGCACGTCATCGACCGCACGGACGCCTTCACGCTCGTCGGCGCCGACGCGCGGCGGGGCAAGCTGACGCTCTTCGCCGCCGACGGGCCGCGAGAGCGTGGAGCGCTAGAGCACACCGCCCTGCGCGTGCGGGACCTCGAGCGGGCGCTCGCCGCACTACCGGCTGGCCTCGACGTCGAGCGGCGGCGCGACGGAGAGGCGTACTTCCATCTGGGCGAGGGGGTCGCACTGGGGCTCGTCGAGGCGGAGACCGAGGTCGACTACGACCTCGACCACGTCGCTCTCCGCTCGGCGGACCCGCAGGCGACCGCGTCGGAGTACGGCTCCCTCGGCTTCCGTCCCTCCCCTCCGGGACCGGGCGGCCATCCCCGGGTCGAGGTCGGCGGCTCCTGGCTCGAGTTCCAGCCGGGCGAGCCCGGAGCGCCGGAGCGGCCGCTGCTCAACCACCTGGCAGTGCTCGTCGACTCGGCGGACGAGCACCTGGCCGCCGCCCGGGACCTGGGCATCGAGGTCGACGACGTGGTCGACGCCCCGAACACCCTCGCCGTCTTCATCCGCGGTCCCGAGCACGTGCGCGTCGAGTATGTCGAGCACAAGCCGACCTTCTCCTTGAAGTAGTGGCGGTCACCATCGCCGGTGCGGGGATGGCCGGCCTCGTCGCCGCCGCCCGGCTCCGCGAGCTCGGCCATGAGCCACGCGTGCTCGAGAAGGGGTCGCGCCCCGGCGGCTCGATGCTCCTGTCGTCGTGCGTCCTCTGGCGGCACCTCGACTGGGAGCGCTTTCGCGCCGACTGCCCGCGCGGCGACGAGCGGCTGCAGCGGCTGATCTGGGAGCGCCTCGACGACTCGCTCACCTGGCTCGAGTCCCTCGGCGCCGAGCCCGTCTGGCGGGACACGGAGAACCCGCTCACGACGGGACGCCGCTACGAGCCGCGCGCGCTCACGGCGCTGCTCGCGCGCGACGTCGAGCTCGAGTCGCCCCTGCCGGCGGACGCCGAGCCGCCGCTGCTGCTCGCGACCGGCGGGTTCGGGGGCCGGCTCGCACGTGAGAAGGGGCTGCTCCTGCGCGCGAACCCGTGGAGCGAGGGTGACGGCCTGAGCGTCGCGGTCGCCCGTGGGGCGGCGACGACGGGCGACCCCGGCGAGTTCTACGGGCGTGTCATGCCCGCGCCGCCGGCACGAGTCGCCGAGGAGGACTTCGTCCGGCTCGCCCAGCTCTACGGCAGCGAAGCCCGTGTCCTGGACACCGCCGGCCGCGACGTCACTCCCCGCGAGGTCGCCTGGCACGAGAACGACCTGGCGCAGCTCGTGGGGCACTATCGTGAGCGCGGAGCCTGGTACGTCGTCGAGGGGACGAACGAGCGAGTCGAAGCGGCCCGTGCCGCCGGCGGCACGGTGATCGAGCGCGAGGACGGGACGCTCGCCGTCCACGTCGTGGCGGCGGTCACGCACACGATCGGCGGCCTGCAGGTGGACACGGAGGGGCGGGTAGCCGGCACCGAAGGCCTCTGGGCGGCGGGCGTCGACGCAGGCGGCGTGGCGAGCGGTGGCTACGCGAGCGGTCTCGCGCAGGCACTCGTGCTCGGGCTGGCGGCAGCCGAGTCGATCGCAGGTGCCTGATGCGGCGTGCCGCGAGCGGCTGGGCTCAGCGGTCGAGGTACGCGCACGGGCGCTGGTCGTGCGGCAGCGGCGAGGGTGCGACCTTCGTGACGCGGAGCCGCTCCTCGCCGACCTCGACGTTGTCGCCGACGGCGGGGGGTTCGCCTTCCCGCTCGAACAGCTGGTAGCCGGAGGGGCTCCAGGCGAAGAGAAGATGCTGTTGCGGGCCGCTCACGCCGGAAGCGAACCTTACCCGCCGCGGCGTACGTCGAGGGTCATCGTCGTCCCGGTCGCCTCGTGCGCGACGGAGAGCGTGGCGCCGAGAGTTCTGGCGCGCTCCTCGAGCACCTCGAGCGACCGGCGGCGGCGCTCGGTCGGCGCGTCGTCGCTGATCACGAGGCGCATCGCGTCGGCGGTCTCCGTGGCCGCCACCTCGAAACGGGAGGGAGGGCCGCGCAGGATCGCCTCCTCGAGCGCCTCCCGCACGATCTGGTAGAGCGCCGCCTGCGTCTTCTCTCCGAGCGAGTCCACGACCGCGACGTCGACGCCGACGTCGATGCCGTGCTCGCTGCATCGCGACTGAGCGAGAGCGTCCACGGCCGTGGCGAACCCGTGGTCGCGGAGGGCGACCGGCTCGAGGTTGAAGGAGAGGTCGCGCAACTCGCCGACGGTGGCCCGGGTCCGGTCGAGCGCGCGGCTGAGGATCTGGCGCGCGACCTCGAGGTCGCCGCGCCCGACGAGGTCGAGCGAGGCGTCGAGCATGAGCGCGACGCCGGAGAGCGACTGCACCGGCCCGTCGTGGAGGAAGAGCGCTATCCGGCGCCGCTCGTCCTGTTCGGCGGCGAGGATCTCGTCGGTGAGTTTGTGGTCGGCCTCGTCTGCCACGCAGCCCTGTCGCCTAGTCGATGATCGCTTCGCGCAGGGCGATGGCCACCGCGTGGGTACGGGTGTCGGCCTCGAGCTTGCCGAGGATGTGCCGGACGTGGCTCTTCACGGTCTCCTGGCTGATGAAGAGCTTCGTCGCGACATCGGCATTCGACATGCCGTCGGCGAGCAGCTGGAGGATCTCGCGCTCGCGAGGCGTGAGCATCTCGTCTCGGTCGCGCCCGCTGAGGAAGGCCGGCATCAGGGCCGGGTCGACGTAGCCCTCGCCGCTCGCGACCTTCTCGATCGCGCGCAGCAGCGTCTCGTGCGGCGCCTCCTTGAGCACGTAGCCCTTCGCGCCCGACTCGAGGCCGCGGCTGAGGAGGTTGCGCTCGCTGTAGGCGGTGAAGATGAGCACGGCGGTCTCCGGAACCTTCTCCGTCAGTTCCTTCGTCGCCTCGAGCCCGTCCATTCCGGGCATGCGGACGTCCATGATCACGACGTCGGGCTTCCGCCGCTCGGCGAGCTCGACGGCCGTCTCGCCGTCGGCGGCCTCGCCGATCACGCGGATGTGCGGAGCGCGGCTCAGCGACAGACGAAGGCCCTCCCGCACGACTTCGTGATCGTCGACGATCAGACAGGTGATCTCCGGCGTCGTCACGGCGGCAAGATCATAGAGTCCGGACTCGGAGGCCACGCGACCGTGATCGCGAGCTGCTCGGCCGGCGCCGGGGGATCGAGCCTCACCCGCCGCCGGTCGCGTACGCCGTGCTCCCGGGCGAGCACGCGCACCCGCTCACGCACGGCATCCGTCTCGCGGCGAGGCAGGTACGCGCCGCGATGGTAGAGCCGCTCGTACGCGGGCAGCAGTTCCGGCCAGTCACGCTCGAGCGCGGCGAGGAAGTGCTCGCGCGTTCCCGGCCGCAGGTGGAGGGGGCTGGCCCAGATGCCGGTCGCGCCCGCCGTGCGCGCCTCCCGCACGACCTCGGCGAGGAGCTCGGGGCGGTCGCTCAGGCCGGGCAGGATCGGCGCCATGCCGACGCGCGCGTCGATTCCCGCCTCGACGAGCCGCGAGAGCGCCCGGAGCCGTTGCCGGGGCGGGGGCGTGCCAGGCTCCGTCTGCCGCCAGATCTCGCAGTCGAGCGTCGGGATCGAGAAGGTGACCGAGACGCGGGCGCGCCGGGCGGCCTCGGCGAGCACGTCGACGTCGCGCACGACGAGCGGTCCGCGCGTGATGAGCGAGAAGGGAGTCTCCGCGGCGGCGAGCGCCTCGAGGCAGGCGCGCGTCAGCCGGTAGCGTCCCTCCGCGGGCTGGTACGGGTCCGTGGCGGCGCCGACGGCGACCGCCTCCCGCGCCCACGACGGGCGGTCCAGCTCGCGACGCAGCACGTCCGCGATGTTCGTCTTGACGCGGATGCTCGCGCCGTAACGGTCGTCCCACGGACGGTCGGCCCGCGCCTCGAAGGCGCGGACGTAGCAGAAGGTGCAGCGGTGGGCGCAGCCCATGTACGGGTTGAGCGACCAGGCGAACGGCATCCCGCGCACGCGGTTGAGCGCGTTGCGGCAGGGCTCCTCCCGGTACTCGGTGCGCATCCGGGGCAAACCCTAGCGAACATACGTTCGCCCGGCCCGGCCCGACCGGAGACTCTCCTATACTGGGCCGCAGACGGTTGGACGAGATTCCTCCTAGTACCGGCGCCCTCTCGGTGAGGGCGTGAGACTTCTTCTGGAGCTGATCGGGGTCGTTGCCCTGATCTTCCTCAACGCCTTCTTCGTGGCGGCGGAGTACGGGCTCGTGACCGCGCGGAGAACGCGGATCCAGGAGCTGGAGCAGCAGGGCGACCGGCGCGCCCGCGACGTTCTGAAGATCACGGGCGATCCGCCCCGCTTCATCGCGGCGATGCAGCTGGGCGTCTCCTTCACGTCGCTGGGCATCGGCGCGCTCGGCGAGCACGCGCTCGCGCTCGAGCTCGACACGTACATGGCGTTTGCGCTGGCCGTCGCGATCGCCTACGTCATTCTGACCTTCATCACCGTCGTGATCGGAGAGCTGCTGCCGAAGGGGGTCGCGCTCGGTCACCCGGAGGGCACGGCGCTCTGGGCCTCCGTGCCGGTGCGTACGTTCTCCCTCCTCTTCGCCCCGCTGATCTGGGTGCTGCGCGTCTCCTCCGACGCGCTCCTGCACGCCTTCGGGCTCGAGCCGCCCGGCGCGGAGCGCGGCGTGCACTCGGAGGCCGAGCTGCGGATGCTCGTCTCCCGCTCGACCGCCGGGGGCGAGATCGAGGAGGAGGAGCGCGAGATGATCGACAAGGTCTTCATCTTCGGAGACAAGGACGTCGCGGACGTCATGGTCGCGAAGCCCGACGTCGCCGCCGTCTCGATCGACCTGCCGCCCGAGCAGGCGCTCGCGGTCGTGCTCGACTCGCCGTACACGCGCTATCCCGTCTACCGCGAGTCGCTCGACGACATCATCGGTGTGCTCCACGTCCGCGACCTCTTCACCGCGATCCACGACCGCGGCATCGCCCAGGCCGAGATCGAGAAGCTCCTGCGGCCTGCCTACATGGTTCCCGAGACGAAGGGCCTCGCGTTGCTCCTCCAGGAGTTCCGCCGCACGAACAACCACTTCGCGATCGTCATCGACGAGTACGGCGCGATGGTGGGGATCGCGACCCTCGAGGACCTCCTCGAGGAGATCGTCGGCGAGATCGAGGACGAGTTCGACGTGCCCGAGGAGCCGGTCGAGCAGGTCGGCGAGAACACGTACCGCGTGGACGGGATGTTCACGATCGACGACTTCAACGGGCGCTTCGGCAGCGCTCTGCCGGACGAGGACTTCCACACGGTCGCCGGCTTCGTCCTCGGCCAGCTCGGCCGCGGGGCGGAGAGAGGGGACGAAGTCTCCTACGACGGGATGCGCTTCGACGTGCTCGAGGTCGAGGGGAACCGGATCGAGCGGATCGCCGTGACCTTCCTCGAGCGTCCCCAGCGGCGCGACCCCGGAGATCTCGACCTCCTCGACGCGGACGAGCTGGAGTAGGCTCGACCGGTGAGCGACGCGCCGGTCTCCCCGCGCGAGCCACCGACGGAGGAGCGGGGGCGGCCGGGGCTGCTCGGCGGGCTGGTCGGCTTCGAGAATCTCCTCTACGGGGCCGTGGCCGTGCTGCTCGCGGCGGCCGCCGTCTTCGTCCTCGTCGGCACGGTGCACGAGCTCGCGCACGCGGTCGACACGAGCGCCGGCGCGGTCGACACCGGCGTCACCCTCCTCGACCGGATCCTGCTCCTCCTGATCATCGCGGAGCTCGCGTACACCCTCCGCTTCGTCCTGCGCACGCACGCGATCGCGGCCGAGCCGTTCCTCTTCATCGGCCTCATCGCGGTCGTGCGGCGGATCCTGATCGTGACGGCGCAGCTCGAGCGGATCCCCTCCGGCGGCCGGGAGCTGACGAACTTCCTGCTCGAGCTGGGCCTGCTCGGGTTCCTCGTGCTGGCGCTCGCCGTCGCGGTCGGGCTCGTGCGGCGGCACCACGAGCCCGAGTAGCGAGCCGTTACACGGTGAGCTCGAGCGGCTCGGTCGAGCCGTCCGAGATCGTCCAGGCGGCGAGCTCGTCGCGGGCCACCGAGTAGATGAGGTACGGCCGGCCCTGCCAGAGGCCCGCGTTCTCGACGTCCGTCCGGGACGGGCGCGGCGGCGCCGAGACGTGCGAGTGGACGACGGCGAGCTCGTAGCCGTCGTCCTCGAGGAACCAGAGCTCCGGGTCGATCTCCAGCTCGAACCGGTACGGCGACGCCGCCGCGTTGCGGGCGCGCTCGTACCGCTCGGCGGCGCCGTCGCGCAGGACGAGCAGGCCGCAGCTCTCGTTCGGCAGCTCCTCACGCGCGTGCGCGGCCAGCGCCTCGCGCACGTCTGCCGGGATCACCACCACAGCTTCGCGTCGTCGATCTCGCCGTTCTGCCAGAAGCCGGCAGAGAGGTACTTCCAGCCGCCGTCGGCGAGGACGCAGGCGACGACGCCCTCGTCGAGCTCGCTCGCGAGCCGGCGGGCGACGTGGATCACGGCCCCGGAGGAGACGCCGGCGAAGATCCCCTCGCGCTCGAGCAGGGCGTGGATGCCGGCGACGGCGTCCTCGTTCGAGACGAGCAGCTTCCGGTCGAGCTTCGAGACGTCGAGGATCGGAGGCTCGTAGCCGTCCTCGAGCGAGCGAAGGCCCATGACCGGATCACCCGGGAGCGGCTCGGCCGCGGCGACGACGACGCCGGGGAAGCTCTCGCGCAGGCGCTCGCCGGCGCCCATGAGCGTGCCGCCCGTGCCGAGGCCGGCGACGAAGACGTCCAGCCGGTCGAGCGCGGCGGCGATCTCGGCGCCGGTGCCGTCGTAGTGCGCACGCGGGTTCGCCTCGTTCGCGTACTGGAAGGGCATGAAGAAGCGCGGCTCCCGCTCCGCGAGCTCGAGCGCGAGCCGGACGGCCCCGTTCGAGCCCTCCTCTCCCGGCGACTCGACGATCGTCGCGCCGTAGAGGCGCAGGAGCCGACGCCGCTCCTCGGTCACGTTGTCGGGGAGGACGCACGTGAGCGGATAGCCCTTGAGCCGCGCGACGAGCGCGAGCGCGATGCCCGTGTTGCCCGAGGTCGGCTCGAGCAGCGCCCGGCCGGGCTCGAGCTCGCCCGTCGCCTCGGCCGCCTCGATCATCGCGAGGGCGACGCGATCCTTGACCGAGCCCGTCGGGTTCTGCCCTTCGAGCTTCGCGTAGAGACGCACCGACGGCTTCGGCGAGAGGCGGGAGAGCTCGACGAGCGGCGTTCCGCCGACGAGCCCGAGCAGCGAGGAGGCGGTCGCGGAGCTAGCCACTGCGCTCCCAGACGTAGACCGTGGGGCAGAGCTTGCCGAGCATCTGGTAGACGCCCCACAGGAATCCGTTGCGGGCGGCGTCGACGGCAGCCGCGCCGTAGCGCTCGACGAGCTCGGGCCGGCGGCGGTCGATGCGGGCGAGCGAAAGCAGGCTCTCCGCGGCGTCCCAGTCGCCGTCCTCGATCATCCGCTCGCGCCACTCCGGGCCGATCCGCTCGAGGCGACGCGTAGCGAGGCCGGCCTCCTCGGCCGCCTGCTCGATCTCGGCGGCCGTGTGGACGTTCGCGGCCAGCTCCGCCCTCTCACGGGGCTCCAGGCGGTCGGTCGGCACCGTGACGTAGACCACAGCCGCTCCGGGCGGGGCGAGAACCCGCGCGAATTCCGTGAGGGCTCGCTCGAGGTCGACGTGGTAGAGGACGTCCCGGCACAGGATCCAGTCGACAGAGGAATCGGCCGCCGGCAGCTCCTCGGCCCCGCCCTGGACGACCTCGACGTCCGCGCCGGCCGCAGCGACAGACCGGCGCGCACGCTCGCAGTGGAGCGGAACCGGGTCGAGAGCCGTCGCGCGCAGCCCGTGCTCCTGCGCGAGCCGGATCGTGTGGCTCGCGTCGCGCGCTCCGACGTCGAGGAGCACCTCGCCCGGCTTCGGGCCGAGGCTCCCGAACAGCTCGAACAGCGAGTCGGTGCCGCGGGGCTCGAGGCTCCGGCCCAGCTCCTGCTTGAGGTTCGCGTATGCCTCGCTCGCCCAGAGCTCGTACAGCTCCTGGACGGCGGGCATCAGCCGCCGGCCATCGCGGGGAGGAGGATCACGGTCGCCCCCTCGTCGACAGGCGTGTCGAGCCCGTCGAGCGTCCGCACGTCCTCTCCCTCGACGTAGACGTTGACGAACGAGGCGATGTCGCCGTCCTCCACGAGCTGGGTGCGCAGGGCGGGGAACCGCGCCATGAGGTCGTCGAGCAGCTCGCGCACGCTGCCGCCCTCGGCGGGCACCTCGCGGGCGCCGCCGACCTCGTTCCGCAGCGTGGGGGGAATCCTGACCGTGCTCATGCGTGCATCGTCCCCCCAGCACAGAACTCGACGTAGTCGACGTACTCGGTGATCGTCGGGGTGTCGCCGCAGACGGGGCAGTTCGGATCGCGGCGGAGCTTCACCTCGCTGAACTCGGTCGTGAGCGCGTCGAACAGGAGCAGCCGGCCGACGAGCGGCTCGCCGATCCCGAGGCAGAGCTTGAGCGCCTCGTTCGCCTGCAGCGAGCCCACGATGCCCGGCAGTACGCCGAGGACGCCGCCCTCGGCGCAGCTCGGCGCGAGCTCCGGCGGCGGCGGCTGCGGGAAGAGGCAGCGGTAGCAGGGGCCGTCTCCTGGCTTGAACACCGTCGCCTGGCCCTCGAAGCGGTAGATCGAGCCGTGGACGAGCGGGATCCCGTGCCAGACGGCGGCGTCGTTGACGAGATAGCGCGTCGGGAAGTTGTCGGCGCCGTCGACGATCACGTCCCAGCCGTCGCCGAGGATGCGCTCGACGTTCTCCGACGTGAGGCGCTCGAGGTAGGGAATGGCCTCGACGTCGGGGTTGAGCTCCTCGATCGTCCGCTTCGCCGACTCTGCCTTCCACTCGCCGAGCCTGGAGGTGGAG
This sequence comes from uncultured Actinomycetes bacterium, assembly GCA_963775155.1. Taxonomy (GTDB): domain Bacteria; phylum Actinomycetota; class Thermoleophilia; order Gaiellales; family Gaiellaceae; genus Palsa-739. The sequence continues at coordinate 713,741 of CAVZHU010000004.1, read as the reverse complement.
TGGGCGACCTGGCGCTGGAGGTTCGACTCGTCCACGCGGTCGTCGTCGACGATCCCGATCCGGCCGACTCCCGCGGCTGCGAGATAGAGCGCGGCAGGCGAGCCGAGGCCGCCGGCGCCGATCAGCAGGACGCGCGAGTCGAGCAGCTTCAGCTGCCCCTCCTCGCCGACCTCCGGGATGAGGATGTGCCGGCTGTAGCGCTGCCGCTTCGCCGCGTCGAGCGAGCGTGGGAAGACGACGTCGCCGCCGTTCCGCTTCCAGTCGGTGAAGCCGCCCTCGAGGTTGACGACGTTCTCGTAGCCGAGCTCCTCGAGTGTCTTCGTGGCGAAGGCGCTCCGCGAGCCGCCGGCGCAGTAGAGGAGGAGCGGCCGCCTCCGATCCGGCGCGACCTGCTCGATCCGCGACTCGAGGTGACCGCGCGGCACGTGGACGGCACCGGGGATGTGCCCCTCGGCCCACTCGTCCCGCTCGCGCACGTCGACGAGCAGCGGCGCGTCGCCCGAGGCGAGGAGCGCACGCGCGCCGGCGGCGTCGACCTCGGCGATCTCGGAGCTTGGACCTGTTGCAGCAACTCGCGGTAGCTCGGCATTGCTTTTGGAAATGTAGCGACGTGCGTCCGGGCTACGCGAGAGGCGGCTACTCTCGCTGCGTGGCGACGCAAGCGGCCGGAGCGACTCCTGCGGCGGAGGGCCGGCGGGGGCGGCGGCGCGTCCTCCTCGTCGTCGGCCTGGCCGCGGCGGTCGCCGCAGCTGCCGTCGTCGGAGTCACGCTCCTGCAGACGCGCGGCGAGACGACGACCGTGCCGGGCTCGGTGACGAAGCCGCTCTCCGGGCCGCCGCTGCTCCAACTCGAGTTCGGTCTGCGGCAGGACAAGGAGGCGCGTGCGCTCGCCCACGCGGAGGCGCTCCTCGACCACGCCGGCAAGGCCGCGCAGGCGGCGGCGATCTTCCGGCGCTACCACTCCGTCGAGGCACAGCTCGGGCTGCTGTTCACAGGCTGGCGTGGCCCGGCAAGCCTGGGCGCCGTGAAGAAGCTCGTAGCGGCGCACCCGAGCGACCCGGCGGCGCTTCTCAACCTCGGCTGGGCCGACTACCAGGCCGGCCGGAACGCCGATGCAGCCGTCGCCTGGCAGCGGACGGCCGCGCGCTTCGCCGGATTCCCCGTACGGCGTCGACGCAGAAGACGCGCTCCACGGCCAGGATCCGATCCCCGGCCTCCCGGTCGTCGTGACCGGGCTCGAGCCGCCGCAGGCGATCGCCTCGCTCCCGCCGGCACAGCAGCTCGCCGCGCTGGAGCAGGCGGCCGCCAAGCCGAACGCGAAGGCGAAGCTCCTCTACGGCGCCGCGCTCTGGAACCTCAGGCGGCCGGTCTCGGCCGAGCGCCAGTTCGCGGCCGCTGCGAAGCTCGCGCCGGACGATCCGCTCGCGCGGACGCTCGCGGCGGTCGGTCTCTTCTCGAAGTCGAACCCGACGCGCGCCTTCGCGAAGCTCGGGCCGCTCACCGCCGTCTTCCCGCATTCGCCGGTGGTCGAGTTCCACCTCGGCGTGCTCCTCCTCTACATCGACGAGCGGAAGAAGGCGGCGAAGCAGCTGAGCGCCGCGGTTGCGGACGGGCCGCAGTCGATATACGCGAAACCTGCGACGACGCTGCTCGAGAGCCTCGGCCACACTGGGTCCAAGTGAGCGGAATATGAGCCGAACGGCCCATGGCGGGTCGCTCGGGCGGCGTGGCATGGTGCGGCATCGCGAGGGGAGGGCACATGAGAAAGGCCGCAGGGGAAGACACCGACACCCCCTCGACATACGTCCTCGAGGTCGAGGAGACGCGGAGCCTGCTCGAGGGAGCGCAAGCCGTGGGCCGGATCAAGGCCGACGAGCTCGCTCTCGCCGTCGACGAGCTCGACCTCGTCGTCGGAGCAGATCGACGACGTCTACCGTGCGCTCGAGGAGCTGCAGGTCGAGGTCGTCGAGCCCGACGGCCCGGAGGCGAAGGACGAGGCGCGGCCGGGGCCGCTCGAGCGAGATCCCGACCGACGCGCTCCAGCTCTTCCTCAAGGACATCGGCAAGGTCGAGCTGCTCACCGCCGCCGACGAGGTCGAGCTCGCGAAGCGCATCGAGCGCGGCGACCATCGTGCGAAGCAGGAGATGGTGGAGGCCAACCTCCGCCTCGTCGTCTCGATCGCGAAGCGGTACCGGAACCAGGGGCTGCCGTTCCTCGACCTGATCCAGGAGGGAACGATCGGCCTCGTGCGCGCCGCCGAGAAGTTCGACTGGCGCAAGGGCTACAAGTTCTCGACCTATGCGACCTGGTGGATCCGCCAGGCGGTCGCGCGGGCGCTGGCCGACAAGGGCCGGACGATCCGCATGCCGGTGCACGTCGTCGAGAAGCTGAACAAGATCATGCGCACCGAGCGGAGGCTCCGCGCGGAGCTGAGTCGCGAGCCGACGGCGCTCGAGATTGCGGCCGAGCTCGACCTGCCGGCGGACGAGGTGGAGCAGATCCTCCGCAAGGCTCAGACGCCCGTCTCGCTCGAGAAGCCGGTCGGAGACGAGGAGGAGTCGGAGCTCGGGCACTTCCTCACCGACGAGAACGCGCCGCTGCCCGACGAGGCGGCCGATGCGATCCTGCGGCACGAGATGCTGCAGCGAATCCTCGGCGTGCTGTCGGAGCGGGAGCGGCGCGTGCTGGAGCTCCGGTACGGCCTGGACGGTCAGCAGCCGCAGACTCTCGACGAGGTGGGCCGGGCGTTCAACGTGACGCGGGAGCGAATCCGGCAGATCGAGAACCAGAGCCTGAAGAAGCTGCGCGCGCTCGCGGACGTCGACTCGCTCAAGCACGTCGCCTAGCGTCCCGAACGGGTCCAGGCAAGTAACAGACTGTTACTAGCCCGGTCTGGCGAGGGTCGCCTCGGCGGGCCGCACGAGGCGCTGCATAGGATCAGGCTCGTGGACGAGGCCTGGCGGAGCGAGCTCGCGGAGTTCATCGCGATCCCGAGCGTGAGCGCCGACCCCGCACACCGCGAGGACGTGAAGCGGGCAGGGGAGTGGGTCTGCGACTTCATCCGGCGGATCGGCGGCACCGCCGAGCTGACCCCCTTCGGGGAGCGCGAGCTCGCGCTCGGCGACATCCCCGCCTCCAGCGGAGCGGCGGAGGCGCCGACGGTGCTCGTCTACAACCACTTCGACGTCCAGCCGCCGGCGCCGCTCGACCTGTGGGAGTCGGATCCGTTCGCGCTCGACGTCCGCGGCGAGTGGGCGTACGGGCGCGGCATCGCCGACGACAAGGGGCAGCTGTGGATGGTCCTCCGCGCCGCCCAGCGGCTCGTCGAGGCGAACGCGCTTCCGGTCAACCTCCGCTTCACGTGCGACGGGGAGGAGGAGGTCGGCGGGCACACGATCGTCGACTTCCTCGCACAGGACGACCGCGGGGCGGACGCGGCCGTGATCTTCGACGGCGGGATGCTGCGCCGCGACGTTCCGACGATCGAGCTCGCAACCCGCGGGCTCATCGCCTTCGACCTCGAGGTGCGGACCGGGGCGCGCGACCTCCACTCCGGCATGTACGGCGGCGCGGCGCTGAACGCGATCCACGTCCTCATGCGTTGCTTCGACGCGGTGCTCGCAGGCCCCGACGGCCGTCTGCCGGAGCCGCTGCGGCAGGGGATCGCCCCGCCGACGCCCGAGGAGCTCGAGGCGTGGGCGCAGTTGCCGCCCGGTTCCGACGCGCTGAGCGAGCAGGGCGCGCGGGCCATGGACACGAAGGCGGCGGAGGAGTTCTACGTGCGCACGTGGGCCGAGCCTTCCGTGGACGTGAACGGGATCCTCGGCGGCAAGCCCGGCGTGCGGAACACGACGCTCAGCGTCGCCGCGTCGGGCGAGTTCACCGATCCGCCTGGCGCCGGGACAGGACCTCGAGACGATCGGGGCGGCTGCCGAGCGGCTCGTACGGGAGGCGGCGCCCGGCGGCGCCGAGGTGGAGATTCGCTGGGAAGGCGCCAACCCGGGGCTCGTGCGCGCCGACGCGCCCGCCGTCCGGCTCGCCGTCGAGGCGTTCGAGCAGGCGCTCGGCGTCCGGCCGCTCCTCACGCGCACGGGTGGCACGCTCCCGATCGTGCCCGCGCTCACGGAGCAGGGCATCGACACGATCCTCACCGGCTTCGCGCTCCCCGACTCGAACATCCACTCGCCGAACGAGCGCTTCCTCGTGCCGTACCTCGCGGCCGGCATCGACACCGCGGCGGCGGTCTTCAGCGCGCTCGGGCGCCTCAACGGCGGCGAGTAGCTACAGCGCGTGCGGGTGCTCGTGCCCGCAGTGGAGCCACTCGTGCCCGAACAGGCGCATCGCGTCGATGATGGGCAGGAGCGCCTCGCCCTTCTCGGTCAGCCGGTACTCGACGCGCGGCGGCGACTCCGGGTAGCTGTGCCGCTCGACGATCGCCTCGCTCTCGAGCACACGCAGGCGCTCGGCGAGCGTGCGCGGGCTGATCCCGTGGCACGACCGCTCGAGCTCCGAGAAGCGGCGCGGGCCCTCCGAGAGGTCGTGGACGAGGAGCGCCGTCCACTTCGCGCCGATGATCTCCGCGGTCGCCGCGACTGCGCACGTCGTCGCCTCGTGGACGGGGTTCATCGTCCGGGCGGGCATCACGCCGATTGTACGCCCGGTCTCGCTCGATCCCAGGGCGGCGGGTCGAGCGTGCGGATCGTCCCGTTGCGGAGGATCATGTGTGCTCGAGGCTACTGCGAGAGGAGAGTGACCATGTTCGATCACGTGGGGATCAACGTCCGCGACTTCGCCGTGAGCCGCGAGTTCTACCGTCGCGCGCTCGAGCCGCTCGGCCTGACCGAGACGGCTGCGTTCGAGGAGTGGAAGGCTGCGGCGTTCGGGCGGGAGGGCGCGTACGCGTTCTGGGTCGCGCAGCGGGAGCCGTACGGGGCCGGGACGCACGTCGCGTTCGCGGCGGACGACCGCCCGACGGTCGACGCCTTCCACGCGGCCGCGCTCGCCGCCGGGGGCACCGACAACGGCGCTCCCGGGATCCGCGAGCAGTACCACCCGACGTACTACGGCGCGTTCGTCCTCGACCCCGACGGCAACAACGTCGAGGCGGTCTGCCACAAGGGCTAGCCCGGCAGCTTCGGAAACGCCCGGGCCCGATGCGGCCGAGGTCATCGCCGAGACGTTCGCCACCCTCTGGCGGCGGCTCGACATCTGCCCCTCGGACGAGGAGGTGCGGCCCCGGCTGTTCGGTGTCGCCCGCCGGGTGCTCGCCAACCAGCGTCGCGGCGAGCGGCGGCGGAGCGCGCTCGCCGAGCGGCTGACGGCCGGGCTCGACCCGTTCGAGGCGGCGCCCGCGATCGCGGGCGGCTCCGACGGCCGGGTGGCGCGCGCGTTCGCGACGTTGAGCGAGCCGGATCGCGAGATTCTCTCGCTCGTGGCCTGGGAGGGCCTGACGCGGGAGGAGCTGGCGGTCGCGCTCGGCGTCAGTCGCCCGGTGGCCCGGCTGCGGCTGTACCGCGCCCGCCGCCGCTTCGAGGCGGCACAACGGGCTCGGTGGAGTGACCGTGATCCCGCGCAGCCAGAAGCCGCAGACGGGCTGGACGCCGATCCCCTCGCAGGACGTCGCGTTGATCGAGCTGCAGGAATCGCTCGACGACCACGTCAACGGGCTGCACTCGGCCTGCTTCGACACGTCTGCCGCGACTGCGTTCGCCCAGCAGCAGCTCGACCGGCTCGGCCTGGTCGGCTGGAGGATCGACGCCCGGTCCAGCTCGCAGACGGGCCGGCTCTGCTACGGGGGCTTCTCGGATTCCGCGGCGAAGACCGTGACCTGATGCCGGCCGGCGATCAGACGGGGCCGGCGGACTGGCCTCCGCGCCGGCTCGCGAACGGCCTCCGTCCGCTCACGAAGGAGTGCTCGTCCCTGTCGGCGATGCGCGCCGCGGTCGAGCAGACGGCGAGCAGCCTCGGCCTCTCGCAGACGGCGAACGGCTCCCGCAACTACGTGCTGAACGCGACCGAGGACGACACCATGCGCTGCTCGACGCTCTACGAGACCGTCGGCGGCACGATCGACCTCGTCCTGCGCGGCCCGGCGCACGTCGCCGGGAGCGGGTAGAGCTACGCGCCTGCACTTCCCGGCGATGTTTGTTCTCTCTAGGCTTCCGCGATGGTCCTGTGCGGGAGCTGCGGTGCCGAGAATCGTGAGGGTGCGAAGTTCTGCGGCGAGTGCGGCGGCGCCCTGGCGCTCGTCTGCGCCGCCTGCGGCACGCCGCACGGAGCGGACCGGAAGTTCTGCGACGAGTGCGGCGCCGCGCTCGAGGAAGGCGCGGCGGCTCCGACGGTCGTGGCCGACGCCCCCGCCGCGGCGGAGCCGGTGGCGGAGCGGAGGATCGTGTCGGTGCTGTTCGCGGACCTCGTGGGGTTCACGGCGGCATCGGAGGCCCGCGACGCGGAGGACACGCGGGAGCTCCTCTCGCGGTACTTCGACACGTGCCGCCGGCTGATCGGCCTGTACGGCGGCACGGTTGAGAAGTTCATCGGCGACGCCGTGATGGCCGTGTGGGGCGCGCCGGTGACGACGGAGGACGACGCGGAGCGGGCCGTCCGCGCGGCGCTCGACCTGGTCGCCGCCGTCACTGCGCTCGGCGACGAGGCAGGGGCGGGCGGCCTGCGTGCCCGGGCGGCGGTGCTCACCGGTGAGGCGGCGGTGACGATCGGCGCCGAGGGCGAGGGAATGGTCGCAGGCGACCTCGTCAACACCGCTTCGCGGATCCAGGGGATCGCGGAGCCCGGCCAGGTGCTCGTCGGCGAGGCGACGCGGCGGGCGACCGAGGCGACCATCGTCTACGAGGACGCGGGCCTGCACGAGCTGAAGGGGAAGGCGGGGCTCGTCCCGGCCTGGCGCGCGCTCCGGGTCGTCTCCGGGACGCGCGGCTCGCTGAAATCCGAGGGGCTGGAGGCCCCGTTCGTCGGCCGAGACCGCGAGCTGCGGCTGATCAAGGACCTCTTCCACGACTGCGAGGCGGAGCGCCGCGCGCACCTCATCTCGGTCACCGGCATCGCCGGGATCGGCAAGTCGCGGCTCGGGTGGGAGTTCTACAAGTACTTCGACGGAATCGCGCAGATCACGTACTGGCACCGGGGTCGCTGCCTCTCGTACGGCGAGGGCGTCACCTACTGGGCGCTCGCGGACATGGTGCGGATGCGGGCGCGGATCGTCGAGGAGGAGGAGCCGGCGTCGGCGCGCGCGAAGCTGCGGGAGGTCGTCGCCGAGAGTCTCCCGGACGACGAGGAGCGGCGCTTCGTCGAGCCCCGCCTCGCCCACCTGCTCGGGCTCGAGGAAGGGGCGAGCTACGAACGTGACGACCTGTTTGCCGCCTGGCGGCTCTTCTTCGAGCGCCTCACCGCGACGTACCCGGTCGTGATGGCGTTCGAGGACATGCAGTGGGCGGACGACTCGCTGCTCGACTTCATCGAGTACCTCCTCGACACGGCGCGCAGCTCGCCGATCTGCGTGCTCACGCTCGCCCGGCCGGAGCTGCTCGAGCTGCGGCCGACCTGGGGCGCCGGCCGGCGCAACTTCACCTCGCTCTACCTGGAGCCGCTCTCCCCGGAGGCGATGGAGGAGCTCCTGAGCGGCCTCGTCCCCGGTCTGCCCGAGGAGGTTGCCGGGCAGATCCTCGAGCGGGCCGAGGGCGTGCCCCTGTACGCGGTCGAGACCGTCCGGATGCTGCTCGACCGCGGCGCGCTCGTCCGCGAGGGAGCCGTCTACCGCCCGGCCGGCCCGATCGAGGCCCTCGACGTCCCCCAGACGCTGCATGCGCTGATCGCGGCGCGGCTCGACGGGCTGCCGAACGAGGAGCGACGCCTGCTCGAGGACGCGGCAGTGCTCGGGAAGACGTTCAGCAGGCGCGCGCTCGCCGCGCTCTCGCAGCTCGCCGAGACGGAGCTCGAGACCCTGCTCACGTCGCTCGTGCGCAAGGAGGTGCTCGGCCTCGAGACCGATCCGCGCTCGCCCGAGCACGGCCAGTACTCGTTCCTCCAGGACCTCATCCGCCACGTCGCCTACGAGACGCTCTCGAAGCGCGACCGGCGGGCGAAGCACCTCGCCGCCGCTGCGCACCTCGAGGCGGCCTTTCCCGACGAGGACGAGGTGGTCGAGGTGGTCGCCTCCCACTACCTCGACGCCTACCGGGAGGCGCCGGACGCGGACGACGCCGCCGAGATCAAGGCCAGGGCGCGCGAGACCCTGGCCAGGGCGGGCGCGCACGCGGCGGGGTTGGCGGCGGCGCGCGAGGCCCAGCGCTACTACGAGCAGGCGGCGGGGCTCGCCGACGACGTGCTCGAGCGGGCGGCGCTGGAGGAGCAGGCGGGCCGGATGGCGGCACGGCGGGGGCGGACGGAGGAGGCAGTCAGCCTCCTCGAGCGGGCGCAGGCCGTCTTCGAGACGGAGGGAAGGACACGGCAGGCGGCCCGGATCGCCGTCCCCCTCGCCGAGCTCGACTGGATCGCCCACCGCGTGTTCGAGGCGGTCGCCCGGCTGGAGCGCGCGCTCGAGACGCTCGCCGGCGGCGAGAGCGATGCGGACGTCGCCGAGGTTGCGTCCGGCCTCGGGCGCTTCCTCGCGCTCGCCGGCCGTACCGAGGAGGCGGTTCCCCGGCTGGAGCTCGCGCTCGAGCTCGCCGAGGCGCTGCAGCTGCCGGAGACCTTCGCGCAGGCGCTGACGTCGAAGGCGCTCCTGCTCCTCATGGACAACCGGCTGGAGGAGGCGCGGATCCTGCTCGAGGGCGCGCTCGCAACCGCGCTCGCGAGCGATCTGCCCCAGGCCGCGATCCGTGCGCTCAACAACCTCGGCGTCGTCCTCGAGTCCCGCGACCGGTACGCGGCGGTGAGCGAGTCGAACGGCCGCGGGGTGGAGCTTGCTCGGCGGGCGGGCGACCGCGTCTGGGAGACCGTCTGGCTCACCGGCGCCGTCAGCGGGCTCGTGCTGCTCGGCCGCTGGGAGGAAGCGGCGGCAAAGGAGGCGGAGGCCCTGCAGCTCGAGAGCGAGAGCGGGCACGAATACGGGCTCCTCCACCTCGTCGCGGTCGACTGCGCACGCGGCGAGCTGGCGCAGGCGAGGGCCCGGCTCGAGCGCTCCGCCGGGCTGCGGGAGGCGGACGACGACCAGGCACGAGCGTCCTACCTCCTCCACGAGGGAATGCTGCTCCGGGCCGAGGGGAAGCCGCGCGCCGCGCTCGAGGCCCTCGACGAGGCACGCGCCGCGCTGCGGGAGCTCGGAATCAGCTACCTGACCGTCAAGCTCGGCGTCGTCGAGACGCTCGAGACGGCCTTCGAGCTCGGCGAGACCGCGCGGGTCGAGGAGTTGCTCGCCATGGTCGAAAGCCTGCGACCCGGCGAGCGTCCGCCGCTGCTCGACGCGCACGCGCGCCGGTTCCGGGCCAAGCTCTCGGGCGACGCGGCCGGCTTCGCCGCGGCCGCTGATCGGTTCCGGGAGCTCGAGCTCGTGTTCTGGCTCGCGGTCACGGAGCTCGAGCACGCCGAGCTGCTCGCGGAGGCGGGGCGTGGTACCGAGGCCGAGCCTCTGCTCGCCCATGCGCGCGAGACGTTCGAGCGGCTCGGCGCAAAGCCCTGGCTCGCGCGTCTCGAGGCCGCCGCCGGGCCACGCGTCGAAGCGCCCGCCTAGCCGTTCGACCCCGACGGCGACAACATCGAGGCGGTCTGCCACCAGGGACAACTACGCGGTTGCAGCGTCAGGGAGAAGGCTCGTGGCCCGGCTGAGCTGTCGGAACTCGTGTCGCGAGGGCTTCGCGGACGATCACGCGCAGCGATCCTCCCAGGAGGATCAGGCCGGCGCCGACGCCGGTGACGAGGGAGACCCAGTCGGCGTACGCGGTATAGGCGAGAGCGAGGCCGGCGATTCCGACCGCGAGGAGGGGGACGACCGGCCAGACGCGGCTGCCCTGCCAGACGCCGGCTCTCTGGAAGGCGATGAAGTGGACGGCGACGACGATCGCCGTCCACGGGCGGTAGACCTGGCTGGGCGCCCCCGCGGCCGCGAAGACGACGAAGCCGATGGCGAGGGCGGCGATCTCGCCGGCGACGATCTGCCAGTAGGCGCGGCCGAAGAGGCTGACCTGCCCGCCTCCTGCGGAGGCTCGAGCACCAGCGCTCTCGCCGGCGCGTCGCCGTCCTAGGAACAGGAAGACGATCGCGGCGATCCCGATGACCCGGAAAGCGACGGCGGCGCCGCTACCGAGTGGCGTGTTGGCGCTGGCGATGAGCCAGATCGCTCCGAAGACGCCGCCGACTGTTGCTCCGACGAGGCGTCCGTGTCTGCCGCTGCGGACGCGCACCGCTTTATTCGTAGCACGATCCTTATCACTCTTGCGTCGCTCGCGACAAGCTCGGACGGATCGTGTTACGTTGGAGTTGATGGATGCCGCTGGAGGCAGCGTGCGCCACTACCAGGCCCCGGCCTGGTTCGACCGCAAGGTGATGAACCCGTTGATCGCAGCGGCGGCGCGGCTCGGCTTGAGCGCCTGGGGATCGAGGATCCTCGAGGTGCGCGGCCGCAAGAGCGGTCAGCCGCGGCGCAACCCGGTCAACCCGCTGGAGTTCGAGGGTGGCCGCTACCTCGTGGCGCCGCGCGGGCACACGCAGTGGGTGCGCAATCTGCGGGCTGCCGGGGAAGGGCACCTTCTGCTCGGCAGCCGCCGCGAGCACTTCACTGCGACCGAGGTGCCGGATGTCGAGAAGGAGCCGATCCTGCGCGCCTATCTGCGCCGGTGGAAGTGGGAGGTCGGGCAGTTCTTCGGCGGCGTCGGCCCCGACTCACCCGCAGCAGAGCTTCAGCGCATCGCGCCGGATCATCCGGTGTTCCGGATCAGCACGTGAGCCGCCGACTGGACAAGAGAGCGGTGGACGAACCACCACCGCCACCGTAAACCGCGGCGTGCGCAGGCTCCCCGGCCGAAGCGTTCGCCGCCGAGACAGGGGAGGCAACAGAAAGTGGAAAACGCAACAGCAATCGCCGCTCGCGCCGAAGGTCGGTCCGCGGCGACGACCGCGCAGCCGGGCTTCTTTGCCGCCTGCTTCGCTCTCTCCGGCCTGTTCTTCGTTCTCTATCCGGCGCTCCGGCCGTTCTCCAGCGAAGTCGGCCTCGACGGTGCTCACGCGTTCGCCTCGTCGCGCTGGGTCCTCGCGCACTCGCTCGGCATCCTCGGCTTCATCCTGCTCGGGCTGGGGGTGCTCGGTGTCTACCTGCGTCTGAGCGACACGGAGCTTGCCGGACGGATGGTTGCCGCCCTGGCGCTGGTCTGGGTGGGCGTCGGGCTGACGATTCCCTACTACGGCGCGGAGGTCTTCGGCCTCCACGCAGTCGGTCAGCGCACGATCAGCCGGCACGCCCCGGGGATGCTGAAGCCGCTGACTCACGGCATCCGCTGGGAGGCAGGCATCTACTTCATCCTGCTCGGGCTCGTTCTGCTGGCGATCGGCTCGATCTTCGTCGGAAGAGCGGTCTGGCGCTCGGGACGGTTCAACCGTTGGAGCGGCGTGCCGCTGGCGGTCGGGCTCGTCCTCTACGTCCCGCAGTTCACCGGGCCGCAGGCCGTCCGGGTCGCGCACGGACTGCTCATGCTCGCCGGCTGCGCCTGGCTCGGCTGGGAGCTCGCGAAGGCGGGCCTTGGCCCGCAAGGAGCGAGGGGATGAGCACGAACGAGCGGATCAACCTCGTCCTCCGCGTCACCATGGAGACCGCCGTCGTCGTCGCCCTCGGCTTCTGGGGCTACCACACCGGGGGCAGCGCCGCCGCCAGGGTCGGCCTCATGCTTGCCGTGCCGGTTGTCGGCTTCGGCTTCTGGGGCGCCGTCGACTTCCACCAGGCCGGCCGCTGGAGCGAGCCTCTACGGCTCACTCAGGAGCTCGTGATCTCGGGTCTCGCCGCCCTGGCCTGGTACGCAGCCGGCTACCGGGCTCTCGGCATCGCCCTCGGTGCGCTCTCGCTCGTCTACCACGCGCTCGTCTACGCAACCGGCACGAGGCTGCTGGAGACGAGCGAGAGCCACCCCGATCACGTCATCCGCGAGGCCTGAGAGAACTCGAGACCGTCGCCGCCGGGCCACCCGTGGAAGCACCCGCCTAGCTGTCCGGCCGGCCACAGCGCGCCCTAGTATCCCGGCGTGGCCTGGGACGTCCTGAGCGACGAGCAGCGGGAGTTGCGCGACCTCGTCCGGCAGCTCGCGCGCGAGCGGATCGCGCCGCGCGCCGCCGAGATCGACGCCTCGCACGAGTTCCCCTGGGATGTCGTCGAGCTGTTCCGCGAGAACGACATCTTCGGGCTCTTCTACGCCGAGGAGCACGGCGGGCTCGGCACCGGCACGCTCCTCTCGCTCGTCGCGATCGAGGAGGTGGCGAAGGTCTGCGCGACGTCCGCGCTGATCCTCGCCGTGCAGGAGCTCGGCTCGCTCGGGATCAAGCTCGCCGGCGACGGCGCGCAGAAGGAGCGCTACCTCCCCAAGCTCGCCTCGGGCGAGTGGCTGTCGGCGTACGCGCTCACGGAGTCCGGCTCCGGCTCCGACTCTGCGGCGATGCGGTCGACGGCGCGGCGCGAGGGCGACGAGTACGTCCTCGACGGCTCGAAGCGCTTCATCACGAACGCAGGCGTCGCGAACCTCTACGTCGTCTTCGCGAAGACCGACCCCGAGGCCGGCCACGCGGGCATCTCCGCCTTCGTCGTCGAGGCCGACACGCCCGGCTTCGCCGTCGCGCGCCTCGAGCCGAAGATGGGCATCGCCGGCTCGACGACGGGCGAGCTGACCTTCGACTCCTGCCGGATCCCCGCCGCGAACATCCTCGGCGAGGAAGGCGAGGGCTTCCGGATCGCGATGCACGTCCTCGACCGCTCGCGTCCCGGCGTCGCCGCGCAGGCGCTCGGGATCGCGCAGGGTGCGACCGACTACGCGCTCGAGTACGCGAAGACGCGCGAGACGATGGGGAAGCCGATCGCGCAGCACCAGCTGATCCAGGCCAAGCTCGCCGACATGGAGACCGAGTGCGAGGCGGCCCGCGGGCTCCTCTACCGCTTCGGGCGCATGGCCGACGAGGGCGTCGCCGGGCCGGAGCTGACGAAGGCCTCCGCGATGGCGAAGCTCAAGTGCGGCGACGTCGCGATGGCCGTGACGACCGAGGCGGTGCAGATCCTCGGCGGCTACGGCTACATCAGGGAGTACCCCGTCGAGCGCTTCATGCGCGACGCGAAGATCACGCAGATCTACGAGGGGACGCAGGAGATCCAGCGGCTCGTGATCGCACGCGAGATGGTGCGCGAGTCGCGCGTGTTCCTGCTGGCGGGTGTTGGCTAGCCCGCCCCTCTTCCGGCCGTCCGAGCACGAGCCGCTCGAGGCGGCCGGGTGGGACGAGGCGCGGGCGCGCCAGGCGATCGCCGCGATCGTCGCCGACGCCGAGGCGGCCTGGGACGGCGAGCGCTGGCCGTGGCATCCGCGGGACGGGGACGAGGACGAAACCCGGACCTCGCTCTACCTCGGCTCGGCGGGTGTGATCTGGGCGCTCCACAGGCTCGGCTCGACCGGGTGGGAGGACGCGGCCGTCACCCTCGTCGACCGCTACCGGGCGAAGCCGGACTTCGGCGAGCGCGCTTCGGCGCCGAGCTACTGGATGGGCGAGGCCGGCATCGCGCTCGTCGCCTACCGGCTGACCGGGGACGCCGGCCTCGCCGACCGCGTCCACGAGCTCGTGCTCGCGAACCTCGACTCCGCGACGAACGAGGTCATGTGGGGGACGCCGGGCTCGCTGCTCGTCGCCGAGGCGATGCTCGCGTGGACGGGCGAGCCGCGCTGGGACGAGGCCTGGCGGGCCGCGGCCGAGCGCGTGCTCGCGGCGCGCGACCCGGACGGCCTCTGGACGCAAGATCTCTACGGGCGGACCTCCCGCTTCCTCGGCCCGGCCCACGGCTACGCCGGCAACGTCCGCGCGCTCGCGAACCGCGGCGAGGCGCCGCCGCTCGCGGACCTCTCGCCCTACCTCCTGCGCGACGACGGAGCCGCGAACTGGCTGCCCGGCGAGGGGGCGTTCCCGGAGGAGATCCGCGTCCAGTGGTGCCACGGAGCGCCCGGCATGGTCGCGAGCCTCGGCGACCTGCTCGATCGCGAACTCGCGCTCGCCGGCGGCGAGCTGACGTGGCGCGCCGGGCCGCTCGCGAAGGGGCCGGGCCTCTGCCACGGCACGGCCGGCAACGCGTACGCGTTCCTCGTCCTCCACCGGCTGACGCGCGACGAGCTCTGGCTCGAGCGCGCGCGGGCGTTCGCGCTGCACGCGATCGGCCAGGTCGAGCAGGAGCGCGCGTCGCTCGGCCGCGGCCGCTACTCGCTCTTCACGGGCGACGTCGGCGTCGCCCTCTTCCTCCGCGACCTGCTCGCGGGAGACGACCGCTTCCCGACGCTGGGTCCCTTCCAGCCGTAAGGATGTACGGGATGCGTCTGGACGGTATCCATCACGTGACGTGCATCACGGGCGACGCCCCGCGGAACGTCGACTTCTACACGCGCGTCCTCGGGCTGCGCCTCGTGAAGAAATCGGTCAACCAGGACGACCCGACCGTCTACCACCTCTTCTACGCCGACGAGGACGGCGGCGCCGGCTCCGACATCACGTTCTTCGAGTATCCGAACGCCCGGGAGGGACGTGCGGGCGCCGGGATGATCCACACGGTGGTCTGGCGGGTCGGCTCGACCGACGCGCTCGACTTCTGGGCCGACCGGCTCGGCGCCGAGGGGCACCCCGTCACGCGCGACGGCGAGTCCCTCCACTTCGCCAACCCGGAGGGGCTGCGCCACGAGCTCGTCGTCTCGCACGTCACGGACGAGCCGCTCGTCGCGCGGCATCCCGAGATCCCGGCCGAGCTCGCGCTCCAGGGCTTCGAGGGCGTCCGCGCGTTCGGACGGGCGAGCGGAGAGTTCCTGTCGGCGCTCGGCTTCGAGGAGCGCGGCGGTCGCTGGGACACTCGAGCTGCCTCGCGCGGCGGCTGGATCGAGTTCGAGGAGGCGCCGGAAGAGACGGGAATCGGCGGCGCCGGCACCGTGCACCACGTCGCGTGGTCCTCTCCGATGGACGAGCACGCGGCCTGGCGGGAGCGCGTGGCCGACGCAGGTGGGCAGCCGACGCCGGTCATCGACCGCTTCTGGTTCCGCTCGATCTACTTCCGCGAGCCGGCGGGTGTCCTGTTCGAGATCGCGACGCTCGGACCGGGCTTCGCGACGGACGAGGACCCCGCGCACCTCGGCGAGAAGCTCATCCTGCCGCCGGCGTTCGAGCACCTGCGCGACCGGGTCGAGCCGCTGCTCACGCCTCTCCCGGATCCGCGTGCCACCCGGGCGGGGTCCTGACCTGGCCGCGCCCACGCACTCCGACGCGATGCTCTTCATGGAGTACTACAAGCTGTGGGACACGCCGCTCGACGGCGAGGCGTGGACGGCGTTCCGGACGCTGCACTCGAAGGGCGCCTTCGAGGACTTCGCCGCGTTCGAGAAGCGCGCCCCCCGCACGAGCCGCGAGTTCATCCTCTTCGACCGCGTCTGCCGCTCGTTCGAGCAGGCCGGGACGCTGATGAAGTACGGCCTGCTTCATCCCGACCTCTACTTCGACGCGTGGGCGAGCCCGCGCGCGGCGTGGCGGGCCTGCGCGAAGGCCGTCCACGGCCTGCGCGAGTCCAACCCGGACGCCTACGTGAACTTCGAGTGGCTGGCGAACCGCTACGACGAGTGGTCGGCCGGCAGCACGACGGCCGGATAGCGGCCGCGCACCTCGTCGACGAACGCCGCCAGCCGGTCGGCGAGCTCCGGGTCGTCCAGCTCGAGCACGTTCTCCGCGTTCTCCTCGCCGGAGTGGGAGAGGTTGAAGCTGCCGACGAAGACGCGGTCGTCCGCCACGGTGAGCTTCGCGTGCATGTAGTCGTGCACCGTGCCCGGCCCGTACGGCGTCGAGCGCTTGCCGGAGAAGGGAGCGCGCGTGAGGGTCGCCCGTAGGAGCGGCGACTTCCAGTCGGCATTGCGGTTCTCGTGCCACTGGGCGAGGACCTCCGCGACCTGCGTCGCGTCCACGACGCCGGCGACGTCGATCTTGCCGTCGGAGGCGACCTGGGCGAGCGTGCCGAGGATCGGCGCCGAGCTGATCACCGGCGAGGCGATGCGGACGCGGCGGCGGGCGGAGCCGATCGCCTTCGCGATCCGGTGCGCGAGCCGGTCGCCGCGGCCCGGGCAGAACCAGGCGCGCACGCCTTCGGCGACCGGCGCGGTGTCGACATGTCCGCTCTTCGAGACGTCGCGCGTCTTCCAGAGCTGCTCGAAGTCGGCGAGGTAGCGGCCGGCGACCGCGGGCGACGCGATCGTGAGGATCACGTTCTCCTCGCGCGTCCACGAGTCCGCCGTCCAGTTCGTCGAGCCCGTCCAGACGGCGCTTCCGTCGCGGACGACGTACTTGTGGTGCATCAGGTCGGGGACGCCCGGGATCGCGCGGGTCGCGAACGGGAGCGCCTCGACGAGCTCCGGCACCGTCTGCGGGGGCGGAGGCACGACCTTGGCGTGGTCGACGTTGTAAGCGATGCGCACGTGGACGCCGCGCTCCGCCGCCTCGTCGAGCGCGCCGCGCACGATCTGCTCGAGCGGCGGAGGCAGGCGGACGTCGTAGATCGCGATCTCGAGGCTCCGGCGCGCCGCCGCGAGGAAGTCCGCGAGCGCGTGGGCCGTCGCCTCGGCCGGCTGACCGCCGTCCGTCAGCGTCCGGACTTCGACGCCGTCCACTTCGCCTTGTGCGCCTTCTTCGCGGCCTGGTAGTCGACGAGCGCCTGCGGCGAGTCGACGTCGCCGAGCGTCGGGTGGCCCGGGACGAGGTCGCGGGCAGCCGCGACGTCGAAGCGCTTGGCGAGCACCGAGCCGAGCGACTTCACCTTCATCTCGCCGAAGCCGGGAAGCGCCGCGATGCGGCGGCGGAGCTCGGCCCCGTCGGCCGCCTCGGTCCAGAGACGGGAAGCTTCGCCGTCGTACTCCTCGGCGACGGTCGCCGCGAGCTCGCGCACGCGCTCGGCCATCGAGCCGGGAAAGCGGTGGATCGCGGGCTTGGCGCGGAAGAGCGGCTCGAGGTCTGCGGCGGCGACCGCGCTCGGCTCGAGCGTGCCGAGCCGCTGCCTCAGCCGCAGCGGGCCGAGAAACGCCTGCTGCACCGTCACCTGCTGGTCGAGCGCGAACCCGACGAGGAGCGCGAACGGATCCTCGGCGAGCAGCCGGCACGCCTCCTCGTCGTCGGTGAACCACAGCGCCTCGGGCACGTCCGGATCCTACGCGGACGCTTGCATGAGAGCGCGGCAGCGGCTCGCGTGCGGTGTCGCCCGGACGTCCTCGGGGTCGAGCCTCTCGGCCCGCGCCGTCGAGCCGACGAGGTCGGCGAAGAGGATCGTCACGACCTTCCGCTCCTCGCGGGCAGGAGCGGCGGCGGCGGGCGTGAGCGACGTCCTGCACATCCCGCCGAGCCGGAAGCCGTGGGGGGCTCTCCTGGCCGCAGGCGGGGCAGGTGACCATGCCCGTGCCGTAGACCCCTCAGTCGAGCCGGTCGAGGAGCTCGGCCGGCAGCTGGCCGAGGCGGACGTAGCGCTCGAACGCCTCGCGCCAGCGCTCGTCGGCCTGCGCGACGAAGCGCAGCCGGGCGGTCGCCTCGTCGAGGTCGCCCTGCTCGACCGCCACGAGGGCAGCGGTGAGCGCGACCTGGTCCTCCGGAAGGCCTGCCTCGCGCGCGAGCTCGACCTCCTCCTCGATGTTCGCCCCCTCGGCGAAGCGGTTGCGGCGCCGGTAGGTCGCCGCGAGGCGGTACAGGCGGCGCAGCTCCTGCAGCGGCTCGGGGTGGTTGTCGACGCGGAGGTCGAAGATGCGCTGCCAGGGCTCCTTCTCCCGGTCGCCCGAGACGACGACGAGCGCTGCCGCCTCGCGGCCCCTGAAGTCCCCGCCGGCCTCTTCCGCCGTGTCGAGAGCGGCGAGCAGGCGCTCTGCGAGGCTGCCGCTCCCGTTCGAGAACATGTCGGCCGCGGCGTGCCAGACCGCCGGAGAGCCGAGCATGTTCCCCTGGACGGAGACGTCCTGGCGCGAGACGTCGCCGCAGTCTGGGACGCAGGCAGAGCCGGTGTGGGCGGCGGTGCGTCCGTCGGCGGCGAGGAAGGCGACCTGGCGGAAGTCGCGCCGCTCGTCGGCGGCGAGCAGCTCCGCGAGCGCGTCGGCCGGCGCGGCGCCCGCGGCGAGCAGCGCGAGCCCGCGCGGGCCGTACCCGGCCTCGGTGAACGACTGGGTCGCCACCGCGCCGACGCCGGGCCGCGCCCAGGCACACTTGCCGACGCCGAAGGCGCGCGACTGGACGGCGACGCCGAGCTCCCCGGAGAACGCGTCGCGGCCGATGATCGAATACGTCATCGCCGCGAGCGTAGTACACGCACGGCGGGGAACACACGTTCGGCGCTAGGCTCTCCGCGATGGAGCCGCTGTCGGTGTTCCGGCCGGAGACGCGCGCCTGGTTCGAGCGCAACTTCGCCGCGCCGACGCCCGCACAGACGCTCGGCTGGCCCGCGATCGCGGGCGGCGGCCACGTCCTCATCCAGGCGCCGACCGGCTCGGGCAAGACGCTCGCCGCCTTCCTCTCCGCGATCGACCGGCTGACGGCAGCGAGGGGTGAGGGGCTGCGCGTCCTCTACGTCTCGCCGCTCAAGGCGCTCAACTACGACGTCGAGCGGAACCTGCGCGGGCCGCTCGCGGGACTCCGGTCGGAGCTGCGCGTCGCCGTCCGCACCGGCGACACGCCGCAGAAGGAGCGCGCGGCGATGCTGCGCCGGCCGCCGGACATCCTGATCACGACGCCCGAGTCGCTCTTCCTGCTCCTCACCTCACGCGCCCGCGAGCTGCTGCGGAGCGTCGACACCCTGATCCTCGACGAAGTGCACGCCGTCGCCGGCTCGAAGCGGGGCGCGCACCTCGCGCTCTCGGTCGAGCGGCTCGAGGAGCTCGTGGCCCAACCCTTCCAGCGGATCGGGCTCTCCGCGACCCAGCGCCCGCTCGAGGAGATCGGCAAGTTCGTGTCCGGCGGAAGGCCGATCGAGCTCGTCGATGCGGGGGTGGCAAAGGAGCTCGACCTAGAAGTCGTGGTGCCGGTCGAGGACATGCGCGAGCCGGGGGGGACGCGCGAGGAAGGGTGGGAGGTGCGCTCGATCTGGCCCTCGATCTACCCGGCCCTGCTCGAGCTCGTCCGCGCCCACCGCTCGACGATCGTCTTCGTCAACAACCGGCGCCTCGCCGAGCGGCTCGCGCTGCGGTTGAACGAGCTCGCCGAGGAGGAGGTCGCTCGGGCGCATCACGGCTCCCTCGCGCGCGAGCAGCGCACGCAGATCGAGGAGGACCTCAAGGCGGGGCGCATCCCGTGCCTCGTCGCGACCTCGTCGCTCGAGCTCGGGATCGACATGGGCGCCGTCGACCTCGTCGTCCAGGTCGAGTCGCCGAAGTCGGTCGCGCGCGGGCTGCAGCGGATCGGCCGTTCCGGCCACTCGCTCGGCGAGGTCTCGCGCGGGCGGATCTTCCCGAAGTTCCGGGCCGACCTGCTCGAGTCGGCCGTCGTCGCCCAGCGGATGCGCGAGGGACTGATCGAGGAGACGCAGATCCCGCGCAACCCGCTCGATGTGCTCGCCCAGCACGTCGTCGCGATCTGCGCCGACGAGGAGGTCGAGGTCGCGGCGCTGCACGGGCTCGTCCGGCGTGCGCACCCGTTCGCCGACCTCTCGCGCGCGCAGCTCGACAACGTCCTCGACATGCTCGCGGGCCGCTATCCGTCGGACGAGTTCGCGGAGCTGCGGCCGCGGATCGTCTGGGATCGCACTGCCGGCGTGATCCGTGGCCGGCCGGGTGCCCGGCGCCTCGCCGTGACGAACGCGGGCACGATCCCCGACCGCGGCCTCTTCGGCGTCTTCGTCGCGGGCGACGGCAGCCGGGTGGGCGAGCTCGACGAGGAGATGGTCTACGAGGCGCGCGCGGGGCAGGTCATCGTCCTCGGCGCCTCGTCCTGGCGGATCGAGGAGATCACGCGCGACCGGGTGCTCGTCTCCCCGGCGCCGGGCGTGCCGGGGGCCATCCCGTTCTGGAAGGGCGAGGGCGTGGGCCGGCCCTACGAGCTCGGCGAGGCGATCGGCCGCTTCGCCCGGGAGCTGCTCGCGGAGAAGGATCCGCACGTCCCCGATCTCGATGCCTACGCCGAGGCGAACCTCCTGGCCTTCCTGCGCGAGCAGCAACGCCACACGGGAGCGGTTCCGTCGGACCGCACCGTCGTCGTCGAGCGCTTCCGCGACGAGATCGGCGACTGGCGCGTCTGCATCCTCACGCCGTTCGGCGCACGGGTGCACGCGCCGTGGGCGCTGGCGGTCGGCGCGCGGCTGCGCGAGTCGCTCGGGCTCGAGGCGCAGTCGATCTGGTCGGACGACGGGATCGCCTTCCACCTCCCGGACGCGGACGCGCCGCCGCCGACCGACCTGTTCCTGCTCGATCCGGACGAGGTCGAGGAGCTCGTGCTCGCCGAGGTCGGCCAGAGCGCGCTCTTCGGCGCCCGCTTCCGCGAGAACGCCGCCCGTGCGCTCCTGATCCCGCGCCGGAGGCCGGGCGAGCGGACACCGCTCTGGCAGCAGCGGCTCAAGGCGCAGGGGCTTCTCCAGGTCGCGCGCCGCTACGCGAGCTTCCCGATCGTGCTCGAGACGTACCGCGAGTGCCTGCAGGACGTGTTCGACCTGCCGGCGCTGAAGCGGCTGCTCGGACGGTTGCAGGCGCGCGAGCTCGACCTCGTCGACGTCGAGACGGCGACGGCGTCCCCGTACGCGTCCTCGCTCCTGTTCGACTACATCGCCACGTACATGTACGAGGACGACACGCCGCCGGCGGAGCGGCGTGCGCAGGCGCTCTCGCTCGACCGTGACCTGCTGCGGGAGCTGCTCGGGCAGGAGGAGCTGCGCGAGCTGATCGACCCGGAGGCGCTGCGCGAGGTCGAGGTGTCGCTGCGGCCGTTCCCGCGTGACCCCGAGGCGCTGGCGGATCTGCTCCGGCTGCGAGGCGACCTCCGCAGCGGCGAGTTCGACGAGGCACACGCCGCGATCCTCGAGGCGGAGCGACGCGCGATCCGCGTGGGCGTCGCGGGGGAGGAGCGGCTCGCTGCCGCCGAGGACGCAGGGCGGTATCGCGACGCGCTCGGCGCCATGCCGCCGTCCGGGCTCCCCGCTGCCTTCCTCGAGCCCGTGCCGGACGCGCTCCTCTCGCTAGTCGCGCGCTGGGCGCACGGGCGCGGGCCGTTCACGACGGCCGAGGTGTCGGCCTGGTTCGGTGTCGACGTCGAGGAGGAGCTGCGGGAGCTCGAGCGCCGCGAGAAGCTCGTCCGCGGCGAGCTCCGCCCCGGCGGGAGCGAGCGGGAGTGGTGCGACCCGGACGTGCTGCGGCGGCTGCGCCGAGCCTCGCTCGCCGCGCTTCGCCGCGAGGTGGAGCCGGTCGAGCAGGCCGCGCTCGGACGCTTCCTCCCGAGCTGGCACGGCATCGACCGGCGCGCGTCGTTGCGCGAGGCGCTCGTTCCTCTCCAGTCGCTCGCGCTTCCCGCTCCGCTCTGGGAGTCGGAGGTGCTGCCGCGGCGCGTGCCGGACTACCGTGCGGAGCAGCTCGACCAGCTCTGCGCCTCCGGCGAGCTCGTCTGGGTCGGGGCCGGGCTCGACCGTGTGGCCGTCTTCTTCCGCGAGGATGCGCCGCTGCTCGGCCGGCCTTCCGCCGCCCCGCCGCCGGAGGGAGAGGCGCACGACGCGATCCGCTCCGTCCTCGCCGGCGGGGCGCGCTTCTGGGACGAGCTCGGCTTCGACGAGACGTATCTGCCGGCGCTCTGGGAGCTCGTCTGGGCGGGCGAGGTCACGAACGACCAGTGGGCGCCGCTGCGCGCCGGCCGCCGCTACGGGCGGACGGTGCAGAGGCGTCACGCGCGGCGCTTCTCCCGGGTGCGGGCCCAGCGTCCCGTCGCGACGCAGGGACGCTGGTCGCTCGCCGCCGGGCTCTTCGCCGCAGGCGAGCCGGATCCGCGGGCGCTCGCGGAGCTCCTCCTCGAGCGGCACGGGGTCGTGACCCGCGACGCCGTGCGCGCCGAGGGGATCCCGGGCGGCTACTCCGCCGTCTACGGCGAGCTGCGCGCGCTCGAGACGCTCGGCTCCTGCCGCCGCGGCTACTTCGTCGAGAGCCTCGGCGGCGCGCAGTTCGCGCTCGGCGGTGCCGTCGAGCGGCTGCGGGAGCTGCGCCCACGCGACGGCGACGATCCCGAGCCGCTCGTCCTCGCGGCCGCCGACCCTGCCCAGCCGTACGGAGCCGTCCTGCCGTGGCCGAAGCGGGCAGGAGCGAGGGCGGCGCGGGTCGCCGGCGCGCATGTCGTCCTGCTCGGCGGCGAAGCGGCGCTGTTCGTCGAGCGCGGCGGCCGCTCGCTCGTTCCGCTGAGAGAGCCGGACGAGGCATGGCTGCGGCCCGCGCTCGCCGCCCTCGTCGCCTTCGTCAAGCGCGGAGGCCCGAAACGGCTGGCCGTCGAGCGTTTCGACGGCGAGGCCGTGGCGGAGAGCCTCGTGATGCCGCTCCTGCTCGAGGCCGGCTTCCTCGCCGGGCCGCGGCGCGCAGTCCTCCGCTCATAGCTCGCGGGTGCTGCGTACCCGCTCGCTGGGGTAGCGGTACTGCGGCTCCGTGCTGTTTGTCTTTGGGGTCGTCGGGATGGGAGGCCTGCCTCGTGTGCTCGCGTGCGGCGGAGGCCGGCACGAGCACGGTGCGGCCTCCGGCCTGCCCCCACGCGACACAGGCACCGCTTCGACCCACCGCAGCCCAGGCAAGCCCTCAGCACCGCGCAGTTCCGCCACCCAGCGAGCGAGTGCGTAGCAGTCGCGGGCTACGAATAGGGTTCCGCAGGGTGTGGGTCGTCCGGGAGCTCTCGCGGTTGGTCTTCCGGGTCGCGGTCGCCGTCGCGATCGCGACGACCATCGCCGCCGTGAAGGCGGCGGCGTCCGGCGGCGGGATGCTCTACACGTGGCGGATCACGCTGTTCGCCCTCGGCTGCCTGATGCTCCTCCTCGCCGCCGCGGGGAGGGGCGCCGCGAATCGCCGCCTCAACGCCGGAGTCGACCACGGGCCGACGTTCATCATGCGGTTCCCCGGCGCCGCCCGGAGACCAGAGGATCCGACGCTGAGCGAAAGCGCCGTCTTCGTCGGCGCCGGCGCCGTGCTGCTCGTGCTCGGCTTCCTCGTCTAGGAGAAGCTCGCGGGTGCTCCGCACCCGCTCGCTGGGACAGCGGGACTCCGCCAACGGGAGAGCGTGGTCTCCCGTTGGCTTCGTGCTGTCTTGTTTTGGGATGCTGTGGATGGGTTGTCTGTGTGGTGCGCTCGCGCGCGGCGGAGGCCGGCGCGAGCGCGGTTCGGCCTCCGCGTACGCTCGCGCGTACGCTGCGGCCCTGGACCGCAGCTGGGGTTGAAGCGCTAGAACCCCGAACTGCGTCGGGCGGCGGCGTAACGATGCGTTACGCCGCCGCCGAACCTGTCGCGGGCGGGCACGCCGCCTCTGGCGGCCTGCCCCCACGCGACCCCGACGCGCGCTCGATCCGCCCCAACCCAGGCAAGCCCTTCTGCACGAGGGCCGGGAGACCACGCTCTCCCGGCCCTCGTTCCTTCACCCCCCCGGGCGAAGAGCGCAGCTCTTCGCCCGGAGCTAGGCGGGGACGAGCTTGTAGCCGGAGCCGCGCACGGTCACGAGCCGCTCGGGCTGCGTCGGGTCGCGCTCGATCTTGCGCCGGAGGTTCGAGATGTGCACCTCGCACGCGTGCTCGTCCCCGACGTGCTCGCTCGCCCAGAGGTGCTGCATGAGCTCCCGACGCGACACGACGGTCTCGGGCTGCTCCGCGAGCAGCGCGAGCACCTTGAACTCGGACAGCGTCAGATGGACGCGCTCGCCGTCGACGAGCACCTCGTGGCGGCCGAGGTCGATCTGGAGCCCGCCGAGCCTGCGCACCGTGCCGCTGCCGCCCGCCCGGTCGAGCTCTCGCCGGCGCAGGATGGCCCGAACGCGGCTGAGCAGCTCGGCGCTCGAGAACGGCTTCGTCACGTAGTCGTCGGCGCCGAGCTCGAGGCCGAGCACCCGGTCCGCCTCGGCGTCCCGGGCGGTGAGCATGAGGATGGGGACGTCGCTCTCCGCCCGCAGGGCGCGGCAGACCTCGGCCCCCGAGAGCCCCGGCAGCATCACGTCGAGGACGACGAGGGAGTAGCGGCCCGAGCGGCCGGACTCGAGCGCGGCCGGGCCGTCGCCTTCCTCGTCCACCTCGAATCCCTCGCGCCGGAGCGTGAAAGCGACGACGTCGCGGACGCCGGGGTCGTCGTCCACGAGCAGGATCCGCGCACCGCCCGCGCTCGGGGCTGCCTCGCTCACGCCGGCACCTCCTCGCGCACCGGCGCGGAGGCGAGCACGATCCGGAAGACGGTGCCCTGGCCCGGTGACGAGTCGAGCTCGATCCGGCCGCCGAGCGTCCGCACCGACTCACGGACGATGGCGAGCCCGAGCCCGAAGCCGTCGGCGTCGCGCTCGCCGCGGTAGAAGCGGTCGAAGACGTGCCGCTGCACCTCGGCGTCGATCCCCGGCCCGGAGTCCTCGATCTCGATCGCGACCGAGTCGCCGGCCCTGCTCGCGCGGAGCACGATCGAGCCGCGCGCCGTGTGCTTCGCCGCGTTCTCGCCGAGGTTGCGGAGCGCGTGCTCGAGCAGGTCGCGGTTCGCCTCTGCCGCGAGACCCGGGGGCGCCTCGACGTCGAGCGCGACGCCGGGCCGCGGCCGCAGGCCGGCTGCGACCTCCTGCAGGAGCGGCGCGAGCTCGACCGCCTCCGCGCGCGGCTGCTCCTGCCCGGAGTGCGCCCGGGCGAGCGTGAGCATCGCCCTCGCGAGCCGCGCCAGCCGGCTCGCCTCGCGTTCGATGTGCGCGAGGAAGCGGTCGCGCTCGGCCGGGTCCTCCTTCGCGCCGGCCTGGAGCACCTCGACCGCGCCGATGATCGTCGTCAGCGGCGTGCGGAGCTCGTGGGCGGCGTTCGAGACGAACTCCCGCTCGGCGAGCTCCCGCCGTTCCTGCTCGGTGAGGTCGTCGACGACGAGGAGCGCCCAGTCCGTCTCCGGCTGCGAGGGGATCCCGACGACGCCGTACGCGTGTTGCTCGTCGGGCGTCACGTGCACCTGCGCCGGTTGTGCCCGCTCGTCGAACAGGCTCTGCGCGAACTCGCGGAGGCCGAAGCCGGGCCAGGGCTCCGGCAGCGCGTCCCCCTCCCGGAGCCGGCCGCCCAGCAGGCGGCGCGCTTCGGCGTTCGTGAAGTGGACGACGAGATCCTGGTCGATCGTCAGCACCCCCTCGTGGAGCCGCTCGAGCAGAAGCCGGAGCCGGTCGCGCTCCGCCTCGAGGCGCCGGAAGGAGCGGCGCAGCTGGCGGCGCATCCGGTCGAAGTTCTGCGCGAGCGTGCCGAACTCGTCGCGGAAGTGGTAGCGGAGCGGCGTCTCGAAGTCCCCGAGCGCGATCGCCTCGGCGGCGGCGCTCAGTCGCCGCAGGCGGAGCGCGATCAGCTGGGCGAGCAGCAGGCCGACGACGACGCCGATCACGCCGGCGATCACGCCCGCGCGAAGGGCCTCGCCGTTCACCGTGTCGATAGCCTCGGCGACGTCGGGCTCCTGCTTGATCGCGACGAGTGCAGCGCCGCGATACGGAAGCGCGGCGACGAATGTCCCGCCGTCCGGCGTTCCCTGGCTGAACTCGTTGCCGGCGAGCGCAGCGAGTACCGCACTGCGCTCGAGCTGGGACGTGGAGCCCGGAGCGGTGCCGAAGCGCCGGAACTTGACGTTCAGCTCGTTCCCCAGGCGCCCGAGCTTCCCGGGCGCGGTGTCGGCGCCGCGTCGGGCATCCTGGAGCGCAACGGTCTCCCCGTGGCGACGGAACGCGCTCTCCGAGCGGTCCGAGAACTGCGAGACGACGATGGCCGTCGACGTCGCCGCCACGACGGCGAAGGCCGCCCCCAGCCACCAGCGCACCCCGACGAACGGTCTGATCACGCTGAAATGGTAGGAGGAGACGGGCTTGCGGCGTAGGAGTGGGTCCGCGATGCGCGCGCCGCACCTCCACGACACCCTCCGCCACTTCTGCCTCGGCGCCTTCGCCGTCTTCCTGCGTGAGCTCGAGGACGGCGGCGACCTGCCCTTCGCCTTCGAGGAGCACGGCTCGTACGGGCGACCGACGCTGTACGAGTACCGGCCGCTCGTCCGCGGCTTCGTCGAGGCCCGGGTCGGGCGGCTGTTCGAGCGGGTGGACGTCCAGGACGCCGTCGCCGACCTCCTGCGCGAGCCGGCCGCGCGGATCTTCGCGCACGCCCACTCTGCTGGAACCGTCGACGGCGGAGGCGCCGCTGGGGGGAAGGTCGACGACGAACGCCAGGCGGTCTACCGCACCGTCCTCGTGCCGCTGCTCGTCCGTACCGCCGAGGGGTGCGGCGGCTTCGACTGGGACGACATCGCCTTCACGCGCGCGTACGAGGAGCTCGAGGCGTCGCTCTTCGGCGACGGCCACTCGTACGGCGCCGTGGCGCCGCTCGTGGGTCTCTCCGCCGGCTCACAGATCGAGCTCGGGGACGGCATCCGCGTCCGTCACGCGGCGAGCGGTGAGCTCGCGGCCATGTGGCCGGAGGCTGCGGGCCTGCTGCCGCGCGACTTCGGCCGTGAGATCGACCGGCTCTGCGTGCTCGAGCTGGAGCGCCCGCTCGCGGGCGGAGCGGCCGAGGTGCCCGACGCACCGGGTGAGCTCGCCGACGCGGTCACCGCGATCCGCCTCGCCACCTCGGCGCCCGTCGCCGCCGGGCCGGTGCTCTTCGAGCGGCTCGACTGGCGGCCCTTCGGGATCCGGCCCGTCCTGCCGATCGCCGCGACGGCGCCGCCCGGGGAGCCGACGCGACTCGATCCGTTCCGGGGCGCCGTGGCAGCTGATCTGCGCGTCCGCCTCGGCGCCGCGGACGACGATGCACGTCTCGGCGAGGCGCTCGACCGCTGGGAGCTGGCGCTCTTCCAGTCCGAGCCGTTCCGCGGGGAGCAGCTCCGGCACGCGCTCGAGGCCGCTCTCGGGGACGGCGACGGGGCGTGGGCGGCAGCGATGCGCGGGGCCGCGCTCCTCGGCTCGACGGCGGCGGAGCGAAGGCAGCTCGCCGAGCAGCTGCGCGAGCCGACCTGCGAGCTGCTGCGGAGGATCCTCGTCGCAACGCTTCCGCACGGCGATCGTGCCCGTCTCGTCGGCGAGCTCGACGAGACGCTGCTCGGAGTTCCGGCGGCCGCGGACCTGCAGCGGCGCGCGAGCTAGTCGTCTACGAACCGCAACAGACCTGTCACGGTCCGGCGCCTACGCTCGAGACATGGACGAGGCGCGCGCGGTGCTCCGCAGGCTGGAGCGGATCGAGGTGCTCGAGCGGGAGGGTGCCGGCGTAGCCTTGCTCCTCGCCGAGCTGCGCGAGCTCGTGCACGAGGCGGCGGCCTGGGCCGAGCGCGAGCGCGACCCCCGGGCGCGCGCGGCGGCGGCGGCGCTGCTCGACGCGGAGCGCGCGGCCCGGCCGCCGGCAGGGACCGGAGACCCCGCTCTCCCGGCCCGAGCTCCGTGACCCTATGTGGGGCCGCTCGCGACGAAGTCCCGCCGCCGCACGAGCGCGAAGGCGAGCACCGCGCCGGCGAAGAGGACGAACGCTGCGATGAAGAGGATCTCGTTCAGCCCGCTGATGAAGGCGGAGCGGGCGAGCGCCGCCGCCTGCTCCCGGAGCTGCGGCGGCACGCTCTGCACCGCTTGCTTCGTCGCTCCGGAGGACACCGCCTGCGCGAACTGGCGCACCTGCCCGGCCGGCACCTGTCCGGACGCCGCGAGCTGCGACGAGATCCGGTCCTGGAAGATCGCGCCGAGCGCGGCGATCCCCGTCGCGATCCCCACCTGGCGGAACGTGTTGTTGATGCCGGAGGCCATGCCCGCCCGCCTGGGCTCGACGACGCTCACCGCCGTCGACGCGAGCGGTGCGTTCACCAGGCCGATCCCGACACCGCCGAGGAGGAAGCCGGCGAGCAGGGTCGTCCACGTCGAGTGGACGGTGATCCCCCACATGAGCAGCAGCGCGCCGCCGACGAGCGCGAGCCCTCCGCTCAGCAGCAACCGCACGGGCATTCGGGCCGACAGGCGTCCCGCGATCGGCGCCGCGACGAAGGCGAGCGCCGACAGGGGCAGGAAGCGCACGCCGGCGCCCATCGGCGAGTACCCGAGCACGTTCTGCAGGTAGAGGGCGAGGTAGAGGAACTGGGAGAACATCCCGGCCGAGATCGCGAAGGCGGTGATCTGCGCGCCGGCGAAGGTGGGCACGCGGAAGAGCCGGAAGTCGAACATCGGCTCCTCCCGCCGCAACTGGACCGCCGCGAAGGCGAGGAGGAGGATCGCGGCGGCGGCGAAGAGGCCGAGCACGCGCCCGCTCGTCCAGCCCCAGTCGTTGCCGCGGAGGAGACCGAGCACGAAGGCGAACAAGCCTCCCGTCAGCGTGACGAGGCCGGGTAGGTCGAAGCCGCCGTGCTCCTCGTCGCGCGACTCGTGCAGCTCGCGCACGCCGCCGGCGACGCAGGCGATCCCGATCGGGACGTTGACGAAGAAGATCCAGCGCCAGCCGACGTACGTCGTCAGCGCGCCGCCGACGAGCGGGCCGATCGCGACCCCCATCCCGACGGTCGCGCCCCAGATCCCGAACGCCGTGCCGCGCTCGCGGCCGTGGAACTCCTGCGAGATGATCGCGAGCGAGACGGCGAACATGACGGCGCCGCCGATCCCCTGCGCACCGCGCGCGACGATCAGCCACAGCGGCGTCGTAGCCGCGCCGCAGAGTGCGGACGCGGCGGTGAACCCGCCGATTCCGAGGACGAAGATCCGCTTGCGACCGAGCAGGTCGCCGAGCGAGCCGGCGTTGAGCATCGTCGCGGCGAGCGTGAGGGCATATGCGTCGATGACCCACTGCAGGTCGGTGAAGGAGGTGTGCAACTCCTTTTCGATGTTCGGCAGCGCGACGTTGACTACCGTGATGTCGAGGAGGAGCATGAACACGGCGAGGCACACGACGACGAGGGCGCGCCATTTCCGCTCCATGACCAGCAAACCTAGCTTCATGACCCCAGAGCCAGTGGAGAAGGACTCGGCCTCGGTGCTGCGAAAGGTGCGGCGGGATGGCGCTCACGCAGTCGCGACCACGCCCGCCCGCGCGGGCGGCGGCGGAGGATAGGGGACCGGCCTTGGCCAGGGTGATTGCTTTTGCCAATCAGAAGGGCGGCGTCGCGAAGACGACGACGACGCTCAACCTCGGTGTCGCGCTCGTCGAGCAGGGCAAGCGGGTGCTCGCGGTCGACCTAGACCCACAGGGGAACCTGACGATGTCGCAGGGCTGGAACCCGGACGACATCGACCGCTCGATGTTCGACGTCCTCGTCCACAGGCTTCCGATCACGGAGATCATCCGGTCGAACGAGCTCGACGTCGGCGTCTCGTCGATCGACCTCGCCGGCGCGGAGCTCGCACTGTCCTCGATGATCGGCCGCGAGCGCGCGCTCGAGAAGGCACTCCTCCCGGTGCGGGAGAGCTACGACTACATCCTCATCGACACGCCGCCCTCGCTCGGCCTCCTCACCATCAACGCTCTCGTCGCCTCCGACGGCGTGATCGTCCCCGTCCAGTGCGAGTACCTCTCGCTGCGCGGTCTCGTCCAGCTCGAGAACACGCTCTCGATGATCCGCGAGAACCTCAACCCGCACGTCTCGATCCAGGGCATCCTCGCGACGATGTTCGACAGACGGCTGCTCCACTCGCGCGAGGCGGTCGAGATCCTGAAGGAGAACTTCGGCGACCTCGTCCTCAACACGATGATCCGCAAGACCGTGCGGTACGCGGAGGCCCCCGTGAAGGGGCAGTCCATCCTCGGATACGACCCGTCCGGCGAGGCGGCCGCGATGTACCGTGACCTGGCGAAGGAGGTACTCGATGGCGCGTCGGCGCGCCAGCATGCGTGAGGGACCGCTCGCGGAGCTCTTTCGGGCGACCGAGGCTGCGCAGAAGCAGGCGGAGCAGGGCGGCGAGGGCGAGGAGCAGCAGCCGCCCGAGGACACCGCGGCCGCGACGCCCGCCGCGCCGGCCGAGCCGGCCGAGCCCGAGGAGCGGACCGTCGAGCATGTCCCGAGCTGGGAGGAAGAGGAGTCGCGTGCCGGGGCCCCAGCCCCGCCCAGCCCTGGTCCCCGGCCGACCCCGGGCCCGCCACGTCCCGATCCGCAGCCGCCCGCTCCGGCGCCGGAGCCTGAGCCGCTGCCGCCGCCACCGCCGCCGGATCTGCGCAGCGAGGCGCCGCCCGTCGCCCGGTACGTCGAGCCCCTCCCCGAGCCTCCGCCGCGCCTGCACCGCGCCGGGGCCGATGCCGGCTATCTCGCGGTGATCAAGGTCGTCGGTGTCGGCGGCGCCGGCATCAACGCCGTCAACCGCATGATCGACGCGGGCATCAGCCAGGTCGAGTTCGTCGCGGTCAACACCGACATTCAGGCCCTCCAGACGAGCGACGCGCCGGTGAAGATCCACATCGGACGCGAGCTGACGCAGGGGCTCGGATCGGGCTCGGATCCCGACGTCGGACGGCGCGCGGCCGAGGAGGCGTACGACCAGCTCAAGCAGGAGCTGCGCGGCACGGACATGGTCTTCGTCGCAGCCGGCGAGGGCGGCGGCACGGGGTCCGGCGCCGCGCCCGTCGTCGCCCGCATCGCCCGCGAGCTCGGCGCGCTGACCGTCGGCATCGTCACGACGCCGTTCCGGTTCGAGGGGACGAGGCGGCGCACCCAGGCGGAGCAGGGCATCGCGGAGCTCCGCGATGCCTGCGACACGACGATCGTCATCCCCAACGACAGGCTGCTCGAGGTGCTCGAGCGGTCGACGTCGATGCTCGACGCGTTCAAGGTCGCGGACGACGTCCTCCGGCAGGGCGTGCAGGGGATCTGCGACCTGATCACGCTCCCCGGGCTGATCAACCTCGACTTCGCGGATGTGCGGACGATCATGTCCGACTCCGACACCGCCCTGATGGGAATCGGCTTCTCCTCCTCGACCGGCGACGGCCGGGCGAGGGAGGCGGCGGAGCGGGCGCTCCGCTCGCCGCTCATCGACGCGGAGATCACCGGGGCGAGCGGGATCCTCCTCTCCGTCGCCGGCGGCGACGACCTGACGCTCGTCGAGGTGCACGACGCCGCGGAGGTCATCCGCACGGCTGCGACGGACGACACGAACATCATCTTCGGTGCGACGATCGACGAGCGGCTGACCGGCCAGGTCTGGGTGACCGTCGTCGCGACCGGCTTCGGCGCTCGCGGCCGCCGCAGCCGTGGCGACGGCTGGTCGACGTCGAGCCCGCCGCGTCGCCGCCCTGCGGGCGGCGACAACGAGCTCGACGTCCCGTCCTTCCTCCGCGACTGAAGCGCAACGCCGGGGCTGTGCGCGAATGGACACGTTCTTCGCGATCGCGTCGAAGCGCGACGAGCGGGCGTACGCGGACACGCCGGTCCCGGACGGCGTGCGGGAGCGGATCCTCGACGCAGGACGCCTCGCCGGCAACTCCAGGAATCGGCAGCGGTGGGAGTTCGTCCTCGTGGGCGGCGAGGCACGGCGACGGCTGGCGGAAGTCGTGTACGAGCCCCTGAACGTCCGCACCGCGGCCCTTCTCGTCGCCGTCGTCGGAGAGGCGAGTGGCTTCGACGCCGGCCGCTGCAGCCAGAACATGATGCTCGCTGCGTGGGAGCAGGGCGTGGTCTCGTGCCCGAACGGCCTCCGGGATTCCGACACCGCAGCCGAGATCTGCGGCGGCGAGGTGCGGGCAGTCCTCTCCTTCGGCTACCCGGCGCGACCGCGCGACCCGGCGAGGCGCAGCCCGGAGGAGTGGTCGGCACGCGCGAACCGGAAGCCGCTCGCCGAGCTCGTGCGCGAGGTCGGCTCGAGCCTCTAGCAACTCGCCGTCGCGCCGGTGAAGGCGCGCCACAGGCTGCCCGCCGTGACGTCGAAGTCGATCCGTGCCGTCTCCGGGGAGGAAGCCGTCAGGCGAAGCATGCCGTCAGGCCCGCGCGCGAGGCAGCCGGCAGACGTCCGCCAGTAGGGCGACCAGCGGACGGCGATCCGGTACGTTCCCGCGCGCGGCGCCGAAACGACCAGCCGGGACTCGCGGAGCGCGAGGAGCCTTCCGGGCGGGCTGACGATCGGGCGCGGCCGCGGCACCGCGAAGACCGTGACGTAGCGGTCGAACCCAACCGGATGGAGTCCGCTGCGACCGCTGCGCAGGAGGTCGGCCTCACGGCGCGAGCTGTAGTCGGGCGGCGCATCCGGCAGGACGACGTACCGGACGCCGAGGCTGCGCAGCCAACGCACGTACTCCGCTCCCGTGAAAGCCCGGTAGAGGAGCGCGTTCGTCGGGAAGTCGTCCTGCCTGAACCAGCCGCGGACGAGCGGGATTCCGGATTCCGCGAGGTAGAAGGCCGGCCAGTGCTCCGTCGTGTCGACCGCCTCGACGCGATAACCCGGTCGCAGATGGAGATGGAGGTACCTGAGCGTGAAGTCCCAGACCGTGGCGTGCCGCGAGCGGTCGCTCTCGCTTCGGTTCCACTGCGCCGCGAGCGGCGCGACATTCCAGACGCCGGCGAGCACGACGGCCGCGAGCGCGACCGGCCAGGGGCGGCAGCCGCGGAGCGCGACGATCAGCAGCGCGAGCGGGAGGGCGATCAGCCGCACCCGCGCAACGTCGTGCCCGAGCCCCGACGGGACGGCGAACGTCAGCGCAACGGCGAGCAGATAGACGCCGAGGACGCCCCGAAGCACGGCCGCGCGCTCGAGGCGCCACGCGAGCGCGACTCCGCCGAGGCAGAAGGCAGCCGCCTCCGCTGCCTCCACCGCCGGGAAGCCGAGCGTGCCGCGGACCGGGAAGAGCCGAAGCAGCACCCCCTCCGCGACGAAGGCGAAGCCGAGTGCCACGGCCGGCGCCGCATACTTCCGCAGGGGCGCGCGCCGCGCGACGGCCACGCCGGCGAGGACGACGGCGAGCAGGACGAGCGCCACGGGGCTCGCGGCGAGCGTGAGCACCGTGAGCAGGGCCCCGGTCCAGCGCCGCCCGACCTAGAGCGCGAGGAGCGCACCGAGCCCGAGCGCGACCCCGCGGGCGAACGGGAACTCGCCGGTGATGGCCACGCCGGCCCAGAGCAGCGCGAACGCGCGGCTCGCCCAGCGCGCTCCGCTTCCCCACTCGCGCCCGAGGAGGAGCGCGAACGCCCCGGCGGCTGCGGCCACCTCGAGCACGGCGAGCAGCCGGATCCCGAAGAGGGCGGCGAGCGGTAGTAGAGGACGCTGTAGCCGACGTAGCTGTAGCGCCCCGCGTACCAGTAGTCGTCCCAGAGCGTGAAGCCGTGGGCGAGGAAGAGCGAGCGCTGATACTCGTGCGCGGCGAGGTCGCCGCCCGGCGGGCCGAGCCAGGCGAGGAGCGCCGTGACGACTGCGGCTCCGGCGGCTGCCAGCAACGCCTCGCGCGCCACCGGACGCTGCGCCCACATGGGACAGAGCGTACGCTCGGAGCATGAGAGACGCGGACGTCGTGGACAGCCGGGGAGAGGCCGTGGGCTTCCGGATCCGTCCCGGCGATCCCGCCGACGCCGAGGATCTCGTCCGGCTCGCGGAGGCGGTGAGCGCGGAGCCGGAAGGGTGGCTGATCAGCGTCGCCGGCGAGTGGCGGAGCGCCGGCGACGAGCGGCGCTACCTCAAGGCGCTCCGGCGCTATCCGCATGCCGCCGTGTTCGTCGCGGAGCGCGACGACGGGAAGCTCGTGGGCCGGCTCTCGGTCGGTCGCGACCCGCATCCGGCGAGCGTGCACGTCGCCGACGTGGGCCTGATGGTCGCCATCGACTCCCGGCGCCGGGGCATCGGGCGGGGGCTCCTGCTGGCGGCGGTCGACTGGGCCCGCAAGGCGGGCGTGCGGAAGCTCGAGCTCCACGTCTTTCCGTGGAACGAGGGTGCGATCCGCCTCTACGAGGCGTTCGGCTTCGAGCGCGAGGGCTACCGCAAGGAGCACTACCGGCGCGGCGGCGGGTACGTCGACGCGATCCTGATGGCCTATCGCATCGAGGTCCGCTGAGTCGGCAGAATGCACGCATGGCCGGCCGGGTCGCACTCGTCACGGGCGCCAACACGGGGATCGGGCTCGCGATCGCCGAGCGCTTCCTCGCCGGCGGCTGGAAGCTCGGCTACGCGACCCAGGACAACGAGCGGAAGCACGAGGGCCCGTTCGAGGAGTTGCGCTCGAGATACGGCGACGGCCGGATCCACTGGATCTGGGGCAGCATCGCCGACACGAAGGTGCCGGAGCGGCTGGTCGCCGAGACGGTGGACGCGCTCGGAAGCCTCGATGCGCTCGTCAACAACGCCGGCCTCTCGACGGCCAAGCCGTTCCTCGAGCTCACGCCGGACGACTTCGACCTCACGTTCTCCGTAGACGTCCGCGGCAGCTTCCTCGCCGCGCAGGCGGCCGCGCGGCAGATGAAGGAGCACGGCGGCGGCTCGATCGTCAACATCACGTCCGTCCACGAGCACATCCCGCGGCCCGACTTCGCCGTCTACGCGGCCGCGAAGGCGGCACTCGGGATGCTCACCCGCAACGCCGCGCTCGAGCTGGCACAGTTCGGGATCCGCGTCAACTCCGTCGCGCCGGGCGTGATCGCGACGCCGCGCAACGAGGCGGACGCGCACCGGCTCGATCCGGAGGTGCCGCTCGGCCGGCCCGGCAAGCCGGAGGAGGTCGCGGCGCTCGTCGCCTGGCTCTGCTCGGAGGAGGCGACCTACGTGACCGGTGCGAGCTACGTGATCGACGGCGGCATGATCCAGCAGGTCGTCAACATCCCGGCCTGAGACGCCTCACGCCTCCGGCCGCTCTACGCTTCGGCGGATGGCCGAGAGCCTCGACACCCTCGTAGCGGATGCGGACCGCGCGACGGCGGCCGACGAGCTGCGCCTGCACTACGACAGCGGGCGCCTGACGCTCGACGAGTTCGAGAGCCGGCTCGCCGAGGTGCACGCGGTGCGCACGCGCGGCGACCTCGAGCACGCCTTGCGGCAGCTCCCGCGCAGTGAGCCGCCCGCGAGCCTGCGGGTGCGCGACCGGCGCTGGAGCTCGCTCGCGCTGCAGTACGCCCTCGTCAACGCCGTCTGCGTCCTCGTGTGGCTCCTCTCGAGCGCCGACGTGCACGACTTCTGGCCCAGGTGGGTCCTGCTCGGGACGCTGGTCATGTATCTCCGCCGGCTCGGTCGGCGCTCCCGCCCGCGTGCCCTGCCGCCGGCCGAGCAGGAGCGCGAGGGCAACAGCTGAGCAGGTTGCAGCGGCGCTAGGACAGGAGACGACGGCGGACTCCTGCAGCTACCCCTCGGCCCCGGCTTCCGTCAGGCGGCACCGCTCTCGAGCAGTTCCTTCAGCTTTCGCGTCACTCTCGGCAGCTCCCCCTTGGCCTGTCGACGCACGACGAGTGGTACGAGCAGCAGACCGATGCCGTGCCCCTCGAAGTCCAACTCGACCGTGACACGCGAACCCGCGCCGTCTCGAAGCGACTCGATCGTGCCGTGCACGATCCCGCGCACCGGGCCGTCGATGCCTCGAGCCGTCCAGGTCCGCGGAGGGCTGAACTCCGTCATCTCCATCGTCATCGACCGGTCCCGGCCCCCGACATGCCTGACCGTCACGAATCTCGATCCGGCCGCAACGGGTCCATCGCCCGCCAGACGTGCGGACACGAGGCTCTCCTGCCACTCGCTCAGCCGGGTCGGATCGGTGGCACAGGAGAAGACCTCCTCGGGGGACCGAGCGATCTCGACGCTCTCCACGATCGGGGTCATCGAACCTCCCTCGTCAGGGTCGTTCGCATGGCTCGGGATGAACTGCAGGGATCACCCGCCGACCTTGACCCCCTTGCAGTTCTGCTTCGCCCAGGCGCTGAGATGCTGCTCCGCCTGCGTGAGCTTCGGCGACTCGAACGCCTTGGCCCCCTTCGTCAGCGCCGCGATCTGCGCCGCCGTGGGGGGCGAGGTCGAGCCGGGCTTGTAGCCGGCCTTCTCGAGCGTGGCCAGGAAGTTCGAAAACGCAGTCGCGAAGGTCTGGAAGTCGCCGCGGATGTCGGACGGCGCCGCATTCGCCAACGCCTGCAACGCCTTCGCCTCTGTCTCGAGCGTGTTCGCGGGATTCCCCGACGTCGCCTCGATCGCGCCGGCCACCTTTGCTGCGAGGCCGGCGAGGTCCTGACAGTTCTTCGCGGACGCGAACGTCGTTCCCGATCCCGAGCTGCTCGTCGTCGTCGCCGACGACGTCGCAGTGGTCTCGTGCATCTGCGACGACGTGGACGACGAGCTCTTGCTGCCCCCGCCGCCGCAACCGGCGGCGACGGCCACCAGCCCTGCAGCGAGGATCACGACGGTTAACCGCACTGAGTTGAGTCTCATCTGGATCCCTACCCTCTCTTGGTGCACGCCCCGCACAGCGCGCGGCCCGACGTGGTTTCGAGCGATCGTAAAGCACGGGCGGGCCGCTGCCTAGGGCTCGATCGGGTGCCATCGGGGACGAGGAGTAAGCTCGACGTCCCGTGCCCGAAGCCCCGTTCGTCCACCTCCACGTCCACTCCGAGTACTCGATCCTCGACGGCGCCTGCCGCATCCCGGACCTATCGAAGCGCGCCGCCGAGCTCGAGATGCCGGCGGTCGCCCTCACGGACCACGGCTCCCTCGCCGGAGCCGTCGACCTGTACAAGGCCGCCGGCAAGGAGGGCGTCAAGCCGGTGCTCGGCTGCGAGGTCTACGTCACCGACGACCGCCACGCTCAGCAGAAGGGGCAGGCGCACCTCACGCTCCTCGCCGAGACGAACGAGGGCTACGCGAACCTGATCAGGCTGTCCTCGCTCGGCTACCTCGAGGGTTACTACTACAAGCCGCGCGTCGACTGGGAGCTCCTGCAGGCACACGCGCCCGGCCTGATCGCGCTCTCGGGCTGCCTGTCCGGCCGCGTGGCGAGGGCGCTCGAGGAGAGCCGCCCGGCCGACGCCGAGGCGGAGCTCGACCGCCTCGAGCAGATCTTCGGACGCGAACAGGTCTACGTCGAGCTCCAGAACGCGCACCTCGAGGTGCAGCAGCGGATCAACCCGGAGCTCGCCGAGCTCGCCGCCAGGCGCGGCCTGCCGACGGTCGCGACCGGCGATGTCCACTACCTCCGGCACGAGGACGCGCAGGCCCACGAGGCGCTGCTCTGCATCCAGTCGGGCGACTCCCTCAAGAACCCGAACCACTGGCGCTTCGAGACCGACCAGTTCTACTTCAAGACGCCCGACGAGATGGCCGCCGACTTCCCAGGCCACGAGGACGCGCTGCGGCGGACGCTCGAGGTCGCCGAGCGCTGCAACGTCGAGATCGAGCTCGGCCGGATCCTGCTGCCGAAGTTCGACACGCCGGGTGGACGCGACGCCTTCGAGTACCTCGTCGAGCTCGCCGAGTCGGGCGCCGCCAGGCGCTACGGCACCGTGACGCCCGAGCTGCGCGACCGGCTCCAGTTCGAGCTGAAGACGATCAAGGAGATGGGCTTCACCGACTACTTCCTGATCGTCTGGGACTTCATCCGCTTCGCGAAGATGCACGGCGTCTCGGTCGGTCCGGGCCGCGGCTCGGCGGCCGGCAGCCTCGTCGCGTACTCGCTCGAGATCACCGACATCGACCCGATCCGCTACGACCTCCTGTTCGAGCGCTTCCTCAACCCGGGCCGCAAGTCGATGCCCGACATGGACATCGACTTCGCCGTGGACGGCCGCGAGCGCGTGATCAACTACGTGCGCGAGAAGTACGGCTCGGACCGGGTCGCGCAGATCATCACCTTCGGGACGATGGCCGCCCGCGCCGCCGTCCGCGACGCCGGCCGGGTCCTCGAGCATCCCTACGGCGTCGTCGACCGGATCGCCAAGCTCATCCCCGAGGGGCCGGGACAGTCGCTCGACGACTGCCTGAAGCCCGGCGCGGACCTCAAGCAGGCGTACGACGCCGACCCGGTCGCGAAGGAGATCGTCGACCTCGCGAAGCCGCTCGAGGGGCTGACCCGCCAGGACGGGATCCACGCCGCGGCCGTCGTGATCGGCGCCGAGCCGCTCACGAACGTCGTCCCCGTCCAGCGGAAGGGCCCCGACCAGGAGATCGTGACCCAGTTCTCGGGCAAGGTCATCGAGTCGATCGGTCTGCTCAAGATCGACTTCCTCGGCCTTCGCAACCTCGACGTGATCGAGAAGGCGGTCGCGCTCGTTCCCGGCCTCGACATCTCGACGATCCCGCTCGACGACCGCAAGACGTACGCGATGCTCGCGCGCGGCGAGTCCACGGGCGTCTTCCAGTTCGAGTCCTCGGGGATGCGGGAGGCGCTGCGCCAGGTCAAGCCGACGGAGTTCGAGGACCTGATCGCGCTCGGCGCCCTCTACCGGCCGGGCCCGATGCAGTACATCCCGGCCTACGCCAACCGCAAGAACGGTCGCGAGCGCGTGACGTACCCCGATCCTCGCCTCGAGCCGATCCTCGGCATGACATACGGAATCGCGGTCTACCAGGAGCAGTCGATGGAGATTGCGAAGGAGATCGCCGGGTTCTCGCTCTTCGAGGCGGAAGACCTGCGCCGCGCGATCTCCAAGAAGGACCACGAGCTCATGGCGTCGCTGAAGCAGAAGTTCATCGACGGCTGCGTGGCGAACGACACGCCCGACGCCGTCGCGCGCCAGCTCTGGGACGACATGGAGAAGGCTCAGGACTACTCCTTCAACAAGGCCCACGCCGCGTGCTACGCGCTCACCTCCTACCGCACGGCGTGGCTCCGCGCGAACCATGCGCACGAGTACATGGCCGCGCTCATCTCCTCGGTGATGAACACGAAGGACCGCGTCCCGTTCTACGTCAACGCCTGTCAGGAGATGGGCATCGAGGTGCTGCCGCCGGACGTGAACGAGTCCCAGGTCGACTTCGCGGTCGTCGAGGGGAAGATCCGCTTCGGCCTCAACGCGGTCAAGAACGTCGGGGAGGCGACCTGCCGCGCGATCGTCGCGGCGCGGGAGGAGGACGGGCCGTTCACGTCCGTCGGCGATCTCGCGGCCCGTGTCGACGCGCAGCTCCTCAACCGGCGCGTGCTCGAGGCGCTCGCGAAGTGTGGCGCGCTCGACCGGATCGCCCCGTCGCGACTCGGCGTGCTCGAGGAGCGGACGCTCGACCAGCTCCTCGCCTACGGCCAGCGCCAGCAGGCCGATCGGCTGCTCGGCCAGGCCTCGATCTTCGAGCTCGGAGACGGCGCCGCTTCCCCCGCCGACCACCAGCCGAAGATCCCGCTGCTCGAGGCGGACAAGGCAACGCTGCTCCGGATGGAGAAGGAGAGCCTCGGCCTCTACGTCTCCGAGCACCCGCTCAGCGCGATCCGCGACCAGCTGCGGCGACGGACCGACTGCACCGTCACCGAGCTCGAGCGGAGGCGCGACGGCGAGACGGTGCTCGTCGGCGGCCTCGTCGCCTCGCAGCGGACGACGACGACGAAGCGCGGCGAGCCGATGGCCTTCGTCCAGCTCGAGGACGTCACCGGCTCGGTGGAGGTCGTCGTCTTCAACTCGACCTACGCGACGGCCCGGGAGCTGCTCGTCGCCGACGCCGTCCTCGTCGTCAAGGGGCGCGTCGACCACAAGCAGCAGGGTGAGACGAAGCTCGTCGCGCTCGAGATCTCGC
This sequence comes from uncultured Actinomycetes bacterium, assembly GCA_963775155.1. Taxonomy (GTDB): domain Bacteria; phylum Actinomycetota; class Thermoleophilia; order Gaiellales; family Gaiellaceae; genus Palsa-739. Next base: position 673,804 of record CAVZHU010000004.1, on the reverse strand, counting down.
CGTTCGAGGCGACGCCGGAGCGGCGAGAGGTGCACCTCAGGGTGGATGCGCGGAGCACGCGGGCCGGCGCGATCCGGGAACTCGCGCACGTCGTCCGCGGCTTCCCGGGCGAGGCGCCCGTCTACGTCGACCTCGTCACGTCGCTCGGCCCGAAGCTGCTCGAGCTCGGGCCGGAGTACCGCGTCGACCCGCAGCCCGACTTCTTCGCCGAGGTGCGCCACCTGCTCGGCGAGGCCGCCGTGCAGTAGCCGGCAGGGGCCTCTGTTCGTACCCCGACCGGCGCCCACGGTTCGCGGATACGCTGAGCAGCGGTGAGCTGGACTCTGGCGTACATCCCGTCGCCCTCCAGAGGCACGTTCGACCTCGGCCCGCTCACGCTGCACCTGTACGGCCTGATGCTCCTGCTCGGCATCGCCGGCTGCGTCTGGCTCACGGGGCGCCGCTGGGTCAAGTGGGGCGGCGACTGGGATCTCGTCTTCCGGGTCGCCCTCTGGGGCGTGATCGCGGGGATCATCGGAGCCCGCCTCTACCACGACATCACGAGCTGGAACCAGGATCCGCTCCTCGGCCAGCCGGGCGGCTCGCATCCGTGGTGGGGATTCGCCGCGGTCTGGGACGGCGGTCTCGGCATCTGGGGCGCGATCCCGTTCGGCGCGGCGGCCGGCGCCTGGGTCGTGCGCCGCTCCGAGAACAGCGTCCGGCTGATGATGGACGCCGTCGCCCCCGGGCTCCTGCTCGCCCAGGGCATCGGCCGCTGGGGCAACTACTGGAACCAGGAGCTGTACGGAAGGCCGACGAGCCTGCCGTGGGCGCTGCGGATCAACGCCAACCACCAGAACGGGATCCTGCGCCGCTACCAGCACAGCCCGTACGGCTACTACCAGCCGACCTTCCTCTACGAGTTCACGTGGGACCTGCTCGGCGTCGGCGTGCTGCTCTGGCTCGACCGGCGCTTCACGATCCGCCGGCCCGCGCTCTTCGCGCTCTACGTCGTCTGGTACACGACCTTCCGCACCTTCGAGGAGGTGCTGCGCATCGACCCGTCCAACTACTTCCTCCACATGCGGGTCAACTTCTGGGTCTCGCTCGGGATCTGGATCGTCTCCGCCGCCTTCTTCGTCTGGTGGCAGTTCGTTCGCAAGCCCTCGACGGCCCCGAAGCCGAAGGCGCGGCCGGTCCCGACCGGACCCCGCATGACCGTCCCCAAGGGCCGCGTCCGGTAGCGCCAATACGCTGCGCCGGTGATCGTCCGCGAGCTCGAGCTCGACCTCGACGCGTTCGAGGGGCCGTTCGACCTGCTCCTGGCGCTCGTCCTCAAGGAGGAGCTCGAGCTGCGGGACGTCGATCTCGCCGACATCGTCGTTGCTTTCCTCGCCAGGCTGGCCGAGCGGGAAGAGCTCGACCTCGAGGCGTGCAGCGAGTTTCTCGTCCTCATCGCGGCGCTGCTCGAGCTGAAGGCGCGCGGCCTGTTCCCGGACGAGGCGGCGGAGGTCGCCGAGCTCGAGCCCGAGGAGGCGGCCGAGGAGCTGGCGCGGCGGCTCGCCGAGTACCGACGGGCGAAGGAGGCGGCGGCCTGGCTCCGGGAGCGGCTCGCGGCGGAGGGCGACCGCTTCTTCCGGCTCGGCCCGGCGCCGCTCGCGCCGAAGGCCGTGACGCCGCTCGCACCGCAGGATCCGCAGGTTCTCGCCGCTGCGATCCGGCTGCTCGCTCAGGACCCGCCCGAGATCTCGCTCGCGCACGTCGTCGGCCTGCGCCTGCCGCCGGTCGCGCAGTTCCTCGAGCGGTTCCGGGCGGTGCTCCGGCGCCGCTCGCGCTTCGACTTCGACAGCGAGGTGCGTGAGCTGACGCGGATGGAGCAGGCAATCGCCTTCCTCGCCCTGCTCGAGCTGCGCCGCGCCGGAGAGCTTGCACTCGAGCAGGCTGCGCCGTTCGCCCCGATCCGCGTGTCGCACGCGACAAAGGACTCCGCCCACCGAGACGAAAGGACCGCCGAGGAATGGACCGCCCGCTCCGCCTGATCTCGCCCGACCCGCTCGACCAGCTCGCGAGAACACTCGAGGCGCTGCTCGTCGTCGCCTCGGCTCCGCTCTCGCTCGAAGATCTCGCGGCGGCCGCCGACGACGAGCCGGAGCGGGTCGAGGTCGCGCTGCGCCTCGTCGGCGAGCGGTTCGCCGAGGAGCGGAGCGGGATCGTGCTCGAGCACGTCGCGGGCGGCTGGGCTTTCCGCGCGGCGCGGGAGACGGGGGAGGCGTGCGCGCGGCTGTTCGAGCGGCCGGCGCAGCGGAACCTCTCGCAGGCGGCGCTCGAGACGCTCGCGATCGTCGCCTACCTCGGGCCCTGCTCGCGGCCCGACATCGCCCGCATCCGCGGGGTCGCGGCCGACTCGGCCGTCGCGAACCTCGTCGAGCGCGGGCTCGTCGCCGAAGCCGGGCGCGAAGGCGGCGCGGGAGCGATCCGCTACCGCACGACGTCTCTCTTCGAGCGGGTCTTCGGGCTCGAGAGCCTCTCCGAGCTGCCGCGCCTCGACGACGTCGGCGCCGACACCGGGGCGATCCGGGACCGCCTGCAGGCGGTCGCGGAGCAGCGCTCCGCGTAGCCGGGCCAGACGCTTCGCGTCTCGCCCGGAGTGAAGGTGCTCCGACGGGAGTGCCGCCGGTCCCCGCCCGGAGGGCCGCGACCGGCCGCTCACGACCGCCGTGTGCGGCACACCGAGGAACCAGCGGGCTCTCAGTGCGGAGCGCCTTCCTGCCGAACGGAGTCCAGAGGACTCCGCGAGGGCTACAGCCTCTTGATGATCTCCTCGGCCTCTGCCCGCGTGAACGCGCGCAGCGTCTCGGTCTGCTCGGCTCCGTGCCGGCCCAGCCTCGTCATGATCTCGAGTGCCGTCCCGTCGTCGGGAGCCTCGAAGATCTCGACGACGTCGTAGCGGCCGAGCGTCACCCACACGCCGACGAGCCGGCCGCCGGCCGCCTCGATCTCCCGCTCGCCGTCCTCGACCCGGTCGCGCCATGCCGGCAGGCCCATGCGCCCCTGCGACGTCCAGCGCATGAGCGAGATGTAGTGCGGCACGACCCGATCCTGCCATGCGGAGAAGCACTGATGCGATCGCCGGGCCGCGGCCGCACGATCGAAGGCGTGGCCTACGCGATCAGCCGCCGCACGCCGCTCGGCTTCGCCGACGCGCTCGCTCGTGTCCGCGAGGCGCTCGCCGACGAGGGGTTCGGCGTTCTCGGGGAGATCGACGTCCAGGAGACGCTGCGGCAGAAGCTCGGCGAGGAGATCGGGCCGTACACGATCCTCGGCGCCTGCAACCCGCCGCTCGCCCACCAGGCGCTCGGCGTGGAGCCGCAACTCGGCGTCCTCCTGCCGTGCAACGTCGTCGTCCGGGTCGAGAACGACGCGACGCTGGTCGAGGCGATCGACCCGGAGGAGGCGTTCGCGATCGTCGACAGCGCGGCGCTCGGGCCGGTCGCGACGGAGGTGCGGTCGCGGCTCGTCCGCGTCGTCGACGCGGTGGCCGGTTGATGCTCGAGCTCTTCCAGACGGAGTGGTGCCGCGGCTCGCAGCGGGTGCGCCAGCGTCTGACCGAGCTCGGACTCGACTTCGTCGCGCGCCAGGTGCCCGAGGATCCGGACGAGCGAGACTCGCTCGAGGAGCAGACCGGCGTCCGGAGCGTCCCGGTGCTCGTGTTCGAGGACGGCTCGGTGCTGGACGGGACGGAGCGCATCCTCGAGTACCTCGCGAACCTGCCCGACCGGACCGACGCGTCCGCGCACGCCGAACGCGCCCGTCGCTCGCTCTGCCGCAGCTGCGCCGAATTACCCTCCGAGGAGTGCGACTCGAACGCCTTCCTCGCCCGAGCGGGAATCGCTTCTCGCAGACGCGCCGACGAGCTGATCAAGGCCGGGCGCGTCACGGTCAACGGCGAGCCGGGCCGGCTGAACACGGTCGTCGGCGCCCACGACCGGGTCGAGGTGGACGGGGAGCCGGTGGCGCGGCAGCGGCTCGCGTACGTTCTCCTCCACAAGCCGGCCGGCGTCGTCACGACTGCGCGCGACCCGCAGGGCAGGCCGACCGTGGTCGAGCTCGTCGCCGCTCCGAGCCGCGAGTCGTGCCGGTCGGTCGCCTCGACGCGGACACGACCGGTGCGCTCCTGCTCACGAACGACGGCCCGCTCGCCCACCGGCTCGCGCATCCACGCTACGGCGTCGAGAAGACGTACGTCGCCGAGGTCGAGGGCGATCCGGAGAGGAGGCGCTGCGTGCGCTGCGCGACGGTCTCGAGCTCGAGGACGGCGCGACCGCGCCGGCGCAGGCCCGGAGGCTCGGGCCCGGCCGCGTCGAGCTCGTCCTCCACGAGGGGCGCAAGCACCAGGTGAAGCGCATGCTCGCCGCGGTCGGCCATCCCGTCGTGCGGCTGCACCGCAGCGTGTACGCCGGGCTGACGCTCGCAGGGCTCGAGCCGGGCGAGTCGCGGGAGCTGCGCCCGCTACGGCCGGACGAAGCCCATGCGCTCGTACATCTGAGCCAGGGTCGGCGCTGACGCCTCGCGCGCCTTCTCCGCCCCGAGCGCGAGCAGGCGCCGCAGCTCGTCCTCGTCGCCGCGCAGCGCGTGGTAGCGCTCCTGGATCGGCGCCAGCAGCGCGACGACCGCCTCGCCGACGTCCTCCTTGAAGGCGCCGTAGCCGGCGCCGTCGTAGCGCCGCTCGAGCTCCGGGATCGGCTCCCCGTCGGCAAGGTCATGATCTCGAGCAGATTCGAGACGCCGGGCCTTCTCCTCCGGGTCGTAGCGCACCTCGCGACCGGAGTCCGTCACCGCCGACCTGAACTTCTTGCGGATCGTGTCCGGCGCATCGGTCAGGTAGATCGCGCCCTGCTCCGCGCCGCGCGTCGTCGACATCTTCCTCGTCGGCTCCTGCAGGTCCATGATCCGGCGCCGACCTCGGGTGACGCCCCTCGGGCACCGGGAACGTCTCCCCGTACCGTAGTTGAAGCGCTCGGCGATGTCGCGGGCGAGCTCGAGATGCTGGCGCTGGTCGTCGCCGATCGGCACGATATCCGTCTGGTAGAGAAGGATGTCGCCGGCCATCAGCACCGGATACGTGAAGAGTCCCGCCGACACGAACTCCTGCCGGTCGGACTTCTCCTTGAACTGCGTCATGCGGCCCAACTGGCCGTAGCTGGCGACAGCCGACAGCAGCCACGCCGCCTCGGCATGCGCCGTGACGTGGCTCTGGCAGAAGACCGTCGAGCGCTCGGCGTCGAGCCCGGTCGCGAACAGCATCGCCGCGCGGTCGAGCGTCGAGCCGCGAAGCTCCGCGGGCTCGTATCGACCGTGACCGAGTGGAGGTCGACGATGCAGAAGAACGCGTCGCCCTGCTCCTGCGTCGCGGCGTACTGGCGGAAGCCGCCGCTAGTAGTTGCCGAGCGTCTTCGGCCGGGCGGCGGATTCCGGAGAAGATGCGGGGTCTCTGATCGGTCATCGTGAGCTCCTGACGATACGAAAAGACCTCCCAGCGGGAGGTCTCGAGGAGCGGGCACGGCTACGGCGCCGGGCTACCGCTCGGACTGCGACCACCAGCTGTCGGCGACGTGCTGCATTAGCCGCGAGGATAGCGGGGTACGCTTCGGTTCGCCAATGGCCGTAGTCGGTGCACCCGAGTTGCTGATCGTGATGGGCGCAAGCGCCACCTCCGAGCAGGTGGACGAGGTCGTCGTGCGCCTCGAGGAGGCCGGCTGCTCGGCGCTCGTCACCCCGGGACGCGAAGCGACCGTCATCGGCGCGATCGGTGAGCGCGAGCTCCTCGCGGCGCTGCCCCTCGAGGGGTTCGCCGGGGTCGAGCAGGTGCTGCCGATCCTCAAGCCCTACAAGCTCGTCTCCCGGGAGCTCTCGCCGGACCCGACGGTGATCGAGGCGCGCGGCCGCCGGATCGGGGACGGCTACTTCGGCTTCATCGCGGGCCCGTGCACGGTCGAGACGCGCGAGCAGACGCTCGAGACCGCGCGCGCGGTCGCCGCCGAGGGAGTGACGATGCTCCGCGGCGGTGCCTTCAAGCCGCGCACGTCCCCGTACGCGTTCCAGGGGCTTGGCGAAGAGGCCCTCGAGATCCTCAAGGAGGCGCGCGACGAGACGGGGCTGCCGCTCGTCACGGAGCTGATGGACCCGCGCCACGTCGAGCAGGTCGTCGAGGCGGCCGACGTGATCCAGATCGGCGCCCGCAACATGTCGAACTTCTCGCTCCTCTCCGAGGTCGGGCGGGCGCCGAAGCCGGTCCTCCTCAAGCGCGGCCTCTCCTCGACCGTCGAGGACCTGCTCATGGCGGCCGAGTACATCGTCAAGGAGGGCAACTCGGAGGTGATCCTCTGCGAGCGCGGGATCAAGACCTTCGAGACGGCGACCCGGTTCACGCTCGACATCGGCGCCATCCCCGTCCTCAAGCAGGAGACGCACCTGCCCGTGATCGTCGACCCCTCGCATCCCGCCGGGCGGCGCGACCTCGTCCTCCCGCTCGCCCGAGCGGCCGTCGCGGCCGGCGCCGACGGGATCATGGTCGAGGTGCACCCACACCCGGAGGAGGCACTCTGCGACGCGGCGCAGCAGATTCCCGTCGCGGAGTTCCACGACTTCGCGGACGAGATCCGCGCCTTCGCGTCCCTCATGGGACGCACCATCGGTTGAAGATCGAACCCGCCGCCGCCGTGGTCGGTCACCTCGCCGTGCCCGGGGACAAGTCGATCTCGCACCGCGCTGTCCTGCTCGGCGCGCTCGGGGACGGGGAGACGCACGTGCGCGGCTTCGGCCGCTCGGGGGACACGGAGGCGACCGTGGCGGCTGTGCGCGCGCTCGGCGTCGAGGTCGAGGACGTCGCCTCGGACGAGCTCGTCGTGCACGGAGCCGGCCTGCGCGGGCTACGGCCCGGCGAGGTCGCCTGCGCGAACGCGGGAACGCTGATGCGCCTCCTGTCCGGCATCGCCGCGGGACAGGACGGCGAGTTCGTGCTCACGGGCGACGCGTCCCTCTCGGCGCGGCCGATGGAGCGGGTGGCCGAGCCGCTGCGCCGCATGGGCGCCGAGATCGAGACGACCGACGGTCACCCACCGCTCGTCGTCCACGGCACGGGAGGTCTGCGCGGGATCTCCTACGAGCTTCCCGTCGCGAGCGCGCAGGTGAAGTCGGCCGTCCTCCTTGCGGGCCTGAATGCCGACGGCCCGACGACGGTCGTCGAGCCCCTCGCGACGCGCGACCACACGGAGCTGATGCTCGAGGCGGCCGGCGCCCGTGTCCGCCGCCGGGCGAGGTCCGTCACCGTCGAGCCGGCCGGCTCGCTGCGGCTCGCTGACGTCGTCGTCCCGGGCGACTTCTCGTCCGCTGCGCCCCTCCTTGTGGCCGCGGCGCTCATCGCCGGCAGCGACGTCACGATCCACGATCTCGGCGTCAACCGGCGCCGGACGGGATTGCTCGACGTGCTCGGGCGGATGGGAGCGCGCGTCTCGGTCTTCGACCGGCGGCGGGTGGGAGGCGAGCCGGTGGCGTCCGTGCAGCTGCAGAGCGGGGAGCTCGTCGCGACCGAGATCGGTGCAGACGAGGTGCCCGGGCTCGTCGACGAGTTGCCGCTCGTCGCTCTCCTCGCCTCCCACGCGCGCGGCGAGACGCGGGTCGCGGGGGCAGGCGAGCTGCGCGTGAAGGAGACCGACCGCGTCGAGGCCGTCACCGACGGATTGCGCGCCCTGGGCGCTCGCATCCATTCGCGTCCCGGCGGGTGGACGATCACGGGGGTCCCCACCCGGCTGCGCGGCGGGAGGCTCGACGCCCGCGGCGATCACCGGATCGCGATGCTCGGAGCCGTCGCCGGTCTGGCCTCCCGCGAGGGAGTGACGATCGAGGGGGCCGAGAGCGCCGCTATAAGTTTCCCGGGCTTTTTCGAGCTCCTGGAGTCGGTGACGAGGCGGTGAGGCGCGAATGACCCATGCCCAAACGGTGCTAGGCACTTTCCGGGGCCTCCGGAAATGATCGTGGCGATCGACGGGCCTGCGGGGGCGGGCAAGAGCACCGTGGCGCGCTCGCTCGCCGGGCGGCTCGGCTTCCGCTACCTCGACACCGGAGCGATGTACCGGGCGCTCACCTGGCTCGCGATGCGGCGAGGGCCTCGACCTCAGCGATGCCGACGCGCTGGCGCGGCTGGCGCGCGAGGAGCCGGTCTCCTTCACCGAGGACGGGCGCGTCTGGGTCGCCGGCACCGACGTCACCTCCTCCATCCGGGAGACCCGCGTCGACCGGATGGTGCCGGTCGTCGCGCGGCACCCCGAGGTGCGGGAGGTGATGCGCGAGCGGCAGCGGCAGCTCGGCCACCACGGCGACGTCGTGATCGAGGGGCGCGACATCGGGACGGTCGTCGTGCCGGACGCCGAGGTGAAGGTCTACCTCGTCGCCGACCGGGGGGAGCGCGAGAAGCGGCGGATGGCGGAGCGGCCCGGAATCGGCGCCGACGCGCTCGCCACCGACCTCCGCCTGCGGGACGAGAGCGACGCGGCGCGGATGCAGCCGGCTTCGGACGCCGTCGAGATCGACACGACGAGCCTCGAGGTCGACGACGTGGTCGACCGCATCGAGAGCATCATCCGCGAGCGCTCGGCTGCCGCGTGACCGGACAGGATGTCGCCTGGGCAGTGGGACGGCCGCTGCTGGGCATCCCGGCCGCCCTCGCGACCCGGCTCCACTCCTACGGCGGCGACCGCGTCCCGCGCAGCGGCGGCCTCGTCATCGCGTTCAACCACTTCCACTGGATCGACATACCGCTGCGTCGGCTACGTCTCCCCGCGCAACCTCCACTTCCTCGCCAAGGTCGAGGCGCATCGTGTGCTCGGTCTCGGCCAGCTCATCCGCAGCTTCGGCACGCTCTCGGTGCGGCGCGGCGAGTCCGACCGCGAGGCCGTGCGGCGCATGCGTGAGGTCGTCCGAGGCGGCGAGGCGCTCGGCGTCTTCGTCGAGGGAACGCGGCAGCGCAGCGGCGTCCCCGGCCACGTGCAGCCGGGCGCCGCGATGGTCGCGCTGCAGGAGGAGGTGCCGGTGGTCTGCGCCGCCCTCCACGGCTCGCAGCGCTGGCGGCTCGGCAACTTCGCGCCGGTGTCCATCGCCTGGGGCGAGCCGATGCGGTTCGACGGCCTGCCGCGCGGCGGCAAGGGCTACCGCGAGGCGTCGGAGCTGATCGAGGCCGAGCTGTACCGGCTCTGGACGTGGCTGTGCGACCTGCACGAGGCCGGACGGCCGCGCAACGCCGAGCCGCCGAGATGAGCGAGCCGCGAGCAGCCCGAGTCGAGCGACCTGCCGGCGCGCCGCCTCCGCCGCCGCTGCTCGGAGCGGTGGCGATCGTCGGCTTCCCGAACGTCGGCAAGTCGACGCTCCTCAACCGGCTCACCGAGTCGCAGGGCGGCCGTCGTGCACGAGATGTCCGGCGTGACCCGCGACCGGAAGGAGCTCGTCTGCGAGTGGACGGGCAGGCGGTTCGTCCTCGTCGACACCGGCGGCGTCGACATCGCCGACCCGGCGCCGCTGACGCGGGCGATCGCCGCGCAGGCGCGGGAGGCCGTCGGCGAGGCCGACCTCGTCCTCTTCGTCGTCGACGCCCGGGCGGGGGTCACGCCCGGCGACGAGGAGGTGGCGCAGATCCTGCGCGAGGCGCGCAAGCCGGTGCTCGTGCTCGCGAACAAGATCGACGATCCGAGCGATGAGCCGCTCGCGCCTCGAGTTCCACCGGCTCGGCCTCGGCGACCCGATCCCGATCTCCGGCCTGCACGGCACGGGCGCGGGCGACCTGCTCGACCGGGTCGTCGCCGAGCTGGAACGGCTCGCGCCGGAGCGCCGCGCCGGTGCTGCCGGACGACGCGATCCGCGTCGCGATCCTCGGCCGCCCGAACGTCGGCAAGTCGAGCCTCGTCAACGCGCTGCTCGGGCGCGAGCGGGTGATCGTCTGCGAGATTCCCGGGCACGACCCGCGATGCCGATCGACACGGTGCTCGAGCGGGGAGACCGGACGTTCGTCCTCGATCGACACCGCCGGCCTGCGGCGCAAGCGCAGGCACCGGCAGGGCGTCGACTACTACTCGGAGCTGCGCGCGCTCGAGGCGGCGGAGCGGGCCGATGTCGCGCTCGTCCTCGTCGACTCGGCGGAGGGCATCGTCGAGCAGGACATCGCGGTCGCCGACGTCGCGCGGCAAGCGCACTGCTCCACGCTCGTCGTGCTCTCGAAGTGGGACTCTGACGACGATCGCCGTCGACGATGTGCGCGGCGAGCTGCGCCGCCGCCTGCGCCAGCGACCGTCGTTCGTCGCCGTCTCCGCCCAAACCGGCCGAGGCCTCGAACGGCTGCTCGACGAGATCGAGGAGCTGTTCTACCGGCATACCGCGCGGGTCACGACCGCCGGAGCTCAACCGCGCCCTCGGCGAGCTGCGGGAGGCGCGACAGCCGCCGAGCGGCCCGCGCGGCCGCAGGCTCAACCTCCTCTACGGCGCCCAGGTCCGCGTCCGCCCGCCGCGCTTCCGCCTGTCGGTCAACGACCCGGCCCTCGTCACGCGCGACTACGGCTACTGGGTCGAGAACCAGCTGCGCGCCCGCTTCGGCCTCGAAGGCGTGCCCGTCTCCATCGACTTCGTGAAACGATCCTGATCATGCGGTTTCTCGTCGTCGGGGCGGGGTCGTGGGGGACGGCGTTCACGCACGTCCTCCTCGATCGCGGGCACGAGGTCGTGCTCGCCTGCCGCTCGCCCGAGCAGGCGGAGGCGATCGCGCGCACGGGCCGGAACCCGCACTACCTGCAGAGCGTCGACCTGCGGGCGGCCGAGGCCGTCGCGCTCGCGGACGCGCCGGCGGATGTCGACGTCGTCGTCGTGGCCGTGCCGAGCCGCGCCTTCGGCAAGGTGGTCGAGGCGCTGCCGGGCGACGCTCCCGTGCTCTGCCTCGCGAAGGGGCTCGATCCCGAGACGGGCGAGCGCCTCTCCACCCTCGTGCGCGGCCGTTCGGTCGCAGTCCTGTCCGGGCCGAACATGGCGGAGGAGATCGCCGAGGGGTTGCCGACGGCGGCCGTGGTGGCCAGCGAGGACGGCTTTCTCGCCGGTCAGCTCCAGCACGCCCTCAACTCGAGCCTCTTCCGCGCCTACGTGAACTCCGACCTCGTCGGCGTCGAGCTCTGCGCCGCGGCCAAGAACGTGATTGCCCTGGCGACCGGCGCTGTCGACGGGCTCCGCATCGGCGACAACGCGAAGGCTTCACTGATCGCGCGCGGCCTGGCGGAGATGACACGGCTCGGCGAGGCGGCCGGGGCCCGGCCGGAGACGTTTGCCGGCCTCGCGGGCATCGGCGACCTCGTGGTCACGTGCTGGAGCCGTCACGGCCGCAACCGCCACGCGGGCGAGCTCATCGCCCAGGGCCTGACGCCCGAGCAGGCGCTGGCGGAGATCGGCCAGACCGTCGAGGGCCTCACCACCGCGCCGATCCTGCGCGACCTCTCGCATCGCCTCGGCGTCGAGCTGCCGATCACCGAAGGCGTCTGCGCCGTCCTCTCCGGCCAGGACATCCACAACCTGCTCGCCCGGCTGATGGGACGTGAACCCACCGAGGAGTAGCTCGGGCGAAGAGCTGCGCTCTCGCTCGCCCGGGGAGCAAGGAACTGCGCCGCCGGGAGAGCGTGGTCTCCGGCGGCTCCGTGCTGTTCTCGCTTGGGGTGGTGTGGATGGGTTGCCTGCCTGGTGCGCTCGCGCGCGGCGGAGGCCGGCGCGAGCACGGTCCGGCCTCCGCGTAGGCGTTCCGCCTACGCTCCGGCCCTCGGCCTGGGGTCTGGTCGAAGCGTTCAACCCCTCGACGCTGTAGCGGCGTAAGCAGACAACGCTCGACCCACCCCAACCCAAGCAAGCCCTGACAGCACGGAGCGCGGGCGAGACCACGCTCTCGCCCGCGCGCAGTACCGTCACCCCCGGGCGAAGAGCGCAGCTCTTCGCCCTGGACCCCAGCGAGCGGGTGCGCAGTACCCGCTCGCTAAGCTCAAGCCATGCGCTCCTTCTCCTTCACTTCCGAGTCCGTGACCGAGGGCCATCCCGACAAGATGGCCGACCAGATCTCCGACTCCGTGCTCGACGCCGTGCTCGCTGAGGATCCCGCGGGGCGCGTCGCCTGCGAGACGCTCATCACGACGGGCCTCGTCGTCGTCGCCGGCGAGATCACGACCGAGACGTACGTCGACATCCCGCGGCTCGTCCGCGACCGGATCCGCGAGATCGGCTACACGAGGGCGAAGTTCGGGTTCGACGCCGACACGTGCGGCGTGATCGTCGCCATCGACGAGCAGTCGCCCGACATCGCGCAGGGCGTCGACGACTCGTACGAGAGACAGCACGGCGACTCCGATCCCCTCGACCGGCTCGGCGCCGGCGACCAGGGGATGATGTTCGGCTACGCCTCGAACGAGACGGACGAGCTGATGCCGCTCCCGATCATGCTCGCGCACCGGCTCGCGCACCGGCTGTCGGAGGTGCGGAAGGCGGATGTGCTCCCGTATCTGCGGCCCGACGGGAAGACGCAGGTGACCGTCCGCTACGAGATCGACGACGACAGCGGCCACATCCGGCCGGTCGAGATCGAGCGGGTGCTCATCTCGACGCAGCACCGGGACGGGCTCGACATCGACACGCTGCTCAAGCCCGACCTCGTCGAGCACGTGATCGAGCCGATCCTGCCGAAGGACCTCTACGACGCCCGCCGGCTCGAGCGCGACCGAGACTTCGTCTACTGCAACCCGACCGGCAAGTTCGTGATCGGCGGCCCGATGGGCGACTCCGGGCTGACCGGCCGCAAGATCATCGTCGACACGTACGGAGGCGCGGCGCCCCACGGGGGTGGCGCCTTCTCGGGGAAGGACCCGACGAAGGTCGACCGCTCGGCGGCGTACGCGGCCCGCTGGGTGGCGAAGAACGTCGTCGCTGCCGGCCTCGCCGATCGCTGCGAGCTGCAGATCGCGTACGCGATCGGCGTCGCGCACCCGCTGTCGGTGCTCGTCGACACGTTCGGGACGGAGAAGATCCCGGTGCCCCAGATCGAGCAGCTCATCCGCGAGCACTTCGACCTGCGTCCCGCCGCGATCCTCCGCGACCTCGACCTGCGGCGCCCGATCTACGCGAAGACCGCCGCCTACGGCCACTTCGGCCGGGAGGAGGCGGACTTCACCTGGGAGCGCACCGACCGCGCTGCGGCCCTGCGCGCCGCCGCCGGCCTCGCCGAGGCTTCGGCCACCCGCACATAGGCCTTAGAGCTCCAGCAGCATCGTCCACGCGCCTCCGACGCGTCCGGCGCGGACGAAGCCTGCGTGTTCGTAGAGCCGCAACGCCGGGTTGTCCTCCTCGACGCTGAGCGAGAGCGCGCGGAACCCGCCGGCGCGCGCCTCGGCGACGAGCGCGTCGAGCAGAAACGTGCCGACGCCCTGGCCGCGCGCTCCGGCCGTCACGGCGATCGTCAGCTCCGGAACGTCGGCGGCGACGAATCCGTAACCGGCGTCGTCGGCCTCGAACACCCGGAACCACGCCGCGCCGACTGCGCTGCCGCCGGCTTCGGCGACGAGTCCGGTGTCACCGCTCCGGCCCCAGCCTTCGAGGTACCGCGCCACGGCCGGCTCGGCGAGCACGTGCCGCGCCGGCGCGCTTGCAGTCCCCGGCCGCCAGCAGGCCGCCTCGACGAGCATCGCCTCGAGGAAAGGCAGATCGGCCGGGGAGGCCGGACGGATGCGCACTACGCGGGTCTGACGAACAGCCCGGCCGCGGCCTTCTCCGAGATCGCGCGCGTCCCGCCGTCGAGGCGGACGACGAACTGGTCGGCGGCCGGGTCGGCGCTCTCGACGGCGAGCTCCGTCTCGGGCACGAGCCCCTGGTCGTAGAACCAGTGGAGGAGGTCGCCGTCGTGCTCGGCGAGCCGGACGATCGTGGCGCGTGCGCCCCGGCCGAGGGAGGCCAGCGGCACGAGCTCTGCGTTCTCTGCCTGCTCCACCTGCGGGTCGACGGGCCAGCCGTGCGGGCAGCGCTCCGGGCGGCCGAGCTTCTCGTCGATCCGGGCGATCATCTCGTCGTCGAAGGTGCCGCCGAGCTCGTCGGCCCGCTCGTGCGACTCGTAGCCGGTGTAGCCCATGAAGTCGGTGAGCAGCCGCTCGATGATCCGGTGCTTGCGGACGACGCGCTCGGCCCGCTCCCGCCCCGGCTCGGTGAGCAGCGCCTCCTTGCGGGCGCCGCGCTCGATCAGGCCTTCGGCCTCCAGCCGCTTCAGCATCTCGCCGGCCGAGGCGCGCGAGACGTGGAGCATCTCGGCGACGCGCGAGGCGAGGGGCGGAGAGCCGGCGCCGCGCGGCGTGTACTCGCCGATCGGGAAGGCGAGGAAGTAGATCGTCTCGAGGTAGTCGTCGACGGAGTGGCCTACGACAGGCACGCCGGTATATTGCCCGCCGTGTTACGTGTAAGGCGTGCCTTACACGTGGATGCGCGACTGATGCCTCTTAGCGGATGACGACCGGCCACATCCTCCTGCTCGGTGCGATCGCGGGCGCGACGATCTTCATCGGCCTGCCCGTGGGGCGGATGCAGGGGCTGCCCGTCGGCGCGCGTGCGGGCCTGTCCTCGCTCGCCACGGGGATCCTCGTCTTCCTGCTCTGGGACGTGCTCTCGAACGCGGTCGACCTGATCGACTCCGCCCTGCACGCGCACGACTGGGGCCGCTTCGGCGAGCTCGCCGCGCTCGGGGCCGCCGGGTTCATCGGGGGCCTGATGAGCCTCGTCTACTACGACGTGTGGATGATGCGTCGCGCGGGCCGGCGCTCGTCCCCGCTCGTGGGCCCGGGTGCGGCGGCCGTCGACGAGTTCACCGCGCGCGGGCGGCTCGACCTGTCGAATCCGGCGATCCGGCTCGCCTTCCTGATCGCGATCGGCATCGGCGTCCACAACTTCGGGGAGGGGCTGGCGATCGGCCAGGCGGCCGCGGCGAGCGAGATCGGCCTCGCGGTGACCCTGATCATCGGCTTCGGCCTGCACAACGCGACCGAGGGCTTCGGGATCTGCGGCCCGCTCAGCGGCGAGGGCGTTCGCCCCAGCTGGCGCCTGCTCGGCCTGCTCGGGCTGATCGGCGGCGGCCCGACGTTCCTCGGCACCGTCGTCGGCCAGGCGTGGGCGAGCGATGCGGTCTCGGTGGTCTTCTTCACCGTCGCGGGCGGCTCGATCCTCTACGTCGTGCGCGAGCTGTTCGCGGTCAACCGCAAGTACGGCCATCCGCTGCTCGTGGCCTGGCTGCTCGTCGTGGGGATCCTGCTCGGCTTCGCCACCGATTTCGTCGTCACCGCGGCCGGCGTCTAGCGGACGACGTCCGCTGTCGACGGACGGTCACGAGTGGGCGACGACCCGCCGGTAGCGCCAGATCGCGAGAGCGGCGAACACGATCGTGATCGCGACCGACCACAGGGCCGCGAGCCAGACGTCGTTGCCTGCCGGGGTGTCGATGAAGAGCCGGCGGATGGCGTTGACCATCGTCGTGAACGGGTTGTGCCTTGCCACAGGCTGGAGCCAGCCGGGCATCGAGCCGACCGGCACGAACGCGGACGACACGAACGTCAGCGGGAAGAGGATCGTGAAGCCGTAGGCGTTGGCGGCTTCCGGGGACGACGCGGTGAGCCCGATGAACGCGAACACCCACGAGAACGCGTAGCCGATCAACAGGAGCAGGGCGATTCCGCCCAGGATCGTCGGGATCTCCGTCTGGAAGCGGAAGCCGACGGCGAGCCCGACGACGAGCATCACGACGAGCTGGATCACGTTCGTGCTGATGTCCGCAAAGGTCCGCCCGGTGAGGACTGCGGAGCGCGACATCGGCAGCGACCGGAACCGGTCCATCAGCCCCTTCTTCAGGTCGTCCGAGAGCCCGAGCGCGGTGACGAACCCGCCGAAGACGATCGACTGGACGACGATCCCCGGGATCAGGAAGTCGACGTAGCGAAGGCCCGGCGTCGAGATCGCGCCGCCGAAGACGTAGACGAAGAGGAGCACGAACATGACCGGCTGCACCGTGAAGCCGACGAGCAGGTCGGGCTGGCGCTTGATCCGCTTGACGCTCCGGATGGCGAGCACCCACATGTCGGAGATCTCGCGCGCGGCCGGGTTCACCGGGGCTCCTCCTCCGTGTCGGCGGTCGCATGGCCGGTCAGCTGCAGGAAGACGTCGTCGAGCGTGGGTCGCCGCGTCGCGATGTCCCCGATCGCGATCCCGGCGCCGTCCAGGGCGCGAACGGCTGCGGCGACCGCGCCGCCCTTCGCAACCGGCAGCGACACGACGCCGTCGCGCACCGACGGCGCACCGTCGCCGAGCGCCGCCAGAGCCCGGGCGGCCACGGGAGCGGCGGCTCCGTCGGCGAGGTGGATCTCGAGCCGATCGCCGCCGACTCGCCGCTTCAACTCGTCCGGCGTTCCCTCGGCGATCACGAGACCGTGGTCGACGACGGCGATCCTGTGCGCGAGCCGGTCCGCCTCGTCGAGGTACTGCGTCGTGAGAAGCACGGTCGTTCCCTCGGTGACGAGGGCCCCGAGCGCGTCCCAGAGCGCGATCCGGCTCCGCAGGTCGAGTCCGGTGGTCGGCTCGTCGAGAAACAGGACCGGCGGGCGTGCCACGAGCGCCGCGGCGAGGTCGAGCCGGCGCCGCATCCCGCCCGAGTACGTGCGGACGAGCCGCCTGCCGGCCTCGGCGAGGCCGAAGTCCTCGAGCAGCTCGGAGGCACGCTGACGAGACGTGCGCCTGCCGAGGTGGTAGAGCCGCCCCACCATCTCCAGGTTCTCGGAGCCGCTCAGGTTCTCGTCCACCGCCGCGTACTGGCCGGCGAGGCCGATCCGGCGCCGCACCTGCGCGGGCTCCCGCTCCACGTCGAATCCCGCAACCCTCGCGCTGCCGCCGTCCGGCTTGAGCAGGGTCGTCAGAATCCGGACCGCAGTCGTCTTTCCGGCCCCGTTGGGACCGAGCAGCCCGAGCACGCTGCCCGTTGGCGCGTGGAGATCGACGCCGCGGAGCGCCTCCACGTCGCCGTAACGCCTCCGCAGCCCCTCCGCCTCGATCGCCGGACGGTCGCTCAGCGCTTCTCGCCCTCCGCATTCACTGCGTCTCGCCGTCCTGCTCCACCGCGTAGAGCTGCCATTCACCCGGTACGCCCTTCAGTTCGGCAGTCCCGCGGTCGGCGAACTGGATGCCCGAGCCTGCGACGAGATCCTTGACTGTGCGCGAGACGAGCACTTCCCCCGGCGCCGCCTGCGCCGCGACCCGGGCACCGATCGAGACGGCGATGCCGGCCACCTTGTCGGCGAGCAGCTCGCACTCGCCGGTGTGCAGCCCGGCGCGCATCTCGAGACCGAGCTCGCCGACCGCGTCCGTCACCGCGCGGGCGCAGCGGATCGCCCTCGCGGGGCCGTCGAAGGTGGCGAAGAATCCGTCGCCGGCGGTGTCGACCTCGATGGCCGCGGAAGCGGGAGAGTTGGCTGCGGACGGCTGCGTGGTGGCGTTCGAGCAGCTCGCGCCAGCGGCGGTCGCCCAGCTCGGCGGCTGTCGCCGTCGAGCCGACGAGATCGGTGAACAGCACGGTGGCGAGGACCGTGTCCGGCTCGGGCACGTCGGCCGGCAGGTCGGCCACGAACGCCTCGACCTCGCGGATGACGGACTCGAGACGCGGAATCGTCTGCCATCACCAGGTGGTTGTCGCCGGGCAGCTCCCGGTAACGGGCACCCGGGATGTGCTCGGCGAGATAGCGGCCCTCCTCGGCCTTGACGAGCCTGTCGCCTGCCAGCTGCACGACGAGCGTCGGCACCCGGATCGTCGCCAGCACGTCCCGGACGTCGATCTCCATGTTCATGCGGGCGAGATCGAGGCTCGCGCCGGGACTGATGCTCGAACGCCTCACCATTGCCCACCAGCGGGCGAACTCGGCGTCGCCGGCGAGGCTGGGCGCGAAGTTCTCCAGCATTGCGCGCGTGCTCTCTTCCGTGATCGGCGAAGGCGACTGCTCCTCCTCGCGGATCCACCTGCGGAACTCGTCCTCGGTCGGCCGCCACGGATAGTCGGGCGCCCAGCACTGGCGGGCACGGGAGCCGTACAGGACGAGACCCGCCGTCCGCTTCGGGTACGTCGCGGCGAAGAGGACCGACATCGGCCCGCCCTCGGAGACGCCCATCAGGACGGCGCGCTCCGAGCCGGCCGCGTCCATCACCGCCCGGATGTCGTCGGAACGCTCCTCGAGGGTGGCGATCTTCTTCACCCGGTCCGAAAGCCCCGTGCCGCGCTTGTCGAACACGATCACCCGGCCGAACGACGCCATCCGATCGAGAAACGCCGCAAACAACGGGTGCTGCCACGTGAGCTCGACGTGGGAGGCCGCCCCCGGCGTCAACACGAGATCGACCGGCCCCTCGCCGACCGTGGCATACGCGATCGCAGTGTCACCGCTCTGCGCATAGCGCGTCTCGGACAGCTCCACCGGGCCATTCTCCTCTACCGTCGGGCCAGCGTCCATTCAGGTAGGACAGGGGCATGCACGAGCCGATCAACCTCGCGGAGAAGCTCGAGCTCTTCGCCGAGCACTGGCGGCCGAAGGTCGTCGCCCGGATCAACGACTACGACGTGCGCGTCGTCAAGGTGCAGGGCGAGTTCGTCTGGCACAAGCACGACGACACCGACGACTTCTTCCTCGTCCTCGCAGGGCACCTGACGATCCAGTTGCGCGACGGCGACGTCGAGCTCGACGAGGGTGAGCTCTACGTCGTCCCGAGAGGCGTCGAGCACTGCCCCCGCGCCGAGGAAGAGGCGTCGGTCCTGCTGATCGAGCCGAGCGGCACCCTCAACACCGGCGACGCCGGCGGGCCGCTCACGACCGAGCCCGAGCGGATCTGAGTCCGGCCGGCAGGTCGGCCACGACCACGGCGAGGTCACCGGCGACCCAGGTCAGCCGCGCGTCGAACCCCGCGGCCGCGAGCCACGCGAGCTGGTCGTCGAGCCGGTCGGGGCGGTCGTAGCCGTCACTGAGCGGGATCAGCGCCTCCGCGGGATCGTTCGGGACGATCACGTCCGCGAGCACGAATCGTCCGCTCGGCGCCAGCACCGCCGCGACGCGCCGGAAGAGATCACGCTTGCCTTCGCCGTCGAGGTGGTGGACGGCGAGCGTCGAGAAGACGAGCTCGAACGGCCCCTCCGGCAGTGGATCCTCGAGCCGTTGCACCCGTAGGTCCGCCTTCGGCAGCTCCTCCCGCGCGACCGCGAGCATCGCCTCGTCCTCGTCGATCCCGACGAGCCGTGCACCCCGATGCCGTGCGAGCAGCCCGCGGGCGGTCACGCCGGTGCCCGTCCCGAGCTCGAGGATCGCCGACGCCGCGACGCCCTCCGTCGCGCGCGCCGTCTCCTCCTGCAGCTCGTCGTAGCGGGCGATCTCCTCGCGGATCAGCGTCGGATACGTCGCGGGATCGAAATGGGGCTCCGACATCGCAGAGCTCCGACCATACCCGGGGCTACGCTCGCCGGATGCCGCGCCTCGCCTCCGTCTTTCCGCTCGTCAGCGCCCGGGTCCTCGCCCGGCCCTTCACGTACGAGGTGCCGGACGACGTCGAGCGAGGCGCCGTCCTCGCGATCCGCTTCGGCAACGCCCGCCGGCGCGGCGTCGTCGTCGAGGTCGGCGTCGAGGCGCCGGAGGACGTCGAGCCGGTCGCGGCCGAGCGCGTCGTCGAAAGGCTGCCGCCGGCTCTCGTCGACCTCGCCCTCTGGCTCGCCGACTACTACGGCTCGACACCGGCGCGGGCACTCTCGCTCGTCGCGCCCGACCTGCCGTCGCGCCGCGGCGAGCGGCGGGAGGTCGCCGGGGCGGCGGCGCTTCCCGCCGAGCCGGCGCCGGTCACGCTCTCGGAGTCGCAGGGGCGCGCCCTCGTGCGGATCGAGGAACTGCTCGCGGGGGGCGGCGGCAACGTCCTTCTCGCGGGGGCGACGGGAAGCGGCAAGACCGAGGTCTACATCCGCGCCTGCGAGGCGGCGCTCGCGCGGGACCGCGGCGCGATCGTCCTCGTCCCCGAGATCGCCCTCACGCCGCAGGCGGTCGGCCGCTTCCGCGCCCGCTTCGGCGATCGGGTTGCGCTCCTCCACTCGGGCCTCTCCGAGGCCGAGCGCCGGGACGAGCGGGAGCGGATCCTCGCCGGCGAGGCGACGGTCGTCGTGGGGGCCCGCTCCGCGGTCTTCGCGCCGCTCCGGTCGCTCGGCGTGATCTGCGTCGACGAGGAGCACGACTCCTCCTACAAGCAGGAGTCCGATCCCCGCTACGACGCGCGCACGGTCGCCGCCAAGCGGGCTGCCCTCGAGGGAGCCGTCGCCGTGTTCGGCTCGGCGACGCCCCGGCCCGAGTCGTGGCACGCGCTCGAGCGGCTCGAGCTCGGAGGGCGGCTCGGCGCGCCCATGCCGACAGTGCGCGTCGTCGACCTGCGCCGCGAGTCGGGCTATCCGCTCTCGGCGCCGCTTCTTGCCGAGCTCGGGCGGCTCGCCGATGGAGGCGGCAAGGCGATCCTGCTCCTCAACCGCCGCGGCGTCGCGTCTGCGCTCCACTGCCGCGCCTGCGGCGCGACCCGCCGCTGCGCGAACTGCGACATCGCGCTCACCCTCCACGAGGACGGAACCCTCCGCTGTCACCACTGCGGCCTGCGCGAGCCGGCGGGGGAGACGTGCCCGGCGTGCGGGTCGGCCGAGCTCGCACGCATCGGCTCGGGCACCCAGCGGCTGGAACGGGAGCTCTCCAAGCACGTGCCGGAGCTCGAGCGGATCCGGCTAGACGCCGACGCGATCGCGAAGCCGGCGGAGCTGCGCGCGGCGCTCGAGCGCTTCAGCGGGGCCGAGCGGGCCGTTCTCGTCGGGACGCAGATGGTCGCGAAGGGTCACCACTTCGCCGGCGTCCAGCTCGCGGCGGTCGTCGACGCCGACACCGGGCTCGCCCTCCCCGACTTCCGCGCCGAGGAGCGGACCTTCCAGCTCCTGACCCAGCTCGCCGGGCGCAGCGGCCGCGACGCGCCGGGCCGGGTCCTCATCCAGACCTTCCAGCCGGAGTCGCGCGCCGTCGAGCATGCCGTTCGCCACGACGTCGACGGCTTCCTCGCCGGCGAGCTCGAGCGCCGCCGCGCGCTCGGCTACCCGCCGTTCTGCCACCTCGTCCGCATCCTCGTCTCTGGGCCGGAGCCCGCGCCCGCGACGCGTGCGCTCGAGGAGCTGAAGGCAGGGCTCGACGGCTTCGAGCTGCTCGGCCCCGCGCCGCTGCTACGGCTGCGCGGCCGGCACCGGGCCCAGCTCGTCGGCAAGACCGACCGTCCGCGCGCGCTCGCCTCCCGCGCTGCAGCCCTCCTCGCCGCCGCCGCGCCCGCGATGCGCCGCGCCGGGCTCAGCGCGGTCGTCGACGTCGACCCGCAGAGCGTCTAGTCCGACACACGCTGGAAGAGCACGAAGTCGCGCCAGTCGCCGGCGACGCGGAGGAAGCGGCGGGCGACGCCGATCCGGTCGAACCCGTTCTTCTCCAGCACGCGCTGCGACGGGACGTTGTCGACGAGCGTGGCGGCTTCCACCCGGTGCAGCGCGAGCTCGCCGAACGCGTACTCGACGATGTCCGCGACGGCGCCGGTCGCCAGCCCGCGCCCGTTCCGCGCGCTGTCGACCCAGTAGCCGATCGTGCCGCCCTGGAGCGACTCGCGCACGATGTTGAAGAGGTTGACCGCGCCGGCGATCGCGTCACCGTCGAGGATCGCGAACGGATGCGTCCCGTCCGCGAGCTGCCGCTCGAGCCGTGCCCGCTGGCCCTCGGCGGTGAAGAACTCCGGCGGCCGCTCTGGCTCGAACGGTGCGAGGAACGCGCGGTTTGCGCGCTGGAGCGCGGCGAGCTCCTCTGCGTCCTCCGCCCGGAGCGGCCGGATCATCGTGCGCGCAGCGCCGCCGCGCGCTCCGCCGGAAAGCGCGCGAGGATCCACTCTGCGTCGAGCGGCTCTCGCTCGTACGAGCGACCGTTGAGGCGGACGAAGTCGCGCGTGCGCGGATCCATCGCCAGCCTCGCCTCGGCCGGGAAGTTGCGGTTGTGGTGCGCGATGAGCTCGTTCACCTGCGCGAAGCTCCAGTTGCGGGCGAGCTCGCGCCAGACCGTCGCGAACTGCGCCGGATCCTCGACCTCGTCCGCGAGCGCCCGCCATGCCTCGGCGAGCTGCCGCTCGTGCTGCTCGACGGCGTCTTCGATCGCCCGCAGCCGGCGCATCCAGATCGTCGGCCCATCGAGCGCGCGCACGGCCGATTCGGCGTCGGGCCGGAAGTTCCGCAAGCGCTGCCGCAGCGGCGTCCCCCGCACCGGGCTCAACTCGAGATCCGCCTCGAGCGTCTCGCGCTCGTGCCGCTCCCGCGGCGTCTCCGGCCGGGTCGCGCCCTGGTTCATCGTCTCCTGCAACGTCCTGGGATCCACGTGTGCGAGGGTACCCTCGAGCCGATGGCAGAGATCGAGGGACAGGTCAAGGCGGAGAAGCTCGACCCGGAGCGCGAGGCGCGGCGACGGCTGGCGCTCGCCCAGATCCGCCAGTACCCGGACGCGGCTCTGAAGATGACGGCGCGGCCGGTCGAGTCGTTCGACGACGATCTCGAGCGGCTCGTCGGGCGGATGAAGCAGCTCATGCAGGACGCAAACGGGATCGGGCTCGCCGCGACGCAGGTCGGCGTGCTGCAGCGCCTGTTCGTCTTCCAGGCGAGTGATGACGAGGTGGCGGCGCTGGTGAACCCCGAGATCGTCGAGCGGAGCGACGAGAAGACGATCGAGGACGAGGGCTGCCTCTCGATCCAGGGCGTCGTCCTGCCGATCGAGCGCGCCGCGACGATCGCGATCGCGGGCCGGAACGAACACGGGGCGGACGTGCGCTACGAGCTCGAGGAGCCCTACTCCCGTGTCGCCCAGCACGAGAGCGACCATCTCGACGGCCTGCTCATCCTCGACCGGACGACGCCCGAGGCGCGCCGGGAGGCGCTCGCGAGCCTGCGCCCCCGCATCGTCATCGGCTAGCCATGGCGCGGTCGATCGCCGTTGCGGCCTCCGCGCCGTTCGGCGCCGACGTGCTCGAACGGCTCGCCGCCGAGCACGAGGTCGCGCTGCTCCTGACGCGCCCCGACAAGCCGCGCGGCCGCGGTCGCAAGCTCGCGGCGACGCCGGCGAAGGAGGCGGCCGAGCGGCTCGGCATTCCCGTCGCCCAGCCGACGCGGCTCGACGAGTCGGTCGAGCTCGCCGCCGACACCGTCGTCGTCTGCGCCTACGGGCTGCTGATCCCGAACACGCTCCTCGAGCGTGCGCTCTGGCTCAACGTCCACCCGTCGCTGCTGCCCCGCTGGCGTGGCGCGGCGCCGGTCGAACGGGCGCTGATGGCGGGGGACGAGGAGACGGGCGTGACGATCCACCGTACCGTCGAGGCTCTCGACGCCGGCCCCGTCGCGGCGCAGCGCGCGTTCGCGATCGAGCCGGAGGA
Organism: uncultured Actinomycetes bacterium; assembly: GCA_963775155.1. Classification (GTDB taxonomy): domain Bacteria; phylum Actinomycetota; class Thermoleophilia; order Gaiellales; family Gaiellaceae; genus Palsa-739. The sequence goes on along the minus strand of CAVZHU010000004.1, from coordinate 650,248 downwards.
CGATGCGGGCGCGGTGTACACGCGCGCGGCCGAGGTCGCGCTCGAGCTCCTCCACGACGTGCTGGCGCCGGACGAGCCGTCCTTCGTGCCGCAGCCGGAGGAGGGCGTCACGTACGCGGAGAAGATCCGGCCGGAGGATCGTGAGCTCGACCTCTCCGCGCCGCCGCAGGAGGTCGTGAACCGCGTTCGCGCACTGTCGCCGCACATCGGCGCCAGGCTCCACCGGCCGGAGGGGGGCGATCTGCTCGTCTGGCGCGCGCGGGTGGGGGAGGACGGCTCCTTCGAGCCGCTCGAGGTGCAGCCCGCCGGCGGGCTGCGGATGGCGTACGAGGCCTACCTCCGTGGCCGCCGTTAGCCCTGCGCGGCGGGCCGCCTACGAGGTGCTGCGGCGCGTGTTCGAGCACGAGGCCTACGCCGACCGTGCCTTCCGCAGCGCCGCCGAGGGACTCGACGAGCGCGAGCGGGCCTTCGCGCAGCGGCTCGCCTACGGCTCCGTGCAGCGGGTGCGGACGCTCGACCACGCGATCGAGGCGCTCGGGCGGCGGCCGGTGCGCAAGCTCGACCCGCCGGTGCGCGCGGCGCTGAGGCTCGGCGCGTACCAGCTCGGCTACACGGAAACCGCGCCGCACGCCGCCGTCAACGAGTCGGTGGAGCTCGTGCGGGGGGCGCGACTCGAGCGGGCGGTGCCGTTCACGAACGCCGTGCTGCGGCGGCTCGCCGGCGGGATCCGGCCGCTCCTCGACTCGCTGCCCGACGGTCCGCTGAAGGAGTCGTACCCGGACTGGGTCCACGAGACGTTCGTCCGGGTGCTCGGAGAGGAGGGTGCGCTCGCCCTGATGCGGGCGATGAACGAGCCCCTCGAGACGGTGGTGCGGCTCGTGCGCGGCGAGCCTCCCCGGGAGGCCGAGCCGACCGACGTTCCCGGCGCCTACCGCGTCGCGAGGCTCGACGAGGCGCTCGTCGCGGCGGGCCGGGTCTGGCCTCAGAGTCGTGGCTCGCAGCTCGCCGGGCTCTGCGTCCGCGCGGGTGACGGCGAGCGCGTTCTCGACCTCTGCGCCGCGCCCGGCGGCAAGACGGGCCAGCTCCGCGGCGAGGTGACGGCCGTCGAGATCGACCCGCAGCGTGCGAGGGAGCTCCGCGCCAACCTCGCCACGATGGGACGCGACGACGTCGACGGTCGTCGAGGCGGACGGAACGGCGCTGCCGCCCGGGCTCGACGGCTTCGACCGGGCGCTGGTCGACGCGCCCTGCTCCGGGCTCGGCGTCCTCGCCCAGCGGCCCGACCTGCGCTGGCGGGCCGCCCCGTTGCCCGACCTCCAGCTCGCGTTGCTCCGCTCGGCGGCGGAGCGCGTGCGGCCCGGGGGCACGATCGTCTACTCCGTCTGCACGCTGAATCCGGACGAGTGCGAGGCGGTCGTCGGCGCGAGCGGGCTCCGCGTCGTGCCGCTCGGCGAGGAGTGGCCCGCGTTCGCGCATCCGACTCGCCCCGAGTTCCTCCTCACGCTTCCCCACGTGCACGGCACGAGCGGCTTCTTCGTCGCCCGCCTCGCCCGCGACTAGGCCGTTCCGGCCACGTCCCGGTATCAGTTACCCGGCCACGTCACTGCGTCCCTCTCAGTTACCCAGCCACGTCCACTCCAGACAGGCTTCCGCCCGGACAACGGCGTACGATCGGCTCTGGGCACATGGCCTGGCGTGACTGGATCCGGACGGTGGAGGTGGAGCCGTCGCTCTATGCGGCCGACTTCGCGCGGCTCGGCGAGCAGATCGAAGTGCTGCTCCGCGCCGGCTGCCGCGTCTTCCACTTCGACGTCGGCGACGGTCACTTCGTCGAGCCGGTGACGATGGGGCCGGTCGTCCTCGCCTCGATCGCGCCGCTCGTCCATCAGATGGACGGCGTCCTCGACTGTCATCTGATGGTCGACAACCCGGCGCGCCAGTTCCCTCAGATCGCGCGCGCGGGCGGCGACAGCGCCACGTTCCACTACGAGGTCGTGGACGACGTGCCGGCGACGATCGCCGCGGCCCGGGAGCACGGCCTCCAGGTCGGCGTCGCCTTCAACCCGGAGAGCGAGCCGGAGGCTGTGGCGGCGGTTGCGGGCGACGCAGACATCGTGCTCTGCATGAGCATCCACCCCGGCTACAGCGGCCAGGGGTTCATGCCGGAGGCGCTCGACCGGATCCGGCGGCTGCGCGCCGCGCTCCCCGAGCACGTCCGCGTCCAGGTGGACGGGGGGATCGGCAGCGAGAACGTCCGCGAGGTGTACGAGGCCGGCGCGACGCTGTTCGTGGCGGGCTCCGCGATCTTCGAGATGGAGGATCTGCCGCGGGCCTACCGCCGCCTCGTCCAGGCCCTCGCGTGACGTACTTCGAGCGGGCGCTCGAGCTCGCCGAGCGGGGACGCGGCAAGGTCGGCGACCATCCGCTCGTCGGCGCGGTCGTCGTCGCCGCCGGTGAAGTGGCGGGGGAGGGCTGGTACGAGTACGACCTCGTCCGGCATGCGGAGGTCGCTGCGCTCGAGCAGGCGGGCGAGCGCGCCCGCGGCGCGACGCTCTACGTGACGCTCGAGCCGTGCTCGCACCACGGGCGGACGCCGCCGTGCGCCGACGCGGTGGTGGCGGCGGGCGTCTCCGGCGTCGTCGTCGGCGCGCTCGATCCGAACCCGCAAGTGAACGGGCGGGGAGTCGCGCGCCTACGCGAGGCCGGGATCGAGGTCGACGTCCTCGACGACGAGTCCGCGCGCCGCCAGAACGAGGCCTGGCGCGTCTGGAAGTCGCTCGGGCGCCCCTTCGTCACCTACAAGGCGGGGGTGAGTCTCGACGGCCGCGTCGCGGTTCCAGGCCGCCGCTGGGTCTCGGGCGAGCAGTCGCGGCGGCGCGTGCACGAGCTGCGTGCCGCCTCCGACGCCGTCGCCGTGGGGATGGGGACGGTGCGGGCCGATGCGCCCCGGCTCGACGCTCGCGGCGTCGGCGCGCCGCGGCAACCGCGACGGCTCGCCTTCGGCCGCGGCCCCCTGCCGGAGGGCTCGGAGCTCGAGCTGCGCAGCGGCGGGCTCGACGAGGAGCTCCGCGCGCTCGCCGCGGAGGGCGTCCAGTCGCTCCTGCTCGAGGGAGGGCCGACGCTCGCCGGCTCCTTCCTCGAGGCGGGGCTCGTCGACAAGCTCCTGCTCTTCGTGGCCCCGGTGCTCGGCGGGACGGGGCCGCGGGTCTTCGGCGATCTCGCCGAGCCGGTCGAGCTTCAGCACCTGCGCGTCGAGCCGTTGGGAGAGGACGTGCTCCTCGAGGCGTACCTCCACGACGCGTAGCTGGGCGAAGAGCTGCGCGTCTTCGCCCAGGGGAGGACTCGGCCCGGGAGAGCGTGGTCTCCCGGGCCTCGTGCAGTAAGAGCTTGTCTGGGCTGACGCAAGGTTCGGGCCCTGCGCCAGTGTGGCTTCCGGGGCCGCTTCAACCCCCAGCGGAGGCCGAACCGCGCGCGCCGGCGGAGTTCCGTTACCTCAGCGAGCGAGACCGCAGGTCTCGCTAGCTCAAGAAGCGGGCCCGCAGGGAGTCGCGGCTGCGGGCCCGTCGGCAGGAGCGTGCTCCTCCGTGCAAGGTGGCGCGTCCGCGGAGCGCCGGATCTCGATACGGCAAACCCGCATCGTTACGCTAGCCGCATGTTCACCGGGATCGTGCGCGAGCTCGGAGAGGTCGTGTCCCTCGACGGATCGCGCCTCGTCGTCGAGGCGCCGGCCACCGCCCCGAGCGCGGCCGTCGGCGACTCCGTCGCGGTTGCGGGAACGTGCCTCACGGTCGTCGAGGCCGACGGGGGACGGCTCGCCTTCGACGTCGTGCCGGAGACGATCGCGCGGACGACGCTCCAGGCGCTCGAGCCGGGCGCCCGCGTCAACCTCGAGCCCGCCCTCCGGCTCGGGAGCCGCTCGGCGGCCACATCGTGCAGGGCCATGTCGACGCCGTCGGCCGCGTCCGCACGGTCGTCGAGGACTCGACCGGCCTCCGCGCCTGGCTCGACGCGCCCGAGGGCGTGCTCCGCTACTGCTTCGAGAAGGGCTCCGTCGCCGTCGACGGCGTTTCGCTCACCGTCGCGTCGCTCGACGACGGGGGCTTCGAGGTCGCGCTCGTCCCGCACACGCTGGCGGCGACGACGCTCGGCAGCCTCCGCCCGGGAGACCGGGTCAACCTCGAGGCCGACGTACTCGCCAAGGTCGTCGACGCGTCTCCTGCCGGCGAGGCTCGCGTGAGCTCCGCCGTCACTCCCCTTCGCGACCGTCGAGGATGCAATCGAGGAGATCCGGAACGGGCGGATGGTGGTCGTCGTCGACGACCCCGACCGCGAGAACGAGGGCGATCTCGTCGTCGCCGCCGCAGTTCGCGACGCCGGAGGCGATCAACTTCATGGCGACGCATGCGCCGTGGCCTCATCTGCCTCTGTCTCACCGGCGAGCGCTGCGAGCAGCTCGGCCTGCCGCCGATGACCCAGCGCAACGAGACGCCACTCGGCACCGCCTTCACCGTCTCCATCGAGGCGCGCGAAGGGATGACGACGGGGATCTCGGCGGCGGACCGCTCGCACACGATCCAGGTCGCGATCGATCCCGCCAACGGCGCCGCCGACCTCGTCCAGCCCGGCCACGTCTTCCCGCTGCGGGCGCGCGACGGCGGCGTGCTCCACCGCGCCGGACAGACGGAGGCCGCGGTCGACCTCGCCCGCCTCGCCGGCCTTGTCCCCGCCGGCGTGATCTGCGAGATCATGAACGAGGACGGGACGATGGCCCGCGTCCCCGATCTCGTGCGCGTACTGCGAGCGGCACGGGTTGCGGCTGATCACCGTCGCCTCCCTGATCGAGTACCGCCGCCGAGCACCGAGAGGCTCGTCGAGCGCGTCGTCTCGGTGCCGCCTGCCGACCGAGTACGGCGACGTTCACGGCGACGGCGTTTCGCGAGACGCTCACCGGCCGCGAGCACCTCGCGCTCGTCATGGGCGAGGTGGGCCGAGAACGTCCTCGTGCGCGTCCACTCCGAGTGCCTGACCGGCGACGTCTTCCACTCGCTCCGCTGCGACTGCGGCGAGCAGCTGGAGGCCGCGCTCGCGCCGATCGCAGGCGAGGGGCGCGGCATCGCTCCTCTACATGGCGCAGGAAGGCCGCGGCATCGGCCTGCTCAACAAGCTCAGGGCCTACGAGTTGCAGGAGCGTGGTCTCGACACCGTCGATGCGAACCTCGCGCTCGGCTTCGACGCCGACGAGCGGGAGTGGGGGATCGGCAACCAGATCCTCGCCGAGCTCGGCCTGGTCACGACGATGCGGCTGCTCACGAACAATCCGAAGAAGGTCTCCGGCGTCGAGGCGTACGGGCTGAAGGTGACCGAGCAGGTGCCGATCGAGATGCCGCCCAATCCGGAGAACGCTCGCTATCTCGCCACGAAGCGGGATAAGCTCGGACACAAGCTGCACCACCAGGATCTCAAGTTCGAGTCGGAGGGCGAATGAGTTCAGGAGGCTTTTGGCCCGGCGAGCCGCCGGCCCCAGAGGAGGAGGAGGACGTACAGGGGTTCCTCGGCGCAACGACGCCCGGCCTGGGGCCGCCGGCGCCGGAGCGCCTCCCCGCTCCACCGTCCGAGTCCGAGAGCACGGAGCAGGAGCCGGAGCAGGAGCCGCCCTTCTCCGAGCAGGCGCAGGAGCATCCGGCCGGGCTCGAGTCCGAGCCTCCGGCCATGACCGAGCCGGAGGCAGAGCCGGTGCCGCCCACGTTCGAGCCTCCGGTCATGTCCGAGCCCGAGTCGCCGCCCGAGCCTCCGGTCATGGCACAGCCCGAGCCTCCGCTCACGCCCGAGCCGAAGTTCGAGCTTCAGGCGCCGCTCGCCGAGCCGGAGCCGCAACCTGTGGCGCCGTCCGCAGTGCACGCTCCCGGCGAGCTCGACGTCCCGGAGGACATCGTTCTCCTCGAGGGCTCGCCGTCCGGTGCCGACCGCACGGTCGGCATCGTCGTGGCGCGCTTCAACGGCGAGGTCTCGAACCGGCTCCTCGCCTCGGCGCTCGAGGCGCTGGAGGCGGCGGGGGTCTCCGAGAGCTCCATCACCGTGATGCCGGTCCCGGGTGCCTTCGAGCTTCCGATCGGTGCGATGGCGCTCGCGAAGACGCGCCGCTACTCCTGCGTGATCGCTCTCGGCTGCGTGATCCGGGGCAAGACCGCCCACTTCGAGTACATCGCGAGCGAGGCGGCATCCGGGTTGCAGCTCGCAGGGCTCGAGACGGGCGTCCCGGTCGCCTTCGGCGTTCTCACCGTCGACAGGGTCGAGCAGGCCGAGGAGCGGACGGACAAGGGCGCGGACGCCGCGCGGGCGGCGCTCGAGATGGCCGACCTGTTCGCGCAGCTCCGCTCGAGGCTCGCGGGTCGTGAGCCGGGCGAAGAGCTGCGCTCTTCGCCCGGTAGTTCACGAAGCCTGCGGCTTCGCGAACTGGGTGAAGGAACTCGGGCCGGGAGAGCGTGGTCTCCCGGCCCTCGTGCTGTCAGGGCTTGCTTGGGCCGGGGAGGATCGAGCGCGCGTCGGGGTCGGTGGGGGCAGGCCGCCTACGGCGGCGTGCCCGCCCGCGACAGGTTCGGCGGTGGCGTAACCCACGGTTACGCCGCCGCCCTGCGCCAATGTGGCTTCGAAGCCGCTTCAACCCCCACCGCGCCCAGGGCCGGAGCGTACGCGCGAGCGTACGCGGAGGCCGAACCGTGCTCGCGCCGGCCTCAGCCGCGCGCGAGCGCACCAGGCAGGCAACCCATCCACAGCATCCCGAAGCAAAAACAGCACGGAGCCGGGCCGGAGACCGCGCTCTCCGGCCCGGCGCAGTTCCTTTGTCCCCGGGCGAAGAGCGCAGATCTTCGCCCGGCTCGCTACCCTGTGGCGATGTCCAAGGTCTGCGCGATCTGCGGCAAGAAGCCCGGCTTCGGTCACCACCGCAGCCACTCGATGGTGGCGACGAAGCGGCGCTTCGAGCCGAACCTGCAGCGCGTCCGCGTCCTCCTGCACGGGAAGGCCACGCGCGCTTACGTCTGCACGCGCTGCCTCAAGGCCGGCAAGGTCCAGAAGGCTCTCTAGCTTCCCGTCGCTCGCCCGACCGGGCGGTCGACTCCGAGATCGCGTGCCGGCCGGGAGCGTCGCCGGCCGAGTGCGGCGCCGCGGTCGCCCGCCGTTTGGACTCGGTCGTCTAGCTTTCGGTCATGGTGCACCGCGGGCTCGTGCTCGTCGTCCTGGCCGCGGCGGCCGCAACGGCGGCGACCTCGTCGAGCGCATGGCCGGGCGGCACCGTCGTCCACTACTACCACGCCTTCAAGGAGGGGAAGATCTCGCCCGGCGTGCATCTGACGCGGACCGCGCGCGGCTACTGCTGGGAGACGTCGAACGTCGAGAGCCGGCGCTATGCCTGGCGCTGCTTCAGGGGCAACTCCATCCACGACCCCTGCTTCTCCTCCAGCGGGCACGGCCGCTTCGTGATCTGCCCGGTCGAGCCGTGGAGCAGCGACGCGATCCGCCTTCGCCTGACTCGCGGCCTGCCCCCGTGGCGGCACTACCGCTACCGGCAGAGCCTGCCGGTCGGCGTCTGGACCTCGTCCGGCAGGCGCTGCGTCCACAGCTCCGGCGCGACGAGCAGGATCCGGGGTCTGCCGATCACGTACGAGTGCTCGAACGGCGGCGTGCTGGCAGGCTTCGCCGACCGCAGCGCTCCGACGTGGACGATCCGGTACGCGCCGAGCTTCGGGGCACGACACCTGACGCGCGTCGGCATCGCAGACGCCTGGTGGTAGACGTCAGCGCGGCTCGCGCCGCATCGGGCGCACGCGCACACCCGAGAAGATCTCGACCTCGGCGAGCGATTCGAAGCCGAGGCGCTCGTACAGGCGGACGTTGTCCGCGCTCGACGCCTCGAGGTACGCCGGGAGTCCCTCGGCGTCGCAGCGCGCCAGCACCGGCTCGAGGACTGCCGAGCCGCGGCCCTGTCCGGTCGCTTCCGGGACGACGCCGACGGCGAGGAGATACCAGTGCGGCTCCCGCGGGTGCACGCGGGCGAGCACGTTCATCGCGCGTGATGCCCTGAGGAACTCGCGCGGGAAGAGGCGCAGGAAGCGTGGGAGCAGCCGCAGCTGGGCGGAGAGAGGCTCGGGATAGCCTCCGGGCCCGCGCCAGACCGCCGCTCCGACCCCGTCGTCGTCGAGCCAGACCTCGCCGTGCGCAGCGGAGCCGAGCCGGCATTCGAGCTCGAAGTACCGCGTCAGCCGCGCCGGCCTGTCCGGTCCCTCGCGCAGGAACGAGGCGAGCACCGGATCGTGCACGAACGCGCGGGCGAGGACCTCCGCCGCGAGGCGCCATTCGGTTGCCTCCGCGAGCCGCGGCATCAACGACAGCGGATGACGCAGCCGTCACCCATCGTCCGCCGGCTTCGACACGTCGTGGATGAGCCAGAGCTCCTCGCCGCGCGGCAGCCGCTTCGCGTTGCCGCCGCCGCCCGACCAGTCCTCGCCCTCGTCCCACTCGTCCGTCCAGATGTTGTCGTCGGCCATGGCAGGATTCTGGTGCATCCGGGGCGTGGACCTCGCGACCCGCTTCCGTGAACGCCGTGGGCCCATCTTCTCGTCGCGCAACCCTGAGCGCGGGGCGCCGGTCCAAGACCCGCGATGGAGGCGGCACAGACGCTTTCCTCTTCTCTCGGCCGGATCACCATCTCGAGCGACGCGATCGCGCAGATCGTCGCCGAGACCGCGCTCGAGTGCTACGGGGTCGTCGGGCTGAAGGGCTCGCTGCGCGGCCGCCTCGGGCGCGGGCACGGGCGCTTGCGCGGCGTCGAGATCCGGCGCGAGGGAGGCGAGGTCACGGCCGACGTCCATGTCGTCGTCGAGTACGGGCTCAACCTCGCCGAGGTCGCGTCGAGCGTCCGCAACCGCGTCACGTACGAGGTGCAGCGCCTGACCGGCCTGCCGGTGCGGGCGGTCGAGGTGCACGTCGACGATGTCCGGACCGGACGCACGTGAGCGCGGAGGCGGATCGCGCCCGGATTCGGGACCTCGTCGGCGCGGCCCTCGCGTCGCTCGAGGCGAGCCGTGACCGCATCGACGACCTCAACGTCTATCCGGTTCCCGACGGCGACACCGGAACGAACCTCACGCTGACGGTGCGCGCGGTCGCCGCCGCGATGGCCGAGTCCGCTGCATCCGACCGGCCCGCGCTCGCGCACGAGGTCGCCCGCGCGGCACTGATGGGTGCGCGGGGGAACTCGGGCGTCATCCTCTCGCAGATCGTCCGCGGGGCCGCCGACGTCCTGGCCTCCTCGACGGACGGGGTCGAGCCCTCCCTCGCCGCGCGGGCACTGCGCGGAGCCTCCGACGCCGCGTATCGCGCGGTGCGCCGGCCGGTCGAGGGGACGATGCTCTCCGTCGTGCGGGAGCTCGCCGAGGAGGCGGAGCTCCGGGTGGTCGACCCGCCGCCGCTGGCCGATCTTCTCGTCGAGCTCGTGCGCGCCGGGGAAACGGCCGTCGCGCGCACCCCCGATCAGCTCGCCGTGCTGCGCGAAGCCGGGGTCGTCGACGCAGGCGGCGCAGGGCTCGTCGAGCTGCTGCGCGGGCTCGCCGGTGCCGTTGCCGGCGAGCCTGTCCCGGAGGCCCCGGAGGTCGCAGAGGAGATCGCGGGCGCGGACGCCGTCCACCTCGAGCCGTCGCGCTACCGCTATTGCACGGTCTTCGTCGTGGAAGGCGAGCGCCTCGGCCGCGATCGGCTCGAAGCGCAGCTCGAGCTGCTCGGCGACTCGCTCCTCGTCGTCGGCGACGAAGCGGCGCTGAAGGTGCACGTCCACACCGACGATCCCGGCGCCGCGCTCTCGCTCGGCACCGCAGCCGGCACGATCGGCGGCGTCGAGATCGCGGACATGCACGAGCAGCAGGAGCGGCGCGAGCGGCGCCTGTCCGCCGTCCCGGACTCCCCGCCTCTCGCGCGCAGCGGCGTCGTCGCCGTCGTCGCGGGCGCCGGGAACCGGAAGCTGTTCGAGAGCCTGGCCGAGCCCGTCGGCCCGATCCGCATCGTCGAGGGCGGCCAGACGTCCAATCCCTCCACCGCCGAGCTCCTCGCGGCGCTGGGCGAGCTCGGCGCCGAGGAGGCGATCCTGCTCCCGAACAACCCGAACGTCCGCCTCGCCGCGGAGCACGCGGCAGCGCACGCGGGTCGTCCGGCCGAGGTCGTCCCGACGGGCTCGATCGTCGCGGGCCTGGCTGCGCTCGTCGCCTACGACGGTGCGCGCGGAGCGGCCGAGAACGCCGCCGAGATGCGCGACGCGGCAGCCGCGGTCGCCGCCGGAGAGGTGACGCGCGCCTCCCGCGACGTCGAGCTGAACGGCTTCGCCGTCCGCCACGGCGACTGGCTCGGCCTCGCCGCCGACGAGCCCGTCGCCGGCGGCGAGGACTTCGTCGACGTCGCGCTCGCGGTCGTCGAACGTCTCCTCGCGGAGCCGCGCTCGCTGCTGACGATCCTCGCGGGCGAGGAGGCGCCGGCGCTCGACGAGCTGCTCGATCGGGTCGCCGCCGCGCATCCCGGCCTCGAGCTCGAGGTACACGAGGGAGGCCAGCCGCACTACCAGCTCCTCATCGGCGCCGAATAGGCTTCGGCCCACATGCAGCGCGTACGAGTCGTGCTCGTCGAGGACAACGAGGTCTTCCGTGAGGCACTGGAGTTGCTGCTCGGCATGCGCGGAGACATCGAGGTGGTCGCCTCGGTGGGCGACGGCGCGTCGGCCGTCGCCGCCGCCGTCGAGCACCGGCCGGACGTCGTCCTGATGGACTACCGGCTGCCGAGCCTCGACGGAGCGCAGGCGACCGCGCAGCTGCGCGCCGCCGAGCCTCGTGTCGCCGTCGTCGCGCTGACGGCCTCGGCGAACGAGGGCGAGCGGGAGGCGCTCGTCGCCGCGGGCGCGGCGGTGTGCCTGACGAAGGACCAGGAGCTCGAGGAGATCGTCGCGGCGATCCAGCAGGCTGCAGCCTCCGTCGCGTGAAGCTCACCGTCGACAACACGGCGATCGTCCTCGACTCGACCGCCGACCTGCCGGACGCCGCCTCGCGGTTCCCGAACTGGCGCGTCGTCCCGCTCTACGTCCGCTTCGGCGACGAGAGCCTCCGCGACGGCGTCGAGATCGAGGCGGCGGAGTTCTATCGGAGGCTCCGGGAAGGCAGCGATCTCCCGGCCACGTCACAGCCGACTCCGGGGGACTTCCTCGCCTGTTACCGCGAGCTCGCCGGCTTCGAGCGGATCCTGTCCCTCCACATCTCGGCGCGCGTCTCCGGGACGTTCGCGAGCGCGGAGGCGGCCGCCGCGGAGCTCGGGGACGGGCGGGTGACGGTGATCGACTCCGAGACGGCCTCGGCCTCGATCGCGCTGCTCGCGCTCGCGATCCAGCGGCGGCTCGAGCGCGGGACGAGCGACGAGGAGGTCACGGAGCTCGTCGACCGCTATCGGCGCGAGAGGGGGCTCCTCTTCACGGTCGACACGCTCGAGTTCCTCGCTCGCGGCGGCCGCATAGGCAAGGCACGCGCGTTCGCGGGCACACTGCTCAACGTCAAGCCGATCCTGTCCATCCGGGAGGGCGAGGTCGTGCCCGTGAAGCGCGTCCGAGGAGAGCGGAACGCGTTCGCGGAGCTGGCCGCCGCGCTCGAGACGGAGACGCGGGACGAGCCGCAGCTGCGGCTCGCCGTCGCCCACGCGGCCGCTCCCGAGCGGGCAGCCGAGCTCGAGGAGCTCGTGCGCGAGCGGCGGCCGCAGGCCCTCGCTGGAGCTCGTCGTCGCGCTCGGCGCCGTGATCGGCACCCACGCCGGCCCCGGCACGCTCGCGCTGTTCTGGTTCTGCGACGACGAGGCCTGACAGCCTACGCGGCGTCCTCCTCGACGACGGAGATCGCACCCATCGGGCACGCTGCCGCGGCCTCGAGGACGGCGGGATCCGGGCTCTTCCCGAGGCGTAGGTACGCCTTACCGTGCGAGTCGAGCGCGAAGACCTCGGGTGCGAGATCGGCGCAATCGCCGAAGCCGCTGCAGAGCGAGCCGTCGATCACGATCCGGAACATCAGCGGCTCCTTTCGCTGATCGGGCTGGGTCGGATGGGACGTGTGGGGCGGTAGAGCGCTCGCCAGGCCGAGGCGAAGGCCACGGCCCCGACGGCGCCGAGATAGAGGTCCCGCGCCCACGGCTGCGCCGAGTCGCTGCCGGCGAGCAGACCGTGGAGCGTGGAGAGTGCGAAGACGGCGTACGTCGTCCAGTGCAGCCGCCGCCACGTTCGCTGGCCGATCAGACGCCGCAGCGAGAACGAGGCGATGACGAGCGCCATCGTCTCGCCCGCGACCACGCCGACGGCGACGGCCGCCGGCCGGTACGGCGAGGCAGCGGGGACGAGCAGGCCGGCGAGTGGCATCCGGACGGTCCGGTCCGCCATGAGCGCGACGCCGTGGAGGGCCAGCGCTCCCAGGCCGAGCAGCGCGAGCAGGCGGTGGAGCTCGGTCACCGAATGGGCCTTGATCGCGCGCCCGAACGGCCGCGATTTGAGCACGAGCCCCGCGACAACGGAAGCCGTCACCAGAATGTAGGCGGTCAGCCCGCTCGCTCGAGCGAGTAGCCAGAACGTCGGATCGCTCTTCATGCGAGGCCTCCCGTGAGGATGGTGCGTCCGTCGGCGGTGACGAGCAGCGCCGGGATCTCGTAGCGATCCGCCTCCTCCCGCGCCGCCTCCGCTCCGGCGAGGAAGAGTGCTTTTGCCATCACTTCCGCATCGACCGCGTCTCCGGCGACAGCGGTCACGCGGAGGAGGTCACTCGCCGAGGGCAAGCCCGTCGCGGGGTCGATCAGGTGATGGAGCTCGCGGCCGCCACGTCGCCAGCGCCTGAGGTCACGACCCGACGTAGCGAGCGCACAGCTGCCGGAGAGCTCCAGCGTCAGCGGCTCGTGACGTGTCTCGATCGAGACCGTCCACGCGCCTGCTCGCGTTGCGATGTCTCCGCCGGCGTTGACGAGGCAAGGGCCGGCGGTGGCGAGGATCTCGGCGGCGCGCTCGCATGCGTAGCCCTTGCCGATGCCGCCGAGGTCGAGACGAACTCCTTCGTCGAGTCGGATCTGTGCGTCCTCCACGTGCACCCCCGGCCCTTGACCAGCGCGGCCACCGGCCATGGGCAGGGACGGCGAGACGTCCGTCTCGGCGGGGAGAAGCTCGAACGACCGGTCGTAACCGGCTGCCACGAGAGCGTCGTGCACGCGGACGTCGAAGCGGCCGCCCGTCCGCTCGTGCGCGGCAAGCGCGAGCGCCACCACCCGGCAGAGATCTGGCCCGGCGGCCAGGCTGCCGTCCCGGTTGAGCCGTGACAGCTCGGAGTCTTCCCGGAAGCGTGAGAGGCGCCTCTCGAGCCGGTGGAACTCGGCTTCGGCAGCGGCGAGCGCCTGCGAGGCATCTTCGGCCTCGACGAGCAGCTCGATCTCCGTGCCCATGGCGCGGAACCTGTGGCGCAGGAGCGGAGGCCCGAGTGTGTCCATCTCACCTCCTCAGAGGCCGACCGGCCGAAAAACTTGCGGTTACCTGCGCAAGTTCTTCTCTTCGATCGCCTCTCTAGTGGTGAACGCACCAACTCGGATCCGGGAGAGGAGCCCATGTCCCGTCTCAACTCGACGCTCATCGCCCTCGTACTAGGCGCCGCGGCCGCGGCCGGCGTCTTCGCCGCCGCGCAGACGGTGCGGCTCGGCCAGAGCGCGTCCGCCTCGCAAGCGGTGCCCGTCGCGGCGCCGGAGATCGCGGCGCGAACGGCGAAGCTCACGCACTGGAGTCGCAGCCTCGCCCGCGCGCGTGCCAAGCATCCGCCGGCATTGCCCAAGATCCCGAAGTTCGCGCCGGTGCCTGTGCCCGCCGCTTCTCCTTCGGCTCCGGTCAGAACCAGCATCGCGGCATCGTCGGCTCCGCCTGTAAAGGCCCCGCCCGTGAAGTACGTGCGGCCGGCGCCGGTGGTCGAGTACCAGCAGACCACCCAGCCGGCGACGACCACGTCTCCGCAGGCCTCCTCGTCCGACGACGAGAGTGAGCCGGAGGGCAGTGGCAACGGCGGCGGAGACGATTGAGCATGAAGTCGCACGCGCTGCGCCTCTACGTCGTCACGGTCGCGCTGCTTGTCTTCTTCGTCCTCTGGGCCGTAATCGCGGCGAGACCGTGGGCGAAGGCCGCAGCTTCGAAACCGGCGATCGATCCGCGTCTCGTCCGGCTCGATCGCCGGCAGCAGCACCTCAAGCGCGAGGCAAAGGCCGTCAACCGGTTGCTCGAGCGGCGCTGGGCCGCGTACCACCGGCGTCTGCGCGCGCGCGAAGCGCTGATCCACCGGCTGAAGCAGCGTCACGTCCAGGAGGTTGCCGCCGCCCGCGCGGCCCAGGCCCAGGTGGGCGCCGTTCCGGTGACGTACGCGGCCACCCCGAATGCTGCCTCGGCGGCGCAGACGGGTGCCTCGGCCGCGCCGGCGGCGCGGGTCGTGACGCTGCCGCCCCAGGTCAAGGTCGTCAACGTCCCGGCGCCCGCCGCCGTGACGAGCTCGGGAAGCTCACACCCCTGAGCGTGTGGCGTCCGCCACGGTCCGCCGTACCATCAGCGAATGTCCCGTCGAGCCCCTTCCCCATGAGCACACACCCGAGTGAGCCCCTGTCCAATCGTGGGCACGATCCCGCGCTCGCCAGGCGCGTCGAGGAGCTATACGAGAGCCACGCGGCGCTCGTGCGCTCGGTGTGCAGCTCGCTACTGCGGGACCGGGTCGAGGCGGAGGATGCCGTTCAGCAGACGTTCCTCTCGGCGCAGCGCGCACTCGCGAACGGTTCCTCGCCACGGGACGCTGCGGCGTGGCTGGCGACGATCGCGCGCCACGAGTCCCTGGCGCGCGTGCAGTCGCGGATGCACGAGCCGCTTCCCCTCGAGACGGAGGCGGTCGGCGCCGGCGTCGATGCGCACACCGCCGCCGTTCGCCGCGAGGAGCTGGGCGGACTCCGCGAGGCGCTGGCGGAGCTTCCGGTGCAACAGCGCGCCGCCATCCTGCTGCGGGAGGTGCGCGGTCTCTCCTACGAGGAGGTGGCGGCCAACCTCTCGGTCACGACCTCCGCCGTCGAGTCGCTCCTCTTTCGGGCTCGCCGCACGCTCCAGATGCGGTTGCGCGAGGCGCTGGCCGCGATCTCGCCCGGCCTGTGGGTGGAGCCGCTCCGCGAGCTCGGCGCCAAGTTGCTCGGGAGCGGCCTGGCGGCGCCCACGGCGGCGAAGGTCGCCGCCGTCGGCGTCGGTGCGGCCGTCGTCGCTGGAGGCGCGGCCCTGGACACCACCATCATCGGACTCGGCCATGCCCCGCACGGCGCGCATGCCCCCGCCGAACACCGGGCGCCGCCGGGGAGGCAGTCACCCGCAGCTGCGGTGAGCGTCGCTCCGGCCACCGTCTGGCCCGGCCCGGCGCGGCCGCCCGACCGTCTCGTGGTCGACCGCAAGCTTGCGGATGGCGACGCCTCCCACCACGAGTCCGGGACCCGGACAGAGGCTGCCGACGTGCTGTCCTCTTCCAACTCGTCCGAGCAGGAGCAGTCGGGTGGCACGGGTGGTGGCACGAGTGAGAAGAGCTCCGACGCGAGATCCAGCTCGAGTGGTGAGAGCGGCGGTAGCAGCAGCAACAGCGTCGAGGTGGCCGCTTCCCGTGACCAGTCGCAGACCACCGCCTCCAGCGGTGACTCCATCGACTCGAGCGGCGCCGTGGCGACGGACTCCGGCTCCCTGGGCTCCGGCGACTGACGCAGAAGCCCGCGGCTCGACATTCGAGCCTTCCGTCCGGTCCCGGCAGGATACTTCTGTTCGCTCGGTGCCGCGAACGATGACAGCTGCCCGTCGACAGACGGCCTTCGCCGGCCTGGACCCGCCTGGGACCTGGCCGCGGACGCCACGCGCGCCGTTGCCAGCGCGGCTCGAGCTGGGGCTCGACACGCTCCCGGGCGTGGGCGCGACGCTGTGCCGCAAGCTGGGGAAGCTCGGCCTCGAGAGTGTGCGCGACCTGCTCGAGCACCGCCCGCGGCGTTACGAGACCGCAGCCGAGGAGATGCCGATCGCGGCGCTCCGACGCGGCGAGGAGGTCGTCGTCTCCGGCCGCGTGCTCAAGGTCGAGAAGCGGCCGTCGCGCGGGCGCCGCACGCGGGTCGTCGCGCGCGTCGACGACGGCACGGCCGCCGTCAGCGTCACGTGGTTCAACCAGCCCTGGCTCGCCGACCTGCTGCGGCCCGGTATGCAAGTCCGGCTGCGCGGCAAGCTCGGACGCTTCGGCTTCGAGCCGCGCTCCTACGACGTGGGACAAGCGCAGGGCCACGGCGGACTTCGCTCCTGTCTATCCCGCAGCGGAGGAGATCGCCGCCGCGACGGTGCGGCGGGTCGTCGACGCGGCGCTGCCGCTCGCCTCGCACCTGCCCGACCCGCTGCCGGCCGAGCTCCGCGAGCGCGAGGGGCTGGCCCTCAAGCGCGACGCGCTGGCCGCCGTCCACCGGCCCCGCGATCTCGGCGAGGCAGAGGCGGGACGCGCGCGGCTCGCGTTCGAGGAGTTGCTCGTCCTCCAGATCGGCATCGCCCGCCGCGCGGCGGAGCGGGAGCGGACGCTCGCGGCCGGCCTCGGCGAGCCGGGAGAGCTCATCCGACGCTACCGCGAAGCGCTGCCGTTCGCTCTCACCCCGTACCAGGAGCAGGCTGTCCGCGAGATCGACGGCGACCTCGCCCGCACGGTGCCGATGCAGCGGCTCCTGCAGGGAGACGTCGGCTCCGGCAAGACGGTCGTCGCTCTCTACGCGCTCCTGCGCGCAGTCGAGAGTGGGCGGCAGGGAGCCCTCATGGCTCCGACCGAGACGCTCGCCGAGCAGCACTTCCTCACGATCGCCGACCTCTGCCACGAGCTCGGCGTGACGTGCGCGCTGCTCACGAGCTCCTCCCGCAAGCGGGAGCGGGACGCCGCGCTCGGCGCGGACGTCCTCGTCGGCACGCACGCCCTCATCCAGCAGGGGGTAGAGCTGCACGGTCTCGCCGTCGCGGTCGTCGACGAGCAGCACCGCTTCGGCGTCGAGCAGCGCTCCGCCCTCGCCGCGGCGCGCTCGCCCCATGTGCTGCACATGACCGCGACCCCCATCCCGCGCACGCTCGCCCTCACCGTCTACGGCGATCTCGCGGTCTCGGAGATCGCGAAGCCGCCGGCCTCGCGGAAGCCGGTGATCACGAGCTGGATCACCGAGGAGCGGGCGTCCGAGGCGTACACGCGGCTGACGCGGCTGCTGCGCGAAGGCCGGCAGGCGTACGTCGTCTGCCCGCTCATCGAGGCGTCGGAGACGTCGCTCGCCCGCGCCGCCGAGGCCGAGGCCGAGCGGCTGCGCCGCGCCGAGCTGCGCGAGTTCCGCGTCGGCTGCCTGCACGGGCGGCTCAAGGCGCCCGAGCGGCGGGAGCTGATGGCTCGCTTCAAGGCCTGCGAGATCGACGTCCTCGTCGCGACGACCGTGATCGAGGTCGGCGTCGACGTGGCGAACGCGACGGTGATGATCGTCCAGGAGGCCGACCGCTTCGGGCTCGCCCAGCTCCACCAGCTCCGCGGGCGCGTCGGCCGCGGCGCGGAGCAGTCCTACTGCCTGCTCGTCTCGCGCGCGAAGGAGGAGCTGACCGACTCGGCGCAGGCGCGGCTGCAGGCGCTCGTGGACACGAGCGACGGCTTCGAGCTCGCCGAGGTCGACCTCGAGCTGCGCGGCGGCGGCGCCCTCCTCGGCACGCGACAATCCGGCGCTCTCCGACCTCCGCTTCGCCCACCTCCGCCGTGACCGGAAGCTGCTCGAGCGCGCGCGGGCCGCGGCTCCCACGGTCGGCCCGGGGCCGCTGCAGGACGCAGTGGACGCGCGGTTCGCCGAGGTCGAGCGCGAGGCGCTCGCATGAGGACGCTGCTCTCGACGGCTCCTGCGTCGGGCGCCTACGTCTCCGTCTCCGCCCCCGCCCGCGGATCCCGAGCGCCTGCTGCGCATCTATCGCGAGACGCTCGCCGAGGTGCAGCGGCTTCAGCGCGCGGCCTGAGCCCAGAACCGGCCGCGGTACGTGGCCGTGAAGGGCAGCGAGTCGTACAGACGGTGCCCACGGGCGAGACGGGCCAGAGCGTCGTGAGGAAGTCGCGTACGGGCCAGACGTTGCGGGAGAACGCGTACGCTTTCGTCGTGCCGCTGCCGACGCTGCTCGTGATCGACGTCCAGCGCGCGTGGGACGACCCGTCCTGGCCCGCGCGGAACAACCCCGACGCCGAGGCGCGGGTTTCCGACCTGCTGGCGGCCTGGCGCGAGGCGGGTGCTCCGATCGTCCACATCCGGCACGAGAGCGCCGAGCCGGACGGACTCTTCCGTCGCGGCACCGACTCGTTCGAGTTCAAGCCCGAGGCCGCGCCGCAGCCGGGCGAGCCCGTCGTGGAGAAGCTCGTCAACAGCGGCTTCATCGGCACCGACCTCGAGGAGCGGTTGCGGTCGGCCGGCGCCGAGACGGTCGTGGTCGCGGGACTCACGACCGACCACTGCTGCTCGACGACCGCCCGGATGGCGGGGAACCTCGGCTTCGAGACGTGGTTCGTGTCCGATGCGACCGCCACACACGGTCGCGGTGAGTTCGACGCCGAGACGATCCACCGCACGGCCCTCGCGAGCATCGACGAGGAGTTCTGCGAGGTGCTCGACTCGCACGAGGCGATCCGCCGCCTCGGCTAGCGCGGTGCGCGTCATCGCCGGCAGCCGGAAGGGCCACACGATCGCCGCTCCGCGCGGCCGCGAGACCCGTCCCACCTCGGATCGCGTGCGGGAGAACGTCTTCAACCTCGTCGGCCCGCTCGAGGGTGTGCGCGTCCTCGACCTCTTCGCCGGCTCGGGGGCGCTCGGGATCGAGGCGCTCTCGCGGGGCGCGGCGAGCGCGGTCTTCGTCGAGCGCGATCCCGACGCCGTCCGCACGATCGAGCGCAACCTCGACCGGCTGCGGCTCACGGGCGCTCGGGTCGTGCACGGCGACGCGCTGCTGACGGTCGAACGGGAGGCGGCGGCGGGGGCGAAGTACGATCTCGTGCTGGTCGACCCTCCCTACGGCATGCTCACCGAGATCCAGACCAGGCTCGCGCGCCACCTGTCGCCGCTGCTCGCGGCGGACGGCCTCCTCGTCGTCGAGACCGACGCGCGCGTCGAGCCGGAGCTGCCGCTGCCGCAGCGCACGAGCCGCAAGTACGGCCAGACGCGCGTCACCCTCTTCGAGGCCCCCGGCGGCGTAGGCTCGACGGAGCCGCCCAGGAGCGGAGGCGTCGACATGCGCGGCGCCGGAGCGGGAACGTGCTGACGGCGATCGCTCCGGGCGCGTACGACCCCGTCACGAACGGCCACGTCGACGTGATCACCCGCGCCGCCGGGATCTTCGACCGGGTCGTCGTCGGCGTCGTCGGGACGCCCCACCACAAGGAGCCGACCTTCACCGTCGAGGAGCGCGTCGAGTTCCTCCGCGACGCGCTGTCCGGGCTCGACAACGTCGAGATCGACGTCTTCCGCGAGCTCGTCGTCGCCTTCGCGCACAAGTGGCAGGCGAAGGCGATCGTCAAGGGACTGCGCGTGATCTCCGACTTCGAGTGGGAGTTCCAGATGAACCAGCTCAACCGGACGCTTGCACCGGACATCGAGACGGTCTACGTCATGGCGAGCCCGCAGGTGAGCTTCATCTCCTCGAGCGGGGTGAAGGAGATCGCCGTCTTCGGCGGCGACGTGTCGGAGCTCGTGCCGGAACCGGTTGCGCGGCGGCTCGCCGAGCTCTTCCCCGACGGGCGGCCGGGCACGCCCGAGCGCCCCAACGCCTAGGTAGCTCGCGAAGCCTGCGGCTTCGCTCGCTGGGGTGACGGAACTGCGCGAACGGGAGAGCGCGGTCTCCCGTTCGCTCCGTGCTGTCTTGCTTCGAGGTCGTCTGGACGGGAGGCCTGCCGGGTGTGCTCGCGCGCGGCTAAAGGCCGGCGCGAGCACGGTCCGGCCTCCGCGTAGGCTCCGCCTACGCTCCGGCCCTCGGCGCCCGCGATGGTTCAAGCGTTCGACCCCCTGTCGGCGCGGGGCGGTGGCGTAAGGAGAGCGAAGCGAAGCCTTACGACCACCGCCGAGGCTGTCGCGGGCGGGCACGCCGCCGTAGGCGGTCTGCCCCCACGCGACACGGCCGCAGCGCTTCATCCGACGCGGCCCAAGCACGCCCTTCTGCACGAGGGCCGGGGAGACCGCGCTCTCCCCGGCCCTCGTTCCTTCACTCCCGGGCGAAGAGCGAAGCTCTTCGCCCGACCGCCCAGCTACACTGCGGAGCCAATGGACGTCCTTGTTCTGATCGACAAGCTCGACGACCTCGTCCACAACGCGAAGGCCGTCCCCCTCACCGACCAGGTGCGGATCGACCGCGAGGAGATCTACGACATCCTCGACCAGATGCGCGCGACGATCCCCGAGGAGATCAAGCAGGCGCGCTGGATCGTCAAGGAACGGCAGGAGATGCTCGCCGAGGCGAAGCGCGAGGTCGACCGGCTGCTCGCCGAGGCGCGCGAGCAGGCGGTGCGCGAGGCGTCGCAGACCGAGATCGTGAAGCTCGCCGAGCGGCAGGCGGACGAGATCGTCGACGAGGCGCGGCGCGGCGCCCGCGAGATGAAGATGGAGATGGAGGACTGGGCCGACAACCAGCTCGCCTCCCTCGAGGTCAACCTCGAGCGCTTCCTCACCGCCGTCCGGCGCGGCCGCGAGCGGTTGCACGAGCGCTCGCAGGAGTCGGTGGTCGCGGGCCTCGGCCCGAACGGCGACATCGCCGACGAAGAGCGCTTCTAGCCTTCGCGAACGCTCCCGTTGCTGCTGGGCGCTTGACACCGGGATCTGGTGCTAGCAGTATTAGTTCCAGTGGCGGTTGATCTTCCTGCAGCGCCGTTCGAGCTCGACCCCCTGATCGCGGAGGCGAAGCGGCGGGCCCGGCGGAGGCGCCTGCTCGTCGCAGCCGGCGTCGTCGCGCTGGCCGGGCTCGCCGCCGGGCTGACGCTCGCCCTCCGCTCGCCGGGCGGCGGCCCGGGCGGCGCGCCCGCGACCGCCGACTTCCCGCAGTTCGGCGTCTCCCTCCGCTATCCGGCCGCGTGGACCCAGCTCGCCTGTTCCGAGGACTACCTGATCCACGTGATGCCGATCGCGCTCCTCACGACCGTCCGGCCGGCGCCGAGCTGCTCGCAGCCCATGAAGACCGGCGTCGCCGTCTCCTGGCCGCCGGCAGCCCAGCTCGGCGAGAACGGCGTGAGCGTCGCCCTCTCGATCGCCTCGTTCCCTCTTCCTGCGGGCAAGCGGCCGACGTGGAACGCGCGCGTCGGCGCACGGCGGGCGCGCGTGACCGTCTCGCCTCCTCGTGCGGGCGTCTGCCCGGCGGGAGCCCGCGGCGAGTACCGCACGATCGCGATCCAGGACGGTGCGAGCGCGACGAACGCGGTCTTCGCGGTGACCGCGGATATCTGCGGTCCGGATCTCGCGGCCGGCGAGGCCGGCCTCCGCGAGGTGCTGCGCAGCATCCGCTTCACATACTGATCGCCGCGGTACGGTGGGCTCGTGACCACGTTCGACCTGCGCACGCTCCGGCTGCGCTCCGGCGACCAGGCGCGGGAGCGCGTCGAGCTCGAGCTCGAGCCGCTCCTGCTCGCGGGCCAGACGTACGAGTCGCGGCCGAATCCGGCGCTCGCCGAGCTGGCCGTCACGCGCGCGTCGAGCGGCACCGTGCTCGAGCTCGCGTTCGACGTCCGGCTCGAAGGGCCGTGCTTCCGCTGCCTCGGCGACGCCGAGCTGCCGCTCTCGCTCCGCCTCCGCGAGTATCAGGCGACGCAGCCGGAGAGCGACGAGATGCGGACGGAGTACCTCGAGAAGGAGCGGCTCGATCTCTCCGCCTGGGCGCGCGACGCGATCGTGCTCGCGCTGCCCGACCAGATCCTCTGCCGGCCCGACTGCGCCGGCCTCTGCCCGGTCTGCGGCAAAGACCTCAACGCGGAGCCTCACGAGCACGCGGAGGAGCGGGCCGACCCGCGCTGGGCGAAGCTCAGCGAGCTTCGCCGGGAAACGTGAACGGGGTCGTCGTCGTGATCGCGACGAAGCCGACGCGCTCGAGGATCGGCCGGCTCGTCGGCAGCGCGTCGACGTACAGCCAGCGATAGCCCCGCTCACGTGCGAGCTCGGCGCGTCTGGCGACCGTCGCTCGGTACAGGCCGCGCCCGCGGAAGCCGGGCAGCGTGACGCCGCCGAACAGGCCGGCGAACTCGACGCCGGGGTCGAGGTCGACCCGGCCGCCCGAGACCGGCTGCCCGTTCACGTAGGCGACGACGGCGACGGCGTTCTTCGGGAAGCCGGAGCCGTGGCTCCGGCCGAAGACGCGAGCAGCGAGCTCCGAGAACACCCCGGGCTCCTCGCGGAGCTCGACGTCCGCGGGCGGCGGCGGGATCGAGGCCGACTCGGCGACGAGCACCGTCTCCTCCGCCTCGGGCTCGAGACCGGCGGCGACGAGCCGATCCGGCAGGTCGGCGGGCTCGTCGTGCGAGTAGTACTTCCACTCGACGTGGCCGGGCAACTCGCGCATCCGCGCCACGAGCGGCTCGACGTTCCCGTCCGCAGGCGGGTGCAGGACGGCGCTCCAGCCCTCGCCGATGTAGAAGCCGTCAGGCCGGTTCGGCGCGCGCATCTGCTCGTCGAAGAGCGTCAGGATCTCCGTCGGGCCCACCGGCGCAGGCTATAGTGGGCGGCCGGTCATGGCCGTCCCGAAGCGCATAACCTCCAAGTCCCGTCGCGACAAGCGGCGCGCGACGCACGCGATCAGCGCGCCGAAGGTCAACGTCTGCCCGAACTGCGGCCAGCCGAAGCGCCCGCACCGCGTCTGCCCGACCTGCGGTACGTACAAGGGCCGCGAGGTCGAGCCCTTCCGCTACGAGGCTCCGTAAGCTCTCGAACATGATCCGGGTCGCGGTCGACGCAATGGGGAGCGACCGTGGAGCCGGCGCGGTCGTCGAGGGCGCGCTCGCTGCGGCGTCCGGCGAGATCGTCCCCGTGCTCTTCGGTTCCGCGGAGCTCGAGACCCGGGGGCTCGAGCTCGTCCCCACCACGCAGGTCGTCGGCATGCACGAGAAGCCGGCGGATGCGTTCCGGAGCAAGGAGGACAGCTCCCTCGTGCGCGCGGTCAAGGCCGTCGCGGACGGGGAGGCGGACGCGGTCGTGTCGCCGGGCAACACCGGCGCCATGCTCGCCGCCGGGCTCGTCCTGCTCCGGCGCGCGCCGGGAGTCCGCCGGCCCGCGATCGCCGTGCCGATCCCGGCTCGCGACGGCCCCTCCGTCCTCGTCGACTCGGGCGCGAACGCCGACTGCCGCCCCGAGCACCTGCTCCAGTTCGCGACGATGGGGGCCGTGTTCGCGGAGGAGATCCTCGGCGTCGCCGGGCCTCAGGTGCGCCTGCTCTCGATCGGCGAGGAGCCGGAGAAGGGGAACCGGCTCGCGCTCGAGGCGCACACACTCCTCGCCGCGTCGGATCTCGACTTCCGCGGCAACGCGGAGGGACGCGACATCCTCGCCGGGGCCGCCGACGTCCTCGTCGCGGACGGCTTCACGGGCAACGTCGCGCTCAAGACGGTCGAGGGGACGATCCGCACGGTGCTCGAGGGGCTTCGCACGGAGATCGAGGCGACGTCGAGCGGCAAGCTCGGCGGCCTCCTGATCCGGCCCGCCGCGCGGCGGCTGCGCGAGCGGCTCGACCCGGATACGTACGGCGGCGCCTATCTGCTCGGCCTGCGCGGTCTCGTCGTGATCGCCCACGGCAACTCGTCCCCGACCGCGATCGCGAACGCGATCCGCCTGGCGGCCCGCGGCGTCGAGCACGATGTCGTCGGCCGTCTCGCTGCCCGCCTGGCTGGAGGAAGGCCCGGCGAGACAGTGGCTGTGTCGCCTGGGGCGCGCTGAAGCGTCGCGATGCGGCGTCCTCGGTCGCGCCGATGGAGCACCGCCATCGGCTCTCCCGGGGTCCTTGCCTCGCAATGCCCGGCGCGCCCCTCCGACGAGCACCGTCCCGCCGGACCCTCCAGCCCGCTGAGGCTGTATGATCGGCGCGTTTTCCAGCCCCGACGACACAACGAGGTGACATGGCAGCGCCGCGCGAGGAAGTCTACGAACGGGTCAAGGAAGTCCTTACCGAACAGCTCGGCATCGACGAGGCGGACATCACCGAGGAGGCTTCCTTCCAGGAGGACCTCGACGCCGACTCGCTCGATCTCGTCGAGCTGATCATGGAGCTCGAGGACCAGTTCGGAATCAAGATCTCCGACGAGGACGCCCAGAAGATCCAGACCGTCGGCCAGGCCGTCGACTACGTCACCGCGCACCAGTAGCAGCGGACGCGACCTCGCGCAGCTGATCGGAGCGCTCCCGCCGGAGCGGGCGGAGGCGGTCTTCACGCACGCCTCGTGGGTGAGCGAGCGCGGTGACTCGTACGAGCGGCTCGAGTTCCTCGGCGACAGCGTGCTCGAGCTCGCCGTCGCGTACGAGCTCTACGAGCGGTACCCGGACTTCTCGGAGGGGCGGCTGACAAAGGCCCGGGCACACGTGGTCTCGCGTACGACGTGCGCCGAGGTCGCGCGGCAGCTCGCTCTCGGCGCGGGTCTGGCGGAGCGAGGATCGGAGGTGCCGGCCGACGAGCTCGAGCGGCTGTCGGACAACCAGAACGTGCTCGCCGCCCTGCTCGAGGCGGCGCTCGGAGCGCTCTTCCTCGAGCACGGCTTCGCAGCGGTCCAGCCTGCGGTCGTCGACGCGTTCGCCGACCAGATCGAGCGGGCGGTGACGACGCGCGTCGACAACAAGACGGAGCTGCAGGAGGTGCTCGCCCGCAGCGGGCGACAGGTGACGTACGTGGAGATCGCAGCGGAGGGGCCGTCGCACGACCGGCACTTCACCTGCGCCGCCCTCGTCGACGGGGAGGAGATGGGGCGGGGCGGGGGGCGGACGAAGAAGGCCGCCGAGCAGGAGGCCGCCCGCGAGGTGCTCGAGCGGCTCGACGTCGAAGCCCAGGCCGAGGGCTGATCCGGCGCGCTCCGGCAGCAGTAGCATCCTGCCCCCTCTTTAGGCTCCGGTCCGGTGTTTTTACGCGCCGTCAAGCTGCGTGGCTTCAAGTCCTTCCCCGACCCGGTCGAGCTCCGGCTCGAGCCGGGCGTCGGGGTCATCGTCGGGCCGAACGGCTCGGGCAAGTCGAACGTCTCCGACGCGATCCGCTGGGCTGCCGGCTCGCTCAGCCCGGGCGAGCTCCGGGCCGAGAAGCCGGATGACGTCCTCTTCGCGGGCGGCGGCGGCCGCGGGCCTGCCGACTTCTGCGAGGTCGAGCTCCTGTTCGACAACGCCGACGGGACGCTGCCCGTCGACTACGCGGAGCTCGCGGTCGCGCGGCGGCTGCATCGCGGCGGCGAGGGCCAGTACCTCGTCAACCGGACCGCGGTGCGGCGGCTCGATCTCGTCGAGCTGCTCGCCGACCTCGGGCTCGGGCAGGGGATGCACTCGATCATCAGCCAGGGGAAGGTCGAGGCGATCCTCGCCTCGCGGCCGGCCGAGCGCCGGGCCCTGATCGAGGAGGCGGCGGGCCTGGGCCGCTTCAAGGCGCGCCGGCACCGGGCCGAGCTCAAGCTCGCGCGCGTCGCCCTCCAGGTCGAGCGGGCCCGCGACGTCGAGCAGGAGCTGCGGAAGCGGTTGCGGCCGCTCGCGCTGCAGGTGACGGCCGCCGAGCGCGCGCAGAAGCTCGGTGTCGAGATAGCACGCCTGCAGGGGCGCATCGCGGAGCTCGACCTCGGGGCGCTCGAGGAGCGTCTACGGGAGATCGAGGCTCGTCGCGCCGCCGCAGCCTCCGCTCGCGGCGAGGTGGAGGAGCGGCTCGAGGTGGTGCTCGGAGAGCGCGGCCGCGCAGAGGAGGAGCTCGCCGACGCCGCCGGTGCGCGCGAGCAGGCGCTTCAGGCGCTCTACCGGCTCCGCAGCGCGGCCGAGCGGCTCGAGCTCCGCCGCGAGTCGACGGCGGCCCTGCTCGGGCGGGTGCGCGCGCGTCATGACGAGGCGGCGGGGCAGGCCGGGGATCCCGCGGCCGAGCTCGACGAGCTCGAACGCACCTCCGAGCAGGCGGCAGCGGCGGCGCGGATCGCGGCGGTCGAGCGAGAGGGCGCGGGCGAGCGCGCGAGGCAGGCACTCCTCCGCCTCTTCCCGGCCGAGCAGGCGGCGCGCGCCGGAGTGGAGGCGCGGCTCGAGCAGCTGCTCGGAGAGCGGGCGGAGATCGAGGGCCGGCTGACCGGCACGGCGGGCGAGCGCGAGGCTGCACTGTCGGTGTCGTACGAGCTGCGCTCGCGGACGGCTGCGCTCGCTGTGCAGCGGGAGTCGGCGGAGCGACTGGCGCGCGGGCTCGACGGCGAGCTCGCGGAGGCCGAGGCAGAGGCGGCCCGCCGCGGCCCATCGCCGCGCGAGCTCGAGCAGCACGCACTCGACGCCCGCGCGGCGGCGCGCGAGGCGGCGCACGAGCGCGACACGCTCGCCGAGCGGGCTCGGACCGCGGCGGAGCGCCTTGCGACGCTCGAGCGCTCCCTCGCCGAGCGCGAGGGGATTCCTCCGGCGGCGCGCGCGCTCGCGGAGGAGGGCCAGCGGCTCGTGCTCGCCGAGATCGAAGTGGAGGCCGGCACCGAACGGGCGGTCGCGGCGGCTCTCGGTCCGCGCGCGGCGGCGCTGCTCGCCGACGACGCGCAGGCTGCCCTCGCCCTGCTCGAGCGGGCCGCCGGGCTCGGGCTCGGCTCGCTCCTCGTGCTCGTGGGGAAGGAGCCGCGCGACCTCGCTGCCGAGCTGCCCGTCGTGGACAAGAGCGAGCTGCTCTCATCGCCGGGGCCGGCGGTCACCGCCGACGGGTTCGGCTACGACCCGCGCAGGGGTGAGCTCTGGTACGTGGGAGAGACTGCCGAGGCCGTTCTCCTCGAGCTCGACGTACGCCGTCGCAGCCTCGCCGAGGAGGCGAAGACGCTCGCCGAGCAGGCGCGGTTCGCGGAGCGAAAGGCGGCAGAGGTGGAGGAGCGTGCGGTCGCCGCCGAGACGGCCTTCGCGGCCGCTGCGCCGCGGCTGCGCATCCGCCGGGCGGACGCCGGGACGCTGGCGGCCCTCCTCGGCGCGGCGCGGCGGCTCGAGCGGGCGCTCGGCGGTCTCGAAGCGGAGGTCGAACGGCTCGAGGCTCCGCTGCGCGCGCGCGGCGAGGCCGGTGCCGAGCAGACTGCGGAGCTCGGTGCGCGGCTGCGGACGGTCGGCGAGCGGGAGGCGGCGCTGCGCGGCGAGCTCGCCACGATCGGCGAGAGCGCGGCCGCGGCCGAGCGCGACCTCGTCCGGCTCGGCGGCGCCAACCCCCCCGAGTTGCAAGCTGCAGCTTGGGCGGATGCCGACCGGGATGTACCGGCTCTGCGGGCAGAAGTGCAGACGGCCGTCGCCCGGGCCGCCGCGGCGGCCCAGCTGGCGCAGGAGGCGAGCGAGCGCGCGCGGGACGCGGAGGCTGCTCGGGTCGACGCTGCGGTGCGTGCCGGGCGGCGGCGCGCGCGTCCGCACGAGCTCCGGCGCGTCGTCGGGGGCGCCGAGCGCCTCGACGAGGCGCTCCGGGTCGCCGCTGCGGCTGCGGCCCGCTTCGAGCAGCCGCTGCGCCGGGGCGTCGAGGGCGGCGCCGCGCGTACCGGCGAGCTCGGCGCCGAGTTGCGCCGGCTCGGCGCGGCCGAGGTGGAGCTGCGACAGGAGCTCACCGCCGCAGGAGAGTCGGTCTCCACGGTCGAGATCGAGTCCGCCCGCGTCGAGGCCGAGGCCGACGAGGCGAGGCGCCGGTTCGAGCGTGCGAGCGCACTGCTGGAAGCGACGCCGGCGGAGCCGCCGTCGCCCGGCGAGCCGGCGGACGGCGAGGATCGCGAACAGCTCGCCGCGACGCTCGAGCGGCTCGAGCGCAGGCGCGAGACGCTCGGCCAGGTCAATCCGCTCGCCCACGAGGAGTACGAGGCCGAGAAGGAGCGCCTCGAGGAGCTCGCCGGCCAGCGGGCGGATCTCGAGGAGAGCCTCGCCGAGCTCGAGCGCCTCCAGGCGGAGCTCACGGAGACGGTCGAGCGGCGCTTCGACGAGACGTTCGCCGCCGTGCAGCGCAACTTCGAGGACGTGGCGGCGACGCTCTTCCCCGGCGGCGAGGGGCGGCTGCGGCTGACCGAGGCCGAGGAGGCCGAGGACGATTCCCCGGCCGCCGAAGGCTCTGCCGACGCCGCTTCCAGCCAAGGCGTCGAGGTCGAGTTGCGCCCCGCCGGCAAGCGGGTACAGCGGCTCTCGCTGCTCTCCGGCGGCGAGAAGGCGCTCGGCGCGATCGCCTTCCTCTTCTCGCTCTTCCTCGCGCGCCCGTGTCCCTTCTACCTCCTCGACGAGGTCGAGGCCGCGCTCGACGACACGAACATCGGCCGCTTCGTCGAGCTCTTGCGCCGCTACTCCGACCGCGCCCAGTTCGTCGTCATCACGCACCAGAAGCGCACGATGGAGGCGGCCGACATCCTCTACGGCGTGACGATGGGCGGCGACGGCGTCTCGCAGGTCGTCTCGCGCCGGCTACCACGTGACGAGGCGAGCGCCGCGTAGCGATGACGACCGGGCAGGCGCAGCTCGTGCAGGCGAAGGGCGGGCTCATCCCGGAGGGCCGCGGCTGGTTCGTCGTCAACGCGACCGAGGCCCGCTGGAAGGACACCGGCCCGTTCGGCCTCTACTGCCCGTTCGAGGGCAAGCGCCCGTTCCTGCAACTCGGGATCAACATCAGCGTGCTACAGCCGGGTCAGAGCCTCGGTCGCTACCACGCCGAGCCGGGCCACGAGGAGGACTTCCTCGTGCTCGACGGCGAGTGCGTGCTCATCGTCGACGAGCAGGAGCATCGGCTCGTCCGCTGGGACTTCTTCCACTGCCCGCCGGGCTTCCCGCACATGATCATCGGTAGCGGCGAGGCCCCTGCAACCGTGCTCTCCGTCGGCACGCGCGGCAACGGGAAGGGCGTCTCGCGCGGGGTCGTCTATCCCGTCTCCGAGCTCGCCCGCCGCCACGGCGTCTCCGTCGACCGCGAGACGGACGACCCCGTAGAGGCGTACGCCGGCGGCCCGCGGGCGCGGCGGTCGGTCCCGTACGACGGCTGGCTGGATTAGTCGAGAGCGAGCGCGCGTTCGAGCGCGGCCCTGTCCGTCGGCTCGCCGTGCGCGGGGAGAACGAGCTCGACCGGCAGCTCGAGCAGCGGGCGGAGCCCCCGGACGACGTCGTCGCGTGTCACGTGCTTGCGGCCGCCGAGCTGGATGTCCAGCCCGTCGCCGAAGTCGGACAGCGAGTCGCCGCTGACGATCGCGTTGACCGACGGCAGCCAGAGGACGAGGTCGTTGTGCTCGCGGCCCGCGTACGCCTCGATGCCGAACGGCCAAGAACCGGGACCGTGGAAGTGTCCTTCGAGCTCGCCGGCGCGCAACCAGGCGAGGTCTTCGCTCTCCATGCCGCGCACGCGCTCGGGGTCGACGCCGAACTTCTCGACCCAGTCCTGCCAGGTGTCCGCGGGCGGCGTGTGCACCGGGAGGCCGAGCCGACGGGCGTCGCGCTCGTGGTACGGCGCGGTCAGGACGACGGCGGTCGCGCGTTCGCCCAGCTCGCCGGGAACGGAGAGAGGGTCGAACAACAGGAGGTCGTCGCCGACTTCGATCGCGTACGAGGAGACGAGTTCCGGCCACCACGCCTCCTCGTCCCAGTCGGGATGCGGCGCCTGCCAGTGCCACACTCCGGGGCGCAGCTCGCGCATGCCCCGGATCCTATGCGGCGACGGTGCATAGGATCCGCGGTGATGGACGAACGCCTCGAGCGCTACGCCGAGCTCGTCGTCCGGGTGGGCGCGAACGTCCAGCCGGGCCAGGAGCTGTTCGTGTTCGCGGACGTCGAGCACCGCGACCTCGCCCGTGCGCTCGCGCGGCAGGCGTACCGCGCCGAAGCCTCGTACGTCCACGTTCTCTACCAGGACGGCCATGGCCGGCGGGCGACGATCGAGCTCGGCCCGGACGAGGCGCTGACGTATTCGCCCGACTGGGTGAAGACCCTCGTCGAGTCGATGGACGGCAACGCGATGATCGGGACGACGGGCGACCCCGAGCCCGAGCTGCTCGCCGATCTCGACGGCGAGCGGGTCGGGCGTGCCCTGCCGCTCGAGGTCGTGCAGATCCGCATGCGCCAGATGAGGGAGAACACCGTCAACTGGTGCGGCGTCGGCGCTCCGAACGAAGGCTGGGCGCGGCAGGTGTTCGGCGAGCCCGACGTCGAGCGGCTGTGGGAGAAGGTCGCCTTCTGCCTGCGGCTCGACGAGCCGGATCCCGTCGCCGCCTGGCGCGACCACGTCGCTCGTCTCGAGGAGCGCGGCAGGGCGCTCAACGAGCTCCGCCCGGACGCACTCCGCTACCGCGGGCCCGGGACAGATCTCACGGTCGGCCTGCTTCCGAACCTGCGCTGGATGTCGGGTGCGGCCGACACCGCGGGCGGGATTCGCTACGTGGCGAACATGCCGACGGAGGAGGTCTTCACCTCGCCGGACGCACGGCGCGCCGAGGGGACGGTCCGCTCGACGATGCCGCTCGCGCTCGGCGGCCAGATCATCCGTGGGCTCGAGCTGACCCTCGAGGAGGGGCGGATCGTGCACGTGGAAGCGGAAACGGGGGCGGAGCTCGTCCGGGCGCACGTCGAGACGATCGAGGACGCCGACCGGCTCGGCGAGGTCGCTCTCGTGACCAAGGAATCGCGGGTCGGCCGGTCGGGGATCCTCTTCTACGACACGCTCTTCGACGAGAACGCGACCTGCCACATCGCGTACGGCGCGGGCTTCCCGTTCCTCGCAGAGGGAGAGCCGGGCGAGGGCGTGAACATCGCGAACATGCACGTCGACTTCATGATCGGCGGCCCGGAGCTCGAGGTGGACGTGGTGCTCGCGGACGGCTCGGCGGTGCCGCTGATCCGCGACGAGGAGTGGCAGCTCTAGTGGCCGCCGTGGACGAGCGTCTCGAGCGCTACGCAGAGCTGGCGGTCAAGGTCGGCGCGAACGTGCAGCCCGGCCAGGAGGTGTTCGTGCACCCGTTCGTCGAGCACGCGGAGCTCGGGCGGGCTCTCGTGCGGCAGGCGTACCGCGCCGGTGCCTCGTACGTCAGCCTCCTCTACCACGACAACCACGTGCGCCGCGCGAGGATCGAGCTCGGCCCCGACTCCGCGCTCACGTACTCGCCCACGTGGCAGAAGGTGCTGGCGGAGTCGGAGCCCGGCAACGCCGTGCTCGCGACGATGGGGAATCCCGAGCCCGAGCTGCTCGCGGACCTCGACGGCGAGCGCGTCGGTCGTGCGATCCCGCTCGAGCTCGCGGAGATAAGCCGGCGCCACCATCGCGAGCACTCGGTCAACTGGTGTGGGATCGGCGCCCCGAACGAGGGCTGGGCGAAGCAGGTGTTCGGCGAACCGGACGTCGAGCGGCTATGGGAGGCCGTTGCGTTCTGCATGCGGCTCGACGAGCCGGATCCGATCGCCGCGTGGCGGGAGCATCTCGACCGGCTCGAGGCGCGCGCCGCCGCGCTCGGCGAGCTGCGGCCGGACGCGATCCACTATCGCGGCCCGGGCACCGACCTCACCGTCGGGCTCCTGCCGAGCGCGCACTGGGGCAGCGCCCGCTTCCGCACCGCCGGCGGGATCGAGTACGTCGCGAACATGCCGACGGAGGAGATCTTCACGACGCCGGACCCGCAGCGCGCCGAGGGCACCATCCGCTCGAGCCTCCCGCTCTCGCTCGCCGGGCAGCTCGTGCGCGGGCTCGAGCTCACGTTCGAGGACGGACGCATCGTCCACGTCGACGCGGAGACGGGCGCGGAGCTCGTCCGCAGCCAGCTCGCAACGGTCGAGAACGCCGACCGGCTCGGCGAGCTCGCCCTCGTGACCAAGGAGTCGCGTGTCGGCCGGTCGGGCATCCTCTTCTACGACACGCTCTACGACGAGAACGCCACCTGCCACATCGCCTACGGCATGGGCCTCGCCGACGCGTTCGACGGCGAGCCGGACGAGGCGATGAACGCCGCGAACATCCACGTCGACTTCATGGTCGGGGGGCCCGAGCTCGAGGTGGACGCGGTGCTCGCGGACGGCAGCGCCGTGCCGCTGATCCGCGAAGAGGACTGGCAGCTTCAGTAGCTCGCGGGTGCTGCGCACCCGCTCGCTGGAGGGCAGGGAACGAGGGCCGGGGAGAGCGCGGTCTCCCCGGCCCTCGTGCAGTCAAGGCCTGCCTGGGCGCGGGAGGTTCGAGCGCCGCGCCTGTGTCGCGTGGGGGCAGGCCGCCTGCGGCGGCGTGCCCCCACGCGACAGGTTCGGCGGTGTCGTAACCCGTGGTTACGCCACCGCCCTGCGTTTGTGTGGGTTCGAGGGCGCTTCAACCCCAGCCGCACCCCGTAGGCAAACCATCCATTGCATCCAAAGCAGAAACAGCACGGAGCGCGCCCGAGACCACGCTCTCGGGCGCGCGGAGTTCCTTTGCCCCCGGGCGAAGAGCGCAGCTCTTCGCCCGGTAGGCTCCGCCGGTGCGGAGCTGGGCGGAGCTGCTGGGTGAGGCGGATGCGGCGGGCGTGCCGGAGGAGCAGGGCGGGCGGTTCTTCTCCCGCCTCCGCGAGTCGCTCTCGAAGTCGCGGCGCGCGCTCACGGGAGAGCTCGCGGCGGCAGCGTTCGATCCCGGCAACGCGGAGGACTGGGAGCGGCTCGAGGAGGCGCTCATCGCCGGCGACGTCGGCGTGCGCGCCACGGCCGAGCTCGTGCGGCGTCTCGAGGCGCGCGGCGAGCTCGGCAATCTCGAGTCGGCGCTCGCGGAGGAGGTGGCGGAGCTGTTCGGGGAGCCGCCGCTGCTCGACATCGGGCACCGGCCGGCGGTGATTCTCGTCGTCGGGGTCAACGGAACGGGCAAGACGACGACGATCGGCAAGCTCGCGGCGCGCCTCACGGAACACGGCCACTCGGTCGTCGTCGCGGCCGCCGACACGTACCGGGCGGCCGCCGAGGAGCAGCTCGAGATCTGGGCCGAGCGGGCGGGCGCGGACTTCGTCGGCTCCGAGCGCGGCGGGGACCCCGCCGCCGTGGCCTACGACGCGGTGCAGGCCGCAGAGGCGCGCGGCCGCGATGCCGTCGTCGTCGACACCGCGGGCCGCCTACACACCCAGACGAACCTCATGGAAGAGCTGGTGAAGGTGCGCCGCGTCCTTGCGGGACGGCTGGAGGGCGCCCCTCACGAGACGCTCCTCGTCGTCGACGCGACGACAGGCCAGAACGGCCTGCAGCAGGCGCGGCTGTTCGGCGAGGCGGTCGGCGTGACCGGCGTCGTGCTCACGAAGCTCGACGGCTCCGCGAAGGGGGGAGTCGCGATTCCGATCGCGTACGAGCTCGGCCTGCCCGTCAAGCTCGTCGGGGTGGGGGAGGGGCTCGACGACCTGCAGCCGTTCGACGCGCGCGACTACGCCCGCGCGCTCGTCGGCCGCTGAGGTGCTCGATCGTGGCTACTAGCGGACGATCGTGACGATGTAGCTGTGGATCGGGTTGCTGGCGTCGATCGAGATCTTGCACTCGTACACGTCACGTTGCAGGCCGGGGTTGTTCTTCTTCGCGTCGTCCCACGCGGCTTGCACCGCGGCGTGGAGGTCACGCTCGTGGGTGCCGGTTCCGAGTTCCTTGCGGTCGCTCATTTCTACCTCCTCTAGCGCCGGACCCTACTCCTACGCAAGGTGCTCCTGCCTCATCCGGCGAGCAGCGCCGCCTGCCTTGCCCCGACGATGTTCCCCTTGCGCTCGTAGACCGTCTGGGCCTCGGCGGCGACGGTCGCCGCCTCCGGCGACCCCGCCTTCCGAAGGACCCGCGCGAGCGCGAGTAGCGCCGTCGCCTGGAGATCGAGGAAGTCCGTCGGCGCCGCCAGCTCGACCGCCTCGCGGGCCAGCCGCTCGGCTTCTGCGGTCACGCCCGCCGACGCCTGGAGCTGGGCGCGCGCGACCCTCCACATCACCTGGGTGACGATGTCGTCCTCCCAGGCGTGCGACTCGGCGAAGCGCGCGAGCTCGTCCGCGTCGGCGGCACGGCCCGCCTCGGCGAGCGCTGCCGCGAGATAGGCGGCTACGGTCGGCCGGACGTTCGTCTCGCCGATCTCCTCGAGCATGCGGTACCCGGTGCGGAGCTCGCGCTCGGCGGCCTCGGCGTCGCCGGCGAGCAACTCGATCGTCGAGGCGTCGATCGACCGGACCGCGCGGCGGTGCACCATGCCCAGCTCGTCCCAGAGCGTTCGCGCCTCGGTCCACACCTCGCGCGCGTCGGAGAACTGTCCGCGCATCGCGTGCAGCACGGCGAGCGAGCTGAGGATGGAGGCGGTGAGCAGGCGGTCGCCCTGCATCTCGCCCAGGAAGAGATGCGCCCGCTCGATCGCGGCATCGACCGGAGTCGGCCCCAGGTGGACCGCCTGCATCAGCGATGCCGCCACGAACGCGGCCTCACGGGCATCCTCCGCACGCCGGGCGTGCTCGAGCGCGCTCTCGAGCGCGGCCGCGCGGTCTCCCCAGCGGCAGGCGAGGACGGGCGGCTCGCTCAGGAGGTGCCACGCCTTCGCCAGTCCTGCGTCGTCACCGAGCGCCTGGAGCGCCGGAATCGCCGTCTCCGCGACGCGCGTCATCTCCTCGGCCGACGTTCCCGCGTTCGTGAAGATCCGGAAGAACTCCCGCTCGACCAGGGTGCGCAGCTCGAGCCGCCGGTCGCCGGCGGCACGGGCGAGGGCGAGGGCCTCCTCGAGGGAGCCCTCCGCGGCAGGAAAGGCTCCCGACCTCATCAGGGCGATCGCGAGCTCGAGGAGGTCGTAGCCCCGTGAGACGTTCGCCCGGGGCAGCAGCGCAACGCCGCGCTCGAGGAGGTTGACGGCGGCCGGCACGTCGTCGTGCGCGAGCGCCCGGCGCCCGGCGGCCGTGAGCAGCTCGCCTGCCCGCTCGCCGAGCGAGCGCGCATGGTCGTCGACCGTCCCGAGCTCGTCCCGGTAGCGATAGACCTGCTCGAGGTGGTAGCCGACGAGCTCGTCCCGGCCGTCGTGGAGCTCCACCCAGCCGGCGAAGCGCTCGTGGAGGTCGGCGCGTGCTCGCTTGGGGACGCCTGCGTAGGTCGCGTCCCGGATGAGGGCGTGGCGGAAGCGGAAGCCGTCCTCGCCGGGGACGCTCGACGCCGAGGGCTCGACGAGCTCGCGCCGCACCAACCCGAGCAGCGTGGCGCCGAGTGCCTCGTCCCGGGCGTCGCCGAGCGCCGCCACCGCGCCCGGCCAGAACTCCCTGCCGACGACGGAGGCACGCTCGAGCAGTTCCCGCTCGAACGGGTCGAGGCGGTCCAGCCGGGCGGCGAGGAGAGCCCGGATACTCGGCGGCACCGCAACCGACTCGGCGTCGGCGCCGTCCTCCTGCAGCATGGCGACGAACTGCTCCGCGTAGAGCGGATTCCCGTGCGCCGCATCCGCGACGCGCGCGCGGAGCTCCGGCGGCAGCATGCCGCCGCTGTCGAGGGCGTCGAGGAGCTGTGTCGCCTCGCCGGAGGACAGCGGCTCGAGCCGGACGAGCGCACCCTCCCACTGCGGCCGCTCCTCGAGCAGCTCTTCGCGCGCGACGCAGAGAAGGAGGATCGGCGCGTCTCTGCTCCAGCGGCTCACGTGCTCGACGAGATCGAGCAGCATCGGCTCCGCCCAGTGGACGTCCTCGAGCACGACGAGGAGCGGGCGCGACCGGGAGAGGGACTCGAAGAGCCGCCGCACTGCCCAGAAGAGCTCCTCCGAGAGGGCCGCCCCGCCGTCGCCGAGCACGCCGAGGCGCTCGACGACGAGCGCGGCGTCGGGCTCGTCCCCCACCGCTTCCGCCACAGCCTGCTCGCCTCCGAGGGACCGGATGAGCTCTGTCAGCGGCCAGAAGGTGATCCCGTCGCCGTAGGGAAGGCAGCGACCGGCGACGACGGTCGCGCTTGGCCCGACCTCGGCGACGAGCTCGGACACGAGCCGCGTCTTGCCGACGCCGGCCGCACCGACCACCGTCACGAGCCGGCAGCCGCGGTCGTCCGCGCTCGTCGCCAGCTCGCGGCGGAGGATGTCCAGCTCGCGCTGCCTGCCGACGAGCGGCGTGTCCCAGCGGCGGGCAAAGGCCTCCGCGCCCGCGACCGCTTCGAGCACGCGCCAGGCCTCGACGGGCTCGCTCTTTCCCTTCGCCTCGACGGGAGTCTCCGGCTCGAGCCGCATCGCGTGGCGCACGAGTCGCTCGGTGACCGCGCCGATCAGGATCTCGCCCGCGCCGGCCGCCTCCTCGAGCCGCTTCGCCGTGTTCACGGCGTCCCCGGTGACGAGCGTCTCCGCCTCGCCTCCGGTCACGACCTCGCCCGTGTTGATCCCGATGCGAACCTGCAGCTCGGGTAGGTCTTCAGGCAAGGAACTGTCGATCCGCCCGATTGCCGCCTGCATCTCGAGGCCCGCGCGGACGGCCCGCAGCGCGTCGTCCTCGTGTGCGCTCGGCAGGCCGAACACGGCCATGACGGCGTCGCCGACGAACTTCTCGACCGTGCCGCCGTGGCGTTCCACCGCCGCCCGCATCGCCTCGTACCAGACGCTGAGCAGCTCGCGCAGCGGCTCCGGGTCGAGCCGCTCGCCGAGCGCGGTCGAGCCGGTCAGGTCGCAGAAGAGGACACTGACCGTCTTCCGTGCGGCGGGTGACGACACCACCCCGGAAGTCTGACATCCGCAGAGTCTCCGTCTCGCCCCCGGTACCCTGGCCGGGATGTTCGACGCGCTGTCCGACAAGCTCCAGCACGCACTCGGCGACCTCCGCGGGCGCGGGGTCCTCGACGAGGAGGCCATCTCGCGCGCGATGCGCGAGGTGCGGCTCGCCCTGCTCGAGGCCGACGTCGAGTTCGGCGTCGTCAAGGACTTCGTCGCCACGGTGCGCGAACGGGCGCTCGGCGAGGACGTGGGCAAGAGCCTCACGCCCGGCCAGCAGGTCGTGAAGATCGTGCACGAGGAGCTGACCGAGCTCCTCGGCTCGTCCGACTCGCGTCTCGCGTACTCGTCGCGGCCGCCGACGACGATCCTCCTCGCCGGCCTCCAGGGCTCGGGGAAGACGACCGCGGCGGCGAAGCTCGCGCTCCTCCTGAGCAAGGAGGGACGGCGGCCCGCGCTCGTCGCCGCCGACCTGCAGCGTCCCGCCGCCGTCGACCAGCTCGTGCAGCTCGGCGCCGAGATCGACGTGCCGGTCTACGCCGACGAGCGCAGCGACCCGGTGAGGGCCGTGCACGACGGGATCGAGCGGGCCAGAGCCGACGGGCGCGACGTCGCGATCCTCGACACGGCCGGCCGCCTCCACGTCGACGAGGCGCTCATGGAGGAGCTCGCGGCCGTCAGGCGCGAGGCGAAGCCGACGAACGTCCTCCTCGTGCTCGACGCGATGACCGGTCAGGAGGCCGTGAGCGTCGCGAAGGCGTTCCAGGAGCGGATCGACTTCGACGGCATCGTCCTGACGAAGCTCGACGGCGACGCGCGCGGCGGCGCTGCCCTCTCCGCCCGCGCAGTGACCGGACGGCCGATCAAGCTCGCCTCCCTCGGGGAGAAGCTCGACGCGCTCGACTGGTTCCACCCCGACCGGATGGCGTCGCGGATCCTCGGCATGGGCGACGTCCTGACGCTGATCGAGCGCGCCGAGGCGGCGATCGCCGACGACGAGAAGGAAGAGCTCGAGCGGCGGATGATGAAGGGCGAGTTCAGCTTCGACGACTTCCTCTCCAGCTACAAGATGCTGCGCCGGATGGGGCCGCTCCAGGGCGTGCTCAAGCTGATCCCGGGGCTCGGCAACCAGCTCGACGGGCTCGACCAGGTCGACGACCGCCAGCTCAACCATGTCGAGGCGATCATCCTCTCGATGACGCCGCACGAGCGGCGCGTCCCGCACGTGATCGACGGCTCGCGGCGGAAGCGGATCGCGGCCGGCTCGGGCACGACCGTGGAGCAGGTCAACCAGCTGCTCGAGGCGCGCAAGCAGATGGCGAAGATGATGAAGATGGCCGGATCGGGCAAGATGCCGCAGATCCCCGGCGCGGGGCCGCCCGGCAACGGGCTCGCGGCGCAGGGGCCGCCGCGCCCGAGCGCGACGCGCAAGTCGAAGTCCAGACGCAAGAAGAAGAAAGCGAGAAGATAGGGAGTGACCAGATGGCAGTGAAGCTCAGGCTGACGCGGGTCGGCTCGAAGAAGAACCCGATCTACCGCGTCGTCGCAGCCGACTCGCGCTCACCGCGCGACGGCAAGTTCATCGAGATCGTCGGGCGCTACAACCCGCAGTCCGAGCCGTCCCTGATCGAGCTCGACGAGGCGAAGGTGCGCGGCTGGCTCGAGCAGGGCGCGCAGCCGACGGAGTCGGTCGCCAAGCTCCTCAAGATCCGCGGCATCGGCTAGGAGTGGCGATCCCCCGGGAAGACCGCTGATGGACGAGCTCGTCGCCGAGCTCGCGCGCAGGCTCGTCGACGAGCCGGACGCCGTGCGGGTCGAGCGGGTCGAGGACGAGGACGGCACGCTCGTGCTGCTGCTCCACGTCGCCGAGGACGACGTCGGCAAGGTGATCGGCCGGCAGGGGCGCCTCGCGCGCGCCCTCCGCACGGTCGTTCGCGCGGGCGGCGTGGCGGAGGGCCGGCGCCTCCAGCTCGAGATCGTCGACTGATGGCGCCGGTCGCGGCCCTGTACGACATCCACGGCAACCTTGCTGCGCTCGAGGCCGTGCTCGAGGAGGTGCCGGACGACGCGACGATCGTCGTCGGCGGTGACGTGAGCGCCGTCGGCGACCGTCCGGCAGAGACGCTCGAGCGGTTGCGGGCGCTCGGCGACCGCGTGCGCTGGGTGCGCGGCAACTCCGACCGCGAGCTGACGTCCGGCGAGGAGGGACTCGCCCCGGGGGAGGTGATCGAGGAGGCTCGCGGCAAGCTCGGCGAGGAGCAGATCGCCTTCCTGCACGGGCTACCGGCGACGCAGCGCATCGGCGGCGTCCTCTACTGCCACGCCTCGCCGCGGAACGACGTCGACATCTTCACCGAGCGGACACCCGAGGAGCGGATCGCCTTCCTGTTCGAGGATCTCGACGTGCCGGTCGTCGTCTGCGGGCACACGCACACGCAGTACGAGCGCACGGTTGCGGGTGTCCGCGTGATCAACGCCGGCAGCGTCGGCCTGCCGTACGAGGACGAGCCGGGTGCGTACTGGCTCCTCGACCTCGCCCCTCGCCGCACCCCGTACGAAGGCGCCGAGCTGAAGGCGTCGCGCGAGGAGGCTGTCGCGCACTTCGAGTCGATTGGCCTCGGCTCCTGATCTCGTGCA
Organism: uncultured Actinomycetes bacterium; assembly: GCA_963775155.1. Classification (GTDB taxonomy): domain Bacteria; phylum Actinomycetota; class Thermoleophilia; order Gaiellales; family Gaiellaceae; genus Palsa-739. The sequence continues at coordinate 610,737 of CAVZHU010000004.1, read as the reverse complement.
GGTCGGCCGGGTCGGTCGGCCGCACGGGCTCGACGGCGGCTTCTTCGTCGAGGAGGCCAGCGACCGGAGGAAGGTGTTCGCCTCCGGGGCGACGCTCTACCTCGACGGGCAGCCCGCCACGGTCGTCACGTCACGGCACGGCTCCGGCGGCCGGCCCGTAATCCGCCTCGACGTCCCCGCCGAGCGTGGGGCGGAGCTCGCCGTCCCGCGCGAGACGCTGCCGCCGCTCGGGGGCGAGGACGAGTTCTACGTCCTCGAGCTCGTGGGGCTCGCCGTCGAGGACGAGAACGGGCGGCTTCTCGGGCGGGTGCGGGAGGTTCTCGAGTACCCTGCAAACGACGTGCTCGAGCTCGACTCCGGCGCGTCGCTGCCCCTCGTCGAGGCATGCGTCCGGAAGGTGGATCTCGCCGGAGGACGGATCGTCGTCGCCGCGGGGTTCGCAGACCCCGAGTAGCCGAGCCCGTGCGCATCGACGTCTTCACTCTCGTGCCTCACGCCTATGCGTGGCTGACCGAACAGAGGCCGGTCGCGACCGTGCTCGGCGGCGAGCTCGAGCTGCGGCTCTTCAACTACCGGGACACGACGCCTCTCCGCGCCGGACAGGTCGACGACGCGCCGTACGGCGGCGGGGTGGGCATGCTGCTGCGCGTGGACGTCGTCGCCGCCGCGCTCGACGCCGCCTACGGCGGCCCGGCGCCGGGCCCGTGATCGCGCTCACGCCGCAGGGGAGGCCGCTCACGCAGGCGGTCGTCGAGGAGCTCGCGGCGCAGCCCTTCCTGACGCTCCTCTCGGCGCGGTTCGAGGGCTTCGACGACCGGATCGTCGAGCACCTCGCCACGGACGCCGTCTCGGTCGGGCCGTACATCCTCTCGAACGGCGACCTGCCGGCCATGGTCGTCGTGGACGCGGTCGCGCGCCGCCTGCCGGGGGCGCTCGCCGAAGGGTCGGGCGAGGTCGAGAGCTTCTCGGAGGAGCTGGGCGGGGGTCTCGAGTACCCGCACTACACGCGGCCTGCGGACTTTCGCGGCTGGAACGTGCCTGAGGTGCTCCTCTCGGGCGACCACGCGCGGGTCGACGCATGGCGGCGGGAGCACGTGAGATGAGCTGGGGCTGGGACGAGGACGAGCCCCGGCGACAAGCGCCCGGCCCGGGGCGAGGACGAGCCCGGCGAGGAGCATCCCGGCCCGGCCCGGAGACCGGGAGGAGCCCATCGCCGGCGAGCACGAAGGCGTCGAGTGGCCCCTGCGCGACGAGCCGGGCTATCACGAGCCACTCCCGTGGTTCGAGCCCCGGCCGCAGCTGCCGCCGGCACCGGAGCGCCGGGCTCGCGGCCCGCTCGCCCGCCTGTTTCCGGGACTGCCGCAGGGCGCTCGCGTCACGCTCGACTGGATCCTGACGATCGTCGGCGCGATCCTCATCGTGCTCGCGCTCAAGGCGTGGGTCGTCAACCCCTACCGGATCCCGTCCTCGTCGATGGAGCCGGCTCTGAACTGTGCGAAGCCGGGCCCCGGCTGCCTCGGCGACTCGAGCGACCGCGTCCTCGCCTGCCGCATCTGCCTCGACTTCGGAGGCCCGGCCCGCGGCAGCATCGTCGTCTTCCACACGCCCTCCGAGGCGGCGCTCAAGTGCGGGGAGGGCGGGACGTTCGTCAAGCGGCTGATCGGGCTTCCGGGCGAGACGGTGCGCGAGGACGACTTCGGCTACATCTGGATCCGCAAGCCCGGCGTCGCGAAGTGGATCAAGCTGAGAGAGCCGTACCTCGAGACACAGCGACGGCTCGCGGACACGATGCACTTCGGCCAGACGTGGCACGTCCCGCCGGGGCAGTACTTCATGATGGGTGACAACCGGGCGGCGTCGTGCGACTCGCGCACGTGGGGCTCCGTGCCGCGTCACGACCTGATCGGCACGGTCTTCTTCGTCTACTGGCCGCCCGACCGCTTCGGCTTCAAATAGCCCGCGCGAAGAGCTGCGCTCTTCGCGCGGAGACAAAGGAACTCGGGCCGGGAGAGCGTGGTCTCCCGGCCCTCGTGCTGTCAGGGCCTGCTTGGGCTGACGCAAGGTTCGGGCCGTGCTCGTGTCGCGTCGGTGCAGGCCGCCTGTGGCGGCGTGCCCGCCGCTAGACCCCCCCGCTGCACCAGGCAGGCCCCCATCCGAACCAGGGCGAAGCGCAGCTTCGTCCGCTGCTACATTGGCCGTCGGCCGTCAGGCTCTCTCATCATGAGCAACGTCATCCAGGACCTCGAGCGCGCTCAGCTGCGCACTGTCCCACGCTTCAAGGCGGGCGACACCGTGCGCGTGCACTTTCAGGTCATCGAGGGCGCGCGGCGGCGCGTGCAGGTCTTCGAGGGAATCGTGCTCAAGCGGCAGGGCTCGGGTGCGCGCGAGACGTTCACCGTCCGCAAGCAGTCGTTCGGCGTCGGCGTCGAGCGGACGTTCCCGCTCCACTCGCCGAAGATCGAGAAGATCGAGGTCGTCGCGATCGGCGACGTCAGCCGCGCGAAGCTCTACTACCTGCGCGGCCGCGTCGGGAAGAAGGCGCGTGTGCGCGAGCGGCGCTACGGGGCGGGGTCGGAGCTGCCCGTGGCGGTCGAGCCGGCGCTCGCCGAGGCCGATGAGGTGCCGGTCCCGGCCGAGGAGGGCGAGCTCGAGGAGCCCGTCGCAGCCGAGGAGGCCGCGGTCGAGGCCGAAGAGACCGGGGCAGAGGCAGAGACCGAGGTCGACGAGGAGCTGGAGCCGGCCGCCGAGGCGGAGGCCGAGGAGCCCGAGGCCGAGCCCGAGCCCGAGCCCGCCGCGTAACGACTTCCCGGCGACTTCGTCGCATACGGCGACGCCGGCGGACCTCCGCGCTATCGTCGGCGCGTGCACAAGCGGACGGGCCAGAAGCTGCTGCGCTTCGACCGCCGCCTCGGCGCCCGCTTCGTCGCAGGCGCGGACGAGGCGGGACGCGGCTCGCTCGCGGGGCCGCTCGTCGTAGCCGGCGTGCTCCTCGACTACGGCTTCCTCCGCGACCATCGCGTCCGGCCGCTCGGCTTCCTCAACGACTCGAAGCAGTGCTCGCCGGAGCAGCGCGAGGAGCTGTATCGGGCGGTCATCGGCTGCGCCGAGCGCGTCGCGGTGCGGATCATCCCACCGGGGGAGATCGACCGGAACGGCCTGCACCGCTCGAACCTCGCGGGGCTGCGGGCGATGCTCGAGGCCCTGACGCCGCCGGCGGAGGCGTGCCTCGTGGACGGCTTCCGGCTCGGGCCGGATGCGCCCGAGCACAGGGCGGTGGTCGACGGGGACGCGAAGAGCGCCGCGATCGCGGCGGCGTCGATCGTGGCCAAGGTGACGCGCGACCGCCTGATGCGCCGCCTCGACGCTCTCTTTCCTGCGTACGGCTTCTCCCGGCATGTCGGCTACATCACGCCGGGCCACTCGGCCGTCGTACGGGAGCGCGGGCCGTCGGCGGTGCACCGGCTCAGCTTCCAGGCCCTCTGCTACGAGGGCACAGCCCCTGCCTAGGCGCGGGGCGGGGGAGGCGGCCGAACGCCGCGCGCTGCGCTGGTACCGGCTGCGCGGGTGGCGGATCCTGGCCACGAACGCGTGGGCGGCCGGCAACGAGCTCGACCTGATCGTGCGCCGCGGCTCGACGCTCCGCTTCGTCGAGGTGAAGGAGAAGCGGAGCTCTCGCTACGGCGACCCGCTCGAGATGGTGACCGCAGAGAAGCAGCGGCGGCTGCGGCGGGCGGCCGAGGCGTGGCTCGCGGCGCGGCCGGAGCTCGCGCGGCTGGCGGTCGGCTTCGACGTCGTCGCGGTGCGCGACGGCCGCCTCGAGCGGGTGCCGCAGGCGTTCTAGTTCCCGCGTCGAAGTCAGGCGGCAGTGGCCGTCACGCAGGACGAGCTGTACGCGACCCTGGACCTCGAGCTCTCGTGGTCGGAGGAGGCGCTGCCCGAGCGGGAGCGGACGAAGCACGTCCACCGGCTCCACCCGTACCACGGCAAGTTCATCCCGCAGCTCGTGGAGGCGCTGCTCGACCGGTATCTCGCTCCCGGCGGCCGGGTGCTCGACCCGTTCGCCGGCTCCGGCACGACGCTCGTGCAGGCGCTCGAGTCCGGCCTCGACGCGACCGGAGTGGACGTGGCTGCCTTCAACTGCCTGCTCATGCGGGTCAAGACGGCGCAGTACGACCTCGGCGAGCTGGGCGAAGAGCTGCGCGACGTCCGGGCGCGAACGGAGTCGCTTCCCACGCTGCGGGCCAGGCGGCCGCGCCGGCGCTACCTGCGCGAGTGGTACGCGCCGCAGGCGACGGCGGAGCTGCTCGCCTTCCGCGACCTGATCCCCGAGTACCGGCACGAGGACGTCCTGCGCGTGATCCTCTCGCGGGCCGCGCGCTCGGCGCGGCGGGCGGCGCACTTCGACCTCGAGGCGCCGCGGGAGCCCCAGGTGGGGGCGTACTGGTGCCACAAGCACCGCCGCTCCTGCCGCCCGGTCGAGTCGGCGGCGGGCTTCCTGCGCCGCTACACGCTCGACACGCTCGCCCGGATCGAGGAGTTCGCCCGCGTCCGCGACGTCGAGCGCGAAGCCCGGATCGTGCACGGCGACACACGCGAGGTCGAGCTGGGGGAGGGCTACGACGGCGTCCTCACGTCCCCGCCGTATCCCGGGCTGATCGACTACCACGAGCAGCATCGCTACGCGTACGAGCTGCTCGGTCTCGACGACCGGCGGGAGCGGGAGATCGGCGCGGCGGCGTCCGGCACGTCGCTCGCGGCGCTCGCGGCGTACCGGGACGGCGTCGCGTCCGCGCTCGAGCGGGCGGCGGCGGCGCTACGGCCGGACGCGCCCGTGCTCGTCGTCGTCAACGACCGCCGCGACCTGTACCCGGAGATCCTCGTGCGGGCGGGCCTCGCGCTCGAGGCGCGCCTCCGCCGCCATGTCAACCGGCGCACCGGACGCCGGGCGGGGGAGTACTTCGAGGACGTCCTCGTCGCCCGCGCGGCCTAGAGCGACCATCCGTACTTCTGCCCTGCGCGGAGAGGGACGACCCTGACGCGCCCGGCGCTCGCGCGCCGCTATCAGAGGAGTGTGGTCATCTCCACCTCGTCTCCATGACGCCTCCATGGGAGCTGCGTCGTCTCCCGCTTCGATGGACGGGTCAGCAAACGAAGGGAGATTCGAGATGAGGACCATGAAGAAGCGCACGCTCGTGACGCTCGGCGCCGTGACCGGTGCGCTCGTGCTCGCCGGAGCGGCGATCGCCGCCGGCCCGCCCGCCTCTGCCCCTCGGCTCGGCCAGCACGTCCAGGCCGCGCAGGCGCAGGGCTTCAACCACGGGCTGAACGCAGGCGCCGTCGTCGCACGGGCGGCAGCCGACTACATCGGCATCAGCAGAACGGCACTCGCGGCTGCCCGGCACGACGGGCTCTCGCTCGCGCAGATCGCGGCCAAGAACGGCAAGACGGTCGCGGGTCTCCGCAAGGCCGTCGTGGCTGCGGTCCAGACTCGCCTCGACGCGGCTGTCAAGGCGGGCAAGGTGACCGGGGCGCAGGCCGACCGGCTGCAGGCGCAGTTCGAGTCGCGCGTGCAGACGATGCTGGCCCGCACGGCGACCGGCCCGGTCTCCGGTCAGGGCAACGGGCCCAGGGCGGGCTCCGGGTCCGGCTCGGGCCTCGGGCTCGGCCCGTGTGGCGGAGTGAACCGCTGATGCGGAGAAGGCCGTGAACGGTCGCGCCGCCACCGTCCTCGTCGTCGAGGACGAGCGCAAGATCCGCGACCTCGTCCGCGGCTACCTGGAGCGCGAAGGCCTCGGTGTCCTGACCACTGCGTCGGGCGCCGAGGCCATCGTGCTCGCCCGGGAGTCCGTCCCCGACCTCCTCGTCCTCGACCTGCGTCTGCCGGACGTGCCGGGCGAGGAGGTTGCGCGCGAGGTGAGGTCGTTCTCGGAGGTGCCGATCCTGATGTTGACGGCCAAGTCCGCCGAGGAGGACCGGATCCGTGGGCTCGAGCTCGGCGCGGACGACTACCTGACCAAGCCGTTCAGCCCCCGCGAGCTCGTCCTGAGAGCGAAGTCGATCCTCCGCCGCGCCCGCACGGACGACGGCGGAGCGCGACCGCTGTCGTTCGGCGCCGGGCGTCTCCTACTCGACGAGACACGGCGCGAAGTGCGTGTCGACGACGAGCCCGTGCAACTGACCCCGACCGAGTACGGGATCCTGATGTCGCTCGCGCAGGTGCCCGGCCGCGTCTACTCGCGCTACGAGCTGATCAACCGGGTGCGCGGCTACGAGTTCGAGGGCTACGAGCGGACGATCGACTCGCATGTCAAGAACCTGCGCCGCAAGATCGAGCGCGACTCACGCCGGCCCGAGCTCGTCCTCACCGTCCTCTCCGTCGGCTACCGGCTTGGACTCTCCCGTGACACCTGAGCGCCGCGGCGGGCCGACCATCGCCGTGCGCCTCCTCGGCGCGTTCGTCGGCGTCGCGGCGGTCGCGATCGCAGTCTTCGCGGGGCTGACGCTCTGGGCGAGTCGTTCGGACGTCAACGACCTCGTGCGCTCGCAGCAGCGGGCCACGATCAGCGACACCGTCGGCGCGCTCACCGACGCCTACCTCGAGGCGGGGGCCTGGAGCGCCGCCGATCTCCGGCCCGCCCGCGCCGTCGCCGTCGCCGGCGGTGCATTGCTCGAGGTGCGGGATGCGCGCGGGCAGCTCGTTCTGCAGGCCGGACGCGGTCTCGGCCCGGGCCCACCCGCCGGCACCTGGTCGCAGCAGCTGCTCCACTCGACGTTCGGTCCACCGCAGACCCGTCCCATAGTCGTCGGCGGGCAGCGTGTCGGGACGGCCGCTGTCCGCTTCCCCGCGAACACGCTCCCCCCGGCGGAGCACCAGCTACGCGATGCGCTCACGCGCACGACGGCGATCGGAGCCGGTATCGCGATCGCGGTCGCCCTCGTCGTCGGGTTCCTCGTCGCGCTCGGGATCACGAGGCCCTTGCGGCGCCTGACTGCGGCTGTGGGCCGTCTCGGTGCCGGGGAGCGGACGGCGCGCGCGAACCTCACGGCGCCCGGGGAGCTGGGCGAGCTCGCCGCCGCCTTCGACCGGATGGCCGGCACGCTCGAGCGCGAGGACGAGCTCCGCCGCACCCTGACCGCCGACGTCGCCCACGAGCTGCGGACGCCGGTGACGATCTTGACCGCTCACCACGAGGCGCTCGTCGACGGCATCGAGCAGCCCACGCCCGAGCTGCTCGCCTCGCTGCACGAGGAGGTGCTCCGGCTCGGCCGTCTGATCGAGGACCTCGAGGCGCTCGCCGCCGCAGAGGCCGCGGGGCTCCGGCTCGAGCAGAAGCCGACCGATCTCGCAAACGTGGTGGCGCGTGCTGCCGAGCTGCTGGCGCCGCAGCTGCACGTAGCCGAGATCGAGCTCGCGCTCGACTTCGAGCGAGACGTCGTCGTCGCGGGCGATGCGCGCCGCCTCGCCCAGATCGTGCAGAACCTCCTCGCGAACGCGATCAGGTTCACGCCCGCCGGCGGCAGGATCGAGATCCGGCTCGCGCGCGTCGACGGCTCGGCGCGGATGTCGGTCTCGGACAGCGGCAGCGGCATCGCTCCGGACGAGCTGCCGCACGTCTTCGACCGCTTCTGGCGCGGCAGCGGCACCGGCGGGACGTCGGGAAGCGGCATCGGCCTTGCCGTCGTCGACGAGCTGACCCGCGCCCACGGCGGCCGGGTCGACGTGGCGAGCGAGCCGGGCCGCGGTACGACGTTCACCGTCGAGCTTCCGCTCGCGTCTCCACACGACCTCCGCATCGCCTCCGCGGCGCGGGCACCGGAACGCGCTTCACTCGAGGCCAGCGGAAGCGCGAAGAAGAGGGAAGGGAAGTGACGGCATGCGCACCCGGTTCCTCGCAGTTGTGGTCGCCGCAGGGCTGGTGCTCACCGGCGCGGCAGCTGCAGCGGTCAGGATCGGAACCTCGGCCGACGACATCCTGGCCGGCACCCGCTTCGCGGACGTGATCAAGGGCCATGCCGGCGCCGACACGATCTACGGCCTCGCGGGTCGTGACCGCCTCTACGGCCAGGAGGCGCCGACGCCGTCTACGGCGGCACCGGCAGGGATCGCATCTACGGCGGGGCTGGCGACGATGTCCTCTTCGGCGGCACCGGCCGGGACGCGGTCTACGGCGGCGCCGGGAACGACCGCATCGACGTCCGCGACGGCACGCGCGACGTCGTCTCGTGCGGACGCGGCAACGACACCGTCGTCGCCGACCCGCAGGACCGCGTCGACAACGCTCAGTGCGAGTCGATCGACACGGGCACGACGCCCGCGCCGCCCGCACCGCCGGCACCGACCAGCATTGCCGGCACGAACGGCGGCGACATCCTCCACGGCACCCCCGGCAATGACACCATCGACGGTCTCGGCGGCGACGACCGCATCTACGGCCTCGCCGGCGACGACTCCATCACCGGCGGAGCCGGCAGCGACCTCGTCTACGCGGGCGCGGGCGACGACACGATCGACGTGCGCGACGGCGAGCGCGACTTCGTCGCCTGCGGTATCGGCACCGACAAGGTCCTCGCAGACGCGGTCGACCAGGTCACGCGAGCCGAGTGCGAGACGGTCGAGATCGGCTGGTCTCGCTAGAGGTCGCTGCGGAGCTCGCCGGCAGCTGTGCCGGGCGCGTAGAGCTTCCAGACTCCGGGTATCCCTTTCAGGGTGTGCTCGCCGCGCTCCGCGAAGGTGAGCCCCGCTCCGGCGACGAGGTCGCGAACCGTGCCCGTGACGAGGACCTCGCCCGGTGCGGCGGCGGCCACGACGCGGGCTCCGATGTTGACGGCGATGCCTGCAGGCTTGTCGTCGTGGAGCTCGCATTCGCCGACGTGGACGCCGACCCGGACGTCGAGGCCGAGGTCCTGCACGCCGGCCACGATCGCCTCGCCGGCGCGGATCGCGCGAGCGGGACCGTCGAACGTGGCGAAGAAGCCGTCGCCGGCGGTGTCGCGCTCCTGGCCCCGGAAGCGGGAGAGCTCGCGCCGCACGACCGCGTGGTGCGCGCTCAGCAGCTCGCGCCAGCGCCGGTCGCCGAGCGTGGTCGCGCGCTCGGTCGAACCCACGAGGTCCGTGAACATCACCGTCGTCAGGACGGTCTCCGGCACCGCCGGCGCCTCCTCGCCGGCGACGAACCGCTCGATCTCGTCGGCGATTTCGAGTGAGAGGAAGAGGCTGAAGTAGTCGCTGCCGGAGACGCGCATCGCGCGCGCGCCGGGGATCCGCGCCGCGACGTCCAGGGCATCTCGCTCCGTGGCGAACGGCGCCTGCCGGTAGAGGACGAGCGTCGGCACCCGCACGGCCGGCAGCACTTCGCGTAGATCGGTCTCGTACTGCGCCTTGTTCAGGGCATGGGCGACCGCCGGGCTCGCCCCGACGCGCAGCTCGTTCGCGAACTCACGGCGGTAGTCCTCGTCCGCGTAGAGCGTCGGGCAGCCAGTCGCGAGCAGCTCGTCACACCACTCCTGCTCTCCCCAGTGGTCGCGGAGCTCGCTCAATCCCTGCTGCGTCTCCCGGTCGTCGGTCCCGGGCCCACGTGCCACGGGATGGAAGAGCACGAGCGCCCGCGTCCGCTCCGGGTAGGTCGCCGCGTAGAGCGCCGCCATGCCGCAGCCCTCGTGCGCGCCGAAGACGACGGCATCCGTCGACCCGGCGGCGTCGAGCACCGCGCGCAGGTCCTCCATCCGCGTCTCGAGCGCAGCGAAGTGCGGGCCGTGATCCGAGAGCCCGGTGCCGCGCTTGTCGAACAGGATCAGCCGGAACGAGCGCGCCAGTCGCTCGTAGAAGCTCCGCCAGTGATCCGACTGCCAGCCGAAGACGAGATTCGACATCCAGTCGGGCACGTAGACGAGGTCGGTGTCAGCGTCCCCGACGACCTGGTAGGCGATGGCGACACCCCCGTTGCGCGCGTAGCGAATCTCACTCACGGCACGGGCATTCTCACCGACCCGCCCACAACGGCGCCAGTCGCGGCAGGCGTATGGGGTCGAATCCAGGAGGAGATCGCGACCGACGTCGGCCGGCTCCGCGACGGGGTTGCGCCCGAGGGAAGCCGCACGCCGTCGACTGCCCGAACGGTCCCGCCGGGGCAACGGTTCAGGGCCTGCGCCCGGCGTTCAACGCGCGAGTGGTGTCAGCTCCCGCTCGATCGCGTGCTCGAGTTCCTTGGGCTTGAAGCCGAACGGCCCCTCGCCCCCCTGGTAGGCGATGCACTGGTCGCGGCCGATCAGGTAGAGGCGGTCGGGCCAGCCTCCGTATGCGGACGCGACCGCGTTGTCGACGCCGTCGACGACGGTCGGGATGCTCAGCTCGAGCTTCGCCGCGCAGGACGAGGCGACCGCACGGCGCTCCTCGTCGGTCGTCGGCTCGTGCACGGCGACGCCCGAGCGGCGGTTCTCGGGGAGGATCCAGCCTTCCTCGGGGTGCGCCTCGCGGATGTAGACGACCAGGAACGAGACGCGGTCGCCGTACCGCGCCGCCAGTTCGTCGAGCGTCCCAACCTGGGCGCGGAACGGCGGTCAGGTGTAGGAGCCGAAGATCAGCGCCACCGGTCGCTCGGCGAGGAGCCCGCCGAGCTGCACGCTGCCCACGCCGTCCATCCGTGCGAGGTCGAAGTCGGGCGCGCGGTCGCCGACCGCGACCTTCGCCGTCATCAGGTCGCGGTACTCCTCGCTCGCCATCACGTCGTCCAGCGTCAGCGGGGACCCCTCCGCCGCGTTGCCCCGCCGCATCTGCGAGAGCACCATCCCCAGCACCGACCGGTGCTCGTCGACCGGGCTGCCGCGCGCGACGGTGCGCATGTAGCCGAGGATGTCCCCCACACCTGGCACGGGTCCAGGCTATCCCACTATCCGGCACGAAGCCTCCACACCGGCGTGACGGCTGCGTTCGTAGCGTCGGAGTGTGCTCGCACGCGCCCTCACGCACGCGCTCGTCGGACTCGAGCCGCGGCGCGTCGACGTCGAGGCCCATATCCGGGAGGGCGTCCCCGGCTTCGCGATCGTCGGCCTCGCCGACCGGGCCTGCCAGGAGGCGCGCGAGCGCGTCCGCAGCGGGATCGCGGCCGCCGAGCTCAGCTTTCCCACCGGCCGCCTGACCGTGAACCTCGCTCCCGCCGGGCTGCGCAAGGAGGGCTCCGGCTTCGACCTCCCGATCGCGCTCGCCGTCCTCGCCGCCTCGCAGCAGCTGCCGCGGAGCGCGCTCGAGCGCTCCGCCGCCGTCGGCGAGCTCGCCCTCGACGGGCGCCTGCGTCGCGTCGGCGGCGTCCTCGCCGTCGCCGAGGGTGCCCGCCGGCTCGGCGTCGAGCGCCTCCTCTGCCCGGCCGACTCGGCCCGGGAGGCGGCGCTCGCAGGCGTGCCGACCCTCCCGGTGCGCCACCTCGCCGAAGCCGTCGCGTACCTCCGCGGTGAGCTCGAGCTGGAGCCCGAGCCGCCCCAGCCTCCGAACGGGAACGGCGCCGCTTCGGGCCCCGATCTCGCCGACGTCCGGGGCCAGGAGCGCGGGCGGCGCGCGCTCGAGCTCGCAGCCGCCGGCGGACACAACCTCCTTCTCGGCGGGCCGCCCGGCACCGGGAAGACGATGCTCGCGCGCCGGTTGCCCGGCATCCTCCCGCCGCTCGGTGCCTCCGCCGCGCTCGAGGTGACGCGGATCCACTCCGTCGCCGGCCTCGTCGACGGCGAGCACCCGCTCGTCTCGGAGCCGCCGTTCCGGGCGCCGCATCACAGTGCCTCGACCGCCGCGATCGTCGGCGGCGGTCCCGGCCTGCGCCCCGGCGAGGCCAGCCTCGCCCATTGCGGCGTGCTGCTCCTCGACGAGCTGGCCGAGTTCCAGCGGCCGGCGCTCGAAGCGCTCCGCCAGCCGCTCGAGGACGGCTGTCTCTCGATAGCCCGGGCCGCCGGCCGCGTCGTCTTCCCGGCGCGCTTCCAGCTCGTCGCGACCATGAACCTCTGTCCCTGCGGCGGCCGCGGCGACCCCGGCGCCCCGTGCACCTGCTCGGCGCAGCGGCTCGCCCGCTACCGGGACAAGCTCTCGCGGGCGCTGCTCGACCGCTTCGACCTCGTCGTCGCCATGCCCCGCGTGCGGGGGGAGGAGCTCGCCGCGGAGGCCGGTGAGCCCTCGGCCGCCGTGCGTGCCCGCGTCGAGGCCGCCCGCGCCCGCCTCGGGGCGCAGCCGCCGCGTCGCGACCGGGAAGCGGACGAGCTGCTGCGCCGGGCCGCCGACCGCCTCCATCTCTCCGGCCGCGGCTATGCACGCGTCGGCCGGGTCGCGCGGACGATCGCCGCTCTCGCCGCCTCCGAGTCTGTGTGCGCCGAGCACGTCGCAGAGGCACTCTCCTACCGCTCGCCCGAGGAGTTCCAGCGTGTCTGAGCTCGCGCTCGCCGTCTTCGCCTCCGAGACGGGCACGCACCTCGTCCGCCCGCCGGGCGGCGCACGCTGGAGCAGCTTTCGGCGCGGCTTCGACGAGCGCGAGTGCCTGGCGCGCCTCGCGGCCGGCGGCTATCGCTTCCTGCCCCGCACCTCGCCGGGCTTTCCGCCGCTGCTGCGGGCGATTCACGATCCGCCTGCCGGGCTCTTCCTGCGCGGCGAGGCAGATCCGGAGCTGCTCGCGCGGCCGGCAGTCGCCGTCGTCGGCGCCCGAGCCTGCTCCGGCTACGGCGCCTCCGTCGCGCGCAGTCTTGCGCGGGAGCTCGCAGCGGCGGGACTCGTCGTGGTCAGCGGGCTCGCGCGCGGCATCGACGCGGAGGCCCATCGCGGGGCGCTCGAGGCGAACGCGCCGACCGTCGCCGTCCTCGGCTGCGGCATCGACCGCGACTATCCCGCGGCCCATGCGGAGCTCGCGCGGCGGGTCGCCGCGACCGGCCTGATCGTCTCGGAGTACGCGCCCGGCGTCGAGCCGGCGCCCTGGCGCTTTCCGGCGCGCAACCGCATCGTCGCCGGGCTCTGTGCCGCGACCGCCGTGGTCGAGGCGCGCGAGCGCAGCGGAGCCCTCATCACGGCCGACCTCTCGCTCGAGGAGGGGAGGGAGGTCTTCGCCGTCCCCGGGGAGATCACCTCGACCCTGAGCGCCGGGACGAACAATCTGCTCAAGCTCGGCGCCGCGCCGCTCACCGCCGCTGCGGACGTTCTCTCCTCGTTCGGAATCGAGCCGGAGCCGGCCCGCGAGAGCTCGTCGCCGCTGCTCGAGCTCCTGCCCGCGAGTGCGGACGAGCTCGTGCGTAGAACGGGTCTCGCGGTGGACGAGATCGCCCGCGCTCTCGTCGAGCTCGAGCTCGAGGGGCACGTGGCCGTCACCGAAGGCGTCTACCGGAGCCTGCGATCGGTGTAGCCTCGCGCCCGTGGGCATCCCCTACTGGCTCGAGGAGTCGAGTCCGCCGCGGCCGCAGAGGCGGCTGGAGGGCGGCGTCGACGTCGCGATAGTCGGTGGGGGAGTGACCGGCTGTGCGGCGGCGTGCAGGCTCGCCGAGGCCGGGTTGCGCGTTCGCGTTCACGAGGCGCGGGGCATCGCGGAGGGCGCGAGCGGGCGCAACGGCGGCTTCGCGCTACGCGGGGGCGCTGCGCGCTACGACGTCGCCCGCGAGACGTACGGAGCCGAGCGCGCGGCAGCGTACTGGCGCTGGACGGAGGAGGCGCTCGACCGGATGGAAAGGATCGCCGGCGACGCGCTGCGCCGTCCGGGCAGCTACCGCCTCGCCGGAGACGAGGAGGAGCGTGACGGGATCCGCCTCGAGTACGAGGCGCTGCGGGAGGACGGGTTCGAGGCGGAGTGGCTCGACGACGTTCCGGGCGCCGCCGCCGGCCGCTTCCACGGCGCGATCTCGCACGCGTGCGACGGCTCTCTCCAGCCCGCCCGGTTCGTCCGCCGCCTCGCGGCGCGGGCCGCCGAGGCGGGAGCGGAGCTCCGCGAGCATGACCTCGTCGAGGACGTCGAGGCGCTCGACGCCGACCGGGTCCTCGTCGCGACCGACGGCTACGGGCACGGCCTCGTCGCCGAGCTCGCCGACCTCGTCTGGCCGACACGCGGTCAGGTGATCGTGAGCGAGCCGCTCGACCGTGTCCTCTACGACCGGCCGCACTACGCGCGCCAGGGCTTCGACTACTGGCAGCAGCTTCCGGACGGGCGGATCCTGCTCGGCGGCTTCCGCGACGTCTCGATCCTCGACGAGCTGACCAACGTGGAGGAGACGACGCCGGCGATTCAGGCCTCGCTCGGCTCGTTCCTGCACGAGCTCGCCGGCCGTCCGGTCGAGATCACGCACCGCTGGGCCGGCATCTTCGGGCTCACGCAGGACATGCTCCCGCTCGTCGGAGCGGTGCCCGGCCGAGAGGGGAGGATCTGGGTTGCCGGCGGCTACTCGGGCCACGGCAACGTGCTCGGCTTCGCCTGCGGCGAGCTCGCCGCAGACGCGCTGCTCGGCCGTGAGTCGCCGCAGCTCGAGCTCCTCGACCCGGTCCGCTTCGTCTAGACCGGGCCGACGAGATAGCGCTCGAGCGTCGGCGCGACCGCCTCGGCGACCCGGCGGGCCGGGATCGAGGCGAGCGGCTCGATCGCGACGACGTTCCGCGCCATGAGCAGCCCGACCACCTGGGAGCCGACGAGGTTCGCGCGCAGGAGCGCCTCGTCGCCTCCGATCGCAGCCGCGAGCGGCTCGAACACGGCCCGGGCCAGGAACTCCCGGATCATGCGCGCCATCTCCTGGCTGCTCGCCGCGCCGCGCACGACGCCGGTCATCCGCTCGCGTACGGCCGGCTCGTCGAGCACGACCGTCAGCAGGTCGACGAGGCGGGCCTGCAGGTCTTCCCGCGGGGAGTCGAGCACGGTGGGGAGGATCTGGGCGGGATCGAGCGGAAAGCCGATCGCGGCCACGAACAGCTGTTGCTTCGAGCCGAAGTAGTGGGCGATCAGCTTCTGGTCGACGCCCGCGTCGGTCGCGATCGAGCGCAGGGAGGCGCGGTCGTAGCCCTCCGCGGCGAAGCGGCGGGCGGCGGCGGCGAGGATCGCTGCTCGCGTCGTCGTCGGTCCGCGGCGCCTGCCTCTTGACGAGCGCTCGCTCATCTGCGATATTCAGCGCGCGATGAATTCATCACGCGAGGAATTATAGGGTGGCGGCGATCGTCGTCAAGGACCTGCGGGTCGTGCGTGGCGGGCGCGTCGTCCTGCCCGGACTGAGCTGCGAGGTCGAGGCGGGCGCCGTCACCGGGCTGCTCGGCCCGAGCGGAAGCGGCAAGTCGACGCTCCTTCGTTCCATCGTCGGCGTGCAGAGGGTGGCGGGAGGCGAGATCGACGTGCTGGGCGCGCCGGCGGGCTCGCGGCACCTCCGCTCCCGCGTCGGCTACATGACGCAGGCGCCGTCGGTCTACGGCGATCTGACCGTGCGCGAGAACCTCCGCTTCTTCGCGCGCGTTCTCGGGCTGTCCGCGGCGGTGGTCGACAAGACGATCGACGACGTCGCGCTGGCCGACCATGCCGACTGGATCGTCGGCAGGCTCTCGGGCGGTCAGCTCACCCGCGTCTCGCTCGCGACCGCGTTGCTCGGCAGCCCCGACCTCCTCGTCCTCGACGAGCCGACCGTCGGTCTCGACCCCGTGCTGCGCCGTGACCTCTGGACGGTCTTTCATCGGCTCACCGGGGAAGGCAAGACGCTGCTCGTCTCGAGCCACGTCATGGACGAGGCCGATCGCTGCGACCGCCTGCTCCTGTTGCGGGAGGGGCGGCTGCTGGCGACCGGGACGTCTGCCGAGCTGCGCGCGCGCACCGGTGCCGAGAAGCTCGACGAGGCGTTCCTGCGGCTGATCGACGAGGCGGCGGCGGCGTGAGCCTGCGGGTGACGAGGGCGGTCGCGGCACGGGTCCTCTCGCAGCTTCGGCGCGACCCACGGACGCTCGTCCTCATCCTCGGCGTTCCCTGCCTGCTGGAGACGCTGCTCGAGCAGCTCTTCAAGCAGCGTGGCGAGGTCTTCCAGCACGTCGGGGCGCCGCTGCTCGGGATGTTCCCCTTCGTGACGATGTTCCTCGTCACCTCGATCACCATGCTGCGCGAACGGAAGTCGGGGACGCTGGAGCGGTTGATGACGATGCCGCTCGGCAAGTTCGACCTGCTCGCCGGCTACGGGATCGCCTTCGCAGTGCTCGCGGCGCTCCAGGCAGCCGTCGTCTCGGCGCTGACGTTCGGGCTGCTCGGGCTCGACGTGGCCGGGCCACGCTGGCTCGTGGGCGTGCTCGCCGTCGCCAACGCGGTCCTCGGGACCGCGCTCGGGCTCTTCGTGAGCGCGTTCGCGCAGACGGAGTTCCAGGCTGTGCAGTTCATGCCGGCGATCGTCCTGCCCCAGATCATGCTCTGCGGCCTCTTCGTCTCCCGGGACGCCATGGCGGGCTGGTTGCACGGCCTCTCCGATGCGCTGCCGTTCACGTACGCGTACGACGCGCTCGCCCGGACGACGACGAACTCCCTCGGCGGCTCGTTCGTGATCGACGTGGTCGTCGTCTGCGGTTGTGTCCTGCTCGCGCTCGCCCTCGGCGCGGCGACTCTTCGGCGCAGAACGCCGTGATCCGGGCGAAGAGCTTTGCTCTTCGCCCGGGGGTGAAGGAACGAGGGCCGGGAGAGCGTGGTCTCCCGGCCCTCGTGCTGTCAGGGCTTGCTTGGGGCGCGGGAGGAGTGAGCGACTCAGCCCGGGGGTTCTAGCGCTGCAACCACACCCAGGCAAAAGGCCGCAGCGTACGCGCGAGCGTACGCGGAGGCCGGACAGCGCTCGCGCCGGCCTCCGCCGCGCGCGAGCGCACCAGAGAGGCCTCCCGTTCCCAGCGAGCGGGTGCGAGCGCCCGCTCGCTGCCTCTAGGCGGTCTTGACGTCGTGGATGAGCTTGGAGATCGAGTCCTTCGCGTCCCCGAACAGCATCACGGTCTTCGGGTTGTAGAAGAGCGGGTTCTCGATCCCTGCGAAGCCCGGATTCATGGAGCGCTTGAGGACGACGACCGCCTGGGATTCGTCGACGTTGAGGATCGGCATGCCGTAGATCGGGCTGCTCTGGTTCGAGCGCGCATCCGGGTTGACGACGTCGTTCGCGCCGACCACGACGGCGACGTCGGTGCGCGAGAACTCCGGGTTCGCCTCGTCCATCTCCTTCAGCTGCGGGTAGGGCACGTTGGCCTCGGCGAGGAGGACGTTCATGTGGCCCGGCATGCGCCCGGCGACCGGGTGGATCGCGTAGGAGACCTCGACGCCCTTCTCCTCGAGCAGGTCGGCGAGCTGCCGGACGTCGTGCTGCGCCTGCGCCACCGCGAGCCCGTAGCCGGGGACGAAGACGACCTTGTGCGCGTAGGCGAGCATCACGGCGACGTCCTCGGCGCTCACGCTGCGGACGGTGCCGCCGCCGTCGCCTGCCGCCACCGCAGCCGCCTCGGCGGAGACCTGGCCGAAGGCGCTGAACAGGAGGTTGCCGATCGAGCGGTTCATCGCCCTGCTCATCAGCAGGGTCAGCATCGTGCCGGAGGCGCCGACGAGCATGCCGGCCACGATCAGGACGTTGTTCTGGAGCTCGAAACCGCCGATTGCGACGGCGAGGCCGGTGAAGGCGTTGAGGAGCGAGATCACGACCGGCATGTCCGCGCCGCCGATCGGGAGGACGAACAGCACGCCGAACACCGCGCTGCCGCCGACGATGACCCAGAGCAGCCACTCGTCCTGGACGCCGGCGCTGAGCGCCACAGCGAGGGCGGCGAGGCCTGCGAGCAGGACGATGTTGCCGACGTTCTGGCCCGGATACGTGATCGGACGCCCTCCGATCAGCTCCTGGAGCTTTGCGAACGCGACCATCGAGCCGGCGAACGAGATCGCGCCGATCAGGCCGGACAGCGCGATCGCCACGAGAACGTCGATGTGGGGCCGGCCGCTCTGCGGCAGCTTGTCGTGCAGCTCCGCGAGCGCGATGAGGGCCGCCGCGCCGCCGCCGACGCCGTTGAACAGCGCCACCATCTGCGGCATCGCGGTCATCTTCACCTTGCGCGCCGCGACCGCTCCGAAGCCGCCGCCGATGATCATCGCGATCACGAGCGCCCACCAGCTCGTGCCGCCGGCCTTCACCCAGGTGACGACGATCGCGACGAGCATGCCGACCGCGCCGACCTGGTTCCCCCGCCTCGCGTGTGCGGGGCTCGAGAGGAAGCGCAGCGCGAGGATGAACGTGATGATCGGGATCAGATAGAGCAGGTTGGTGAGGTTCGTGCTCACGCGCCGCTCTTCCCGTTCTGGGAGGTGTCCTTCGCCTTGGCGGGCTCGCGCTTCTTGAACATCTCGAGCATCCGGTCGGTGACGACGAAGCCGCCGACGACGTTCGCGGAGCCGAGCACGACGGCGAGGAACCCGATCACCCAGGCGAACGGGCCCTTGTGCCCCGACGCGAGCACGATCATCGCGCCGGCCAGGACGATCCCGTGGATCGCGTTCGTGCCCGACATCAGCGGCGTGTGCAGCAGCGTCGGCACCTTCGAGATCACCTCGAAGCCGAGGAAGATCGCGAGGACGAGAATCGTCACCTCGAACACGAGCAGCATGGTGTGACTCATGCGCGCTCCTCGCTGGCGGCGGCTCCCGCCGGGTGGAACCCGGCTCCGCCGTCGCCTGGCGCCGCTGACGGCACGGTGCCTTCCGGCCCCGTACCTCCGTACTGTGACCTCCGGCTCCGCACCGTCAGCGCCGCCCGAGGAACACGCATGTCGATCATGCGGCGACCTCCTGCTTGCCGGCGACGCAGGCGCCGGACGTGATCTCGTCGGACCAGTCGAGGCTCAGCTCTCCCTCGGGCGCCAGGTGCAACAGGAGCGCCAGGACGTTCCGCGAGTAGAGCGTCGAGGAGTGGTACGGCATCGTGCTCGGCAGGTTCGTGATCCCGACGAGCGTGACGCCGTGGCGGTCGACGACGTCGCCCGGCTCGGTCAGCTCGCAGTTGCCGCCGGTCTCCGCGGCGAGGTCGACGATCACGGAGCCGGGGCGCATCGCCTCGACGGCGGAGGCCGGGATGATGCGCGGCGCCGCGCGCCCGGGGACGGCCGCAGTCGTGATCACGACGTCGAAGCCGGAGATGCGCTCCTCGAGCGCCTCCTGTTGCGCCTTCTGCTCCTCCGGCGTGAGCTCGCGCGCGTAGCCGCCCTCGGCCTCCGCGCCGCTGACGCCGAGGTCGAGCCAGTTCGCGCCGAGGCTCTCGATCTGCTCCCGCACGACCGGGCGGACGTCGAAGCCCGTGACGACCGCGCCGAGACGCCGCGCCGTCGCGATCGCCTGCAGGCCCGCGACGCCGGCGCCGATCACGAGCACCTTGGCCGGCGGCACCGTGCCGGCGGCGGTCATCATCATCGGGAAGAAACGGGGGAGGTGCTCGGCGGCGAGCAGGGCGGCCTTGTAGCCGCCGACGTTCGCCTGCGAGGACAGCGCGTCCATCGACTGCGCGCGCGTGATCCGCGGGATCGACTCCATCGCGAACGCGATCGCGCCGCGCTTGCCGATCGCCTCGACGCCCTCCTGGTCGGCGAGCGGGTCGAGGAAGCCGATCAGGATCTGCCCCTTGCGAAGCTTCGCGATCTCGTCGGCCGTGGGCTTGCGCACCTTGGCGACGACGTCGGCCTCCCAGGGGTCGCCGAGCGATGCGCCCGCCTCGGTGTAGGCAGCGTCCGGGAAGGAGGCTGCGACGCCTGCGCCCGGCTCGACGACGAGCTCGAACCCGGCCGCCGCGAGCTTGGCGATGGTCTCGGGCACGAGTGCGACACGGCGCTCGCCCTGCGTCGTCTCACGCGCGACTCCGACCTTCATCGCCACAACTCTAAGCACACGCGCCGGAGGGCCGATGCGTGATCTTCCGTATTCCGCGGCGGGGCTCGCCCGTACAGTGTTCCGGTGGTTCACTTCTTCACGAGCAACGGGCTGCCGCTGCTCTTCGTCGTCGTGATGCTCGAGTCGTTCGGCATCCCGCTGCCCGGCGAGACCGCCCTGATCGCGTTCGCCGTTCTTGCCTCGCAGGGGCACTACGGGATCGCGTGGGTGATCGTGCTCGCGGCGGCGGGCGCGATCGTCGGGGACAACCTCGGCTACTGGCTGCTCGGCCGGCTGGGCGGGCGCGCGCTCTTCGAGCGCTGGCGCGTGCTCCGCCGCTACGCCGACAGGGTGCTGCCGGCGGCCGAGCGCCTGATGCAGCGGCACGGCGGCAAGACCGTGTTCATCGGTCGCTTCATCACGGTTCTCCGCTACACGGCGGCGTGGATCGCCGGGCTCGGTCACATGCCGTGGTGGCGGTTCCTGTTCTGGAACGCGGCCGGCGGAATCTGCTGGGCGACGGGCGTGGGGCTCGCCGCGTACTACGCCGGGCACGCGGCGGCCGATGCCATCCAGCGCTACGGGATCTTCGCGGCAGCGGGGCTCGCCGCCACGGTCGTGATCGGCCTCCTCGTGCTGCACCTCGGCCGGAGATGGGTCGAGCAGCGTCTCTAGCCGTCGCGGTCGCGGCCGGCTGCGGGGGAGGATCGTCGGGGGCGATCGTGCCCTGCTCTTGGCTCAGGGAGTGGGCGCCGAGGCCACGAAGTCGACGTATCCGGCGCCCGGCTGGCCGGTCTCGTTCGTGCCCGCGAGGTCCCAGACCTGGAAGTCGAGTCCTGAGGCTCCCTGCGTCGTGACGACGGCGGGGAACGAGGCCCCGAACGACGTCGCGGGGACGACCGGGAACGGGCCGCCGAGGCCGTTGAGCGCGACCTTGCAGTAGGGCGCAGCCGGTCCGGTCGTGACCAGGGTGACGGTATAGGCGCTGGAGGCGGTCTCCTGCGTGCAGTTGGAGGCGTCGAAGGAGCCTGCGATCACTGAGGCGGCGGGGCCTGTCTGGTTCCAGGTGATCTCCGTCTCGAGCCTCGTGCAGTGGCTCCTGAGCGAGCGGCCCGGAAGCGACGGGTCGATCATCCGGATCGTGCCGGTGCTCTTCAGCATGCAGGCGCTGTAGACACCGGTTCCGTCGGGGATCGAGGCATAGGCAACGCCCCCGGCCACGATCGCGACACCGACTGCGAGCAGCACGCCGAGACGCAGATGCCGAGCGATACTCATTTGTCGACGCTCCTCCCTGTGACACTGGCCCTGGACGGAGAACAATCCTCTCACGCTGCCGTGGGCGGTCGCAAGGCGACGAATTCGCTCTCGGCGTGAGGGGACGACCTCGAGCGCGCACTCGCGTTCTACCGTCGTCTCGGGCTCGAGTCGAGAGGCGTCGTCGGGACGAAGTGGATCGACGAGGTCACGGGCGCGAACGGCGCCTTCGCGATGTTCGTGCTCGAGGGCGGACTGCTTCTCAACCTGTACCCGCGCGCCGATCTCGTCAGGACGCAGCGATTCCCGGCTGGCCCTCCCCACGACCGCCGTGGGGCAACTACTGGGGTACTTCCGCGATTTGGACGGCCACGTGTAGGAGGTCATCTGGAAGGCGGATCGGATCCCGAAACCGGCCGCCCGAGAACGTGAGCCGGACGGTAGGAGTCCGGTGTGCGGCGCGGAATCCTGTCCGGGCATGCTCGTCTCGATCTCCCGGGCGCTCGAGGAGCGCGACCTGACCTACGGCCACGGCGCGCGGGTCGCGGCCCTCGCCGAGCCCGTTGCCATCCGGCTCGGCTGGGAGCGCGAGCGGATCCGGACTCTCCGCTTCGCGGCGCCGCTGCACGACGTGGGCAAGGTCAAGGTACGGCCGCAGGTGCTGCGCAAGCCCGGCCCGCTCACGCTGGAGGAGCGGGAGGAGATTCGTTGCCACCCGGGGGCCGGCGCGCAACTCGTCCTGCCCCTACGCCGGTTCCACGACGCGCTCCCGTACGTCCTCTTCCACCACGAGCGCTGGGACGGCGACGGCTACCCGGCGGGGTTGCGACGCCGCGCGATCCCCGTCGAGGCGCGGATCCTCGCCGTCGCCGACGCCTTCGACGCGATGATCTCGCCCCGGCCGTACCGTCAGTCCCTCACGCACGAGCACGCGCTCGCCGAGGTCGAGCGCGGCGCCGGCACGCAGTTCGACCCACGCGTCGCAGAGCTCTTCGTCGACTCGTGGGCGAGCGGCTGGGACACCTGGCTCGCGGCCGCTTCCTAGCTCGCGGGTGCTGCGCACCCGCTCGCTCGTGAAGGAACTGCGCCGGCCGGAGAGCGTGGTCTCCGGCCGGCTTCGTGCCATCAGGGCTTGCCTGGGCTCGGTGGGTTCGAGCGCTGTGCCCGGTGTCGCGTGGGGGCAGGCCGCCTGATGGCGGCGTGCCCGCCCGCGACGGCTTCGGCGGGGTCGTAACCCGCGGTTACGCCGCCTCCTGGCGCTGGAGTAGGGGTCGAACGCTTGAACCCCTCTGGGTGCCGAGGGCCGGAGCGTAGGCGGAACGCCTACGCGGAGGCCGCACCGTGCTCGCGCCGGCCCCTGCCGCGGGCGAGCGCACCAGGCACCGATCCCATCCAGACAACCTCAAAGCAAACAGCACGGAGTCGCCGGGAGACCGCGCTCTCCCGGCGGCGCAGTTCCGCTACCCCAGCGAGCGGGTGCGCAGCACCCGCGAGCTACAAGGTGGACCAGACCTCGAGCTTCGCGCGGGTGCGCGCGACCACCTCGTCCGTGAACTCGGTCGTGCCGAGGTGGCCGCCGAGATCGGGCGTGCGTGCGCCCTGCGCGACGGCCTCGAGGCACGCCTCACGGATCGCCCGGCCTGCCGCCTCGGCGTCGCCGGCCGCGTGGGAGAGGAGAGCGGCGCCCGCGAGGATCATCGCCATCGGGTTCGCGACGTTCTTCCCCTGCAGCGACGGCGCCGTGCCGTGTGCCGCCTCGGCCATGATCGCCGCCGGCTCGAAATCGGCCTTGAATGCCACGAGCAGCGACTCGGAGCCTGCGATCGACCCGAACAGGGGCAGGACGAGGTCGGAGAGGATGTCGCCGTCCCGGTTGAGCGCAGGGATCACGAGCGGGTCGCCGGCCGACGAGAGGAGCAGCGCGAAGGTCGCGTCGATCAGCTGCGGCTGGTACGGAACGTCCGGGTGGCGCGCGGCCGCCGCGTCCATCTCCTCCTTGAGCATGCCCTCGTAGGTCGGGCTCACGGTGTACTTCGGGCCACCGAAGACCGCAGCGCCGGTCCGTTCGGCCTGCCGGAAGGCGAACTCGGCGACGGCGTGGCAGATGCGGCGCTCGATCCGCTCCATCCGGAACGCGACCTCGTCGTCGCCCTCGCCCTCGCGCCACTCCTGCGCGCCGTAGGCGTCGCCGACTGCCATTCGGACGATCGAGATCGGCGCGTGCACGCCCCCGAGCGGCGCCACGCCCGGGATGCGGCGGCCGGTGCGGACGATCACCTTGCCGCCGATCTCCTCGCGCAGGATCCGGTTCGGCGAGCCGACGTCCCCGCGCTGCTCCGGCGTGACCGTCGCGGCCTTCAGACCGAGTCCGTGCTCGCGGATCGCCGCCGCCGCCTCGTGGACGACTCCGTTCGCCGTGGCCCGCCGCTTCTCGAGCGAGAGGTCGAAGCGCAGCAAGGCGAGCTCCACCCCGATCACGTCGGGAGCGAGGACGCGGAGGCTCTCCTCGAGGAGTTCCTGGCCGGTCTCGTCCCCTTCGAGGACGACGATCGTCCGCTCGTCGCGCATGGTGGCGATCGTAGCCCGGCCGCCCGGCGCTCAGAGCCGCGGCCGGTTGATGGCAACGCAGCGCAAAGCCTCCGCTCAACCCGTATTGACTGCGAAAATACCGGCGTGAGAATCGTTCTGCGCCCCAGCACGGTCTTGGCGTCCTGCAGCCGGTACGGAAGGCGGCATAGCGCGGTCCGAGTTCCGGTACGCTTTTTCCCTACTCGAAGAACCGAAGGAGGAGATGTTGGCGCGTAAAACGGTGCTCGTGTGCGACAACTGCGGCAAGGAGGTCGACGAGGGGCGTGGTGCGATCATGCGCCTCAGCTATACGGATGCGCGTCGCGGCGCGAAGCAAGCCGACCTCTGTGACACGTGCGCCGGCCAGATGCCGGGTCGCGCTGCAGCTCGTCGTGGCCGCCGGCCGAAGTCGGCTACGGCTGCCTAGGAGTCTCGAACGGAATGACCACGCGACCGCCTGGGCGCGCCGCACGGCGCGTTCAGGCGGCTCCGTGCCCCATCGCGTCGGGAGCTCCAGAACCCGTCCCGAGGGCGCGCTAGCGTAGGCGAGTGCCGCTCCGCCTGATCGCTGGACCCGCCAACGCCGGCAAGGTCGAGCTGTTGCTCGACCGTTATCTCGACGCGCTCGAGCCGGCCGCTGGCGCTGCTGCCGGATCACCCGAGCCGATCCTGATCGTGCCGAACCGGCCGGACGTCGACCGGGTCGAGCACGAGCTCCTCGCGCGGCGCCGGGCACTGCTCGGCGGCGCGATCGGCACCTTCGACGACGTGTTCGAGCGGATCGCGGGCGGCTCCTCCGACGTGCGGCCGCTGCTCGGACGGGCGGAGCGGGCGCTGCTCGTGCGGCGTGTCGTCGCAGCCGCCCGGCTGGACGGCTACGCGGGCTCTGCCCGTCACGGCGGCTTCGCGGAGTCGCTCGTGCAGGCGCTCGACGAGCTCGAGTCGGGGCTGCTGGCGGCCGACGCCGTCGCCGGGGAGCTCGGCACGCTCTACGCCGCGTACCGCGGGGAGCTCGAGCGCCTCGGGCGCTGGGATCGTGGACTGCTTCGCGACCGCGCCGTCGAACGTCTCCGCTCGGAGCTGGACGCCTGGCACGGCGAGCCCGTCTTCGCCTACGGCTTCGAGGATCTCACCGGCGCCGAATGGGCGCTGCTCGAGGCGCTTGCGGCCCGCACGGAGGTGACCGTCTCGCTTCCGTACGAGCCGGGGCGGCCGGCCTTCGCCTCGCTGCGGCGGACGGCGGAGGACCTCGCCTCGTTGGCCCAGGGCCGCGTCGAGGAGCTGCCGCCGCGCTACGGCGCGCTCGCGCCACCGGCCCTCGCCCATCTCGAGCGGTCGCTGTTCGCCGACGTCCCCGTGGCGCCTGCGCGCAGCGACGGCGCGATCCGCTTCTTCGAGGGCGCCGGCAGCCGCGGCATGCTCGAGCTGGTCGGCGAGGAGCTGCTCGCGCTCGTGCGCGGCGGTACCGTCCCGGAGCGGATCGGGATCGTCGTGCCGAGCCAGGACCGCGTCCGGTCGTCGCTCGAGACCGTGCTCGGCGCGTTCGGCATCCCGTTCGCCGTCGACGGCGAGCTGCGGCTCGCCCAGACCTCGTTCGGGAGCGCGCTCGCGGCGCTCCTGCGCTTCGCCTGGGGGGGAGGGACGCGCGGCGACCTCTTCCACTTCCTCCGCTCGCCGTTCTCGGGGCTCGAGCGCCGTTCCGTCGACTTCGTGGAGGGACGCTTACGCGGACGAGCCGTGCAGGTGCCCGAACGCGTGGTCGAGGAGTCGGAGCGGCTGCGTAGCGGGCCGCTGCCGGCGCTCGACGAGCTGCGCTCGGCCGACGACCCGGTGGCCGCCGTGCGCGAGCAGGCGGCGCGGATGCTGCGGGGCGGTCACGGCGTCGAACGGCCGGCGGCCGACGCGGACAGTCGCCTCGACCTGCGTGGTCACGAGGCCCTCGTACGCCTTCTCGGCGAGCTCGACCGCTGGCGGGAGGCCGGAGGCGAGCTGAGCCGGGAGGACGTCCTCGCCGCGGTCGAGCGGGTCGCGCTCCGGCCACGTGCAGGCGACGACGCGGGCCGTGTCGCCGTCGTCGACTTCCTCCGCGCGCGTACGCGCCGTTTCGACGCGGTCTTCGTGCTCGGGCTCGAGGAGGGCAGCCTGCCGCGCCGCGGCTCCGGCTCCCCCTTCCTCGGCGACGACGAGCGGCGCACGCTCGACGAGCGGGGGGCGCGGCTCCTCCGGCCGGACGCGGTCGCGCGAGACCGCTACCTGTTCTACACGGCGTGCACGCGCGCCTCGCAGCGCCTCTACCTCGTGCGGGAGGCGGCGGACGACGACGGCAGCCCCCGGGAGCCGAGTCCGTTCTGGCACGACGTGCAGAGCCTCTTCGCTGCCGAGGACGTACGGCGTTGGACACGACGGCGGCCGCTCTCCGCGCTGACGTGGCCGCTCGAGGAGGCGCCGACCGAGCGTGAGCGCCTGCGGGCGCTCGCGGAGCTCGCCACCCGTGACGCCGCTGCGGCCGAAGCCGTCGCACACGCGAACGGCTGGGGGCGGAGGCTCGAGCGGGCCCGCGGCGCGTTCGAGCGGCCGACGCGGCTCACCCATCCGCTCGTCCTCGAGCAGCTTTCTTCGCGCGGCGTCTTCAGCGTCACCGAGCTCGAGCGGTTCGCCGATTGCTCCTCGGCCTGGTTCGTCGAGCGCTTCCTCTCTCCGAAGACGATCGACGCGGAACCGGACGCGCTGCAGCGCGGCATCGTCGCGCACACGGCCCTTCACCGTTTCTTCTCGCGCGTTCCGGCGGAGCTCGGAGTCGAGAAGCTCGAGCCGGGTCACGTCGAGGCGGCGACGCGGCTGATGCGGAGCTGCCTCGAAGAGGCGGTCGCCGGCGTGCGCATTGACCTGACCGAGATGCAGGAACGGGAGCTCGACCAGTCGCTCTGGCGCGACCTGCGGGCTTTCGTGGAGGAAGAGTGCGAGTCGGAGCTCACTCTTGTGCCGCGGCGGTTCGAGGTCTCCTTCGGCAGCGAGCGGGCGGCGCCGGAGCTGCAGCGGGGGCTCGAGCTCGCTCCGGGTCTCATGCTGTCGGGGAAGATCGACCGGATCGACGTCGACCCGTTCGGAGCGCGGGGGATCGTCCAGGACTACAAGTCGGGCAAGAGCGCCCACTCGGCGCGGCAGATCGAGAGCGAGCTCCGGCTCCAGATCCCGCTCTACATGCTCGTCCTGCGCGATCTCGTCGGGCTCGAGCCGCTCGGCGGTCTCTACCGGCCTCTCGCGGGCGCGCGGCGGCCACGGGGGCTCGTCCGTGCCGCCGAGGCCGAGACGCTGCCGGGCTACGTCTCGAACGACTACCTCGGCGAGGACGAGTTCTGGGGCGTGGTCGAGTCGGCGCGCGAGACGGCGGCCCGCCTGGCCGGGCGAATCCGGGCCGGCGACGTCCACCACGACCCGCTCGGCGGCGACTGCCCGAGCTGGTGCGACCTCTGGCCCATGTGCAGGATCGAGCGGGCATGAGGCCGGTGAGGCCGGTGGCAGCCACCGTCACGAAAGCGTCGCGACATTGTCACGTGTCCCGTCGTCACGGGGTGGTCTTCGTTACAGAGACGTTACGGTGGCTGCCACCGGCCGTTGGGAGAGGGGCGTGAGCGCGTACAGCCTCAACGAGCAGCAGCTCGCGGCCGTCGAGGCGACGGGGGAGGTCTTCGTCTCCGCCGGCGCGGGCACCGGCAAGACCGCAGTGCTCGTCGAGCGGGTCGTGCGGGCCGTCTGCGACCGCGGGCTCGACGTCGACTCGATCCTCGTCATCACGTACACCCGTCGCGCCGCCGGCGAGCTGCGGACGCGGATCCGGGCGGCGCTCGCCGAGCGCGGCCGGCACGACCTCGCGCGCGAGCTCGACGGCGCCTGGATCTCGACCATCCACGGCTTCTGCAACCGGCTGCTCAAGGCGTACCCGCTCGCCGCGGGGCTCGACCCGCGCTTCCGGGAGCTCGACGACGCGCAGGCGGCGGTGCTTCGCTCGGAGTCGTTCCGGGACGCGCTCGCGGACTTCTGTGCGAGCGGCGAGCCGGACCGGCTCGAGCTGCTCGCGACGTACGGAAGCAAGGGCCTGCGGCGGATGCTGACGAGCGTCTACGAGACGCTTCGGGCCGCCGGCCGCGAGCTCGATCTCGCCGTCGCGGCACGCCCCGAGCTCGCCGAGCGGGTCGAGGAGCTGCATGGGGCTGCCGCGGCGCTAGCCGCCGATCCCGACGCGACCGACGCGCAGCGACGGACGTCGGGAGAGCTGCTCGGGCTGCTGGCGCGTGACATCGGCGTAGGCTCGACGGAGCCGACAAGGAGCGCAGGCGCCGGCTCCGCCGGCGCCGGAGCGGGAATCCGCCCCGACCGCCTGATGAGCCTCGCCGGCTTCAAGGCGCGGGGCGACCGGGCGGCGACCTACTCGGAGGCGCTCGCGGCGGTCGAGCAGGCCGCCCTCGACGAGGCGGCGGCCCGCGATCGGGCGCTCCTCCAGGAGCTCCTGACCGAGTTCGCGGCGAAGTACGCCGAGGCGAAGGCGCGGGAGTCGGCGCTCGACTTCGAGGACCTTCAGCTCCAGGCACGCGACCTCCTGCGGGCGCGGCCGGAGATCCGCGAGCGGGAGCAGATGCGCTTCCGCTCGATCCTCGTGGACGAGTTCCAGGACACGAACCGGCTGCAGACGGAGATCGTCGAGCTGCTGCGCGCGCCGGGTGCTGCAAGCAGCGGCGGCGGCGAAGCCATTGCCGCGCAGCAGGGAGACCCCGGTGCCTTCGGCGCCGGTGGGACGGAGCTCTTCTTCGTCGGCGACGAGTTCCAGTCGATCTACGGCTTCCGCCACGCCGACGTGGAGGTCTTCAGGGAGCGGCGGAACGCGGCGGAGCGGCTCCTGTCGCTCACGCTCAACTACCGCTCTCGGCCGGAGGTGCTTGCGGCGGTGAACGAGCTCTTCGGCGCCCACTTCGGCAGCGAGTTCCAGCAGCTGGCCGCGGCCGTCGAGTTCCCCGACCCGGTCTTCGGTCACCCGGTCGAGCTCCTCGTGACGGACAAGTCGAGCTATGCGGGCAGCGGTGTCCACTGGCGGCGCGGCGAGGCGCGGGCCGTCGCGCGACGCGTGCGCGAGCTCGTCGACACGGGCGTGGCGACACCGGGGGAGATCGTCCTCCTCTTCGCGGCGGGCACCGACGCGGAGTGGTACGAGGACGAGTTGCGGCGAGCCGGCCTGCCGACCTACCGCGCCACGGGCAAGGGCTACTTCGGGCAGCAGCAGGTCGTCGACCTGCTCGCCTACCTGCGGCTGCTGCAGAACCGATACGACGACGCCGCCCTCGTCACCGTTCTCGCCTCGCCGTTCGTCGGCGTCTCGAACGACGCGCTTGCACTCCTGCGCCGCGTGGCCTCGAGGCGGCCGCTCTTCTCCGGGCTCGAGCACTCGCTGCCCCCGGGGGTGGGCGAGTCGGACGAACGGCTGCTGCGGGCCTTTCGGCAGCGCTACCAGCGGCTCGTCGCGCTCATGCCGCGCCTGTCGCTCGAGCGGCTGTGCGAGCAGATCGTCGTCGAGCACGACTACGACCTCGCGGTGCTCGCCCAGTGGGACGGCCGCCGCCGCTACGCGAACATGCGCAAGCTCGCGCGCCTCGCCCGCTCGTACGAGGAGCTGCGCGGGCCCGACGTCGAGGGCTTCGTCCGCTTCGTGGCCGAGCAGGAGGCGGTCGGCGCACGCGAGCTCGAGGCGGTCGCCGAAGAAGAGGGCTCGGACACGGTGCGGCTCCTCACGATCCATGCCGCGAAGGGGCTGGAGTTCAAGGTCGTGATCGTCGCCGACGCAGGGCGCGAGCGGGTGCCGCCGTCGCCCGACGAGATCCTGGCGCTGCCCGACGGCCGCTTCGGCTTCCGCGTCGCCGACCCCGTGACCGCGGCGCGGCGCGGCGCCTTCGACTACGAGGCGGTGCGGGAGGCGCGGCAGGAGGCTGAGCAGGCCGAGCGGCTGCGCCTCTACTACGTTGCGATGACCCGCGCGCAGGAGCGGTTGATCGTCTCCGGCTCCGTCGACCTCGGGGCCGAGCGGCAGGCGACGACGCCGATCGCGTGGGTGCTCGGGCGGCTCGAGGCTGACGAGGAGCTGGCCGGAGCGCAGGACGGCCCAGCCGAGCTCGTCCGCGGAGACGCCCGGCTGCTCGTGCGCATCGACCGGCACCGTCCCGCCCAGGACGCCGAGCCGGCGAAGCCGGTGCCCGAGGAAGCCCAGCTCGCGCTCTTCACCGCGCCGGAGGAGGTCGCCGCCCCGCCTCTCGTGCCGGCCCTGCCGCCGCTCGCGGAGCCTGACGAGCCGCCGCTCCATCGCGTGCGCCGGCTCTCGTTCACGGCGCTCTCCATGTTCGAGCAGTGCGCGTACAAGTACTGGGTCCGCTACGGGATCGGGCTGAGCGAGCAGCCCGTTCCCGCCGGCGAGGGCATGTCCGGCACGGAGATCGGCAGCCGCGTGCACGAGCTGCTCGAGCAGCTCGACCTCGCGGCGCCCACGGTGCCGGAGATCGAGGACGAGCGGATCCGCGGCCTCGTCGCCGCCTACTGTGACTCGGAGCTCGCACAGCGGGTCGCCGCGCTGCCGGACGTCGCGAAGGAGCGACACTTCACCTTCGAGCAGGACGGCGTTCTCGTGCACGGCTACCTCGATGCGTTACACCTGCAGGACGGCCGTGCGCTCGTGGTGGACTACAAGACGAACGCGCTCGGCGACGCGTCGCCCGAGGAGATCGTGGAGGAGGAGTACCGGCTGCAGCGGCTCGTCTACGCCCTCGCGTGCTTCCGCGCCGGGGCCGAGGAGGTGGAGGTCGTGTACCACTTCCTCGAGCGGCCGGACGAGCCCGTGGAGGCACGCTTCTCGCAGGCGGACGCGAGTGCGCTCGAGGCCGAGCTCTCCGCCGCGATCGCGCGGATCCAGGCGGGCGAGTTCCCGCCGACGCCGAGCGAGTTCGCGTGCGCGGGCTGCCCCGCCCTCGACCTCGTGTGCGCGGGACCGCGCCTGCCGCGTGCCCACCTGGCCGAAGCGGCCACGTCCGGGGTCTGACCCCGGACATGGCCAGAAGCTACGTGTCGGAGGCGCGGAGGCGTGTCGGGCCGAAGCAGGAGCGGATCGGGCCGATCGTCGAGCGTCTCGCCGCCGAGCACGCCGACGCGGCGATCGCGCTCCGCTTCCGCAGCCCGCTCGAGCTGCTCGTCTCCGTCCTGCTCTCCGCGCAGACGACGGACGTGAACGTCAACCGCGTCACGGAGAAGCTGTTCGAGAAGTACCGGAAGCCCGAGGACTACCTCGCCGTGCCCCAGGCGGAGCTCGAGCGGGACGTCTACGCGACCGGCTTCTACCGCCAGAAGGCGAAGGCGCTGCGCGGCACGATGCGGCTGCTCCTCGAGGAGTTCGACGGGGAGGTGCCGCGCCGCCTCGACGAGTTGACGCGCCTGCCGGGCGTGGCGCGCAAGACCGCGAACGTCGTCGCGGCCGAGCTCGGGGAGGCGCAGGGCGTTGTCGTCGACACGCA
This sequence comes from uncultured Actinomycetes bacterium, assembly GCA_963775155.1. Lineage (GTDB taxonomy): Bacteria > Actinomycetota > Thermoleophilia > Gaiellales > Gaiellaceae > Palsa-739. The sequence continues at coordinate 579,530 of CAVZHU010000004.1, read as the reverse complement.
CGTCCGGCGGCTCTCGCAGCGGCTCGGGCTGACGCGGCAGGAGGATCCGGTCAAGATCGAGCGCGACCTCGTCCGGCTCGTGCCGCGCGCCGACTGGGGGCGCTTCCCGCACCTCCTGATCTGGCACGGCCGCCGCGTCTGCGACGCGCGCAGGCCGCGCTGCGAGGATTGCGTCGTGAGCGACCTCTGCCCGTCCTCTCGTGTCTGATCGTGCCGCGCGCTCGCGCAGCTTCGAGACGGTCGCGGCGGAGTACGAGCGGCGGCGGCCGGAGTACCCGGCGGAGGCGATCCGCTGGGCGGCGGAGCAGCTCCGCCTCGAGCCGGGTGCGCGCGTGCTCGACGTCGGCGCCGGGACGGGCAAGCTGACGCGCGGGCTCGTCGCGCTCGGCTACGAGGCGGTCGCGGTCGAGCCGGGCCGGGCGATGCTCGGGGAGCTGCGGCGGGCCGTGCCCGCGGCGGAGGCGCACGAGGCGCCGGCCGAGGCGATCCCGCTGCCGGACGCGAGCGTCGACGCCGCCGTGGCCGGGCAGGCGTACCACTGGTTCGACCGCGCCCGCGCGCTCCCCGAGCTCCATCGCGTCGTGCGGCCAGGCGGGGGCCTCGCGCTGCTCTGGAACTGGTGGGACGAGCGCGACCCTCTGCAGCGCGAGCTCGGCGAGCTCGTCGGCTACGCCGGTCATGCCCCGTATCGCGAGGCGGAGCTGCCCGGGCGAGCCCTGGTTCTCCGAGGTGGGGCGGACCGTCGTGGAGAGCTCGGCCGAGTCGAGCCCGGACGCGCTCGCCGGCTACCTCGCGACGGCGAGCGGCTTCCTCGTCGCCGATCCCGGCGACCGGGAGGAGGGCCTGCGCGCGGTGCGCGAGCTTGCCGGGCGGTACGGCGAGCGATTCTCCTTCCCGCGCCTCACGTACGTCTTCGCCTTCGCGCGCCTCAGTTGAGCCGCGGATCCTCGGGGATCCGGGCGACGAGCTCGTAGATCCCGCCCTTCCGCCGCAGGACCTCGTGCCACAGCTCGCCGGGCTCCTGCGTGAACGCGTCGTCGGGCCGCGCGGGCTCGAGGATCCAGTCCTCTCCGGTCAGCTCCTCCTCGAGCTGGCCGGCGCCCCAGCCCGCGTAGCCGGCGAAGACGCGGTGGCGGGTCGTCGCGGGAGCGACCTCCTCGGGCTCGGCGAGGGACGGGAATCCGAGCGAGCCGAAGACGGGCACGGCGGCATCGTCGGGATCGCGGAACTCGCCGAGCACGAGAACCGCCTCCTGCTGGACCGGTCCCGCCGACCCAGATCTGCTCCCCGTACTCGACGAGCGGCTCCAGCTGCGGCACCGCGTCGGTCACCTCGACCGGCGACGGGCGGTTGAGGACGAGCCCGGCTGCTCCTTCCTCGGTGTGCTCGGTCACGAGGACGACCGAGCGGCGGAAGTTCGGGTCGAGGAGGCTCGGTGAGGCGACGAGGAGGTGGCCGCGCAGCGACTCCATCTCCCCATTGTGGCGACGTCCGCCTCAGCCCGCCAGCTCGAGCCCGCCGCGGACGGTGGCGCCCTCGATCGCGCGCAGCGCCGGCACCATCTCGCTCGTGACGAGCCCGGCCTCGTCGGTCAGCTCGTCGACGATCTCCCACCAGCGGCGCATCCTGTCGGGGCGGTCGACGAGCGCGGTGACGACAGGGACGTGTCCGCCGCAGCGAGAGCAGGCTCTCCCCGTGCGGCTCGTGGTCGCCGGAGTAGCCCCAGATTCCGCGGAGCGCCGTTGCGCCCGGGGCCCCTTCCTCGCGGAGCCGGCGGATCAGGGCCGAGTAGAGGGGATGCTTCGCGTGGCGCGCCTGCTCGGACGCGTAGACCATCAGCTTCTGCCACACGGCGAGGCCGGCGGCTTCCGCTTCCGGGAGCGACTCCGGCTCGGAGAGAAGCACGCCGTCTCGCTTGCAGAGCCGCACGCGCTCGAGCGTCGCGAGCGGACGGGACAGGAGTGAGTTGAGCTCCGGCAGCACGCCGGCGATGGCGTGTCCCTCCCCGACGGAGACGATGAGCAGAGGCACGTTCTCGTTGCGGGAGAAGAAGCGGGCGCGCTGGCGGATGCCGTGGCGCATGCCGTCGACGCCGAGAAACGCCGTCGCGCCTGCGATGCCCCGGTCGTGGAGGAGGTCGATCACGGCCTCGTACGTCGGGCGCCGGCCGGTTCGCTCCGCCCGGCCGCAGTAGACGGTCAGCTTCGTCGGCCTCGTGCAGCTCCGCGGGAAGCTCGAACGGCTCGATCCGGCCGCTGAGGAGTCGTGCCCGCTCGAGCGTGACGAGTCCCTTGCCGACGAGCTCGACGACCTCGGGAACGGCCGCCTCCACCTTCGCGCGAGTGTCGACGGCGATGGACACGAGCGGCAGGTCCTCCGAGAGCGTGAGCAGTCGCTGCGTGTGCAGCGTGTGGCGCAGCCCGAAGCCTTCCGTCCCGCGCAGGAGGACGCCCGCCTCCAGCCCATGCCGCTGATAGAGGTCGTGCAGCGCGTCGGAGAGCAACTCGCGGCCGACCCGCTGGTGCTCGCCGAAGTAGACCGTGAGCTTGCGGCAGTCCTCGTTCACAGGGCGGCTCCGATCTTCCAGCCTGCAAGCGCGAGCCCGAAGCCGGCGGCCGCGCCGAGCACGAGGTTCGCCGCTGCCAGGAGGTACTCGCCGTCGGCGGCGAGCTGCTCGGACTCGAAGATCCAGGTCGAGAACGTCGTGTAGGAGCCGAGCAGGCCGACGCCGACGACGAACAGCGCCGTCGCTCCGATGCCGGCGGCGCTCAGCGCGCCGAGGAGGAAGGCGCCGCTCAGGTTGATTGCGGACGTGCCGAGCGGAAACGTCGAGGAGGCCCGGCGCTCGATCATCGAGTCGAGGCCGAAGCGGAGGACGGCCCCACAGCCGCCGAGCAGGGCGGCGCCGATCCAGCCGGCGGCGCTCATCGCAGCCTGGCCCTGCGCGTCGCGGCCGTGGTCGCGACGATCGCGAGCAGCCCCGCGAGCACCGAGACCGCGATGTAGAGGAGGGCGAGCCCGGGCCGGCCGGCGCGGGCGAGGTCGAGCGCCTGCGACCTGGAACGTCGAGAACGTCGTCAGCGCTCCGCAGAAGCCCGTGCCGATGAGCGGCCGGCGATAGGTCGACGGCGGCAGGCGTTCCTGCAGCCGCGTCGCCGCGTACGCGAGCAGCAGCGCTCCGCCGACGTTGAGCCCGAGGTCGGGGAAGGGGAAGCGCCCGCTCGCCACGGGCACGAGCTCGGTGACGAGTCCACGGAGAAGGGCTCCCGCGACTCCGCCGGCGAACACGGCCGCGAGCACCGCCGGATCGCCGAAGCGCGGACGGCCGGTGGAGGACGCCCGGCGAGGCCGCGGGACCGGTGGGGCTGCGGGAGCCGTCACGCCTGCACCTGCGGCGCGCGGCCGAAGACCCGCCGGTACGAGTCTGCGCCGTAGCTGGTCGGCAGCGGCTCGCCCTCGGGCAGCCTGAAGCGTGCGGCTCCCGTCGGGCAGCCGCTCCGCGCGGAGGAAGAGCGCGTCCTGCCGCCCCGCGGCGTGGAAGCGGCGCGCGAGCTCGTACATGTGCGTGACGAAGAGCACCTTGACCCGCCGCTCGAGCAGCGCTCGGACGATCTGCTCGGCGATCTCGGAGCCCTCGGCCTCGTTCGTCGAGGCGAAGGACTCGTTGCAGAGGAGCAGGGAGCCGGGGACGAAGTGGCGTGCGAGCTCGCTCATGCGGCGCAGCTCCTCGTCGAGCTTGCCGCTCTCCATCGTCTCGTCCTCCTCGCGCTTGAAGTGCGTGAAGATCCCCTCGCAGACGTTCGCGCGGAGCGAGCGGGCGCCGACGAACATCCCGGCCTGCAGCATCAGCTGCGCGAGCCCCATGGCTCTCAGCAGCGTCGACTTCCCACCCTGGTTCGCGCCCGTGAGGAAGACGAGCGCCCTCCCGCCGGCGTCGACCTCGTTGCCGACCGGCCGCTCGTCGAGGTGGAGCGAGAGAGCCACGTCGTAGAGCTCTTCTGCGACGAGCGACGTCTCGCCGGCGGCGAGCGGGTGCGGGAAGCAGACGGGCTCGCCCCTTTCGACGAGTCGCGTGTGGAGGTTGAGGCAGCCGAGGTAGAAGGCGAGCTCGAGCTTGAGCGTGGTGAAGAACGACTTCACGTGGTCGGCGGACTGGGCAACGGCGTTCGCGACGTCGTTCAGGCCCCGGGCGCGCAGCTCCTCGAGGGCGCGGGCGCCGGACTCGTCGCGCGGGTGGATCTGGAAGCTGTGGCCCGACGTGCGCCGCGTGCGGACGAGTCGCTCGCCGAGGCTGCGTCCACGCTCCCGCCGGACGACGTAGGAGCGGCCCTTGAAGCCCTTGCCGAGGGCCGCGGTCTCGAGCAGGCCGCGCTTGAACTCGAGCTCCTCGAGATGCTCTTCGACCGTTGCGAGGTAGTCCTCGGAGAGCTCGTCGGAGAGCATCGCGAAGAAGCGCCGGAAGCCGTCCGAGTGGAAGGCATCCGTCTGCTCGGAGGCGACTTGCCGCAGCCGCCGCAGGACGTCGAGCTGGAGCCTGACCGCGTGCGTGGAGCGGCGCAGGATCTGGCTCGGCCGCGCGCCCTTCCAGAGCGACCCGACCTTCCGCTCGACCTCGAGCCCCTCCAGCGCGAGCGCGTAGATCCCGCGTATCGCCTCGGCGTGCCCCAGGCAGTCGCCGAGGACCTCCTGCCGGTAGAGGATCGAGTCGGGGTCGCGGAGGCTCGAGAGGAGGACGCGCCTGGCCGCCTCGAGCAGGTACTCGTCCCCGTTCGCCATCGCCTGCCAGAGCGTCTCGAGCTCGAGGTCGGCGGCGAGCAGCTCGAGCGGCGTGGCCCGGCCGTCCTCGCGCTCCGGCTGCCGCGCCCGCTCGCGCTCAAGGTTTCGCTTCGCGTGCTCGACGGCGAACGGGTTCGCGCTCGACTCGACCATGGCCGCATAGACCTCGTCCTGCAGCTCGGGCTCGACCGTGAGATCGCGGTCGCGGTGGAGGAGGAAGACCTTCATGCCGGGATCGTCCCCAGCAGGCGCTCGTAGGTGAGGCCGTACTTCTCGGCGATCGCCCACGCGTAGGCGAGCCCGTTCGCCGGCATGCGCACGACCTTGAACGTCCGCTCGGCCGGATTGTCGGGAACGACCTGGCTGACGATGCTCACCGTTGCCTCTCCGAGCGAGGCGAGCTCGTCGACGAAGGTCACGAAGACGCCGAGCGCGTCGAGCTCGACCACCCGGCGCAGCACGGCCGCGCCGACCGCGCGCGCATCCTCGAGCGTCGTCGACGCGAAGCTCTCGTTCATGACGATCACGCTGCTCGTGCTCGCCTGCTCGAGGATGTCGCGGACCCGCACGAGCTCGTCCTCGAACTTGCTGCGCAGCGTCTCGATGTCCTCCTCCCGCTCGAAATGGGTGAAGACGCGATCGGGGAGGAAGAGGCGGGCGTGGCGACCGGGCACCGGCAGGCCGAGGGCCGCGAGATGGTGGAGCTGCCCGAACATGCGCGCGAACGTCGTCTTGCCGCCGTTGTTCGGGCCTGTGACGACGAAGACGCGCTCGGCGCCGCAGAGCTCGAAGTCGTTCGTGACCACCCGCTCGCCGGTCTCGTCGAGCTTGAGCGCGAGGGCGAGGTCGAACGTCTCGGCGGCCGCGCTCTCCTTCGAGGCGGTCGAGACCTCCGGATAGCAGAAGTGGAGGCCCGCTCCGCCGAGGCGGCGCGCGAGCTCGAGGTAGCCGAGGTAGAGCTGCACCTCGCGGTCGAACCTCCGGAGCGTCGGGTCGAGGAACTCGCGGTGGGCTTCGCAGTAGCGGGCGAGCTCCCTGAAGGTCTCGCGGTGGAGCTTCTCGACGAGCTCGACGATCCGCTCCTCGACGTGGTTCATGTCCGGGGAGTCGTGGAGCTCGGCGCGGTAGCTCCTTGCCGCGACGTGCGCGAACCGTGCGAAGGCCGCCTCGATCTCGCTCGTGTAGTCCGGTTGCTCCTGCGGCGGCTCGACCGTGACCTTCGGCCCGTCGATGTGGAGGGCGTACTCGATCGACTCGAGGTCCTGCTCGAGCGCGCGCGTCTCGCCGGCGAGGACGGCGAATCCCTCCGAGCCGACGTAGCCGCCTACGTAGTCGCGCAGACGGCGCAGCCCGTCGGCCTCCAGCTCGAGCTGCGCGAGCTCCGCCGCCAGCGTCTCGGCCGCGGAGCAGTAGATCGCGACCGCGTCGAGGAACCAGGCCTGCTTCTGCAGCCGGTGCCGGAGCTTCTCGACCTGCGCGAGGTGCTCGCGCACCCGCTGCATCGCCTGCGCGAACGTCTCGACCGGCCCGCGCACGTCGTCCCGCTCGAGCTCGCGGGCGATCGCCTGCCGGTAGCGGACCGCGTCGACAGTGTGGAGCGCGAGGTAGAAGAGCGGCTCGAGGCGGTACTCCTGCCGCGTCGCCGTGAGCGCTGCGAGCACCTGGTCGAGGTTGAGGTCGGCGAAGAAGTCCGGCTCGGGCCGCGGCTCGAGCTCGGCGTCGCGGGCCGCCTCCGGGAAGAGGATGCTCTCGAAGCTGCCGTCGTGTCTCGAACGGTCGTCTGGGCTCATGACTTCCACCGATTGTGCTCGCTCGGTAGAAGCCATCAGCCGCGGAGGCAGTTTCAGGCGGGCTTCATCGCCTTGCTGTCGCCGAGTGTAGCCATCGGCGGGTGTAGCCTCGTCGTAGTCGGATGAGCTGGCCGTACGGTTCCGAGAAGTGCCCCCGCCCTCGCCGCCGGGAGCGGCTCGAGCGGCGTGCGGCACGGGCCGGCGCGGAGGGGCGGGCATGACGGTGCGGGTGGAGATACCCAACGGGCGAGTGCTCGAGCTCGACCACCTGCTGCTCGACCTCAACGGGACGCTCGGCGACCGCGGAGACCTGATCGCGGGCGTCGAGGAGCGCCTCGCGGCTCTCGGCGGGCAGCTCGAGCCGCGGCTCCTCTCCGCGGACACGTTCGACACCCTCGAAGAGGTCGCTTCCCGCCTCGGTGCGAAGGCGCAGCGCGTGGCGACCGGGGAGGAGAAGCTCCGGGTCGTGCACGAGCTCGGCGCCGAGCGCTGCGCTGCGATCGGCAACGGGGCGAACGACGCTCTCATGCTCGAGGCGGTGGCGCTCGGGATCGCGGTCGTCGGCCCGGAGGGGGCCGCGAGCCTCACCGTCGCGGCAGCCGACGTCGTCTGCGGCTCGATTCTCGTCGCGCTCGATCTCCTCGGCGAGCCGCAGGTGCTGGCCGCGACGTTGCGGCCGTGACGGACCTCTTCGCCTTCGACCTCGAGGACGGGCTCGCGGCCGGCGAGTGCCCCATCTGCTTCTCCCTCGCCCGGCACATGCACCGCTGGCTCGACGCGTTCTGGCGGGAAGGACGGCAGGTTCCGGACGCGCGCAAGCGTTTCTACGCCGGCGGCGGCTTCTGCCGCCGTCACGCCTGGCAGCTGCACGAGCTCGTCAGTGGCGGCGGCGCCTCGGCCGCGGCGATCGCCGATCTGTACGGGCGTCTCGCCGAGCAGGACCTCGCCGCGCTCGACCGCCTCCTCGAGGGCGGGCGGCCCCGCCGGGGCGAGCCCGTCTCAGCGCTGGAGCCTCCGGCCTCATGCTCTGCCTGTGCCGAGGAGAGGGAGGCGTTGCCGCGCAAGGCGGAGTTCTTCCTCGAGCTGCTCGACACGGAATCGGGCCGCTCGCGCTACGAGCGTTCGACCGGCGTCTGTCGCGCTCACCTGCTCGTACTCCTGGCCGGGGCGGGGAAGCGCGAGCGGCTCACCCGCTATGTGCTCGAGGACTGGCGGCGGCGGCTGGCCGAGCTGCGGCATCGCCTCGCCGAGTACGACCGTAAGCGCGACCATCGCTTCGCCGCCGAGCGGACGGAGAGCGACGAGCGGTCGTGGACGGACGTGATCGGTTTCTACGTCGGTTCGGCCTGAGTCTCACAGGACACGAGCGACCGCGCGCACCGCGGGCGGCGCATTCACGCGCAGCTTCTCGAGGAGGGTGCGATGCCGCTCCGCTCCGTCGATGCGGACAAGCGCCTCGAGCGCGGCAGCGGCGAGGTACGGGTCCTGATCGGAAACGAGCTCCTGCAGCCGTCCGCTCGCCGCCTCGACCCGGCGCTTGCCGAGCGCCTGCGCCGCACCCACCCGGCGTTCCGCGAGCGGATGCCCGAGCGCCCAGAGCAGCCGTTCCTCGAACGAGGTTCCCGGCGGGGCCGCGATCTCTGCGCCGCAGTGCTCGCAGCGGCCCGACGCGCGCCGGTTCTTGCCGTAGCAGTGCCAGCAGTAGTAGGTCAGCATCGGCCGTCCCCGCCTGCAACCGTACCGGCTACGGTGCTGCGGGAGGTGACGCCACGCGCGTTCTCGGACGCTTCCTGATCCTGCTCCTCGCAAGCTACGGCCCGCTCGCGCCGATCATGCTCCTGTTCCTGGTCGCGATGCCGGTGCTGATCGCCTTCAGCGGCTGGCCCTGGTGGATCGACATGACGCTCGCGCTCGCGGAGTGCGGCCTGATCGCAGGCACCGCGGTCTGGCTCGGGCCGGGAGCGCTGGCCGAGGCGCGTGCCTTCCTCGAGCAGGAGCGGCGCCGGTGAGCGGTCAGCCGGTTGCCGGCCTGAGCGCGACGAGCAGTCCGCCGTTGTCGTCGAGGGCGGGGAAGAAGTCACCGACGACGCGCTTGAGGTGACCGGCGCGGGTGCGGAGCTCGAGCTCCTCGTTCAGGCGGCGCACGCCCCACTCGAGCGAGAGCTTGACGGGGTTCTTCCCCTCCTCGAAGCCCTGCAGGCCGAAGGCGCTGACGACGTCGGTGCCGAGCACGTCCTCCTCGCTCCAGCCGCTCAGCTCGAAGACTCCGCGGCCGAGCGCGAGGATGCGGCCTTCCTGGTCGCACGTGACGAGGCCCGTCGTCGGCGCCGGGTAGTAGTCGTCCATCAGCTCGAAGAGGAAGCCGAAGCCGCAGCGGTGGCAGGCGACGGCCTCGTCGAACAGGCCTTCCTTGCCGTCGGTGTCGACCGAGCGCTCCTTGCAGTTCGGGCAGATGTAGTGGGGCACGCGTTTCAGGGTAGCCCGGGTCAGATCCAGTTCTTGCGCCGATACCACCAGAGCTGGAGAGCGGTCGTGACCATGATCACCGCCCAGGAGTAGCCGTAGCCGAACGACCAGTGCAGCTCCGGGATGTCGCGGAAGTTCTGGCCGTAGAGACCGACGATGAAGGTGGGGAGGAGCAGGAGCGACGCGACCACGGTCAGCCGTTTCATGACCTCGTTCTGGTCGTTCGCGATCTTCGCCTGGTGGTAGTCGCGGACGCCGGCGAGCAGGTCGCGGGCGAGATCGAGGCCGTCGGTCGCCCGCTGGAACTTGTCGTAGGCGGCGTTGAAGGCGATCTCGACCTCGTGCGGGAACACGTCCGGTCGCCTCCTCGACCTCGACCGTGCCGTCGATCACGCGCCGCACCGCGTCGCGCATCGGCGCGAGCGTGCGGCGGATGTGGAGCAGGTCGTGGCGAAGCGTCGAGATGCGGGCGCGCGTCAGCTCCGCCGACTGCGCCTCCACCCGGTCCTCGAGCCCGTCGATCTCCTCGTCGAGCGCGTCCACGAGGTCGAGGTAGCGCTCGGCGATCTCGTCCACGATCCGGTACGCGAGCATCCCGGCCGGGTCGTCCGCCTTCTGCACGTTGCCCAGCGGGGTGAAGTCGCACGGCGGCCGCCACCGGCGGCGTCTTGCGGACGGTGAGGAGCATGTCGTGCGTGAGGACGACGTCGAGCTCCTGGTAGTAGACGCTGTCGTCCTGCGGGTCGGCCACCGCGACGAGGAAGACTCCGAACACGTAGTCGCCGTGCCCGACGAGCGTGGGACGCGGCTCGTCCTCGTGCTCCGGAGGCGCGAGCAGCCGCTCCAGCGCGGTCCGGTCGAGCTCGCGCGGCGCCTTGCGCGCGCAGCTCGTCGGCGCTCGGGTCGAGCAGGTCTATCCAGGTTGCGGCCACGCGGCGCGGATTCGCCGCGCCCGCGCCCATACCTGCGTCGAGGGGCGCCCAGCGAGGGGAGCGCCGGCGCGCGGCGCCCCCCGGGTGTCTGGCTCAGTTGAAGGCCGACCAGGTCGGATAGTCCGCGCTCGCGCCGGAGCCGTCCACGACGTAGATGATGACGTTGCTGCCGGCCGGGCAGAGTGTGCCGATGAAGTTGGCCGGATCCTGACTTGCGAGAATGGCGCTTGCGACACCGGCGTTGCCGCCGCTGTTCCCGGCATCGACGGTCGCGGTCACGTTCGACACCGCGACGGCGACGGTTACGCAATAGACGCCCGGACTGATGAGACTGGACGCCGAAACGTTCTTCGAGTGCGCCGTGTCGAGCGTCCCGCCCGCGTTGATGTGCGCATAGGCCAGGGCCGATCCGGCAGGCCCGGCTGCGCCGGTAGCTCCGGCCGGCCCGGCGGGTCCGGCAGGCCCGCGATTTCCCTTGAGCTGCTTGATTGCCTTCTTGGTGAGCCGGTTCGTGGCGATCGAGTGCCGCTTGATCTGCTTCCCGTTGATGAGCGTCGCTGCGGCGAACGACGTTCCGCCGAGCGAGACGAACAGCGCGATCAGCGAGATGACGAGAGCCGGAGACGGCCTGCGTCTGAGACGAGTCATCTGGATTCCCCCTTTCGGAGGGGGCCGCACCCTCCCGTTGGCTGTCCGGGTAATCCTCTCAACCGCATCGGGTTCCGGTCAAGCCGGCATCTCGGCGTCAGGTGACGTGCGTCGGCTCGGCTTCCGGTCGCGGTGCGGTCGAGGCAGTCCCCGCGTGCCCCTCGTCCGCCGCGAGGAAGCGCTCGGCGTCGAGCGCCGCCATGCAGCCGCTGCCGGCGGCGGTCACCGCCTGGCGGTAGATGTGATCCTGGACGTCTCCGGCGGCGAAGACTCCCGCGATGTTCGTCGCCGTCGTGCCGGGCGTCGTGACGAGATAGCCGGTCTCGTCGTGGTCGAGCTGGTCGACGAAGAGCTTCGTGTTCGGGTCGTGGCCGATGGCGATGAACAGCGCTCCCGCCTCGACCTTCTCGGTCTCTCCCGTCTCGACGTCGCGGAGGAGCAGGGCGCTGATCGAGTCGTCGCCGAGCACGTCCTCCACGACGTACGGCGTCTTGAACTCGATCTTCTCGTGCGCCCGGGCGCGGTCGACCATGATCTGTGAGGCCCGGAACTCGTCGCGCCGGTGCACGATGGTCACCTTGTAGCCGAAGCGCGTCAGGAAGAGCGCCTCCTCGAGGGCCGAGTCGCCGCCGCCGACGACGTAGATGTGCTTGTCGCGGAAGAAGGCGCCGTCGCAGGTCGCGCAGGCGGAGACGCCGTGCCCCTGGAGCCGCTGCTCGTTCTCGAGGCCGAGCCAGCGGGCGCTCGCACCCGTCGCCACGATCACGGCGCGGGCCAGGTACTCCTCGTCCTCCGTCCAGATGCGGAACGGCCGCTCCGAGAAGTCGACCCTGGTCACGTCGTCGGTCACGAACTCGGTGCCGAAGCGCTCTGCCTGGCGGCGGAAGTCCGCCATCATCTCGGGGCCGAGGATGCCGTCCGCGTAGCCGGGATAGTTCTCGACGTCGCTCGTGAGCATCAGTTGGCCGCCCCAGCTGAAGCCCTCGATCACGAGCGGGCTCAGATTCGCCCGCGCGGCATAGAGGGCTGCGGTATAGCCGGCGGGCCCGCCGCCGATCACGATCAGCTCGCGTACGTCGCTCATCGGTTCCTTTCTCGCCGAAGTGTCACCCCTATTAAACGATTCGGGTCGGATCGGCGTTCCCGGTACGCAACCTGCCGGAGTCGTCCGGCAGCGTTTCTCCTTCGAGGGCAGGACGGGGGAGACCGGTCTTCAGGCCGTTGCTCCTGTCGTGGCCGGTCGAGGACGACGCGCGGGTCGCGAAGCGGCTCTACCTCGCTCTGCTCGTCCGCTCCGCCGGTGCAAACGCGTCTCGCTCGTGGACGCTCAGGCCGCGTCGGCGGCGGGCGGCAGCGCGCGATTCTCCGTCTGGCGTCCTGCGAGCTCGACCGTCTGAGGCGGTTGGGTCGCACGGTCGATGCCCTCGAGCTCGGGCAGCTCCTTCTTCGGCCGGACGCCGTGCTCCGTGAGCTCGCGGGCCTTCGGCAGGACGCGACGCTCGAGGGATCCGACCGACTGGTTGTACGCCTGCACCGCACCGTCGAGGCGCTTGCCGAGCCCGACGAGGTGCTCGGTCATCGTCGTCAGCCGCTCGTAGAGCTCCTGGCCGAGCCGGTTGACCTCACGGGCGCTCTCGGCGACCTTCTCCTCGTTCCAGACGGCGCCGACGGTGCGCAGCAGCGCGATCAGCATCATCGGGCTCGCGAGGATCACGCGTTCGTTTCCCCCGGTGCCGAGCAGCGACGGGTCGGCCTCGACCGCCGTGCGGAAGAACCCCTCGCCGGGGAGGAACATGACGACGTACTCGGGGCTGCCCTCTAGCTGGTTCCAGTACGCCTTCGAGCTCAGCTGCTTCACGTGCTCGCGTACGTGGCGCGCGTACGTGGCGAGGAGCGCCGGCCGGTCCTCCTCGGGCGCGTCCACCGAGTCGAGGAGCGCCTTCAGCGGTGCCTTCGCGTCGACGACGATCCGTCGTCCGCCCGGCAGCCTGATGACGAGGTCGGGGCGGTACGCGCGGCCGTCGGTGACCGTGTGTACCTCTTCCTCGAAGTCACAGTGGACGAGCATGCCCGCAGTCTCGACGGCGTTGCGAAGCTGCATCTGTCCCCAGGCTCCGCGCACCTCCGACGAACGCAGCGCCGTCGCGAGGCGCCCCGTCTCCACGCGTACCTGGTCGCTCGTCTGCACGAGGCTCTGCACGGAGGTCCGCAGCGCGCCGTAGTCCTGCCGCCGCGACCGCTCCAGCTCGCTGATCTCCTTCTGCACGGACGTGAGCGCGTCACGAACCGGTTGGACCAGCTGCGCCACCGCCTGCTCCTTCTGCCCGAGCCGGCCCGAGGCGAGCTCCAGGAAGGACTCGGTGTTCTTGCGCAGCGCGTCGGCGGCGAGTGCGTCGAAGCGGTCGGAGAACTCGCGCTCCGCCCGTTCGAGCGCCGCCACCTTCTCCGTCGCCCGCGTCCGTTCGTGCTCCAGCTCGACGCGGAGCGCGGCCGTGTCACCGCCGGTGCGGGCGCGCGCGACGAGCCATGCAGCTACGGCTCCGACGAGGACTCCGACGATGAGGGCTACCACGATCACGGGGCGCAGAACCCTAGTGATCGCGTCGGACGGATCGACAGCGGACCACCAAAACGCCGGCCCCGACGAACCCGTGAGTCCATCGGAACCGGCTCGCAGAGCCTACTTCTCTGCGGCCGTTCGGGTCAAGCCGGAAATCGGCGCTCTTTGCGGACTTTTACGGCGGCGGTCGTTACGCGCCGCGGATCGCAGCGTCGAGCGCGTGCTCGGTGTCCTGGAGGGTCGGCGCGGCGCCCGCCGGCACGATGTCGTGGAGCTTGCCGCCGGTTGGGCCGACCCAGACGGTCGGCGTTCCCGTGACCTTCCCGCTGCTCGCGCGCTTGTCGACGGTGCTCGCGATCTGCTTCACGGCCGACCCGTTCTTCGCTGCCTGCCACTTGCTGAGGTCCAGGCCGGTGACGCTCGCGGCGATCTTGGTCATCATCGCGTCCGACAGCCAGCCGCTGTTCTCCGTCTGCTGGTTGTCGTACAGGACCTTCGCGTACTCGAAGCCCTTGTTCTGGAAAGAGGCGGCGATGACCGCGAGCCGTCCGGTGTAGGACTGCGGGCCGAGGAACGCCCAGGGCAGGAGGTGGAGCTGCACCTTGCCGGTGCGGATGTACTTCGTGACGACCGTCGGCAGGTAGTTGACCTCGTAGTTCTGGCAGACCGGGCACTGGACGTCGATGAACATGTCCATCTGGACCGGCGCGTTGGGGCTGCCGAGGACGAGGCCGCTCTGCGGGATGCCCTTGAAGAGGTTGTTCGCCTCGGGCGCGCCCGGCAGAGCGACCGCGGAGCTCGCGTCGCCGACCGTGACGCCCTGGACTACGCCGGAGCCGCTTGCGTTGCCGCCGCTGAAGGCGACGGCGAGGCCGATGCCCAGGCCGGCGAGAAGGACGACCGCAGCTGCGATCGCGAGCACGCGCGGCGACGCCTGGCGCGGCGACCGGATCCCTCCGCCGCCCTTCGAGCGCACCGGCGGCGGCGTCGAGGCGGCTTGCCGCCGCTGCTGTCTTGCCCTCTTACCGCTCGGCATCCGCGGGAAGGGTAGCGGTCTCCTCGGTGGTCCCGGTGCTTGCGAGGAGCAGGAATCCGATCAGAAGGAGGAAGCCGGTGAGGGCGATTGTCGGGATGTGCAGGTAGCCGAACGACTCGGGCTTGATCCAGTACGTTCCGCAGCCGACGCCGCTGGCGCCGATCTGGCAGCCCTGCGGCTCGTGGATGGCCCCGTACGCGATCAGCATGTGGTAGATCGAGATCCCTGCGCCGGCCACCGGCAGCGCGAGGAGGTAGCGCGCCGCGCGGTTGTCGGCACGCGTGGCGACGAGGAGCGTGAGGATCGAGAGCGGGTACATGCAGATCCGCTGGTACCAGCAGAACTCGCAGGGGATGAAGCCGGCGATCTCGGAGTAGAAGAGACTGCCGCCGGTGGCGACCGCCGCGACGACGAACGCGGCCCACAGCTCGTAGCCCCAGAGCAGCCGCCGGATCCCGTCGAGCGGCCCGCGCACACCCGCAAGGGCGAGCAGCCCGGCCAGGAGAAGCAGCGCGACGAGCACCTGCCCGGCGACGCCGAGTGCGGAGAACGCGTAGATCGCGTCGCGTGTCATGGGCGCGTACCGTACCGGGCGCCGGGGTGGCGGAACTGGTCAGACGCGCCCGACTTAAAATCGGGTGGCCTTCGGGCCGTGCGGGTTCGAGCCCCGCCCCCGGCATCGTAGGGCCGAGCCGGGAACCTCCGCGATCGGTAACCGTGAAGGCCCGCGTCACGCGCGAGCCGGCGCGTACGCCGGGTCCGGGCTCTCTTCGCTGTCGCGCAGGTACTGGTGGACGAAGGCGATGGCCATGCTGCCCTCTCCGACGGCCGCCGCGACCCGCTTCACGGGGCTGAAGCGGACGTCGCCGCAGGCGAAGATGCCGGGGGCGCTCGTCTCGAGCAGGTAGGGATCCCGGTCGAGCGGCCACCGTCCCGCGGCGCGCACGTCGGGGCCGGTGAGCACGTAGCCCTTCTCGTCGAGCGCGATCTCGGGTGGGAGCCAGGAGGTCTCGGCGTCCGCGCCGATGAAGATGAACAGCCCGCCCGACTCGAGTCGCGTCGTCTCGCCGCTCGCGTTGTCGCGGACGTCGAGAGCCGCGAGCGAGGCGTCGCCGTACGCAGCCGTCACCTCGGCCCGGAAGAGCACGTCGATGTTCTTGCGCGCCGCGAGCTGGTCGACGAGGTAGCGCGACATGCTCTTGTCGAGCGTCGTGCCGCGGTAGAGGATGGTCACGCTGCGCGCATGCGACGAGAAGTACAGCGCCGCCTGGCCGGCCGAGTTTCCCGCCCCGACGATGTGGACGTCGAGGCCGTGGGTGTTCGGCGCCTCGCTGCGCGCCGCGCCGTAGAAGATCCCCTTGCCCGCGAGGCGGTCGAACCCTTCGATCTCGAGCCGGCGCCACGAGACGCCGCAGGCGAGGATGATCGTGCGCGCCTGGAGGACGTCGCCGCCGTCGAGGTGGATCCGGTGCGCAGCGGCGTCGATCCGCGTCACCGACCGGGTGACGACGATCTCGGCGCCGAGCCTGCGTGCCTGGCGGAGCGCCCGGCTCGAGAGCTCGTCGCCCGACACGCCCGAGGGGAAGCCGAGGTAGTTCTCGATCCGCGACGAGGTACCCGCCTGGCCGCCCGGTGCCTCGCACTCGATCGCGAGCGTTCGGAGCCCTTCGGAGGCTCCGTACACGGCGGCGGCGAGCCCGGCCGGCCCGCCGCCGACGATCACCGTGTCGTACTCGGCGGTCGCCGGCTCGGTCGCGATGTCCAGCAGCTCCGCGACCCGCCGCAGCTGCGGACGCACGACCGTCTTGCCGTTCGAGACGCGAAGGACGGGGTAGTCGCCCTCGGCCGGCAGTGCGTCCTCCCACTCCTCCACGTCGGCGGGTACGTCGGGCTGGAGCCAGCGGAACCGGACCTGGTTGCGATCGAGAAAGCGTCTCAGCTCCGCGCAGGAGGCGTCCCACCTATGCCCGAGCACGATCGCGCGGAAATGGGCGGTCTCGGCCAGGCGGGCGCGCAGTCCCCTGGCGCCACTGAGCCGGTTCTGCGCCAGTGCCTCGACGCGCTCCTCGATCTCCGGGTGGGCGGCGGCGAGGGCCCGGTAGTCGTCCGGCTCGAGCCGGAGGACGCGGGACGGCTCCGCTGCCCGGTAGCCGGCAGGCTGGGGCATCCCGAGACTGATCGACAGCTCGCCGATGACGTCGCCGGGCTGTCGCTCGCCGATCACGCCTTCCGCGTCGTCGACGAACCTGACCACCTCGATCCGGCCCTCGAGCAAGCCGAACAGGGCCGGGCCGTCTCCCTCGTGCGCCGCGAACTCGCCGGGGGCGAGGTCGATGTCCGCCGCCACGCGGCAAAGACGCTCGCACTCGTCCGGCCCGAGGTCCGCGAACACGGCGACCCGGCGGATCTCCTCGTTCGTCACCATCGACTGGAGGGCGTCTGCCTCGTAACGATCACCAGGGAGAGAACCCTACTTCGCCGGTGGGCGCTACTCGTAGCCGAGGTCGCGGAGGCGCTCGACCATCTGGCGCTCCTCCTCCTCGGAATAGACGGGCTCCTCGCTCGCCTCGCGCGGGGCCGCGGGCGCGACCGGCTCGGCCGCCGCCTCTCCCACGTCGAGGATCGCGTCGAGCGGCTCGCCGTCGAGGCCGTCCGCCGACAGGCCCAGCAAGCGGAGGATGGTCGCGGGCAGCTGCACGATCTCGGCGCCCTCGGGCACGTCCGCGGGCTGGATCCCCGGGCCGGCGGCGGCGAGGATGCCGGTCACGCCGTGATGGCCCGAGTAGCCGTACGAGTGCTCCGGGTCGAGGCTCTCACGCCGCTCGAAGGCGGTCTCGAAGCGCCACCGCGAGGGGTCGACCTCGATCCGCTCGTCGTGGGGGATGAGCACGAGCTCCGGCGCCTTGTCGAGGAACGGCCCCGAGTAGAGCTCCTCCTTGCGCAGCACCTGGAAGGCGGGCTCGCCGGTCTCGGGATGTGGCACGTCCGCGAGCTCGGCCGCGAGCGCGTCGACGTACGCGGGATCGTTGCGTGCACCCGTCAGCTCGCCGAGATAGACCTGGCCGCCCGACGCGAAGCCGTAGGCCCGGGTGACGCCGAAGTCGATGTCCGCCAGCTTGCGCTCGGGCGCGGGGCGCGGCAGGAAGGGGAGCATGTCGAGGGCGCGCCCCCACCAGGGCAGCATCCGCCCGAGCTTGTTGTCGACCCGCCCGACGTAGTCGAGCCGCGTGCGGAGGAGCGGCTGCAGCGACCGCTTGCGGAAGCGCAGGTGGCCGCGCTCCTCGAGCCAGCGGTCGAGGTGGAACATCCAGTAGATCGGCTTCATCCCGTGGTCGGAGAAGAGGAGGACGGTCGGCTCCTCGCCGTAGCGCTCCGCCGCCTCGTCGATCAGCTCGCCGCACAACGCATCGACTCGCTGGTAGACGCGCAGCAGCTCGTCGCCCACGCCGCTCGCCGCGTGCGCCGGGTGCTCGGGGTCGATCCGCGCGTAGCCGAGGTGCCCGACGTGGTCGGTGCTCATGAAGTCGACGCAGAGGAGGCCGAGCTCCGGCTCGAGCTCGTACGCGAGCTTGCAGACGCCCGCGATCTGCTCGGCATGCTCGAGCAGGCGCCCGGCGTAGGCGGGGAAGTCCTCCCACCAGCGCTCGGCCATCGGATGGTGCGCCGTGACGAGGTCGGGATAGGCGGCGAGGATCCGCTCCTCGGCGCTCTGCGGGACGATCTGGGGCCGCTCCGGGCCGCCGTAGCCGGTCACGACGATCCCGTCCATCGGCTCCGCCGGATACGTGAACGGGACGCCGACGAAGGCGGAGCGGATGCCGGCCGAGCCGAGCAGCCGCCAGAGCGGCGTCCCCGCCCTGCTCGCGGCGCTCTCGAGCCTCTGGCGGCCGCGGTTCGGGTTCGTCGAGAAGTTGAAGATGCCGTGGCGCCCCGGGTTGAGCCCGGTCAGGAACGACGACCAAGCCGTCGGCGTGTAGGCGGGGATCGTCGAGCGGAGCGGCCCGAACGCGCCGTCGCGCGCGAGGCGCGAGATCGTCGGCAGCCGTCCCTCGGCCATCCAGCGCCGGACGAGGTCGTAGTCGCCCCCGTCGAACGCGAGCGCGAGAACCCTCACCGGCCGAGCACGTCGAGGTAGACCTGCTCGAGCTGCGCGGTCGGGTCGCCGAAGCGCGCGTGCACCTCGCGCAGGTTCCGCTCGCCGTAGCGGCGGCGCAGCTCCGGGTCGCGGGCGAGGCGCAGGATGGCGGCGGCCACCTCTTCCACGCTGTGCCGGTCGACGAGCTCGCCGCCGGAGCCCTGCTGGATCCACTCGTCCATCGACGGCGCGCGGCCGACGACGAGGGGCAGGCCGCTCGCCATCGACTCGAGCAGGGAGGCGGGGGAGGAGTCGACGTCCGCGAGCGTGACGGCGAAGTCGGCCGAGGCGGTCATCGCGGGGAGCTCGCCGAACGGCAGCTCCTGCACGGCGAGGTACGG
The DNA here is from genome assembly GCA_963775155.1 of uncultured Actinomycetes bacterium. GTDB lineage: Bacteria > Actinomycetota > Thermoleophilia > Gaiellales > Gaiellaceae > Palsa-739. Next base: position 560,846 of record CAVZHU010000004.1, on the reverse strand, counting down.
CTCGAGGCCGAGCTGCTTCGCGAGCCGGTCGAACTTGCTGCGCGTCCAGCCGCCGCCGGAGCTCGAGAAGAGGCGCAGCTCGGGCATCTCCCGGCGCGCCTGCGCGAACGCCTTCAGCAGGACGTCGAGGTTCGTGTAGGGACGGAAGTGGCGCAGGGAGAGGCAGACGACGGCGTCGTCCGGCCAGCCGAGCGCGCGCCAGCGGTCGCGGCTCGCCAGCTCCGGCGAGTAGCTGTCGATGCGCGCGTGCCAGAGGATGCGGTGGAAGAGGGCGGGGTCCGCGCCGAGGCGGACCGAGGCGTCCTCGAGCGCCTGCGAGTTGACGACGTAGGCGAGCGCCTTGCCCGCGGCGATCCCGATGCGCGCGCGCCGCTCGGCCGCCGGCGACGACCAGGCGTCGACGATCGCGTCCTTCCCCCAGGGACTGACGACGAGCGGCTCGAGGCCCGCCAGCGCCGTCCACCAGCCGTACGGCAGGAGGTAGTGGGAGTGGACGATGTCGGGCCGGATCTCCCGGCCGAGCCGGGCGAGCAGCGGCGTCATCCGGAAGCGGCGCACGAACGGGACGCGCAGGAGCGGGTCGAGCTCCTTGAGCTGGTGGACCCGGACGAGGTCGAGCTCTCCCCGGCGCGGGTTCACGCGCCCGGAGGCGATGTGCACCTCGTGGCCACGCTCGGCGAGCCGCGTCGCCCAGCGGGAGAAATGCTGCGACTTCGCGTCCCCGATGCCGAGGATCCGCAGCGACTCAGCCATCGTGCTCACTCATAGCCGTACCGCTCCAGAACGTCCCCGTACCGCTCGTTGAAAGTCTCGAGGACGTCGGCGGGGAACACGTCTCGCCACTGGCCCGGCCGGGGATCGCGAACGTGCGGCGCAGTCGTGCGAAGGTTGGCCGCCTTGGTGCGTCGGGCCTGTCTGCGTCCGAGAGTTCTGAGCAGCCATGAGAACTCGTAGTGCGCGAAGATCTCGGAAAACACGGCCTCTTCGTTGCCGACGATGTCCTCGTAGCGCCACAGGCGGATGTTCGGATCGTCCTCGGGCCACTGTCGCATCGATTCGAAGTGGCCCGCCCGCATCTCCATCTCTGCGAGCAGACCCTGGCTGAGATCGAGCCGTTGCAGGCAGTCGGCGAACGACTCCCCTGCCTGCAAGCTGCTCGGGATGCGGCCGTTCACGACCATCCAGTCGGCCGGGGTGGGGTTCTCGACCAGCGTCCATTTCTCCGCGCCACGCTTGTGATAGTGGTAGCCCGAGACGACGAGGTCCCGTGGGTCGCGCACGAAGCGGGTGATGCGATATTCGCCCAGACGCGCCCAGATCGAGGGCGTGATTGTTGACCGAAATGACCTTGTAATCGTCGAGGTGCGAATAGAAGGACTCGACGTCGCTCTGGAAGTGGCGATATTCGCCCGAAAACGAAGCGCTCCGGTCATCACGCGCCTGAAGTACTGGGTCAGGCATTTGTGGTACGAGCAGTGAATAGATGGGGCAAGTGGCGCCTTCCGGGTGGCCGCAGGATCGGGTGTTCAAGGACCCTAGCGTCCCGCTCACGGTCGCTTCTAACCGCTGGAGGCGAGCCGCGCCGGCAGCAGCCGTCTGATGCGCGCGCGCTCGGCCGGCAGGTAGAAGCCGAGCAGCGCGAGTGCCAGCGGGTACGCGAGCGTGAAGCCGAACGCGACGGGCAGCGAATGCGGCAGCAGCTCTCCTCCGAGCGTGAGCGCGCCGGCGGCGAAGAGCAGGATCGTGACCCTCCGCCACTGGTAGGCGACCGGGTAGAAGTGCTGGGCGTTCCAGGTGCGCACGACCATCGGGACCACGGTCGCGGCGAGTGTGGCGTACGCCGCGCCGAGCATCCCGTAGGCCGGGATCAGCCAGAAGTTGAGGCCGAAGTTCACGACGGCCGCCGCGGTCGCGGCGATCCAGTTGAACTGTGTCTGCCGGGTCCTGCCGACGCCGATCGTGACGACGATGAACCCGGCGAAGAACACGCTCGAGAACGCGAGCTCGGGCACCGCCCTCGCCGCGGGCCAGTACTCCGGCTGGCGTCCGAGCACGTGCACGATCCACGGCGCGAAAAGGCTCAGGCTGACCGCAGCCCAGGCGGCGATCAGCATCAGGTACGTGAGGACGTACGAGTAGGTGTGCTTCGCTTCCTCGTCGTCCTCGATCGAGTACGCGAATGCCGGCCACGCGATCTGGAACGCGGTGAAGAGGAGCACCATGGCCGAGCCGACCTTGTACGCGAGCGAGTACTGCCCGAGCTGTTGGAGCGCATAGGGGCCGTGCAGGAGCTTGCGAAGCTGGAAGCGGTCGCCGAAGTTCATCACCCACATCGCCAGCGCGGCCCCCATGAGCGGAAACCCGAAGTGGTTGAGCGCGCGAAGCAGCTTCCGGTCGAACTGGAGCCCGAGCTGCTCGCGCCGGTATCCGAGGAGGATCAGGTAGATGACGAGCGTGCCGCTGAAGTTGCCGACGATGATCCCGAGCGGTCCCTCGTGGTACACGACGACGAGGATCACGGTCAGCGGGACGGTTACGGCGATGTTCGCGACCGTTGCGATCGAGAAGGCGACGGAGCGCTGCTCGACGCGGAAGAGGTTCGTCAGCTGGAGGTAGTTGACGTTGGCCCAGAGGAGGACGGCCGTCGCGATGACGAGGCTCGTGCCGCTCCCCTGCAGGTGGGCGCCCGGCCGGTAGCCGACGCCGAGCCAGGCGGCGAGCTGCGACGCGAAGCCGACGCAGAGGACGAGAGCGGTGGTCGAGTACGCCATCTGGGCCCAGAAGACCGTCCGGATGAGCCGGCGGCGGTACTCCGGGTCCTTCTCGACGAAGTAGAAGCGGATGAAGCCGAAGTTGGCGCCGCCGCGCAGGAGCACGGTCACCACGGCCATCACGGACATGAGGAGCTCGATCCGCCCGTAGTCGTTCGCGGAGACATGGCTCGTGTAGAGCGGGAGCATGAAGACCGCGAGGAAGCGCGAGACGAGGCCGCCGAGGCCGTAGATCACGGAGTGGCGGCTGAGCTCGAGGAGCTGAGAGAAGAGCGAGCGCGGCTTCCCGTCCTCGGGAGGGCCCGCGTCCCGGCTCCGGCGCAGGCGAGCCGCCAACGTGGCGCCAGTCGTCCCCGCGGCCCGCGGCCGCTCCGTCTCCGGCTTCACGGGCACCGATGGTACTGAGCCGCCTGGCGGCTGCTCTAGACTCGCCGCGATGCCGGGCGGCGGGCATATCTCCGAGCGGGACGAGCGCCGTGCCCGCTGGATCCTCGACACGCTCGGTGCGTCGCACCTGCGGCTCGGTGACGACCTGCCGTACCGGCCGGAGGCGTGGGAGGCCGTCGACCGGGGGGAACGGCCCGAGGGCGACGCGCTCGCCGAGGCCTTCTTCCACCTGGCGCGGATCGAGGAGCGCGCCGCGCCGCGTGACGGGCAGGGTCGTTTCCTCGCCGCGTCGTCGTGCCTCGATCCTCTCGACCCGCCGCTCGAGCGGTTGCGGCGAGACCTCGGCGTGGATCCGCCCCGCTACCGCGGCGCCCGCTTCGCCGTTGCGCTGACCCATGACGTCGGACCTCCCGAGGCGTTCGATGCGGACCCGAACCGGCGCTTCACGCAGCTCGTGGAGCGCGAGCGCGACCTCGGGGCCCGCTCGACGTTCTTCGTCATGGCCGGGAACGGCGACCGCGCCGGCGGAACCGCGCCCGACACGTACGACGGGCTCCGCCCGGAGCTGGTGGAGACGCTCGCGGCGGCCGGTGCCGAGGTGGGGCTCCACGGCAGCTGCCCGGCGGCGGAGGACCTCGACCGGCTGGCGCACGAGCGCGCGCTCCTCGCGCAGCTCGACGGGCCGCTGATCGGGCATCGCTACCGCCGCCTCCGCGTCGACCCGCACCGGAACCTCGCGCCGCTTTCGCGGCTCGGCTTCCGCTACGACACGACGCTTGCCTTCCCGGACGCGTCCGGGTTCCGGGCCGGGATCGCCCATCCGTTCCGGCCGTGGGATGCCGAGCGGGAGCGGCCCGCCGACCTCGTGGAGTTGCCGCTCGCGGTGATGGACGCGACGCTTGCGGGCGAGCGCCACGAGCGCGGGTCGCCGACGGCCGCCGAGCCACACCTCCTCGCGCTGCTCGACCAGGCAGCCGAGCGCGGCGGCGGCTTCGCGATCCTCTGGCAGCCGGAGCGGCTCGAGGGTCAGAGCGTACGCGGCTGGGACCGGCTCTACTTCGAGCTGCTGGAGGCCGTGCACGAGCGGGGGGGCGTGTGCCTGTCGGCGGGCGAGCTCGCCGGTGTGGCGGCGGAACGGCTCGAGCTGCCCCGCGACTAACCTGCCCCCATGGCCGGGAGCTCGAAGCGTGCGCTCGTGATCGGGCTCGACTGCGCCGCGCCGCAGTTCGTCTTCGACCGCTGGCTGCCGGAGCTGCCGACGATCCGCTCGCTCACCGAGCGCGGCTCGTTCGGCGTCCTCCGCTCCTGCGACCCGCCGATCACCGTGCCCGCGTGGTCGGTGATGACCTCGTCGCGCAGCCCGGGCGCGCTCGGGATCTACGGCTTCCGCAACCGTCGCGACCACTCGTACGACCAGCTCGTCTTCGCCGACTCGCGCGCGGTGCGGGTCCCGCGCGTGTGGGACATCCTCTCGGCGCGGGGGCGCGACGTCGTCGCGCTCGGCGTCCCGGGGACGTATCCGCCGAGCCGGGTCAACGGGGTAATGGTCTCCTGCTTCCTCACCCCCGACACGCGGACGAGCCGCTACACGTACCCGCCTGAGCTGAAGGACGAGATCGAGCAGGTCGTCGGCCACTACATGGTCGACGTGGAGAACTTCCGCACGGAGGAGAAGGACCGCCTGCTCGCGCAGATCGAGGAGATGACCGAGAAGCGGTTCCGGCTCGCCGAGCACCTGCTCGAGACACGCCCGTGGGATCTCTTCTTCATGGTCGAGATGGGCACCGACCGGATCCACCACGCCTTCTGGCGCTTCACCGATCCCGAGCACCGGCTCTACGAGCCCGGCAACCCGTACGAGGGGGCGATGCTCGACTACTACCGGCGGCTCGACGAGAAGATCGCCCGCGTGCTGCGGTTCGCGGACGACGAGACGGCCGTGCTCGTCGTCTCCGATCACGGCGCGAAGCGGATGGACGGCGGGATCTGCGTCAACGAGTGGCTGCGGCGGGAGGGCTACCTCGTGCTGCGAGAGGAGCCGAGCGAGCCGACGCGCCTCACGCCCGACCTCGTCGACTGGTCACGCACCGTCGCCTGGGGCGAGGGCGGCTACTACTGCCGGCTGTTCCTCAACGTCGAGGGGCGGGAGCCGCAGGGCGTCGTCCCCGCCGCCGACTACGAGCGTGTCCGGGACGAGTTGAAGGAGAAGCTCGAGGCGCTCGGCGACGACCAGGGACGGCCGATCGGGACCGTCGCCCACAAGCCCGAGGAGCTGTACGCGGAAGCCCAGGGCATCGCGCCCGACCTCCTCGTGTATTTCGGCGGCCTCTACTGGCGCAGCGTCGGCCAGGTCGGGACCGGCACCGTGCACGTGTTCGAGAACGACACCGGGCCGGACGACGCGAACCACGCCCACGAGGGGTTGTACGCGCTCGTCGCGCCCGGCGTGCCGGCGGGGCCCGGGCCCGAGCGCAACCTGCACGACGTCGCCCCGACGCTGCTCGAGCTCCTCGGCGAGCAGGTGCCGGCGGAGATGGAGGGGCGCAGCATGCTCGGCTCGTCGGTTGCGGGCGGGCCGACCGGACCGGGGAAGTAACCGTCTCGCGACGGCTCGGTCACGGACACGTGCGGAATTTCGCAATAGGCTCGAAGGTGGGTGGAGGCGCGGGGTGGCCCCAACCGAGCCGAGCCACGGTGGGGCGGGCGTCCGTACACTCCGGCCCGTGACCGAGGTGGAAGCGTCGCCGGCCGAGCCGGTGCTCGAGTGGGACACGCCGCTCTTCCTCATGGCGCGGGCCCAGTTCGAGCAGGCTCTCCCGCACGCTGACGTGTCCGAGCTCGTGGCGGAGCGCCTCAGCTTCCCCGAGCGCGCGGTCATCGTCAGCGTTCCGCTTCGCCGCGACGACGGCTCCGTCGAGATCTTCCCCGGCTATCGCGTCCAGCACTCGACGGTCCTCGGGCCGACGAAGGGCGGTATTCGCTACGACCCGGAGGTCTCGCTCGGGGAATGCGCCGCGCTCGCGACGTGGATGACGTGGAAGTGCGCTCTTCTCCGGCTCCCGTACGGCGGCGCGAAGGGCGGGGTCCGCTGCGACCCCCGCGCCCTCTCGCTACGCGAGCTCGAACGGTTGACCCGCCGCTTCACGTCGGAGCTCGTCCGCGAGATCGGTCCGCAGACCGACATTCCGGCGCCCGACATGGCGACGAACGAGCAGACGATGGCCTGGATGATGGACACGTACTCGATGCAGATCGGCCATGCCGTACCGGAGATCGTCACGGGCAAGCCGATCTCGATCGGCGGCTCCGTCTTCCGAAGGGAGGCAACCGGCGCCGGCGTCGTCATGGTGGCCGAACAGGCCTGCCGACGGCTGGGCTACGACCTTGCGGGCCGCTCCTGCGTCGTCCAGGGCTTCGGCAACGTCGGCGGCGTGGCCGCGTCGGAGCTCCACGAGCGCAGGGCGCGCGTCATCGCGGTCTCGGACGTCTCGGGCGGCGTCCACGACGAGCGCGGCCTCGACGTGCCGGCCCTCCACTCGTACGCCGACGAGCACGGCTCGCTCGCCGGCTACGACCTCTGCGAGCGGGTCACGAACGAGCAGTTGCTCGAGCTCGAGTGCGATCTCCTGGTCCTCGCGGCCCGCGAGGACCAGCTCACGGACGCGAACGCCGACCGCGTGCGGGCGTCACTGATCGTCGAGGGGGCGAACGGGCCGACGACGATCGAGGCGGACGAGATCCTCACCGCGCGCGGGATTCTGGTCGTCCCCGACATCCTCGCGAACGCCGGCGGCGTGACGGTCTCGTACTTCGAGTGGGTGCAGGACCTCGGTCGCTTGTTCTGGGACCGCGACGAGATCCGGCAGCGGCTCTCGGACAAGATGAGCACCGCTTTCGACCGCGTCTACTCGGTCTCGGAGGAGAAGGGCGTCACGTTGCGGCAGGCCGCCATGGTCGCCGCGATCCAGGAGGTTGCCGGAGCCCTGGAAGCGCGCGGCATCTATCCGTGAGAATGCGCACGATGAGCCCAGAGACGGTCCGTGACGCGATGGTTCCCGAGCCGACGACGCTCGCGGCGAGCGCGAGCGCGCAGGAGGCGGGACGCTGCTTCGCCGACCGAGACGTGCGCGCGATCTTCGTCACCGAGGACGGCGGCCGGCTGCTCGGCGTCGTCACACGCAAGACGCTGGTGCGGGAGGTCGTCGCGGCCGGACTGGATCCGCGGGCGGTGACCCTGCGCGAGATCGCCGAGCCGCCGAACTTCACGCTCGATGCGGGGCTTCGCCTCGAGAGTGCGTTCCGCCTACTCGAGGAGCGCGACCTCGAGCGGGTGCCCGTCGTCGAGGAGGAGAGGCTCGTCGGCGTCCTCTCGCGGGCCGTCGTGCAGCGGCGACTTGCCGAGGACGAACCGCCGGAGGGCGAGCCCGGCGCCGGCTCGCTCGTCGTCTAGTTTCGGGCTGCCGTCGGGTGCGCCTGACCGGAGCAGCGAAACAGCCGGTCGCAGCCACCATCACGGAACCATCACGGCTCTACCCGGCGCGCGTCGCGCAGCCAAGCCGCCCGTGACGGAAACGTGCGCTTTCGTCAGCGATCCGTGCCGGTGGCTGCCACCGGCCGTCGCTAGCAGCAGGTGTAGGCGCCCGGCGGGGCGGCGCCCTCCTCCGGCTCCGGCAGCTCGGCTGCCGCGAGCGCGGCTCCGTGGAGGAGGCCGCGCTCGCTCACGAGGATCCCCTCGAGGCCGTAGCGGTCGAGGACGGCGACGAGGATCGCCGCGCCCGCGACGATCACCGGTGCCCGCTCGGGCTCGAGCGCCGGCACGCGCCGCCGCTCGTCGAGCGGCAGCGCGGCGAGCCGCTCGAGCTGGGCTGCGGCACCTGCCCGCGTGAGCACGTGGCGCGTGCACCCGTTTCCCGTCGTACTCGGGGAGGCCGAGGTCGAGCGCGGCGAGCGTCGTGATCGTCCCCGCGACGCCGACGGCGCCGGCCGGGTTCAGCTCGGGCAGCAACTCGCGCGCGGCACCCTCGAGCGCGCCGACGTCCTCGCCGTGGCGCTCGGTGAAGCGGACGGATCCCAGCGGCAGGCTCGTGTCGAAGTCGTCGAGCACGAGCTCGGTCGAGCCGCCGCCGATGTCGACGAGCAGCGTCCCGGGCTCGGTCGCCCCGAGCCCGCGTCGCATGAGCGCCGCCTCCTCGGCGCCCGAGAGCAGCCGGGTCGCGAAGCCGTAGCTCCACTCGATCTCGCCGAGAAACGCCTCGCCGTTCTCGGCGTCGCGAACGGCGCTCGTCGCGACGAGCAGCGTCCGCTCCGCACCGAGCGACTCGGCGCTGCGGCGATAGTCCGAGAGGACGTTGCGGACGCGAGCGATCGGGACGGGGAGGAGGCGGCCGCGCTCGTCGACGCCCTCGCCGAGGCGCGTGATGCGCGTCTCCCGCTCGACCTCCTCGAGCCTCCCGTCGTCGACGTCCGCGACGAGGAGGCGCGTCGTGTTCGTCCCCAGGTCTACTGCCGCGACTCTCACTTGCGCGGCATGACGGCGGTGACGCGGCCGACGGCGTCCTGCGCCTCGCCGAGCGCCCGGCGCAACACGGCGAGCCGGGCGAGGGAGACGTGCAGGCGGGCGATGCTCTCCTGCAGTTCGACCGTCTCTCCGGCTACCGCCGCCTTGTCCGCCGTCTCCGCGCCCGCCGCGGCGAGCTTGTCGAGGCTCGCCACGATTCCGGTTCGTACCGCCTTGACGCTCCGCCACGCCTGGAGCGCGCGCAGCGCAGCGAAACCGAGTGCCGCCACTCCGGCGAGCACGGCGACCGCGAGCGCGGCCCAGATCGCCCAGTCCCACACGCGGAAAATCGTAACGAGGGTGCTACAATCGGCGCCGCGACGCGGGGTGGAGCAGTCAGGTAGCTCGCCGGGCTCATAACCCGGAGGTCGCAGGTTCAAATCCTGCCCCCGCTATGCGAAGAAGCCCGCTTGTGCGGGCTTTTTCGTGGTCCGGAGCGGCGTCTGCGCCCGCCGGACGTCCTCGGCCCTCGCACGCGCCGCTTGACTTCCCGCCGCGGACGCACCGCCGCCGCTCGCGTCGCTACTTGAACGGGACGCTGATCGGGCCGGGGAGGCGGCGGTAGACGGCGAAGAAGTCGCGGTCGTCGGGGACGAGGTAGCGGCCGGCGGACTGGTTCGGTTGTGGCTCGATCATCTGCGGGTGGAGGCCCTGGTGGTGGGTGTAGGTGATGAGGGTGTGCCAGTACGACCGGGTGTCAGCTGAAGGGCGGGTGGAGGGGAAGGATGAATGGTGGTCTGGGCTTCTGGCGGAAGTTGAAGTCGTTGGCGAGGTTGCCCAGGATCTTCACGTTCTCGCGTACGTGAGGCCGTGAGTCGGGACGGCCGTCGGTCTTGGGGTCGAGGCGTTGCCCGTGGAGGAAGTCGTCTTCGACGAATTTGAGGTAGGCGTCGAAGCTGAGGGTCTGGTGGTCTACGTAGCCGCGTCTGGCGTAGGGACTGATCACGAGGGCGGGAACGCGCAGGCCGTAGCCCTGCCCGTCCACTCTCGGCGGCTTGACGTGGTCGTAGAAGCCGCCCCAGTCGTCCCAGGAGACGAAGATCGCGGTCGAGCTCCAGTCGGGGCTGCGCATGATCGCGTCGATCACGTGCGTCACGTACGTCTGTCCGGCCGTGACGAGCGCCGGCGGGTGCTCGCTCACGGCCTGGGAGGGCATGATCCAGGAGACCGCCGGCAGCCGTCCCTTGCGGGCGGCCTTGAAGAAGGCGCGTAGCGGCACGATGTCCTGCAGCTGGTGGTCCTGGCGGACGGTGTCGAAACGAGGCAGCGGGTTCCAGTCCCCGATCGTCGTCGCCCCCTGCGGCACGGGCTTGCAGGCCATCTGGTTGTCCGTGCAGTCGGGCTGGTTCCCGTTCGCCACGTAGTAACGCCAGCTCACGTGATAGCGGTGGAGGAGATACGTGAGATCGGTCCAGGGGTAGTCGAGCGGCTTGCCGTGACCTGTCGCTCCGAACGGCGCCGTCAGCGCCGGCTTGCAGCTCATGGGGTCGCCGTGCCTGGAGCAGCGGGCCGACCAGCCGGAGACGAGGGAGAGGTGGGCGGGCAGGCTCCACGTGTTGACGGATTCGAACATGTGGTCCTGCAGGACGAACCCGCGGGCGTAGGCCCAGTAGTTGGGGATCTCGTGCCAGTCGTGGTAGCCCATCACGTCCGGCTCCGACGGCAGCTTCGAGCAGCCGACCCGATCGGAGCTGTGGCAGACCCGGAAGCGGCCGACCCGCGCCTCGGCCTGGAACCCGTTCATCCTGCCGTGGTTGATGTCGCGGTTGCCGTCGATCGTGTCGTGTGGACCGCCGACGTTGCGATTCGCCGTGTCGTGATACGGCTTGACGCAGACATGCGTCTTCGGGTCGGGCGAGCAGGGAACGGCTCCGGGATTGCCGGCGAGCCCCGGGATCCCGTCGGCCCCCGGGTACGTGCCGAAGTAGGAGTCGAAGGACCGGTTCTCCTGCATGACGAACACGACGTGCCGGATCTTGTGGATACCGCGGTGGCGCCGGTCGCCGTGCTGGCGGCGCACGCCCGTGGCCGCATGGCCGGCCGACGAGCCGGAGCCGGCGACCAGCGGAAGGAAGAGCAGGAGCGGAAGGAGCAGACGTGCCGTCTCCCGATGGTAGAGACGTCGTCGCGCCCGTTGCGGCCGCGGTGTCAGCTGAAGGGCGGGTGGAGGGGAAGGATGAGTGGCGGCTGCGGCTTCTGCTTGAAGTCGAAGTCGGCGGCGAGGTTGCCGAGGACCTTCACGTTCTCTCGCACGTTCGGACGGGAATCCGGACGGCCGTCGGTCCTGGGGTCGAGGCGCTGGCCGCCGAGGAAGTCGTCCTCGATGAACTTGAGGTAGGCGTCGAAGCTGAGGGTCTGGTGGTCGACGTAGCCGCGTCTGGCGTAGGGGCTGATCACGAGCCCCGGCACCCGCAGGCCGTAGCCCTGGCCGTCGACGAAGGGCGGCTTGACGTGGTCGTAGAAGCCGCCCCAGTCGTCCCAGACGAGGAAGATCGCGGTCGAGCTCCAGTCGGGGCTGCGCATGATCGCGTTGATCGCGCGTGTGACGTACGTCTGCCCGGCGGTCACGAGAGCCGGCGGGTGCTCGCTCACACGCTGGTTGGGCATGACCCACGAGACGGCGGGGAGCTTCCCCTTCTGCGCGTCACGGAAGAAGGCGTGCAGGCCGACGATGTTCGAGAGCTGGTGGTCCTGGCGCACGGTGTCGAAGCGCCGGAGCGGGTTCCAGATGCTCGGGGTCAACGCGTCCTGCGGCTCCGCTGCGCAGAGCATCTGGCCCTCGTCGCAGTCCGGCGTGCCTCCCTTCAGGACGTAGTAGCGCCAGCTGACGTGGTAGCGGTGAAGGAGGTACGTGAGGTCTGTCCACGGGAAGTCGATCCCTTGGCCGCCGCCGCTGGCGCCGAACGGCGCCGTCAGCGTCGACTTGCAGCTCATCGGGTCTCCAGCCTTCGTGCAGACGCGCCGACCAGGCGGAGGCCAGGTACAGGTGTGCCGGCAGGCTCCATGAGCTCACCGACTCGAACATGTGGTCCTGGAGGACGAAGCGGCGCGCGTAGGCCCAGTAGTTGGGGATCTCGCGCGAGTCGTGGTAGCCCATCACGTCCGGCTTCGACGGCGTGAGCGAGCAGCTCGGCGTCTGGATGTTCCGGGCGCAGACTCTCGAGCGCCCCCTGCGCGCCTGGCCCTGGAACCCGTCCATCTTGCCGTGGTCGGCGTCGCGGATCGCGTCGACGTGGTCGTGCGGTCCGCCGGCGTTGCGGTCGTGGGCGTCGTGATAGGGCCGGACGCAGGCGTGGGTCTTCGGGTCCGGCGAGCAGACGGTCGGCTTGCCGTTCTTCATCGGGATCCCGTCGGCGCCGGGGAACGTTCCGAAGTAGGAGTCGAAGGAGCGGTTCTCCTGGACGAGGATCACGACGTGGCGGATCTTGTGGATCCCGCTGCGCGTCCCCGCACGAGAGTCGTCGCGGTGGCCGGGCAGCTCGGCAGAGGCGAGGAGCGCAAGGAGGGAGACGCCTGCGACGGCGACAAGGACGGGCCGCTTCCGTAGAGAAACCGCCCTGATGGCCGACACTCGGCGCATGAGAGTGCGAAATATCACGCCGAGTGTGACGCGGAATCAGCGGTTCCCCGGATCAGGGTGCGCCGCTCAGGTGCCGGCTCGGGCCGACATCGCCGCGGGCAGGTGGTCGATCGCCTCGATCACCGCCCGGAACGCCCGCTCGCGCGCCTCGAGGTGCTTGCGCCAGGAGAGGAGGTGCCGGCAGCCCTCGCTGGTCAGCCGGTACTCGCGCCGCTACGGCCGTGCTCGCCCTCCGTCCAGGTGGACGTGACGAAGCCGTCCTGCTCGAGTCGCCGCAGGACGCGGTAGACGTTGGCGGAGTCCACCTGCAAGAAGCCTTCGGTCAACTCGGCGAGGACCCGGCGCAGGTCGTAGCCGTGCGCGGCCTTCTGCTCGGCGAGGGCGGCGGGCACCGCGGCCTCGAACAGCAAGCGCCGTCCGCGGCCGCCTCCGAGGGCGCCGGGCTGGAGCGTTCCATCCTCGCCGGCGTCACCGAGCTCGAGACAGGGATCCATGTCCTTCGCGCTCACGCGGACGGCTCCGCACGAGCAGCCCGCGAGGAGCCCCGTGTGATCGTCCCGGATGTCCCAGCTTCACGAGGTCGAAGGCGACCCGGTCGTCCTGCCCGACTCGATCGCGGCCTGCGAGGTCTTCGGCGACCGGATCGAGCTGCGCCCGCCAGCGCCGACTCAGAAAGCGAAACGACTCCCGGACGAGACGCTCCGCCCCGTCGCCGCGAGCGTCCAGCTCCGCGGCCAGACCTGCCGGCACCGTCACCTGGTGCGTCGTCTCCCGGCCGCCCTCGCGCACCTGGACCTCGAACCGGCGGTCGCCCAGGTTCCTGACCGCGATCTCCGCCATCGCGGGACAGCGCACGCCCTCCATCCGTACAAATTGCGCCAGCTATGCGGGCCTGAGCCGATTCGCAGAGCTCCAAAAACGCGGATCCTGGAGGGATGAGCAGCGACTCGGCGGTCGCTTCGGAGCAGCGTGAACGCTCCGGAGGCCCGAGTGACCCCGTCTTCCCGCACATTGAGCCCACGGTCTGGGAGGGAGATCATGAACACCATCGTCGTCGGCATCGACGGCTCCCCCGTCTCCGTCAGCGCGCTGCGCTACGCCATCCGTGAGGCGCAGCTCCGCGGCGACCGCGTCAGGGCCGTGACCGCCTGGCACGTCCCGGCGGTCGCGTACGGGGCCGGGCTCACTCCGGCAGTGCCCTACCCCGCCGACTACAAGCAAGCGGCCGCGGACCTGCTCGCTCGGAGCCTCGCCGAGGTGGATCCCGGCGACGTCCCGGTCGAGGGGGTCGTCAGGGAGGGCGAATCGGGACACGTGCTGATCGAGGAGGCCCAGGACGCGGAGCAGCTCGTCGTCGGCTGCCACGACCGCTCGCTCCTCGGCCGCCTCCTGCACCACTCCGTGAGCGGCGAGTGCGCACACGCCGCGCCTTGCCCCGTGACGGTCGTGCACGGCTGAGCCGGGCGGACGCGGCGGACCGATCGAGCCGACCGGTCCGCCGGGCGCCTCGTTCAGGGAAGGCGAGACTCGGCGTTCGCCGGCCTCCGCGCGAGCAGGACCGCCATCGCCAGATACGTGGCGGCGAGGAGCAGCGGCCCGGGCCTCAGAATCGGGAGCATGCTGCCGATCGCCCAGGCGATCGCCCAGAAGGACAGGAGCCAACCTGGGAGCAGGCGGGCGCGCCAGGAGCCGGCCGCGAACAGGACGACGCCGACGATCGTCGCGAGTGAGGCGAGGACGTAGGTGGGGCCGAGCGAGCTGCCGGTGGCGGCGGCGAGGCCGTAGACGAACATCCCGAGCAGGACGACCGCACCGAGGCTCGCGAGCGCGATCCCCGCCTGGCCGAGTCGCCCGTCCCGGCGCTGCTGGAGGGTCCGCAGCGCGGGGAGCAGGACCAGGAGCACGACGACGTACGGGATGCCGTTCGCGGTGAGGAAGTAGTCGCCCGTGTGCTGGAACTTGTCGCCCGAGCTCGTGGTGACGAAGAAGATCATCACGGCCAGCGCGACGGCGGCCGCGGCGCCGAGGAAGAGTGCCGCCCGCGCGCGCCGGAGCGCGGCGTGGGTCGGCTCCGCAGCGTGCGCGGTGATGGTCGGTGCGACGAGCGTGCTCATTTCGATACCTCCTTGGATGGGTCGCGCTCGACGCTACGCGGGCGTCTCGTCGCGGTCGTCCGGCGCGGGGGCGATCGCGATCCGTCTCACGGATGATCGTGGTCCGGCCGCGATCCGCCTCGAGATTGATGCGGGGCGACGCGTCGCGCGCTACGGTCGCGCGATGCGGAGGACCCTTCGGCCTGCCGGCAGTCGACGTCGCGATTGCGAGCGCATTGCTGGTGGTGAAGCTCGCCGCGATGGCGACGGGTGTCCAGCCCGGCGGTGGCGTCGCAAGCTGGGTGCTCGCCCCTCTCTGGACGCTGCCGCTCGCCTGGCGGAGCCGCAGGCCGCTCGCCGTCGCGTTCGTCGTCGCGGCGGCGAACGCGGTCGAGCTCGGCCTCGTCGGCTTCTACAACTCGATCGTCTTCCTCGCCGTGTTCCTCCTGATTCCCTACTCGCTCGCGGCGCACGAGCGTAGTGCGGCGCGGATGGCGGCCGGCCTCGCGGCTCTGCTCGCGTCGGGCGGCATCTCGCAGGCCGCGCAGCCGTCGCCCGGCTCGACGCGGGCGTGGGCGACGACGATCGCCGGCGACCTCGCGTTGATCGTCGTCCCCTTCCTCGTCGGCCTGGCGCTGCGCCAGCAGCGGCTGCGCGCGGACGCGATGGAGCAGCTGGCCGTGCAGCTCGAGCGGGAGGAGGAGGAGAGGGCGCGCGCCGCGGTCGCGGAGGAGCGGACGCGGATCGCCCGCGAGCTGCACGACGAGATCGCCCACGCGATGAGCGTGATCGCCGTCCAGGCGGACGCGGCCGAGGGCGCGCTCGCCCGCGACCCCGCGCTCGTCGAGCAGCCGCTGCTCGCCATCCGCGCGACCGCGCGCAGCGCGCTCGCCGACATGCGGCGCGTGCTCGGCGGGCTCCGTTCGGGCGAGGAGGCGCAGCTCGCGCCCGAGCCCGGCCTCGCGCGTCTCGGCAGCCTCCTCGAGCAGACGCGGGCCGCTGGGCTCGAGGTCGACCTGCAGGTCGTGGGCGAGCCGCTGCCGCTCCCGCCGTCGCTCGACCTCGCGGCCTACCGCGTCCTCCAGGAGGGGTTGACGAACGTGCGGAAGCACGCGGCCGCGCGGCGCGTCGAGGTCGTGCTCCGCTACGGCCGCGAGGCGGTCGCCGTCGAGGTCTGCGACGACGGGGCCGGGGCCGGAGCGGGCGGCGGCACCGGTCGCGGCCTCGCGGGCATCCGCGAGCGGGTTGCGCTGCTCGGCGGCGAGTTCGTCGCCGGGCCGCGCGCGCAGGGATTCGCGCTCCGCGTCACGCTGCCGCTCGCATGATCCGCGTCCTCCTCGCCGACGACCAGGAGCTCGTGCGCTCCGGCTTCCGGCTGATCCTCGAGCTCGCCGACGGGATCGAGGTCGTCGGCGAGGCTGCCGACGGGCGGGAGGCGGTGCGGCTCGCAAAGGAGCTGCAGCCCGACGTCGTGCTGATGGACATCCGCATGCCGGAGCTCGACGGAATCGAGGCCACCCGGCGGCTGCGCCAGGCGGGGGTCGACGCGCACGTGCTCGTGCTCACGACCTTCGACCTCGACGAGTACGTCTACGACGCGATGCGCGCCGGCGCCGGCGGCTTCCTGCTCAAGGACGCCCCGCGCGAGCAGCTCGTGACCGCGGTGCGGACGATCGCGCGCGGCGAGGCGCTGCTCGCGCCGGCGGTGACCAGGCGCCTGATCGAGCGCTTCGTCGACCGTCCCGCACCGGTCGAGGCTTCCCCTGCGCTCGCCGACCTGAGCGCGCGCGAGCTCGAGGTCCTGCGGCTCGTCGCCCGCGGTCTCTCGAACGCCGAGATCGCGGGCGAGCTGATCATCGGCGAGGCGACGGTGAAGACGCACGTCGCGCGCATCCTGCGCAAGCTCGGCCTCCGCGACCGGGTGCAGGCGGTCGTCCTCGCGTACGAGAGCGGCGTCGTCGAGCCGGGCCGCACGTAGTCAGCCGTTCTTGTCCACCACGTCGAGGAACGCCAGCACGCGCTCGGTGAGCAACGCGGCAGCCGCGGCGTTGTAGTCGGAAAGCGACGAGTCCGCGAACAGGTGCTGCTCACCCGGGTAGAGGAAGAGCTCGGCCTGCTCGGTCGAGGCGGCGAGTTCCTGGGCGGCCGCGAGGTCCTCGAGGAAGAACTCGTCGTCCGCCTTGCCGTGGACCTGCACCGGAACCCCATCGGGCCACGCCTCCCCGAACTCCGAGACCGGCAGGCAGGAGTACATGAGCAGGGCGCCGCGGGCGCCGGGCCGCGTCTGCGCGAGCTGCTGGGCGACCATGACCCCGAAGGAGAAGCCCGCATAGACGGAGTCCGGGCCGAAGCTCTCGGCCGCCTCGATCCCGCGCCGGGCGAGCGTGTCGAATCCGGCCTCGCGCGCGAAGGCGATGCCTTCCTCGATCGTGCCGAACGTGCGCCCGTCGAACAGGTCGGGCGTGTGCACGGTGTGTCCGGCCTGCCCCAACTCGGCGGCGAACGACCGCACGCCGTCGGTCAGGCCCTGGACGTGGTGGTAGAGCACGACCTCTGTCATCCGATCCTCCTGCAGGAAACGATCCACATAAGTGGAATATTCGGCAAGACTAGTCTATTGAGCCATGGCCGGCAAGCAGTCCCCACCCGACTACGACCTCGCCGAGCGGGTCGCGCTCACCGAGCCGGCCCAGGTGAAGGCGCTCGGCCACCCTCTCCGCAACACGATCCTGGGGCTGCTCCACGAGCGGGCGGCGACGGTGACCGAGCTGGCGGCTGCGCTCGGGCGGCCGAAGAGCACGGTCGCGCACCACGTCAAGGTCCTCGTCGAGACCGGGCTCCTGCGGGTCGTGAGGACGCGGCGGGTGCGGGCGATCGAGGAGCGCTTCTACGGCCGCACGGCGCGGCTGTTCTACGTCGGGGTCGAGCGGGGCCCGGACGGCGGCGAGCTGCCCCGCGACTTCAACGACTTCGAGGTCGCGGCCGGGGAGTCGGTCGCCGCCTACGAGGCCGGGAAGCTGTGGGGCTTCATCAGGCATGCCCGCATCACGGAGGAGCAGGCGTCGGAGTTCTGGGAGCGGATGGCGGAGCTCGTCGCGGAGTTCGACCGGTTGCCGCGCTCGGGCCGGACGGTGTACGGGTTCGCCGTCGGCGTCTATCCGACCGACCAGCCCGCGCTGCCGGAGGAGCGGTGACGCGAGAGGGCGGGTTCGACCCGCCCTCTCGCGTCCTCGGTTGGACTCCCGCTCCGGCTAGGGGGTGACCCACCCCTGACCGGGAGGAAGGTCGCTCTTCTTCGTCGGTTGCAGCGTGTAGGTGACGCCGTCGACGCCGACCCAGTCGTCCCCCGTCGCCAGCTTCATGTTCAGCACGAGCACGAGATGCGGGTGGTCGACGAGCGCGACCGGGGGCGCGAGCGTCAGCGTATGACACGTCTGCTCCGTGTCCGTCTCGGTCAGGCTCACGAGCGTGGTCGTGTAGTTCCGGTCGGCGTCCTGGACGCCGAAGAGGATGTCCAGGTAGGAGCCGCCGGACTCGTTGTTGAACTGCAGGCAGACCTCCGCGGAGACGAGGGACATCGCCTTGTCCCCGATCGTCAGATCCGGGATGTTGAAGAAGGCGTCGTGGCCGCTCGGGCCGTGGAAGAGGTTGGGAAAGAAGCCGGGACCGTAGGTGCCGCCCGGGTCGGTGTAGCGGAATTGCGCCACGGCGCCATCGTCGCCGGGCCGGCTGTATGGGAGGAACGTCTCCGAGTAGATCGTCACCTGCCCGGCCACCGCCTTCGGCGGAGCCTTTCCCGGCGCTGCAGAGACCGGGCCTGTCGCAAGCACCGTCACGGCGACGACTACACCGAGCACGAGCGGAAGGCCGACGAACAGGAATCGACGCTTCGGGTGAGCCTTCATTGCGCCCCTCCTTTTGGGTACGCGCAAAACAGGCGGTGCCGGTTCCGCCAGTAGCTCGACGCCGGACGGGCGGCCACCGCAGGTCCGGCGCGTCAACGCCTCACCGCCCGTGCCCTGCTTATCGCGCGCCCGCCCGCCGTACATCGGCAGTTCCTACCTATCGCCTCCTTGCGGCCGATCGGACTTGCGGGCACCCTGTGGCGCGTGCCGGGGACCGCCATGCGCGCGCTCGTGCTCGGAGCCCTTCTCGTCACCGTCACGGCGGCGACGAGCTCGTCCCATGCCGGCGTCGTCCGGCGGCAGGCCCAGCTTCCGCACGTCCTGAAGCTCGTCGACGACTCGCGGCGGATCCGGCTTCCGGGCGGCCGGAAGGTGCCGCGCCCGGTCACGACGTACCTCTGGTACCCGCCCGCGCGGGACGGGGCCGGACCGTTTCCGCTGGTCGTGTTCGGACACGGGTACGCCACGACGCCGTTCCTCTACCGCCGACTCCTGCGCGCGTGGGCGAAGGCGGGCTACGTCGTCGCGGCGCCGCTGTTTCCGCTCGGGAACGCGAACGCTCCGGGCGGGCCGGACGAGTCGGACATCGTCAACCAGCCGGGGGACATGAGCTTCGTCATCACGCAGCTGCTCGCGGCGAGCGGGTCGGAGACGGATCCCCTTCACGGCCTCGTCGACCCGGCCCGGATCGCCGTCGCCGGGCAGTCCGACGGTGCGATGACCGCCTTCGCGACCGCCTACGAGCGCCCGTGGCGCGACCGGCGCGTGGATGCCGCCGTCATCCTGTCCGGAGCGAAGCTCGGGCGCCGCGTCCCGCTCGATCGGCACGCGGCGCCGCTGCTCGCGGTGCAGGGAACCGCGGACGAGGTCAACGAGCCGAAGTACACGCGGCGCCTGTTCCGTGCCGTCGCGCGCCCGAAGTTCCTGCTCCTGCTGCGGGACGCCGGGCACCTAGGCCCGTACACCGTGCCGGGGGCGCGGCTCGCGGCGGTCGAGCGCGTCTCGATCGCCTTCCTCGACCGCTATCTCGGCCGCGGCTCGCCGCGCGCCATACCCCGCGCCGTGGCAGGCGTCCGCACGGCGGAGCTCACGAGCGATCCCTAGACGAGCCCTCCCGTGTAGCGCCACGGGCCGGGCTCGAGGCGGATGCCCCGCTTGCGGCAGAACTCGCGCGCCGAGTCGAGCAGGATGCCGCCGTCCCCGTGGACGCGGCGGGCGAGGAGGTCGAGGACGGCGACGCCCGCTGGAGGGGCTCCGCGCAGATCGAGGGTGAGGACGACCGTCTCGCCGTCGCCCGGCTCGACCTCGCCGCCTCGCAGCGCCTCGACGAAGACGACGCGGCCGGGCCCCTCGGGGCCGGTCAGGTCGATCGTCTCGACGCCGTCGTGGTCGCTCAGGTCGGCTGCGACGCCCCGCAGCACGAGCACCTCGTGCAGTTCGCGGAGCATCCGCCGCGCGAGCGAGACCTGGCGGGGGCGCGGCAGCTCGCGTCTCGCGGCTCCGGCCACGCGGGCGGGCACGCCGACCGCGAGCATCCCCGCCGGCACGTCCGAGACGACGTACGAGGCCGAGGCCACGATGGCCTCGCGGCCGATCCGGCAGCCCGCGTAGACGATCGAGCCGAGGCCGACCTGGGCCCGGTCCTCGAGGACGATGCCGGCGAACCGGTTCTCGAAGCCCTCGAGCAGGGAGTGGCCGACGTTGTGCGTGACGAGCATCGAGCGCATGGTCACGAAGGTCTCCCGCCCGATCAGGACGGGCCGGCAGACGTTGACGAACGCCTCGTCGCCGAGGAACGCGTCGTCGCCGAGCGCGAACGTCGACCACGGGTCGCGATGGCCGCCGCCGCCGATCAGGACGCGGGCGCCTCCCCAGAGGCCCGTGCCGACGTAGGCGCGCCGGCAGGCCAGGCGGAGCGAGGGGCCGAAGCGGCTCAACGCCCCGATCGCCACGACCTCGGCGCACTCGACGCTGCCGCCGTCTGCGATCCTGACGCCGTCTTCGAGGACGATGCGCGGCGCGTCGACCACGGTGCCCGCGCCGAGGTGGACGCCCTCGCCGATCCGGGCGCCCGCCTCCCGGTAGGCCGCGCACTTCTCCTCCGAGGAGCGTGCGCCGAAGGCGGCCTTGTCGGCACGCAGCGCCGCGAGGAACTCCTCGTCGACCAGGCCCTCCGACTCGTCGAGGCCGAACAGCGCCGGCAGCGAGACGTTCTCGGTCGAGAGCCCGGCGAGCACCGGGTCGAAGCCCGGCGCGGCCTCGCCGGCGGCGGTGCGGATCATGGCCTCGACGTCCTCGGCGGTGACGAAGCCGGTCTTGTCGATCGCGCTCAGGTCGATGCCGTGCGCGGCCGCGAGCTCGGCGGCGCGGCGCGTGACGTTGCGCTGCGCCGGGGCGCCGCGCTCCGGCGCCCGCTCGACGCGCTCGGCGGCCCGCGCGATCTCCGCGTCGTCCTCGGCCACGAGCGCGATCGTCGTCCCGAGCTCGACGTCGACACTCGGCTCGACGAGGCGGACGACGACGCCGTCGCCGGGAGCCTCGATCTCGACCGACGCCTTCGACGTCTCGACGACGCAGACGGGCTGCCCCTTCCGCACCTCTGCGCGGTCGTCGACGAGCCACTCGGCGAGAAGCGCGGAGTCGCTGTTCGCGTCGTCGCGCGTCAGCACGATCTCGAGCATGTCAGCGGCTCGTGCCTGCGATCGTCGCGACGGCGGAGACGATGTCGCCGGCGCCGGGAAGGGCCTCGTCCTCGAGCGGGCGGGCGGCGGGCAGGATGCCGTCTCGCGCGGCCACCCGCAGCACGGGGCCGCGCAGGTCGTCCCACGCCTCCGCCTGCACGCGTGCCGCGAGCTCGGCGCCCAAGCCGGAGGTGAGCGTCCCCTCCTCGGCGGTGACGAGCCGCCCCGTGCGCCGCACCGACTCGAGCACCGGCTCGAGGTCGAGCGGCAGCAGCCGGCCGAGCGCGACGACCTCCGTGAACAGCTCCTCCTCGAGGATCAGGGAGGTCGCAGCCTCGAGCGCGACCGGGAGCGTGCCGCCGTAGGTGACGATCGTCGCCTCCGCGCCGCCGAACCCGTTGCCGGAGAAGGTCAGTGCCGGCCAGGGCCCGTCGCTCTCGCGGACGCTGAACTCGTCCACGTAGCCGTCGACCGGGCGCCGGTTCGGGCGGCCGTACATGAGCTTGTTCTCGATGAAGAACACGGGACGGTCGTCGGCGACGGCGGCCGCGAGCATCGCGCCGAGGTCGTGGCACTCGCTCGGCGCGACGACGACGATGCCGGGGACGCCGAGCAGCAGCTTCTCGAGCGACTGGCTGTGCGTCGGCCCGTAGCCCCGGCGCCCGCCCATCGGCGTGCGGACGACGAGCGGCACCGTCACCTGCTCGTCGAACATCTCCCGGAACTTCGAGATCCCGTTCACGATCTGGTCCAGGCCGAGCGTGATGAAGTCGCCGAACATGATCTCGACGATCGGCCGGTAGCCGCGGAGCGCGAAGCCGGCGGCGATCCCGACCATCCCGGCCTCGCTCACCGGCGTCGGGAGGACGCGGTCCGGCCAGCGCGTGCTCAGCCCCTGGCTCGCCTTGAACGCGCCGCCGTACGGGTCGAGGAGGTCCTCGCCGAGCAGGTAGACGTCGTCGCGCGCCTCGAAGATCTCGTGCAGTCCGGCGTTGAGCGCCTGCACGCAACGGGTCGGAGTGCTCATGCCGCGCTCACCTCCGGTGCCGCGAGCGCCTCGGAGACGGCCTGCTCGAGCCGTGCCTCCGCCGTGCGCTCGAGCTCGCTCCGGGTCGTCTCCTCGAGCCTCGCGGCGGCGACTGTGAGCGGGTCGCGCCGCCGGCGCTCCTCGATCTCCCTCGGGTCGCGGAAGTCGTCGCCCTTGCTGTGCGGCGCGAAGCGATACGTGTCGACGACGAGGAAGAACGGCTCACCGGTGCGGCGGATGCGGGCCACGGCGCTTTCGGCGGCGGCGCGGATCTCGACCACGTCGGTCGAGTCGAGCCGGCTCGTCTCGATGCCGAAGGCGGAGGCGCGCGCCTCGACGTCCCCGGCGACCTGGAGGCTCGACGGCGTCGACTGCGCGTAGCCGTTGTGCTCGAGGACCAGGAGGAGCGGCAGCGTCCAGAGCGAGGCGAAGTTGAGGCTCTCGTAGACGACCCCCTGCCCGAGCGTGCCGTCGCCGACGAAGGCGGTGACGATGCCGCCGCTGCCCTCCTCACGCTGCGCGAGCGCCATTCCGGTCGCCAGCGGGACCGTGCTCCCGAGGATGCCGTTCGAGTAGAAGTTCGCGGCGCAGAGGTGCTGGCTGCCGCCCTTGCCGCCGCAGATGGCCCCCTCGCGCCCGAGGATCTCGCGCAACAGGCCGTCGACGTCGTCCGTGAACGCGAGGTAGTGGCCGTGGCAGCGGTGGTTCGAGACGATGACGTCGCGTTCGCGGTCGAGGCAGGCGGCGACGCCGACCGAGTCGGCCTCCTGGCCGATGGACGTGTGCGTCGTCCCCGAGATCTCCCCCGGCGCGAACAGGTCGAGCAGCGTCTCCTCGAAGCGCCGGATGAGGAACATCTGGGCGTACGCGCCCTCGAGCGTGTCGTATCTCTGTGCGGCTGCGGTCGTCTGGCTCATCGCGTCCGGGTGTGACGTGGGACCTCGAAGGAGCGAGGGTAGACGATGCGCCGACCCTCGTCCCTAGCTCAGAGGTAGCCGAGGTCGGCGAGCCGGGACTCGACCGTGGCGAGGTCCTCGTCCGAGAGCTGCTCGGGCTGCTCGACCGTCTCGAGCTCGGCATGAAGCCGCTTCCGCAGCTCCGCGGGCGCCTCGGCGGGGACGCTGCGGCGCTCGCGCGGGTCGGTGTCGAGCCGGTATGCCTCCTCCTGGCCGCTCTCTACGTGGACGAGGAGCTTCCAGGGCGGCTGTCGGAGGGCGAGCTGCGAGACGCGACCGGCGTCGGTGCCGACGATCCACGCGGTCCGGTCGCCGCGCTCCTCGCCGGAGACGAGCGGCAGGAGGGAGGAGCCGTCGACGTTCCCGAACGGCTCGCCGGCGAGGTCGAGCAGCGTGGGCGTCAGGTCGACGAGGCGGACCTGGTCGCGAACGACCGTGCCCGGCTCGATCCGTCCGGGCGCAGAGACGATGAGCGGTACCTCGACGATCTCGTCGTAGAGCGTTGCGCCGTGCAGGTGGTACGTGCCCTTCACGTCGGACTTGTCGGCGAAGCGCTCGCCCCACGACTCGCCGTGGTCGCTCATGAAGGCGATTGCCGTCTGTTCGCGCAGGCCGAGCGCGTCGAGCTCGCCGAGGAAGCCGGCGAGGAACGTCTCCGACGAGCGCTCGACCGCCTGCGCGTAGTCCTCCCGGAGCCGCTCGAGCGCCGAGGCGCTGTCCGACTGGATCCCGCTCATGATCGCCTGCTTCCCCGCCCGCCACTCGCGCTGCTCCGCGTGCCGGACGTCGTAGGGCATGTGCGTCGCCCAGCTGTGGAACCAGAGCAGGAACGGACGGTCGCGGTTGGCCCGCAGCCACTCGACCGCACCGTCGAGCTTCTCGCTCGTGCCGGCGACGTTCGCGTCCGGGAAGCCCTTGAAGAGGTAGTTCTCGTCGAAGACGAAGCTCCCGGTCGTGTAGCCGTGGGCGGCGGCGGCGGAGAAGAGCGTCGGCAGGCCCGGGTTGAGCTGGGCATCCCAGTGCAGGTAGCGGTGGTGGTGCGGATAGAGCCCCGTCACCATCGAGGTCGTCGAGGGGCACGTCCACGGCGCGGCGGCGATCGTCTGGTCGAAGCGGGCTCCCGTCGCGGCGAGCTCGTCGATCGTCGGCGTCGAGACGCGCCGCGCGCCGTAGCAACCGACGTGGTCGGTGCGGAGGGCGTCGGAGACGTAGACGATCAGGTTCATGGGCATCCGGCGCCCATCGTAGTTAGCCCGTTCCTATGCGAGCCCGAACGTCTGCGCGAGCAGGAAGACGTTGAGGCCGGTGATGACCAGTGCGATTACGACGGCGATCGCCGTCGTCGGCAGGCGGTTGACGTGGACGCCCATGACGTCGCGGCGGCGCGTGAGCAGGACGAGCGGGACGAGCGCGAAGGGGATGCCGAAGGAGAGGACGACCTGGCTGAGCACGAGGGCGCGCGTGGGGGAGACGCCGACGGCGAGCACGACGAGGGCGGGCACCATCGTCAGGAGGCGCCTGAGCGCGAGCGAGATCCGCAGGTTGACGAAGCCGGCCATCACGACCTGGCCCGCGTAGGTGCCGACGCTCGAGGAGGAGGTGCCGGAGGCGAGGAGCGCGACCGCGAAGGCGATCGCGGCCGTTCCGCCGACGAGATGCCCGAAGCCGGAGTGCGCAGCCTGGATCGTGTCGGTGTGAGACCAGCCGGGCCGGCCGTGGAAGAGCTTCGCCGCCACCGCGAGCATCGCCATGTTCACGAGCCCCGCCAGGCCGAGCGCGACGATCACGTCGACCTGCTCGAAGCGCAGCACCCGCTTCCGCTCGGCCTCGTTCCGCACCGGCGTGCGCCCCTTCATCAGGGCGGAGTGGAGGTAGATCGCATGCGGCATCACGGTGGCGCCGATGATGCCGACACCGAGGTAGAGGGAGCTCGAGCCGCTCAGGTGGGGAACGAGCCCGTGGGCGGAGCCGCTCACCGACGGGCCGATCTTCACCGTCTCGTAGAGGAAGCCGAGCGAGGATGATCCCGAGCAGTGCCGTGATGGCGAGCTCGAAGCGGCGGAAGCCGTGCCGCTGCAGCTCGAGGATCGCGAAGGCGATCACGCCGGTGATCGACGCCGGCCGGCGAGGAGCGGGACGTGGAAGAGGAGGTTGAGACCGAGGGCGGCGCCGATGAACTCGGCGATGTCGGTCGCCATCGCCATGAGCTCGGCCTGGATCCACAGCCCCCACGCGACGGGGCGCGGATAGTGGTCCCGGCAGAGCTCGGGGAGGTTGCGGTCGGTGACGGTGCCGAGCTTCGCCGACAGGTACTGGATCAGCATCGCCATGAGGTTTGCGGCGAGCACGACCCAGAGCAGGAGGTAGCCGAACCGGGACCCGCCCTCGATGTTGGTCGCGAAGTTGCCGGGGTCGACGTAGGCGATCGCCGCGACGAACGCGGGCCCGAGCATCGCGAGGCTCGCCCGCACCGGGCCCCGGGCGAGCACGGCGTGGAGCGGCGTCGCGCCGTGCCGGAAGCTCTCGTAAGCGTCGGCGTCGGCGGTGTGAACGACGTTCACTCGCTGCCCTCCCGCCGGACGCGCATCGCGCGCGCGAGCGTGCCCCCGAGCACGTGAACCTCGTCGCCGGTGCGGACGTAGAGCGGCCCGTCGAACGGCTGGCGCTCGACGAGCTCGAGCGGCGTCCCGGGAACGATCCCGCGCTCCCCGAGGAAGCGGAGCATCTCCGGGTCGGAGTCGGAGATGCGGACGAAGGTGGCCTCGTCGCCCGGCTCGAGCTCGGCGAGCGACGGCGTCGGCGTCTCGGCGAGCTGCAGGTCGCGGCTCGGGATCGGGTCGCCGTGCGGGTCGACCGTCGGGTTGCCGAGCTTCGTCGCGATCAGCTCCTCGAGCTCCTCCGAGAGCGCGTGCTCGAGCACCTCGGCTTCGGCGTGCACCTCGTCCCAGGTCATGCCGAGGCTCTCGACGAGGAACAGCTCGAGCAGCCGGTGGTGGCGGATGACCTCGAGCGCGACGCGGCGGCCGTGCTCGGTGAGGCGCACGCCGCGGTAGCGCTCGTGCTCGACCAGGCCGAGCGCCGACAACTTGCGCAGCATCCCCGAGACCGAGCCGGGGCGGACCTCGAGCAGCGCTGCGAGCTCGGTCGTCGAGGCGGAGCCCTCGCGGGCCTCGAGGGTGTAGATGGCCTTCGCGTAGTCCTGCACGGCGGCCGTGAGATTGCGCGCCTCGGGGTCCTGAAGTTGAGCCATGCCTAAATCCTAGGTTAGGCAGTGGCATCCGCGCAAGGCAAACGGTGCCTGTCGGGCGCCTCCAGGAGCTGACTCGCCTGCGCGACCGGCTCGGCCTCTCGCTCGAGGAGCTCGTCTCATGTGCCTCCCTCGCCGCTACGTTCTCGCGCATGCCCGCGACTCCCCGCCGGCTCACGTTCGGCGCGCATGCCGCCGAGTACGAGCGCGCCCGGCCGGCCTGGCCGACGACGGTTGCGCGCTGGCTCGTGCCCGAAGACACACGGCTGGTCGTCGAGCTCGGCGCCGGGACGGGGAAGCTGACCCGCGCCGTCGCGGCGCTCGGCGTGCGCGTCGTGGCAGTCGAGCCTGACCCGCGGATGCTCGAGGTGCTGCAGAGGCTCGGGCTCGGGGGAGTGGCCGGGTCGGCGGAGTCGATCCCGCTCGGCGACGGCGAGGCCGACGCGGTCGTCGCCGGCTCGTGCCTGCACTGGTTCGACCTCGAGCGGTCGCTGCCGGAGATCCATCGCGTGCTCCGCGAGGGAGGCCGCTTCGGCTTCGGCTGGAACAGCCGGGACGGTCGTCATCCGACGATTGCGCGCATGAACGAGGCGATCTACTCGGCGGCGCCGGACCGGAGCCGCCGGCGCGACCGCGACTGGGAGGGGGAGGTGACGAGAGGAAGTCTGTTCCGCGACGTGGAGCATCGCGTCTTCGAGCACGTCCACGATCTGCCGCGCGAGGCGCTCGACGCGCATCTCTGGTCGTACGCGGCGATCGCCTCTCTGCCGGACGAGGAGAGGCGCCGCGTCTTCGCGGACGTCGCGGACGTCCTCGACTCCGACCGGGACGTGAGCAACGGCGGTCGGCTGCGCCTGCCGTTCGCGGTCTCCGCGTACCGCGCGAGCCGAATCGTCTAGAGCGGAACCAGGCGCGTGCCCGTCGCCTTGAAGGTCGCGTAGGCGACCCCGCCGCGCTCGAGCCCGAGCCGTGCCGCCGAGGCCGCCGTCACCTCCGCCGTCACCGGCCCGATCCGCACGCGGACGCGGTTCGCCACCTCGACGAGCGGCCCGACCTCGCCGCGCAGGACGTTGAGCGCGGAGTCCGCCTGGGGCTCGTGCGCCCGCGCGACGGCGATCTCCCACGGATAGACGACGACGCCGACCTCTCCCTCTGCCTCCTCGACGGAGAAGAGCTCGGCTCCGTCCTCGAGCCGGATCGTCGTGAGCCCGTTCGGGCCGTGCCGCGCCCGGCCGCGCAGGAGGTTCGCTCCGGTGAAGGAGGCGACGAACGCGTCCTGCGGCCGCGCGACGAGCTCCGCCGGCGGGCCGAGCTGGCGCAGCCTCCCGTCGACGAGCACGCCGACCTCGTCCGCCAGCGCCGCCGCGTCCTCGTAGTCGTGGGTGACGAGCAGCGTCGGCAGCGCGAGCTCCCGGAGCAGCTGGGCGAGCTCGTGCCGCACCTCCGTCTTCGTGTGTGCGTCGAGCGCCGACAGCGGCTCGTCGAGGAGGAGGACGGCCGGGTCGCGCGCGAGTGCGCGGGCGAGCGCGACCCGCTGTCGCTCGCCGCCGGAGAGCTCGCGCGGCCGGGCCGCGGCGAGATGCGCCATCCGGAACCGCTCGAGCAGGGCGTCCACCGGTCGTCCGCCCGCGCCGAAGGCGACGTTGGCGCGGACGGTGAGGTGCGGGAAGAGCGCGTAGTCCTGGAAGACGAGCCCGACTCGTCGCCGCTCGGGCGGGTACGAGATGCCCCTCTCCGTGTCGAGCCACGTCTCGCCGTCGAGCGCGACGACACCCCGGCGCGGTGTGGCGAGCCCGGCGATCACGCGCAGCACCGAGGTCTTGCCCGCCCCGGACGGCCCCACGACCGCGACGGTGCGCGAGACGTCGAGCCCGAGCTCTAGCTCGAAGGCGCGAAGAGGAAGCGCGAAGTTGGCCTGGAGGGTTGCCATTGCAGGGTGAGGCGGAGCGCGACGAGCAGCGCGCCGCTGACGACGACGAGGAGCGCGCTCATGGCGAGCGCGGTCGTGAATCCGTTCGGTGGGATGTTGAACTCGGTGTAGATCGCGACCGGCAGGGTCTGGGTCACCCCGCGCAGGCTGCCCGCGAACATGATCGTCGCCCCGAACTCGCCGATGCCGCGCGCGAAGGCGAGCGCTTCGCCGCCGGCCAGCCCCTGCCGCGCGAGTGGCAGCACGACCCGGAAGAACGTCCGTGACCGGCCGGCGCCGAGCGTCCGCGCGGCGGCCACGAGGTCGGGGTCGACGGCCTCGAAGGCCGCGATCGCCTGCCGCACGTAGAGCGGGCTGGAGACGAAGGCGACCGCCATCACCACCGCCGCCTGCGTCAGGCCGAGCCGGATCCCGAGGCCGGCCAGCGTCCCGCCGAGCAGGCCGAAGCGGCCGAAGGCGGCGATCAGGCCGATCCCGGCGACGGCGGGCGGCAGCACGAGCGGCAGCTCCACGAGCACGACCGCGAGCGAGCGTCCGCGGAAGCGGCGGGTCGCGAGGAGGTAGGCCGCCGGAGTGCCGACTCCGAGCACGAGCGCCTGGGCGATCGCGCTCGTCTTCAGGCTGAGCACGAGCGCGTCCGTCACGACCGGGTTCGAGAGCTGCCCGACGAGCCTTTCCGGAGAGACGCGGGCGAAGATCGCCACGATCGGAAGCAGCAGGAAGCCCAGCGCGACCGCGGCGGCCGCGAAGACGGCGATGCCGCCGAGCGCCCGCCGCATCACTGTGGGAGCGGGAGGAACCCTGCCGCCCGCAGCTTGCGCTGCGCCTGCGGGCTCAGGAGCTGCCTGACCCATGCCTTCGCCTCCTTCACGTGCGGGCTGTCCTGCACGGCCGCAGCCGCATAGACGACCGTCGGCTGAGCCTTCTTCGGGATGCCGACGAGAGCGACCTCGCCGGCGACGGTCCTCGCGTCGGTGGAGTAGACGAAGCCGGCGTCCGCCTCTCCGAGCACGACCTTCGCGAGCACCTCGCGCACGTCCGTCTCCTGGCTCACCGCCTTGCCGACGAGATCCGAGAGACCGAGACGACCGAGGACCGTACGCGTGTAGTCGCCGGCGGGCACGCCCCTTGTGGCCATGACGACGCGCAGGCCCTTGCGCTCGAGGTCATACACGCTCCGGATGTGGTGCGGGTTGCTCTTCGCCACGACGACCGTGAGCTCGTTCGCGGTGAAGTCCACCGGCTTCGTCACGAGGTGCTCCCGGTAGAGCTGCGCCGGGAGCCGGGTGTTCGCCGAGGCGAAGGCGTCGGCCGGCAGTCCCTGCTCGATCTGTGTCGCGAGGTCGTTCGAGCCGCCGAAGGAGTATCGGGCGTGCGGGTCGACCTCGGGCAGGACGTTCGTGAGGGACGCCGCCGCGAACACCGTCAGCCTATGTGTCGAGCCGCCGCCGCAGCCGGCGAGCGCGACGGCCGCGGCGAGAGCGGCTGCCGCGACCGCAGCCGGCCGGCTCACGCCTCGACCATCACCGACGTCGACTTCACGACGGCGGTCGCCGCCATCCCGGGCTTCAGCCCGAGCTCCTCGACGGCGTCCCTCGTCACGACGGCGACGACGCGCGCGGGCTCGGTGACGGTCAGCTCGACCTGCGCGAGCAACCCCTCGACGCGGACGTCGGTGACCGTGCCGTGGAGACGGTTGCGCGCACTCATGTGCTGGGTCTCGGGGCCGCCGCGCAGGCGCTCGATCTCCTCGAGCGGGACGAGGCGGCGGTTCGAGCGGTCGCGCTCGGTGCGGATGCGCCCGTCGCGGTCCCAGCGGCGCAGCGTGTCGACGCTGATCCCGAGTTCACGCGCCGCCTCGCTCGCCGTGTAGCGCTGCTTCGGCATGGGCGCGAGTTTACATAGGCATCGCCTATGTAGGACGATTGCGGATGCCGGCGGCGCCGATCAGTCCTCCGGCGACGATCAGGGCGCCGGTGATGAGCATCGCCACGTGGAAGCCGTGCGCCGTGAGCCGGTTGCCGCCGCCGGAGGCCGCGAGGCCGACGACCGCGACGGCGATCAGTCCGGCCACTCGCGCCACGGCGTTGTTCACGCCGGAGGCGATGCCGGCGTCCGCTGGGCCTGCGTCGCCGAGCACGGTTGTCGTCAGCGGCGCCACGGTCAGCGTCAGCCCCAGTGCGAAGACGAGCAGCACCGGCAGGAGGTCCCGCGCGTAGACGACCCCCGGCGGCGTTCGCGCGAGCCCGAACGTCGCGGCTCCGGCGAGCAACGGCCCGGCGGCCATGAACGCACGCGGCCCGAAGCGGCTGGACAGGGCGCCGGCGCGACGCGAGCCGGCGAACATCACGATCGTCACCGGCAGGGTGGCGAGCCCGGACTCGAACGGCGAGTAGCCCGCGAGCTGCTGCAGGAAGAGCGGGAGGAAGAACAGCCACGTCGTCAGCCCGCCGTAGACGGCGAGCGTCTCGAGGTTCGCGACGGTGAAGTTGCGCAGCCGGAACAGTCGCAGCGGCAGCATCGGCCGCTCGATGCGCCGCTCGCGGGCGAGGAAGCCGAGGAGCAACGCGGCTCCGGCGCCGAGTGCGAGCCCGACCTGCCAGCCCCAGCCCAGGCGGGGTTGCTCGATGAAGCCGAAGACGAGTCCGACGAGGCCGGCCGCGCAGAGCGCCCCACCGGTGGCATCGATGTCGGCCAGCGAGCCGCGGCGCGGGCCGTGCGGCACTCGGAGGACGATCGCGAGAGTCAGCGCCGCGACCGGGACGTTGATCAGGAAGATCACGCGCCACGTCCAGAGGCCGATGAGCCAGCCGCCGAGCAGCGGCCCCGTGATGCTCGAGATCCCGGTCCACGCCGTCCACGTCCCGATCGCGGCGCCACGCTCGGAGCCGGAGAACAGCGCCGTGATCAGCGCGAGGGAGGCGGGCGTGAGCAGCGCGCCTGCGACTCCCTGCAGCCCGCGGAAGGCGATCAGCGCGGGCGCGTCGGGCGCAGCCGCGCAGAGCGCCGACGTGAGACCGAAGGCGGCGACGCCGACGGCGAACATCCGCACCTGCCCGAACAGATCGCCGAGCGAGCCGCCGACGAGGATGAGCGAGCCGAGCGTGAGGAGGTACGCGTCCACCCACCACTGCTGCGCGGAGAGGCCGCCGCCGAGGTCGTGCTGGATCGGCACGAGCGCGACGTTGACGACGCTCAGGTCGACGAAGACGATCGACGAGCCGAGGATCGCTGCGAACAGCGCATAGCGGCGCGCGCGACTCGCTGCCACCGCTGTTGCGTCCGGCTCAGCCGCCACCGGCGGATCCTAAGCGGCTGTGGGCGGCGGCTAGGAGGGCTCGGGCTCGGGTCCGGCGGCGGGCTCGTGCTGGGCGAGAGCGTCGGCGATGTGCTCCACCTCGCTCTCCGGCAGCAGCAGCGTCAGCTTGTCGCGGGGCTCGAGCACCGTCGCGTCCGTCGGCGGAAGCGCCTCGCCGTCGCGGTGCAGCCCGAGGACGGTCGACGTCTCCGGGAGGGGAAGCTCGCCGAGCTTGCGGCCGACGGGCGTCGCGGAGGTGCCGAGCTCGAGTTCTACGACGCGGTAGCCGCGCAGACGGGCGACGGCGCCTCCCACGAGGCCGAGCTCACGGCGACGGCGGGGGTCGGGCTGCTGCCGTCGCTCGGCCTGCCGGATCCCCACCTCGAGCCGCCGGTTGTACGCCCGCAGCACGTCCACATGCGTGAGCCAGCCGACGACCTGGCGCGTCTCGGGCTCGACGACCGGGAGACCGGACCGCTCGCGCAGCAGTGCCGACAGGGCCTCCTCGAGCGACTGGCTGGGCCGCAGGCCGGTCGTCTCCTCCGCCAGCGAGCCGGCGTCGGCGTCGAGCGCGTTCTCGCGCATCGCCTGCTCGACCTGCTTCGAGGTGACGGTGCCGCGGTACGCGCCGGTCTCGTCGAGGACAGGTAGCCCGTCGGTCGGACCCTCGGTCAGCCGCTCGATCACCTCGTTCAGCGGGGTGTCCTGCCGCACCGACACGGGCATGTCCTGCATCGCCTGGCGTACCGTGAGGAGGGCCATGAGGTTCGCGCCGCGGCCTCGCCTGAGGTCGATGCCACGTCGTCGGAGCTTGAGCGTGTAGATCGTGTCACGCGACAGGAGATTCGAGACGCCGGTGCTGACGACGACGGCGAACATCAGCGGGAGGATGATCCGGTAGTCGCCGGTCAGCTCGAAGACGATGATCACCGCGGTGATCGGCGCGCGCGCCGCAGCGGCGAAGACCGCTGCCATGCCGACGAGCCCGTAGGCGCCGCCGTGGGCCGTCAG
The DNA here is from genome assembly GCA_963775155.1 of uncultured Actinomycetes bacterium. Taxonomy (GTDB): domain Bacteria; phylum Actinomycetota; class Thermoleophilia; order Gaiellales; family Gaiellaceae; genus Palsa-739. The sequence goes on along the minus strand of CAVZHU010000004.1, from coordinate 528,403 downwards.
CGTCGGCCAGAGGGCGTGGACGCCGCGCCCGTAGGCGCTGCCGAGCATCGCTCCCATGAACAGCGAGGGCGCGAAGACGCCGCCGGAGCCGCCGATGGAGATCGTGAGGCTCGTGGCGACGATCTTCCCGACGAGCAGGAGGAGGAGGAGCCAGACGACGTAGCCGCCGCTGATCGCCTTCTCGAGCGGCGGGTAGCCGACGCCGTACAGCTCGGGCAGGGCGAGCAGGAGGAGCCCGAGCAGGATGCCGCCGGCGGCGGGGCGCAGCCACTCCGGCCCCCGCCAGACCCGGTCCGCGAAATCCTCGCTGCCGTAGAGGACGCGGATGAAGGCGATGCCGGCGAAGGCGGCCCCGATCCCGAGTGCCGCGTAGAGGGGATATTCGAACGGCGAGACGAGATGGAAGTGCTGCAGGGCGATGAACGGCTGGTCGCCGAAGGCTGCACGGCCCACGATGTCCGCCGCGAACGAGGAGAGGACGACGACGCCGAACGACTCCGCCTCGAAGTCGCGCAGGATGAGCTCGAGCCCGAAGAAGACGCCGGCGATCGGCGCGTTGAACGTCGCCGAGATCCCGCCGGCAGCGCCGCACGCGACGAGGATCCGCAGCCGCGACTCCGGCAGCCGCGTCACCTGGCCGAGCGTCGAGCCGAGGGCCGACCCGATCTGCACGATCGGCCCCTCGCGCCCGACCGAGCCGCCGCCGCCGATGCAGAGAGCGGAGGCGAGCGACTTCACGACTGCGACCTGAGGCCGGATCCGTCCGCCGCGCTCGGCGACGGCGAGCATCACCTCGGGTACGCCGTGGCCCCGGGCCTCGCGCGCGAAGAACGTGATCAGCGGGCCGTACAGGAGCCCCGCCGCGACCGGCGCCAGCAAGACGAACCAGAAGCCGACGTGGTGGTAGTAGCCGTACGGGGCGTGCCCCTGCGAGCTGTAGTCCGCGTAGCCGGTGAAGGCGTGGGTGAAGGCGAGGATCAGGTAGCGGAAGAGGACGGCGCCTGCCCCGGCGCCGCCGCCCACGACGAGCGCGAGCGTGACGAGCCCGGTCGGACTACCTCGCAGCCAGTCGTGCAGCCGCGCGCGCCACGACTCGGGCAGCGAGATGGTGGTCGTCGTCGTCGAGGTCAAAGGATTCGTAATGCGATCATTGTGCTGTCGCCGAGCAAGCGACCGCCGGGGGAACCATTCCAGCAGCCGGACGCAGCGGCTGTGCCGGTCCACCAGGACGTGCCCTCGGCGAGCCTGAGGGCACAGCGTCATGCGACGCGCGGCCCCGTTGGAGGGAGGGCCGCGCGTCGCTGCGCAGGGAGGGTCTCTCTAGGAGGAGGGAGAGCTCGGCTGGTTGCCGAGCGTGATGGAGAGGTGCTTCGTCGTGCCGCTGCGCTTGACCGTCAGCGTCACCGTCTCGCCCGGCTTCGCGGCGGTGACTGCCCTCGTGAGCGCGTCGGAGGTCGTGATCGGCTGGCCGGCGAAGGCGGTGACGACGTCACCCGTCTGCAGTCCCGCACGGTCCGCCGGCGAGCCCGCCACGACCTGGGTGACCGCGGCGCCACCGTCGTTCGGCGCATCGCCGATCCGGACGCCCATGTACGCGTGCTGCACCGTGCCGCCTGCGATCAGCGTCTGGGCGACGGCCTTGGAGGCGTTGATGGGGACGGCGAAGCCGACGCCGGAGTTGTCGTTCGTGTCGCTCTCGATCTGGTCGTTGATGCCGATCACCGTGTTCGTCGCCGTGTCGATGAGCGGCCCGCCGGAGTTGCCGTGGTTGATCGCGGCATCCGTCTGGATCGCGCCGGGAATCGAGAACCCGTTGGGAGCGGTGATCGTCCGGTTCGTCGCGCTCACGATTCCCGCCGTCATCGATTCGGGCAGGCCGAACGGGCTGCCGATCGCGACGACCGACTGGCCCGGCTGCACCGAGGAGGAGTCGCCGAGAGTGAGCGGTTGGAGTTGTGGCGCGCTCGACGGATCGACGTGGATCACGGCCGTGTCGGTCGACTTGTCGCTGCCGACGAGCGTGGCCTTCGTGCTCGTTCCGTCCTGGAAGTGCACGGTGATGGAGCTCGCGCCGTTCACCACGTGCTCCGCCGTGAGGATGTTGCCCTTTGTGTCGATCTCGAAGCCGGTGCCTTCCGCCTGGGTCTTCTGCTGCGGAGTCGGGCTCGGGGCGCCGAACGGGTTCGGGTTGCCCGACTGTGAGCTCGTCGTCGAGGTGACGGTGATGTCGACGACGCCCGGCGCGTCCTGCTGGTAGAGCTGCGTCAGCGAGTCGACGGTCGAGGTCGAGGACGCGGGCTGCGCCGGCACGACGACCGTGGCTGTCTTCGGCGAGCTCGAGCCGTTGCTCGTGAGGGCGTACGCGCCGGCTCCCACGCCGGCGCCGATCACGACCGCGACTGCGACCGGGAGGAAGCGCCGCAGGCGGCGTGCGGCAGGGGGAAGGTTCATCGTGGGGGCTCTCCTTGCATCTGGTTTCCTCGTCAGGATGCCCATTTCTTCTAGGACGACGATGAGAGAGACCTGAGCATTGGCTGAGAGTTGAGCGCGAGCCCCTCTCGACTCTCAAGCCCACGGCGAACGCTGCCGATGCTGGACCTGTGATCGGCGAGCAGGACGCAGCGATTTTCCACCGCTATGCGGAGTACCTGTGGCAGCGAGCCGGCGGCATGGTCCTCCGCCGGGCCGTGGCCGGTGTCTTGCTGGGCGCTGCGCTCGGCGCCGTGATGCTCACCCCGTGGGTGGACTGGCCGCTGCCCCACCGGGAGGTCTACCTTCTCATGACGCTGGGCGCGGTTGCCGGCGGCTTCCTCGGCCGCTCCAGCGGCGCGACGCGGGCTCTCGGCCTGCGGCTACAGGCGGAGCTCGCCCAGCACCAGCTCCAGTTCGAGCGCCACACGCTCACGCAGGGCCACGTCCGGTCGCATCCGGCTGTCCTGGCGCCGTACGTGCCGACCGGTGCGCCGCCCGTCTCCGCTGAGGCGGGCGCAGCCGCCGAGGCGGTCGCAACCGAGCCTCTCGTCGCAGTGGCGCCGCCGGCCGCAGCCGCGGCCTTGGTGGAGGCGAACGAGCCGGTCGTGGACGATCGCGTGCGACCGTCCTACGGCTGGCAGGCGATCGAGCCGGCGAGCTCGTAGTCTCTCGCCCTCCCGGACCCCGCCTCGCTCTGCGATCCTGTAGGCGTGCATCGCCGCTCAACGACCGGGGCCGTCCTCGTCGTCACGATCCTGCTCGGCGCCACGGGCTGCGGCAGGGGCTCCGCGAAGGTCGGTGCAACGCAGGGCTCCGTCACGCAGCAGGTTGCGACATCCCCCCGGTCGCCGGCCCCGAGCCTCTTCCTCGCTGTTGACCCGCCTGCGCACGCGGTGACGATCACGCTGATCGCGTCGTACGACGGCGCCAACAACGGCTTCAACTTCGACGGCTACTCGCGCGAGCTGATGTGGACGGTTCCCCTCGGCTGGACGGTCCACGTCGTGTGCAAGAACCGGGGACCGCTCCGCCATTCGTGCGCCGTGGTGCGCGGCGCGGGGACGGCGAGGCCCGCCTTCCGGGGAGCGGCGACGCCGCAGCCGCAGATCGGTCTCGAAGCAGGGACGACCGCAGCGTTCACGTTCCGCGCGACGACGGTGGGTGTCTACCGCTTCGTCTGCCTCGTGTCGGGACACGAGGCGGCGCGCATGTGGGATGTCCTCAAGATCGTCCCCGGCGGCACGCCTTCGGTGGTCGACCTCCGGGCCTCCTAGACGCTCGTGCGGCCGGCGCTAGCGGTCGTCGGGGGAGCGCCGCACGAGCACGACCCACCAGATCGTGATCGCGATCAGAAGGCAGATCGGCAGCGCCCAGCCGAGGATCGAGCCGGCGAGGAAGGAGGCGGTTACGTCCATGAGAGCTCCTCTGGTCGGGATTCACGGGTCGCCGGCGCGTCGGCCTCAGTGGGCTCGAGCCAGCGGTAGACGTAGACGATGAAGGCGATGAAGAAGGAGAGCGAGCCGGGTACCCACATCACGCCGGCCCCGATCTGCTGGTCGCCGATCGCCGAGAGCCCGAAGGCCCGGTGCCCGAGCTCGGCGTAGGCGGGATAGAGCGGATGGTTGGCGTAGGCGAGGACGATGGCGAGGATCCAGCCGGGGACGGCGCCGGCGGCGAACCAGCCCGCACGGCGCAGGTGGTCGATCCGCGCCTGCACGGGAGGCGCTTCGAGCAGCGGGCCCCAGAAGAGGAGCGCCGCGGCGACGAAGCACGTGTGCTCGAGGAAGTGGATGCCCTCGTTCTCGACTGCCCTGTCGTAGAGCGCGGGGACGTGCCACGCGGCAAGCATGACGGCCAGGAGCGCGACGGCGACAGGTGGACGCGTCAGCGTGCGCGTCGCCAGCCGGAGCGGCGCCGACCAGCGGCCGCGCGCGAGACTGCGCGCGACCCCGCGGCGGGCCTGCGCCGGGAACGGCATCCACATCCGCGGCCACGGCCGGCCCAGCACGAGTAGCGGCGGCGCGACGGAGATCAGGATCACGTGCTGCGCCATGTGCAGCGCGAACGAGGTGTCCGCCCAGTTGTCGAACGGGGGCTCGAGCGCGACGAACACGATCGCGACGCCGAGGTAGAAGCTCGCCTCCCGCCACCGTCTTCCGCGCGGTCCGGAGCCGCTCCGTCCCACGCCTCCGAGCGCGTAGAGCGCGGCCGCCACCGCACAGGCTACGAGCGGTGGAACCGACATCAGCCTCAGACGAGGTAGAGGACGATCCAGGTGAGGACGGCGATCCCCGCGAGGTACGTCCAGTAGAAGCTCAGCGCGATGAGCTCGACCTTGACGAGCGAGAGCGGGTCGCGGATGTCGTGCGCCTTGCGGTACGGGTCGCCGGACGCCTCACCCGGCGCCGGCGTGCTCGAGACCGGCATCCGGGCGTAGCGGAGCGAGGTGGCGAGTGTGGTCTCGAGCCAGATCATCGTGAGGAGGACGAAGAGGAAGAGGAAAGCCGTCCAGCCGAAATAGACGCTCGCGTAGCCGCCGTCGGCCGGCCCGAAGCCCTGCTGGGTCCACGCCACGACCTGGAGCACGAGCGCAGCCAGTCCGAGCAGGAGCGCTACGAGGCCCTTGATCCGCCAGGCCGAGAGCCGCTCGGCCACCCGGTCGCGGAGCCCGAGCCGGAGGAGCAGGGCGCTCGCGACGTAGCAGGCGACGACGACGGTGCCCCAGGCGACCGAGGCGTCCACGCCCTTGGGCTTCCACATGCCGCCGCTGTTGAGCGAGCGGAGGTAGAAGAACGCGAAGAGGAACGAGACGAAGAAGAAGGATGTCGCCCCGGCGAGCAGGTAGCCGGCCGAGGCGAGGTTCCGGCCCAGGATCTCCGGCGGCTCCTCCTCGACGACTTCGTAGCCGGTTCCCTCGTATGCCAGCGGCTCGGCCATCGCTCAGTCCCTTCCAGCCGGGGCTCCGGCGGGTAGCCCGACCGGCATGGGGCCCTCGCCGTAGCCGTACGGGTCGCTCGAGAAGACCGGGATGCGGTCGAAGTTCTGCACCGGAACCGGCGACGGCAGCTGGAACTCGATCGAGCGCGACGACCACGGGTTCGCGGCGGCCCGCTGCTTCCTGAACGCGAGCGACCAGATGAGGTTGTAGAGGAAGACCAGCATCGAGGTGCCGAGCAGGAAGGCCGAGATCGAGACCCAGTCGTTGAGGAACTGGAGGCCGCTCGCGTAGGTGACGACGCGCCGCGGCTGGCCGAGGAAGCCGATGGCGAACAGGGGCGCGAACGTCGAGTTGAAGAAGATGAACATGCCCCAGAAGTGGATCTTCGCCAGTCTCTCGTGCAACTCGAAGCCGGTCATCTTCGGCACCCAGTAGTAGATCCCGGCGAAGAAGGCGAAGACGAGGCCGCCCATGATCGTGTAGTGGAAGTGGGCCATCGAGAAGAAGCTGCCGTGCGTGGTGATGTCGCTCGGCGCGTCGGACAGGAACACGCCCGACAACCCGCCGATCAGGAAGTTGAAGAACCAGGCCAGGCAGAAGAGCATCGGGACCGTGAAGCGGATGTTCCCGCGCCAGATCGTCATCATCCCGCAGAGGAAGGTGAAGCCGGTCGGGATCGAGATGAGCTCGGTGGAGAGCATGTAGAACGGGCGTAGGTCGCCGTTCATGCCGCTCACGAACAGGTGGTGCTGCCACACGAACCACGACAGGAGCGAGACGCCGAGCAGGCCGGCGACCGCCAGCCGGTAGCCCCAGAGCGGCTTCCGCGAGAAAACGGGTAGCAGCTCGAGCACGATCCCGAAGCCGGGCAGGGCGAGGATGTACACCTCCGGGTGGCCGAAGATCCAGAACAGGTTCTCGTAGAGGTAGTTGCTGCCCCCTCCGGCGGTGACGAAGAAGGTCGTCTGCGCCGTTCGGTCGAGTGCCTCCATCGAGAGCGTCGCGATCAGGACCGGCGCGGCGAGCACCATGAGCACGCAGGTGGAGAGGATGCCCCAGACGAAGATCGGCAGGCGCGTCCAGGTGAGCCCCGGCGCGCGCATGGTCAGGATCGTCGCGATCATGTTCAGCCCGAGCAGCGTCATCGAGATCCCGACGAGCGCGAAGAAGAGGATGTAGCAGTCCATCCCCGGGTTCGCCATGTTCGAGAGCGGCGCGTAGCCCGTCCAGCCGGTCGGGAAGCCGCCGAAGAACACGGTCGTCTGGAGGATCGTCGCCGCCGCCATCAGGAGCCAGAAGGTGAACGACTCGATGCGCGGGAACGCCATCCGGCGCGCGCCGATCATGATCGGGACCAGGTAGTTCGCGAACGGGCCGACGATCCCGCTCGTCATGATCCCCATCATCATCGTCCCGTGCACCCCGACCAGGGTCAGGTAGGTGCCGGCCGGGAAGACCTGCGCGTTCGGCCGGAGCAGCTCGAAGCGGATCAGCATCGCGTTCAGCCCGCCGACGAGGAAGAACAGCCCGATCCCCCACAGGTACTGGATGCCGACGACCTTGTGGTCGGTGCAGAGGCTGAAGTACCGGCCGAAGCCCTCGGTCTCCTTCTCGCGCAGCGACGGCGGGTACCCCCGCAGGCGCGCGATCGGATAGTTGAGGAAGCCGAGACCGGCGAGGAAGCCGACGACGCCGCCGATGTAGGCGAGGAAGACGGAGAGCTCGTTGTAGTCGATGTCGCCGAAGTAGTCGATGCTCGGACCGACGATCGCATGCGCTCCGAACCACCCGACGTACCAGCCGGCGACGCCGAGGACGAGTCCGGTCAGCAGGTTGAAGCCGATCAGGCGGCGCCAGAGTGGCGGTGCAGGCATGGCGACGGCGGTCATCCGGCTCTCCTCTGCGGGTCAGGCAGGTACGTGGTCGAGTACGGCGGCATGTACTTCTTGATCGAGGCGTAGATCTTCTGCTGCTGTGCGGCCCACGTCTGGAAGGCGCTCGCGCCGACGATCGTGCCGTTGTTGAACATGTAGCCGTGCCACAGGCCGCACAGCTCGGCGCAGCGCACGTGGAACGTCATCGGGCCCTTCGTCTCGACGTAGGCGACGTTGTCGACCCCGGGGTTCGCGTCTGCCTTGACCCCGAGCTCGACCGCCCAGAAAGAGTGGACGACGTCGAGCGACGTGACGTGGAACTCGACGTCGGTGTTGGCGGGCAGGACGAGCTGCGCCGACTCCATGCCGCCGAGGGACGGGTAGCGGTACGTGAACTCCCACTGCTGGCCGATGACCTGCACCTGGAAGGCGTTCTGGTGGTTTGCCGGGAAGGCGATCGGGCTCGGGCCCTGGCCGCCGCCGGCGCCGTCCTTCAACAGCTCGTACGTGCCGAAGCCCGCGAGGAAGAGCACCATCGTGGTCGTGATCGCGACCCAGAGCACCTGGACGCGCGCGTCGTTCCGCAGGGGCGGCCCGTCCACGAGCGCCTCGCTTTGCTTGGCGTGGAACTTCACGAGCCCGTAGCCGAAGAAGACGGCGAGAAGGCACAGGATCGGCGTGATGAGGCTCGTCATCACCTGGTTGTCGAAGACCTGGCCCTGGCCCTGCCAGCTCGAGTTCCCCGGCGGGATGAGCGGCCCGACATAGATGGCGACGAGCGGCGTCGCGATCGCGCTCAGGACGAGCCAGGCGACGACGACGCGCAGGCCGTGGTTGGCCGAGTCGCGTGGGGGGGCGGCGGCTGCCGGCTCGCTCGCCATCAGGCCTTCACGTTGAGGAAGCCGTCCATGTAGCCGATCGTCTGCATCGGCCCTCCGAAACCGTCGATCCAGCCCGCGGCGCACGGCACGAAGCACTGCCACCGGTAGTGCCCGGGCGCGTGCGTGTGGAAGGTGAAGGTTTCCGTCCGGTGCGCCGTCGACATCGGGCACGGCCCGTAGTCGCACTGGTTCTTCGCGTCGTCGGCAACGGGGGCCACCGGCACGATCACGCCGAGCTGTGGCACCGCGAACGTGTGCGAGGCGTCGTCGGGCGGGAGGACGTCCATCGGCTTGCCGTCGACGACGATCTGGCCGCCGTCGACGCCGCGCGGCCGCGCGAGGAAGTTGTTGCGGAGCGAGCTCGCGCCGTCGAAGTTGTAGATCGTGACGTGGACGGTCGCGTTCGCCGGCAGGTCCCAGACGGTCTCTCGACGCCACTGGCCGCTCGTGTCCTTGATCAGGTACGAGACCCAGTCGGGGTTCTGGCTCAGCTGCGGCCCGACGGCGGCAACCGTCTCGATCTCGAGGTTGACGACGGGGTGGCCGTTCTCCATCTGTACCGGGACGCTGTAGGCGGGCGAGCCCGCGAGCGTGGTCAGGTGCGCGACGTAGAAGCCGATCAGGAGCCCGGCAGCGGCGACCCCGGCGGCTGTGAGCGCAAGCTTCGTTCCGACCCGCATCGGAGAGCGTTCCTATCAGGCGTCACGAGGGAGGGCTCGGTTGATGACGAACGTGTCATCGCGCCGTCATCGACAGGTCATTTCCGGGTCGCCGCTCGCCCGTGTAGATTGCCGCGCCAGGGATGCGCATCCTGGTCATCGAGGACGAGGGCCGAATCCAGGCGTTTCTGGCCCGAGGGCTGGAGGCCGAGGGCTACTCGGTCGTCACGGCCGCCGACGGGCGAGAGGGGCTCGAGCTCGCCACGTACGGACGCTGGGACCTCGTCGTCCTCGACCTCCTGCTGCCGGGCCTGAACGGTCTCCAGATCCTGAGCGCGCTACACCGGGAGAAGCCGGGGTTGCCGGTCGTGATCCTCTCGGCTCGCAGCGACGTGCAGACGAAGTTGCGCGGCTTCGAGCTCGGCGCGACCGACTACGTCTCGAAGCCGTTCTCGCTCGACGAGCTGCTCGCGCGGATCCGCGTCCGGCTGCGCGGGCCGGCGGTCTTCGGCGACGAGCACGTGTTGCGCGGGGGAGGCGTCGTGCTCGACGTCGCGCGCAGGCAGGCAAGTGTGGGCGAGCGGACGGCAGATCTCTCCGATCGGGAGTTCCGGCTTCTCCATCACCTGCTCGTCCACGTCGGCGAGGTCGTCAGTCGCGAGCGGTTGCTCGCCGAGGTCTGGGGGTACGACTTCGACCCGGGCTCGAACGTCGTCGACGTCTGCATCCGCAGGCTGCGGCAGAAGCTCGGTCCCGATGCCGCGATCGAGACGATCCGACATGCCGGTTACCGCCTGGCTACGGCATAACCGCGCCGAGGTCGCGGGCGGGCTGCTCGCGGCGCTCGCCGTCGCGGCGATCGCGTCGGATGTGGAGTGGGCCGAGGCGTTCGTGATCCCGCTCGTGCTCGTGATCTTTCTCGGAATGGTCTGGGAGAGACGTCGCGGGCAGGCCGCGTTGGCCGAGGTACAGGGACTGGCGGAGATGCGCGCGACGCTCCTCGACCGGCAGGAGCGGTTCCTTCAGGACGCCTCGCACGAGCTCCGGACGCCCGTGACGATCGCGCGGGGTCATCTCGAGCTCCTGCGGCGCGAGCATCCCGAGGCGCCGGAGCTCGACGTGGCCCTCGACGAGCTGCGCCGGATCGAGCGGGTCGTCGAGCGCCTGTTGCTGCTCGCCAAGTCCGAGCAGCGGGGCTTCGCGCTCGAGGAAATCGACATCGAGGCGTTCCTCTCAGACCTGTTCATGCGCTGGTCGGAGGTGGCGCTCCGCGCCTGGCGGCTCGACGTCGACGTCGCCGGACGGCTCCTCGCCGACCAGGAGGCGGTGCGCGATGCACTCGACGCGCTGCTCGAGAACGCGGTCAAGTACACGGATCCCGGCGACACGATCAAGCTCGCCGCGCGGGCCGACGGGGTGGGCGGCGTGGTGCTCGAGGTCGCGGACTCCGGCTGCGGAATCCCACCGGAGGCGCTGCCCCACATCTTCGACCGTTGGGCCCGTGCCGACAGCGCCCGCACGCGGGAGCGGGGAGGCGCCGGGCTCGGCCTTGCCATCGTCCAGGCTGTCGCTCGCGCACACGGCGGCCGCTGCTCCGTCGAGCGGCTGGAGCGGGGAACCTCGTTCCGGCTCCATCTACCCGTGCGGTTCCCGTCCGGAGACACGCCGAGCCCGACGCCGGCCATGGCTGAGAGGGAGATGGCCGGCGCCGGGCCTGAACCGGCGCTTTAGGGAGGACTAGGCCGCTTCGGCCAGCTTGTCTGCCGCCTCGTCGGCGGCAAGGGTGAGCCGAAACGGAATCCGCTCCTCGTGACGGTGCAGCCGGTGTGGGAGGCACGCGACCATGAAGGCCGTCACGAGGTTGAGGAAGGCATTCAGTGTGCTGGTCGTGCGGGTCACGAGAAGAATCCTCCCGACCGGAAGTAAGAGCGATCTGAGTTGAGCCTAAGAGCTCTCTAAGATCCTGAAGCTCGCGACCGCTCCGAGCGGGCGGGCCCTGTGGGCGTGCGCCGCTCGCTGGCGCGGCGGTCGCAATCTAGGCGGCGAAGACGTGTCCGGCGCTCTCGAGCGCGTCGGCGGCGCGGGCGAGGTCGGCTGAGCGGACGAGGACGTAGTCGGACTCGAAGGTCGAGATGACGAAGATCGGCACCTGCTCCTGCGAGAGCGGCGCGACCAGCGAGGCGACGACGCCGCTGAGCGAGAAGTCGAGTGGCCCCGCCACCTCGAGCACCGTCCAGCCGCGGTCGACGCTCTCACCCTCCGGCACGTCGTAGTCGCGGCAGACGACGGAGACCTCGTGCTCGGTGCGGGTGACCGACCGGAACGGCCCCTTGTCCACCCACTCGGGCAGCTCGGCGCCGGGATGGAGGCGGACGACGGCGTAGCTGTCGGGGAGGGTCCGGAGTTGCACGCAGGGACGCTAGCGCGGATCGCATCAAGGCGCGCCGGTTGCGGGCACCCGTCTGCAGGTTCGGTCGCTCGCCCGGGCGAGACGCCGCCGGACGCGGCCGCAAACCCAGGGCCGCGTGTACTAACGTCGCGGCCGTGCCTATTCCGGAGTTGCTCGAGCGCCTGCTGACGACGCCCGGTCCGTCCGGGCACGAACGGGCCGCCGCCGCGGCGTGGCGGGAGGCGGCCGGGTCCGTCGGCGAGGTCTCCGGTGACGTCCTCGGCAGCTCGTGGGTGAGGGTGCCCGGCACCGGCGGCGGGCCGACGCTCGCGCTCGTGGGGCACATCGACGAGATCGGGTTCGTCGTCACGCACCTCGGCGACGACGGCCTCGCCGCACTGCGCCCGCTCGGGGGCTTCGACCCGAGCGTGATGCTGGGCCAGCGGGTCCACGTCCTCGCCCGCGAGGGCGCCGTTCCCGGGGTCGTCGGCGCGCGGCGCGTGAAGCGGAAGCGCGGGGACGAGCGGAAGCCGCCGGACTACGACGACCTCTTCCTCGACGTCGGCGCGAAGGACGGCGACGAGTTGGCGACGCTCCTGCGGCCGGGCGACGCCGGCGTCTGGCACGGCGCGCCGCTCGAGCTGCGCGGCGAGCGGGTCGCCTCGCGCTCCTTCGACAACCGCGTCGGCTGTTACGTCGCGCTCGAAGCCGCCCGCAGGGTGGCCGAGCAGGGCGGCGGCCCGGGCGACGTGATCGCGGTCGCGGCGGTGCAGGAGGAGGTCGGCGACTTCGCCGGTTCGCGGACGACCGCGTTCGTGACGGAGCCGGAGGTCGCGCTCGCGATCGACGTGACGTACGCGACCGACGTCCGCGGCGGCGACCCCGAGGAGGAAGGGAAGGTCCTGCTCGGCGGCGGTCCGGCGCTCACCCGCGGCCCGTCGCTGCACCCGGACGTGTTCGAGCTCCTGCACGAGACCGCCGAGGCGGAGGGGATCCCGTTCAGCCTCGAGGTGTCGCGGGGCTCGACGCACACCGACGCGGACGCCGTCTACCTCAGCCGGCGCGGAGTCGCGACGGGGCTCGTCTCGGTGCCGCTCCGCTACATGCACTCGCCGATCGAGACGGCTGATCTGGGGGACGTCGAGCAGGCGGTGCGCCTCATCGTCGCCTTCGCGTTGCGGCTCGAGCCGGGACTGAGCTTCACCGGTACCTTGGGATCGTGAGCCGCTCCGTCATCGTCTCGGCCGTCCGCACGCCGTTCGGGAGGCTGAACGGGGGCCTCGCCGCGTATCCCGCCACCCAGCTCGGTGCGATCGCCGCCCGCGCGGGCCTCGAGCGCGTCGGGCTGGAGGGGAGCGAGGTCGACTACGTGATCATGGGGCAGGTGCTCCAGGCAGGCGCCGGCCAGGCGCCGGCCCGGCAGGCGGCGGTCGGGGCGGGGATCCCGATCGAGATCCCCTCCGACACGGTCAACAAGGTCTGCGCCTCCTCGATCCGCGCGGTCGAGATCGCCGACTCGATGATCCGGGCGGGCGACGCCGAGCTCGTCGTCACCGGCGGGATGGAGTCGATGACGAACGCGCCGTACGCACTGCCGAAAGCCCGGCAGGGTTACCGGCTGGGCGACGGGACGCTGGTCGACCTCATGGTCTGGGACGGCCTGCGCTCGACGTTCGACGAGCTCCACATGGTGCAGCAGGCGGCGCAGGTCGGCCGCGAGCTCGGCATCTCGCGCGAGGAGCAGGACGCCTGGGCGCTGCGCTCCCACGAGCGGGCGGCGGCGGCGCAGGACTCCGGCCGCTTCGACGACGAGCTCGTCCCCGTCGACGACGTCACGGCGGACGAGTCGGTGCGGCGCGACACGACCCTCGAGAAGCTCGCCTCGCTCAAGCCGGTCATGGACCCGGAGGGGACCGTGACCGCCGGCAACGCGCCCGGCGTCAACGACGGCGCCTCCTGCGTGATCGTCTGCTCGGAGGAGTTCGCGCAGCGCCGCGGGCTCGAGCCGCTGGCGACGATCGTCTCCCAGGGCTACGTCGCGGACGAGTTCGCGTGGCTCGCGCGCACGCCGGCGAACGCCGGCGCGCAGGCGCTCGAGAAGGCGGGGAAGAAGATCGGCGACGTCAAGCGGGTCGAGGTGAACGAGGCCTTCTGCTCGGTGGCGCTCAACTCGCTCGCCATGCTCGGCGCCGACCCGGAGACCGCGAACGTCAACGGTGGCGCAGTCGCGCTCGGGCATCCGATCGGCGCGAGCGGCGGCCGCATCCTCGCCACGATGGTGCACGAGCTGCGCCGCGAGGGCGGCGGTCTCGGCCTCGCGGCCATCTGCTCCGGCGGCGGCCAGGGCGACGCGCTCTTGATCGAGGTCTGACGCTCGACGGGTCAGACCTCGATGGTGCCTGGCTCCGCAGGTGCCAGGCACCGGCCTCTCTCGTCTCGCCGCGGTAGCCTCCGCCTCGATGGACTTCGAGCACGTTCTCGTCGTGGGCGCGGGGCAGATGGGTGGCGGCATCGCCCAGGTCGTCGCCGCGTCCGGCCGCCGGGTTTCGCTGCACGACGCCGCGCCCGGCGCGGTCGAGCGCGGCCTCGAGACGATGCGCCGCAGCCTCGCGAGGCTCGCGGAGAAGGGCGGCCCCGATCCGGACGAGGTGCTCGCCCGGGTCGAGCCCGCCGACGACCTCGTGGCGGCCGACCTGATGGTCGAGGCGGTGATCGAGGACTTCAACGTGAAGGCGGACGTCTTCCGCCGTGCCGACGGGCTCCTGCCCGCCGGCGCGATCCTGGCCTCGAACACGTCCTCGATCCCGATCACGTCTCTGGCCGCGGTCACGTCGCGGCCCGGGCAGGTGATCGGCATGCACTTCTTCAACCCGGTGCCGGTGCTGAAGCTCGTCGAGGTGGTGCGCGGGCTCGAGACGTCCGACGAGACGGCGGCGGCGGTCGTCGGTCTCGCGGAGGAGCTCGGCAAGACGCCGGCGGAGGCGCGCGACCTGCCGGGCTTCGTCTCGAACCGGATCCTGATGCCGTTCGTCAACGAGGCCGCGTACGCGCTCCTCGAGGGTGTGGCGGAGCCGGAGGCGATCGACACGATCGCGAGGCTCGGCTTCGCGCATCCGATGGGGCCGCTCGCGCTCGCCGACCTGATCGGCCTCGACACGTGCGTCGCGATCATGGAGGTGCTGCACGAAGGGCTCGGCGACCCGAAGTACGCGCCCTGCCCGCTGCTGCGGCAGTACGTCCAGGCCGGCCGGCTCGGCCGCAAGTCCGGCCGCGGCTTCTACGAGTACGCGTGATGGACTTCGAGCTCTCGCCCGAGCAGAAGGAGATCCAGGCGCTCGCGCGCGACTTCGTCCGGGCCGAGGTGGAGCCCCACGCGGCGGAGTGGGACCGCGAGCACCACTTCCCGCACGAGCTCTACGGCAAGCTCGCGGAGCTCGGGCTGATGGGCGTTTGCGTGCCGGAGGAGTACGGCGGCGCCGGCGCCGACTTCCTCTCGTACATGCTCGTGATCGAGGAGCTCTCGCGGGGCGACGCAGGCGTCGGCGTCACCGTCGCCGTCCACACGAGCGCCGTCACGCTGCCCCTGCTCCGCTTCGGCACGGACGAGCAGTGCGCCCGCTTCGTGCCTCCGCTCGCGCAGGGGGAGGTGATCGGCGCGTTCGCTCTGACGGAGGCCGAGGCAGGATCCGACGCGGGCGCGCTGCGGACGTCCGCGACGCGCGAGGACGGCGGCTGGCGCATCTCCGGTGCGAAGCAGTTCATCTCGACGGCGGAGTACGCCGGCACGTTCCTCCTCTTCGCCCGCACCGACCCGGACTCGCCCGGGGCCCGTGGCATCTCCGCCTTCGTGCTCGACGCCGAGCACATTCGCGTCACCGGCCGCGAGGAGAAGCTCGGTCTCAACTCGTCGACGACGAACTCGATCGCCGTGGACGCGCTCGTCGAGGGCGACCGGCTGCTGCACTCCGAGGGGAAGGGCTTCCACGTCGCGATGGCGACGCTCGACGGGGGCCGGATCGGGATTGCCGCGCAGGCGGTCGGGATCGCGCAGGCGGCGTACGACGTCGCGCGCGAGTACGCCAAGGAGCGGCACGCCTTCGGGCAGCCCGATCGCGGAGTTCCAGGCGATCCAGCAGAAGCTCGCGGACATGGCGACGGAGATCGACGCGGCGCGGCTGCTCACGCACCGGGCGGCGTGGCTGAAGCAGAACGACCTCCCGCACACCGAGGCCGGGGCGAAGGCGAAGCTCTACGCCTCCGAGATGGCCCGTCGCCAGACGGGCGAGGCGATCCAGATCCTCGGCGGCTACGGCTACACGAAGGAGTTTCCCGTCGAGCGCTACTACCGGGATGCAAAGGTGACGGAGATCTACGAGGGGACGAGCGAGATCCAGCGGCTCGTCATCGCGCGCTCGATCCTCGGGCAGCAGGCGGCCGCCACTCGTACCTGACGTCGGGAAGCTTCTCCATGTTCGTCGTCCCGTCGGTGAACTGCACTGCACGCAGGTCGCGCGCTTCGTAGAACCGCCGCGCCTGCTCGTTCAGCTGGAACGTCCAGAGCGTGAATCCGCCCGGGCGCAGGTCTTTCGTCTTGCTCGAGGAGCGCGGTGCCGAGGCCGCGGCCCTGCGCGTCCGGATGCACGAACAAGTGGTCGAGCACGTCGTGCTCGAGCGCGGCGTAGCCGACGACGCCGCCGTCCTCGTCCGCGACCCAGACCTCATGTGTGGGCAACAGCCGCTCGCGCACGAAGCGGAGGTGCATCCTCCCGCGTGTGCAGCCGCGGCTGCCACTCCTGCGCGGCGTGGGCCGCGGTCAGGACGTCGCGCGATCGCCACGGCGTCCTCGGGTGGCGCGTCTCGCAGCACGTCCGTAGGCTACGGCCATGCGCGAAGCGCGACGAGCCCGTCCGCCTGACGCGCATCTACACGCGCGGCGGAGACAGCGGGGAGACGAGCCTCGGCGACGGCTCGCGCGTCTCGAAGCTCGATCCGCGTGTGGTCGCGATGGGCGACGTGGACGAGCTCAACTCGCTCCTCGGCTGGGCGGGCGGCCTGGCGAGCGCGTCCAGAACGAGCTCTTCGACCTCGGCGCCGACCTCTCTGTTCCGTATGCGGCCGGCGACGACCGGCTGCGGGTGACGCAGGACGCGGTCGATCGTCTGGAGGGGCGAATCGACGAGGCGAACGCGGCGCTGCCCGAGCTGAAGAGCTTCGTCCTCCCCGGCGGGAGCGAGCGCGCCGCGCGGCTCTTCCTCGCGCGGGCGGTCTGCCGCCGCGCGGAGCGCGCGGTCCTCGCGGTTCCGGACACCGAATCCGCTCGCCGCCGTCTACCTGAACCGGCTCTCCGACCTCCTGTTCGTCCTCGCCCGTGCCGCCAACCTCGCGGCGGGGATCGAAGAGCCGCTCTGGCGGCCCGGCGGGAGGAACTAGGACGCCGCTCTAGACTTCGCTGCGATGGCGGCCACGGACAGGGGGAAGCGAGCCGGCGACGCCGGTTGGCGCGCGGGGTACGAGGCGACGCCGGAGCGGGCGGGCGAGCTCTTCTCGACCATCTCCGGCGTCGAGAACGAGCCGCTCTACTCGCCCGAGAACGTCGAGCTCGACTACGAGCGCGACCTCGGCTGGCCCGGGCTCGTATCCG
Source organism: uncultured Actinomycetes bacterium (assembly GCA_963775155.1). GTDB lineage: Bacteria > Actinomycetota > Thermoleophilia > Gaiellales > Gaiellaceae > Palsa-739. The sequence continues at coordinate 511,549 of CAVZHU010000004.1, read as the reverse complement.
TTCACCCGCGGCGTCTACCCGTCGATGTACCGCGGGCGGCTCTGGACGATGCGCCAGTTCGCCGGCTTCGGCACGGCCGCGGAGACGAACGCGCGCTTCCGCTACCTGCTCGAGCACGGCCAGACGGGCCTCTCGACGGCCTTCGACATGCCGACGCTGATGGGCTACGACTCGGACCATCCGCGCTCGCTCGGCGAGGTCGGGCGCGAGGGCGTGGCGATCGACTCGCTCGCCGACATGGAGACCCTCTTCGCCGGGATCCCGCTCGGCGAGGTCTCGACCTCGATGACGATCAACGCGCCGGCGGCGATCCTGCTCGCGTTCTACGTCGCCGTCGGCGAGCGAGCAGGGCGTGCCGCGCGAGCAGCTGCGCGGGACCGTCCAGACGGACATCCTCAAGGAGTACATCGCGCAGAAGGAGTGGATCTTCCCGCCCGAGCCGTCGATGCGGCTCGTCGCCGACATGATCGAGTGGTGCGCGGAGCGAGCTGCCGCGGATGCACCCGATCTCGATCTCCGGCTACCACATCCGCGAGGCGGGGTCGACGGCCGCGCAGGAGCTCGCGTTCACGCTCGCCGACGGCTTCGCCTACGTCGAGGCATGCGCTCGAGCGCGGCCTCGACGTCGACGCGTTCGCGCCGCGCCTGTCCTTCTTCTTCAACGCGCACCTCGACTTCTTCGAGGAGATCGCGAAGTACCGCGCGGCGCGCCGCATCTGGGCGCGGCAGATGCGGGAGACGCTACGGCGCGCAGGATCCGCGCTCGTGGCTGATGCGCTTCCACACGCAGACGGCAGGCGTCTCGCTCACGGCGCAGCAGCCCCAGGTGAACATCGATCCGCACTGCGATCGAGGCGCTCGCGGCGGTGCTCGGCGGCACGCAGTCGCTGCACACGAACTCCTTCGACGAGGCGCTCGCGCTGCCGACCGAGGACGCGGTGCGGCTCGCGCTGCGCACGCAGCAGGTGATCGCGCACGAGACCGGCGTCGTGAACACGATCGACCCGCTCGGCGGCTCCTACTACCTCGAGCACCTGACGAGCGAGCTCGAGCGGCAGGCGTACGACTACTTCGAGCGGATCGAGGCGCTCGGCGGCGTCGTGGCGTCGATCGAGCAGAACTTCCAGCAGCGCGAGATCGCGGAGGCGAGCTTCCGCTACCAGTCCGAGGTCGAGCGGCGGCAGCGGGTCGTCGTCGGCGTCAACCGCTACGAGGTCGAGGGGGAGCAGCCGATCGAGATCCTCCGCATCGACCCGGCACTCGAGGGCGAGCAGGTCGAGCGGGTGCGGGCGGTGCGCGCGCGGCGCGACACGGCGGCGGCCGAGGCTGCGCTCGCGCGGCTGCGAGAGGAAGCGGCCCGGGACGATCGCAACCTCATGGAGCCGATCATGGCCGCCACGCGGGCGTACGTGACGATGGGGGAGATGTGCGACGCGCTCCGCGAGGTGTGGGGCACGTGGCGCGAGACACCCGTGTTCTGAGACACCTCCAGACGCCGACGAGTCTGGAACCAGGTGCCGGACGTGCCTGAGGGGACAAGCGCGCGCGTTCGACTAGGCTCCGGCGCGATGGCAGGGAAGATCCGCGTCGTCGTCGCGAAGCCGGGGCTCGACGGTCACGACCGCGGCGCGAAGATCATCGCCCGCGCGCTCCGCGACGCCGGCATGGAGGTCATCTACACCGGCCTCCACCAGACTCCGGAGCAGATCGTGGAGACCGCGATCCAGGAGGACGCGGACGCCGTCGGCATCTCGATCCTCTCCGGCGCCCACATGACGCTGGTGCCGCGCATCCTCGAGCTCCTGCGCGAGAACGGCGTCGAGGACGTCGTCGTCGTGGTCGGAGGCACGATTCCGGAGGACGACGCCGACGCGCTGCGCAAGCTCGGGGTCGCCGGCGTGTTCGGTCCCGGCGCGCCGACCGGCGAGATCGTCGACTTCATCCGCGGCGCGGTGCCCGCGTGACGCAGGCCCCGGCATGAGCGTTCTCGTCGCACGCGAGGGGGCCGTCGCCGTCGTCACGATCGACCGGCAGGACGCGCTGAACGCGCTCAACGTCGAGACGCTGACGGAGCTGCGCGACCGGCTGCACGAGCTCGCGGAGGACGAGTCGGCGCGCGTCGTCGTCCTCACGGGAGCCGGAGAGCGCGCCTTCGTCGCAGGCGCCGACATCAAGTACATGGGCGGCCTCGGCCCGGACGAGGCGAAGGAGTGGGGTGCGCTCGGACACGAGGCGGCGCGGCTGCTCGAGCAGATGCCGAAGCCGACCATCGCCGCGATCAACGGCTTCGCCCTCGGCGGCGGTTGTGAGCTCGCGCTCGCCTGCGACCTCCGCTATGCCTCGAGCGGCGCGCGGCTCGGCCAGCCCGAGATCGACCTCGGCATCGTCCCCGGCTGGGGCGGCACGCAGCGGCTGGCGCGGGTCTGCGGCCTCGGTGCCGCGAAGGAGCTGATCCTCACCGGCCGTCCGGTCGACGCCGAGGAGGCCCTCAGACTCGGCCTCGTGAACGCCGTCGCCGATCCCGTCCTCGAGCACGCGCTCGGGGTAGCGGCGAATCTCGCGGAGAAGAGCCCGGTTGCGCTGCGCGTCGCGAAGCGGCTGCTCAATCTCTCGCCGGATGCGCTCGAGCGGGAAGCGGAGGAGTTCGGTGACCTCTTCGCGAGCGAGGACGCGAAGGAGGGGCTCGCCGCTTTCGCCGAGAAGCGCCCGCCGCGCTTCGTCGGCCGCTAGGACACTGCGTCGCACCGCGACCGCAGGAGGAGTCGGCGCCCCCGGCTCGTAGTCGCGAAGGCCAATGCGCCTCCGCCTCCTCCTCGTAGGAGCGGTCGCGGTCGTCGCCGTCGCACCGGCGCCGGACGCGCTCGCAGCGCCGCGGAACCCGCAGACGGCGGGTCTGCAGGTCGCCCTGCGCGCCCAGGGCCTCTACCACGGCGCCATCGACGCGATCGCGGGGCCGCAGACGGTCGCGGCGACTCGAGCGTTTCAGCGGATCCATCATCTGCGCAGCACGGGCGTCGCCGGCGCGCGCACGCGCAGCCAACTCGGGCCGCTCGGCCGGCCGCTCTTCGGGAAGCGGACGCTGCGGCGCGGGGACTTCGGCTGGGATGTGGCGGTGCTCCAGTACCTGCTCGTCCGTGCCGGGATCGGCGTCCCGGTCAACGCGTACTTCGACGGGCCGACGCTCGCCGGCGTCGGGCGCCTGCAGCGCCGGCTCGGTCTGAAGCGCGACGGCATCGTCGGCCCCGCGACGCTTGCCGCCCTACGGCGGCAGCCGGCTGCGTCCGCACGCACGAGCATGCGCGCGACCGCCCTGCGCATGCACGTCGTCCGGAAGGGGGAGTCGCTCTGGATGCTCGCCAAGCGCTACCACTCGACGGTCGCAAAGCTCGCGCGGGTCAACCATCTCGACCCGGCGCAGCCGCTCCTGATCGGGACGAAGCTCCGCATCCCGGCCGGCGCGCACACCATCACCGTCACTCCGGTCTCCGACCGCACCGCGAGCGTCGCTTCCGTCCGTGGCCTGCTCGACGAGTGGGCGAGGCACTACGGCGTCAGCGTGCACCTCGTCCGCGCGGTCGCGTGGATGGAGTCCGGCTACGACAACTCCGTCGTCTCGGCGGCGGGCGCGCGCGGGATCATGCAGATCCTGCCGTCGACGTGGCGCTACGTCGAGGAGGTGCTGATCGGGCACCGCGTCCGCCATACGGCCGACGGCAACGTCCACGTCGGCGTCGCCTACCTGCAGCACCTGCTCCATGACTTCCACGGCAACAAGCGGCTCGCGCTCGCCGCGTGGTACCAGGGCGAGGGCGGTGTGCGGCAGAACGGCGTGCTGGAGGTCAGCCGCCACTTCGTCGCCGCCGTGCTCGCCCTCGAGCAGCGGGTGTGAAGCGGTCCGGCCGGAGATCTGGCCCGCGACGTTCGGCGGGCGGCGTCACCGGCCACACCACTAGAGTCTCCACGGCATGAGGATCGCCGTCTGCGTCAAGCACGTGCCCGAGGGGACGAGCCGGATAGACCCCGAGACGAAGCGCCTCGACCGCTCCGGTGAGGGTGCGCTCAACCATTTCGACACGAACGCCGTCGAGGCCGCGCTGCGGCTGAAGGACGACGCCGGCGCCGAAGTAGTCGTCGTCTCGGTCGGGCCGCAGCAGGCGCTCGACTCGCTCCGCAAGGCGCTCGCCATGGGCGCCGACCGCGCCGTTCTCGTCTCGGATGACGCGGCTGCGGGCTCGGACCTCGTCGCGACGAGCCGGCTGCTCGCCGCCGCGCTCGGACGCGAGGAGGCGGATCTCGTCCTCTTCGGGCAGCAGGCCGCCGACGCCGACGGCGCCGTGCTCTGGGCCTCCGTCGCGGAGCGTCTCGGCCGGCCGGTCGTCTCCCAGGCCATGGAGCTGTCGGTCGGCGAAGGCTCCGTGCGGGTGAAGCGGCAGACCGAGTTCGGCTACGACACGATCGAAGCGCCCTTCCCCGCGGTCGTCGCGGTGAGCGATGCGCTCAACGAGCCGCGCTACCCGTCCCTGAAGGGGATCATGGGCGCGAAGAAGAAGCCGCAGGACGTCCTCTCGCTCGCCGAGCTCGGGGTCGACGAAGGCGAGGCGGGCGAGGCCGGCTCCCGCACGACCGTGCTTGCGCTCGGCGACCCGCCGCCGCGAGGCGACGCGCGCAAGATCTCCGACGACGGCAACGCGGCGGAGGCGATCGTCGACTTCCTCGCCGAGAAGAGGTTGCTATGACGACCGGTGGCAGCCACCCTCACGAAACCGTCACGGCGCGTTTGACTGTCCGCCGCGCGTTCACGCCCCTTCGTCACGAGGCTGCGATGCGCCGTCACACTCGCGTATCGGTGGCTGCCACCGGCCGGGGGCTCCGTTGAGCGTTCTCGTCTTCCTCGAGCACCGGGGCGGCGCGCTGCAGAAGAGCTCGCTCGGCGTCCTCGCGAAGGCGGCCTCGCTCGGCGTCGGCGACGTCGCCGCGCTCCTGGCCGGGGAGGGGGCGAAGGCGCTCGCCGCCGAGGCCGGGCGCTTCGGCGCCGCGAAGGTCTGGGTCTGCGAGGACGAGCCCGTCGCCCAGCCCCTGCCGCAGCCGCGCGTCGACGTGCTCGCGCAGGTGGTCGAGGAAGGCGGCTACGACACCGTGCTCTTCGCCAACTCGGTCCTCGCCGCCGACGTTGCCGCCGGCCTCGCCGCGCGCCTCGACGCCGGCCTCAACTGGGACCTCGTCGACGTCGAGCTCCGCGACGGCGAGCTCGTCGGCAAGCGGCCCGCGCTCCAGGACTCTGTCTACGTCGAGGTCGGCTGGAAGGAGGCGCCGCGGCTGGCGCTCTTCCGCGCAGGCTCGTTCGACGCGACGCCCGCCGGTGCAGGCGGCGAGCCGGAGGTCGCCGAGGTCTCGCCTGCCTACGCGGAGCACTCCACGCTGGCTCGCCTCGTCGCGCAGGACGTCGAGGAGTCGACCGGGCCGTCGATCGAGGACGCCGACGTGATCGTCGCGGGCGGCCGCGGCCTCGGGGCCCCGGAGGGCTTCGGCCTTGCGGAGGAGCTCGCACAGGCGCTCGGCGGCGCCGTCGGGGCGACCCGCGCGGTCGTGGACGCGGGTTGGTATCCGTACTCGGCCCAGATCGGCCAGACGGGCAAGATGGTCTCGCCGAAGCTCTACGTCGCGCTCGGGATCTCCGGCGCCATCCAGCACAAGGTGGGCATGCAGGGCTCCGGCACGATCGTCTCGATCAACAAGGATCCGAACGCGCCGATCTTCGAGTTCAGCGACCTCGGCGTCGTCGGCGACGTGCACGAGATCGCGCCGAAGCTGACCGAGCTGATCCGCCAGCGGAAGTCTTGAGCCGGCCCTCGAACTTCCCGCCGCCGTTCGACGCGAGCGACTTCGTCGCGACACCGAGCGACCCGGCGGAGGAGCGGATCGAGGTCGGCGTGCTGATTGTCGGCGGGGGCCCGGCCGGCCTCGCGTGCGCGATCCGCCTCGGCCAGCTGCTCGAGGAGAACCCGGACATCGCGGAGGCGCTCGGCGACGTTCCGGTCGCACTCCTCGAGAAGGGCAAGCAGCCGGGCTCGCACCTTCTGTCCGGCGCGGTCGTGAACCCCCGCGGGCTGCAGCGCCTCTTCGGCGAGCGCCTGCGGCTGGACGACATCCCCTCGTACGGCGTGGTTCAGGGCGAGGCCGTCTACCTCCTCACCCGCCGCGCCGCGCTGCGGATCCCGCCGCCGCCGCCGATGCGCAACCACGGCAACCGGATCTTCTCGCTCTCGCAGCTCGGCCGCTTCCTCGCCGAGCGAGCAGAGGAGGGCGGGACGATGATCCTCCCGGAGACGAGCGCCGAGAAGCTCCTCGTCTCCCACGGCCGCGTCGTCGGCGTCCGCACCGGCGACAAGGGGCGTGGCCGCGAGGGCCAGGAGCTCGGCAACTTCGAGTCCGGCTCCGACCTCGTCGCGAAGGTGACGGTGCTCGCCGAGGGGACGCAAGGGCATCTCACGGGCGTCGCCATGACACGCTTCGGGCTGCGCGGCGAGGAGCCCCAGGTCTGGGAGCTCGGCGTGAAGGAGGTCTGGAAGGTCGCCCGGCCCCTCGACCGCGTCGTCCACACGATGGGCTGGCCGCTCCGCGCGGGCGCGCGCTTCCGCGAGTTCGGGGGCTCCTTCGTCTACCCGATGGGCGAGGACATGCTCACGATCGGCATGGTCGTCGGCCTCGACTACCGCGACGCTGAGCTCTCCGCCCACGATCTCCTGCAGGAGCTGAAGACCCATCCGAGGATCCGCCGGATGCTCGAGGGCGGCGAGCGCGTCCAGTGGGGCGCGAAGACGATCCCGGGCGGCGGCTTCCATGCGCTGCCGCGGCAGCTGCACGCTCCCGGGCTGCTGCTGTGCGGCGACGGCGCCGGCATGGTGAACATCCCCCGCTTGAAGGGCGTCCACTACGCCATCGAGTCGGGCAGGCTCGCCGCGGAGGCGGCCTTCCGGGCGCTGCAGCGAGGCCAGACGCCGGCGACCGCGCTCTCCTCCTACGACGACGCGGTCCGCGAGAGCTTCATCTGGCGCGACCTGTACGAGGTGCGCAACGTTCGCCAGGCGTTCGGGCGCGGCTTCGTCGTAGGCGGCGCCCTCGCGAGCGCGATGACGCTCTCGAAGGGGCGCGTCGAGCTCGGCAGGACGCGGGCCGAGCCGGACGCAGACCAGCCGCTGCTCGAGACCGGCCGTGCCGCCGCCTACCCGGCGGCAGACGGGACGCTCACGTTCGACAAGCTCTCTTCCGTCTTCGCCTCGGGGAACAAGACGCGCGACGACCAGCCGGACCACATCCGGATCGAGCGCCGCGTGCCGCGCGAGGTGGCCGAGCTCTGGGCGCACATGTGCCCGGCGCAGGTGTACGAGCTCGGCGCGGAGCATCCGGACGGGACGGTCACGGTGGAGCTGGCGCCGTCGAACTGTGTCCAGTGCGGCGCGATCACTGCCAAGGGCGGCCGCCTCACGCCGCCGGAGGGCGGCTCCGGGCCCGAGTACACGCTGACGTAGCACTCCTCGGCAGCGCCCCGTCGTTTTACAGCGCCCTTACGCTGTCGGACCTCGGAGCGGCGACAATGGGAGGCCATGGGTCGCAAGCGCTTCGCCCTCCTCGCCGGCATCCTCGTGACGCTCAACCTCGTGCTCTGGCTCGCGCCGCAGGGGCTCGCGCTGCGCCAGATTGCCCTGTCCAAGCTCTTCGGGCCGAAGCTCGTGCGGGCGGAGATCATCGACCGCGCCGGCGCCGGGACGACGGTCGACTGGCGACTCGACCGCGGGATCATCCTCTCGGTGACGGCGACCGACCTCACCCTGAGCGAGGCGGACGGACGCCAGCAGACGATCGGGGTGGACGCCTCCACGCAGGTCGTCGTCAACGGCCGTCACCTCGCGCTCCTCAGGCTCACGCCGGGCTGGCGTGTCCTCGTCACCTGGCAGGCGAACGGCACGAACGGCCTGGCGGACACGGTGAAGGTCGAGTCGCGGCGCAAGGCCAAGGTGAAGGTCAAGAACGCGCTCAAAGTCGGCGCGTCGTACCGTCGCCCGGCCGATTTCCACCTATCCTGAGGGCGTGACGGCAACCGCCACCGGGGGCGTCCTCCTGCTCGTCGAGGACGACGACTCGATCGGGCGTCTCGTGAAGCAGTACCTCGAGCAGCACGACGGCTGGCGCGTCGTCTGGCTGCGCACGGGAGAGGAGGTGCTCGCCGGCCTCCGGTCGCATGCGGTGCGCCTCGTCGTGCTCGACATCGGCCTGCCCGGAGTCGACGGGTTCGAGGTCTGCCGACGCATCCGGGCCGGCTCGAAGGTGCCGATCGTGATGCTCACGGCGCGGGACGAGGAGCCGGACCGGGTCGCCGGTCTCGAGCTCGGCGCCGACGACTACGTCTCGAAGCCGTTCTCGCCCCGCGAGCTGTCCGCCCGGATCAAGGCGATCCTGCGCCGGGCCGAGGCGCGCACCGGTGCCGAGGTGCTCTCGGCGCGGGAGATCGTCCTCCGTCGCGACTCGCGGGAGGTGACCGTCGCGGGGACACAGGTCGAGCTGACGAGCAAGGAGTTCGAGCTCCTCGCGTGCTTCCTCGAGCATCCGGGGATCGTCCTCTCGCGCGAGCGCCTCCTCGATCTCGTCTGGGGCATGACGTATCCGGGCGGCACACGCACCGTCGACGTGCACGTCGCCCAACTCCGCCGCAAGATCGGTGACGCAGAGGGGATCCGGACGGTGCGCGGCGCGGGCTACAAGCTCGTCGCGGCTCGCCGATGAGACGGCGCCGGCCCGGCCCGGCCGCTCGCAGCGGGCTCCGGTCGCGGCTGTTCTGGGCGATCGGCGCCGTCGTCCTGCTCTGCGTCGCGCTCACGATCGGGCTCGGGCTCGTCCTCACGCGGCGCGCCGTGGAGAGCGCGACGCTGAAGGATCTCGCGCACCAGGCGGACCTGATCGCGGGAACGCAGCGGACCGGGGTCTCGGGGCTCGCGAACCTCCCGAAGCTGCGGCCCTACCTCCGCCGGCAGGACGAGGTCGCAAAGACGAACCCGCGCATCCTGCCGCCGGCGGCACGGCAGCAGCTCGCGCAGGGCCTGCCCGCGCAGGGGACGCTCACGTATCACGGCGTCGCCGAGTACTTCGCCGCCCGCTCGGTGAACCCCGGAACCCTCATCCTGCTGCGACCGCAGAGCTCGGCAGGCTCGCGCTCGTCGCCGTACGTCTGGGCCCTCCTCCTCGCGGCCGCAGCCGGCGGCGTGCTCGCTGCGCTCGCGGCGTTCCTGCTCGCCCGCCGCATCTCGCGTCCGGTCGGTCGGGTTGCCGGCGCCGCCCGCAGCCTCACGCAGGGGACGCACCCCGAGCCGGTTCCCGTGGAGGGTGCGGCCGAGATCGCGACTCTCGCCGTCGCCTTCAACGACCTCGCGCGGCAGCTGCGGCGGGCGCAGGAGGCCGAGCGCGCCTTCCTCCTCTCGGTCAGTCACGAGCTCAAGACCCCCCTGACCGCCATCCGGGGCTATGCGGAAGCGGTCGAGGACGGTGCGGTCGACCCGCGTGAGGCGGCAGCGACCGTCACGGTCGAGGCGCGGCGGCTGGAGCGGCTCGTCCACGACCTGCTCGACCTCGCGCGCCTGCATCGCACGGACTTCAGCGTCCACGGCGAGGAGATCGACCTCGCGGACGTCGCCGAGGACGTCGTGCGCCGCTACGAGCAGCAGGCCGAGTCGTTCGGCGTCTCGCTCCAGGCGCTCGCCGACGAGCCCGCGGCGGCGGTCGCCGACGCCGACCGCGTGCTCCAGGTCGTGTCGAACCTCGTGGAGAACGCGCTGCGCCTGACACCCGCGGGTGGTGAGGTGCGCGTCGTCGCCGCGCCCGGGACCCTGCGCGTCGAGGACACCGGGCCGGGCATCGCCGAGGCCGACCGCGAGCACGCCTTCGAGCGGTTCTACCTCCACGAGCGTTACGGGCGGGAGCGCCCGGTCGGGACCGGTCTCGGGCTGGCGATCGTGAAGGAGCTGACGCTGGCGATGGGCGGCAGCGTCGAGGTCGAGAGCCATCCCGGCACGCTGACGGTCTTCACGGTGCGGCTCCCGGTTCCGGTCGCGGCGCGCGAGACCCTGCCTGCGTGAGTGCGCACGCGCTCACCCGGGAGGACGTCGAGCGGGCCCGCGAGCTCCTCGCCGGCCGCATCCACCGCACGCCGACCTTCTCCTCCGCCGCCCTCGGCGTCTCGCTCAAGGCCGAGCTGTTCCAGAAGACGGGCTCGTTCAAGGTGCGCGGCGCGCTCAACCGGCTCGCGGCGCTGACGCCGCAGGAGCGTGAGCGCGGCGTCGTCACCTGGTCGGCCGGGAACCACGCGCAGGCTGTCGCGTGGGCCGCAGCCGAGGAAGGCGTCGACTGCCTCGTCGAGATGTGGGACGGCGCGAGCGCGCTCAAGGCCGAGGCGACCCGTGGCTACGGCGCCACCGTCGACCTGGCGCCGCCCGATGCCGCGGTCGCCTACGAGCGGGCGCTCGAGGTCGAGCGGGAGGAGGGGCGAGTCTTCGTCCACCCGCACTCGGACCCCTTCGTCGTCGCCGGCCACGGCACGGTCGCCCTCGAGCTCCTCGAGGAAGTGCCCGGGCTCGAGACCGTCGTCGTCGGCGTCGGCGGCGGAGGGCTCGTCTCCGGCATCCTCGTCGCGCTCGACGGCCGCGCCCGCGTCGTCGCGGTCGAGCCGGAACAGGCGGCCGCTTTCAGCGCGGGGCTCGCTGCCGGGCACAGCGTCCGCGTCGAGACCGACACGATCGCCGACGGGCTGGCGCCGCCGTTCGCCGGCGAGCTCCCGCTCGAGCTCTGCCGCGGCCGGGTCGAGACCGTGCTCGTGAGCGAGGAGGAGATCGCGGCGGGGATGCGTTTTCTCTACGCGCGCGCGAAGCTCGCCTGCGAGCCGGCCGGGGCGGCGGCTGCGGCGGCTGTCCTCGCCGGCAAGGTCGATGCCGGTCCCGGCGTTGCCGTCGTGGTCTCGGGAGGCAACGTGGATCCCCGCGAGGCCGCTGCTACCCTGCTCTGGCCATGAAGGCCGGAATCCATCCCGAGTACGTCCTCACGACCGTGACGTGCTCCTGCGGCAACACGTTCCAGACCCGCTCGACGAAGCCGGAGCTGCACGTCGAGATCTGCTCGCAATGCCATCCGTTCTACACGGGCAAGCAGAAGCTCGTGGACACGGGGGGCCGGGTCGAGCGCTTCCAGCGGCGGCTGGAGCGCGCCGAGGGCGGTCGGCAGGAACAGCGCGCCCGGCGCCCGGACTAGCGGGACACCATGGCAAACGTCGGCGGACAGGCGGTCCTCGAGGGCGTGATGATGCGCGGCCCGGGCAACTGGGCCGTCGCCGTCCGGACGCCCTCCGGCGAGATCGCGCAGGTCTCGCGGCCGATCCACTCGGCGATGGCGCGGCACGTCTTCTTCCGGCTCCCGATCGTCCGCGGGGTGATGGCGCTCGGTGAGTCGCTTGCGATCGGCTTCCGAGCTCTCGCCATCTCCGCCAGCTACGCCGCGCAGGAGGAGGGCGAGGACGGCGAGGTCGAGACCGAGCTCTCGCGCGGCGCCCTCATCTTCGCCTTCGCGATCGCGATCGGTTTCGCCGTGATCGTGTTCAAGGTCGGGCCGGCCCTCATCACGGACGTCCTGCCGATCCGCAGCGGCGGCTGGTTCGTGATCGTCGAGGGCTTGATCCGCGTCTCGATGCTCGTCGCCTATCTCGCGCTGATCTCGTTGCTGCCCGATCTGCGTCGCGTCTTCCAGTACCACGCCGCCGAGCACAAGGCGATCAACGCGTACGAGGCCGGCGAGCCGCTCGAGCCGGAGGTCGTGCAGGGCTACTCGCTCATCCACCCGCGCTGCGGGACGGCCTTCCTGCTCTGGGTGATGGTGCTGGCGGTGTTCGTGTTCGCCTTCTTCGGCCGGCCGGCCTGGTACTGGCTGATCGCGACGAGGGTCCTCCTCCTGCCGGTCATCGCGGGACTCGCCTACGAGCTCATCCGCTTCGCAGGCAGGCACCAGCGGAACCGCGTGCTGATGACGCTGCTCGCGCCGGGCCTGTGGCTGCAGCGGCTGACGACGCGTGAGCCGTCGCTCGACCAGCTCGAGGTCTCGATCCGGGCTCTCCGCGACGTACTCGACCTCGAGGGGGCCGGGACACCCGACGCGCAGCGTGTCGAAGTGATGGCCTAGACCTGTCTTGTCCGGCCACGTCCGGGGTCAGACACCGGGCATGGCCGTTGCCGACCAACGCGAGCGCTGCACGCTGGTCACGGCTCCCTGCAAGGCGCCAACTGAGCCGCCGGCTTCAGCTATCGCAGCCGCTGCGTCGACGAAGGGGAAGTCCCTCGAGAGTTGGAGGGTGGTGGCGAAGCTGCTCCAGCGCCAGTCCTCCGGATTCACGACGAGGTGGGCCGCGACTGGATTCAGCACGACGTACGCATAGCTCCCGGTCAGGTCGCGGCCGTCGACGATGCGGCGGCTGCCGTAGCGCCCGCGAACGAACTGGCCGACTCGCCCGTGGCGGGCATTGAAGTCCCTGCTGTACTCCGCGTTCAGGTGCTTCATGCCGAGCGGGAGCGAGTCGTTCGGGATCTCGACCAAGAGGTGGACATGCGTGTCGAGCTGACAGAAGGCGACGCAGACCCAGCCGTACGCGTCGAGTGTCCGGACGAGCCGGCGGATCCAGTCGATTCGGTCGACTGCGTCTCGGTAGTAGAGCTCGTCCCCGGTTGCGTTCACCCAGATGTGATGGAAACCGGGAGCAGGATCACGTGGTGGCCGAGGCACTACCTGCGAGCTTCGCTCGGCACTCCGGTTCCTGCAAGATGTCCACTTCGGCCAACGCAGCAGCGGACATGTCCGGGGTCAGACACCGGACATGGCCGGCTCGGCCATGGCTAGCGTTCGAGTGCAGTCGAGCTTCGAGGAGGAATCAATGGCGACAGACAGGCGCGCGGAGGTGCGGTGGCAAGGGAGCCTCATGGAGGGCTCCGGGACGGTCGTTTCGACGACGAGCGGGGCGATCGGCGAGCAGGCGGTGAGCTGGCCGAACCGGGCGGAGGACAACCCCGACACCACGAGCCCGGAGGAGCTGATCGCGGCCGCGCACGCTGCGTGCTTCTCGATGGCTCTCTCGAACGGGCTCGCGAAGGACGGCCACGCTCCGGAAGAGCTCCGCACGTCGGCGACCGTCACTTTCCAGCCCGGCGAAGGGATCACGCGGGTCGCCCTCGCCGTGGAGGGGCGCGTGCCCGGCCTCGACGGCGAGGCGTTCCAGGAGGCCGCCCAGGTCGCGAAGGAGAACTGTCCGGTCTCGAAGGCGCTCGCCGCCGTCCCCGAGATCACGCTGGAGGCCCGGCTCTCGAGCTGAGGCGGCGTCTACCCTGAGCGTCGCCATGGCGACGGATTTCGAGAGGCTGGTCGTGGAGCTCGAGCGCTCGTACGAGGAGCTCCAGACACGCATGGCCGATCCGGCCGTGTACAACGACCACCGCGAGGCGGCCGAGGTCGGGCGCCGCCTGAAGGAGCTCGAGGCTGCCCACAAGCTCGCCCAGCAGTGGCGCGCCGTCCACGACGACCTCGCCGCCGCCCGCGACGACGCCGACCTGCGCGAGCTCGTCCCGGAGCTCGAGGACCGCAGCGGCCGGCTCGAGGAGGAGCTGCGCCTCGCGCTCGTCCCGACCGACCCCGCCGACCGGAAGGATGTGATCGTCGAGGTGCGCCAGGGCGTCGGCGGCGACGAGGCGGCGCTGTGGGCGGGCGACGTGTACCGGATGCTGGCGCGCTACGCGGAGCGCTGTGGCTTCAAGGTCGAGGAGCTCGGGACGAGCCCGAGCGACGGCGGCGGCTTCAAGGAGGCCACCTTCGCCGTCAAGGGCAACGGCGCCTACTCCGTCTTCAAGTGGGAGGGGGGCACGCACCGGGTCCAACGCGTTCCCGAGACCGAGAGTGCCGGCCGGATCCACACCTCGACGGCGACCGTCGCCGTCATGCCCGAGGCGGAGGAGGTGGAGGTGGAGATCGACCCGAACGACCTCAAGATCGACGTCTACCGCTCGACGGGGCCCGGCGGCCAGTCCGTCAACACGACCGACTCCGCGGTGCGGATCACGCACCTGCCCACCGGTGTCGTCGTCTCGATGCAGGACGAGAAGTCGCAGCTGCAGAACCGGGAGAAGGCGATGCGCGTCCTTCGTGCGCGCCTGTACGAGCGCGAGCTCGAGCGGCAGCGGGCCGAGCTCGACGCGACGCGGCGCTCGCAGATCGGCGGCGGCGAGAGGGCGGAGAAGATCCGCACGTACAACTTCCCCGAGAACCGCCTCACGGACCACCGCGTCAAGCTCACCGTCCATCAGCTCGACCGGATCCTGCAGGGCGAGCTCGACGGGTTCACCGAGGCGCTGGCGACCGACGAGCGGCGCCGCGCCCTCGGAGAATGAGGGTTCGCGAGGCGCTGGACGAGGCCGAGCGGCGGCTCGCTGCGGCCGGAGTGGACACGCCGCGGGTCGACGCGGAATGGCTCGTCGCGCACCTGCTCGGGACCTCGCGCTCCGGGATCGCCGCGCGGCTCGACGACGAGGTGGAAGGACTGGAGCCTCTGCTCGCACGCCGGGAGTCGCGCGAGCCGCTCGCGTACGTCCTCGGCGAATGGGGCTTCCGGCGCCTGACCCTGAAGACCGACGCGCGCGCGCTCGTGCCGAGGCCCGAGACGGAGGTGCTCGTCGAGCGGGCACTCGCACTCGCGGAGGAGGTCGGGCGGCCGCGCATCCTCGACGTCGGCGTCGGCTCGGGCGCGATCGCGCTCGCACTCAAGGACGAGCGACCGGACGCGGAGGTCACGGGCGTCGACGTCTCCTCCGCCGCGCTCGCGCTCGCCCACGAGAACGCGGAGCGGCTCGGCCTCGCGGTCGAGCTGCGGCAGGGGGACGGCGTCGTCGCGGCGGCCGAGGGCTGGGATCTCGTCGTCGCCAACCCGCCGTACGTCGAGAGCCTCGACGGGCTCCAGCCGGAGCTGCGCCGGGAGCCCGAGGTGGCGCTCGTCGGCCGTGGCGAGCACGAGCGGCTCGCCCGCGCGGCCCGGACGCGCTTCCTCGTCTTCGAGGTCGGCGACGGGCAGGCCCGCGAGGTGGCGGACCTGCTGGAGTCGCTCGGCTACCGGGACGTGAGGATCACCGCCGACCTCACGGGCGGCGATAGGGTCGTCGAGGCCAGGCTGCCGTGACCGAGACCTTCACCACACCGGACGGGCTCACCCTCGCGTACGAGCGCCGGGGGCGAGGGCCGCTGCTCGTCTGTCATCCCGGCGGGCCCGGCGGGTCGGCCGCCGAGTTCCGCGAATTCGCGGGCCTCGACGACACGTTCGAGCTCGTGCTGCTGTGCCCGCGCGGCTCGGCCGGGTCGGACGCCGCCGGCGACTACCGCCTCGCCTCGTACGCCGCCGACGTCGAGGCGCTGCGTACCCATCTCGGGGTCGAGCGGCTCGACCTGCTCGGCTTCTCGCACGGCGGGATGGTCGCCATCGCCTACGCCGCGGCGTTCGGGGCGCACGTGAACCGGCTCGTGCTCGCCGACACGCTCGCCGTCTGGGACGAGGAGGCCGTCGCGGCGATGGAGCGGGCGATCGAGAGGCGGCGCGGCGAAGCATGGTTCGAGGACGCCGCGCAGGCGATCGAGGAGGAGCAGGCGGCGGATTTCGCATCGTCCGCAGAGCTCGTCGCCAACGTGCAGCGCCAGATCCCCCTCTACTTCCACCGCTGGGAGGGCTACGAGCAGGCCGGGCGGGAGCTCGCCGCCGACTTCGCGCAGATGGAGCCGCTCCACCACTTCAACAGCGCCGAGTTCCCGACCCTCGACCTCCGCGGCGAGCTGCGCGCGATCACGGCTCCGACGCTCGTCGTCGTCGGCGACGACGACATGATCTGCGGCCCGGTCTGCGCGGACGCGATGGTGCGCGAGCTGCCGGACGCGCGGCTCGTCACGATCCCCGACTCCGGGCACTTCGTCTACCTCGAGCAGCCCGCCGCCTTCCGCGCGGCGCTGACCGGCTTCCTCCTGTGAGCGAGGGCGCGGTCGCCGCGCTCCGCACCGGACGGGCCGTGATCCTGCCGACCGACACCGTCTACGGGCTGTGCGCGCTCCCCGGGTACGAGGACGTCCTCTACGAGCTGAAGGGGCGCGACCGCTCGAAGCCGGTCGCCCTCCTCGCCGCCGACGTCGACTCGCTCCTCGCGGCCGTCCCGAGCCTCGACCGGTCACGGCTCGAGCGCTACCTGCCCGGGCCGTACACGCTCGTCGTCGGAGACGACCGTATCGGCGTCCGCGTGCCGGACCTGCCGCCGAGCGCGGCCGCGGTCGTCCGCGCGGTCGGCGTCGTCGCGGCGACGAGCGCGAACCTCGCCGGCGGCCCGGACCCGCGCCGCGTCGAGGACGTGCCGGAGGAGATCCGTGCCGCCTGTGGCGCGATCGTCGACGTGGGCGAGCTTCCCGGGACTCCCTCGACGGTCCTCGACCTGACGGGTGACGAGCCACGCGTCCTCCGTGAGGGCGCCGGCCCTCTTCCGGAGTAGCATCTGGGTGTGGCGACGACGCAGGCGAGCTTCGAGCAGCTGACGCACGACGGCCTCGACGAGGTCGACCCCGAGATCGCGGCGCTGCTCGGCAAGGAGCTCGAGCGCCAGCGGGGCCAGATCGAGCTCATCGCCTCCGAGAACTTCACCTGGCCCGCCGTGCTCGAGGCGGTCGGCTCGGTGGCGACGAACAAGTATGCGGAGGGCTATCCGGGCCGCCGCTACTACGGCGGCTGCGAGGTGATCGACGAGATCGAGCAGCTCGCGATCGACCGGGCGAAGGAGCTGTTCGGCGCCGAGCACGCGAACGTCCAGCCGCACGCGGGGGCGCAGACGAACATGGCCGTCTACGCGGCGGCGATGGAGACGGGCGACACGCTGATGGCGCTGCGGCTCGACCAGGGCGGGCACCTCACGCACGGCCACAAGGTCAACTTCTCCGGCCGCCTCTACAACGTCGTCCACTACGGCGTCTCGCCCGAGACGATGACCGTGGACTACGACGACGTGCTCGCCCAGGCGAAGGAGGCGCGGCCGAAGGTGATCGTCTGCGGCGGCTCCGCCTATCCGCGCACCGTGGAGACGGATCGCTTCCGCGCCATCGCCGACGAGGTCGGCGCGCTTCTCCTCTGCGACATGGCCCACTTCGCCGGCCTCGTCGCCGCCGGGCTCCACCCGAACCCCGTCGAGCACTGCGACTTCGTCACCTCGACGACGCACAAGACGCTCGCCGGGCCGCGCGCGGGCTTCATCCTCTGCCGGGAGGAGCACGCGAAGGCCGTCGACTCGGCGGTCATGCCGGGGATGCAGGGCGGGCCGCTCGAGCACACGATCGCGGCGAAGGCGACGTGCTTCCGCGTCGCGATGACCGACGCCTTCCGCGCCTACCAGGCGCAGATCCGCCGCAACGCCGACGCGCTCGGCGAGTCGCTGCTCGCGGGCGGGCTCGCGCTCGTCACCGGCGGCACCGACACGCATCTCCTGCTCGTCGACCTGCGCGGGTCGGAGTGGACGGGGAAGGCCGCCGAGGAGCGGCTGCACGAGATCGACGTCACGGTCAACCGCAACACGATCCCGTTCGACGAGCGCTCGCCGTTCGTCACCTCCGGCATCCGGCTCGGGTCGCCCGCGATGACGATGCGCGGCCTCGGCGAGGACGACTTCGGCGAGGTCGGCCGGATCATCTGCGAGGCGCTGACGGAGTCGCCGGACCTCGCCGGTCTCCGCGCGCGCGTCGCCGCGCTGTGCGCCGAGCACCCGCTCTACCCGGGCTTCCGCGGCCACACGACCTACGTCGCTTGAGCGTCGGTCGCCTGACCGTCGTCGAGCACCCGCTGATCCAGCACAAGCTCGGCTACCTCCGCGACAAGGAGACGCCCACCGTCCACTTCCGCAAGCTCGCGAACGAGATCACGCTCCTGCTCACGTACGAGGCGACGAAGGACATGCCGACCGAGACGGTCGAGGTCGAGACGCCGCTCGAGCGGACGGCGGTGCCGCGCATCTCGGGGAAGAAGGTCGCCGTCTGCCCGGTGCTGCGCGCCGGGATGGGGATGCTCGACGGCGTCCTCTCGCTCGTCCCGAGCGCGCGCGTCGGCTTCATCGGCCTCTACCGCGACGAGGAGACACTCGAGGCGGTGCGCTACTTCGTCAAGCTGCCGGTCGACCTGAGCGAGCGGGACGCGATCGTGATCGACCCGATGCTCGCCACCGGCCACTCGAGCTGCGAGGCGATCGACGTCGTGAAGGACGCAGGTGCGCAGTCGGTCTCGTTCCTCTGCATCGTGGCCGCGCCCGAGGGCATCGAGGAGGTGCACCGCCGGCACCCGGACGTCCACGTCGTCTGCGCCGCCGTCGACCGCGGCCTGAACGAGCGCGGCTTCATCCTCCCCGGGCTCGGCGACGCGGGGGATCGCCTGTACGGCACGAAGTGAGAGGCGGGAGGGCCGGTGGCCGGCCCTCCCGCTGCGCTACGCGGTCAGGCGGGGCACGTGTTGCGACCGCCCGCGCTGTTGCCGCTACCCGTCTGGGTTCCGTTGCGGCGGCAGAATGCGTCGCGGCCGGCGTGGTTGCCGCTGACCTCCGTGGGCGAGGCGTTGCTCTCGACGAGGAGATTGTGGCCGGCCGTGTTGTCCTCGACGGTGACGCCGGCGCGGTTGTGGAGGAGACGGATGTCGCTGCCGACGTCGTTTCCCTCGACGGTGACGCTCGCGCGGGCGCCCTCGACCATCAGGGACGAGCCGATCGTGTTGCCCGCGCAGCCGGGCCCGCCGATGGTGACGGGACCGTTGGCATACACGTCGCGGCCGATCGTGCTGTCGCAGATCGTGGCGCTGCCGTGGACGGTCACCCTGCCGTCGATCGTCGCCCCCTCCGCGTCGAGGCTGCCGCCGCGCTCCACGCGGATCTCGTGCCTGGCGTGGGTTCCCGGCAGCAACGTGCAGGTGGCACCCCTGGGCACCAGGACGCTGTTCCCCGTGCCCACGTAGTAGCCGTCGCAGCTCGTGCTGACGCTGTGCAGCTGCGCCGCGGCGTCGTAGTCGACCGTCTCGATCGTCTGGTTGCCGGCGTTGTCGGTCGCGGTGACCGTGAAGCTGTGCATCCCGTTCGAGGTGTCGATGGTGACGCCGTCCGCGACCGTACCCACACAGCTCGCCACACCGGAGCCGCCGTCGCTGCACGTGTAGGCGGCGTCGACCGTCGAACCCTGCGCGTAGACGCCGTTGGCGGCCGGGGTCGTGAGCGTGATCGTCGGATCGGTCGTGTCGATCACGATCGTCTTGTTCGCGCTCAGCGACCCGGTTGCGCCAGGCGAGGGCAGCGTCAAGACCGCGTCGACACCGTCCGCGTCCTGGATCGTGCCGCCGTTGAACGACAAGGCCGTGGTCGAGCTGTAGTCGAGCGGGTTCGCGTTCTCGCCTGCGGCGACCGTGTAGTCGAAGGTGAGCGTGTCGGTGCCGCTGCCGCTCACGTACGACGCCGTCCCGCCCGAGTTCAGCGCCAGTTGCGGCGTTCCGGTCACCGTCACCGCCTCGCTGAAGGTCACCGTCACCGACACCACGTCGCCCGCCTTGTATGCCCCGTTCGCAGTCGGCGAGGACACGTCCGTCACCACGGGCCAGCTCCAGCTGATCGTGACAGACGCATGCGAGGAGGTCACGGTCGGGCCCGAGGAACTCGCGGCGGACGAGGTGATGAAGCTCGAGCCGCCACCACCACCACCGGAAGTCCCGTTGTCGGAGCCGACGCCGCCGCCACCACCACCGTAACAGCCGTCACCGCCACCGCCGCCGCCTTCGCCGCCGCTCGCGCCCGCTCCGCCCTGGAGAAACGAGCCGGAACCCGCTGACACAGTGCCGCCGGAACCCCCGGCACCGCCGGCCGAGCTCGTGCCCGGCTGACCGCCTGCCCCCCCGACGCAGCTACCACCACCCGCAGAGCCGGCGTTTCCGCCCTGCCCGTCGCAGACGCCTCCGCCGCCGCCGGCGCCTGCGACGACCAACAAGTCCGACGACGAGGTGGGGGAGGAGGTGGTCGAAACCAGCGATGCGCCGCCACCGCCTGCACCGCTCACACTTCCGCTCGACCCTCCGTCACCGCCACCGCCGAATCCGCCAGCGCCGGGACCGGCCAAGCAGGCGTAGGCTCCCGTGCCTCCGACGGCCACATACAGCGTGGTGCCGGAGCTGACTGTGATACCGGATCCGGTGACGGACGCGCCCTCGCCGCCGCCACTGAAGTCGGTACACGTGGCTCCTCCAGCAGCCCCGATCGCGGTCACGTCGATGCCCGACACGCCCGCCGGCACCGTGAAGGTGTCCTGGGCGCCCGTGTACGTGTAGGTACAGGACGCGGTGCCGGCCGAGGCCGAGTAGGAGCCGCCTGTGCCGCAGGGGCCGACGGAAGCCGCGACGCTGCCGCTGCCGACGAGCGCGGCGCAGAGAGACGCGGCGCACGCCACTCCGAAGACGAACCTCCCCTTCGGGAAGGGATCATCGCTACGACGCTTCCACATGAGATTCGCCCCCTGTGTGACAAAGATCGTATTCCGACGGTGACCGGCGGCCCACAGTACGCGACAGCTCGCGGCGTTGTCAACGAGCCTCGCCGCCGTCCGGGTGGGCACGGACCGGCGCTAGGCGATCTCCCGGATGCGCCCGGCCGGCTGCGCGCGCAGGATCGAAACGACCGAAGGAGCGACATGCACGAGATGCTGCTGGTCGGACGGGGTGGCGAGGGCGTGGTGGCCGCGTCCCAGATCCTCGCGGACACGTTCGCGCGCGCCGGCTGCTGGGTGCAGAGCTTCCCGGAGTTCAAGGCGGAGCGGCGGGGCGCCCCGATCTCGGCGTTCCTACGCTGGGACGAGTCGGAGCCGGTCCACCGCCGCTTCAAGCTGCGCGAGTGCGACGTCCTCGTCTCGGTCACGCCCGCGCCGCCCACACCGGAGCTGCTCGCGCGCGTGCGACCCGGCGGCCTCGTCGTCCTCAACCTCGAGGACCGTTTCGCGGAAGCGGGCGACCACCACATCGCCCGGGTGCCCGCATCGCGGATCGCGCGCCGGCACGGCGCCCTTTCCGCCGAGGGGCGGCCGATGGGGAACGTCGCACTGCTCGGCGCCGCCGTGCGGCTGCTGCTCCCCGACGGCCTCGCGCTGCTCGAGGAGGCGGTGGCCGCCCGGTTCGGCAAGCTCGGGGAAGCGAACGTCGCCGCGGCGCGCGACGGCTACCGCGCCGTCCAGCGGCAGCACCGCCTCGCCGCCGACACGGGCGCTGCAGTGGAGACAGAGGCGGAGGCCGCAGCGTTCGTCGAGCCGCTCCGCTTCCCGATCAGCCGCACGACCTCGCTCGCCGCGGACACGGGCTCCTGGTCGCTCGAGCGGCCGGTCCTCCTCGATCCCTGCACCGCCTGCGGAGTCTGCGCGCTCTTCTGCCCGGAGGGCGCGATCGAGCGCAGCGACGGGACGATCACGGTCGACTACTTCCACTGCAAGGGCTGCGGCATCTGCGAGGTCGTCTGCCCCGTCCGCGGCGCGATCGCGCTCGAGGAGGTCGCAGTATGAGCGGCGCACCGGCCGCCGGCCGGACGGTCATGACCGCCAACGAGGCGGCGGCCGTCGGCGTGCTGCTCTCGCGCGTCCAGGCGATCGCCTGCTATCCGATCACGCCGCAGACGCTGATCGTCGAGCGCCTCGCCGAGCTCTACGCGGGGCGCGAGGACGCGGAGTTCGCGAACCTCGAGAGCGAGCATTCGATGTTCGGCTACGCGGTCGCGGCTGCTCGCACCGGCGTCCGCGCCTTCACGGCGACGTCGTCGCAGGGGCTGCTCTACGCCCACGAGCAGCTGCACCGCGCCTCCCGCGAGCGTGTCCCGCTCGTCGCGGTCAACGTCAACCGCTCGATCTTCGCCCCCTGGAGCCTCGAGCCCGACCTCTCCGACTCGCTCTCCCAGCGGGACACCGGCTGGATCCAGGTCTACTGCACGAGCGCGCAGGAGATGCTCGACAGCATCCTCTGCGCCTACCGGCTCGCCGAGAGCGTCCTGCTGCCGGTGCTCGTCAATGCAGAAGGCTTCCTGCTCTCGCACACCTCGGAGGTGGTGGACGTGCCGGCCCAGGCGGACGTCGACCGCTTCCTGCCTCCGTTCCAGCCGCCCGCGGAGTGGCTGCTCGACCCGGCCGTGCCCCGCGTCTTCTCCGGGTTGCCGCAACCGATCGACGTACGACGCCTTCCAGCGCAACGTCGCCGCCGCGCTCGCCGAGGCGGAGGAGCAGGTCGCCGTGGTCGCCGCGGAGTTCGAGGCGATCTTCGGCCGGCGCAAGGTGGGCGCCCTCGAGCTGAGCGGGAATCCCGATGCGCAGACGGCGCTCGTGACGATGGGGACGATCGGCGACACGGCGCAGGAGCTGCTCGAGGACGACGGCGACCTACGGCTCGTCCGCGTCCACGTCTACCGCCCGTTCCCGGGGCGGCAGCTCGCCGCCGCGCTCGCCGGGGTGAAGCATGTCGTCGTCGTCGACCGCGCCGCTCCGTTCGGGGCGCTCGCACCGCTCGGTGCGGACGTCCGCGGGCTCGGCGTCGACGCGACCGACGTCGTCTGCGGCGTCGGTGGCACTGACGTCACCCCCGACACGCTGCGCCGTGCGATCGCGGAGGCGAGGGGCGTTCGCTCCCGGGCGGAGCCCGTCTGGCTCGGAGAGGGGGCCTGAGATGCCCGCCTGGCTCGACGAAGCGCTCGCCGAGAAGCGGCTGCTGCTGCCCGGCCATGCAGCGTGCGCCGGCTGCGGGCCTGCCGTCAACGTCCGGCACCTGCTCGGCGGCCTCGCCGCCGCCGCGCCCGAGCGGCCGCTCGTGCTCGTGATCCCCGCCTCCTGCTGGACGATCGTCGCCGGGATCTGGCCGGTCAACGCCTTCGACGTCCCCGTCTACCTGACGCCCTTCGCCTCCTCCGCGGCCGAGGCCTCCGGGCTCGCTGCCGGAATCCGGCTCCGCGGCGGCGCCGACGCGCAGGTCGTCGTCTGGGCGGGCGACGGCGCCACCTTCGACATCGGCTTCTCCGGCGTCTCGGCGGCGGCAGAGCGCGGGGAGGATCTGATCTACGTCCTCAACGACAACGAGGCGTACATGAACACCGGCGTCCAGAAGTCGGGCGCGACCCCCGAGGGCGCCTGGACGACGACGACCCCCGTCGGGGCGCCGCGTCGCGGGATCAAGAAGGACATCGACCGGATCATGGCCGCGCACGGGATCCCGTACGTCGCGACGCTCGCCGCCGGCTCGGTGCCGATGATGAAGGACTTCCGGGCCAAGGTGACGCGGGCCGCCGAGGTTCGCGGCTTCCGCTTCCTCCACGTGCTCGGAGCCTGCCCGCCGGGGTGGCGGCATCCGACCTCACAGACGACGGAGGTGACCCGGCTCGCGGTCGAGTCGCGCTACTTCCCGCTCCTGGAGGTGGACGACGGTGCGTGGCGGATCACGCACCGGCCCAAGCACCCCGTCCCGGTCGAGGAGTTCCTCGGCGCGCAGGGCCGCTTCGCGCACCTCACGGCCGCCGAGACCGCGGAGATCCAGCGCCACCTCGACGAGCGCTGGGAGCTCCTCGGCGAGCTCGAGGCGGGCGCGAAGACCGCCGTAGGCTGAGACCGCCCCGCAGTGGGGTTACGCTGCGGTCGTGCTCGCGTCGAGCAGTCCGCATCTCAGCGTCCTCGACCAGCTCGGAGACAATCTCGACGTCGTCTGGGGCGCGCTCGTCGCGCTCGTGATCGTGATCATCCTCACGCCGGCCGTGGGAGGCATGGCACGGCGGCTCGGCGTCGTCGACCTCCCGGGCGGCAGACGCGTCAACCCGCTGCCGGTGCCCAGGCTCGGCGGCCTCGCGCTCTTCCTCGGCCTGCTCGTGCCGGCGCTCGCCTTTCTCCACACCGGACGCGAGAACCGCGGCCTGATCCTCGGCGCGGCGGTCGCCGTCACCGTCGGCATCGTCGACGACTTCCGCGGCCTCGACTGGTATGTGAAGCTCGCCGGGCAGACAGCCGCGGCGGCCGTTCCCACCGCCTTCGGCGTCTGGATCGACCGCTTCACGCTGCCGTTCATCGGTATCCACACGCTGCCCGAGCCGGCGGGGATCGCGCTCACGATCGTCTGGATCGTGGCGATCATGAACATGGTCAACTTGCTCGACGGGCTCGACGGGCTCGCGGCCGGCGTCGTTGCGATAGCAGGCCTCACGTTCAGCGTGATCGCGCTCTCGCTCGGGAAGGTCGACGCCGCAGTCCTCTCGGCCATCGTCTTCGGCGCCTGCCTCGGCTTCCTCCGCCACAACTTCTATCCGGCGCGGGTGATCATGGGCGACTCGGGCGCGCTGCTGCTCGGGTACGTCCTCGCCGCGGTCTCGGTGCAGGGCCTGCTGAAGACGGCTGCGACCGTCGCCCTGTTCTTCCCCCTGCTCGTGCTCGCGGTGCCGATCGTGGACACGACCTTCGTCGTCGTGCGGCGCCTCAAGCACGGGCAGAAGGTCTTCGAGGGCGACCAGGCGCACCTGCACCACCGCTTCCTGCGCCGCGGCTTCTCGCAGCGGCGCGCGGCGCTCACGATCTGGGGCTGGTGCGCGTCCCTCGCGGCGGCCGCCTTCGCCACCCGCTTCGTCCCCTTCCGCGCCCACGGTGTCTGGCATCCGTGGTGGACGCTCGTCGCCGCCGCGATCGGCCTCGTCGCGCTCCTCTTCTCCGTCTACGTCGTCTACGTGCTCGAGATCGTGAAGCTCGGCAACCGGATCCAGAAGCGGCGCCGCCCCGACGACCCGCTACGGAAGATCGCCTGAGGCCCCGCCCTCCGCGCGCTCGACGAAGGCCGTGAGCAGCTCGTTGAACGGTCGACCGAGCCGCTGCACGGAGTGCCCGGCGCCGGCCAGCACGGCACGCTCCGCGCCGATCCCCTCCCCGAGGAGGTCGCAGACCGCCTCGAACGCCCCGTCGTGGCCGCCGGAGACGACGAGCTTCGGGAACGGCGCGCGCGCGAGCTCGCCGAGCGGGATCTCGGCCTCGGACGGCAAGCGCTCGACGATCAGCGTCCGCGCGCCCTGGACGAGCTCCGGCGTGAACGTTCCCGGCGGGATCGAGGAGCCGACGAGCCTGAGGAAGCCGCGCAGGAACTCGCTCGGATCGCGCGGCCCGTCGCTCCGGTGGCGCTCCATGCGGGCGACGAAGTCCTCGACCGCCGGCACGCCCCGTGCGACGGAGAAGGCCGGCGGCTCGACGACGGTGAGCGAGCGGACGAGCTCCGGCCGGTGAGCCGCCGCGAGCAGCGCGATCACGCCGCCGTACGAGTGGCCGACGAGATGCGACCCGCCGAGCTGCGACTCGCCACGTGCCGGCGGCTCGAGGAACTGCTCGAGCCAGAGAGCCTCCTCCTCGAAGTCCACGCGCTCGACATCCGGCCCGGGCGGGAAGCCGCGCCGGTTGGGCGCGACGACCTCGAAACGGCCCGCGAGCGGGGCCTGGGCATTCCAGGTGAGTTCCGCGTTGACGACGGAACCGTGCACGAGGAGAAGGCGAGGATGGCTGTTCATGCGGGATTCGGCTGTCACAAAGTACCCCTTCTCAGGCTGCTATCTCGCGCCCGAATGCAGGGGAATCCTCGCTCGTCCTTCCAGCCCGCGGAAGCCGGGGCAGTGCTCGTCGGCACCATGAGTGCCTGCGGCGGCGCGGGCGCGCTCGCCGGCTGGGCTGCCGGGAACGCCGGCTACGGCGCGCTCGCCGGCGTCGTGATCGGGCTCCCCGCCGGCGTCTTCGCCGTCTACCGCAGGTTCAAGGGCTACTTCTCGTGATTCCGTCCGTGAGTTCGTTTGCGCATCGCCTGCGAAAAGCGAGCAGGCCGAGGACGCAGGGAGGCCGCGTGCCCGTAGGCACGTGGCCGACCGAGGACACCGGCATGCGACGCTTTGCAGCCGGCGAGGCGCACCGTACTCTGCGGACGGGATCACGCATGATGCCGGGCGTGTTCTCTACGCCGCGGCCGGTCCCCGGCCGCCGGGCTCCCGCGCTCGCGGGGGCTGCGGTCGTCGTGCTCGCGCTGCCCGTCTTCCTCGTCGCGGGCTTCCGGCTCGGCGGCTGGGCGCTCGCGGCGGTGCTCTGGCTCGCCGGGGAGGCACTCGCGATCTGGCTCTCGCGCCTGCCACTCGGGGCCGACCATCTCGGCTTCTCCGGCCTCGTCGCGCTCGCGCATTCGTTCCGCGGCATCGGCGTGATCGTCGTCCTCCTCGCCGTCACGGTCGGCGACCGCGACGTCGGGATCGCCGCGCTCGCCGTCTACGCGCTCGCGTACACGCTCTCGCTCGGCGTCTCGCTCCTCGAGTACTTCGGCGGGGAGAGGATCGGATGACGCACCTCCTCGCGGGTACGTTCAACCCGGCGAACGAGTTCGAGCTGAAGCAGTGGGTCTCGCTCCATCTCGGCCCGATCGACATGTCGATCAACAAGGCGGTGGTCTACCTCGCGCTCGGCGCGCTGCTGTCGATCGCGATCGGGATCTTCACGATGCGCAGCCGGCTCGCGCTCCTGCCGAGCAAGCGTCAGACCTTCGGTGAAGCGGTCTACGAGCTCGCGCAGACGCAGATCGCCGAGCAGGGCTTGCCCTCGAAGGCGATCGGCCGCTGGTTCCCGTACGTCGCGTCGCTCTTCCTCTTCATCTGGATGCTGAACCTCGTCAGCTTCCTGCCGTTGCCGCTCACCGGCGACAGGTGGCACGGCCTGCCGACGTGGGGGATCTACGCGGCCACGTCGCAGCTCTCGGTCACGCTGGTGCTCGCGTTGCTCAGCGTCGTCTTCACACACGTCGAGGGCTTCCGCTGGAACGGGCCGCGGTACATCAAGAGCTTCGTCCCGGCCGGCGTGCCGAGGGCGATGGTGCCGATGATGGCCTTCCTGGAGACGATCTCGCACGTCTTCCGCGTGATCAGCCTCAGCGTCAGGCTCTACGCGAACATGCTCGCAGGCCACATCCTGATCCTCGTCTGCATCGGCCTGGTCTTCATCCTCAGCGGCATCACGTTCTACATCGCGGTGCCGCCGTTCTTCCTGCTCGGAATCTTCTTCTACATTTTCGAGGTCGTGATCGTCGTCACGATTCAGGCGTTCATCTTCGCTGCACTGACCGCCATCTACATCGGCTCCGCAATCGAGCCGGCCCACTAAGGAGGAAACGTGCCCCACCTGCTCGCTGCAACGTCAGACACGATCAAGGCCGCGCAGGCGCTCGGCTTCGGACTCGGCATGGGCCTCGGCTCGCTCGGCGCCGGCATCGGCATCGGCACGGTGTTCGCCTCGATGATCCAGTCGGTCGCCCGCCAGCCCGAGCTGCGCGGCGAGCTGCAGGGAATCATGTGGCTCGGCTTCGCGCTCACGGAGGCCGTCGTCTTCTACGGTCTCGTCGGCGGCTTCCTCGGCTTCGTCCTGGTCAAGTAGATGCTCGTCGCGGCCTCCAGCCCGCTCACCCGGATCGTCCCGGGGCTGATGATCTGGACGATCGTCTTCTTCCTGATCACGTTCTTCGTCCTGAAGCGGTACGCATTCGGGCCGATCCAGAAGATGATCGACGAGCGGCGGGAGTCGATCCGGCGCTCGATCGAGGCGGCGGACGACGCCCGCGACGAGGCGCAGCGGCTGCTCACCGAGCACAAGAAGCTGATCGGCGAGGCGCGCGGCGAGGCCGAGTCGATCCTCGCCGAGGCGCGCAAGACGCGCGAGTCGATGGAGCAGCGAATGCGCGAGGAGACGGAGACCGAGCGCCAGCGGCGGCTCGAGGAGACGCGCAAGGAGATCGCGGCCGAGACGGCGCGCGCGCTCGAGCAGATCCGCTCCGAAGTCGCCGACCTCACGCTCGAGGCCGCCTCGCGCGTCGTCGGTCGCACGCTCGACGCCGAGCGCGACCGCGCCCTGATCGCGGAGGCCATCTCCGGCCTCGACTTCTCGGCGCTCGAGGAATCCGCGTAGTGGCGGTCGCGCATCGGATCTACGCCGAGGCGCTCTTCGGCGCCGCGAAGGAGGCTGGGCGGCTCGCGCAGGTGCACGAGGCGCTCGCCGACTTCGCGACCGCGGCGGCCGAGTCGCCCGAGCTGCATGCCGTCCTCCGCAACCCGCAGCTCGAGTCGAGCGCGAAAGCGGAGATCCTCGCCGACCTCGCCGGCGACGAGGAGCCGCTGTTCACGCACTTCCTCCGGCTCGTGGCGGAGAAGGGACGTGCCGGGGAGCTCGAGGAGATCGCGAAGGAGTTCGAGCGGCTGATGGCTCGTGAGGAGCGGCGTCTGACCGTCGAGCTGACGACCGCGCGCGAGCTGACCGATGCGGAGGCGGACGCGATCCTGAAGCAGATCGAGGAGGCGGCCGGCCGCACGGTCGAGGCGACGCGCAAGGTCGATCCCGACCTCGTCGGCGGCATCGTCCTCCAGGCGGGCTCGCTCCGCGTCGACGCGAGCGTGCGCGGGAGATTGGAACGACTGAGACACGAACTCGTGAGGAGCTAATCGTGGGGGAACCCATGGTTCCCCCCACGAGCCCCTCCTTCGGAGAAAGGCACGCATGAAGCTCAGACCAGAAGAAATCACGTCCATTCTCAGGCAGCGGATCGAGCAGTACGACGTCGAGACCGACCTGGCCGAGGTCGGCAGCGTGCTCGCCATCGGCGACGGCATCGCGAAGGTCTACGGCCTCGAGAACGCCGTCTCGATGGAGATGCTCGAGTTCGAGCACGGCGTCGTCGGCCTCGCCTTCAACCTCGAGGAGGACGTCGTCGGCACAGCGCTGTTCGGCGACTGGGAGCAGGTGAGCGAGGGCGAGAGCGTGCGCCGCACCGGGCGCGTCGCGAGCGTCCCCGTCGGCGAGGCGCTGCTCGGCCGCGTCGTCGACCCGCTGGGCAAGCCGCTCGACGGGCGCGGCCCGATCGAGTCGGAGCACACCCGCCCGCTCGAGTTCAAGGCGCCCGGCGTGATCGCGCGGCAGCCGGTGAAGGAGCCGCTCCAGACCGGGATCAAGGCGATCGACGCGATGACGAACGTCGGCCGCGGCCAGCGCGAGCTGATCATCGGCGACCGCTCGACGGGCAAGACGGCGATCCTCATCGACACGATCCTCAACCAGCGGGACACCGACGTGCACTGCATCTACGTCGCGATCGGCCAGAAGGAATCCACCGTCGCCGGCATCTACGAGCGGCTGCGCGAGGCCGGCGCGATGGAGTACACGACGATCGTCACCGCCGCCGCCGAGCGAGGCGGCTCCGATCAAGTGGATGGCTCCGTTCGCGGGCTGCGCGATGGGCGAGTACTTCCTCTACGAGGGCAAGCACGCGCTCGTCATGTACGACGACCTCTCGAAGCACGCGGACGGGTACCGGCAGCTCTCGCTGCTGCTGCGCCGCCCCCCGGGCCGGGAGGCGTTCCCCGGCGACGTCTTCTACCTCCACTCGCGGCTGCTCGAGCGCGCGTGCAAGCTCTCGGACGAAAACGGCGGCGGCTCGCTCACCGCGCTGCCGATCATCGAGACGCAGGCGGGCGACGTCTCGGCGTACATCCCGACGAACGTGATCTCGATCACCGACGGGCAGATCTACCTCCAGTCGGAGCTCTTCTTCTCCGGCATCCGCCCGGCGGTGAACGTCGGCATCTCCGTCTCGCGCGTCGGCGCCTCGGCGCAGACGAAGGCGATGAAGAAGGTGGGCGGCCGGCTCCGGCTCGACCTCGCGCAGTACCGCGAGCTCGAGGCGTTCGCGCAGTTCGGCTCCGAGCTCGACCGCGCGACGCAGCAGGCGCTGACCCGCGGCGAGAAGATGGTGGCGAGCCTCAACCAGCCGCAGTACGACCCGTGGCCGATGGAGGAGCAGGTCGTCTCGATCTACGCCGGCAACCAGGGCTACCTCGACGACATCCCGACGCCGCAGGTACCGCGCTTCCAGGACGAGCTGCGCGAGCACCTTCGCTCCGAGGAGTCGATCTACAAGGAGATCCGCGAGACGGGCGACCTCCCCGACGAGCTCGCCGAGCGGCTGAACGGCGAGATCGAGAAGTTCAAGCACTCCTTCAACGTCGAAGAAGAGTCGGTTCTGACCTAGTGGCGTCGCTGCAGGATCTCCGGCGGCGGATCTCCTCTGTCCGCAACACGCGCAAGATCACGAAGGCGATGGAGCTCGTCGCCGGCGCCCGCCTGCGGCGCGCCCAGACGCGGATCGAGGAGATGCGTCCGTACGCAGACCGGATGCAGGAGCTGATGGCCGGCACGGCGAGCGCCGCCTCCTCGCTCCGGAACCTCGCGCTCCTGCAGCGGCACGACGAGGTGCGGACGGTTGCGATCGTCGTCGTCACCGGCGACCGCGGCCTCGCGGGGCCGTTCAACGGCCAGGTGCTGCGTCGCGCGTTCGAGCTCGAGCGGCAGGTGCGGGCGGAGGGGCCGGACGTGCGCTGGCTCGTCGTCGGCCGCAAGGGCGCGTCGACGCTTCGCTTCCGCCGCTACGAGCTCACCGGCCAGTGGGCCGGGTTCGCCGACCGGCCGTCCTATCACGACGCGCAGGCGATCGGCCACCGGATCGCGGAGCTGTACGAGGCGGAGGAGGTCGACCGCGTCCTTCTCGTCTACAACCGTTACGAGTCGGCGCTCGTGCAGCGGGTGACGACGACCGAGCTGCTGCCGATCGGTGAGGACGTGCTCGCCGGCGAGGAGCCGGCAGAGGAGCGCAAGGGGCCGAGCGCGCGACTTCATCTACGAGCCGGAGCCGGAGGAGATCCTCCAGCGCCTGCTGCCCGTCTACCTCGAGACCGAGATCTACCGGGCTCTGCTCGAGTCGGCCGCCGCCTTCCTCGCCTCGCAGATGACCGCCATGCGGAATGCGTCGAAGAACGCCGGCGATCTCATCGACCGGTTGACGCTCTCGCTCAACCGAGCGCGCCAGGCCGAGATCACGCAGGAGATCCTCGAGGTCGTCGCGGGCGCGGACGCCCTGACCGGATAGCTCGCGACCGCTGACGCGGTCTCGGCGGCGCTCCGTGCAGTAGGGCTTGTCGGCGTTGGACGAACCTGTCATGGACGCTCGCGGACGTGCGCTGCGCGCAGGTCCGCAGTCGCTCGTTCGGCGCGGTCGTAAGCCGCCCTGCGGCAGGCTTACGCCCGCGCCCTGCGCCGGGGAACGACGTTGGCATTCAGACGTGAGGACGCTGGCCCAGGCGAGTGCCATATCGTCCTGTCGTGACCTCGCTCTCGTGGTGGCTCTCTCCGCATCCCGCATGGGAACCCGGCGAGGACTGGCCGCAAGAGGTGCCGGTCGTGCGTTACGAGACCGACCGGGAGGTAGCGCTGATCGATCCGCTCCTCCCGCCTGACGGCAGGTTCGACCCGTGTGGGAAGGCCGTGCGCGTCCTGCTCACGTGCCCGGCTCACTACCGGGACACCGACGAGCTCGTCGAGCGGTACGGGGCGACGGTCTCGGCTCCGCCCCGGGCGGAGTGGCGGCGCCGTCCCAAGCCACCGACGACGGACGAGCTGCCCGGCGGCGTCGAGGCGATCGAGCTGGACGGCGAGCCGAACCTCAGGTCGTGCTCCTGATCCGCGAGCACGCGACGCTCGTATCCGGTGACGTGCTGACGGGCCGGGACGGCGTCATGCACGTCTTCGTCGACGAGGCCGACCGGGAGCCCCTTGCTCGCCTCGACTCGAGCGGATCGCGGACCTGCCCCTGGCGTCCAGATCACATCCGGGCGGCCGTCGCTGAGTTCAGCAGTGATCGCGCACCGCCGTCCCAGCCGGCAGCACGACGGCAGAGCTCGCCGCTCCAGCGGCCCTCAGGAGGGCGCGCACGCACATCAGCCGACGGAGTAGCGTCTGGTCGACACCTGCCGGATCGCGAGAGAGGAGCGTAGATGATGAGCGACAGCGTCTACCGCGTCACCGAAGTGATCGGGACGAGCCCCGACTCCTGGGAGGCGGCCGCCGCAGCGCCGTGGAGACCGCAGCCGAGACGGTGCGCGACCTGCGAGTTGCGGAGGCGACCCGCTTCGACGTGACGATCGAGAACGGCCAGGTTCGAGCTACCGCGTACGACTCGGCATCTCCTTCAAGTACGAATCGGGCGACTCGAGCCCGGTTCCCTCGGCGCTCGCGAGAGCTCGCCGCGCGGCGCCGGCCCGGCCGACGGATCCGGCGCGGGGTAGGCTCGCGGCGTGGAGGCGGTGCGCGTTCTCGCGGCGGTGCTCGGCGGGCTCGTCGTCGCATTCGCGCTGCTCGAGGCGCTCCGGGCGTTCGTCGTCCCGCGCGGGATCCAGCTCCGCTCGCGGGTCGTCTTCGTCTGGGTCTTCCGGGCGCTCCGCGCCCTCTCGCGCGTGCGCGGTGCCGGGAGCGGGAGGCCGTGGACGCGGTCATGGTCTACGCGGCGCCGCTCTCGATCCTCGGGCCGCCGCTGCTCTCGGCTGTCGCGAGCCTGCTCGGCTTCGCGGGGATCTTCTGGGCGATCGACGGCGGCGGCTTCGGGGCTGCCGTCGTTGTCAGCGGCTCGTCGCTGTTCACGCTCGGCTTCGACCATCCCGGCGGTGGTGTCGGCGGCGCGGTCACCACCTTCTGCGAGGCGACGATCGGCCTCGGCCTGCTCGCGCTCGTGATCACGTACCTGCCGACGCTGAACGCGGCCTTCTCCGCCGCGAGGCGGTCGTCGCGATGCTCGACACCCGCGCCGGCTCGCCGCCCGACGCGGTACGCTGATCGAGCGTCACCACGTCTACGCGGGCATCGAGACGCTCGACGCCCTCTGGCCGGAGTGGGAGCGCTGGATCGTCGACGTCGGGGAGTCCCACTTCAGCCACCCGATGCTTGTCTTCTTCCGCTCGTCCGACCCGTGGCATTCGTGGGTGACCGCGATCGCGGCCCTGCTCGAGACGGCGAACTTCCGCCTCTCGGCGATCCAGGCGCCGGGGCGGAAACGCGGCGGCGTGGATGTTCTACCGGGCCGCGCTCGGCGCCGTCGGGCGGCTGCGAGGGTACTTCGACGACGCGTGGCCGACCGCGCCCTGCAGCCGGTCGACCGGGCCGCGTTCCGAGCAAGTCCTCCTGCGATCTCGCGGAGATCGGCGTGCCCCTCGTGGACGACCACGACGTCGCCTGGGAGCGCTTCTCCGGACGCCGTGCCTCGTACGAGCCGGTATCGACGCGCTGGCACGTCTCGTCGACTCACCGGCCGGTCTGTGGCCGGCGCACGACGTCGAAGCAGTCTCGGCTGCGGCCTGACGATCTCGCAGCCGGCCTATCCGGCGACCGCAGCGGCGCTGACGCGCTTCGCGGGCCCGCGCGGCCTTCACCGCCGCCGACAGCGTCGCGATGTCGTAGGCGCCGTAGTGGCGGAGGCCGTTGACGAAGAAGGTCGGCGTGCCCGAGACGCCGGAGAGGTCGGCGGAGTCGACGTCCGCGGCGATCCTTCCGGCGCCGTCGCGCGTGCGGAGATCCTGCTCGAACCGCTCGGTGTCGAGGCCGAGCTCCCCGCGCATAGCCGACGAGGTCGTCGAAGGCTAGCGCGTCCTGCCGTGCGAGCAGGAGGTCGTGCATCTCCCAGAAGGCGCCCTGCGCCGCGGCCGCCTCGGCCGCCTCGGCCGCCTGCTGCGCGTTCAGGTGGACGTCGTTGAGCGGCAGGTGGCGCCAGACGTAGGCGACGTCCCCGAAGTCGCGGAGGAGCTCCCGCAGCACGGGCTCCGCCTGGCCGCAGTACGGGCACTCGAAGTCGCCGTACTCGAGCACGGTGACGGGGCGTCGACCGGCCCGCGGATGTGGTCGCGCTCGGGATCGACCGGCTCCGCGAGGTCGACGATCAGGTCGGGCGTGCCGAACAGCGCGCGGACCCGCAGCCGCGCCGGCAGCCGCGCCGGCGCGAGCGAACAGGAGCCAGGTCAGCATGGCCGCCGCGAGCGCCGGCGTCGAGCACGCCGACCTTCGCCTCCCGCAGCTGACGCCGTGGAAGGCGAGCTGCGCGATGAGGAGCGAGACCGTGAAGCCGATCCCCGCAATCGTGCCGCCGCCGGCGACGGATGCCCAGCCGACCGGCGGGCGGAGGCGTCCACGACTCGCGCGCGTCGCCAGCCACGCCGAGCCGGCGATCCCGACCGGCTTGCCGAGCACGTAGCCGATCAGGATGCCGAGCGTCACCCGCGAGGTGAAGGCGTGCGAGAGAAAGCCACCGCTCAGGTGGACGCCGGCGTTCGCGAGCGCGAACAGCGGCACGATCACGTAGCTCGACCACGGATGCCAGAGCGTCTGCAGCCGCTCGTTCGGCGAGACGGCCGCCTGCACTGCCTCGCGGGCCTAGCGAGCGAGGCCGGCCGTCGGCTGCTCGCGGAAGAGCCGGAAGAGGTCGGTCGCTCGCTCGAGGTCGCTCCGCTGGGCCGGGTAGGCGAGGGCGACCACTCCTCCCAGCAGCCCGACGACGATCGGGTCGGTCCCGCTCTTCAAGAACGCGACCCAGACCGCGAGGCCGAACAGGAAGTAGACAGGGCCGAAGTGGATGTTCGGCGGCCCTCACCAGCAGGATCGCGCCGAACAGCGCGATCCCGACCAGAAGCGGCACGACGGAGATCGAGCCGCTGTAGACGATCGCGATCACGAGCAGCGCGGCAAGGTCGTCCACCACCGCCACGGTCAGGAGGTAGGCGCGCAGCCGGTCGGGGAAGTTCCGGCCGACGAGCGCGAGCAGCCCGAGCGCGAAGGCGGTATCGGTGGACATCGCCGTCCCCCAGCCGTGCGCGGAGCCGCGGCCGGCGTTGAAGGCGAGGTAGATCGCGATCGGTACGGCCATCCCGCCGAGCCCTGCCAGGACGGGCAGCGCGACCCGCCTACGCTCCCGCAGCTCGCCGAGGTCGAGCTCCCGGCGCGCTTCGAGCCCGATCACGAAGAAGAAGAACGACATCAGGCCGGTGTCGATCCAGCTGCGGACGTCCTGCGAGACGCCGGCGCTGCCGACCCGGATCGAGAGCGTCGCCGTCCACACGCGCTCGTACGAGCGCACGTCGGCGTTCGCCCAGACGAGTGCGGCGACGGCGGCGGCGAGGAGGACGGCGGCGCTGCCCGTCTCGGTGCGGAGGAAGGCTGCGAAACGGCGTCTGGAGGTTGCGCGTCCACGCCGTGCGGCCGCTGAAGGGCTGTCGAGGCGGCTCCTGCTTCCGCCATCGCGGAAGCTTCGCACGGGCCAGCTGTTCCACCGAGGGCCGCGACGGCCGTTCGGCTACAGTGCGCCTGCCTGCGGCGGCCGGCAAGCGGCGCCGCGCCCGACCTCACGCATCAGGAGATTCATGGCCGCCAAGAGCAACGGTACGAACGCGGGAAGGGTCGTCGAGATCAAGGGCGTCGTCCTCGACGCCGTCTTTCCCGACAAGCTGCCCGCGATCTACCACGCCCTCAGCATCGAGGTGCCTGAACAGGACGGCGGTACACGTGAGCTGATCGCGGAGGTGCAGCAGCACCTCGGCGACGACCGCATCCGCGCTGTCGCCATGGACACGACCGACGGCCTCGCCCGCGGGGTCGAGGTCGTCGACACCGGTCAGCCGATCTCGGTCCCGGTGGGGACGAGACCCTCGGCCGGCTCTGGAACGTGATCGGAGACCCGGTCGACGGCAAGGAGCCCGGGAAGGGCGAGCGCTGGCCGATCCACCGCGACCCGCCTGCCTTCGGCGACCTGTCCCCGACGGTGGAGATCTTCGAGACGGGGATCAAGGTCATCGACCTGATCGCGCCGTACGTCCGCGGCGGCAAGGTCGGCCTCTTCGGCGGCGCCGGCGTCGGCAAGACCATCCTCATCCAGGAGCTCATCCACAACGTCGCGCTGCAGCACGGCGGCGTCTCCGTCTTCTGCGGCGTCGGCGAGCGGACGCGCGAGGGCAACGACCTGATGCTCGAGATGCAGGAGTCGGGCGTGATGGACAAGGTGGCGATGGTCTACGGCCAGATGAACGAGCCGCCGGGCGCCCGCCTGCGCGTCGGCCTCTCCGGCCTGACCATGGCGGAGTACTTCCGCGACCAGGGCCAGGACGTCCTGCTCTTCATCGACAACATCTTCCGCTTCGTCCAGGCGGGCTCCGAGGTGTCGGCGCTGCTCGGCCGCATGCCGAGCGCCGTCGGCTACCAGCCGACCCTCGCGACCGAGATGGGGCAGCTGCAGGAGCGGATCACCTCGACGCGCACCGGCTCGGTGACCTCGGTGCAGGCGATCTACGTGCCCGCCGACGACCTCACCGACCCCGCCCCGGCGAACACGTTCGCGCACCTCGACTCGACGACGGTGCTCGACCGGAGCATCGTCGAGAAGGGCATCTACCCGGCGGTCGACCCGCTGCGCTCGACCTCGCGCGCGCTCCAGCCGGGGATCGTCTCCGACGAGCACTACCGGACGACGACCCGCGTGCAGGAGGTGCTGCAGCGCTACCGCGACCTCCAGGACATCATCGCGATCCTCGGCATCGACGAGCTCTCCGACGAGGACAAGCTCGTCGTCTCGCGGGCGCGCAAGATCGAGCGCTACCTGTCGCAGCCGAACTTCGTCGCCGAGCAGTTCACCGGCACGCCGGGCGAGTACGTGAAGCTCGAGGACACGATCCGCGGCTTCACCGAGATCCTCGACGGCAAGCACGACGACCTGCCGGAGCAGGCCTTCTACATGGTCGGCGTGATCGAGCAGGCGGTGGAGCGGGCGAAGCAGCTCGCCGGCGAGGAGCCGGAGCTCGAGACCGAGCCGCCGGCGCCGCCGCGTAGGAGAGAGCGTGGCCGACCATCCGTTCTTCCCGGTCTCGGTCGTGACCCCGCAGGGGCCGGCGTTCGAGGGCGACGCCGAGATGCTGATCGTTCCCGGCGCGGCCGGGGAGATCGGCGTCCTCGCCCGGCACGCACCTCTCGTCGCCATGCTCCGCGCCGGCTCGACGCGCGTCCATGTCGGCGACGGCGAGGTGCGGGAGTTCGCGACGGGCCCCGGCTTCTTCCAGATGCTCGAGAACAGGGCGATCGCCCTCGTCGACGATGCGGTCGCGGCGGGCGACATCGACGAGGAGCGGGCTCGACGCCAGCTCGAGGAGGCGCAGGAGGAGCTCGTCCGCGTCGAGGCGGGCGAGTCGACGGCCGACCGCTGGCAGCTCGAGCAGCGGGTCCGGCACGCCGAGAACCAGCTCGAGGTCCGCGGCACGACCCGCTGACGGCCGCCCGCCGCGTCAGTAACGGTCGAGCTCGACCAGCCGCTCGTCGCTGATGCCGAAGTGGTGGGCGATCTCGTGCAGGACCGTGCGCCTGACCTCGCGCCGCAGCCTCTTCGGGTCACCGCCGGAGATACGCTCGAGCGGCAGGCGGTAGAGCGTGATCTTGTCCGGCAGGACGCCCGCGTAGTACGGGCCGCGCTCGCCCCAGGGGATGCCCTCGTAGAGGCCGAGCAGGCTCTCGCCCGGCGGCGGCTCGTCCTCCACCGTCACGGCGACGTTGGACATCAGGTCGCGGATCTCGTCGGGTAGCTCGTCGAGCGCCTCGCGGACGAGTGCCTCGAACGCCGCCTCGCCGGCGGCCTCGTTCCGCGAGACGTCCATTACGGCTCGATTCTACGACGGCCGGCCCGCACCCCCCAGATCTCGCGCGCGTCAGGGAGCGTCCGCTTCCAGCGAGTTCCGCACAACCAGCAGCTCTCTCTCGACTCGGACGGAAACGACGGAACGGCCGTCCGCCCGCCGGTCACCTACACGTCGATGGAGTAGCCGAGGTCGAGCGGGTGCGGCGGAAACGGCACGATTCGCTCCGTGCCGTTGAGACGCCAGCCGCGCTTCTCGTAGAAGCGGCGCGCACGGCCGTTCTCCGCCAGGCACCACAGCGACGCCGACCCGGCGCCCTGCTCGCGCAGCGTGTCCAGCGCGGCGGCATGGAGCTCGTGCGCCACGCCGCTTCCCCAGGCGTGCTCCCGGACGAACAGCCGGTGTAGCCGGCCGGGGCCGACGAGGGCGAAGCCGCGGCCCTCCGCGTCGACGAGGACGGTGTTCGCCGTGTCGGACAGCTGCTCGCGCAACCCCTCCCGGATCGCGTCGTCCGGGTAGGGGAACCGGTCGGCCGGAAAGACGTTCGCGAAGCCGGCGAGCGCCGCCTCGCGGTGGATCGCGCAGACGAGCGCCAGATCCTCGACGTCTCCCCGGCGAATCACGGCGGCTACAGCAGCTCTTCGGTTCTTCTACGCCGCGCGGCTCGCGGCCGGCGCCGTGCCGCCGTGGGCCGGCACGTAGACGCGCTCGACGTACTCCGCCACCATCCGCCGCGTCCCGAAGCGCGGCCCGAGCTCGGCGATCGACTCGCGCATCAGCTCGATCCACCGGTGTGGCAGCCCGTCCGCGTCGCGCTCGTAGTACGCCGGCACGACGTGCTCCGCGAGCACGGCGTAGAGCGCCTCGGCGTCCGCCTCGTCCTGCTCGGCCTCGCTCTCGCCCCCGGCACTCTCGATCGCGAAACCGCACGTGGGCGAGTACGCCTCCGCCCACCAGCCGTCGAGGATCGAGCAGTTGACCACGCCGTTCAGCGCGGCCTTCATTCCGGAGGTGCCGGATGCCTCGAGCGGTCGCCGCGGCGTGTTGAGCCAGACGTCGACGCCCTGCACGAGCCGCCGGGCGAGCGTCATCTCGTAGTCCTCGAGGAAGACGACGCGGGCCGCGGCCTCCGGCAGGCGCGCGAAGTCGACGACCTGCTGGATCACGCCCTTGCCGCCCTCGTCGGCCGGGTGCGCCTTCCCCGCCAGGAGCACCTGGATCGGCCGCTCCGGGTCGGCGAGGAGCTGCGCCAGCCGCTCCGGGCGGCTGAAGAGAAGGCTCGCGCGCTTGTACGTCGCGAAACGGCGCGCGAAGCCGATCGTCAGGACGTCGGGGTCGAGCTTCTGCGCGTCCCGGGTGTCCACGATGTACTCGAGCAGGCGTTCCTTCGCGCTCCGGTGCGCCGCCCACAAGTCGGCTGCGGGAAGCTCGCGCGCAAGCTCGAAGCTCGGGGCGCCGTCGCCGAGCGCTTCCCCGAGCTCGGGGGAGACCCACGACCGCTGGTGGACGCCGTTCGTGATCGAGATGATCGGAACCTCCTCGACGGGCTGCTGCGGCCACAGGCCGCGCCACATGTCCCGCGACACGGCGCCGTGCAGCTGCGAGACGCCGTTCGCATGGCTCGAGGTGCGCAGGGCGAACGGCGTCAGCCCGAAGCCCGTCTCCTCCGGCTCGACCTTGCCGAGCGCCGCGAACTCGTCCCACTCGAGGCCGCAGCGGGTCACGACTCCCTCGACGTTGCGGCGCACGAGCTCCGGGTCGAAGACTTCGTTGCCGGCCGGCACCGGCGTGTGCGTCGTGAAGACGGTCGAGGCGCGCAGCCGCGCGAGCGCGACCTCCGGTGCGAGCCCCTCGTCCTCGACGAGCTCGCG
Source organism: uncultured Actinomycetes bacterium (assembly GCA_963775155.1). Lineage (GTDB taxonomy): Bacteria > Actinomycetota > Thermoleophilia > Gaiellales > Gaiellaceae > Palsa-739. Next base: position 472,035 of record CAVZHU010000004.1, on the reverse strand, counting down.
CAGCCGCTCGAGCTGGAGGAACGCCGAATGCCCCTCGTTCAGGTGGAACACCGTCGGGGCGAGCCCCAGCTGCCGCAGGACCCGCACGCCGCCGAGGCCGAGGACGAGCTCCTGCCGCAACCGGTTCTGGCGGTCCCCGCCGTAGAGGGTGTCGCTGACGTCGCGCGCCCACTCCGGGTTCGCCCCGACCTTCGTGTCGAGGAGGTAGAGCGAGATCCGGCCGACGCGCACCCGCCAGACGCCGAGGCGGACCGGCACGAGCGCTCCGTCGTCGTCGGCCAGCTCGACGACGGGGGCCATCGGGACCTGCTCGAGCGGCAGCCGCGTCGGGTAGTTGCGTGGATAGTGCTCGACCTGGCGATCGCTCTCGTCGAGCCGCTGGCGGAAGTAGCCGCGCCAGTAGAAGAGGCCGATGCCGACGAGCGGCACCCCGAGCTCCGACGCCGCCTTGAGGTGGTCGCCTGCGAGAACGCCGAGGCCGCCGGAGTAGATGGGCAGGCTCTCGTCGAGGCCGAACTCGGCCGAGAAATACGCGGCGAGGAAGTCGTCGGGAAGGCGGTGCTGGTGCCACCACGTCTCGTCGCTCGCGTCGCGGGCGAGCCGCGCCTGCACCCGTCCGAGGCGCTCGACGTACTCGGGCTGCAGCGCGGCCGCGAGGTGGTCGTCCGTCAGCTCCGCGAGGAGCGCCGTCGGGTTGTGGTGGAGCTCCGCGAAGCGGTGCGGCTCGAGCTCGTCGAAGAGCGCTCGAGCCTCGCCCGTCCACGTGAAGGAGAGGTTGCGCGCGATCGCGCGCAGCGCCTCACGCAGCGTCGCGCCGTCCCGTACGTCACCCACGAGGCGGCACCCTAACGCCAGCAGCACGCCCGCCGCGTGGGCTACGGGCCGTGCGGCTGCTAGCGTTTCCGCTACCCGGAGAGCTTTGACAGGCAGCTTGGCGACCGGGTCACCAAACGCCTAAAGCGCCCGAGAGCGCCGCTCCCGGGCTGTATGTGAAGGAGGCAGGTGCTGGACACGCGGGAACGGCTCGAATCCATCCTCCGGCAGCGGATCGCCGTCCTCGACGGCTCGTGGGGCGTGCTCATCCAGAAGCAGGTGCGCGGGGAGGAGGCCTACCGCGGCGAGCGCTTCCGCGACCACCCGCGCGACGTCGCCGGCGACCCCGACCTGCTCAACCTCACGCGGCCCGAGGTCGTGCGCGCGATCCACCGCTCGTACTTCGAGGCCGGCGCCGACATCGCGACGACGAACACCTTCACGGCGACGGGGATCGGGCAGGCCGACTACGGGCTCGAGGGCGTCGCGGCGGAGATGGCGTACGAGGGCGCGCGGATCGCGCGCGAGGTCGCCGACGAGTTCGAGGGCTTCGTCGCAGGTTCGGTCGGACCGCTCAACGTCGCCCTCTCGCTCTCGCCGCGCGTCGACGACCCCTCCTACCGCGCCGCGACGTTCGACGAGGTGGCCGCCGCATACTCCGAACAGATCCGCGCGCTCCGCGAGGGCGGCGTCGACCTGCTCCTGATCGAGACCGTCTTCGACACGCTCAACTGCAAGGCCGCGATCGCGGCGGCACAGGACGCCGCTCCCGAGCTGCCGCTCTGGCTCTCGTTCACCGCCGTCGACCGGAGCGGCCGCAACCTGTCCGGCCAGACCGTCGAGGCGTTCTGGATCTCCGTCGAGCACGCCGCGCCGCTGATCGTCGGCGTCAACTGCTCCCTCGGCGCGGCCGAGATGCGGCCGTTCGTCGAGGATCTCGCCCAGATCGCCCCGACCTGGGTCGCCTGCCACCCGAACGCCGGGCTGCCCAACGCGCTCGGCGAGCACGACGAGCTGCCCGAGGACACGAGCCGCTACCTCGGCGAGTTCGCCCGCGACGGGCTCGTCAACGTCGTCGGCGGTTGTTGCGGAACCACTCCCGAGCACGTCCGCCGGATCGTCGAGGCGGTGGACGGCGTCCCGCCCCGGCCCGTCCCCGAGCGGCGGCCCGCGACCCGCTTCAGCGGGCTCGAGCCGCTCGAGCTCCGTCACGACGCCGCCGGCAACTTCACCCTGATCGGCGAGCGGACGAACATCACGGGCTCGGCCCGCTTCCGCCGGCTCGTCGAGGCGGGGGACTTCCAGGCGGCGCTCGACGTCGCCCTCGAGCAGGTGCGGGGCGGCGCGAACCTCCTCGACGTGAACATGGATGCCGACCTGCTCGACGGAGAGCGGGCCATGACGACGTTCCTCAACCTCGTGGCGACGGAGCCGGAGGTGGCGAGGCTGCCGATCATGATCGACAGCTCGCGCTGGTCCGTGCTCGAGGCGGGGCTGAAGTGCATCCAGGGCAAGGGGGTCGTCAACTCCCTCTCGCTGAAGGAGGGTGAGGAGCCGTTCCTCGAGCAGGCGCGGCGGGTGCGCCGCTACGGCGCCGGCGTCGTCGTGATGGCGTTCGACGAGAAGGGGCAGGCCGAGACGGTCGAGCGCAAGGTCGCCATCTGCGAGCGCGCGTACCGGCTGCTCGTCGAGCGGGCCGGCTTCCCGCCGGAGGACATCGTCTTCGACCCCAACGTCCTCGCAGTCGCGACCGGGATCGAGGAGCATCGCGGCTTCGCCAAGGCGTTCCTCGAGGCGCTGCCCCTGATCAAGGAGCGCTGCCCCGGAGCGCGGACGAGCGGCGGCATCTCCAATCTCAGCTTCGCCTTCCGCGGCAACGACCTCGTGCGCGAGGCGATGCACTCCGCCTTCCTCTACCACGCGATCCGCGCCGGCCTCGACATGGGCATCGTCAACGCGGGCCAGCTCGCCGTCTACGAGGACGTCGCGCCGGAGCTGCTCGAGCTCGTCGAGGACGTGATCTTCGACCGGCGGCCGGACTCGACCGAGCGGCTCGTCGAGTTCGCGAAGGGCGTGAGCGGGGAGGGAACGCGGCGCGAGATCGACCTCTCCTGGCGCGAGGCGCCGGTCGAGAAGCGGCTCGAGCACGCGCTCGTGCACGGCGTCGTCGACTTCATCGAGGAGGACACCGAGGAAGCGCGGCAGAGAGCGGAGCGCCCGCTCGACGTGATCGAAGGCCCGCTCATGGCCGGCATGCAGGTCGTCGGCGACCTCTTCGGCGCCGGGAAGATGTTCCTGCCGCAGGTGGTGAAGAGCGCGCGGGCGATGAAGCGGGCGGTCGCCTACCTCGAGCCGTACCTGGAGGCCGAGCAGGCGGCCGGTGGGATCCCCCGCGTGCGCGGCAAGGCGGTGCTCGCGACCGTGAAGGGCGACGTGCACGACATCGGCAAGAACATCGTCGGCGTCGTCCTCGGCTGCAACGACTACGAGGTCGTCGACCTCGGCGTGATGGTGCCGGCGGAACGGATCCTCGACACCGCGGTCGAGGAGGGAGCCAACGTCGTCGGGCTCTCGGGCCTGATCACGCCGTCGCTCGACCAGATGGTGGACGTCGCGCGCGAGATGGAGCGGCGGGGGATGGAGCTCCCGCTCCTGATCGGCGGTGCGACGACCTCGCGGCAGCACACTGCAGTCCGGATCGCGCCCGCCTACTCGCAGCCCGTCGTGCACGTCCTCGACGCCTCGCGGGTCGTCGGCGTCGTCTCCGCGCTGCTCGACCCCGAGCGGCGCGAGCGCCTGGACGCCGAGAACCGCACCGAGCAGGAGCGGCTGCGCGACCTCCATGCCGAGAAGGAGCGACGGCCGCTGTTGCCGCTCGACCGCGCCCGCGCGAACCGGCACCGTGTCGGCTTCGACGACCTGCCCGTGCCGGAGTTCACGGGGCGGCGGATCGTGGAGCCGGACCTCGAGACGCTGCGCGAGTACGTCGACTGGCAGTTCTTCTTCCACGCCTGGGAGCTGAAGGGTCGCTTTCCGCAGATTCTCGAAGAGCCGGCGGCGCGCGAGCTCTTCGACGACGCACAGCGTCTGCTCGACCGGATCGTCGCCGAACGGCTGCTCACCGCGCGCGGCGTCTTCGGCTTCTGGCCGGCGTCGTCCGGCGGCGACGATATCGTTGTCCAGAGTGACAACGACGAGATCCGCTTCTGCTTCCTGCGCCAGCAGGGCGACTACGGCGACTCGCGCCCGAACCGCTGCTTCGCCGACTACTTCGCTCCGGAGAGGAGATCACCTGGGGGCGTTCGCGGTCACCGCCGGGATCGGTGCCGACGAGCTTGCCGCCCGTTTCGCCGCCGAGCACGACGACTACCAGGCGATCATGGTCAAGGCGCTCGCCGACCGCCTCGCCGAGGCCTTCGCGGAGTACGTGCACGAGGTCGCGCGCCGGGCCTGGTACGAGACGGGGCCGAAGCTGGCACCCGAACAACTGATTGCCGAGCGCTTCCGCGGCATCCGGCCCGCCTTCGGCTATCCGGCGTGTCCGGACCACAGCGAGAAGACGAAGCTCTTCGCGTTGCTCGGAGCGGAGGAGGCGGGGCTCGCCCTCACCGAGACGTACGCGATGACGCCGGCCGCGAGCGTGAGCGGGATCTACCTCGCGCACCCCGACGCGCGGTACTTCTCCGTGGGGCGAATCGGGCGCGACCAGCTCGAGGACTACGCCTCGCGCAAGGGCGTGCCGGTGTCCGAGGCCGAACGCTGGCTGCGACCGAACCTGGCCGACGGAGGCGGTGAGGGCCGGCCGGGAGGCGAGTCGGAGCAGGTGGCCTCCATCTCCTCGGCGCGCTGAGCTATCCTCGGGTCGGGCGCCGCGGGGGCGCCGATCTCGCATGCGGACGACCCTGAAGCGCGGAATCGGACGGGCCGAGGGCCCCAATGGCAGTGGCCGCTCGGCGCTGCCGCCGCTGCTCGGGTCGATGGCGCTCTACCGGCAGTCCGAGCGGCCGAGGCGCTCCCTCGTCGCGCTCGTCGTCCGCGGCTTCGGCTGGTTCGTGCTCGCGATCGCAGTGGTCGCGTCCGGGGTCGGCGGCGGGATCTACCTCTACACGCACGAGACCCTGGCGTCGATCGCTCCGCACGACCCGGCGACGAAGCACGCGGTGCAGAAGCTCACCCTCCCCGCCCCGAACGGGACCGCGGTCGCGCTCATCGCCGGCTACGACCACCGCGCCGGCACCGGCACGAACTCGTACGCGGGCTCGAACTCGGACACGCTCATGCTCATCCGCGCCGATCCGACGAACCACACGCTCTCGCTGCTCTCGCTCCCCCGCGACCTGTACGTGCCGATCTACTGCAAGGGCGACACGGTGTACACGCAGGACCGGATCAACGCCGCCTGGGCGGTCTGCGGCGCGAACGGCGGCCCGTACGCGGCCGTGGACACGATGGAGCACCTGACCGGGCTGAAGATCAACTACCTGATCACGCTCGACTTCCGGGCCTTCAAGATGCTCGTCAACCGCCTCCACGGCGTCTACCTGAACGTCGACCGGCGCTACTACATCCCGCCGCACACGGGCACGTCGGCGATCAACCTCCACCCGGGCTACCAGAAGCTCGACGGCGGCCAGGCGCTCTCCTTCGTCCGCTTCCGGCACTTCGACTCCGACCTCTACCGCACGGGCCGCCAGCAGCTCTTCATCGAGGCACTCAAGAGCCGGCTGCGCTCGAGCATCTCGCTCTCCAACCTGTTCTCGGTGCCGTCGCTGATCGGCGCGCTCAAGGGGAACCTCGTGATCGCGAAGGCGGGCGGCGGCTCGGTCACGACCTCCGAGCTCCTCTCCTACCTCGGCCTCGCCTATCACCTGCCGGCAGGCCACCTCTTCCGCAACGCGATCCCGCTCCAGGACTTCCACTTCTTCAACACGAGCGCCGGCGCAGCCGTCGAGACGGCTCCCCAATCCGTGATCGACCAGACCGTGCACGCGTTCGAGAACCCGGACATCCAGAGCTCGAGCACGGTGGCGGGCCAGGCGGGTGGAAAGACGCAGCACAGCACCAAGAAGCACCTGCTGCCGAAGAAGCGGATCTCCGTGCTCGTCCTCAACGCCGGCAGCGTCGCGGGGGAAGCCGCGAACACGACGTACCTGCTCACGAAGCAGGGGTACGCGACGAAGACCCTGCCGGCGACCGTGCCTGCCAATGCGCCCGCCGAGACGCAGCAGACCACCGTCTACTACGACCCCGTGCAACCGCAGGCGAAGAAGGCCGCGCAGCAGCTCGAGCCGTTGTTCGGCTCGGACACCCGCAGCGCGCAGATGACGACGGCGATCGCGTCCTACGCGGCGCAGGCGGGCAACCCGCTCACGGTCGTCGCGGTGGGCACGGGCTTCGGCGGCAAGCTCACCGTCCCGGCGAAGGTCAAGACGCCCAAGCTGCCGCCGGCGCAGGTGAGCGACGGCGTGAGCGTCGCCTCGGCGGCAGTCGGTCAGTACGCCGGCAAGGTGCACTTCCCGCTCATGGTGCCCCACCGGGTCGCCGCCGGCTCGGCGCTCTCCACGGACGAGGGCGCACGCCTCTTCCGGCCGCTCCGCGGCCGGCAGGAGCTCGTCCTGAGCTTCAACATCGCGGGGACGGTCGAGTACTGGCAGGTCGAGGAGACGAACTGGAGCTCGGCGCCGATCCTCGCCAGCCCGAGCTACCACATCACCTACCACGGCCACACTCTCGACCTGTACACGTCGGCCGGGGCGATCCAGATGATCGCCCTGCGGACGCCCAAGGCGACCTACATGGTCGTGAACACGATCCTCAACGAGCTCTCGAACTCGACGATGCTCGCGATCGCTAAGAGCCTCACGCCGCTGGGGCATTAACCTAGCGCCGTGGCCAGGATCTCGATCTTCGGCGCGGGCTACGTCGGTCTCGTCACCGGCGCCTGCTTCGCCGACCTCGGGCACGAGGTCGTCGTCCGCGACGTCCTGCCCGAGCGGGTCGAGCGGCTCCGTGCGGGCGAGGTGCCGATCTACGAGCCGGGTCTCGACGAGGTGCTCGAGCGGAACCGCGACCGGATCTCCTTCACGCTCGACGTGCGCGAGGCGCTCGAGGGGGCGGAGTTCCTCTTCGTGGCGGTGGGCACGCCTCCGACCTACTCGGGGGACGCCGATCTCACGGCCGTCTGGACGGTGGTCGACGAGCTGCCGGAGGACGCCCGCGTGACGATCGTCATGAAGTCGACGGTTCCCGTCGGGACGGGCGAGAAGGTACGCGCAGCGCTCGACGCGCGGGGCCTCGCCTCGGTCGGGTACGCGTCGAATCCGGAGTTCCTCGCCGAGGGCAGCGCGCTCGCCGACTTCAGGAATCCGGACCGAATCGTCATCGGCTCCTTCGAGAAGGAGGACGGCGACGCGGTGGCGCAGCTGCACGCCGGCATCGACGCGCCCGTCGTACACACGGACGTCAACTCGGCCGAGATGATCAAGCTCGCGGCGAACGCGTTCCTCGTCACCCGCATCAGCTTCATCAACGAGATCGCGAACGTCTGCGAGCTCGTCGGCGCCGACGTGCTCCACGTCGCCGAGGGGATCGGCCTCGATCATCGCCTCGGGCCGCACTTCCTGCGGGCGGGCCTGGGCTGGGGCGGATCGTGCTTCCCGAAGGACTCGCTCGCGCTGAAGAAGGTCGCCGCGAACTCCGGCTACCACTTCCAGCTCCTCAACGCCGTGATCGAGGTGAACGAGCTGCAGAAGCGGCGCGTCGTGCAGAAGCTGCAGCGCCACCTCGGCCGCCTGCGCGGCAAGCGCGTAGCCCTGCTCGGGCTGGCCTTCAAGCCGAACACCGACGACATGCGCGAGGCGCCGTCGCTCGTGCTCGCGTCGCGGCTGATCGCGGAGGGGGTGGAGGTGCGCGGCTGGGACCCGATCGCCCGTCCCGACCTGCAGGGAGTGGAGCTCTTCGGCACGCCGCTCGAGGCGGTCGCCGGGGCCGACGCGGCCGTGATCGTGACGGAGTGGCCGCAGCTGCTCGAGTTCCCGAGCGAGGAGGCGCGGCAGGCGATGCGCCACCCGCTGATCATCGACGGGCGCAACCTGCTCGACCCCGCAGCCGTGCGCGCGCTCGGCTTCGCGTACGAGGGAGTCGGCCGCGTCCTCTCGCCCTCGGACGTGCTGCCCGAGACCGTCGACCGTGAGCCGAAGACGAGCGAATGACGGAGGCGCTGCTGCTCGCCGGGGGCAAGGCGGAGCGACTCGGCGAGGCGGCGCAGGGCCTGCCGAAGCCGCTCGTGCCCGTTGCGGGCTTCCCGCTCGCCGAGTACGCCGTCGCCCGGCTCGTCGGCAGCGGCGTGTCACGGGTGATCGTCGCCTGCCGGGCCGGCGACGAGGACGCCTTCGTCGATGCGCTCAGCGGTCTCGGCGCCGAGATCACGGCGGTGGGGGAGGAGGAGCCGCTGGGCCGCGGCGGCGGCCTGCGGCTGGCCTCGGCGGAGCGGCGCGAGGACGGGCCGGTGCTCGCCCTCAACGGCGACGAGCTCCTCGACGTCGACTTCCGCGCGCTCGCCGTCGAGCACTCCGAGAGCGGTGCCGCGGCGACCGTCGTCGTCGCGCAGGTTCGCTCGCCGTTCGGCGTCGTCGAGGTCGAGGAGGACGGGACGATCAGCGGCTTCCGTGAGGCGCCGCTGCTCGACCACTGGGTCAACTCCGGCGTCTACGTCCTCGGCGACGAGGCGCTCGCGCTCCTGCCCGAGCGCGGCGACCACGAGCAGTCGACGTTCCCGCAGCTCGCCGAGGAGCGGCGCCTGCACGCGCATCGCCACCGCGGCGTCTGGCTGACGGTGAACACGCCGAAGGACCTCCGCCGCGCCAACGAGTTCATGGCCGAGCATCCGGAGTGGCGCCCCCGTAGGCGAGTGGCGTGATGCTCGACAGCCCGAACTACGGCTCCCTCGACCGCTTCTCCTTCGAGTCACGCCGCGTGGAGAAGCCGTGGGGCTGGGAGCTGATCTGGGCGCACGCCGACGCGTACGTGGGCAAGGTGCTGCTCGTCCGGGCGGGGGAGTCGCTCTCGCTCCAGTTCCACCGGGAGAAGGACGAGAGCTGGTACGTCCAGAGCGGCCGCGCGCGGCTCGAGCTCGGCGGCGTGGGCCAGGAGGCGCTCGACGAGGAGGTCGTCACCGCGGGAGCCTGCTTCCGCTTCCTCCCCGGGACGGTGCACCGCGTGACCGCGCTCGAGGACACGACGATCCTCGAGGTCTCGACGCCGCAGCTCGACGACGTCGTGCGGCTCGAGGACCGCTACGGGCGCGAGGGGACGAGCGCGCCATAGGCGCCGCAGAGCGCGTTCTGCGCTGGGACGGCTGCGTCAACGTCCGCGACCTCGGCGGGCTGCCGCTCACCGACGGGGGCGAGACCGCGTACCGGGTCGTCGTGCGGGCAGACTCGCTGCGGCGGTTGACCGAGGAGGGCCGCCGTGCGCTCGTCGACTACGGCGTCTCGCTCGTCGTCGACCTCCGGTCGGAGCGCGAGCGCGACGAGCCGCCGCTCCCGATCTCCGTGCAGGAGGAGCCGATGGATCCGCGGGACGCGCCGGCAGCCTGGGATTGGCCGTCGACGCAGGAGGCCTACCTGGGCCTCGCCGATCGCTACAGGGGCGAGCTCGCGCGGGCGCTGGCCTCGGTCGGCGCGGCCCACGCGCCCGTCGCTGTTCATTGCGCCGGCGGACGGGACCGCACCGGCATCGCCTGCGGGATGGCGCTCTGGCTCGCGGGGGTCGAGCCCGACGTGATCGCCGCAGACCATGCGCTCAGCGACGACAGCCTGGCGCCGTTCAACGAGCAGTGGGTCGCGGAAGCGCCTGACGAGGCGGAGCGTGAGCGGCGGCGGCGGATCACGCGACCCCTCGGCCGCACGCTTGCCGAGGTGCTCGCGGAGATCGAGCGGCGCGAGGGCATCCGGAACCTTCTGCTCGGCGCGGGCGCAGACGAGGCCGCGCTCGACCGGCTCGTCGCGCGATTGCGAGGCGAGGCGTGAGTCTCGAGGAGCAGTACCGCACGGATGCAAACCTCCGCTCGCGCATGGATCTCCATGCGCGGTTCTCGACGGTGAAGGAGCCGTGGCACCGCTGGCTCTTCGACCGCATCGCGTTGCCGGAAGGCGCGCGTGTGCTCGAGGTCGGCTGCGGCCCGGCGGAGTTCTGGAAGCAGAACCTCGACCGGTTCGACCCGAGCCGGCGGCTGACGCTGAGCGACCAGTCGCCGGGGATGATCGAGGTCGCCCGGAGCGTCGTCGGCGACCGGGCGGAGTACGCCGTCGCCGACGTCCAGGAGCTGCCGTTCGCCGACGAGTCCTTCGACGTCGTCCTCGCCCACCACATGCTCTACCACGTCCCGGACCGGCCGCGTGCTCTGGCCGAGATCCGGCGCGTGCTCGCGGCGGGTGGGAGCCTCCACGCCGCGACGAACGGCGCAGGGCATCTCGAGGAGCTCGGGCAGCTCTACGACGCGCCGTTCTGGAGGCACCTCGAGGCCTTCGGCCTCGAGACAGGGCCGGTGCAGCTGGCGCCGCTCTTCCGCGACATCCACGTCGAGCGGCTGGAGGGAGAGCTGCGCGTGACTGAGGTGGAGCCGGTCCTGGCGTACATCCGCTCGAGCTTCGTCTACGGCGGCGGGCCGCTGGACGAGGCGGCAGCGACCGTCGGCGCGGCGATCGCGCGCGACGGAGCCTTCCGGATCGGCACGAGTGCGGGCGTGATCAGCTGCCGCAAGCCTTGACACAGTTGTGTTAAGGTTCGCGGCCGATGGACGCACTCCACGTCGGTCACGCCGCGGCCCGCACGGGCTGGTCGGCGCGCATGCTCCGCTATCTCGAGCAGGCCGGCCTCGTCGTCCCGTCCCGCAACACGGCCGGCTACCGGGTCTACGGGCTGCGCGAGCTGAACCAGCTCCGCTCGCTCGCGGAGCTGCGCACCCGCTTCGATCTCGGCATCGGGGATCTCGCGTTCGCCGCCCGGTTGCGCCGTGAGCCCGAGCTGAGGGCGGCGGTCGACGGCTGGCTCGCGGGCGTCGACGATGCCTCGTGGGTCGAGTGGGAGCAGCGCAAGCACGAACGGCTACTCGCCGCCTAACGAAAGGACTCCATGGCTGCAACACAGCGCTACGACGTGAAGGACCTCGCCCTCGCGGAAGAGGGCAAGCGGCGGATCGAGTGGGCCGACCGGCAGATGCCGGTGCTCGCGGCGATCCGGGAGCGGTTCGAGCGCGAGCAGCCGCTGGCCGGCTACCGCATCTCGGCGTGCCTGCACGTGACGACCGAGACCGCGAACCTCATGCGGACGCTCGAGGCGGGCGGCGCGGACGTCGTGCTCTGCGCCTCGAACCCGCTCTCGACGCAGGACGACGTCGCGGCGGCGCTCGTGGCCGAGTACGACATCTCCGCCTTCGCGATCAAGGGCGAGGACAACGACACGTACTACGCCCACATCGAGGCGGCCGTCGACCACAAGCCGCACTTCACGATGGACGACGGCGCCGACGTGATCGGCGTCCTCCACTCGGCGCGGCGCGAGCAGCTCGGCGAGATCATCGCCGGCACCGAGGAGACGACGACCGGCGTGATCCGGCTCAAGGCGCTCGAGGCGGAGGGGAAGCTCGGCTTCCCGATCATCGCCGTCAACGCGGCGATGACGAAGCACATGTTCGACAATCGCTACGGCACCGGCCAGTCGACGATCGACGGGATCATCCGCGCGACGAACGTACTCCTCGCCGGCCAGCGGTTCGTCGTCTGCGGCTACGGCTGGGTCGGGCGCGGCGTCGCCTCTCGTGCGCGCGGGATGGGCGCTCACGTGATCATCACCGAGGTCGACCCGCTCAAGGCGCTCGAAGCCTCGATGGACGGCTTCGAGGTGCTGCCGCTCGAGCGGGCGGCGGAGATCGGCGACATGTTCTGCACGGCGACCGGCGACAAGCACGTGATCGCCCGGGCCCACATGGAGCGGATGAAGGACGGCGCGATCCTCGCCAACACCGGCCACTTCAACGTCGAGATCGAGATCCCGGCGCTGCGCGACATGGCGGTCGAGACGAAGAAGGCCCGCGAGTTCGTCGAGGAGTTCACGCTCGCCGACGGCCGCCGGCTCTACCTCATCGCGGACGGCCGCCTCGTCAACCTCTCGGCCGCCGAGGGGCATCCTGCTCTCGTGATGGACATGTCCTTCGCGAACCAGGCCCTCTCGCTCGAGTACGCGTCGAGGCACGCGGGCGAGCTCGACCGCAAGGTCTATCCGGTGCCGCCGGAGATCGACGCCGAGATCGCGAAGCTCAAGCTCGCCACGATGGGGGTCGAGATCGACCGGCTCACCGAGGAGCAGGCGCGCTACCTCGCCTCGTGGGACGAGGGCACCTGAGCCGGCCGGCAGACACGTCCGAAGGAGATACGGCCGGTGTCTGACCCCGGCCGTGTCTCGATCCGACGTGTTCGCTGCGGACAGGTGTCGCAGCACGAGGCGATTGACCGGCTCGACCTGTCCGCTCCGGACATGTCCGGTGTCTGACCCCGGACATGTCCGGCCTGGCCATGGCTGAGCTCGAGCCCGAGCAGATCGTCCGGCTCGAGGAGGACGGGCCGGCGGTCGTGCTCCTCGATCAGCGCCTCCTGCCGCACGACGTCGTCGAGGTGCGCTGCGCGTCGGCAGCCGAGCTGGCCGAGGCGATCCGGGCGATGGTCGTCCGTGGCGCGCCGGCCATCGGCGTCGCAGCCGCCTACGGGATGGCGCTCGCCGCGCTGCGGGGCGACGACCTCGCAGAGGCTGAGCGCGTCCTCGCCGCCTCGCGTCCGACGGCGGTCAACCTCCCGTGGGCGCTCGCCGCGATGCGGGACGACCCGACGCCGGAGCGGGCGCGGGCGCTGCACGAGGAGGAGGTCGACCGCTGCCGGAGGATGGCGGCCCACGCGGCGGAGCTCTTCCGGCCGGGCACTCGCGCTCTCACGCACTGCAACGCGGGCGGCCTCGCCACCGCCGGCTACGGCTCCGCCGTGGGCGCCCTGCGGGCGGCCGCGGAGCGGGGACTCCTCGAGCGGGTCCTCGTCGACGAGACGCGACCACTCCTGCAGGGCGCCCGCCTCACCGCCTGGGAGCTCGAGCAGGCGGGCATACCGCATGCAGTCATCGCCGACTCCGCAGCCGGCGCGCTCATGGCGCGCGGCGAGGTCGATCTCGTCGTCACCGGTGCCGACCGGATCGCAGCCAACGGGGACACGGCGAACAAGATCGGGACATACTCCCTCGCCGTGCTCGCTGCCCACCACGAGATCCCGCTCTACGTCGTCGCCCCGAGCTCGACCGTCGACCTCGCGACCGCCGACGGCTCCGCGATCCCGATCGAGGAGCGCGACGCAGCCGAGGTCAGCGACCGCTTCCCCGCGCGCAACCCGGCCTTCGACGTGACGCCCGCGGCGCTGATCGCGGCGATCGTGACCGAGCGCGGCATCCACCGCTCGCCGTACGGGAAGTCGCTCCGTTGAAGTGCGTCATCCTCGCGGCGGGCTACGCGACCCGGTTGCGGCCGCTCACCGAGGACCGGCCGAAGCACCTCCTCCCGGTCGGCGGCCGGTACATGCTCGAGTGGGTGCTCGACCGCGTCCGCGAGATCGAGGAGGTCGATGCGATCCACCTCGTCACGAACAGCCGCTTCGCAACCGTCTTCGCGCGCTGGGCCGATCCGCACGGGATCGAGGTCCACGACGACGGCACGAGCTCGAACGGCGACCGGCTCGGCGCCGTCGGCGACCTCCAGCTCGTGATCGAAGGGCGAGGCTCGAGGACGAGGAGCTGCTCGTCCTCGCCGGCGACAACCTGTTCGAGTTCTCGCTGCCCGACTACGTCGCCTGGTGGCGGGACAGGCCGCGGCCGGCGAGCGCGGTGCCCCTCCACGACATCGGGGACTTCGAGCTCGCCACGCACTACGGCATCGCGACGACCGGCCCGGACCACCGGATCGTCCGGTTCGTCGAGAAGCCGAGCGAGCCGCCGTCGACGCTCGCCTCGACCCTCATCTATCTCCTGCCGCCCGAGCACGTCCGCCTCATCCGCACCTACCTCGAGGAGGGCGAGAGCCCCGACAACGCGGGCGGCTTCCTCGGCTGGCTCGTGCGGCGCGAGCCCGTGTACGGCTATCGCTTCGAGGGCGGCTGGTACGACATCGGGAATCACAGCCAGCTGCTCGAGGCGGACAACCGGCTGCGGCTTCGCAACGGGCAGCCCGCGCGCGAGTCGTACAGCCTCGACTGAGGCTGCACGGACGCGGCACACTTCGCCGTCTAGCGTCGAGTCGTGCGCGCGCTGGACCTGCTCCTGCCGCAACGCTGCGTCGTCTGCGCCCGGGGCGGGAGCCAGCTCTGCGCCGGCTGCCGTGACGCCCTGTCGCTCCTCGCGCCGCCGCTGTGCGCGCGCTGCGGCGCGCCGACCGCCTGGCCGGTCGCGCGCTGCCGCGAATGCGCGGGGCGCAGGCTCGCCTTCGCGAGCGCCCGCGCCGCCTGCGGCTACGACGAAGCGGCCCGGCGGCTCGTCCAGGCGTGGAAGGAGCGAGGGCTGCGGCGCCTCGCGGCCGAGGCGGCGTGCCTCGTCGCCGAGCGGCTGCCTCCGCCCGCCGCCGAGGCGCTCACCTTCGTTCCGGCAGAGCGGGGGCGCCGGCTCGAGCGGGGTCACAACCCTGCGGAGGGGCTCGCGCGCGAGCTCGCCGCCCTGTGGGAGCTGCCCTGCCTGCCGCTGCTCGAGCGCACCCGCGGCGGCCGCCAGCGCGGCAGCTCGGCGTCCGAGCGCCGCAGCGTGCGCGGGGCCTTCCGCGCCACCGCCCCGGTGCCGCGCAGCGTCGCGCTGATCGACGACGTCTACACGACGGGCGCCACCGCCTCGGCCTCCGCGACCGTCCTTCGCGCGAGGGGCGCGCGGCGGGTCGAGACCATCGCATTCTCCCGCGCACTGCGTCGGGGCTAGCCACGGATGCGGTGACGCCCGACCGGGGTAAGGTTAGGTTGGATCGCACAGCCAGCGACATAGGAGGCTCCAATGCAGCTTCACGTCAAGGGCAAGAACCTCGAGGTGAACGAGTCTCTCCGGAGCTACACGGAGCGCAAGCTCCGCAAGCTCGACCGGCGTCTCCAGGACTCGACGCGAGTCGAGGTCGAGCTCGCCGTCGAGCGGAACCCGTCTATCGCCGACTCGCAGGTCGCCGAGGCGACCGTCCACGTCAAGGGGCGGACCCTGCGGGCCCGCCAGGCGGCGCGTGACATGAAGGAGGCCATCGACGAGCTCGCCGACAAACTCGTCCGCCAGGTCAAGGACGTCCACGACCAGCGCCTCCACCGCCGGAAGCGCGTGGAGGAGCCGGAGGTCGAGCCCGGGATCAGCGAGAGCTGAGGCGAGTGGCCCTCCTCCGCAGGAAGAAGGCCGACGAGCAGCTCCTGCGCGAGGCCGGTCTCGGGCGAATCGAGCTCCAGCAGACGCCGCTGCTCGAGCGGCTGGGCGTGCCGACCGGCAGGTCGGTCGGCGCGGCAGAGTGGGACGCGTCGGTGACGGCGGCGGCGCCTGGCCTCGCAGGAGACCGGATCGTGTTCACGACGCTCCCCGGCGGCGACGTGCTCATCGACGAAGAGCGGGGTGACCCCGACGTCTCGGCGCTCGTGAACGCGGTCGAGCGGGAGCTCGCACCGCCGTACCGCGCCCTGGCGGGGCGACAGGACGGCGACCTGTGGGCGGTGCTCGCGCAGCGCATCGAGGTCGAGCGGATCGTGTGGGCGCACGGCGACAGCCTCGAGCTGTCGCGCAAGGACTCGTGGCAGGAGCTGCGTGTCGACGGCGAGCCGACCACGGCGAGGGCTCCGGCTCTCGAGCGACTCGGCGAGCGTGCCGGCCCCGACTTCTTCGTCAAGGCCGAGCGGCTCGACGGCGACCTGTGGGAGGTCCGGGTCAGCGTCCTGTAGGCCGCTACCCTTGCCTCGTGGAGATCGGCAACCTCGAGAAGGTTCTCCGCGTCGGCGAGGGACGGCGGCTCAGGCGGTTGCGCGAGCAGGCCGCGTACATCACCTCCCTCGAGCCCGAGTTCGAGCAGCTCTCCGCGGCCGAGCTCGCCGCCAAGACGCCGGAGTTCCGGCAGCGGCTCGAGAACGGAGAGAGCCTCGACGAGCTCGTCTTCGAGGCCTTCGCAGCGGTGCGCGAGGCGCGCAAGCGCGCGTCGAACCAGCGGATGTTCGACGTCCAGCTCATGGGCGGGATCGTCCTCCACGAGGGCGACATCGCGGAGATGAAGACCGGCGAGGGGAAGACGTTCGTCGCGAGCCTCGCGCTCTACCTCAACGGCCTCGCCGACCGCGGTGCGCACCTCGTCACGGTCAACGACTACCTCGCCCAGCGCGACGCGGAGTGGAACCGGCCCGTCTTCGAGTCGCTCGGCATGAAGGTCTCCTTCATCGAGAACATGCAGGCGTTCGACGAGAAGAGGGACGCCTACCTCGCCGACGTCACGTACGGCACGAACTCCGAGTTCGGCTTCGACTACCTGCGCGACAACATGTCGGTGTCGATCGACGGGCTCGTCCAGCGCGGCCACGCCTACGCGATCGTCGACGAGGTGGACTCGATCCTCATCGACGAGGCGCGAACGCCGCTCATCATCTCCGGCGAGCCCGAGACCGCCGCCCAGATCTACTACGACTTTGCACGCGTCGCGAATCAGCTCACCGCGTTCCGCTCCTCGGTGGGCGACCCGAAGGGGGCTGCCGAGGCCGCGGGCGCGGACTACGAGTACGACGAGAAGCACAAGACGGTCGGCGTCACGCCGCAGGGCGTGGCGAAGGTCGAGCGCGCGCTCCGGATCGACAACCTCTACGCGCCGGAGAACACGCAGCTCGTCAACCACCTCTACCAGGCGCTCAAGGCCCAGTCGCTCTTCCAGCTCGACATCGACTACGTGATCCAGGACAGCGAGGTGAAGATCGTCGACGAGTTCACGGGCCGGATCATGGAGGGCCGCCGCTGGAGCGAGGGCCTCCACCAGGCGGTCGAGGCGAAGGAAGGCGTCAAGATCCAGGAAGAGCACCAGACGCTCGCCACGATCACGCTTCAGAACTACTTCCGCCTCTACGAGAAGCTCGCCGGCATGACCGGCACGGCGAAGACGGAGGAGAAGGAGTTCGTCGAGATCTACGACCTCTCGGTCGTCGAGATCCCGACCAACGTCGCCGTCGTCCGCGCCGACGAGAACGACTACGTGTTCAAGACGAAGGAGGGGAAGTTCACCGCGGTCGTCCGCGACATCGAGGAGCGAGCGGAGAAGGGCCAGCCCGTCCTCGTCGGCACGATCGCCGTCGAGACGTCGGAGTACCTCTCGCAGCTCCTGACGCGCAAGGGGATCAAGCACAGCGTGCTCAACGCGAAGGAGCACGCGCGCGAGGCGGAGATCATCAAGAACGCGGGCCAGCGCGGCTCGGTCACGATCGCGACGAACATGGCGGGCCGCGGCGTCGACATCCAGCTCGGCCCTGGCGTCCTCGACGTCGGCGGCCTCTACGTCCTCGGCACCGAGCGGCACGAGGCGCGCCGGATCGACAACCAGCTGCGCGGCCGCTCCGGCCGCCAGGGCGACGCCGGCGAATCCCGCTTCTACCTCTCCAGCGACGACGACCTCGTCCGGCTCTTCGCCGGCGACCGGATCAAGGGGATCATGGAGCGCTTCAAGATCCCCGAGGACCAGCCGATGGAGGCGAAGATCCTCTCCCGCCAGATCGAGGGCGCGCAGAAGAAGGTCGAGGAGCAGAACTTCGTCATGCGCAAGAACGTCCTCAAGTACGACGACGTCCTCAACCGGCACCGCGGACGGATCTACGAGCAGCGGCGACAGGTGCTCGAGGGGGAGGACCTCTCCAAGCAGGTCAAGCTCTGGATCGACGAGGTCGTCGAGGACACCGTACGCGTGTTCACCGAGGAGGAGTACGAGAAGGACTGGGACCTCGAGGCGCTCACGAACGCGATGGCCGGCCTCTACCAGACCGAGATCACGGCCAAGGAGCTGCGCGAGGACCTCGGGCAGATCTCCCGCGAGGCGCTGATCGAGGAGTTCCAGACCGACGCCCGCGACGAGTACGAGGCGAAGCAGGAGGAGTTCGGCTCGGAGCTGATGCGCGACCTCGAGCGGTTCGTCGTCCTCCAGGTCGTCGACATGCGCTGGCGCGAGCACCTCGAGAACATGGAGGCGCTGCGCGAGGGCGTCCACCTGCGCTCGCTGGCGCAGAAGGACCCGCTCGTCGAGTACACGGCCGAGGGCGAGGTGCTGTTCACCGACCTCGGGCGGGCGATCCGCGGCGAGGTCGTCCTCCACCTCTTCCACGCCGAGCTCGCGCCCGAGGAGGCGCAGCAGCAGCTGGCGCAGGCGCAGACGACGAACGGGAACCTCCAGTACGAGCACGAGACGACCGCGGGCGCCGGCGCGATCGCCGCCGCCGGGGCGGGGGAGGCGCTCGCCGCCGGGATGCGCGAGGCGTCGGCGGGACACGCGGCCGCGCAGACCGTCCATGCGAGCCCGCACGAGAAGCTCGGCCGCAACGATCCCTGCTGGTGCGGCTCGGGCAAGAAGTTCAAGAAGTGCCACGGCGCGTAGCTCGCGACCGCTGCGCGGTCGCTCGCTGTTGAAGGAACTTCGGCGCGGAAGAGCACGGTCTTCCGCACCTTCGTGCTGAGAGCTCGTTGCCCGCCGGGGCGGGCGCCTGCGGCGCGCGCCCGGGAGCGGGGAAGCCTGCGGCGAACGCTTCGCTGCGCTCTCGTTAGCCTCCGGCCGACGGTCGAAGGGCTCGGGCGGGAGGACGGTCGCGCAGGCGAGGGCGGTCGTCCCGAAGCTAGTTCGAAGGGAGGTGAGGCGACTGGGTCTTGTGTCGCTTGCTCTTGCTTGGATTCACCGCGCGGGCGGCGCGTCCGTAGTCGGGATTCGTCTGCGCCCGGAACGCCGTCACATCGGAGTAGTCGGTCATGCGGGTGATCTTGCCGTCTCGAAGCTCTCCCACCATCACGTTGCGCAAGGAGAAAGTAAGCCCAGTTGGATGTGGCCCACGGTCGTGAGTACCGGTTTCGTGGTACTCGATCGCGAACCCATCTTCGTTGACTACGGCGAACGTTCGGCTGAGCCTGAAGTCCGATGACAACTCCTTGTCGTAACCATCGATCAACTCAACGATCTGATCCCGTCCACGGGTGCTCACCCAGGCGTCGCCGGACCAGCAGACGTATTCGGCGTCTGCGGTCATGAAACCCCCAATGGCCACAGCGTCGTGGTTGTTGAACGCCCCAATCAGCTCGTCGAGCCACGCAGGCGACTCGCTTCGCTCATTGACAGGCTGCATCCGGGCATCTTGACCGACCCGCGATTGCAATGCCCCAAGATCGCACGACGCAACAGGCGCTCCGTCACATCCCATCAACGCTGCCGTCCTCCGCACCGCCCAGGGGGGCATTCCGGAACGCTCGCCCAGGCGAGAGCTAGCGCACTTGACTCAGGCCCGCGCGGATCCTTGCCCTACGATGACAGTGCGATGGCGGACGAACAGCAACTCTCGCTGCAGGAGCAACTCGAGGAGATCGGGGCCCAGCTCGACTGGGTCCGTGGTTACCTTTGACCCCGCTGCGCTGAAGTCCCGCCTCGGCGAGCTCGAGCAGGAGCTCGCGCAACCCGACTTCTGGAGCGACCAGCAGCGCGCCGCGCGCCTCGCCGCCGAGCACCAGCGCGCGCAGCGGAAGCTGCAGCGGTACGACGGGCTCGTCTCGAACGTCGAGCTCCTCCGCGAGGGCTTCGGCGCGTTCCCGGAGGAGGAGCTGCTCCCGATCCTGGGCGAGGTGCGCGACGAGCTCGGGCGGCTGCAGGAGGACGCGCTCTTCTCCGGCGAGTACGACGCGGGCGACGCCGTCGTCACGATCCAGTCCGACGCCGGCGGCACCGACGCGCAGGACTGGGCCGAGATCCTGCTCCGCATGTACCTCCGCTGGGCCGAGCGGCGCGGACTCGCGACCGAGGTGATCGAGGCGAGCCCCGGGGAGGAGTACGGCATCAAGTCGGCGACCTTCACCGTGCGCGGTGAGAACGCATACGGGATTCTCAAGGCGGAGCGGGGCAAGCACCGGCTCGTCCGGCTCAGCCCGTTCGACCAGGCCCACCGCCGCCACACGAGCTTCGCCCAGGTGATCGTCGCGCCGCTGCTCGAGGAGGCCGGGGCGATCGAGATCGACGAGGACGAGCTCCGCATCGACACGTACCGCTCGTCCGGCGCCGGCGGGCAGCACGTGAACAAGACCGACTCCGCGGTGCGGATCACGCACCTGCCGAGCGGGATCGTCGTCGCCGTCCAGAACGAGCGAAGCCAGTCGGCGAACAAGGACACGGCTCTCAAGATCCTCCGCTCCCGGCTCGCCGAGAAGGCGGAGGAGGAGCGGGAGACGGAGCTCGCACGGGAGCGCGGTGGCGTCTCGATGGGGTTCGGCGGCAACGCGATCCGCAGCTACGTCCTCCATCCGTACCAGCTCGTGAAGGACCACCGCACCGAGCGTGAGATGGGGAACACGCAGGCCGTCCTCGACGGCGACCTCGACGACTTCATCCGTGCCTATCTGCTGCAGGCCGCGAGCGCGGCAGGAGACGGCGGATAGGCCGCCGAATGCTGCGCTAGAGTGGGGCCTCTCTCGCCTGCTCTCACCGGTGCCAGGCCCCCGCCCGGTCCAGCCGAATCAGGAATCGTGACCGATCTGCAGATAGAGCCGACGACACCCGCTGTCCCGCAGGCTCCCGAGGAGACGAGCGCGCGGCCGGCGGCCGGCTCGATGATCCTGTTCGAGACCGTGACGAAGGTCTACGACCCTGACGTCGTCGCGCTCGACTCGGTCAGCTTCGCGATCGACAAGGGAGAGTTCGTCTTCATCGTCGGCGCCTCCGGCTCGGGCAAGACGACGCTCGTGCGCATGCTGCTCAAGGAGCTCGAGCCGTCGGATGGGCGGATCATCGTCGGCGGTCGCGACATCGGCCGGCTCAAGAGCTCGCAGGTGCCGCTGCTGCGGCGGAACATCGGCTGCGTCTTCCAGGACTTCAAGCTGCTCCCGAGCCGGACGGCGGCCGAGAACGTCGCCTACGCCCTCAAGGTGCAGGGCGAGAGCCGCTCGTCGATCCGGCGCAAGGTGCCCGAGGTGATGACGATGGTCGGGCTCGCGAGCAAGATGAACTCCCTGCCCGACGAGCTCTCCGGCGGCGAGCAGCAGCGCGTCTCGATCGCGCGCGCCGTCGTCAACCATCCGCCGCTCCTCGTCTGCGACGAGCCGACCGGCAACCTCGACCCCGACACCTCGGTCGGGATCATGCAGCTCCTCTACCGGATCAACCGCGCCGGCACGACCATCCTCATGGTCACCCACGACCGCGAGATGGTCGACAAGATGCGCAAGCGCGTGATCGCGCTCGAGGGCGGGCGGCTCGCCCGCGACGAGCGGCGCGGCGGCTACACGAGCGAATGAGTCGCGCCCGCCTCCTCGTCTCCGAGGCCTGGTCGTCGATCCGGATGAACCTCTCGACGACCTTCGCGGCGACGATGACCGTCCTGATCGGGATGGTCCTGCTCGGCCTCTTCATCGCACTCGGCACCTGGGTGCTCTCGTGGAGCAATCACATCCAGAAGGAGCTCCAGGTGCACGTCTACTTCTGCAGCTCCGTCCTGCCCGAGGGCGGCTGCAAGGTCGGTGCGACGAAGGCGCAGGAGCGGGCCGTCGGCGCGCGGCTCAGGAGCGATCCGCGCGTGAAGTCGGTGGTCTTCGTCTCGAAGGAACAGGCGGAGGCCAAGATGCGAAAGCAGTACCCGGACATGTACCAGGGAGGCGTGGTCACCGCGAACCCGCTCCCCGACTCGTGGACGGTGACGCCGACGCGGGGCAGCTACACGCCGGCGCTCGGGAAGGAGATCTGCGCCGCGCACTATGCCGGCGTCGAGCCTTGCCCGCCGCCGAACTCGAAGGACTTCGGCAACACGGGCGGCGCCCACTGGAGCAGTACCGTGACGAAACGGGTGCTCACGATCGCGAAGGTGATCTCGCTCGTCTTCCTCATCGCCGTCGTCCTGCTCGTGACCGCGTCGACGCTCCTGATCGCGAACACGATCCGGCTCTCGATCTTTGCGCGACGGCGGGAGATCGAGGTGATGAAGCTCGTCGGCGCGACGAACTGGTTCATCCGCGGCCCGTTCGTGCTCGAGGGGCTCCTCTGCGGCCTCTCCGGCTCCGTGTTCGCCGTGATCCTGCTCGTGATCGGCAAGTCGGTCGCGCTGCCGTCGATCCTGCCGCACCTCGGCGGCAACAACTCCGACGTGCACGCGCTGCCGTTCTCGCTCAACGCGCTGGCGCTGATCGGCGCAGGGCTGCTGCTCGGAGCCCTGGGCTCCGGCTTCACCCTCCGCCGCTTCCTCCAGGTCTAGCCCGCGTACACCGGGATGCTCTGGGCGATCGCCGCATACGGCGGCGTCTCCAGCGCGCACGCGACGACGACCGAGCCGGAGGCGGGAGAGGCAGCCCACGTCGTCCAGGTCTCCGTCGTGGCCGGCTGCACGGTGGCCGCCTCCTGGGCCACGAGCCAGGACGGCGGATTCGCAGGCGGTGCGGTCAGCCCGGCGACGTAGGCCCGGAGGTCGGCCAGCGTGTGCGACGGCTCGATCGCGGCGACGACGAGCTGGAACGGTTGCCCGGTCTGGTTCACGGTGTCGAGCACGACCTGGCCGGCGGTCAGGCTCGGCGGTCCGTCCAGGTGCATGTCTCGCCGTTCCAGGTCACGGTTGCGGTCGGCCGGCGCGACACGGTGTACGCCGAGCCTGCGAAGAGCGTGTCGAGGAGGTCGCGCTCGAATCGAGCCTCGTCGGCGCTGACGGCGACGCTCACGCGGGTCCCCGGAGCCGGCGACGGTGCGCCCGCTGTCGGCGCCGTTCGTCAGCACGTCGACCCGGCGTTCCGCTGTCGTGACCACACCAGGATCGAGTAGGGAGACGGCGGCGAGCGGATC
This sequence comes from uncultured Actinomycetes bacterium, assembly GCA_963775155.1. Taxonomy (GTDB): domain Bacteria; phylum Actinomycetota; class Thermoleophilia; order Gaiellales; family Gaiellaceae; genus Palsa-739. Next base: position 449,156 of record CAVZHU010000004.1, on the reverse strand, counting down.
CCAGAAGAAGCTGCCACCGTTCGCGATCGCGGTACCGCGAAAGAGATCCCAGACGAGCGTGGCCGCCGGGGTTGCGTAGTGGTAGCGCTCGAATGCGTCTGAGACGTACGCGGTGATCGGGACGTGGTTGGTCGCATCGAGCGGGATGAGCGTGAACGGGACGCCGCTCCGCAGCACCGTCCGCATCGCCGCCGGGTCGAGCCACGCGTTCGTCTCCGCCGCCGGCGTGTCGGGCGCGTTCCCCGGGACGGCGAGCGCACCGGCCATCGCGACCACACCGTGGATGCGCTGTGCGAGCGAGCGCTCGGTCAGCAGCACCTGCGCGAGGTTCGTCATCGGCGCCAGCTCGAGCACCGTCGCGCCGGGCGCCTCACGCCGCAGGAGCGAGACGGCATCACCGGACGCCCGCACGCGGACGGGCGGCAGCGACAGTCCGAACAGCCCGTCGGCTGCCGTGCGCCAGTCCTCCGGCACCGCGTGCGTGCCCGCGAGCGGGAACTGCCGGCCGCAGGCGACCGGCACGTCCGTTCTCCCGGCGAGGGCGAGCAGCTGCGCCGCGTTCCGTGTGCCGGCGGGGCAGTGCACGAGACCGGTTCCCGAGACCGTGACGGCGCGCAGGTCGATCCGCGGGCTCTCGGCCAGGTAGAGGAGCGCGATCGCGTCGTCGGTGCTGAGGTCGGTGTCGACGACCACCGGAATCCGTCCCGAGGCGCCGGACCCGGACGAGCCGCAGCCGGCGGCAAGCGCAGCAACAGCCACCGCAGCGAGAACGGCGAGCCGCTTCATCGCCTGGAGCGTGGCACCGGCCGCACCCCCGTCCATCCGGGGCGACACTGACCGCCGTTACGGTAGGCCCGTGCCCCGGGGACGGCGCCAGCGGCAGAAGCGGCCGAGCCGGAGCGAGCGGCATCGGGGGAGGGAGCCGCGCCGCAAGCCTGTCTCGGAGCTGACCGTCCGCCTGCCCGAGCGGCGGACCGAGCCGGAGACGGTGATCGCGCACCTCGGGCCGACGAACTCCGGCAAGACCCACGACGCGCTCCGCTTTCTCGTGGAGCAGGGGAGGGGCGTCTACGCGGCGCCGTTGCGGATGCTCGCGCAGGAGGCGCACCGGCGACTGGCGGCCGAGCTCGGCGCGGAGCGCGTGGGCCTCGTCACCGGCGAGGAGCGCGTCACCCCGGATGCGCCGATCATCTGCTGCACGGCCGAGATGGCGCCGCTGCACGGCGAGACGCTCGTCCTCGACGAGGTGCAGTGGGCCGAGGATGAGGAGCGGGGCTCCGCCTGGACGCGGCTCCTGCTCGGCGGCGAGTACCGGCACATCCTCCTGCTCGGCGCGGTCGAGGCTCTGCCGCTCGTCCGGCACTCGTTCCCGGAGGCGGAGATCCGCTTCTTCGAGCGGAAGGCGCCGCTCGACTGGGTCGGCCGCCGCGGCGTCGCCGGCCTCGGCCCGGGCACCGTCGTCGTCGCGTTCAGCCGCCGCGCCGTGATCGGACTGGCCGGAGAGCTGAACCAGCTCCACCCGGGCCGTGTCGCCTGCCTCTACGGGGCGATGCCGCTCGCGTCGCGGCGGGAGGAGATCGACCGCTTCGTCGACGGGCGGGCCGAGGTGTGCGCGGCCACCGACGTCCTCGGCCACGGCGTGAACCTGCCCTGCGAGACGCTGCTCTTTGCCGAGACGACGAAGTTCGACGGCAAGGAGCGGCGCGACCTCGAGCCGTGGGAGATCGCGCAGATCGCGGGCCGCGCCGGCCGCTTCGGCTTCCACGAGCGCGGCCACGTCGGCGTCCTGACGGGGCTGCCGTGGGCCGATCCGGACCCGGGGCTCGTGCGGGCGGCGCTCGTCCCGCACGTCGCGATCGAGGACGGCCACCTCGGCTACCGCGTCGTCGACAGCGGCCGCCTGCGCCCGCAGCTCTCCGACCTGAACGTGCGCCGGGTGGACGAGCTCGAGCCGGCGCTCCACGCCTGGCGGCAGGCGGCGCTCCGCTACTGGAGCGTCGACGGCTGGCTCGAGGTGGAGTCGATCCAACCCCTGCTCGCGCGGCTCGACGCGGTGCGTGACGCGCTCCATCATTGCCGCCGCAGCCTCGAGCTCGCGGACGTCTGGAAGCTCGTGCAGGCGCCGGTGGACGAGGACCGGCTGGAGCTCCTCGGCACGCTTGCCGCGGCGCTCGCGGGCGACCTGCCGCAGCGCACCGTGATCGGCTGGATCCTCGATCCGCGCCGGCTCGACGCTGCGGGGCTCGAGGAAGCCGAGCAGGCGGCGCGGGAGGCGTCGGTCCTGCGCTGGTTCGCGCTCCAGTACCCGGGTGTTGTCGGCGTGACCATCGAGCGGGCCGCGGCGCTCGAGGAGGCCGCCGCGCAACGGGTCGTCCGCGAGCTCCGGGCCGAGATCGCGGATCCGACGATCGGCCGCTGCCGCGCCTGCGGGGCGCGGACGGCGCCGTGGGCGACGCTCTGCGAGCGCTGCTTCACGGCCCGCGGCTTCCGCGCCGGGAGGAGGTAGGGGGGAGAAACCCGCAGCGCCCCTCGTGGCCGGCGCCGATGCCGGCTCGTTCCGCCTCCGGCACCGTGCCTTCATGAGCGAGGAACAGTTCGTAGCCGCGCACGAGACGTTCCGGGCGTGGACAGACCGGCTGCGCATCGCGGCGCGGCAGCTTCCGGGGCTCGCTCCCGGCGAGCGCATGGTGGTCATCGCCGATCTGATGGCCTTCCTCCACGAGGAGGTCGAGCCGCACATGCGCGTCGACGAGGAGGTGCTCTATCCCGCGGCGACCGGCCGGCTCGGCTCACCGCTCGCGACCGCCGGTCTCGCCTACGACCATCTCGCGATCCGAGGCTGGATCGCGAAGCTCGCGGAGGCGGAGGACGAGGACGTCGCGACCCTGCAGGAGCTCCTCTACGGGCTCGACGCCCTCATTCGCGTCCACCTCTGGAAGGAGGACGAGCTGCTCGTCCGGCCGCTCGGATCCTCCACCTGGCCCTCCTCCGGCGCGTAGCCCCACTTCACCCTTTTGGCGCCTGAGTCTGCGGTTTTGCCTGGATTCCGCACGGCAGCCTCCCGGCGACGATCAGGCTGTGACCGAGCACCGTGACCGCATCCTCGACTGGCATGAGGAGCTCTACCGTCTCGAGCCCGAGCTGCCGGATCTCCCGGAGGAAGCGCGGCGGGCGGTGCACGCTCTCGTGGAGAGCTTCCGGTGCGAGGACGCACTCGTCCCGCCGGTCGCGGTCGCGCTCGACGACGCCGCCTGAGCCGCGAGACCGCATCCCTACACTTGCGGCCCATGGCGAGACCGAGCGGGGAAAAGTTGATCGTCGACAACCGGCGCGCCCGGCACGAGTACCACCTCGACGATCGCGTCGAGGCAGGCCTCGTGCTCACCGGCACGGAGGTGAAGTCGCTGCGGACAGGGAAGGCGACGCTGCAGCAGGCGTACGCGGAGGTGCGCGGCGGCGAGGCGTGGCTCGTCGGTCTCCACATCCCCGAGTACGGCGAGGGGAACCGCGCGAACCACGAGCCCGACCGCGCGCGCAAGCTCCTCCTGCACCGGCGGGAGATCGACCGGCTCGCGTCGGGTGTGGCGGAGAAGGGCTTGACCCTCGTGCCGACGCGCCTCTACTTCCGGGACGGTCGCGTCAAGGTCGAGCTCGCGCTCGCGCGCGGCAAGGAGCAGCGCGACAAGCGGCGCGACATCGCGGCCCGCGACGCGCGGCGCCAGATCGAGCGCGAGCTGAAGAGCCTGCGCCGCTGACTAGTCGACGGCCAGGAGGTCGACGACGAACACGAGCGGCTCGTGCGGCGCGATCACGCCGTTGCCCGCTCCGCGCGCGCCGTAGGCCATGGCGGACGGGATCGTCAGCTTCCGGCGGCCGCCCACGCGCATCCCCGCGACGCCGCGATCCCAGCCGGGGATCACCTGGCCCTTGCCGAGCGTGAACCGGAACGGCTCGCCCCGGTTCCACGACGCGTCGAACTCCTGTCCGGAGCGGAATGCGACGCCGACGTAGTGGACGGTGACCTTCCGCCCGGCCGCCGCCTCGTCGCCGTCGCCGGTGACGACGTCTTCGATCCCGAGATCGAACGGGATGTCGCCGTCGGGCTTCTCGATCGTCGGCCGCTCGAGCGCCATCCCGGCACCCTAGCGGCGGCCCTGGCGGTTGCGGCCGTCGAGCCGGATCGTCCAGGGCTCGACGCTCTCGAGCACGAGGTGCGACTCGTGCCACGGGTCGCGCGCCCAGATCGCGCGCACCTCCTCCGCGGATCCGCCTCCATCGCGTGCGCCGTGCGAAGGCCCGGGAGCGTTCCGCCGAGGACGATCCGGCCCTCCGCGACGAGCGAGTCCATGAAGGCGGCGTGCTCCTGCCAGCCCGACTGCTGCTCGAGGGGGAGCGCGGGATCGAACTCCGGGCCGGCCTGGCGGACGAGGACGAGGAAGATCGCCACGCCCGCGTTCTACCAGCCGCGTGCCGGGCTAGCCGTCCGGCGGGGGCGGCGGCTCGCCGGAGAGGTCGGCCCGGGCTTGGAGGTACTCGTCGCGCGCGATCTCGCCGCGTGCGTACCGCATGTGCAACAGCTCGAGCGGTGCGCTCTGCGGAGGGGACGCGCCGGCGGTCGCTGCTGGTCGAGAGCCGGACCGTCCGAGCAGCATCGAGAGGAGCAGCCAGGCGACTCCTGCGATCAGCAGGAGCTGGAGCGCGAACATCGCCCAGCCCCACGCACCGGGCCAGCCGTGGTGCACGTCCATCATCCGGTCGGGGAAGCCGAAGCCTCTATTGGGAGGGTTGCCGTCCATTTCCCGACGGTACGACGAGTCGATGAGCCTCGGCTAAGAGGACACCGCGCCACCGGTACACTTGTCTGCAACGAACATACGGGGGCGACCTGGTTTCGACGTGGTCGATCCATCCGGATGAGCTGCAAGCCGAGGTCGCCGGTTGGCCTCGTAAATCCACCGGCAAAACACAAATGCGAAGAACGATCTCGCACTCGCCGCCTAGGGAGACCTAGCACGGCGACGCCGCCCCGGGTTCGGCCCGTGGCCCGGAGGCGGCGCCAACAACGGGCTCGGCGCGGAGGGAGAGCTGATCGCCCGAAGCGCGACTTCCAAAGGATCAGCTAGTCCGGCGGTAGGGCGGCTGCACTCCGGCCGGCGGGCGAAACGAAAGGGCAGCCTACGCTTGTAGACGCTCAGCCGGTGCGGCTGCGGACGCGGGTTCGATTCCCGCCGCCTCCATTCTCCCTGCTAATCGGCCACTTTTCGGTGGGGAATCGAGATACTGAACCGTTGCGTGCACCACGAATGGATGGAAGCGGCGCGCGCTTGACGCGGCAGCATGTCGGCCGTACCCTTACTTCCAATGAAGGAAGTAAGGAAAAGACGGCGGGGCTTCACCCGCATCAGCGCGAAGCATCAGGCGACGCTGCCCGTCCAGGCTCTCAAGGAGGCCGGGCTCGGACCGGGCGACGAGGTTCGCGTCGTGGCCGCCGGCCGAGGGCGCCTCGTTCTCGAGCGGGATCTCAATCTCGTCGAATGCCATGCGGGCAAGCTCAAGAACGTCTATGAGGCGGGCGAGCTCGACCGCCTGCGCGACGAGTGGCGCTAGTCGTCCTCGACGCGTCGGTCGTCATCGCCTTTCTCGATCCTGACGATGCGCTTCACGATGCGGCGGTGGCAGCTCTCACCGAGCACCAGCACGACGAGCTGCTGATGCCCACCTCGGCGTATGCGGAGATCCTCGTCGGGCCTTTCAGGGTCGGGGGCGAGGCTGTCGCCGAAGTCGAAGCCTTCCTCTCCGACTTCGGTGTTCGCCTCCATCCGCTCACGGCGGAGGTCGCGCGCGTCGCTGCACGGCTACGCGGCGAGTCCCGACACCTGAGGCTTCCGGATGCGTTCGTGCTCGCTGCAGGCGACGAGCTCGAAGCGGGCCTCGTGCCGACGGGTGACGAATCCTGGGCGCGGATCAGCGATCGGGTCACGCTGATCCAGCGCCGATAGCGGACCGATTTCGCGAGGTCGTGCACGACGCCGAAGCGGCTCCTTGACGCTGCCCGCATCCCGAGTCACGATACGCCGCAAGGACGTCCCGTCCCGTGCGGCAGAACGGGCCGATCGAAAGCCACGCACAGAGGAGGCGGGATGTTCAAGCAGCTGTACAGCTCGTTGACCGAGTGGGTCGATCGACGTGTCGGATGGGACAAGTTGCCCTGGCCGCTCGGCTTGCTCGTCGTCCTCGGGCTCCGCTTCCGGCTCAGGGCGAAGAACCTCTTCGACTCCGGCCGCGGGCCGCTCGACCTGCCGCCGGCGAGTGACGAGTGGCACGTCGACCACCTGACCGCGCGCACGATCGACGGGACGTACAACGATCTCGACGACCCGCTGATGGGTGCGCTCGGGAGCCGCTTCGGCCGCAACGTCCCGCCGGACCACGCCTATCCCGACCCGGACGACCGCCTGCTCGAGCCCAACCCGCGCCGCGTCAGCCTCGAGCTGCTGACGCGCAAGGAGTTCATCCCCGCGACGACCCTTAACCTCCTCGCCGGCGCGTGGATCCAGTTCGAGGTGCACGACTGGTTCAGCCACGGCCAGAACGAGACCGAGAACCCGTGGCAGGTCGAGCTGGCGGCGGACGACCCGTGGCCTCGGCACCCGATGGAGATCCAGCGAACGCGCAAGGACCCGAGCGCGGATCCGTCAGGACCGCCGACGTTCGTCACGGGCGACACCCACTGTAATTATGGGGATGGGGAGGGTCGCAGTTTTTATTACATTTGGGGTTTGTTTTTTTGTTGGGTTGATAATAAATTAAGTTTTTATGGTTATAAAAGTGAGAAGTGGTGGTGCGCCTTGCGGCGCACCACCATGTTGCTCTTCTCAGGTACTGCTACTTCTTGTGCACTGCCACTACCTTGGTGTGCAAGGCAGCCCCCGGCTTCGCCAGAGACAGTTTGCAGACCAGCTTGTGGCCGTGGCAGGCTCCGTGCCACGTCACGACCCACTTCCTGTGGTTGCGGACGTGAGCCCTCAGGACCACTTTCCCCTGCGGCGCATAAAGCGCGTACGCGCACTTCTTGCCGCAGTTGATGTGCCCTTGGTTGTCCGTGATCTTCACGCGCCCCTTACGGGCCACGCGGAGAGACACCGGTGCCGGCGGCTTGTAGCCGGCCGCCACGAGCGCGTTGTAGTAGTCCAAAACGCGCCCGCTGGTCACCGGGAGCCCCGAGACCGGGGTCCCGGAGGCCATCAGCAGCTGCTTGGCCTGGGCAGCAGTCAGGTTGGGGTCCTGGTTGAAGACCTCGGCTGCGACAGCCGCCACCATCGGAGCGATCGGAGACGTCCCCGATGCAACCGCCCACGAGCCATCCGGGTTGTCAACCGGTATCGAGTACGGCGCAGCAATGTCGCACAGCGCCGAGCCGAAGTTCGATTGTGGGTCGATCTGGTTGTTGGCGTCAACACCGCAGACCCGGAGGGTTTGCGGGTTGCCGGACGCCAGCGGATTCGCCGTCGCAACGGATGTTCCCTTCAGATCTTCGTTCGTTCCGTTACCAGCAATCAGCACCGGCAAGATGCCCTTGGTCATACAGGCCTGCAGAGCGGCCGATACATCAGCCATGTTGGGCTGGCCGGCCGTCTGCCAGAGCGAGATACTTAGAACTCTGATCCTGCTCAGTTGACAGGCGAACTGGATGCCCGCGTACAGCGCGTTCTCCCCCCAGGTCCCGTCAGAGTTCACGACCCGAACGCTGGTAACCGGGCAGTTACTCATACCCGGGATGCCGATGCCGTTGTTGATCTTGGCGCCGGCAACGCTTGCCATGTTCGTACCGTGTGGAATATCACCAGTCATCGAGCCGTAGTCACCGGCGCGGGTGACGCTGAGATCGGATGTGTCCGATGCCCAGGTGTCCAACACGGCAATACCGGCCGAACAGGTCGTGCCTTGCTCGGCTGCCCAGGCGGCAGGCGCGTCCACTTGCTGGTAGACGGCCTTGTACTGCTGGTAGCCGGGGTCGTTTGGGTTCAGAACCGGCACGCCGGGAGGCGCACCGGAAGCCGAGGCCGTGAAGGCCACGGCCACAAGCAGAAGGGCGAGGAGCCCCCCGACCATCTTGAGGCGATTCATCGCCCACCTCCGTGTTCCGTGGAACTAGTCGCAACCGGCGGCACAATCTGTAGTGTTGGTTGATGACCAACTAAGGGTACTGCTCTGGCCTGAAGTAATACTTGTTGGGTTAGCGGTTAGATGAACGTCCGGCGGCGGACAGTGGGACGGCTCGCAGATCTACGGCAGCGACCCGACCTTCGCGCGCGCGATCCGCAGCGGCGAGGGCGGCCGGCTGCAGATCACGCCCAAAGGGCTGCTGCCGGAGGAGGTCGAGGCCCACGTCGACCTGCGCGGCGTCGCCGGCAACTTCTGGATCGGCCTCGCCCTGCTGCACGCGCTGTTCATGCTCGAGCACAACGCGATCTGCGAGCGGCTGCACGCCGAGTACCCCGAGCTCGACGACCAGGCGCTCTACGAGAAGGCACGCCTCGTCAACGCCGCGCTGATGGCCAAGATCCACACGATCGACTGGACGCCGGCGATCATCGCCCACCCGACGACCGTTCGGGGGCTCCGCGCGAACTGGTTCGGCATCCTCGGCGAGCGTTTCGACAAGACCTTCGGCCGCCGCACGAAGACGGAGTTCTTCCACGGGATCCCGGGATCGAAGAAGGAGCTCTTCGGCGTCCCGTACTCGCTGACCGAGGAGTTCGTCGGCGTCTACCGGATGCACCCACTGATCCCCGACGACTACACGTTCTACGCGCTCACCGACGACCGCGTGCTCCAGCAGCGCAGCTTCGAGGAGGTGAATGCGCTGCACGTGCGCGAATGCCTCGAGCAGATACCACTCGCGGACGCTCTGTACTCGTTCGGCGTCGCTCATCCCGGTGCGATCACGCTCCACAACTACCCGCGCAGCCTGCAGCACTTCAACCGCCCCGACGGCGAGCTGCTCGACCTCGCCTCGATCGACATCGTGCGCACGCGCGAGCGTGGCGTGCCGCGGTACAACGAGTTCCGGCGCCTGTTCCACCTGAAGGCCCTGGAGAGCTTCGAGGAGATGACCGGCGGCGACGCGGTCCTGGCCGCAGAGCTGCAGAGCGTCTACGGCGACGTCGAGCGCGTCGATCTGATGATCGGGCTCTTTGCGGAGCCCAAGCCGGCCGGCTTCGGCTTCAGCGACACGGCCTTCCGCGTGTTCATCCTGATGGCGTCGCGCCGGCTCGAGGCCGACCGGTTCTTCACCGACGACTACCGGCCGGAGGTCTACACCAAGGCCGGAATCGACTGGGTCGAGTCGAACAGCATGCGCACCGTGCTCCTGCGTCACTTCCCCGAGCTCGCACCGTCGCTCGACGGAGTCGCGAACCCGTTCGCGCCGTGGAAGCGCGTGTCGGTCTCCGCCGCGGCGCAGCCGCCGGCGACCGCTGTCACCGCATGAAGGAGCTCGGGCCTGGCATCTACAGCCTCGGCCACGGCAAGGGCGGACACGTTCACGCCTTCCTACTCGAGGCCGGCGGCGAGCTCTCCCTCGTCGACACGCTCTTCGAGGGCGACGCCCGGCTCGTGCTCGATGCCGTGAGACGCCTGGGACGCTCCCCCACCGACATCAAGCGGATCGCGATCACCCATGCGCACCGGTCGCACCTCGGCGGCCTCGCCACGCTGAAACGCACGACCGGCGCGACCGTGTACGCGCATCGCTGGGAAGCAGACATCGTGGCCGGCGACCGTCGCGCGCAGGCGGTGTCGATCGTCCCGCACCAGTCGCTCAAGCTCATCCCGTTCCAGCTCGGCCTCTGGCTCGATTTCCCCCGGCACGTGCCGTGTCCGGTGGACGAGCTGCTCGACGAAGGCGATGCAGTGGGGCCGCTCCAGGTCATGTATTCGCCGGGCCACTCGCCCGGCCACCTCATGTTCTGGTGGCCGGAGCGCCGGTTCCTCATCGCCGGAGACGGAATCGCGACCTGGCCCAACCTCTGCGCGGGCTGGAAGGTGTTCAACCTGAATCATGTGCAGCACAAGGCGTCGCTCATGCGTCTGGCGTCGTTCGATCCACTCACGGTCGGCGTCGGACACGGTGACCCGATCACCGAGAACGCGGCCGACGACGTCCATCGGCTGGCCGAGACGTACTGAGGGCAGTCACGGCTTCGCCGTGACGACACCTTCCTGCTGTGTGAGCCTCTGCGGCTCGTGTCGAAGCCGTAGGCGTGCGTGGGGAACGTTGCGCGGGTTCGATTCGCGCCGCCTCCGTCAATCAGACGTTTCCGCAGCCTCCGGGGGCTCGAGTCCGCGGATCCGGCGCATTTCCTTCACCGCCCATCCGGGCGGAAGCGGGTCGGGCGGCTCGGGCAACTCCGGCAGCCGCGGCGGGCGGAACTGCGCGCGCACGAGTCGCGAACGCGAGCGCAGCGAGCTCGCGCGCGACGAAGCCTCGTTCGGTCTGCATGCGCCGGCTGTAGCGCGCCTGGTCGTCGCTCGGCCTGTCCACGTAGCTGTTGCGGCGGAAGGTGGACGGGAACTTGAAGACCGTGAGAGCCCCCGAAGCGGCCAAGCGTGCGCCGTGGTCGCACGCGCGGGAGATGAACTCCATGTCCGGGGGCGCGGTGATCGTCCGGTAGTCCCGCCAGGGGCCGATCTCGTCGACGAGGCTCTTGCGGTGGACGAGCACCGAGGGCGGGACGTATCTGGGATCCACCTCGCCCGACGCCCGCAGCTCGCGGTGGCCGCTCTCGCGAGGGCCGAGCTGCTCGGCGACCGCGTAGCCCAGGTCCGCACCGTTCCGCAGAATCGGCCGTCAGGACGAGCGAGAGGTGGCTCGGCAGCCAGAGGTCGTCGTGGCCGAGGTAGGCGATGTACTCGCCGCCGGCAGCCTCGATGCCGGCGTTGTTGGGCAGTGACTGGCTGCCCGAGTTCTCGGGGAGGTTGAGCCAGCGCACGCGCGGATCGCCGAACGAGGCCGCCACCTGCTCGGAGTCGTCGGTACACGCGTCCCCCACGACGACGACCTCGAGCCGCGGGTACGTCTGCGCGAGCGCGGAGGCGACGGAGTAGCGCAGCACGCTGCTCCAGTTGTACGTCGCGATCACGACGCTGACGAGCGGCGCCTCGCCGCCCCCGTGCGAAGCCGGCCCGCAGGCGGGTCCGGCGCGCGAGGCCCGGCAACGGGGCGAGAGCGAGAATTCCCCGCCGCGCCTGCTTGACCGGACGGGGCGTCACGGCGGCGAGCGCCCTGCGGGCGGACATCAGAGCTTGTACGGGATCTCGGGCGTGTCGAGCGGCAGCCGGTACTTGTCCGGATCGCTCGTGGTTGTACGGCCGCGTCGGCAGGTTGACGAAGACGGCGTCCCGTTGGCCGACGTTCTGGATCGCGTGGTAGACGCCGGCCGGGATGCGCAGCAGCCCCCTGTTCGACTCGCCGAAGCAGTGGACGTTGAGCTGCCCGAAGGTCGGCGACTCGGGCCGCGCGTCGTAGAGCACGACCTTCACGTCTCCGGTCGAGAAGAAGAGCCGGTCGTCCTGCTCGAGATGCAGCACCCAGCCCTTGGCCTGGCCGGGCCGGATCGTCGTCTGGTACACCCATACGAGGGGCTCGTCGGTGAAGCCCCAGGCCGGGCTGTAGATCTCGCAGACGCTCCCGCGCTCGTCGAGCTGAGTCGTCGCAGGCCTGACGCGGACGCCGTCGAGCAGCTCCTGAACCGAGCGCCCTTCGGCGGTGACCGTCTGCGTGTCCCTCGTGCTGGCCTCGAGGCCGGCGACGGGCTCGAGCGCCTCGGACGAGCCGTCGCCGGTCGTCGCCTGCCTCTCTGTGGCTGAATCGGACGTCGACACCTGTCGCCGAAGATACACCCTGAGGCCGAGAATCGAGGCCCTCGAACGAGTGATCCGGCAGCTGTGCACGGCTGGACCCCGGTCTTGTGCGCAGAGTCGACGGACACCTCGAAGATGAACGTTGCGCGGTCGCTCAGAGCGCGCGGTCCGATCGGGCTAGCGGTCGCGCCACTTGGCAAGGAGCTGCCGCTCCTCGCTCGGCGACAGGCCGACTCGCAACTCGGGTCGTCCACGCGCTCGGTCCCACTCGAGCGTGTCACCGACGGTCTGGACGAACGGGCGGTGGCTGAGGCCCGCCGCCAGGGCCTTGCCGGGGTCGTAGGCATGGAAGCCCCGATACTGCGGGTGCCACAGCGGAAACCAGTGGCCGGCTTCGTCACCGTAACCGCGCAGGAAGTCCTCCGGCACCCAGGTGAAGGTCGTGTTCGCATCGCCGACTGTGCGGGCGGTATCGAGGACGTCTTGCGTCGTGACCCGCTCGCCCGGCCCGACGACCCCGTAGACATCGCTGTCGCCGGCTTCGATCCGGGCGAGGATGAACGCCGCGAGGTCGCGGACGTCGAGTCCCTGGAACGGCTCGTCTGGAGGCCCCGGAGCCAGCATCTCACCGCCCGCCGCAGCCCGTCGGACATAGGCCGTGAATCGGTCCGTCGGATCGTGCGGGCCGACGATGTAGCCGGGACGGACGATCAGGCAGCGCCCGGGGAATCCCTGCTGCGCCTCGCGTTCACATGCAGCCTTGAGCGGGCCGTAGGTGTCGGCCGTGACCTCCTCGGTGGCGGGAAACGGTGGCTCGTGGGTCGGCCCCTCCTCCGTGCCGCCGGCGGGGAGGTCCTCGGTGTGCACCGAGAGCGTCGAGACGAGCGTGTAATGGCCGACCGTGCCGCCGAGCGCCGTTGCCGCTTCTCGGACCGCGCGCGGTACGTAAGCGCAGGTGTCCAATACGGCGTCCCAGCCGCCGTGCACGCGATCGAGTTGCCCGTCGCGCTCTCCGTGCACGTGCTCGACAGCGGGAAGATCCTCCGGCTCCGTCGTGCCCCGGTGGAAGAGCGTGACCTCGTGGTCGTGCCGGACGGCTTCTTCGACGAATGCGCGCCCCACGAACCGAGTGCCGCCGATGACGAGGATCCGCACGAGGGAGGAAACCCTACCGGCGGCGTTCGGGCAGAGCATCGAGCCAGGGCAGGACGCTGACCGAGACCAGCGCCCGGTCGGCGCCGGGACTCGGCTCGGAGCGGGCCCGGAGCTCCTGGACGATCTCGGCGAGGCGCTTTGCCAGCGTGTCGGCTTCCTCGGGGGTCAGCTCGAGGAACCAGTTGCCGACGAACGCGCCGGCACGCCAGGCGGCACCGAGGTCTCTGGTGACGAGGTGCCGCCTCGCCTGTTCGTCGCGCGCGAAGAACAGGCCGAGCATTCGGGCGCTGATGGCCCGGCCCTCGAGATCGTCGTCGGTCGGAATGAGGACGAACGGGTCGGGGCGGCGCCACCAGCGCTCGCGCCGCGTTCCGAGCTCGGGATCCTCCACGACCGCGCCGGCGCGCTCGAGCACCCGCAGGTGGTAGCTCGTCGAGCCGCTCGACTCGCCGAGCCGTCGCGCAAGCATCGACGCCGTCGCCGGGCCTTCGACGAGCAGCCCGAGGATCTCGAACCGGAGAGGGTGGGCCATCGCCCACATCTGGACGCGTGTCGGGTCGCGCTTGGCCATTGCAAAAACCTTTGCAACAGGATCATCGCAGGCGGCGTCCCAAAGAGCATGGGAAGCCTGAGGAGACATGTCCTCGTCGTCGTGGCCGCCGGGGGCCTGGCCGTGCTCTCCTCTGCCGCCGCCGCGCCGGGCGTGCGGCTCTCGCTCGCGCACGGGCCTGGACGGCCGGAGGTCGGACGCGCAGTGGCGATCGTCGTGCGGGCGACCCGTCCGCACGCGAACGTCAGGATCTGGATCGCCCGGGGTCGCACGAGCCGTTCGTTCGCGACCCGGGCACAGTCGCAAGGGCGCTACCGGGCGCGGGTCGCCTTTCCGACGGCGGGCCGCTGGACCTTCGGCGCGCGGGCGGACGGAGTCCGTGTGCGGCTCGGCTCGGTTCGCGTTCGCGCGGTCCTCGTCAGCGACACCGGACACAAGCAGGTGAAGCGAATCGACCTCGAGACGGGGCAGGTCGAGACCTGGGGCGATCTCGGAGCCCCGCGCGGGATCGACATCGCGCCCGACGGGACCGTCTACATCGTCGATGCGAGCACGCATCGCGTGATTCACCTGCTGGTCGACGGAAGACGGCTCGGGTCGGTGAAGCACGTGTTCTCCGATCCCTACGACGTCGCGGCCGGAGGCGACGGGTCTGTCTACGTCATCGACACCGCCGCGTCGGGACGGCTGTACCGAGTCGCGCCCAGTGGCACGACCACCGTCGTCTCGCGTCGCGGCTGAGCTCGCAACGCGCGTGCGGGGCGAGGCGCTCCGCTCCGGGCACCTGTCGACTCAGCGCTTTGTCGAGCAACGGCCGGCGGGCCGAGCCTACGCGAGGCGTGACGGCCACCACGAGGTGCGGCCGGCGAGGTAGGCGGCTGCGGGCACGAGCAGCGTCCGCACGATGAACGTGTCGATGAGCACGCCGAGCGCGACGGCGAAGCCGAGTTGGAACAGTTGCTCGAGTGGGAGCAGCATCAGCACCGCGAACGTGCCGGCGAGGATGATTCCGGCGCTCGTGATCACGCTGCCGGTGCGTTCGAGTCCCTGGAGCACGCCCGCGCGCGCGCCCACGCGGCGACCTTCCTCGCGTACGCGCGTCATCAGGAAGATGTTGTAGTCGACGCCGAGGGCGACGACGAAGAGGAAGACGAAGAGCGGCAGGCTTGCGTCGCTGCCCGGTGCGTCGAACAGTGCGGCGAATGCGGCGTAACTCAGTCCCATGGTCGCGGCGAACGAGAGCACGACGCTTGCGACGAGGTAGAGCGGCGCGACGAACGCGCGTAGCAACGTGCAGAGGATCGCGAGGATGGTCAGCAGCGTCAACGGCATGATCAGCCGTTCGTCGTGCCGAGTCGTCGTTCGCGTGTCGGCCTCCTCTGCGGTCGGGCCGCCGACGAGCGCTCCGGCGGCGGCGGCGCGCAGGCGGGGAACCAGCCGGATCGCCTGGTCGCTGTAGGGGTCGGCCTGGAGGGTGACCTGGAGATGGACGAGTTGCGTGTCGTCGCTCGCGCCGAGTCGACGGACGGACGCGACGCCGGCGACCTGTCGCAGCGCTGCCGCTGTTCGGGGCGCAAGCGCGGCGGGTGCGACGACGTCGGTCGGGGCGACCTCGCCGGCGGGGAGCGAGCGCGCGAGCGCGTTCAACCCCTGGACGGACTCGACCGAGCTGCGGAAGCCGCTGCCGAGCGAGAGTCCGGGGAGGTTGACAGCGTTTCCGACGGCGGCGAGCGCGAGCGCGGCGACGGTTGCGCCGAGCACGGCGAGCGGCCGCCGTGCCACGAGTGCGGCGATCCGGTGCCAGATCCCCGCAGAACCCGCAGGGAGCGAGGCTGTGCGCGGGACGAACGGCCAGAACGCGCGGCGCCCGATGATGGTCAGCACGGCTGGGAGCAGCGTCAGCCCTGCAAGCATGGTCGTGGCGACGCCGAGCGCGAGCACCGGCCCGGCAGAGCGGAACGTCCGCAGGTCGGCGAGCAGCAGCACGAGCATCGCCGCGACGACGGTCGCGCCGCTCGAGAGGATGGCAGGCGAGGTGTGTCGCAGAGCAACCGCCATTGCCTCGTGCCGGTCGTCGTGCCGCCGTAGTTCCTCCCGGTAGCGCGAGACGATCAGCAGGCAGTAGTCGGTGCCCGCGCCGAACATGAGGATGATCAGGATCCCCGTCGTCTGGCCGTTGACGACGAGGCCGGCCGAGTCGATCAGCAGGTAGACGACTCCCGCTGCGATCGCATACGAGACCGCGACGACGGCGAGCGGGACGAGCGCGACCACGGGGGAGCGGTAGATCAGGAGCAGCAGCACGAGCACGAGCACGCTCGTCGCGGCGAGCAGTGTCACGTCGATCTGTCCGAACACCTTCACCGCGTCGACGGTGATCCCCGCCGGGCCTGTCACGTACGCGGCGAGGCCCGGCGGCCGGTCGCGTCCGACGGCCGCTCGGATGCGCTCGACGACCGGCTGGATCCGGTCGATGTTGTCGGCGGTGAGCGCCACCGTTGCGACGCCGGTGTCGCGCGTGAAGGACGGCGGCGAAGGCGGCAGCGTCTGGGGCAGCCGCAGCCGGCGGATGGCCGCGACGGCCGCGACGGCGGCACGCCGGTCGGCGGGGGTGAGCGGCGCACCGCCGCGGCTCCAGACGAGGAGGGCGGGCGTCGTGCGGCCGTTCGTGAACCGGTCGCGCAGAAGATGAAGCACGCGCGTCGAGTCGGAGCTCGCAGGGAGGAAGCTCGCCGGGTCGTTTGTCGCCGCGTTCTGGAGCTTCGCCTGGTACTGCCCGAGTCCGCCGGCAACCGCAAGCCAGACGAGCAGCACCGCCCACTTCGCGCGGCGCCCGGCCGGCATTGTGCGGAGGCGGTCGATCATCTCACCGGCGCCGACGCTACCACCCACCCGGGCGGGCGCCTACGGTGTCGCCGCACGCGGCGCCGACGAGCAGTCCTACGGAGAGGGGAGCGCAATGAGCAGCGAACAGGCGGCACCTGAGACGAGAGGTGTCAAGACGGAGCTACTCGCAACGGTCGATCTCGGCCCTGAGATCGAGGGTATGGCGGGGCGCGAGCTGCGAATGCGCATGGTCACGATCGAGCCCGGCGGCGTCTTCGGTCCGGTGCACGACCACAAGGGCAGACCGGGCGTCGTCTACATCCTGCAGGGCACGATCACCGACCATCGCGACGGAGTCGCCACGGACTACGGGCCGGGAGTGGGCTGGCCCGAGGACAGGAACACCATGCACTGGCTCGAGAACCGAGGAACGGTTCCTGCGGTGGAGATCTCGGTCGACGTGGTCCAGCAGCAGTAAGCCGGGTCGCTTCGTCGCGTTCTGGGACGCCCGGCCGCTCGCGGGCGTCGCGAGCGACCTCGCCCTCGTCGCGGTCACTACTTGAACGGGACGGTGATCGGTCCGGGCGTCCGCCGGTAGACGGCGAAGAAGTCGCGGTCGTCGGGGACGAGGTAGCGGCCGGCGGACTGGTTCGGCTGGGGCTCGACCAGCTTCGGGTGGAGGCCCTGGTCGTGGGTGTAGGTGATGAGCGTGTGCCAGTAGGGGTTGATGTCGAACTGCAGCGCCCGAACGGCACCGGCGCGCTGCATGACCCTCGCCATGGTGATCACGGTCTGCGCGTCAGCCGCGACGAAGATGAGGTTGCCGCGCCGATCGACGCCGACGCCGGTGCGCCAGACGCGGACCGCGTTGCCGAGGGTCTCGCCCCATTTGAGGCTGAGGTCGAGGTTGGGGTTGACCTTGCCGTTCCAGACGATCGGGGGCAGGCTCTGGCGGCTCCAGGCGACGTTTCGTCGCGCGTATTGCCCGGCACGCCCTCTCAGGATGGCGATGCGGCCGTTCTTGTAGCCGATGAGGGTGCCGTTGCGGTCGCTGAGCGGCTCGTTGACGCGGCCGTTGTCGGTCGAGCCGTTCGAGCCGTAGGCGTAGGTGAAGCCGGCGTTGAAGGTGGAGAGCAGCCGCCAGCGCTGGCTGTAGGGGACCATCGCGGGTCCGCGCACGGCCGCGTTCGGCGGCTCGTAGCGGCCCGGGTAGAACGCGGTCGCGGTGCGCGTGTGGTCGAACCAGGCGACGTAGGCGACGATGCGCGGGTAGGCGCGCTCGGTGCGGAACGTGGTGACGAGGACGGGCGGGCCGCCGTCGATGGGTGGGCCGGTCGGCTTCCAGACCCCCTCGCCCCGGAGGGGGTGGGCGAAGACGGGCTTGATGTTCGGCGGCCAGGGCTTCTCCTTCGCCTGCTGCTCGTGCTTCGCCGCCTTCGTCTTGGCGACGCCGACACTCGGCAGCTGGGTCAGCTGCGGCCCGCCCTTCTTCGGCGCCTTCCAGCTGTAGTAGACGTGCTCGATCTGGTTGACGAGCCAGCCTCCGCCGGGCTGCTCCCTCACCCATTCGACGCTGCGCACGCCCGTCGCCATGCTCGTGGGCTGCAGCATCCAGTCGGTGTACGAGTAGAAGACGGGCGACAGGATTGCGAGCACGGCTGCCGCGGTGAGGATCCACCACTTCCGCCGCCGACGCTTCGCCGCCGCCGTCCGCCGCTGCCGTGCACGCCCTTCGAGCCGGGCCGCCGGAGAGCCGGCGCCCGCCACGCGCGATCCGACGGGCCCGTCGCCACCGCTTCTCATCGAGCCTGACGCTAGAAGCCGCCGCGGCCGGCCCAATCAGGGAACTCCCTGATTCCGACGTCACCGAAGCGGGCGATCGGCGGTCCCTCGGAGACGTGCTCCTGACGCGATCGAGCGGGGGGCGCGGGGCCGGCTAGGGCAGGCGGACCGACTCGGGGTAGGGGAAGTTGTCCATCACCTCGCCGCGCTCGACCTGCCGCTGCATCTCCTGCCAGAACTCCGGCTCGAGCAGATCGGCATGGTGCCGGGAGAAGGCGTCGCGGAGGCGCGGGTCGGTGAGGAGGAACGTCGCGAACTCCTCCGGGAAGACGTCGTTCGGCAGGACGGTGTACCACGGCTCCGCGGCGAACTCGGCCTCGGTGTCGGGCGCGGGCGGGATGCGGCGGAAGTTGACGTCGCTCAGGTACTCGATCTCGTCGTAGTCGTAGAAGACGACGCGGCCGTAGCTCGTGACTCCGAAGTTCCGCCAGAGCATGTCGCCGGGGAAGATGTTGGTCGCAGCAAGGTCGCGGATGGCGTTGCCGTACTCGACCACCGCCTCTTCGAGCTCTCCCGGGGTCGCGGAGTCGAGATAGAGGTCGAGCGGCACCATCCTCCGCTCCGCGTAGCAGTGGCGGATGAGCAGCGGGTCGCCTTCGACGAGCATCGACGGCGCGAGCTCTCGCAGCTGGGCGAGCACCTCCGGTGAGAAGCGGTCGGGCGGGAGTGCGAGATCGACGAACTCGAGCGTGTCGGCGAGACGGCCGACGCGATCGACGTGCTTCACCATCCTGAACTTCGCGCGCACGGCTTCCCGGGTCGTGTCCTTGGAGCCTCCGAACACGTCCCGGATCACCTTGAACACGTACGGGTACGAGGGCAGCGTGAAGACGAGCATGACCTGACCGCGGATGCCCGGCGCCTCGACGAACTCGTCGCGGGAGTGCTGGAGATGCTGCTGGAGCTCGCGGAAGAACAGCGTCTTGCCCTGCTTGCCGAGCCCGACCACCGTGTACAGCTCGGAGCGCGAACGCGCGGGCGCCATCGAGTGGAGGAAGTCGACGTACCCCGACGGCACCTCCATGTCGACCATGAAGTAGGCCCGCGAGCGCGAGAAGAGGGCGTTGATGGGCTGCGGGTCGAGCATGACCGCGTCCACCTCCAGGAGTCCGTCCTCCCGGTGGAGGATCGGGATCGCGAAGGGCAGCTCCTCCTGGCCGTTGACGAACTTGCCGAGCACGTACGCCGCCTTGTTCCGGAAGAAGGCCGAGCTCAGAGCCTGGATCTGGTAGTTGGGCTCGAGGCGCTGCCAGCGACCGCCCAGACGCTCGGCGACGGCGGCCACGACGAGGTCGGCGTCCTGCTCGAGGTCGGCGAAGGGACGCCGCCACTCGAAGTCGCGAAACATCTGCAGGATGCACTCGCGCTCGCCGTCGACGAGCGGGTAGTAGCTGCGGTAGATCGGCGGGTCCGACTCGATGTACTCGGTCGAGACGGCGGCGCGGACGAAGACGAGCTCGTTGTCGTAGTAGCTGCGCTGGAGGATCCGCGTGATGACGGAGTTGAAGAAGGTCTCGGCGAGCTCGGGCTGGCTGTGGTCGATGAGCAGGCCGATGTAGCGAAGCTTCGCGTCGCGCCAGGTCTCGTCCGTGAGCGCGTCGACGTCGAACGTCGCCCGGAGCCGCTCGAGGCATTCGATCACGCGCTGGTCGTAGAAGCGGATCCGGTCCTGGACCGCGTGCTGCAGCTCCGCCCAGGCGCCGCGGTCGAAGAGCTCGGCGGCGCGTGCGCTCGTCGTGCGGAAGAGCCGGTAATGCTTGTCGAACCCCTCGATGAGGACGGTGGCGATCCTGGCGGCGGCGTCCGGCCCGGTAGCCTGCTTGCTTGTCGTCCTCACGAGCACACGGTAGGTGAAAAATGAGCGTCGCGACCCATATCGAGATCCCCGCCGACGGCACGCGCATCGTTGCCGGCGAGCCGACTCCCGCCAACCCGATCATCCCGTTCATCGAGGGAGACGGGATCGGCGTCGACATCACGCCCGTCATGCGGGAGGTCGTCGACGCCGCCGTCGAGAAGGCGTACGCCGGAGCGCGGCGGATCCACTGGATGGAGATCTACGCCGGCGAGAAGGCGACGCAGCTGTACGGCGGCGACGTATGGCTTCCGGACGAGACGCTCGAGGCGGCACGCGAGTACGCCGTCTCCATCAAGGGCCCGATGACGACGCCGGTGGGGGGCGGGATCCGCTCCCTCAACGTGACGCTGCGACAACAACTCGACCTCTACGTGTGCCTGCGGCCGGTCCGCCACTTCCCGGGCGTGCCGAGCCCGCTCAAGGATCCGTCGAAGACCGACATGGTCATCTTCCGCGAGAACTCGGAGGACATCTACGCCGGCATCGAGTGGGCGGCGGAGACCGACGACGCCCGCAAGCTCATCGACTTCCTCCAGAACGAGATGGGTGTCCGCAAGATCCGCTTTCCCGAGACGTCGAGCATCGGGATCAAGCCGGTCTCGCGCGAGGGGACGGAACGGCTCGTCCGCAAGGCGTTCGAGTACGCGATCGCGAACGGTCGCGACTCGGTCACCTTCGTCCACAAGGGCAACATCATGAAGTTCACGGAGGGCGGCTTCCGCGACTGGGGCTACGCGCTCGCGCAGCGCGAGTTCGGCGCGTCGCCCATCGACGGCGGGCCCTGGCTCGCAATGCCCCATGACGGGCGCACGATCACGATCAAGGACGTGATCGCGGACGCGTTCCTGCAGCAGATCCTGACCCGGCCTGCCGAGTACGACGTGATCGCGACCCTCAACCTGAACGGCGACTACATCTCCGACGCGCTCGCGGCGCAGGTCGGCGGGATCGGCATGGCACCGGGCGGCAACCTCTCCGACGAGGTGGCGATGTTCGAGGCGACGCACGGCACCGCGCCGAAGTACGCCGGCCAGGACAAGGTGAACCCCGGTTCGCTCATCCTCTCCGCCGAGATGATGCTCCGGCACCTCGGCTGGCTCGAGGCGGCCGACCTGATCATCGACTCGCTCGGAGCGGCGATCTCCGACAAGCAGGTCACCTACGACCTCGCGCGCCTGATGGAGGGCGCGAACGAGATCTCCACGTCCGCGTTCGGCCGGGCGATGATCGAGCGGATGTAGCGGACGCCGCGGCCCGTCAGCTGCCGGGCGACCGGTAGTCGACCGACATCTTCGCCGCCGCGTCGATGTCCTCCGGGGTCAGGAGCACGACGACTTCCGACGTCGCGCCGCCGGCAGCGCTGACCGCGATCGATGCCGCCGCCGCGGACTGATTGTCCGGCAGGTCCATCACGACGTAGACATCGGTCTCGCCGAACGCGAAGAAAAAGCTCTCGAGGCTTCCCCCGAGCCCTTCGGCCATCTTGGCAACAGCGTCTCGCCTGCCCGTGCCGCCGTCGCTCTGGAGCCCCTTCCCACCTTCGGCGGTGTACGACGCCCGGATCAGATACTTCGCCATCTTGTGCCTCCTCCTCGTCGGCGTGTCGCCGCGGACCGTCTCACACGGCCTGCTGGGCATCAAGTGCACGGCGGCGGCCACCTCTCGCGGGACGGCCCGGTCGTCACTCGGCGGGGCTCGTAGCGGCCGCTGCGACCCGCCGCGGCGTCTGCACGAGCCACAGCCCGGCGAGGACGATCGCTCCGCCGAGCGCGAGTCCCGGGCGCAGCCGCTCCCCGAGCACGAGCACCGACGAGAGCACGCCGAAGATCGGCACGAGCAGCGCGAACGAGGCGGCCGCCGGGGCCCCGAGCACGCGGACGCCTTCGTAGAAGAGGACGAACGCGAGCACTGTCCCGGCGACGGCGAGGTATGCGATCGACCCCCAGGCGCCGGCGGTTGCCGAGCCGAGGCCGCTCCAGCCGCTCCCGACGAACGTCACGGGCAGGAGCAGGAGCGAGCCGACCCCGGTCGCGAACACGTTCGCGCTCACCGAGCCGAACCGCCGCGTCGCCTCCCGGCCGGCGATCGTGTAGCCGGCCCAGGCGAGCGCCGCGCCGACGAAGAGGGCGTCGCCGATCAGCCGTCGCGAGCCGACGCTCCCCGCCGGGTCGGCCACGATCACGACGCCGGCGAACGCGACTGCGAGTCCGACGAGCGCCCGCCCGGCCGGGCGCTCCCCGAGCACGGGCCAGGCGAGCAGCGTCGTCATCGCCGGGATCAGTCCCGGCACGAG
This sequence comes from uncultured Actinomycetes bacterium, assembly GCA_963775155.1. Taxonomy (GTDB): domain Bacteria; phylum Actinomycetota; class Thermoleophilia; order Gaiellales; family Gaiellaceae; genus Palsa-739. The sequence continues at coordinate 426,767 of CAVZHU010000004.1, read as the reverse complement.
GACGGCACCGTCGGTGGCCGGCGCGTGGCGGACGCCGTAGAGGAAGCAGAGGTTGTAGGCGAACACGACGGTGAAGCCGAGGATCGCCAGCAGCGGCAGGTCGCTCCGCACGGGTCGCCGCACCGGGTTCCCCGACGCTCGCGCCCAGAGCCAGAGCAAGGCCGACGCCGTCGTGAAGCGGAGGACGGCGACGACCGCCGGCTCGACGTGCGCCGCCGCCACCTTGCCGGCCGGCCACGTTCCGCCGAAGCAGAGCATGCAGACCAGCATCGCCACGAAGGCGCCTCGGCGCTCTGCACCCATGAGGGCGAGGCTAGCTGGGGGAGGGTCCGCGGCCCGGCGGGATCGCTGGCACCATGGCCGCTCGTGAGGACCTTCGCCACGATCACCCTGACCGCGGCCATGTCCGTCTCCGCCGCGGCGGCGCACGCCTCGATCCGTCCGCTCACGTGGAAGGAGAAGCAGGAGGTCAAGGCGGCGGGGGAGTGGCACCGCGGCTGTCCGGTGTCGCTCGCGCACGTGCGCCTCCTCACCGTCCGCTACTACGGCTTCGACCACAGGACGCACCTCGGTCAGATCGTGGTCAACGAGCGCGTCGCGCAGCCGCTGCTGAAGGTCTTTCGCACGCTGTACCGCATGCGCTTCCCGATCCGGAAGATGTCGTTCGAATCCATGTACGGACCGCACCCGGACCAGAACGGCGACGTCACGGCCTCCTTCGAGTGCCGCAACGCCGCCGCCTCACCGTGCAGCAGCTCGAGCACGACGCACAACTGGTCGATGCACGCCTACGGCGAGGCGGTCGACCTCGACCCGCGCGAGAATCCGTATGTCGGCTGTGGGATGACGCGCGACAAGACCGCGCTCTCGTACCTCGACCGCTCCCGGCACCGGCGCGGGATGGTGACGTCGGCCGTCGTCCGCGCCTTCGCCTCGATCGGCTGGGGCTGGGGCGGATCCTGGTCCGGCTCGACGAAGGACTACATGCACTTCTCGAGCAACGGCCACTAGAGGTTCTCGCTTGCGCATCTTCAGACCGAAAGGGATGCTCGTCGCGCTGATCGCCGCCGCGACTCTCGTGCCCGCCGCTGCCGCGCGCTCCCACCGGCAGGTGCAGCTTCCGCTCGTCCCCCTGCAGAAGGCCGCGATCGGAAAGAGCGCCCGTCCGCTCGCCCTCGCCCGCGACTCGGGCACGGTCTCGAATGCCGACGCGGCGAGCAACTCGCTCGGCGGCGTGACCGCCGGCCAGCTCGACGGCCTCGGTCGCGTCACCGGCTACCAGCTCGACTACGGCACTCCCTTCGGCGGCGGTGCAGGCGTCCACCAGGTCCAGACCGGGGTCGAGAAGTACCGGACGCGCACGGATGCCAAGCACGGTCTCGCCTTCTGGCGCAAGGAAGCGCTGCAGATCCAGTCGCTGTCCGGCCTCCGGCCTCAGCGTCTCGCTGCACAAGGTCTCGCTGGCGGCTGCGGGCGGCCCGTACTGGGCGTACCTCGGCACGGTGCGCGTCCAGGGGCTGCAGCCGATCTACGGGCTCGACGCCCAGATCCGGGCCGGCAAGTACCTCCTCGACCTCTCCGTCTCCGCCGGCTCGGCCGCCGCGGCCAAGCGGCTCGCGCCGAAGCTCGCGCACCAGCTCAGGCATCGGCTGCAGCTCGCTCTCAAGGGCCGACTCCACGGCAAGGCGGTGAAGCTGCCGCCCGCGTTGCAGCCGGGACCGCCGGCCGGCGGGCCGCATCCGGACGCGCTCGTGCTCACGAAACAGGACCTCGGCGGCTTCACGACGATCCGGTCCTCCGCGTACTCGACGCCGAAGAGCTCGATCGACGAGAACGCAATCTCGGTATACGACCTCACGGCTGCGCCGGCCGGATCCTTCGCCTACCTCCAGCAGGAGGTCTTCGTCGCCGGGAGCGAGTCTCGAGGCCGAGTACTACGCCGCCCTCGTCCCTGTCGGGGCGGCTGCGCAGTCCCAGGGGCCGGGGACGCCGGTCGATGTCTCCGGCGTCGGCGACGGCGCACAGGCCGAGCTCGTCAAGCTCAGTACCGGCGGCCAGACCATCGCCGGCGCGGTTGTCGTCCTCTCGCGCGGGGCGTACGTCGACTGGGCGGTCGTCGCCTCTCCCTTCGGAGTCTCGGCCTCCGCGGTGCAGAACCTCGCACGGTCGATGGCGCGCCGCTTCGACGCCGGCTTCACGGGCTGACCTACGCGGCGACGGCGGGCTCTGCCGTCAGGTTCCGACGACCTGGACGAGCCAGCGCCGGTCGCGCTCGCGGTCGAGCTCGATGAAGAGGACGCGCTGCCACGTTCCGAGCTGGAGCTCCCCGTCGCGGACGGGCACGGACTCGCCGGCGGTGCCGAGCAGCATCGCCATGCAGTGGGAGTGGCCGTTGCCCTGATCCATGTCCTCGGGGCAGATGTTCTCGGTGCGCCGGTCCCAGTCGTCGTGCGCGTAATAGGAGTCGTGCGGGACAAGCCGCCGCAGCAGCTGCCCGAAGTCGTCGAGGAAGCCCGCCTCCATCTCGTTCACGCGCACGCAGCACGTCGTGTGCGGCGAGTAGATGCAGGCGATCCCGTCGACGACGCCGCTCTCCCGCACGGCGCGCTGGACGTCGTCCGTGATGTCGGTGACGGTCAGGCCGCCGGCCGTCCGCAGCTGCTTCTCGTGCTGGAAGACCTTCATCGTCGCCGCCATTCTGCGCCATCCAGTCCCCTCGCCGGAAGGGGGAATGAATTTCCCTCAGCGGATCCTGCACTCGGCGCCCGGTACGAGAAGCAGCGCGAAGGAGTTGCCTGGGCGCAGCCTCGGGGTGCCCTATTCGTGTGCCGGTGGGATCACGAGGATCGGACAGCAGGCCGAGTGCAGTAGGCCGAGCGCGACGCTGCCGAGCATGGCGGCCTTGAAGCCTCCGCGGCCGTGCGTTCCGACGACGATCACGTCGGCGCCGATGTCGCGGGCGGCGGTCGCTACGAGATCGGACACGTCGCCGGGGCCGCTTTCCACCTTGAGCTCGGCCCGGAAGCCCTCACCGACCAGCTCCCGGACCTGCCGTTCGATCCTGGCGTGTAGCTCGGGCTCGTCGGTGAGCGCGGGCGCGGCTCCGGAGAGCAGCCCGACCAGCTCGTTCCCATGCACGGCGACGATCTTCGAGTCGTGCAAGCGTGCGAGCTCCTTCACGTGCTCGAGAGCTCGGTCGGCCAGCTCGGACCCGTCGGTCGCCCAGACAATGGTCTCGAACATTGGTTCGTTCCTTTCCGTGTGGCCACCCTCATTGTCGTGCGCCCGGGCAATGAGCGCATTGGGGGGCCGCCCCCATCTTGGAGCGCTTGCGACGCCGACACCCGTGCCCGGCCCCGGTTTGTCCACCTGTTGCCCTCCTGGAGTAGCTCGCCGGGGACGTGTCGAGGGTGCTCCGACTGCGAGCGGATCCAGGCGCTGACACCAGCTGGGGCCCTCGATTGAAGTCACCGCCGCGACCCGAGAGCGCGACGTCTTCGCCGGCGCTCGGGCCGCAGAGGCGATGTCGGGTTGGCTAGGGGTAGATCACCCGCCAGTGGAACACGGATCCGGCCGGGATCGTCTCCGGGTTGGAACTGGCGTTGCAGACGATCAGGTTGACGATCGCGCCGCCCTGCGAGGTCTCGATCAGCATCGCCGGTGCTACCGCTACCTGGTTGTCGACCGCAGCGTTTCCGTTCGCGTCGGTCAACGTGCCGATGACCATGCCCCCTATCACGCTCGCGCCCGTTGGGCCGACAGGGGGGTTGAAGAGCCCTAGGGACATGCTCATGCACCCGGGCGCCAGGGTGATGGCGGTGCTGACCGAGCGCGTCTGCTCGGCGCTGCCGGGCCCGCCGAGGTCGGTGAGCGTCAGTGACGCGTCGGCGACGTTCGCGCTGCCGACGACAAGTCCCTTGGTGTTGATCTTCGCGGCGGTGACCGCACCGTTCTTGATCTTCTTGGTGCTGACGGCGTTGTTCTTCAGCTGCTTCGTGCCGACGCTGTTCTTCGGCAGGCTGATCGCGGCGTAGCTCGTCCCGCCGAGCGCGACGAACAGCGCAATCACCGATATGACGAGGGCCGGACTCGGTCTCCTCAATCGACGCTTGTGCATACGCCCTCCTTTGGGGTCGATGTGGGCGGTGGTTCTCGACCTCCCAGCGACCGAGCGGGAGGAGAGTGTCGTGGCGTCGGGAGCACGAGGACGAGTGTCGCAGGTCGAGCGGCGACTCTCGCGAGACAGCGTGGGCGAGCCGGCGTTGGCCTCTACGTTGCCGACAGAGAGCATGCTGCACGACACGCAAGAACAGAGAGAAGCGACAGTCCCGCGTTTGCAGGACTTTCGATAGTGGGCCCGCCTGGATTCGAACATCCCTGCAAATAGGCATGTTTCCCATGCCGGTGGGGGCACCGGGGAGGGCACGCTCTGCGCAGAAGCGGGCGCGTATGACACGAATGGACACGCGGCCGGGTCAGCGCGAGCCGGTCGGGGGCGGGATCTGGAGGTCGGCGCAGATCTTGCGCACGAGCCGGAAGTCGATCTCGCGGTGACGGGGCACGGCTGTCGAGCGTTCAGCGTCGAAGCCCCAGAAGCTGTGGTTTCCGCCCTCCCGCAAGAGCCGGGCGCCGTGCTCGCGCAGGTGGCGCTCGAGGTCGCGGCGCTTCACTCGCCGATGACGAGCTCAAGCGGTTCGCTGTCGATGCCCTCACTGATATCGGGATGCCCTCCGAAGCGGAGCTCGAGGATTCCGAGAAGGGCGTCGACCACGTTCGCCCGCGCCTCCTTGCGCGTACGTCCCTGGCTAAGGGCGCCGGGCACCTCGGGGATCGAGGCGACGATCCAGCCGTCCTCGCCGCGTTCGTAGACGATCGTGACCTGCAGCGACTCACTCATGGGGAGAACGGTAACGCGAGCCGCGGTGCTCACGAAGCCACCAGGCCCAAGCTCGCCGTACCGGCGGTGGAAGGACGAGCTCATCGAACAGCTCGGCCAGCCAATCCGGATCGACATAGAAGCGGACGTCGGCGGCGGTCCCTTCGCGGAGCACTTGCTCATAGACGCGGGCGCGATCGGCACGGTCGTCGAGGTCGTACGTGATCGGCGGGCGGCTCCACCGAATGTGCAGCGGCAGCTCCGCCCGTCCCCGCGCCTTGGGCAGCGCTGGATCGTCGAAGTTGGCCGGCACCGCGACCGGACGGGCAGCAGGCCCGAGCTCTTGTGTGCGGGTGCGCGGCATCTTTGAAGAGTGTACGGAGGGTGGCGGAACGACCCGTCAGCCCCAAGACCGTGCGCTGGTCGCGCACGGGCCGTTCTCTCGCAATCCCGCATGCGCCTTTCTGGGTCACAAACTACTGTATCCCCCATTTGGCTCAACCAAGCGGGACGTTTGTGACATCGAGGTCGCTGAAGCGCGTCGCGTGCAGACCCCGGTGCAGACCTCGCCTAGTTGCCAGACTTGTCGACAGCCAGCCCGAGCTTGGCATCAGCGTGCAGATACATCCGAGCCCTCCTTTGGGCGTAAGTCCGGCAAGACCCACAGCCTCAAAGGAGGGCCGGATAGACCCATCAACCGTTCACAACCTCTGCTGGGGAAGCTGCCCTTGGTCTTGATCGCCTTGCGGAGCTGGATCACGGGCAGCTTGGCGCGCCACTTCTCTTCGAACGCCTCGAGCGCGGCCATCGCAGCGTCGGCGTCGACCGCGGTGTAGATCGGTCTGAGGTCTTTGACGACCTGGTCGTAGCTGCGGCGCGGGACGTAGCGCAGGCTCTGGCGGATCAGGTGCACGATGCAGGTCTGCACGACCGTCTGCGGGAAGACGGCCTCGATCGCCTCCGGGAAGCAGATGGCGTGTTCGGCGTGGTACGAGCAGGTTTCGCTGCGACGCGTGGAAACACAGGAACATCCGCGTTGGAGCGCCATTTCATAGAGCAGGTCGCGCCTGAACTCCTCTCTCGCTCTCGGCGCGCCTGTCGGCCGAGACTAACGCTGGCTCTGCTTGGCGGCTTTCTGCATCGCGGATTTCAGAGCTTTGATCTCAGCCGGGAAGGTACACGGTCCGTACTTCACGACCCGGTGGTGGCGCAAGACGACGGTGATAAGCGCCCCGCCCGTGCAGGACTGCGGCGCGGAGTTCAGCGGCAGAACTGACGGAATTGTGCCCCGTACACGGGAAAGCGGAAACCGGGCAATCGCACCCAAGGGCAGCTTCGCCCGTGGTGTAGCCGCCTCTATCAACGTCGGGCTGGTCTCGGGCACGGCTTGCATCTCAATCCCTATTACGTCGTCAGCATGATACCGAGTCGTCTTTCCCGACCCGCAAGAGGACGCAACGAGAGCAACGATGGCAATAGCACTCACGCAGCTGGCAACTCTCATACTGACAGAGTCTAAGGACGTGAACTGTTCGCGCCTCCGAGTTTCGACTAGCTTACGGCGTGAAGAACCCAAGCACGAATGTTCCCGTCACCGCATTAACCGCTACCGAGTAATGAGTCACGTAAACGGCTGGCGCTCCAGGCCCACCCTGTCCGACGTTGATCGGTGTCGACGAACTGAAGGTCACCACCCACGCAGGCACGTTGTTAACTGGGCTGTACGACCCGGCAGCGCTTGGAGTCGGCGGAATCGAGCCCGGGAGGGTCACGTCTGCCTCGAGAGCTGTTGCGGGGAAGGACTGGGCGTCGGCGAAGACACGCGCCGCCGTGATCGCCTGATCTAAAGACATCGCTCCGCTCGGTGCACTCGCCCACGGTGTCAGCACTATCTGGTTCTGGACCTCTACGCCGCCAGCCGGCAGAGTCGAAGGCACTTGGGCGACCGGCAGCGGTGTAGCGTCGGCGCGAGCGGTGCCACCTCCTAGTCCGAGCCATCCCACCTGCCAGCTTGCCGCCGCAAGCACACCCAGCAGGGCCACGACAAGGATAGCCGCCCGCGAGGCTCTCGACCCAACACTACTCTGGTTTCGCCTAGGCGCAAGCACGTCACCCCTCCGAGTTATATCGCCCGTCATATACGTCAAACGAACCGTTAGAGCCCCAGTCGCCGCTGCCGTATGGCGAGGAGTTATACGCATACGAGGATGTCGGGCTGTCCTGATGCCACGTACCGCTATTCAAGTGGGCAACGGTGGTGAAACCGACGACGTGGCTTGTATCACCAGCCGTTTGGTCCGTGTAAGAGTGCGTCTCCGCGAACCACTCACCTTGGTTAGGAGTCCAAGACAGTGTCGTCGAGAACTTTGACACCGTATTGATGTTGAATGTCCACGACCCACTGGCCTGCTTAAACACGCCGAACTTGTCCTGCAGGAGAGTGTGGGCCCCCGGCACGGTTCCTAACTGGACTGGCGGATATAGCGTCGAGGAGGTCCCGAACTCGTAGAAGTAGTAGACGTAGCTGCTCCAAGCTGCGGAGCGGAGCCAGCCCACTTGGGCAAGGCAAGCTCATTCCCGTTTCCCGTATTGTCTACCATCGCCCACGCGGAACTCGTCACGCAGTACCGAGGTGCATAGCGGGAAATGTAAGCCTGGGCTCCTTGAAGCGTCTCAGAGTGTTCCATGCCGTCGAAGTAGACCCCCGGATTTGTACATGCCAGTGCGGCAGCGGCCCCGATCGTAAGATAGGCCCCGGCCATCAACGTGAGTGTCAAAAGAACGACCAAAACCCGCCGATGGCCGCTTGTCCCACGCGGCCCTCTGTACCCTTCAATCCGAGCGAGCATCGGTCTACTGTACACCTACGGCTGACGGTTGGCGCCCGCTGTTCGCAGCCGCGCGCCCGCACGTCCTCCCAAAGCTCGGCGGCGCGAAGGAGGCGGCCGCGCTGATGGCCGCCGTGCGCGAAGGGAACCGCGTCATCTGGGGTAACGGCGTTCTATGCCGGGCTCCGGCTCGGTGAGCTGCTGGCGCTCCAAGACGGCGACGTCGAACTCGAGGCCGGCGTCATCCGGGTCGAGCGCTCGTGGGACCCGCACGCCGGGGTCATCGAGTGAGTGGCCCGGCAACGTATAACGGCGAGGAATGAAGCATCGGCTTCTCGGGGTGAGCGTTGTCGGACTCGTCCTCACCGCATGCGGTGCTGCCGCGAAGGCGCCGCAGCGGCCGCCCGACGGCGCAGGAGCGAGGCCGAACGTCCAGATGATCGCCGGGCATCGCGAGCGGGCGGCGACTCGTGCGGCGGAGGGACTGCTGTCGGAGTTCGTGCTGCCGCCTGGGACGCGACGCACCGGTCCGCCGCGTGAGTACGGCGGCGTGCTCCGCAGATCCGGGCCGGAGCCAGCGGCAGAGGTCGTTGATCGCGCGGCGAGCCCGGGTAGATCCAGACAACCTTCGCGTCGACCCGGAGAAGAGAGAAGGTGCCCTCCGGGGTGCGCGAGATCGTCGTTCGCTCACCGAAGGTTTCCGTGAAGGTGACAGTCCCGGGAAACGTGGCGCAGATCGTCCGGTGGTTTGACGCGCTTCCGATCTCGCCGCCTGGCGTCGTCCTGCTCTGTCCGTTGGCGCCCGGCGCGGACATTGCGCTCCCCTTCAACAACGCTCGCGGGTCCTTGCTCGTCGATGCGAAGGTGCCGCCAACGCCAGCATGGATCTGCAGTCAGATCGAGTTCGCAATCGGCGGGCATTCCCAGAGGCCGCTCGTCGACCGCGCCGGCTCACTCCGGGAGAGCTTCGTCGGACGTCTTCAGCGCCTCCTCGGTGTTCAGTTGTTGCTCCACTACCGCTAGCGGTCTACGTCAAGAGCTTCATTCCGGACGTCGCGACGTCATCCTCGCCCCCGGCGGGCGGATGGGTAGCGTGTGAGGCTGGGCTACTGTCTGGCTCGCGCTACTCCGCTGGAGGACGCCACGCACCGTCGACGGCCGCGCTGCCCCGCTGGAGGACGCCACGCACCGTTGACGGCCACCATCTCTTGCCGCCATGGGCAGTGGGAATACGCCTGGCATTGAGGTCGTCAGCGATCTGGCGGAGGCTCCTGCCGGTGGAGCGCTCGTGGTGGATGCGCTTGGCGATTTCGGGTGGGACGACAGGCTTCCGTCCTCGCGTCGCCGGCTGAAGTCGAGGTCCTGCGACCCGTCGCCGCTCTACGGCGACTCGCTCGAGCTCGTCGATGGGGATCAGGCTTGTGCCCCAGGGCATCTCGATCGTCTCTATGTACGGGAGGAGGCGATGGAGCGTCGAGAGGCTGATGCCGAGCGCCTGGGCTGCTTGGCTGCGCGTGTAGGCGAGCCGCTCGACGTGGGTCGCCTCGCGTACGACGACCCGCGGCGACGCGGCTGCTGACGACTCGCCCGGGCTCCCCGGCTGGCGAGTCGGCTGCAGGTGACGGCGCGTCTTGTCGGCGCGGCGTTGCTGGCGGCGGCGGGACATGCCGTACAAGCGTACAGGATAGATGGGATTGTTTTGCACCTGGGTGCATCTGTGTCTCGCCTGCTATTCCTGTACGGAGCAGAGCGGCCCGGCACCTGCCGACAAGCCGTCAGAGGTCGATGGCGGGGCTACGGCGGAGGCCGTGCTCCAACTCGATCAGCCGCTGGAGGACGGCGAGCGGTTCTCGGTCCTGTTCGCGGTCGAGGGCGGCCAGCATGCGCGCGTGGTCGTCCACGGACGCGACCGCGGGCCGCAAGCCCTGCCCGAGCGGCGGCCGCTCGGCCCGCCGCCTGAGGTCGTCGTAGCCGCGTGTGCCGGCCGGCTCGGGCACGACCTTCAACTCACCCGCGTCCGTCTCGAGCTCGAGCACCCCGCGGCCGACGAGATCCCGCTCCAAGGCTGGCGGCTTCCCGTCCGGCCGGCGCGCGTTCAGCTCCTCCAAAGCGAGACCGAGCCGGCGCAGGTTCTCCTCCCGCGTTGAGGGCACGATGTCCAGGCCGTCCGTCACCTCGCCTGAGCCGTGCAGCACCCGTCCGAGACCACCGATCACCACATAGGTCACCCGCTGCCGCTCCAGCGCCTGCAGCAGCGCGTAGGGGTCGAACTCCCCGGCCATCAGCGCCGACTCCGGAGCATCGCCTGCAAGCGCTCCTGCGGCGTCCGCTCGAGCGACTTCTCCAGCCGCTTGTCGAGCTGCGCGTCCGGACCGCGATAGGGCACCAGGGCAAGATCGAGGTCGAAGCCGCAGGCCCGCAACAACTCCCGGAGGGTTTCGAGGCTCGGCGTCACTGAGTCCCGCTCCCAGCGCGCAATCTGCGCCCGATCCTTACCGCTCCGCTGCGACAGGTCTCCCTGCGAGAGCCCCGCGCGCGTCCGCGCCTGCCGGATCAACGTCCCACTGGTCACGCACGCATCGTACGCGTCTGGTGCGTTCCGCGCATCCGTGACATATCTGTTACTCTCTCTGCCATGGCGCGGAAGGCTGACGCGCAGCAGCTCCGGCTCGACCTCGAACGCAAACCGAAGCCCGCTGCACGGACGCGGCCGCCGAAGCGAGACCAACCCGCGCCCCCGGCTCGTCGTTGTCCACCCGCCAAGGAGCTCCTCAGAACACCCGGGGCGCTCCTCAACAGATCCCACCTGCGCGAGCTCGGCCTCGAGCGACGCGCGATCGACGCCGTCTTCCGCGCGCTTCCCGTGGTCGCGCTGCCGGGCTACTCCCGACCGATGATCCGTGCCGACCACTACCTCGATCTCGTCGAGCGGTGCACCTACCGTGACGACCGGGTACGTTCCTGTCGTGCCTAGCGTCTGGCTGGAGCGACGGGAGACGACGGCCGGTACGAACCGCTACCGAGTCAGGTATCGACTCGGTGGTCGGGAGAGCGCAAAGCACTATGCCGGCTCCTTCAAGACGAAGCGGGAGGCCCTGCTTCGCCTCGCCTGGGTCGCCGGCGAGCTTGCCGCTTCACGCGTGCCTGACCCCACGGGACTCGAAACCGCAACGGTCTCGGCTCCGACTGTCGAGGAGGCTTGCGAGCGGTGGCGGGCGGCGCGAGTCGACGTCGCCGAGGGAACGCGTGTCCTGCACCGGGTAGCTCTGGGCCGCGTCGTCTCGGTGCTCGGCGATCGGAGCATTGACGCTCTGCGAGTCGATGACGTGAACGAGCTGGTCCGCGAGCTCGCGCGGACCGGTCGCAAGCGCGAGACGATCCGTAAGAGCGTCAAGTACCTGGCAGCCGTGCTCGAGGAGAACGGGATCGAGCCGAATCCCGCACGGGACAAGCGGGTGCGGCTGCCGCACGAGGAGCCGGTCGAGCTCGAGCCGCCGACCGCCGAGCACGTGGAGGCCGTCATGCGGCTTCTTCCGCATCCGTACCGGCTGCCGCTCCTCTGGCTCGACTGGTCTGGCGCGCGGCTCGGGTCCGTCGAGGGCGTCCGTATCGGTGACTACGACGAGCCGCGGCGGCGCGTGCGCCTGAGGGCGTCGACGACGAAGACGCGGGCAGCGCTATGGGTCGACCTTCCGGACGGGCTCGCCGAGGCGATCGAGTCGACGCTGCCGCCACGCGAGGATCGCGACCCGGAGGCGCCGCTGTTCGCCGGCGTCGGCGCCGATCGGCTTCGGGTTGCCATCGCCCGGGCTTGCAAGGCGGCCGGCGTTCCCGTCTTCTCTCCGCACGATCTGCGTCACCGCCGGATCTCGCTCCTGCACCGGCAGGGGCGGACCTGGGCCGAGATCGCCCGCTTCGTCGGGCAGCGCAAGCTCAGTCTCACGGCCGACACCTACACGCACGTTCTCTCGGACGGGCGCGAGCTCGACTACTCGTCATTCCTCGGCTAGCAACGGGCGTAGAGCCTGTTCTCAGGAGGGGCAAGATCCGAGGGGGGCACCGAGGGGGGGCACGCTCTGCGCATTCGCGGCATGTACGACACGCGTGTCCCGCTCAACCATGCGGTTTTCGCCTGGCTGAAAGGGACTTGATGGGCCCGCCTGGATTCGAACCAGGGACCTACGGATTATGAGTCCGCTGCTCTGACCGCTGAGCTACGGGCCCGCGCGTCTGATCCGCGCGAGCGTATCGCTCGGCGGAGGCGACTGCGGCGGCTGTTGCCACGTCGCGCGGGTACGTGACGCGGGCCTTGAAGAGGAGCCAGGCGCTCGCGGCGAGCGGCACGAGCATCACGACGAACGTCCACTGCAATCCCGACCGTCCGCCCCCGAAGACGTTGTCCGAGACGGCGCCGAAGAGGAGCGGTGCGAGCGCCATGGCGAAGGAGCGGAGCAGCGTCCGCACCGACTCCGCCCGGCCCCAGAGGGACGGCGGCATGATGTCGAGTTGCGCCGCCGCGAGCGACGGATTCTGGAGCGTGAGCAGGAGAACCGCGCCGACGAGGTACGGCAGCGCCGTGAAGGCGCTGCGCGTGAGGAGCGCGGGGAGAAAGAGGAGCGTGGTGCCGACCGCGCCGATGACCGCGGTCCAGATCCTGCCGTTCAGCCGGCCGCGGCGAAGCAGGGCGTCGCCGATCGCGCCGCCTGCGAGGACACCCGCAATCGCGCCGCCGCCGATCCCGAGCAGGAGCAGGTTGGCGAGACCCTGGTCGATCCCGTACTGCCTCTTCGCGAACTCCGAGCCGAAGGTCTCGATGCCGGCGAGGAAGTAGTAGCCGCACGCGCTCGCGGCGATCAGGAACAGGTTCGTACGCACCCGCAGCACGTAGCGCGCGGCCTGCAGCAGCGAGGCACGCCGGAGGTCGCGGCCCGTGACGAGGGCAGGGTCGGGCTCGATCCCGTGCTCACGGGCGAGCACTTGCGCAGCCGTCTCGTGGGGCTCGTCCGCCCCGTCGGGCAGCGGCTCGGTCTCGTGCACGAGCACGTCCTGCCCGCCCCGGGCCGGCTCGCGCAGCCGCAGGACGAACCACCCGAGCGCGAACGCCGGCAGGGAGAGGATCACGAATGCCGCGCGCCACGAGAGCGCCGCGATGTCCCCGGTGACCGCAAAGCCGAAGCCTGCGCCGAGGAGCTCGCCGGCGAGGATGAAGCCGTAGATCCGTCCGCGCTCGGCCGCCGCGAACCAGTCGCCGACGAGCGAGGCGACGAGCGGTCCCGCCGCGGCGACGACCGCGCCGAGGAAGAGCCGGGCGACGAGCAGCTCGTGGAAGTTCGGCACCGCCGAGCTCCAGAGCATCGCCGCGCCCCAGAGGATGATCACGAGACCGAGCGTCGTCGTCCGGCGCACGCGGTCGGCGAGCACGCCGAACGGGAGCGTCGCGATCGCGCCGACGAGCGAGGTCACCGTCACGAGCAGTCCGATGTCCGTGTTCGTGATGTTGAGGCCCTGCCGCAGCGCGGTCGCCGAGGCGCCGACCGTCGCCGTGTCCGCACCGGCGAGACCGAGGACGCACGCGAGGAGGACGATCACCCGCGTCCGCTCGGCGCCTCCGAGGATGTGCGTCAGCCGCCGGGCGAAGGCGCTCGCCGCAGCCGAGCTCATGGCGGCGGTGCTCAAGAGGATGCGGGTGGTGCGGCTCTCGTCCGGCACGCCTCCATGGTCGCAGGAGCACCCGTCTGCACGTTGCTGCTGCCTCGGCTCCGGATCTAGGCTTCCGCCATGGCTGCGTGTGCAAGCTGCGGCGCCGAGAACCGTGAGGGCGCCAAGTTCTGCAACGAGTGCGGCGTCACGCTCGCACTGTCCTGCCCCGCTTGCGGTGCCCCTAACGAGGCAGGGGCAAAGTTCTGTGACGAATGCGGCGCGCCGCTGGCGGGCGCGGCGCCGACCCCTGCTCCTCCCGCCGCGTCGGTGGTCGAGACGCCTACGGCGGAGCGGCGGTTGGTGTCGGTGCTGTTCGCGGATCTCGTGGGGTTCACGTCGCTGTCGGAGTCGCGTGACGCGGAGGAGGTGCGGGAGCTGCTGTCGCGGTATTTCGACACGTGCCGGCGGTTGATCGAGTTGTACGGGGGGACGGTGGAGAAGTTCATCGGTGATGCGGTGATGGCGGTGTGGGGGACGCCGGTGGCGACCGAGGACGACGCGGAGCGGGCGGTCAGGACGGCGTTGGATCTGGTGGCTGCGGTGTCGGCGCTGGGGGACGAGGTCGGTGCGCCGGGGTTGCGGGCGCGGGCCGGGGTGATGACCGGGGAGGCTGCGGTCAGTCTTGCCGCCGCAGGCGAGGGGATGGTGGCCGGGGATCTCGTGAACACGGCGTCGCGGGTGCAGTCGGCGGCTGAGGCGGGGTCGGTGTTCGTGGGTGAGGGCACGCGGCGGGCGTCGGAGGGGACGGTGGTGTTCGAGCCGGCGGGGTCGTTCCAGCTGAAGGGCAAGGAGGGCGAGACGCCGCTGTGGCGGGCGTTGCGTGTCGTCTCGGGTCTGGGTGGGTCGTTGAAGTCGGAGGGCCTGGAGGCGCCGTTCGTGGGCCGCGACCGCGAGTTGCGGCAGATCAAGGATCTGTTCCACGTCTGCGCGGATGAGGGGCGGGCGCAGCTCGTCTCGGTGACGGGCATCGCCGGGATCGGGAAATCCAGGCTGGCGTGGGAGTTCTACAAGTACTTCGACGGGATCGCCCAGACCATCTACTGGCATCGCGGCCGCTGTCTCGCCTATGGGGAGGGCGTCACCTACTGGGCCTTGGCGGACATGGTCAGGATGCGCTGCCGGATCGCCGAGGACGACCCACAGGAGGGGGCGCTCGCCAAGCTGAACGCCGCCCTCGACGAGCACATCCTCGACGCGGAGGAGCGTCGTTTCGTGGAGTCGAGGTTGGCGCAGTTGCTGGCGCTCGGTGAGGGGGCGTCACAGGACCGGCAGGATCTGTTCGCGGCCTGGCGGCTGTTCTTCGAGCGGCTGGCCGATGCCTATCCGACGGTGCTGGCGTTCGAGGACATGCAGTGGGCTGACAGCTCGCTGCTCGACTTCGTCGAGTACCTGCTGGAGTGGTCGCGGGACAAGCCGCTGTTCGTGGTCACGTTGGCGCGGCCGGAGTTGCTGGAGAAGCGGCCGACCTGGGGCGCAGGCCACCGCAACTTCACCTCCATGTACCTCGAGCCGCTCTCGGAGCAGGCGATGCAGGAGCTGCTCGTCGGGTTGGTGCCCGGCCTGCCGGCGCAGCTGCGGCAGCAGATCCTCGCCCGCGCGGAAGGCGTCCCGTTATACGCGGTCGAGACGGTGCGGATGCTGCTCGACCGTGGCCTTCTCGTCGAGGAGGGCTCCGTCTACAAGGTCGTGGGCGAGATCGAGACGCTCGAAGTGCCGGAGACGCTGCACGCGCTGATCGCGGCTCGCCTCGACGGTCTCTCCCCGGAGGAACGGCGCCTGCTCGGCGACGCGGCCGTGCTGGGCAAGACGTTCGCGCCGCAGGCGCTCGCCGCTCTGAGCGGCCTCGAGCGCGAGCAGCTCGACGAGCTGCTCGGCGGCCTGGTGCGTCGCGAGGTGCTCGGTCTGCAGTCGGATCCTCGCTCGCCGGAGCAGGGCCAGTACAGCTTCCTGCAGGACCTGCTTCGCCACGTCGCCTACGAGACGCTGCCCAAGCGCGAGCGGCGCGAGAAGCATCTCGCCGCCGCCGAGCACCTCACCGCGACCCTCGGCGAGGAGGAGGTCGCGGAGGTGGTCGCCTCCCACCTGCTCGACGCGTACCGGCTCGACCCCGACGCCCCCGACGGCGAGCCGCTGCGTCGCCAGGCCCACGCGTCGCTCCTGCGTGCGGGCGAGCGTGCCGCCTCGCTCGGAGCGGCCGGCGAGGCGAGGCGTTACTTCGAGGAGGCGGCTGCGCTCAGCAGCGAGGCCGCCGCCGAGGCGGGCGCGTTGATCCGGGCCGGGGACATGGGTGTCGTGTCGGCGGCGTACGAGGATGCCGCCGCCGTGTTCGAGCGCGCGATGGGCCTGTACGAAGAGCTGGGCGACACGCATGCGTCGGCACGCGCTTCGAGCTGGCTCGCCGTCTGTGATGCGCAACTGGGTCGCGAGGAGCAGGCAATCGAGCGCATGGAGCGCGCGTACACCGTGATCGCCGGCGACGAGCCCGACGCCGATCTCGCCCTCCTCCTGAACCGTCTCGTGCAGGCGCAGTGGTTCGTCGGGAACATCGATCGCGCCGCGGAGCTCAGCGAGCGGGCACTCGACGTCGCCGAGGCCATCGACGACCCGGAGAACCTCGCGCGTGCGTGGGTCGGCAGAGCGTTCCTCCTGCAGGGGCGGCGCCCGAAGGAGGCGCGCGGACTGTTCCAGCTCGCACTCGACGTCTCGAGCGCGAACGACATCCATCGGCTGGCCACGACGTGCCGCGTGAACCTCGCCGACCATGCATTCGGCAGAGACCGCTACGGCGAAGCCTTGCTACACCTCGAGCAGGGACTCGAGCTGGCGCGACGGGTCGGCGTGCGGAGCTCGGAATGGTTCTCGCTCAGCGAGCTCGGCTACGCGCTCACGATGCTCGGCCGCTGGGACGACGCGAGTGCGCGCCTCGCCGAGATTCCCGAAGAGCAGGTCGGCCGCCAGGTGGACCTTCTGAGTCCGCTCTCGGGGGTGCTCGAGGCGCATCTGCACCGGGGGGAGCTCGCGTCGGCCCGGCAGCTGCTCTCGCGCTTCGACGAGGTCGGGCGTTCACCGGTCGTCCAGGCGAACAGCTGCTACCAGGCCGCGAACGCCGCCGTCCGGCTCGCCGAAGGGGACGCGGCGAAGGCGCTGGCGCTCGCCGAGGAAGCCTTCGCGGCACGGAGCGTGCTCGGCATGGCAGCCCAGAACGCGAAGCTCGGCTTTCTCCACGCGCTCGAGGCCGCACTGGAGCTCGGCGACCGCGCGAAGGCCGAGGAGCTCCTCACCGTCGTGGACGAGCTCCCGGCCGGTCTGCGACCGCCGTTCCTCGACGCCCTCGCCCACCGCTTCCGTGCCCGCCTCGCCGGCGACGACCCCGGCGCCGACAGCGAGTTCACGGCTGCCGCTGCCGGCCTCCGCTCCCTCGAGCTTCCCTTCTATCTCGCCGTCGTCCAGCTGGAGCACGCCGAATGGCTGACGGCTCGCGGACGCTCGGAAGACGCCGATCCGCTGCTCGCAGAGGCGCGCGAGACGTTCGAGCGCCTGCGGGCGCAACCGTGGCTCGAGCGTGCGTCGGCCACGCAGACCGCGACGCCGGCCGAGACCGTCGCCTAGCTCGGGCTAGGCGTCGCGGCGCACGAGCAGCACGGCCGCGATCGCGATGGCGGCGGCGCAGTAGCCGGCGAAGACGAGGCCGCCGGCGAGGGGGGTGAGTGTGTGGGCGCCGTGCTGGAGGGAGAAGATCTGGCGTCCGGCCTCGCTGGGCAGGTACTGGCTGATGGCGTTGTTCCAGCTCTGGGGCAGCGTGAACATCAGCGGCGGCAGGACGAAGAAGATGCCGGCGAAGGTCGCGATCCCGCCTGCGGTGTTGCGCACGATCGCGCCGATGGCGAGGGCGAAGATGCCGACCATCATCACGTAGACGGCGCCGAAGAGCACCGAGCGGGCGATGCCGGGGTGGTTGAACGAGACCTGGAGGATGTCATGGCGGGCGAGGATGGCCTGGCTCGCGAAGAAGCTGATGAGCACGGCCGGCACCGTCAACACGAGCGAGATGGCGGCGTAGTCGAGCAACTTCCCCCAGAGCACGGGCAGCCGCTTGGGCACGGCCGTGAAGGTGGAGCGGATCGAGCCGGTCGAGTACTCGGCGGTGATCACGAGCACGCCGAGGACGGCGATCGCGAGCTGCGCGACGTTGACGCCGGCGAGCGCGATGTCGAGCGGATGCCGGCTGGCGCGCTCCTGCGGGGACATCGATCCCCAGTGAGAGGAGGTGACGAACGCGAAGATGACCGGGAAGGCGATGGTGAGGAAGATTCCGGCGCCGAGCGACCAGGCCGTCGAGCGCACCGAGCGGAGCTTCGTCCACTCCGCCAGGAGAACGCCCGGGAAGGTGATGCGGCCGGCCGCGTCGAGGCGCGGCAGGCGAGCGGTGGGGGAGAGCGCGCTCAGGCGGCCACCTCCTCCGTCGCGGCCGCGAACTCGAGCTCGTCGCGCGTGAGGTTCATGAACGCCTCCTCGAGCGACGCCTGCTGCGGGGTCAGCTCGTGGAGCGCGATGCCGGCCGCCGCGGCCGTGTCTCCGACCTGCTCCGCCGTCAGCCCGTGCACCTCGAGCGCGCCGCGCTCCGCCTCGACGAACGTCACGTCCGGGCCGGCGAGCGCCGCGCGAAGCTCCTCGAGCTCGGGGGAGCGGACGACCACGACCTTCTGCGAGGCGAGGGCGACGAAGTCGTCGACGCTCGTGTCGGCGATCAGCTTGCCCCGGCCGATCACGATCAGATGGTCGGCGGTGAGCGCCATCTCGCTCATCAGGTGCGAGGAGACGAAGACCGTCCGCCCCTCGGCGGCGAGCCCCTTGAGGAGGTTGCGGATCCAGTGGATTCCCTCCGGGTCGAGACCGTTCCCCGGCTCGTCGAGCATCACCGTCTTCGGGTCGCCGAGCAGAGCGGCGGCGATGCCGAGCCGCTGGCCCATGCCGAGCGAGAACTGGCCGGCGCGCTTGCGCGCGACCTCGTGCAGGCCGACGAGGTCGATGAGATCGGCGACGCGGGGCTTCGGGATCCCGTGCGTCTGCGCGAGGGCGAGCAGGTGGTTGTACGCGGAACGGCCCGTGTGGACGGAGCGCGCCTCGAGTAGCGCGCCCACCTCGTGCAGCGGCGCCGCGTGCTCGCGGTAGTGGCGACCGTTGACCGTCACGTCGCCGCCCGTGGGTGCGTCGAGGCCGAGGATCAGCCGCATCGTCGTGGACTTGCCCGAGCCGTTGGGGCCTAGGAAGCCGGTCACGACTCCCGGCTGCACGGTGAAGCTCAGCCCGTCGACGGCGCGCTTGGAGCCGTAGTCCTTGGTCAGGCCGCGCGCCTCGATCACGGAGATGCACCGTAGCGTGCCGGGGTGAACTTTCGGTGAGGATTGTCTCGTGCCCGTCGCCTTCTTCCTCTCTACGCACACCATCGACGGCTGGCTGTCGTCGTACGGCTACGTCGTCGTCTTCGTGCTCGTGATGGTCGAGAGCCTCGGCATCCCCGTTCCGGGGGAGACGGCGCTCATCGGAGCGGCGCTCTACGCGGGCTCGACGCACAGGCTCGAGATCTGGTGGGTGATCGTGCTCGCCGCCGTGGGCGCGATCGTCGGGGACAACATCGGCTTCTCGATCGGCCGCTACGGGGGCGCGCGGCTCCTCCTCCGCTACGGCGAGAAGCTCCACCTCGACGAGGCCCGGCTCAAGATCGGGATCTGGCTCTTCCGCCGCCACGGCGGCAAGGTCGTCTTCTGGGGCCGCTTCGTCTCGATCCTTCGCACGTACGCCGCGTTCCTCGCGGGCACGAACCGGATGGCCTGGCCGCGCTTCCTCGTCTTCAACGCGGCGGGCGGGGTCGTGTGGGCGACGATCTACGGTGTCGCGTACTACGTGTTCGGCTCCTCCCTGCAGAAGCTGAACACGACGATCGACATCGCGCTCGGAGTCGCGGCGACCGTCGCCGTCCTCGTCTTCGTCGTCTGGACGCGGCGCAAGGAGGGCGAGCTGCGGGAGCGGGCCGAGCGGGAGCTCGAAGGGTCGGCGGCCGATGAGCTCGGTCAGGGGGAGGGCAGCACGTAACCTGAGGCCATGTTCCTCTTCGCGAAGAAGGCCGAGCAGGTCACGCCGGAGGAGGCGCTGCCGGGCCGCGACGAGGCGATGCGCGTCCCCGAGCGGCACGACGTGCTCGGGACGCCGCTCGTGCCGCCGTTTCCGGAAGGGACGGAGCAGCTCGTCGTCGGGATGGGCTGTTTCTGGGGCGCCGAGCGCGTCTTCTGGCGGGCGGACGGCGTGCACACGACGGCCGTGGGCTACGCGGGCGGCTACACGCCGAACCCGACGTACGAGGAGGTCTGCACCGGCCGCACCGGCCACACCGAGGCCGTGCTCGTCGTCTTCGACCCGGCCGTCCTGCCGCTCGAGGGCGTCCTGCGCCTCTTCTGGGAGAACCACGACCCCACCCAGGGGATGCGGCAGGGGAACGACGCCGGCACGCAGTACCGCTCGGCCGTCTACTGGGGGAGCGAGGCGCAGCGGGCGGCCGCCGAGGCGTCGCGCGACGCCTTCCAGGCCGAGCTGGCCCGCGCCGGCTACGGCGCCGTCACGACGGAGATCGCCGAGGCAGGGCCCTTCTACTACGCAGAGCCGTATCACCAGCAGTACCTCGCCAAGAATCCGAACGGCTACTGCGGGCTCGGCGGCACCGGCGTCGCCTGCCCGGTCGGCTTGCCGCGGGAGGCGAGCGCGTGACCGGCGACCCCGTCGCCTGGCGCGTGATCGAGCGCGGCTGGGGCGTCCTCGACGCCGACGGCAACGAGATCGGCCGGGTCGACCAGGTCACCGGCGACCTGAACGCCGACATCTTCGACGGCCTCACCGTCGGCGACGGCGGCACCGTTCTCACCCGCACGCGCTACGTCCCCGCCGAGAACGTCGCGGCGATCTACCAGGGCGAGGTCGTGCTCGACCTCCACGCCGACGACGCCGCCAAGCTGGAACCGTACGAGGAGCCCGTCTCGGAGCCGCTGGAGTCGCTCGCGCCCGAGAAGGACAAGGGAGCCGGCGCGGGCAAGCGGGGGCTCTTCGGCTCGCTCCGGCGCCTCTAGCCGATCAGCTCCTTGAAGGCCGGCTCCTCGCGGATCGGGTCGAGGTCGCTGTCGCCGGCGGCGAGCTCGCGGTAGCGCTCCGAGCGCTCGATCGCCCGGCGGAGCTGTTCCACGGCCGCCGCGGTCCGGCCGGCGAGGCTCTCGCAGCAGGCCGCGTTGTAGAGCAGGTCGGGGTACTCGGGATGTGCGTCGGCCGCCTCGCGCAGCCGGTCGGCGACCGCGGCGTACTCTCCCGCGTCGTAGAGGGAGCGAAGCGGCGCCCAGATCTCGTAGCCCGTCGGCTCGTACGCCCTGCCCGGCGTGGCGCCGACCGCGATGATCGTCGTGTCCGGCTCCTCGGCGAAGGCCGTCCGCTCGACGCCGGGGGCGGCGAAGACGAACGTGCCCGCGGGAGCGTCCACGCGCTCGCCGTCGAGCTCGAACCTCGCCCGGCCCCGCTGGACGAGGTACAGCTCCTCCTGCGAGTCCCCGGCTTCGGACTCGTCGTGCTCGTTCAGGATCCGGTCGCCGGCGTTGCGGCCGGTCCACGCGTTGACGCCGAAGGCCGTGATCCCGAAGTGGTGCCGCACCGGGTGCCACGGGCAGCGGCCGTCGTCGATCTCCTCGATCTCGTCCAGATGGGCTACCGCGTACGCGCTCACCGCCACCTCCCGTGACGTCGCCGTTGTCCAGGAACGCCAGAGGCTATCGCCGGCGTCAGGATGTTTCGAGCTCGAGCCCGAGCCACGCGGCCAGATCCTCGAGCTCGTCCTGCACGGCCCGCGTCACCGTGCGGGTGAAGCGGACGTCCTCGTGGATCGCGTTGACGCGCAGCACGGATGCCTTGCGGTCGGCGACGGCGTCGAGCTTTCCGACCAGCCGGTCGCCGTGGAGGATCGGGAGCGCGAAGTACCCCCAGCGGCGCTCTGCGGCCGGCTTGTACATCTCGAGCGTGTACTCGAAGTCGAACAGCTCCCGGGCGCGCACCCGGTCGTGGACGAGCCGGTCGAACGGGGAGAGCAGCGCCGTCCGTCCCTCGAAGCCGTCGTCGAGGTAGGCGGGATCGACGCGCCACTCGCCCTCGACGCCCTCGATCACCGCCGGCTCGCCGGCGTCGCCGACGTGCACCGGCTCCATCGGCATCTTCCGCGCCTTCGCCCGCGCGATGCCGAGCGAGGCGACGCGCCGCTCGTCCTTTCTCCGCTCGGCTTCCTCGACCGGCGGCACGTCGATCTCGGCCGGGTAGACGCGCCCCGGGAGATCCCACAGCCGCTCCCGTCCGACGCGCCCGGCGATCGCCACCTGGCCGCGGGCCTGCAGGAACTCCAGCATCTGCGTGACGTTGCGGTTGTTCGTCCAGCCGGTCGAGGCCCACGGGACGACGCACGTGTCCGGGATGTCGCGGGACACGAGCGGCCCCGAGCGCTCGAGCAGGTCGAGGACGTCCCGCCGGAAGCGGTCGTTGTCGCGCAGCCAGGCTCGGATCGACTCGTGGCCTCGCCGTGCGTCGGCAGCGGCCAGGTAGAGGCCGAGGTCGCTCATCGGCCGGATGAGCGCGTTGAACTCGAACAGCGTCCGGTCCTGCTCGAGCGCCTGCTTCAGGTGTGCCGGCCGGTACGACGAGCCGAGGCGGCTCCAGGCCACGAGGTCGGCGCTCGGCGCGACGGCGGCCGTCGGGTCGATCTGGAGCAGCGTCAGCCGCTGCACCGTCTCGAGCAGATCAGCCGGCCTGGCGGCGTCGAGCAGCTGGGCGCGTACCGCGATCCGGCGGGCCTGCTGCTTCGTGAGCTCGTGCACGCCGGAGGCGCGGGGCCTACTGCAGCCGCTCGCTCAGGTAGCGGATCGCGCCCGGATAGCGGTACTCGATGCCGCCGTGCTTCGCGTCGAAGAGCTCGCAGAAGACGTCGGTGATCCCGATCGCCTCGAGCTCGCGCCGGAAGGCCTCGGCGCCGAGGTCGAGGAAATACTCGTCGCGCGTGCCCGCGTCGATGTAGATCGCGCGCAGGCTGCGGAGCGCTTCGGCATGCCGCCTCACCATGCGCACGGGATCCCACGCGAGCCAGCGCTGCCAGACCTCGTCGTGCAGCATCCCCGTCGCCGGGTCGAACGGGAGGTCGATCGAGCCGTCCTCGTTCGCCGAGTAGCAGGCGGCCATTCCGTACGTGTTGATGAGCATGGGGTCGGCGGCCTTCGAGAACGCGGGCCGTGAGCGGAAGTCCTCCCAGAACCGCTCGTAGGAGCCGTCGTACTCGTCGCGGAGCGCGCGCGCCACGTCGCGGAACTCCGGCAGGTAGCAGAGCTCGAAGAGCGCGTCGCCGGAATGGGTCGCGAGGCCGCCGAAGAGATCCGGCCGCAGCATCGGCGTGACCATCGCGCCGTAGCCGCCGCTCGACTTGCCGGTGATGCCGCGGTGCCCGCCCTCGGCGAGTGTCCGGTAGCGGCCGTCGACGAACGGCACGACCTCCTCACAGAGGTACTCGTGGTAGCGGCCGGTCGCGGCGAGTCGATGAACTGCGAGCCTCCGTACGACGTCCAGCAGTCGACGAACACGACGAGCGCCGGCGGGCAGTCCTCCTCCGCGAACAGGCGGTCGACGAGCTCGCGCACGTTCGGGCGAAAGGCTGTGCGGTTGCGCCACATGTCGAGCTGGCCGGTCATCCCCTGGATCAGGTAGATCGACGGGAAGCGGCGGTCCGGCTCCGCGTCGTAGCCGGGCGGGAGGTAGACCCAGAGCGGCCGGACGTGCGGGTCGCCGAGGGGGTTGCCCCGCAAGCGCTCGCTCTCGATCTCGAGCTCATCGAACCGGCCCACGGGCTCGCGCGACCAGGGTTCCACGACCTTCTTCTATCACCGAACCGCACCGGCTGCGGGGCTACACTGAAGCCGATGGCGGAGTACGGAACCATGCGGGTCAAGAGCGGTCTCGCCGAGATGCTCAAGGGCGGCGTGATCATGGACGTCGTCGACGCCGACCAGGCGAAGATCGCCGAGGCGGCCGGCGCGGTCGCGGTGATGGCGCTCGAGCGCGTCCCCGCCGACATCCGGCGCGACGGCGGCGTCGCGCGCATGTCCGACCCGGAGAAGATCCGCGAGATCCAGGAGACCGTCACCATCCCGGTCATGGCGAAGTGCCGGATCGGCCACTTCGTCGAGGCGCAGATCCTCGAGGCGCTCGAGGTCGACTACGTCGACGAGTCGGAGGTGCTGACGCCGGCCGATCTCGAGCACCACGTCGACAAGTGGCAGTTCACGATCCCCTTCGTCTGCGGCTGCACGAATCTCGGCGAGGCGCTGCGCCGGATCGCGGAAGGCGCTGCGATGATCCGCACGAAGGGCGAGGCCGGCACCGGCGACATCGTCAACGCCGTCACGCACATGCGCGCGGTCTTCGGCGGCATCCGCCGGCTCGGCTCGCTTCGCGACGAGGAGCTCTACGCCGAGGCGAAGAACCTCCAGGCTCCGTACGAGCTCGTGAAGTGGGTGGCCGAGAACGGGCGCCTCCCCGTCGTGACCTTCACGGCCGGCGGGATCGCGACGCCCGCCGACGCGGCGCTCTGCATGCAGCTCGGCGCCGACGGCGTCTTCGTCGGCTCCGGCATCTTCAAGTCGGGCGATCCCAGGCGGCGAGCGCAGGCGATCGTCGAGGCGACGACGCACTTCCGCGACGCGGGGATCCTCGCCCGCGTCTCCGCCGGCCTCGGCGAGGCGATGGTCGGTATCTCGACGCAGTCGCTCGACCCGAGCGAGCTGCTCGAGACGCGCGGCTGGTAGGGCCGGGCGGCAGGCCGGCCGCTCCACGGCTGCGGCGACGGGCGGCGGGCAGCCAGAGGCCGGTGGCAGCCACCCTCACGTCTTCGTAACGCCGAAGACCGCTGTGTTGGGCGGTTCGCGGCACTGCGGCTGCGGCGTCGTGACGCTCTCGTGACGGTGGCTGCCACCGGTCGTTCCGTCCGATGGGCGGAGGACGATGCCCAGGTGCGCGAGGTCAAGCCGACCTGGACGTCGTCGTCCTTCCTTCTCTACACGGGCGGGCTGACCATCCTCGGCGGCGGCGGCGGCTCGATCGGCTACCTCGCTGTCCACTACGGCAGCGGCGCGCGGGCCGGGTGGGCGCTGCTCGACCTCGTCGTCCTCGAGGCGATCGCGGGTGCCTTCCGCCGGCGTGAGCGCCCGATCGCGGCCGGCATCTTCGCGTTCGTGGCGGTGATCGCCTGGGGAGCGTTCGTCGTGCTCGTGTTCCGGTGGTGGGGCTGGCTGGGAGGCTCCTTCGGCCACTGGTCGTGGTCGCGGCTGGCCGCGGAGCTGCTCGTCCTGTCGGTCGCCTGGAGGGATCGCCACCGCTTCGGCTTCCCGTTCATCCGGCTGATCTCGGCCGTCGTCGGCTGGTTCTTCGTCATCGACCTGGTCACCGCCGGCGGGGACGCGACGGCTGCGGTCACGCTCGTCGTCGGGCTCGCCTACCTGCTCGGCGGTTGGGCCGGTCGCGACCCATCCACGTTCTGGCTCCACCTCGTCGGCGGCGTGCTGATCGGCGGCGCAGTCCTCTACTGGTGGCACACGAGTGATGCGAACTGGGCCGGTGTCTCGGTCGTCGCAGTGCTCTTCGTCGCGCTGGCCCACTGGACGAAGCGCTCGAGCTGGGCGGTGCTCGGCACGATCGGCTTCTTCGGCGCGACGCTGCACTACCTCGTGGGCAACCCGACGAGTGTCGTCGGGGAGCCGGGCTCGATCAGCGGCTGGTCGCCCACGCTCGCATTCGCGCTCCTCGGCTTCTGGCTCGTGCTGCTCGGCCTCGTCGGCCGCAAGACGCGGAACGTGGCCGAGCCCACCGCCACCTAGGACCCTAACCGCTTACGCCGGCCCTGCCAGGGAGTGCGGCGCGGACTAGCCTCGGCGGTCGCATGGAGCACGTCCTCTGGATCGGCGGCCCGCCCGGGGCCGGGAAGACGACACTCGCGCGACGGCTCGCGATCGAGCACGGCCTTCGCTACTTCGGGGCGGACAAGCTGATGCAGCAGCACCACGCGCGCGGGCTCGAGCGGAGCCTGCCGGGGATGACGCGCTGGCACGAGCTCACGCCCGACGAGCGGTGGCTGGCCGACCCGAGCGAGATGGCCGATCTGTCCCTCGCGATCAACGGCGAGCGATGGGACCTGCTGCTCGAGGACCTCCGCGAGCTGCCGTCCCGGCTCGGGATCGTCGTCGAGGGGCCGTCGCTGCGGCCCGCGAGCGTCCTGCCGTTCGTCCGCGAGCCGCCGAACGCCGTCTGGATCCTGCCGGCGCCCGAGGCACAGGAGCGGAACCTCACGATCCGCGGCGGCAGCGCCTTCGGCACGACCTCCGACCCCACCCGCGCGGCGCGCAACCGCATCCGGCGGGAGCTCCTCGTCGCGCAGCGGCACGCGGAAGAGGCGCTCCGGCTCGGCGCGCCCGTCGTCCGGGCCGCGCCCGGGGACGATCTCGATCGCGTCTATGCGGCGGTCGAGGCGGCCCTGCTCCCGGCCCTCGCCGCCGTTCCGCGCGCAGCCACCCCCGGGGAGCGCTCCAGGCTCCGCCGCGCCGAGAACGACGACCTCACGGCACACCTCCACGCCTTCCTCGAGGAGCGTCCTGATCTCGGTGCTCCCCGGACGCTGACGGCCCGCTTCGCCTGCGAGTGCGGGGGCGAGCGGGACTTCGCCGAGGTCGAGCTCACGCTCGCGGAGTACGCGGAGACGACTGCCGGCGGTGGGTGCGTCATCGCGCCGGGCCACCGGTCGCCGCGTGGATAGCGCTCGTTACCATCAGCCGCGATGGAGCAGCCGCTCAGGATCGGCGTTCTCGCGGTGCAGGGCAACTTCCGCGAGCATGCGGCCGTCCTCCGGCGCCTCGGCGCCGAGCCGGTCGAGGTGCGGCTGCCGGCGCAGCTGGAGGGGCTCGACGGCCTCGTCATCCCCGGCGGCGAGTCGACCGCGATCATCCGGCTGATGCGGCTCTACGGCCTCGAGGAGGCGGTGCGCGAGTTCGCCGGCCCGATCTTCGGCACGTGCGCCGGGATGATCGTGCTCGACCGCGACCACCTCGGTCTCGGCGACTACCGCACTCGCCGCAACGCGTTCGGCCGCCAGGTGCACAGCTTCGAAACCGACCTCGACGTCAGTGACGGCGACGAGCCGCTGCACGCGGTCTTCATCCGTGCGCCGTGGCTCGAGGAGGCGGGGCCTGCCGTCGAGGTGCTCGCGGAGATGGACGGCCATCCGGTCCTGGCTCGTGAGGGCAGGCTCCTCGTCGCGGCCTTCCACCCGGAGCTGACCGACGACACCCGCGTCCACGAGCGGTTCCTGAACATGGTGAGGGAGGCAACGAATGTCCGGGCATAGCAAGTGGTCGTCGATCAAGCACAAGAAGGGCGCCGCCGACGCGAAGCGCGGGAAGCTCTTCTCGAAGCTCACGCGCGCGATCATCGTCGCCGCGAAGGAGGGCGGCGCCGACCCCGCGGCGAACCTCGCGCTCCAGAACGCGATCGAGAAGGCGAGGGGCAACTCGATGCCGAGGGACAACATCGACCGGGCGGTCGCCAAGGGAGCCGGCACCGACTCCGACTCCGCCGCCTACGAGACCGTCGTCTACGAGGGCTACGGCCCGGCGGGCGTCGCGGTGATCGTCGAGACGCTCACCGACAACCGCAACCGGACTGCGAGCGAGGTGCGGCACATCTTCGCGAGGAACGACGGCAACCTCGGCACGACTGGCGCCGTCGCGTGGCTGTTCGAGCGGCGCGCGGTCGTGCTCGTCTCCGCGGAGGGGGCGGACGAGGACGAGCTCGTGCTGGCGGCGGCCGAGGGCGGCGCCGACGACGTTGCCCTCGACGGCTCGAGCTTCGAGGTGCTGGCCGCCGCCGAGCAGCTCGCCGCGGTGCGCGACGCGATCGCGGCCGCCGGCTTCGAGATCGAGTCGGCGGAGCTGACGATGCTGCCGAAGACGACCATCGCCGTCGAGGACGAGACCGAGGCGAAGAAGGTCCTGCGCCTGATCGACCAGCTGGAGGACGACGACGACGTGCAGGAGGTCTACGCGAACTTCGACATCCCCGAGCGGGTGCTCGAAGCCGTCGCCGGCTGAGCTGCGGTCGCGCTGCTGCCAATTGTCTGGAGACCCTGGCGGGGCAGGAGTCGTCCGCCCGGCGCCTAACGTCTCTGCGTGAAGGTCGTCGGCATCGATCCAGGGACGGCTGCTTGCGGGTACGGGATCGTCCAAGAAAGCGGAGGGCGCCTCAGGGCCATCGGGCCACGGGTGCTGGTCGACGCCGGCCGGAGAGGCGCCGGCGCTCCGCTTGAAGACGATCTACGACGGGGTGGCCGGACTCATCGCGGAGCACGCGCCCGATGCGGTCGCGCTCGAGGAGTCCTACGTCGGCGCCGACGCCCGCATCGCGCTCTCCGTCGGCCAGGCGCGCGGCGCCGTGCTCGTCGCGGCCGCCCGCGCGGCGTCGACTGCGTCGAGTACGCGCCCGCGCGCGTCAAGCAGGCCGTCTGCGGCTACGGCCGCGCCGAGAAGGCGCAGGTGCAGCGGATGGTGAAGTCGATCCTCGCGTCTGGACGAGTGCCGAAGCCGAACCACGCCGCCGACGCGCTCGCGGTCGCGATCTGCCACGCGCTCGCGCCTCCGCTCTGCGCGTCGCCGTGGAGGCTCGGCCCCTCGTGATCGTCCCGTCGCTGCGCGGCAAGCCCGTCGCGAACACGCCGGAGGGGCTCGTGCTCGACGTCAACGGCGTCGGCTACCTCGTGCCGCGACTCCGGCGCCGGTCGCGGCAGGGCGACGTCGGCGACGAGATCATCGTCGAGACCTACCTGCACGTCCGCGAGGACGCGCTCCAGCTCTACGGCTTCGCCGACCGCGCCGAGCGCGAGCTGTTCGTCCAGCTGCTCTCCGTGAACGGCGTCGGGCCGAAGGTCGCGCTCGCGATCGTCTCCGGCTCGCCCGCCGCCGAGCTGCGGCGGGCGATCGCGCGCGAGGACACCGCGCGCTTCCAGGCGATCCCCGGCATCGGCAAGAAGACGGCCGAGCGCATCGTGCTCGAGCTGAAGGAGAAGCTCGGCGACGCTCGCCGTCGCGTCCGGGGCCGGCGACGCGCGCGACGTCGCACCTCGTCGCGCGGGACGCGCTCGTCGAGCTCGGCTGGACGCTGCTCGACGCCGAGCGCGCGCTCGCCGAGCGTCGATCCCGACCTGCCCGCCGAGGAGCGCGTCCGGCTCGCGTTGAAGAGGGCCGCATGAGCACGGATGCGCAGTTCCTCGCGCCCGACCTGCGCGACGAGGACGAGGAGCTCGAGCGGACCCTCCGCCCGCGCCGGCTCGACGACTTCGTCGGCCAGGAGCGCGTCAAGGAGCAGCTCGCGATCGCGCTCGAGGCGGCGAAGGCGCGCGGCGAGGCGCTCGACCACGTGCTGCTCGTCGGGCCGCCGGGGCTCGGCAAGACGAGCCTCGCCCACATCGTCCGCGAGGAGCTCGGCGTCGGCATCCGCTCGGTCGCCGGCCCGGCGCTCGAGCGCAAGGACGTCGCCGCGATCCTCACCGCGATCGAGGCGCGCGACGTCGTCTTCGTCGACGAGATCCACCGGCTCAGCCGCGCGTCGAGGAGATCCTCTATCCGGCGCTCGAGGACTTCCGGCTCGACATCGTCATGGGGCAGGGCACGGCCGCGCGGACGCTCACGCTCGACCTGCCGCCGTTCACGCTCGTCGGCGCGACCACGCGCACCGGCCTGCTCACCTCGCCGCTGCGCGACCGCTTCGGGATGACGTTCCGGCTCGACTACTACGAGCCCGGCGAGCTCGCGCGCGATCGTCGCGCCGCTCGGCGCGGATCCTCGGCGTCGAGATCGAGGCCGACGCCGCCGAGCGAGATCGCCGGCCGCGCGCGCGGCACGCCGCGCATCGCGAACCGGATCCTCCGGCGCGTCCGCGACGTCGCCGAGGTGCGCCACGAGGGCGCGATCACGACCGCGATCGCCGCGCGAGGCGCTCGAGCTGCTCGAGGTCGACGAGGCGGGGCTCGAGCGCCTCGACCGCGAGCTGCTGCGCGCGATCGTCGAGAAGTTCGACGGCGGGCCCGTCGGCGTGAACACGCTCGCGGCCTCGCTCGGCGAGGAGCCCGACACGATCGAGTACGTCTACGAGCCGTACCTGCTCCAGCTCGGCTTCATCCAGCGCACGCCGCGCGGACGGACGATCACGAACCTCGGCCGCGCGCATCTCGGCGCGCCGCCGGAGCCGGAGGCCGAGTCGCGGCTCTTCTGAGTCGGTAGTCTCGGTTGGTGCCCGAGCTCTGGACACCGGTCGTCGAGGGGCCGCACGAGGCGTTCGTCGATCGCGTGCACCGGGCGATCGCGAGCTTCTCGGAGAAGACCGGCGTTCCGAAGCCGGTCGTCGAGGTCGAGCTTGCCGACACGTCCCGCTTCATCCTCGACCGGATCGAGCCGGAGCCCGGGTTCGGGATGATCACGATCTACGTCCAGAACGCGAGCGAGCGTGACCTGCCGGACGCACTCGTGATCCCGATCGGGCTCATCCGCCGCTTCGAGCTGCGGCAGGCGCCGGAGGAGCGGGTGGCCCGGTTCGGGTTCTCTGTCCCGCGTCCGAGTGACGCGCGCCGGCCGCGCGAACGAGCCACGGCGCGACGAGCAGCGCCATCACGTCGAACCACACGTAGCCGCTCGCGACGCCGCTCGGCGGGTTGCCGTCCGGGATCCCGAGCCCGGGCAGCTGCGCCGCCCAGCGCCACGTGCCGATCGACGTCCCGTAGAGCTCGAGCGCCGCGACGACGAGGAAGACGCCCGCGTACGAGCTGCGCGCAGCGCGAGCGCCAGAGGAAGAGCGAGCAGGAGCGGCACGCCGAAGGCGCCGGCGACGTCGAGGCGCGGCAGCACGGTCAGCCCGGCGAGTCCCCAGGCGGCGGCGCCGGCCGCCGCGAGCCCACACGAGCGGCGCGCGCCGGCAGCGTTGCCGGCCGAGCGCGACCCCGCTCAGGTAGACGAGCCCGTGCGCCGGCGGGATGAAGAGCGGCAGGTTGTGCAGCCGGTAGTGGTAGACGCCCCACACGAGCGAGCCGGTCACCTCGCCGACGCGTCGCGAACGCGACGACGCCGAGCGCCTGGGCCCGCACGAATGGCGGGCAGCGGCCGCAGTGCGAGCGAGCAGGACGGCGCAGGTGACGAGCCCGAGCGCGAGCCTGCCGGAGCGCCCGACCTGCGTGTCCACTGCGAGCAGCGCCGCGAGATACGCGGGCCGCGCCGCCGCGTACCAGGGGGCAGCCTCATCGCCGGTACTGCAGCTCGTGCCAGCTCGGCGTCGGCAGCAGCTCGAGCAGCGCGCGGCCGCCGTTCGGGTCGGCGTACGTGAACTCCTGCCTGCTCCTCGTCCCACCCCACCTCGAGCAGGCCCTCCTTGACGCGGTGGTCGAGCCAGGCGCCGCGGAAGACGAGCTTCTTCAGCCAGTAGACGAGGGACTCGCCGCGCAGGAGCGAGAGGGCGTCCCAGCGGTGGACGAGGTAGTCGCCGAGCGCGCTCCGCGGGGTCGTCGATCGCGTCCCGCTCGACGAGCTCGACGAGGTCTGCGGTCTCGTCCGCGTCGAGCTCGGGTCCCGGGACGAGCCCGAGCCTGCACCGCTGCAGCGGTGACGCGCTCCTCGAAGTCTTCGGCTGTTGAAGGAGAAGCGGTAGCCGAGGAACTCGACGACGTAGTCGTCGCCGGAGCAGTAGTTGCCGGCCGACTCCACGGGTGAAGCGTACCCTGGTGTCGTGCGGGCACTCCGCTATCCGGTCGCGCTCGTCGCCGTGGTCGGGCTCGTCGCGCTCGTGGCGTGGCTGCTCTCCTGGCCGTTCGAGAAAGCCGTCTCGCTCGCGCCGATCATCGTCGTCGGCGGGGCCGCGGCCGTCGGTCTCGTCATCCTCTGGGGCAAGGTCGCGTTCAACTCTCTGCGCGAGTCGCGCCACCCGCGCCGCGTGCTCGCCTACTGGCTGCTCGGCCTGGGCCTGCTCGTCGCGCTGACGCTACTCGGCATCAAGCTCCCGAGCGAGGGCGGATAGCAGCCGGTCGATGTCGTCGCGCGTCGTGTAGGCCGCGACGGAGAGGCGGAGCAGGTCCTGCGCTTCTCCGGTGACCGGGATCTCGATTCCGTGCGTCTCGAAGAGCCGGCCGGCGAGGTCCGGCGTCGGGGCTCGGCAGCCGCACAGCCACCATCTGGGCACGCATCGCGTCGGGTGCGAGGGGCTCGGTGTCCAACAACCGGCACAGCTCGGTGCCAGCGTCGCGGGCGAGCCGGCGGCAACGGGCCTGGACCTCGGGCCAGGCGCGCTCCGCCTGGAAGGCGATCGCGTCGGGCACGGTGAGCCAGGCGGCGGGGTCGCGCGTCCCCTGCTGCTCGATCCGCTGCG
The DNA here is from genome assembly GCA_963775155.1 of uncultured Actinomycetes bacterium. Lineage (GTDB taxonomy): Bacteria > Actinomycetota > Thermoleophilia > Gaiellales > Gaiellaceae > Palsa-739. The sequence continues at coordinate 394,853 of CAVZHU010000004.1, read as the reverse complement.
CGAACGTCGTTCCCTCCTCGTAGCCCCAGCTCACGATCGCCGCGTCGACTCGCTCCCGGTGCTGCGGGCGGACGTGAAGGAAGCCGGCTCCTTTCGGAGCGCAGAGCCACTTGTGGCAGTTGCCGGCGTAGAAGTCCGCGCCGAGGCGTACGAGGTCGAGGGGCACATGCCCGGGTGCGTGGGCGCCGTCGACGATCGTCACGAGACCGAGTGCCCGTGCTCGCGCGACGATCTCCTCGACGGGGAGCACGAGCGCCGTAGCCGAGGTGACGTGGCTCACGTAGAGGACGCGTGTCCGCTCGCCGGCGTGGGCGAAGAGCGCCTCCACGAGCGTGCCCGCGTCGTCGAGCGGCAGCGGGATCGGTGCGCGGACGTAGCGGGCACCGGTGCGGCGGCAGACCCACTCCCAGGCGAGGTCGCATGCGCCGTACTCGAGATCGGTGGCGAGCACCTCGTCCCCCGGGCCGAGGTCGAGCGAGCGCGCGGCGAGGTTGACGCCCGTGGTCGCGTTCTGGACGAAGGCGAGCTCGTCCGGCGGCCCGCCGACGTAGCCGGCGAGGACGTCGCGGGCGTCCTGCAGGAGTGCCGGCAGGCGGCGGGCGAAGAAGTCGACGGGCTCGCGTTCGAGCTCGCGCTGCCAGGCCTGGTACTGCTCGAAGACCGGGTGCGGGCAGGCCCCGAACGAGCCGTGGTTGAGGAACACGACCTCCGGGTCGAGGAGGAACTCGCGGCGCAGGTCCTCGGGGCGAGGCGCGTTCATGGATCTCCTTCTACTCCATCCCAACCCCCCACCCGCCCGGGGATGTGCAGAGCGTGCCGCGCCAGATCCCACGCGTGTGTCGCAGCTTCCTCACGAGAGGCCGGCAATTCGTCCACAGCCGTCCGCTGCGGCCGGTGCCCACGGACCGTTCCGTCCGCCCCCGCCCGTAGCGTGGCTGCACGATGCACGACGGCACCTGGACGCTCGCCGACTGCGCGCCCGCCGCTCAGGCGGAGCTCGTGCAGGCGCTCGGCATCTCCGAGCTGACCGCCGCTGTTCTCGTCCGGCGCGGCTACGACGACCCCGCCAGGGCGCGGGCCTTCCTCGCCGGCGAGCAGCCGCCGCACGACCCGTTCCTGCTCGGCGCGATGCAAGAGGCATGCGTGCGCATCCGGGCGGCCGTCGCCGGTGGAGAGCGGATCTGCGTTCACGGCGACTACGACGTCGACGGAATCGCGGCCACCACCCTCGCCGTGCTCCTCCTGCGCGAGCTCGGCGCAGACGTCTCGTGGCACCTGCCGAGCCGCTTCGACGAGGGCTACGGCGTTCGGAGCGAGACGCTCGCACGCCTCGCCGACGACGGCTGCCGGCTCGTCCTCACCGTCGACTGCGGCATCACGGCCGTGGAGGAGGTGGACGAGGCGCGCGCGCAGGGGCTCGACGTGATCGTCACCGACCACCACCGCCCGGGCGACACCCTGCCCAGCTGCCCCGTCGTGGCGCCCCGGCCCTCCGACTACCCCTTCCCGGAGCTCTGCGGCACAGGCGTCGTCTACAAGCTCGGCCAGGCGCTCTTCGGCATCGACTCCGAGATCCCGAAGCGTCATCTCGACCTCGTCGCGGTCGCGACGGTGGCCGACGTCGTTCCGCTCGTCGACGAGAACCGCTCGCTCGCCATCGCCGGGCTCCGCGCGCTCGCCCGGACGACGAAGCCCGGCCTGCAGGCCCTCATGCGGGTCGCGGGCGTCGATCCCGCGTCGGTCGATGCGGGAGCCGTCGGCTTCCGGCTCGCACCGCGCCTCAACGCGGCCGGCCGGCTCGGCCATCCGCGCGAGGCGCTCGAGCTCCTGCTCACCGAGCAGGACGGGGAAGCACACCGCCTCGCCGACTCGCTCGAGGAGCTCAACCGCGAGCGGCAGGCGGTCGAGGCCCGAATCCTCCGCGAAGCCGTGGCCCAGGTCGAGAGCTGGACGCCGGAGCAGCGCGGCCGGCGCGGGTACGCCGTCGCCGGCGCCGACTGGCACGAGGGCGTGATCGGGATCGTCGCCTCGCGCCTCGTCGAGCGCTACCACCGCCCGGTCGTGCTCATCGCCGGCACCGACGGCGACTGGAAGGGGTCGGGCCGTTCGATTCCCGCCTTCGACCTGCACGCCGCGCTCGGCGCCTGCGCCGGGCTGCTCGGCCGCTGGGGTGGCCATCGAGCCGCGGCCGGCCTCTCGCTCCCCGAGGAGAACGTCGAGCCGTTCGCAGAGGCGTTCGGTGCCCACGCCGCCGGCGTGCTCTCCGAGGAGGATCTCGAGCCGGTGACCCACGTCGACGCCGTCGTCGCGCGCGACGCGCAGCTGTCGCTCGACCTTTGCGCCGAGCTCGCCCAGCTCGCGCCGTTCGGGCTCGGCAACCCCGCTCCCACGCTGCTCGCCCCCGGGTGCCGGCTCGCCGAGCTCACGACGGTCGGTGATGGGAAGCATCTCCGCTTCCGCGTCCGGCGGGACGGGAGAGACAGCGGCAGCGCGATCGCGTTCGGCCAGGGCTCGCGCCTCGACTCGCTGCAGACGGGCGCGCCGTACGACGTCGCCTTCCGCCTCGAGGAGAACCGGTGGAACGGCACCGTCTCACCACAGCTCGTCGTCCGTCGCGTCTTCCCGAGCGCACCGCGCTTCGACGAGCTGCGCGAGTGGCTCGTCGGCGAATACCGCAACCCGCCGGCCCGGCGCGACCCCGAGGCGCAGGCGATCTTCGCCGAGCTCGGCTTCGACGACGCCGGCGGCCGGCCGCGGCGCCACCTGCTCGAGTCGGACCGCTTCCGCGCCCTTCTCGTAGCCGGGCCGCCGCTCGCTCGCGCCGCCTAGCCTCCGTACTCCTCCGCAGCATGCCTTCGGGCCGGGCACGGATGCGCAGGTGCCCGACCGGCGGCGACCATGCGGACGTGCACGTGCCCCCGTACCGGATCAAGGTCGTCGAGCCGATCGCGCTGCCCGACCGCGAGGAGCGGCGGCGCGCCCTCGCCGCAGCCGGCTACAACACGTTCCTCCTCCGCTCGGACGACGTCTTCATCGATCTCCTCACCGACAGTGGGACCTCGGCGCTCTCGCAGGAACAGCGAGCCGCGATGGAGCGAGGCGACGAGGCATACGCGGGCTCGCGCAGCTTCTTCCGCCTCGAGCGCGCCGTCCACGACGTCTACGGCTACGAGCACATGATCCCGACCCACCAGGGCCGGGGCGCCGAGCATCTCCTCTCCCGCGTCCTCGTCCAGCCCGGCCAGCTCGTGGCGTCGAACCTCTACTTCACGACGTCGCGGGCACACGCGGAGCTCGCCGGCGGCATCTGGACGGACGTCTCGGTCGCCGAGGCGAGCGACCCCGACTCGACGTATCCCTGGAAGGGGAACATCGACGTCGCGAAGCTCGAGGACGTGCTCCGGAACGCGGGCCGGGACGGGGTCGCATTCGTCCGTCACGAGGCCTGCCTGAACATGGCGGGCGGCCAGCCGTTCTCGCTCGAGAACCTCGCCGAGGTCCGCTCGGTCACGCTCGACTACGGTGTTCCGCTCATCCTCGACGCCACCCGCAGCTCCGAGAACGCCCTCTTCGTCAAGCGGCGGGAGCCGGGGTACGCCCGCCACACCGTCCCTGAGATCCTCAAGCAGATGTCCGGCCTCAGCGACGGGGCGATCTTCTCCTCGAAGAAGGATCACTTCGTCCCGATCGGGGGCTTCGTCGCGGTTGACGACGACGAACTCGCCGAACGGCTGCGCGAGATCGTCGTCGTCTACGAGGGCTTCCCCCACTACGGCGGGATGTCCGGCGCGACGATGGAGGCGCTCGCCGTCGGCGTCAGGGAGGCGGCGGACGAGGCGATCGTCTCCCACCACGTCGACCAGGTGGCGCAACTCGCGGGGCTCCTCGTCTCGGCAGGCGTCCCGATCGTGCTCCCGCCGGGCGCGCACGCCGTCTTCCTCGATGCGAAACGGTTCCTCCCGCACCTGCCGCAGACCGAGTTCCCGGCGCAGGCGCTCGCGGCCGCGATCTACCTCGCCGGCGGCATCCGCACGATGGAGCGCGGCATCGTCTCCGGCCAGCACGGCGACGAGCCGTACGACGGGCTCGAGCTCGTTCGTCTCACGCTTCCCCGCCGTGTGTACACGCAGGAGCACCTCGAGTACGTCGCCGAGACGGTCGCCGACCTGTTCCGCCACGCCCGCGAGATTCCCGGCCTGCGGATGACGTACGAGCCGGCCGTCCTGCGCTTCTTCCAGGCGCGCTTCGAGTCACTCGCGGCCTTCTCCGTCGGCGGCGTCGACGAGCACACTGTCGAGCTCGGCAGCTAAGCCGGGCGCAACGAAGCGGCGAGTGCCCGGGCGAGCCGGCGCGCGTCCCGTCTCGCGAGGTAGCGGTGAAGTGCCGACATGGAAGGCATCACTTCTTTCCGCCGACACCCGTTCCTCCCGCAGAGGTTCACGCCGGAGGGCCCGAGTACACTGAGACGATGACGACGCTGGAAGCAGGCGAGAGGCACGAGGAGCTCCTCGAGGGTCTGCTCGCCGAGCTTGCCGCCCACAGCGCCGACGTCGACGTCGACCTCGTCACGCGCGCCTTCCGGTTCGCAGCTGCCGCCCACGAAGGGCAGCGGCGCCGCTCCGGGGAGCCGTTCATCACACACCCGGTCGGCGTCGCCACGATCTGTGCCGAGCTCCGCCTCGACGAGCAGACGATCGCCGCGGCGCTCCTCCACGACGTCGTCGAGGACACGGAGATCGACCATGAGGCGGTTCGCGACGAGTTCGGCGAGGAGATCGCGACCCTCGTCGACGGCGTCACGAAGCTGACCCGCGTCCAGTTCCAGACCCGGGAGCAGGCGGAGGCCGAGAACTACCGCAAGATGGTCGTCGCGATGGCGGAGGACGTGCGGGTGATCCTCGTCAAGCTCGCCGACCGTCTCCACAACCTCCGCACGATCGAGTACCTCGGCAAGCAGAAGCAGGTGCAGAAGTCGAAGGAGGCGCTCGAGGTCTACGCGCCGCTCGCGCACCGGCTCGGCATCCACGCCCTCAAGTGGGAGCTCGAGGACCTCGCCTTCGAGACGCTCCACCCGCGCAAGTACGCGGAGATCAAGCAGATGGTCGCCGAGCGTCGCGCCGACCGCGAGGGCCACGTCGCCGAGGCCGCCGACGTGCTGCGGGGGGAGCTCGAGAAGGTCGACATCCCCGTCGACATCTCCGGCCGCGCGAAGCACTTCTACTCGATCTACGACAAGATGGTCCGCAAGGGCCGCGAGTTCAACGAGATCTACGACCTCACCGCGATGCGGGTGATCGCGGAGCGCGACAGCGAGGAGGGGACGCGCGACTGCTACGGCGCGCTCGGCCTCATCCACTCCCTCTGGAAGCCGATGCCCGGCCGCTTCAAGGACTACGTCGCGATGCCGAAGTTCAACGGCTACCGCTCCCTCCACACGACGGTGATCGGGCCGGAGGGCCGGCCGCTCGAGATCCAGGTGCGGACGCGCGAGATGCACGAGACAGCCGAGCTCGGCGTCGCGGCTCACTGGGCGTACAAGCGTGACGGCCGCCATTCGAAGGGCGCGGACGACGAGTGGAACGCCTGGGTGCGGCAGCTGATGGACATCCACGCGGACGAGACCGACGCGCGCGAGTTCGTGAAGAGCTTCCGCACCGACCTCTTCGACGAGGAGGTGTTCGTCTTCACTCCGAAGGGCGAGGTGAAGACGCTTCCCGCCGGCGCGACACCGATCGACTTCGCATACGCCGTCCACACCGACGTCGGGCACCGGACCGTCGGCGCGAAGGTGAACGGGCGGATCGTGCCGCTCCACTACCGGCTATGCAGCGGCGACCGGGTCGAGATCCTGACCGGCAAATCTGCTGCGCGCGGCCCGTCGCGGGACTGGCTGTCGCTCGTCGCCTCCTCGCGCGCCCGCAACAAGATCCGGCAGTTCTTCTCGCGGGAGCAGAAAGAGGATCTCGAGGCGAAGGGGCGCGAAGGCCTCGAGAAGGCGCTCAAGGCGCAGAACCTCCCGTACAAGAAGCTGGCCGGCTCCGCCGTCCTCGCGGGCGTGATCCGCGAGTCGGGCTACAAGAAGGCGGAGGACTTCTACATCGCGCTCGGCTCCGGGAAGCTGACCGCCTCGAAGATCGTCGACAAGGTCTTGCAGCAGCTCAAGGTGGGCGAGGTCGCCGAGGACCCGACGTCCCTGAAGAGGCCGCGCGCGCACGAGGCCGTCGGCAGTGAGACCTACGGGATCAACGTGATCGGGGTCGAGGACGTCCTCGTCCGGCTCGCGCGATGCTGTACGCCCGTGCCCGGCGACGACATCGTCGGCTACATCTCGCTCGGCAAGGGAATCACGATCCACCGGGGCGACTGCCCGAACGTTCGCGCCCTCCGGCGCAACCCGGAACGGTTCACGCCGGTCGAGTGGGACGGAGGCGGCTCGCAGAGCTTCCGCGTCCAGATCGCCGTCGACTCCTGGGACCGGCCGCGCCTGCTCGAGGACGTGGCGCGCACGTTCGCCGAGCACGGCGCGAACATCGTCTCCTACGGCGGCAGCGTCGAGGACCAGATGGCGCGGAACTGGTATCTCGTCGAGGTCGGTGACGTGAAGGGGTTGCGCACCCTGCTCGCCGCCCTCCGCAACGTCGACGCGGTCTTCGACGCGCGCCGCGCCACGCCCTCCTGAGGATCACTCGTTCGAGCGATCAACCCGGAATGGGTGAGGGGTACCCCTTTCGGGGATGAGCCGAGGAGGCAAGCGCGTTTCCGCGCCTCCCGTTCGAGGGATCGGCCCGAACCGGTCACGGGCGCCTAGAGGCTTGATGTGAGATAGCCCGCGGCGCCGGATGCCGTCCCAGGCGCGGCGCGAGGCCGTCTCGTCGGCCTTGCACAGGCCACCGGCCTGCGCTGCGACCGCCGAGCCTCCCTCGCTTGGCCTGGAACGGCCCCTGCGGGCGTCTATCTCACATCAAGCCTCTAGCTCTCCCAGGCCTCGCCGCCGGTGTCCCAGCCGACGAGGCAGGCATCGGCGAGCGCCGCCGCGATCTCCTCGAGCCGGCTGCGATCGGGCGACCCGTCGACGGCGAGCTCGGCGACTGTCGTGCCGTGCCAGTCGACGGGAACGGAGAGGCGCCGCCCGGGCTCCGGCGTGCCGGCTTCGGGGCCGAGGACGAGCTCGTCCCCCTCGACGAAGAAGACGCCGGCCCACGAGCAGTCGTCGCGCGCGGCCAGATCCGAGACGGCGCTGCGGAGGACGTCGTCCGCGTCAGGCGTGGACATCGAACGCCTCCCGGTAGGCGTCGGGAACCGGAACCGGCTGCCGCGTCCCGCGGTCGATGTAGACGAGCGTCTGGTGCGCCGTGACGAGGAGTCTTCCCTCCGGGACGTTGCAGGCGGCGAACTCGAAGGTCACGCTCGTCCGCCCGATGCGAGCGACCCGGGTGTGGATCTCGAGCTCGTCGTCGAACCTGGCCGGGGCGAAGTACTCGACGTCGTTCGCGCGCATCACGAACTCTCCGCCTTCCTCGCGATGGAGCAGCCCGAGCGAGCGAAGGTACTCGGCGCGGGCGAGGTCGAAGTACGGGTTGTAGCGGCCGTAGTAGACGACGCCCTGCGCGTCCGTGTCCGAGAAGCCGACTCGGGTGCGCGTCGAGAAGGCGTACTCGCCGCTCACGCGCGAATCACCCCGAGCACCTCGTCCCGCTTCCGCTCCATCAGCTCCTGCGACGTCGCCTCGAGGTTGAGGCGCAGCAGCGGCTCCGTGTTCGAGGGGCGGACGTTGAAGCGCCAGTCGGCGGCGTCGACCGAGAGGCCGTCGAGATGCGAGACGGTTCCCTCGGCGGCGTACCGCTCCTTCAGCTCCTGCAGCTTGAGCGCGACATCCGCGACCGGCGTGTTGAGCTCGCCGGTGATGAAGTACCGGTCACGCAGGGGCGCGAGGATCTCCGACAACTTGCGGCCCTTGCGCGAGACGAGCTCGAGCATGAGCAGGAACGGGACGACGCCCGAGTCGGCCTGGCTGAAGTCGCGGAAGTAGTAGTGGCCGGACACCTCGCCGGCGAACGCCGCGTCCTCCTTGCGCATGCGCGCCTTGATGAACGCGTGGCCGACGCGGTTGACGAGCGCGACCCCGCCGCCGCGCTCGATCGTCTCCGGCACGGCCCGGCTGGCCCGGATGTCGTAGATGACCTTCGCGCCGGGCTCCTTCTCGAGCAGGCTCTCGGCGAAAAGGGCGGTCGCGAAGTCTCCCGGAACGAACTCGCCGGCATCGTCGACGAAGAAGCAGCGGTCGGCGTCGCCGTCGAAGGCGACTCCGAGGTCGGCGTCCTCTTCGAGCGTCTTGCGCACGATGAACTCACGGTTCTCGGGGAGCAGCGGGTTCGGCTCGTGGTTCGGAAACGAGCCGTCCGGCTCGAAGTAGCAGCGGACGGTCTCCACGGGCAGCCGCTCGAGTACCGGCGGCAGCATCGCGCCGGCCATCCCGTTCGCTGCGTCGATCACGACGCGCAGGGGCCTGATCGCCGGGACGTCCACGAACGAGAGCACCCGCTCGACGTACGCCGGCCAGATGTCGTACGGCTCGACCTTGCCCTCCGTGACGGCTTGATGACGGTGGCTGCCACCGTTACGAGTTTCCGACGTCGCACGGTCGCGGACGTCGAGGAGGCCCGACTCGCTCCCGACCGGCAGCGCGCCGCGCCGGACGAGCTTCATCCCGCTGTACTGCTTCGGGTTGTGGGAGGCGGTCACCATCACCCCGCCCTCGAGGCCGAGCGACCCGACCGCGAAGTAGACCATCTCCGTGCCGACCAGGCCGAGGTCGAGGACGTCGGCGCCGGCCGCGGCCGCACCGCCGTATGAAGGCCGCCTGCATCGCAGGCGACGAGAGCCTCATGTCGCGGCCGACGGCGATCCGTCGAGGCTCGAACTGCTCGACGTAGGCCCGGCCGATCGCCTCCGCACCGGTCTCGTCGAGCTCGTTCGGGTAGACGCCGCGCACGTCGTACGCCTTGAAGACCTTTGGGTCGAGCACGCGGGCGATCGTAGCCGGGCTTCTCAATCTACGATTCGGGCATGGTCGAGCGGAAGCTGGCAACGGTGCTGTTCGTCGATCTCGTCGACTCGACGGGGCTGCTCACGGAAACCGACCCCGAGGTCGTGCGGCGCCGCGTCGGCCGCTTCTTCGACCAGGTCTCGCACTGCATCGGCACGCACGGCGGCACGGTGGAGAAATTCGCCGGGGACGCGGTCATGGCCGCCTTCGGCGTCCCGCTCCAGCACGAGGACGATGCCGAGCGCGCCGTCCGTGCCGCCCTGGCCACGCTCGAGCGGGTCGGGGAGCTCGGCCTCGAGGCGCGCATCGGCATCGAGGCGGGCGAGGTCGTCGCGGACGAGAGCGAGTCGACGTTCGCGACGGGAGAGGCCGTGAACCTCGCGGCGCGGCTCGAGCAGCAGGCGGCTCCGCACGAGATCCTCGTCGGCCCGACCGCAGCCCGCCTCGTCCGTGATCTCGTCGAGCTCGAGCCGCTCGAGCCGCTCGAGCTGCGCGGCTGGCCCGAGCCGATTCCGGTCAGCCGCGTTCTCCGCGTGCGCGAGCTCGGCCGGCCGCTCCGCTCGCTCTCGGCACCGCTCGTCGGCCGCGAGTCAGAGCTCGAGCTGCTCGAGAACACGTTTGCCCGCACCGTGCGCGACGGTCGCGCGACCCTCGTCACGCTCTACGGCGAGGCAGGCGTCGGCAAGAGCCGGCTTGCGCGGGAGTTCGTCTCCACGCTCGACCGGGCCACCGTGCTTCGCGGCCGCTGCCTGCCGTACGGCGAGGGCGTCACGTACTGGCCGGTCGCCGAGATGGTGAAGGCGTCCGCCGGTATCTCCGACGACGACCCGCTCGACCAGGCGCTCGAGAAGCTGCGCGAGACGTGCGAGGACGAAGCGGTCGCCGACCTGCTCGGCCTCGCCGTCGGCGTCCTCGAGGCGGTAGAGGGCGAGCGAAGCCAGCAGGAGATCGCCTGGGCCGCCCGCTCGTGGGCGGAGCAGCTGGCGGAGGCGCAGCCGCTCGTGCTCGTCTTCGAGGACGTCCACTGGGGCGAGGAGCCGCTGCTCGAGCTGATCGAGCATCTCGCCGGCTGGGTCCGGAGCGCGCCGCTCCTGCTCGTCTGCCTCGCACGTCCGGAGCTGCTCGACGTCAGGCCGACGTGGGGCGGTGGCCGCGTGCGTGCGGTCACGCTCGAGCTCGAGGCACTGCAGGAAGAGGAGAGCCGCGAGCTCGTCATGGCCCTCGCGGGAGAGGTCGGCGTGCCGGTCGACGTCTCGGCCGTGCTCGAGAAGGCGGAGGGCAACCCGCTCTTCGTCGAGGAGACGATCCGGGCACTCGCCGAGCGGCCCGACGGGCGGCCAGGGCGGATCCCCGACACGCTGCAGGCGCTCATCGCGGCGCGCATCGACCGCCTTCCGGCCGCGCCGCGCCGGCTGCTCCAGCACGCCTCGATCATGGGCCGCGTCTTCATGTCACGGCGCGCTCGCGCACCTGTCGCCCGACGTCGAGGACGTCGACGCGGCGCTCGACGAGCTGCTGCTCCGCGACTTCGTCCTCCACGAGGAGCGCCCGGCGATCACCGGCGAGCAGGCGTTCAAGTTCAAGCACGTGCTCATCCGGGAGGTCGCGTACGGCGGGCTGTCGAAGGGATCGCGCGCCGACCTCCACCTCCTGTACGCCGGCTGGCTCGGCGAACGGGCCGGCGACGAGCTCGTCGAGATCCGCGCCTTCCATCTCGACCAGGCCGCGCGCCTGCTCGTCGAGCTCGACGGCTCCACGCCGCCCGAGCTCGCGGAGGAGGCTGCCGGCGAGCTGGCGAAGGCCGGCCGGCGTGCGCTCTCGCGCGAGTCGTTCCGGAGCGCGCGCAAGCTCCTCGTCCGCGCGGTCGAGCTGGCGCCGACCCTCGAGCGGCGCTACTTCGCCGCGCGGGCGGCGTGGCGGCTCGGCGACATGATCGCGGTGATCGTCGAGATGGAGGAGGTGGCGTCCGTCGCCGCCGAGGAGGGCGAGCGGAGATTGCAGGGGCGCGCGCTGACGGCCCTCGCGGAGGCCGTCCTGAACCAGCGGGCGGACGCGATCGCCGCGCGCAAGCTCGCCGAGCAGGCGATCGAAGTGCTCGCGGACGACGAGCCGGAGGTTCGCTTCGAGGCATTCCGGGCAGCAGCCAGCGTGGCGGCCTGGCTGACCGACGAGGAGGCCTTCGAACGCTGGGCGAAGCTCGCGCTCGAGGCGGCGCGGGCGGCGGGGCGGAAGGACCAGGAGATCCAGATCACCATGGCTCTCGCATCGAGCTACATGCACCGGCTCGAGCTGGCAGAGGCCGAGCCGCTCGTCGACCGGATCGCGGAGCTCGCCGAGGAGACCGGCAGCGTCGTCGGCCGGGCTCTGGCCTGGATGGCACGCGGCGAGCTCGAGAACTGGCGCGGGAACGACGCCGAGTCGGAGGCGGCGTACACGGCGGCGCGCGACCTCTATCGCGAGATCGGCAACACGCCGGCCGAGGCGAATGCGACGATGATGATCGGCCGGCGAGCAGTGGCGCAGGGCGATGTCGAGCGGGCAGAGAAGCTGCTGCTCGACGCGGTCCGGACGATGAAGGGCATCAACGACCGGTCGCGGCTCTGCGAGGCGCAGCGCTCGCTGGCGGAGCTCTACGTCGGGCTCGGGCGGCTCGACGAGGCGGAGCGGTACGCACTCGAGGCGCGGGAGTCAGTCGGTCCCGAGGACCGTGTCTCGCTCTCGACGACGCAGCTCTCGCTCGGCCTCGTGCGGGCGGCGCAGGGCCGGTTCGACGAGGCGGAGGGCCTCATGTGCACGGCCCTCGAGGACGTGCGGCAGCTCGGTCTGCGGGCGGTGGAGCGGTGGGCGCTCGAGCGGCTGGCCGACCTCGAGCGCTCCCGCGGGGACGAGCGTGAGGCGGCGCGCTACGAGGAGCAGCTCGCCGGGCTTGCGCCGACGGGCACGGCGGCGGTCTCCTGAGCCGTCGCTAGGGTCCGCTGCGACGGAGGGTAAGGCCTGGCCGTGGCCGGAATCGCTCGACGCGCTCCGGGCGGCGCCCGACTACCTGCTCTTGGTCGGCCATTTCGTTCGCCGTGATGCCGACGGGGCGATCCTCTTCGACACCCGCGACGGCGGCTCCCTCCCTCGGCCGGGGAGCGCGATCTGGAGCGATGCGTTGCCGCCCCACACCCTCGAGAACGTCGACGCCTCGACCATCCGCCTCATCGGCGTCGAGCTGAAGAGCGCCTGATACCCCCGACGCCACGCCGCTTCGCCTGGGCCGGCAGGCCCGTCGCGTGGGCGGCTCAGCCGGAGGATCGGCCGAGGAGCACGTCGCGGATCGCCTCGTGGCTGGACTCGTCCGGGGACTCGCTGATCACGACGGCGGGGCGCTCGAAGCGCGCGAGCGCGTCGCGCAGCGGCTCCGCCCGGAGCGTGCCCTCGCCGTAGGGGAGGTGCTTCGTCTCGTTCCGGTTCGCGTATGCGATGTCGCTGAAGTGGATGTGGAACGGCGCATCCGGGCTCGAGGACCGCGTCGGCGGCGGCGAGCGGCGCCGCGAACGCGGCCTCGTCGAGGAACGCCCCGTCGCTCGTCGCGTGCATGTGCGCGAAGTCGAGCACCGGCCGGACGAAGTCGACCTGCGCTGCGATCGCGAGCACGTCGTCGACCGAGCCGAGGTCACGCACGCGTCCCATCACCTCGATCCCGAAAGGAACGAGCCGGTCCTTCGCCTCGAGCCGCTCGCGGAGGTCACCGAGCTGGTCGACGACGTCGGCAATCGCTCGCTCGCGCTCGCGTCCGAGCAGGAAGCCCGGGTGGAACACGATCAGCCGGGCGCCGCACGCCTGCGCGAGCCCGGCGGTGTGGTCGAGCATGCCGAGCGCCATCCGGAACTTCTTGCCGCGGTCGGCGTGGCCCATGAACGCCGCCAGCGGAGCGTGAACGGAAAGCGCGATGTCGACGGCGGCTGCCGCCGCGCCGAGCAGCGGCGCCGTCTCGTAGTCGAGCCAGAAGCCGCCGGCGAAGCCGAACTCGCAGGCGCGGTACCCGTCGGCCACGAGCGAGGCGAGCGCCTCTGCGAACGTCGGCGCCCCGGGGAGCCCGGCCGGGCCGAAGCGGATGTCGCCCACGGGTACCAGCCTAGGCCGAATGTCGTCCGGCCGCGTCTCTACGTTGTCGGCATGTCCAAGCACCCGTCCCGCATCGATCTCCTCGAGCTCGACATCGACCTCCGCCTCGCCGACCTCTGGCGCGAGACGCTCGACGTCGCGGAGTGGAACCTCGAGGTCGTCGCCGCCTTCCTTCGCGCTGCGTACGGCAAGGGCTACTGCGACGCGCTGACCGAGGATGCGCCCGGTTCCCTCTGCCACGCGCACGGCTACCGCGTGCCGGGACGGAAGCCGGCCGAGTCGCCGAACCGCTGATCCATCGCGACTGCCGCCCGCAGCCGCGGGCGGGGCTAGGATTGCGGCGTGGGTGCCAGTCCTGCGCGGCTTGTGATCGCTCTCTCGGTGGCGGCTGCGCTCGCCGTCTTCGTCGTCTACACGGCGCTCGCCGGAAACGGCGTCGCCCAGCTCACGCCGAGCACCCTCACGGGACACATGGGGAACGTGACGCTCGTCGGCGCCGTCGTCGGACGGGTCTCGGGCGACGCCTACACGAAGCGGGGGCTGCGCTTCCACGTCAAGGACATCGGAGCGAAGAACGCCTCGCGGGTCCTCGTCGACTACAAGGGCAGTGTCCCCGACCTGTTCAAGGTCGGCCGACACATCGTCGTCGAGGGAACCCTCCGCAACGGCGTCTTCGTGGCGAAGCCGGGCTCGCTCGTGACGAAGTGCCCCTCGAAGTACGCGCCCGCGAAGTCCTCGAAGACGTAGTGCTCTGATGGCCCCGCTCGGGCGCGCCGCGCTTCTCCTCGCCTTCGGACTCGTCGCCTACGCGCTGGTCGCGGGCTCCTACGGGGCCTGGCGCCGCCGCCGCCGGCTCGCGCTCTCGGCCCAGAACGCGCTCCTCGCCGCCTTCCCGGCGACGCTCCTCGCGTCGATCGTCCTCCTCGTCGCGCTCGGCCGCCGCGACATGACGTTCGTCTACGTCTGGCAGCACACGAGCCACAAGTTGCCGCTTCCGTATGCGCTCTCCGCCTTCTGGGGAGGACAGGAGGGATCGCTTCTGCTGTGGTTCCTCGTCCTGACCGGGTACGCGGCGCTCGCCGTCTGGCTCAACCGCCGCTCCCGCGAGCTGATTGCCTGGACGGTTCCCGTGTTCGCGCTCGTCGCGGGCTTCTTCGTGTTCATGCTCTGCTTCGTCTCGAGCCCGTTCAACGTGCAGCCGGCGCCGGCGGACGGCCAGGGCATGGTGCCGAGCCTGCAGAACCCGTACATGCTCGCGCACCCGCCGATGCTCTACCTCGGCTACGTCGGCCTCACCGTCCCGTTCGCGTTCGCGATGGGGGCGCTGCTCTCCGGACGGACGGACGAGCGCTGGATCGTCGCCACCCGCCGCTGGACGCTCGCCGCCTGGATGTTCCTCGGCGTCGGCCAGCTCCTCGGCTCGCACTGGGCGTACACGGAGATCGGCTGGGGTGGCTACTACGCCTGGGATCCGGTCGAGAACGCGGCCCTCATGCCGTGGCTCGCGGCGACCGCGTTCCTCCACTCGGTGATGATCCAGGAGAAACGCGGCATGCTGAAGGTCTGGAACATGGTGCTCGTCGCGCTCGCCTTCAACCTGTCGCTCTTCGGCACCTTCCTCACGCGCTCCGGCGTGATCGACTCGATCCACTCCTTCTCGCAGAGCCCGATCGGCGGCTGGTTCCTCGCCTTCCTGGGGCTGATGATCGCCTTCTCGATCGTGCTGATCTACCTCCGCCTGCCGCTGCTGCGGACGAAGACGAAGCTCGAGTCGCTCGTCTCGCGGGAGGCGACCTTCCTCTACAACAACCTGCTGCTCGTCGCGCTCGCCCTGACGATCCTCTGGGGCGTCCTGTACCCGGTCCTCTCCGACGCGGTTCGCGGCCAGACGCGGTCGGTCTCGAAGCCGTACTACGACTTCTTCCTCCACACGTTCGGGCTGCCGCTGCTGCTGCTGATGGGGCTGGGGCCGCTCGTCGCCTGGCGGCGGGCGTCGCTGCGCTCGCTTGGGAGGACGTTCCTCATCCCGTTCGCCGCCGCAGTCGCGACGGGCGCGTCACTGCTCGCCCTCGGCTTCGGCAGCGCGTGGCCGGGCCTGCTCGCGTACACGTTCTCGGCCTTCGTCGGCGCCTCGATCGTGCTCGAGTTCGTACGTGGCCGCGCGGCCGCCGGTTCCGTCTTCCGGCTCGTCGCCCGCAACCGGCGCCGCTACGGAGGCTACGTCGTCCACGCGGCGGTCGTCCTGCTCGCGATCGGCATCGCCGGGTCGAGCGCGTACCAGACCGTCCGCGAGCGGACGCTGAGGCCGGGGCAGTCGCTCACCGCGGCCGGCTACACGCTCACCTACCGGGGGCTCACGAGCGTGAAGGGGCCGAACTACACCGGCTTCCGCGCGCAGCTCACGGCGTCCGGTCACGGCGAGCGCTTCAGCCTCAGCCCCGGCATGAACGACTACGCGATCGAAGGGCCGGCGACCGAGGCGTCGATCTACCACGATCCGCGCACGCTCGGCGACGTCTTCACGAGGGCGCAGATCGTGAAGGGCGACAGGATCGACCTGCAGGTGTTCGTGAAGCCGCTCGTGAACCTCATCTGGGCTGCGGGCTTCGTCTTCGTCATCGGCGCCCTCATCGCGATGTGGCCGGACGCGGTCGAGCAGCGGCGGCTCGCCGCGCGCTACGCGGCCGGCGCAGCTCCTGCGGGAATCTGACATGGAGTGGGCGCTCGCGCTCGCGGCGGTGCTCGCCGTCGTCGCCGTCGTCTTCGTGGCGCGGCCCTTCCTGCGCGATCCCGCGCCCGCCAGCGACCGCCTCGACGAGCTCGCCCCCGAGGCGCGCCGCCGCCTGGCTCTCGCGGAGGAGCGTGACCGGGCGCTCGCGGCGCTGAAGGAGCTCGAGTTCGACCATCGCACGGGCAAGGTGTCGGACGAGGACTACCGCGCCCAGGTGGGGCCGATGCGACGGCGCGCCGCCGAGGCGTTACGAGCGCTGGAGCGCGGGGAGAGCGGCGCGCCTGAACCCGTCCCCGATCCGGGCGAGCGCGTCCGCTGATGTAGCTCGCGAGACCTTCGGTCTCGAGTTCCTGCACCCAGCTTGCGAGACCGCAGGTCTCGCAAGCTATGTCAGAGATGGAGCAGGCGGAGGTCCGGGAGCTCCCGGTAGCGCTCGTCGAGATCGAAGCCGTAGCCGACGTACAGCTCGTCGGGCACCGTGAAGCCGACGTAGCGGACGGGAAGGTCGTCCACGAGCCGCCGGTACGGCCGGTCGAGCAGGGTGACGGCGGCGACCGAGGCGCGGACCGCGCAGGTCGAGCGTGCGGACGAGATAGTTCAGCGTCAGGCCCGTGTCGACGACGTCCTCGACGATGAGGACGTCGCGGCCGCGGACGTCGAGGTCGAGGTCCTTGAGGACGCGGATCTGCTGGTGGCCGCCCATGCTCGCGCTGCCGTAGCCGGCGAGCTCGACGAAGTCGAGCGCGTGCAGGATCGGGAGGGCGCGGGAAAGGTCGGCGACGAAGACCAGGCTCGCCTTGAGCGAGCCGACGAGCACCGGCTCCCGGCCCGCGTAGTCGCGGGCGATCTCGGCGCCGAGCTCGCGCACACGCACTGCCAGCTCCGCCGCGGAGAGATAGATGTCTCCGATCCGGTCGTCCGCCGGCCGCCGGCCGGACTCAGCTTGCGAGGTCGAGGTGGAAATGTTGGGCGAGGCGCTCGAGGTCGCGCCGGTAGAAGAGCTTGATCCGCACGCCTGGATATCGCTCGCGGAGCTTGCGCACCTTGCGGTTCTTGCGGGTGACGAGCGACTGCTTCATGGCGGTGATCTCGACGTAGAGGTCCTGCTCGGGGAGGTAGAAGTCAGGCGTGAATGCTTCGGTCACGCGGCCGGCCTCGTCCCGCTCGAGCACGAATGTCCGAGGTTCGTATTCCCAGGCGACACCGTAGTAGTCGAGCACCTTCGCGCACTCCAGCTCGGCGGGACTGGCAAACCGCGGCGGCTCTTCACCGGTATACGCCTTGAAGGGCGGGAGCTCGAGCTCCATCGCGCACCACGGTACCCCCGGCGTCGGATGCCGAAGCAATCGTCACTTGCTCACCGTTTGGTCCGACCCCGAACCGTGATAGACAAGCGGGTGTCGTGGTTCGTTTCACGCTGATCCCCCAGAAGCGCGAGTTCTTCGACCTGTACAACCGTGCGGCGGCGAACACCGTCGAGATCGCCGAGAAGCTCATCGAGCTGCTCGACCGCTTTCCCGAGAGCGCCGAAGATCTCGGGCGGGAGGTGAAGGAGCTCGAGCACGAGGGCGACCGGCTCACCCACGAGCTCGTCGACCTGCTCAACCGCACCTTCGTCACCCCCTTCGACCGCGACGACATGTACCGGCTCGCCGGCGCCCTCGACGACATCTGCGACCACGTCGACGCCGCCACGGGCAGGATCGTCTCCTACGGTGTGGAGGAGATCCGCGAGCAGGCGCGCGGCCAGGCGCGTGTGATCCGCCGGGCGGCGGGGAAGCTCGCAGAGGCCATCGGCGGGCTCGAGGGGTTCCGGGAGTCCCGGCGCGAGCTGATCGAGCTGCGTGAGCTCGAGGACGAGGGCGACCTCCTCGCGCACGACGGCGTCTCCTCGCTCTTCAAGGGCGATGCGGATCCGCTCGTGGTGATCCGCTGGAAGGACATCCATGAAGGCCTCGAGGAGGCGGTCGACGCGTGCGAGAACGCCGCCGACGTGCTCGAGGCAATCCTCGTGAAGAACCGCTGAACCCGTCGCAGTGACGCTGCTCGTTCTCGTGATCGCGTTCGGGCTCGCGTTCGACTTCACGAACGGCTTCCACGACACCGCGAACTACGTCGCGACCTGGGTCGGGACGCGGGCGCTGTCGCCCCGCTGGGCAGTGCTCGTCTCGGCGGCGGCGAACCTCGCCGGAGCGTTCGTCACCACGACCGTCGCGACGACCGTCGGCAAGGGGATCATCGACACCGGCCTGGCCACGGAGCAGACGGTGCTCGCGGCGCTGTTCGGGGCGATCGCCTGGAACCTCCTCACGTGGTGGGGCGGCCTGCCGTCGAGCTCGACGCACGCGCTCATCGGCGGGCTCGTCGGCGCGGCGCTCGTCCAGTCCGGCTCGCGAGGCGTCGACTGGGCCGGCATCTGGGACAAGGTGATCGTGCCGGGTGCGGCCTCCCCCGTGATCGGCTTCGCGGGCGGCTTCGTCCTGCTCCTCGTCATCTACCGCCTCTTCCACCGGCTCACGCCGGGCGTGGCGCACCGCGGGTTCCGTCTCGGACAGCTCGCCTCGGGTACGTGGGTCGCCTTCGCGCACGGCGCGAACGACGCGCAGAAGACGATGGGCGTGATCGCGCTCGCCCTGTTCACGCACGGCTCGATCTCGAGCTTCTACATCCCGACTTGGGTCAAGGTCGCCGCGGGGCTGACGATCGCAGCAGGCACGTATGTGGGCGGCTGGCGGATCGTCCGCACCCTCGGCCAGCGGATCTACGGCATGCAGCCCGAGCACGGCTTCGCGGCGCAGATTGCGGCGGGCTCCACCCTCTACGCGGGCACGCACTTCGGCTTCCCGATCTCGACGACGCACGTCGTCAGCGGCTCGGTGATGGGAGCCGGGGCGACGCGGCATCTTTCGGCCGTGCGCTGGGGAGTCGCCGGCAACATCGTCGTGGCGTGGCTGCTCACGCTGCCCGGCGCGGGGCTCGTCGCCGCCGTCCTCTACTACCCGGTGCGCTGGATCTTCTAGCGTTCCGGGCATGTTCCGGATCGTGCAGCTCTCGGACCTGCACTGTGGGCCGCAGTTTTTCCTCCCGCAGCACCTCGAGCGGGCCATCGCAGAGGTGAACGAACTCGAGCCCGACGTCGTCGTCATCTCGGGCGACCTGACCACGAACGGCTTCAAGGACGAATATGCGCTCGCGCGCGAGTACGTCGACCGCATCGAGTGCGGCTCCCTCGTCATGATCCCGGGGAACCACGACTCGCGCAACGTGGGCTATGTCCACTTCGAGGAGCTCTTCGGAGAGCGCAGCTCGGTGCTCCACATGGGCGGGACGACGATCGTCGCGGTCGACTCGACCGAGCCGGATCTCGACAACGGCCAGATCGGCCGCGGGCGCTACCCGTGGATCGAGCAGGCGTTCGCGGAGCCTGCAGGGCTCCGCGTCTTCGTCCTGCACCATCATCTGCTGCCCGTGCCGGGCACGGGCCGGGAGCGCAACATCGTCAACGACGCCGGCGACACGCTCGAGTGCCTGCAGCGGGCCGGGGTCGACCTCGTCCTCTGCGGCCACAAGCACGTTCCGTACGCGTGGCGCCTGGAGGACATCTTCGTCGTCAACGCCGGAACGGTCTCCTCGTCGCGCCTGCGCGGCAACGGGAGGCCCTGTTACAACGTCGTCGAGGTCGATGGGGCTCACGTCGACGTCTGGCGGAGATACCCCTTCCACGGGCAGGAGAAGATCATCCAGTTCTCCACCGACACGAAGACGTACGAGAAGTACACCGCGCGGATCGACGACGAGGTGCGCTCGACGTGACCGCGCGGGCGCTGGCTCTGATCGACGGCGAGCACTACGCGCCGGTCGTCCGCGACGCGCTCGCTGCGCTCCCGTACGAGGTCGTCGGCGCCCTGCTCGTCGGCGGCACCGAGAAGCTGAGGCAGGAAGAAGACGACTACGGCGTGCCGCTCGTCGACGCGCTCGACGCGGTCGGCGCCGAGCTCGTCGTCGACCTCTCGGACGAGCCGGTGCTCGGGCCGCGCGAGCGGCTTCTCTGGGCTTCCCGCGCGCTCGCCCTCGGGCTCCCGTACGTCGGCGCCGACTTCCGCTTCGACCCACCGCCGCTGCATCCGGTCGAGTTTCCGTCGCTCTCCGTGATCGGCCTCGGCAAGCGGATCGGGAAGACGGCCGTCGCGGGGCACGTCGCCCGGCTGCTCGCGCGCGATCGCCGCGTCGTCGTCGTCGCCATGGGTCGCGGCGGCCCGGCCGAGCCCGAGCTCCTGGAGGTGCCGCCGACGCTCGACGACCTGCTCGCGCTCTCACGCTCGGGGCGCCATGCCGCCTCCGACCATCTGGAGGCCGCGGCGCTGGCCGGCGTGCCGGCAGTCGGCTGCCGTCGGGCGGGGGGAGGGCTGGCCGGCGCGGTCTTCGAGTCGAACGTCCTCGAGGGAGCGCGCCTTGCAACGGGGCTCGAGCCCGATCTCGTCGTCTTCGACGGGAGCGGCGCCGCCCTGCCGCCGATCGAGACGGATGCGAGGATTCTCGTCGTGAACGGCGACCACGACCCCCGTGCCGGCCTCAACGCCTACCGCGTCCTCGTCTCGGACCTCCTCGTCGACGCCGGCGGCGCCGACCGCGACGCGATTCGTGCGATCGCCGACGTGCCGGTCGTGGCGGCGGAGCTCCGCCTGCGTCCGTCTCTGCCGCTGAACGGCCGCCGCACCGCGGTCTTCACGACGGGCGCAGCTCCGACCGACGGGCTCGACGCCGAGGTCGTCCACGTCTCGCGCAACCTCGCGAGGCGCGACCTGCTGCAGGAGGAGCTCGCGCGCGTCGAGGCCGAGGTCTACCTCGTCGAGCTCAAGGCAGCCGCCGTCGACGTCGTCGCCGAGGCGGCGCTCGCACGCGGAGCCGAGGTCGTCCTCGCCGCGAACGACGTCGTCTCGGCCGAGCTCGACGAGCGGCTGCTGGGGCTCGTCGCCGAGAGGAGCCTCTCGTGACCTCTCCACGGCGGATCATGCCCCTGCCGCTGGGCGGCGGAGAGCTCGGGCTGCCGTACTCGCGCGGGCTGATGGCGCGCTCGCTCATCGCCTCGGGCGTCGTCGCGCACCGTGCCTATGCGCTCGCGTCGCGTATCGGCACCGAGCTGGCCGACGGCGGTCGCAACGAGATCGAGCTCGAGCGGCTCGAGGCGCTCGCGGTCGACGTGCTCGGCGAGGAGGAGGCGAGGGAGACGATCCAGCGACTCCGCCGCTACCAGGCGCTGCGCGAGCTCGACCTGCCGATCCTCGTCTTCGTCGGAGGCGCCACCGGCACCGGCAAGTCGACCGTGGCGACCGAGCTCGCCTACCGCTTCGGCATCACCCGCGTCACCTCGACCGACTTCGTCCGCCAGACGATGCGGGCGTTCTTCTCCCATGCCTTCATGCCGTCGATCCACCAGTCGAGCTTCGAAGCGGGGGACGTCTATCCGGATGCGGGCGACCCCCTCGAGTTCGGCTTCCTCGACCAGGCGCGGAACGTCCTCGTCGGCGTCCGCGCGTCGTCGGAGCGTGCGCTCGAGGAGGGCTGGTCGCTCGTGCTCGAGGGCGTCCACCTCGTGCCGGGCATGGTCGAGCTGCCGCCGCCCGACGACGCGGTCTCCGTCTTCGTCGTCCTCTCGATCCAGGACGAGGAGGAGCACGCGCTTCACTTCCGCTACCGCGACCAGGACTCGGAGCGGCCGTACTCCCGCTACCTCGAGCGCTTCTCCGACATCCGGCGCCTGCAGGACATCCTCGTCGAGCGCGCGCGCCGCGAGGGGGTGCCGGTGATCGAGAACGAGAGCGCGGAGCATGCGGCGCGGACGGTGGCCGACCTCGTCCTCGACGCGGCCGAGCGAAGCCGGGAGTCGGTGTGAGCGACCGTCTGGACCAGCCGGCGGAGCAGGGGGAGCCGTGCCAGTGCCAGGCGTACCTGCGGGCGACGGAGCGCGCGGCGCTCATCTCCGCGCGGTGGCTGGGCCGCGCCGACGAGGACGCAGCCGAGGAGGCGGCGGCGACGGCCATGCGCGCCACGCTCGACCTCCTGCCGGTCAGCGGCCGTGTCGTCTTCGGCTCCGTCGACGACTCGGGCGGCCTCACGCCCGGCGCGATCGTCGGCGCGGGGGGGACGGAGGTCGACCTCGCGCTCGACCCGCTCGAGGGCCGCGGCGTCGTGGCCCGCGGCGGCAACGGGGCGATGTCGATGATCGCGGTCGGGGACACCGGCCGCTTCACGACGCTGCCGGACATCTACATGCGCAAGCTGGCGGTCGGCCCCCGCGCCCGCGGCTCGATCGATCTGCTCCGTCCCGTCGGCGAGAACGTCGAGGCGATCGCCGAGGCATTCGGGCGGCGCGTGAACGATGTGACGACGATCGTGCTCGACCGGCCGCGCCATCACGACTTGATCGAGGAGATTCGCAACTCCGGCGCGCGGATCAAGCTGATCCAGGACGGCGACGTCACGGCCTCGATCTCCGCCGCTATCCGCGGGACGAACGACCATCTCGCGATCGGGATCGGCGGCACCCGCCAGGCCGTGCTCTCCGCGGCGGCTCTCCGCTGTCTCGGCGGTGAGCTGCAGGCACAGTTCTGGCCGACCTCGCGCGGTGAGATCGAGGAGTTGCGTGAGGCGGGGATCGACGAGTACGAGCGGGTCTTCCGCACCGAGGACCTCGCGCCGGGCGAGGTGATCGTCGCGGCGACAGGCGTCTCGAACGGCGACCTCCTGCGCGGCGTCCGCTTCCTCGCCGACAGCGCCCGCACCCACTCTCTCCTCATGTGCACGCGCTGCAACTGGGTGCGCTTCGTCGACGGGATCCACTTCTTCGCCCGCGAGCGGCGCGAAGAGGTCCGCCTGCTGGGCTACTAGGGCGGTGGCCGCCGGCTCCTACGGCGGCGGCTCGCGACCCGCCGCGCGCTCGCGCTCGTCGTAGCGGCGGCCGGCGCGGAGGAAGAACCAGGCGAACGCGACCACGACGATCACCGGCAGGATCGCGCTGAGGAAGAGGAGGACGTCGAGGGCCGCTTGCCCGGCGGAGCCGACCACGCCCGCATGGTACGCGGGCGCCTCTAGACTGGCGGCATGCCAACACGCGACGACGTGATCGAGATGCTCCGCCAGGTCGAGGATCCCGAGTTGGGTATGGACATCGTCGACCTCGGCCTTCTCTACGAGGTCGAGCTCGCGGACTCGACCGCGAAGGTCACATACAGCCTCACCTCCATGGGCTGCCCGGCGGGGCCGCTCATCGCGCAGGACATCGAGGGCGCCGTCCGCCAGGTGGAGGGGATCGACGAGGTCGAGCTCGAGCTCACCTTCGACCCGCCCTGGACGCCGGACCGGATGTCCGACGACGCCAAGTTCATCCTCGGCTTCGGCTAGCCCCCGGCGTGCCGCTCGCGCACGAGAGCCACGGGAGGGTCCTCACCGACCACGAGTTCTCGCTGCCGCTCGACCACGCGAGCCCGGCGGGACCGCGGATCGACGTTTTCGCCCGGGAGGTCGCCGCCGCCGACGGGCGCGACCGCCCGTTCCTCGTCTTCCTCCAGGGCGGCCCCGGCTCGGAGGCGCCGCGCCCCACGGGCCCGAAGGCCCCCCCGTGGCTCGCGCGGGCGCTCGAGGACTACCGCGTGCTCCTGCTCGACCAGCGCGGCACCGGCCGCTCGACGCCCGTCGGGGCCCTGCCGGGCCTGACGCCGCAGGAGCAGTACGAGTACCTCCTCCACCACCGCGCCGACGCGATCGTGCGCGATGCCGAGGCGATCCGGCAGGAGCTCGGCGTCGACCGCTGGAGCGTGCTCGGCCAGAGTTTCGGCGGCTTCTGCGTCACGACGTACCTCTCGCTGTTCGGGGACTCGCTGCGCGAGGCGTATCTCACCGGCGGCCTGCCGCCGCTCGAGCGGCCGACGGACGACGTCTACCGTGCGACGTACGCGCGCGTGCGCGAGCGCAACCGCCGCTTCTACGAGCGCTACCCGGAGGACCTCGAGCGGGTCCGGGCGCTGCACGAGCGCCTGACCGGCAGTGACCTGAGGCTGCCGTCGGGAGACGTGCTCACGTCGCGGCGCTTCCGGCAGCTCGGGATGATGCTCGGCATGAGCACCGGCGCCGAGCGTCTGCATCACCTGCTCGAGCTGCCGCCCGACTCGCCGGCCTTCCTGCACGACGTCGAGGCCGCGACGCGCTTCGCCCGGAACCCCCTCTATGCGATCGTGCACGAGGCGTGCTACGCGGACGGCTGCTCGACCCGCTGGGCGGCCGAGCGGGTGATGCCCGACGAGTTCGCTTCGAGCCCCGAGCTCTTCACGGGCGAGATGGTCTACCCGTGGATGTTCGAGGAGTACGGAGCCCTCGCGCCGCTGCGCGAGGCGGCCGAGTTGCTCGCCGCACACGAATGGCCGCGGCTGTACGACGGGGAGCGGCTCGAGCGGAGCGAGGTTCCAGCCGCCGCCGTCGTCTACGCGGAGGACATGTACGTCGAGCGCGCGTTCTCGGAGGAGACCGCCGCCCGGGTCAAGGGCCTGCGCATGTGGCTGACGAACGAGTTCGACCACGACGGCCTGCGCCAGGACAGGCGCGTGCTCGCGCGGCTGTTCGACCTCGTCCGCGACCGGGTCTAGCCCAGCCGGGCCACCTCTTTGCGCGGCAGCCGTCGCAGGTTGACATATGCCGATATAGGAATATGATCTGGGCGTGGCCCGCTCTCCCGCGACTGCCGACGTCTTCAATGCGGTCGCCGAGGCGCATCGTCGCGAGATCCTGGACACGCTGATCGCGGGCGAGAAGCCTGTCGGGGCGATCGTGAGCGACCTCTCGCTGTCCCAGCCGCAGGTCTCGAAGCACCTGCGGGTGCTGAGCGAGGTCGGTCTCGTCAGCTGCCGGGCCGAGGGGCGCCGTCGGCTCTACCGCCTCGAACCCGCCCGCCTGCGGCCGTTTCACTCGTGGCTGGCCAAGTACGAGCAGGCGTTGAACGCCCGCCTGGACCGGATGGACGGATACCTCACAGAGCTCCAACGACAAGGAGAGTCGCAGTGACACCTGATCGGCATGGATCGTCGGTGACCGAGTTCCCGAGCGAGCTCGAGATCGTCACGACGCGGAAGTTCGATGCTCCGATCGAGCTCGTCTTCGATGTCCTGACGAAGCCGGAGCACGTGCGCAACTGGTTCGCAGCGTTCACGGATGTGGTGACCGAGTGCTCGATCGACCTGCGCGTCGGAGGGGACTACCACATCGTCTCCGTGACGAAGGACGGGCGCGAATGCTCGTTTCGGGGTACCTACCTGGAGGTCGAGCCGCCGACCCGGACCGTCGAGACCTGGCTGTTCGAAGGGTGGCCGGACGCGCCCGCCGTCGAGACCGTGGAGCTGCACGAGACCGACGGGGTGACGACGCTGACGATGACGATGGTGTTCCGAGACAGGGAGGGCCGTGCTCACATGACCCGCGACGACGGCCAGGTGGACAGCTTCAACAAGCTGGAGGACTACCTGAGGTCACTGCTCGACCGAGGGGGAGCCGTCTCCGGGTAGTCAGATCGCCAGCACGATCTTGCCGAGCTGCTCGCCGGCCTCGAGGCGCTCGTGCGCGGCGCGGATCTCCTCGAGCGGGAGCACGCTGTCGACGACGGGGCGGGCACGACCGCTCGCGACGAGCTCGTAGGCGCCGGCGAAGTCCTCGCCCGTGCCCATCGTCGAGCCGAGGATCGAGAGCTGCTTCCACCAGATGCGGTGCAGGGCGGCCGGCGGGTTCGGGCCGGTCGTCGCGCCGCAGACGGTGATCCTCGCCCCCGGGGCCGCGACGTCGAGGGAGGTGCGCCAGGTCGCCTCGCCGACGTGCTCGACGACGACGTCTGCGCCGTGGCCGCCGGTCGCCTCCTGCACGGCGGCCTTCACGTCGTCCGTGGCATGGTCGACGGTCGCGTCGGCGCCGAGCTCCCGGGCCTGCTCGAGCTTCGCCTCGCTCGAAGAGGTGACGATGACCCGGGCGCCGAGCGCCTTGGCGATGGTGAGCGAGGCGGTGCCGATACCGCCGCCGACGCCCCAGACGAGCACCCATTCGCCTGCGCGCAGGCCGGCGCGGGTGACGAGCATGCGATAGGCGGTCTCGAACACGAGCGGGAAGGCGGCTGCCTCCTCGAAGCTCAGCCCGCCCGGGATCGGATGGACGTTCGCGGCGGGGACGGCGATGAGCTCCGCGTTCGTGCCGTCGCCGTGCTCGCCGAGGACGTGGATCCGGCTGTCCTCCTGCTCGATGCCCGGATTGAGCACGACGCGGTCGCCGGGTGCGAAGCCGTCGACTCCCTCACCGAGCGCCTCGACGACTCCGGCGCCGTCCGCTCCGAGGATGCGCGGCTTCGGCACCGAGGGCAGCCCCTTGCGGATCCAGACGTCGAGGTGGTTGAGGGCGGAGGCCCGGAGGCGCACGAGCACCTCGCCGGGCCCCGGCTCCGGATCGGGCACGTCCTCGAGGACGAGCACCTCGGGGCCGCCGTCCTCGTGAATCCGAACCGCGCGCACCGGCGGCACACTATCGGCATGACTGTGGGGGAGTTGCAGGCGCTCGCGCGTCAACTCGGGCTCGACGGGGTGGGGGCCGCGCGGGCCGAGCCGTATGTGGAGACGGAGCGCCACATCCGCGAACGCCGCTCGCGTGGCCTGTTCGCCGACATGCGGTTCACGATGGCGAGGCCCGAGGAGTCGTGCCATCCCGAGGCGCTGCTGCCGGGCGCACGCTCCGTCGTCTCCGCCGCCCTCTGCTACTGGCTGCCGGAGCCGGAGCGGCCCGCCGGCCACGGACGGTTGCCGCGCTACGCGTGGTTCGACGCGTACGCGGACCTACGGGAGAAGCTCGACGAGCTCGGTCGACGGCTGTGCGAGCCGTCCGGGGGCACCTTCCGCGTTCTCGTCGACGCGAACCAGCACGTCGACCGCGAGGCCGCCGCCCGCAGCGGCGTCGGCTTCTACGGGAAGAACACGATGCTCATCACCCGCCGGCACGGCTCCTGGGTCGTCCTCGGCACGCTCGTGACCGACCTCGAGCTCGAGCCGACGCCGCCACTCGACCTCGACTGCGGCGACTGCCGGCTCTGCATCGACGCCTGCCCGACCGGTGCCCTCGACGAGCCCGGGACGCTCGACGCGACGCGCTGCCTCTCGTACTGGACGCAGGCGAACGACCCCGCGCCGGAGCAGTACCGCGAGCATCTCGGCGCGCAGGTGTACGGGTGCGACATCTGCCAGGACGTCTGCCCCTGGAACCGGGGCGTCGAGAAGCGGCGCCGCGGCGAGCCGCTGCCGGGACGGGCGACGCCGCACGTCTCTCTCGTCGACTGGCTCCGCAGCGACCCCGAGGAGCTCAGGCGGCGCTTCGCTCGGCTCTACGTTCCCCGCCACGACGGCCGCCGCCTCCAGCTCAACGCACTCGTGGCGGCGGGCAACGTCGGCGGCGAGGAGGAGCGGGACGCGGTCGCGGCGTATCCCGTCGACACGGACGGGATCGCGAGAGAGCACGCGGGCTGGGCGCTGGCGCGAATCGGAGAGCGTCGTGCGTAGACCGGGGCAGTGGCTCGTGCTGCTGCGGGCGGCGCTCGCCGTCGCAGCCGCCGTCGCCGTCGGGCTGACGAGCCTGCCGCCGTCGTACGAGCCCTGGGGCTGGGCCGTGGCCGGGCTCTTCGCCGCCGTGGCCGTGCTCTCGGCGGTGCTGTCGGCGACCGAGCTCGGGCGCGCCGCCGAGGCCCGCGCACAGGCGCTTCTGATCGCGCTCGACGGTCTCGTGGCGATCGGGATCATCGCCGTCTTCTCGTACCAGGCGGGCGAGCCGTACCGGCCGCTCTTCCTGGTTCCGATCGCCGAGGCGGCGCTCCGGTTCGGCCTGGCCGGCGGCCTCGTCGGCGGAGTCGGCATGGTCGGGGCCACGCTCGTGATCGACGTCCTCGGCCCGGGGCTGCAGTGGCGCTCGGCCCTCGCCCGCGTGCTCGTCGGCCTGCTCGGCGGCATCGTCGTCGGTCGGCTGCGGGACGGGCTGGGCTCGGAGCGTCGTCTCGCGGAGACGCGTGCCGCGGAGGCCGAGCGGCTGCGGGACGAGCTAGGGCACCGGGTCGACGTCCTCGAGGCGGCGAATCGATGCGCCCGCGCCCTCGGCTCCTCGCTCGAGCTCGAGGAGGCGTTCGGCGCGTTCATCCGCGAGCTGCGTGGCCTCGTTCCCTTCGCACGCACGGCGATCGTCCTCGTCGAGGGCGAGACCGCGACGACCATGGCGACCGCGGGCCGCGGCGGCGATGACGTCTTCCCGCCGGGCAGCAGCGGCCCCCTGCGCGGCTCGGTGCTCGAGCGGACGCTCGAGGGGCAGATGGTGGTTCGGCGCGACCTCTCCGGGCGCGAGTACCCGGAGGACGGGGCCCTCCTCGCGCTCGGGCTGCGCAGCGAGCTCGTCGCCCCGCTCCTGCTCGGTGCCCGGCCGATCGGGATGCTCAGCCTCGCGCGGGGCCGTCCCGATGCGTTCAGCGAGGACGAGATCGAGCTCGTGGCGCTGCTCGGTCGGCTCGTGGCGACGGCTGTCCAGAACATCCGTGCCTACGAGGCGGAGCGGAGACGGGTCGAGGAGCTCCGCCGGCTCTCCCAGCTGCGCGCGGACTTCGTCTCGCTCGTCTCGCACGAGCTGCGCAGCCCGATGGCAGCCGTGATCGGTGCCGCTCGGACGCTGCAGGACCGCTGGCGGATGTTGACGTCGGCGCAGCGTGAGTCGTTCCTCGCGCTGATCGGCGACGAGACGGCGCGGCTTGCGGAGCTCGTCGCGGACGTCCTCGACACCTCGCGGCTCGAGGCGGGGACGTTCAGCTACCGCTTCGAGGACGTCGACCTGGCGCGCCTCGTCGAGGACGCCGTCGAGTCGGCGCGGCTCGCGCAGCGCGACGTGCGGGTCTCCGTCTCCGTCGCGTCGTCGCTCCCTCCGATCCGCGGCGACCTGGCGCGGCTGCGCCAGGTGCTCGGAAACCTGATCGACAACGCCGTCAAGTACTCGCCCGAGGACGGGGAGGTACCAGGTCACGGCGAGGGCGAGCAACGGAGTGGTGCGGATCGCAGTGCAGGACGAGGGGCCGGGGATCCCGCCCGGGCAGGAGATGAGGATCTTCGAGAAGTTCGGCCGCGTCGACGTCGCCGGCGCCTCGAAGCCGGGCACGGGACTCGGTCTCTTCATCGCCCGGTCGATCGCGGAAGCGCACGGCGGCCTGCTCGAGGTCGGTTCGGGCACAGGGCTCGGCGCGACCTTCACGCTCACACTGCCGGTCGCCTAGCCTCGCTGTCTTCCCGCAACCGCCTCGGCGCGATGCATCGCTACGCGCGGGCGCGGAGCCGCTCGACGCCGAGGTCCTTCGCGAGCGCCTTGGCCCGGGTCGCGACGGTGTGCCGCAGCTCCGGCGGCTCGAGCAGAACCGCTTCGCCGCGCAGGGCGAGCACCTCGCTCTCGAGCCACTCGTCGCTGCCGACCGGAAGCTCCCGGATCGCGGTGCCGTCGGCGAGCGGCCGTGCGCCGCGCTCGACGGCCCAGCGGGCGATCGCCTTGTCGTAGAGGATCTTCGCCGTCCGCGCGTCGCGGAGGCGCGTCGGCTCGAAGCCCTCACGCGGCTCGAAGTGCTCCTTCGCGAGCTTCGCGCTCCGCATCCGGTCGAGGCGGAACGAGCGCGCTCCGTCACTCGACCGGTCCCAGGTGTGCACGTACCAGTTCGGGAGCTGGCGCTCGAGCGAGTACGGCTCGACGAGCCGTGTCGAGGGAGCCGAGTCGGCCTCCTTCTGGTACTCGATCTCGACGAGGCGGCGCTCGCGCATGCCGCGGGCGAGCGTGGACACGAGGTCGACCTCTTCCGTGACGGCGGTCGGCTCGGGTGTCTTGGCGAGCTCGAACTGGCCGAACGTCTCCTCGAGCTTCTTCCGCACGCGCGAGAGAGGCGTGTGCGCGTCGGCGGCGATCATCGGCCCCACGTACTCGAGGGCGAGCCGGATGGCGCGAGCCTCGAGCGGCGTCAGGCGCGGCGCGGCGCGGAACGTGTCGCCCCAGAGCTCCTTGTCGACGTGCACCGAGTCGCCGTGCAGCTCGGCGTAGACCGTGTAGCAGCCACCGCCGAAGTTGACGAGGTTGAGGAGGGAGAGATGCTCCTCCAGCTCGTCGGGAGGAACCGACGGGAACCGCTCGAGCAGCTCGCCCGCCGGGATCTCCGCCGCCCGGTTCTCGCCGCAGGCGGCGAGCAGGTAGGCAAGCAGTGCCTGGAGCACGGCGAACCGCTCCGGCGCCACCGGCCCGGCCGGACGCTCCGCCACGCCGTCGCCGCCGCGGGCCGGTTTCTCGCGGGCGGGCAGCGGGGCGCCTCCCTCGTGCCGTTCCCGGACGAGCCGCAACGCCGCCGCGACCTCGCGCTTCAGCTCCGTCGGCTCGAGCGGCACCGCGCGGCCGTTCTGGCGCAGCACCCACGACGCGAGCTGCGGGAGCGACGAGTAGTCGGTGACGAAGACATCGCCGTCGAGCTGTCCCGTCGTACCGTAGGCGCGCCGTACCCACCAGGCCGTGTCGCCTCGCACCTCGAGCCTCGCCGTGCCGAGTATGTCGCCGATCTGCCACGGCGGGCGTCCGCGGTAGCGCTCGACGTCGAAGTCCGCCGGCACGCGAAAGTCGCGCTCCCGCCGCGTCGCGAACTTGATCTCGCCGCGCACCCGCGAGACGCGGAAGGTGCGGATGTCGTCGCGGTCGAGGTCGTGCCCGACGATGTACCAGAGGCCGTTGTCGTTGAGCAGCGCGTACGGGTTGAGCGTGCGCTCGCTCACCTTGTCGCGGGAGATCGACCAGTACTCGAAGCGCACCGTGCGCTGTTTCGAGATCGCGTTCTCGAGCTTGGCGAGGCGGCCGCGCGTCTCCGGCGAGTAGTCGGGGTCGAGCACCTCGACGCGGCTCGCCGTCTCGGTGCGGGCCTCGCCGAAGCCGGGGCGGCCGAGAGCGAGGTTCTGGAGCGCGAGCCGCAACGGCTCGGCGTACGCGAACTTCCCCTCGAGCAGGTAGAGGGCCGTCTGCAGCGCGGCGAGCTCTTCGTCCTCGAGCTCGAGCTGGGGCAGGAAGTACTGCTCGGAGCGCAGGGTGTACAGCTCCTCGCCCGTGAACTCGTCCCGCTGTGACTGGAGCGGGACGCCGAGCGAGAGGAGCTCCGCGCGGTCCGAGTAGAAGCGGCGGGCGAACGCCTCGTCCGACATCTCGGAGTAACCCTCGACGTTCGACTTCACGTCACGCGCGGTCAGCGCGCGGCGCTCGGCCATGAGAAAGGCGACGAGCGAGAGCTGCCGGATCAGCTTGTCCGTGTCGTGCGACACCTGGCCCGCACCCTATAGCCGGGCCCCTGTGGAGCGCTGGTGTGGAAGCCTGTGGACGATCTGGTGACGATTGCCGGCGCGCTTTGCCCGCCGCACCCCCGGAACCGGCCAAGGAGCCGGTCTCCGAGCGCCGCCTCGTGTCGGTGCTCTTCGCCGACCTGGTCGGGTTCACGCCGCTGTCGGAGTCGCGCGACCCGGAGGAGGTGCGGGCGCTCCTCTCCCGCTACTTCGACACGTGCCGGCGGCTGATCGAGCTGTACGGCGGCACGGTGGAGAAGTTCATCGGCGACGCGGTGATGGCGGTGTGGGGGACACCGACCGCGACCGAGGACGACGCCGAGCGGGCTGTCCGGACGGCGCTCGACCTCGTTGCAGCGGTCTCGGCGCTCGGGACCGGCGGATGCCGAGCCCTTCCACGCGGAGGCGCGGGAGACGTTCGGGCGGCTCGGGGCGAAGCCGTGGCTCGGCCGGCTCGGAGCCGGCGAACCGGCTTCGGCGACCGAGATCCCGGCCTAGGCTGCGGTCGCCTTCGTCTCCAGGTGCTGGTGGGACGGGCAGTAGTCGCGCTCGGGCAGCGGTGTCCGCTGGCACGGCTTCCCCTTGCGCGTCGTCGCGCGGCAGCGGGGGACGCCGCCGTCGAACAGGCCCGACTCGATCTGCTCCTCGATGAACTCGACCGCGGCCTTCACGCCCTCCTGCACGACCCACGCGACCCGAGCCTGCGCGGTGATCGGGAAGTAGCGCCGGATGTCCTGGAAGAGGGCGCGATCCGGTTTCGCGAAGTACATCGGGTCGCTTGCAAGACGCTCCATCGTCTGCTCGCACGCCTCGAGGACGCCGCGGCGGGACACGAGCTGCGTCCTGCGAGGCGCGTACGGATCGACCATGTCCTTAACGGCGCGGTAGATGGCACGCGAGAACTGATACATGCACTGCTGCAGTTGGGCGTTTCTCTCGTCGATCAACCGTTCTGCATCTCCTCGTTCGAGACCCCGCTAGGCCCGGTCCGAAGCGGGTTTCAGCGTTCGCAGCGAGCCTTGCCCGGACTCCGATACTACATCGTACCCAGCGTGTCACAAAGTCGCCGGAGCAGTTGCCTGCGGTGAGAACAGCCGGTCAGGCCGACCAGCGCCCGTGCAGCGGTTCCTCTTCGGGTCTCCACGGACGGAAGGGAAGACGTGGAGCACGCCGGCGAGTACCGGCGGGCTCAGCCCTGGAGGACGACGAGCCGCTCCTCGGTCATCTCGCGCACGGTGTAGGCGGGGCCCTCCTTCGTGTTGCCGGAGCCCTTGATCCCGCCGTACGGCATCTGGTCGGCGCGGAAGGTCGGCGCCTCGTTCACGGTGACGCCGCCGAAGTCGAGCGCCTCGGCGGCCGCAAGCGCGGTGGCGACCGAGCCGGTGAAGATGCCCGCCTGCAGGCCGTAGCTCGTCCCGTTCGCGCGCGCGAAGGCGTCGTCGAGCGCCTCGACGGCGTTGACGACGCAGACCGGGCCGAAGATCTCGTCGCAGACGACCCGCGCCGTCTCGGGAGCCTCGCCGAGGACGATCGGCCGGATGGGATCGGAGTCGGTGGCTCCCGCGAGCAGCCTCGCGCCGGCCGCCTGGGCCTCCTCGACCCACTCGACGATGCGGCTGCGCGAGTCGGCGTCGATCACCGGGCCGACGTCGGTCGCCTCGTCCGCGGGATCGCCGACGACGAGCCGCTCCACCTGCGGGAGGAAGTGCTCGAGGAAGCGGTCGAGAGCGGGCCGCTCGACGTAGATCCGCTGCACGGAGATGCAGCTCTGGCCCGCGAAGGAGAAGGCGGTCGCGGCGAGCTTGGCGGCGGCGGTCTCGACGTCGGCGTCGGCGGCGACGATGACCGGCGTCGAGTTGCCGAGCTCGAGCCGGACGCGCTTGCGCGCCGCCCGCGCCGCGAGCCCCCAACCGACGTCGCTCGAGCCGGTGAACGTGATCATCCGGACCCGCTCGTCCTCGACGAGCACGTCGCCGATCTCCGCGGAGGGGCCGACGAGTACGTTCAGCCAGCCGGCGGGGAGGCCCGCCTCTTGCTCGAGCTGCGCGAGGAGGAGGGCCGACAGGGGCGTCTGGCTCGCCGGCTTGAGCACCACGGGGCAGCCCGCTGCGAGCGCCGGCGCGAGCTTGTGCGCCACGAGGTTGCACGGGAAGTTGAAGGGGGAGATCGCGCCGACGACCCCGATCGGGCGCCTGAGCGTGAAGGCGATCTTGCCGGCGCCGGCCTCGGAGGCGTCCATCGGCACGACGTCTCCCGCGAGCTTGCGGGCCTCGACGGCTGCGAACGTGTACGTCGAGACGGCGCGGGACGCCTCGACCCGTGCCGTGCGGATCGGCTTGGCGGCCTCGGCGCAGATCGTCTGCGCGACCTCCTCGCGCCGCTCCTGCAGCAAGGCTGCGACCCGGTCGAGGATCGCTGCCCGCTCGTGTGCCGGCAGCGGCGACTCGAGCGCACGCGCGGCCGCGTCGACCGCCCGGTGCGCCTCGGTCGCGCCGGCCTTCGCCACGCGCCCGACGACCTCCCCGGAGTACGGGGACCGGATGTCGAGCCGGTCGCCGGTCTCGATCCATTCTCCGTCGAGGAGAAGCTTGTGTGCGTCTGTCGTCGTGGCCATATGCTCGTCTCGTGATCCGCCGGGACGATATCGGGATCCATCTCGGCAGCGACGTCCTGGTCGACGGTGAGCGCTGGCCGGGGCTCGCGCACACGATCGATCATCCGGATGGGTTCGTGCTCGTCGACACGGGGATGATCGACTCGACGCCCGAGCTCGACGAGGAGTGGCACCCGAGGCCGTACCCGTTGCCGCAGGAGCTCGTGCAGCGCGTCGCGGTCGTCGTCAACACGCACCTCCACTTCGACCACTGCGGCGGCAACCGGCTCTTCCCGGGCGTGCCCATCCACGTGCAGCGGCGCGAGCTCGCGGACGCGCGGACGGAGGAGGACTACACGATCCGCGAGTGGGTCGACTTCCCCGGCGCGACCTACGTCGAGCACGACGGCGAGGTGGAGATCCTCGCGGGCGTGCGCTTGCTCCCGGCGCCCGGCCACACCGCGGGCCATCAGATCGTCGTCGTCGAGACGGACGAGGGCCGGGTCGTCCTCGGCGGAGACGTCGGCCACTCGTTCGCCGAGATCGGGCGAGGCGACACACCGGGCCAGCGGCTCGTGCTCGAGCTCGCGGCGCCGACGTATCTCGCGCACGTCGAGGAGCCGCGGATCCCGCGCCGCACGGTCTGAGCCGCTACTGGAACTCGGGCGGCAGGCGCATCGCGAGCGCGTAGAGCACCTTCGGCTGCAGCGACGGCACGTCGCGCATGAGCGTGCGAAAGTCTCGCGCCGTCACGACGAGGATGCCGACCCGCGTCAGCGTCGTCACGGTCGCCGTGCGCGGCACGTCGGCGACGAGGGCGATCTCGCCGAGGAAGTCTCCGGCGGCGAGCTCCCTCAGGCGGTGGCCCTTGCGCCGCACCTCCGCCCGCCCCTCGACGAGCACGACGAACTCCTTCCCGCGCTCGCCCTCCGTCGTCAGCGGGCGTCCGGCGGGGAGGTTGAGCTCGTCGGCGATGCGCGCGACCCGCTGCAGCTCGGCCTTCGAGCAGCGCTCGAACAGCGGTACCCGCTTCAGCAGCTCGATCTTGGCGTCCTTACGCAGCATCGGCCCCGGTACAGTCTCGGCAATGATCCGGCCGGAAGCAATGATCGTCGACGCCGTTCGCAGCCCGATCGGCAAGAAGAGAGGCACGCTCTCGCACATCCGCGGCGACGAGCTCTCGGCGCAGGTCGTGAACGCGCTGCTCGCACGGAACGGCGTCGAGCCGGCAGAGGTCGAGGACGTGCAATGGGGCTGCGTGACGCAGGTCGACGAGCAGGCCTGGAACATCGGCCGCAACGTCGCGCTCACGGCCGGCTGGCCGGTCTCCGTCCCCGGCACGACTGTCGACCGCCAGTGCGGCTCCTCGATGCAGACGAACTTCAACGCGGCCGCCGCCGTCTGGTCGGGGCAGCTCGATCTCGTCGTCTCGGGCGGCGTCGAGATGATGTCGCGCGTCCCGATGGGCTCGAACAACGGCTCGATGTCGCCCCTCGTGCACGAGCGTCACGACATCGTCATGCAGGGGATCTCGGCCGAGGTGATCGCGCAGCAGTGGAACCTGACCCGCGAGGAGCTCGACCGGATCGGCTACGAGTCGCACCGGCGTGCGGGGCAGGCCATCGACGAGGGCCGCTTCGAGCGGGAGATCGTGCCGATCGAGCTCGACGTGCCGTCGGCGGACGACGAGGGGGGCGGAGCGGGAACGCTGACGCGCGTCCGCTTCGCGGTCGACGAGGCCGTCCGGCGCGAGACGACGCTCGAGAAGATGGCGGCGCTCGAGCCGGCCTTCATCCCGGACGGCGTCGTGACCGCCGGCAACTCCTCCCAGATCGTCGACGGATCGGCCGCCGCCCTCGTGATTTCGGACCGCAAGGCAGCGGAGCTCGGCCTCGAGCCGCGCGCCCGCTTCGTCTCCTTCGGGGTGGTCGGGGTCGACCCGCACCTGATGCTGCACGGCAACCCGGAGGCCTCGGCGAAGGCGCTCGCGAAGGCGGGGCTGACGTGGGACGAGATCGACGTGATCGAGGTCAACGAGGCGTTCGCGTCGGTCGTCGCGCAGTTCCTCGCCGACACGGGCCTGCAGGAGCGGTACGACGCCGGGGACGTGAATCCGAACGGCGGCGGCATCTCGCTCGGGCACCCGCTCGGCGCGACCGGCGCCCGGATCACCGCGACGCTCGTCTCGGAGCTCGAGCGGCGGCAGGCCCGCTACGGGCTCGCGACGATGTGCATCGGCTTCGGCCAGGCCATCGCCGCCGTGATCGAGCGCGTCTAGAGACTTCGCGACACCGCTTTCCGCTCAGGCGAGAGGACGCTGTCCAACCGAGAGGCCGTTCTCGGGGTTACCGATGCGATTCGATCTCGCAACGCCTAATGTGAATCGTGTGACGAGGTTTGTTGCGAGTCTGTTCGCGGTTTCCGGACTCGTGGCGGTGCTCGCAGCCTGCGGGTCGGCCGGCGGCCACTACATTCAGATCCTCCCCACGTACGTGTGAGCATGGCCGGCGAGCCCGTGTCGGTACTGGTTCACCTGGCGCACGTGGCTGCGACGCAGCCGGCCACGAAAGGCCCCGGCCCCGGCGAGTTCCTCTACCTGAAGAGCGAGGGCTGGCAGGCCAACTTTGTGGGGGGCGGTTCGAGCGGCGTCCTCGCGACCTCGTTCCGGCCGTTCACGCAGGAGATGTGGATCAGCCCCGACGGCAGCGGCCGCAGCTACGAGGTCGACAAACATCTGCTGTTCCCGAGCGCCGCTGACGCTGCCTTCTACAAGCAGGACGAGAACCTGTCGAGCGTCGTCGACGCTCACACCTCCGACACGACCTTCAAGCCCGGACAGAACCGGTACATCGACCTGAGCAGCGTCCCGACCGATCCGGCAAAGCTCGAGCAGGTGCTGCGCACCGTCGATCCTTCACCTCCCGGAAACGCGCAGACCTTCCAGATCATCCGCGACCTCATGAGCCAGACCTACGCACCGCCGGCTGTTCGCTCGGCCCTCATCATGATCCTCGCGCGGCTACCGGGCGTCCAGATACTCGGCCTCGCACACGATCAGCTCGGCCGCTCCGGCATCGGCGTCGCCGACTACCTACCGGGGGCTCCCAACGGCCCCGTCGACAAGGACGTGCGCGACGAGTTGATCCTCGACCGCCAGACAGGAGCCCTCCTGTCGGATCAATGGGTCGTCGTCCACAAGTCAAAGAGCACCCCCTACCCACGTGGAAGCGTGATCGGCTGGACGGCCTACCTGGCCTCCGGCGTCGTCAACTCCACCACCGCCACCACCTGGGCCACGCCCTAGCCCGCCCAGGGTCACTCCCGAATACCGGCGCAGGCCGGCGCTGCTTCAGACGCGTCGCTTGCGCATGCGCCACCGCTGGAAGGCGAGGCGGATCAGACGGCGCAGAAGAAGGGCCACGCGCCGAGTCTATGCGCTCCTCTCCGCGCCTCGGGTGTCTTCGCGAACGCCCTCCCAGGTCGCCGCTCACGTCACGGCTTCGGCTGATCCGGTCACGGTGCGGCCACGTCCACTCCGCTGCTTCGTTCGACGACGATGTCGTCCGTCCCGTCGGTGGTGAAGACCTGGATCATGGCGGTGCCCGGATAGACCGCG
Organism: uncultured Actinomycetes bacterium; assembly: GCA_963775155.1. Lineage (GTDB taxonomy): Bacteria > Actinomycetota > Thermoleophilia > Gaiellales > Gaiellaceae > Palsa-739. Next base: position 357,365 of record CAVZHU010000004.1, on the reverse strand, counting down.
GCGCCGACCGCCGTGAGCGAGGAGAACGTCGCGACGCGCACGGCCCGCGCATGGCCGGCCGGGTGCGTGCCCGGCCGGCGCCTCGGTGAATCCGTGCTTTCTCCGATGTGGGAGGCGCCTCCGAGGGGCAACGTATCCGGCCAAGAGTCCAAGTCGGGCCCCTAGAGGGCTCATGACCTCCGGTAGCAGACGCAGGCTTCGGGGAAGAATCATGAGCCGTCTGAGGCTCTATGTACATCCATCGAAGGGAATACTGTCATGAGCGGCGACAACGCAGTGCTAGCGAGAAATACCGAGCATGCACCAGAAGGTCTAGGTCCATATTCGCAAACCGTAGCCTTCTCTCACTACAACAATCTCTCTCCTCAGCTACCCATCGATCCGAAATCTGGCGAACTCGTAGCGGGTGGAGTACAGGAGCAGGCCAAGCAGTGCTTCTCCAATATCAAAGCCATTCTGGACAGTATCGACCATGCCATGGACGACATTGTCAGAATCACCGTATTCCTCAAGAACATCTCAGACCTCGACGCCGTGGACGAGGTCTATACGACATTCTTCCCGGGGTATGTTCCCACACGGACGACAGTCGCAGTTGCAGCGCTGCCCCATGATGCTCTCGTGCAGATCGAAGCACTCGTGGCGAACGGTGAAGGCACGATTCCGGATGCACCGCAGGCGGGCGATCTCGTAAAGGTTGCGAGAGACACCGATCACGCACCGAAGAGCTCTCTCTCTACACAGACCGTAGCTTTCTCTCACTACAACAATCTCTCGGCGCAGTTGCCGATCGATCCGAAATCTGGCGACATCGTGGCCGGGGGTGTCAAAGAGCAGACTGCTCAGTGCCTGCAGAACATCAAGGCATTCTGGACGAGTATCGACGTGCCTTTCGACGACATCGTCAAGATCACCATCTTCGTCAAGAACCTCTCGGATCTCGAGGCCGTGGACGAGGTCTACACGACATTCTTCCCAGACTCGGCCATCGCCAGAGCCGCAGCGTATGTGCCTGCGAGGACAGCGGTCGCAGCTTCAGGTCTACCTGGGGATGCGCTCGTCCAAATCGAGGCAGTGGTGTCACACGGAGACGGCACGCCGCCACAGGCCGTTGAAGACCGGCATGGAATCGTCATAGAAGCGGGCAACACGGAGAATGCGCCGAAGAGTGCGTTCTCTACGCAAACCGTGGCGTTCTCGCATTACAACCACATTTCGGCACAGTTGCCTCTGGACGCCAAGACGGGTGAGATCGTGGCTGGTGGTGTAAAGGAGCAAGCCGCCCGGTGCTTGCAGAACATTCAGGCGATTGTAGAGAGCATCGGCCATGGCATGGACGATGTCGTCAAGGTGAACATCTTCCTGGCGAACATCGCGGATAGTGGTGCTGTGGACGAGACATACGCGACTTTCTTCCCGGACGGGGTTCCTGCACGAAGAACAGTCGGCGTGTCAGCTTTGCCCAAGGGGGCTCTGGTCCAGATCGACGCGGTTGTGGGAAATGCGGAAGGAACAGCGCCGGGGGCATGACGGACGTTCGTTCGTAGACGCAGGAGCCGCACACGGAAGCAGGGAGAAGGGAGCTGAGAGTGGTGTCTCAGCTCCCTTTGCTCCTGTTCGTCGCGGACGGTCACAAGCCTACGCCCGAGAACCTGCGGCTCAGAGGCCGTTCCTGAACTCGGCGTCCCAGGGGGGCGCGCCCGGAGCGAGAATGCTCCCAGGCCCATGACGAGTCCCGGCTTTGGAGATCGCGCGCGGATCGCATTCACACCCGCGACCGAGAAGAGTGGCTTCGCGGGGCGGGTGGGGGAGGTCTGGCGCACGTCGGTCCCGTCCAGGGAGAGCCTGGGGCCCGTGATCGGGGATCGAGGCGAGGACCTCGCGGTGTCCGTCCTGTTCGAGGACGCAGAGGACGAAGTGTGGTTCGCTCCTCATCTCGTCAAGCGCATCGACCGTCGGTCGCGTCTTGTGCCGCTCGTCTTGCTCGCAGCGTTCGCTCTGCCGATAGCGACTGCGATACCCGGGGTCGCTGGACATGAGGTTCGCAGTCTCGCGGTCGTCGGTGCGGCCACGCCGTGCTTTCCGGTCCAGGGTTACGTGACCTCGGGGGCGTATCCGAACGTTCGCGGCAGTTCCTGGCGCGTGGCGAGGACGAACGTCGCGCTGCGTCAGGCGGTGGTCGCCGATCAGCTCAGATACGCGCCTGCGGCGAGCCGCCACACGGCCCCGAACGGGCCGGGCATCTACGAGACGGCGATCGATGAACAGCTGATCTCGGCCAGCACGGTCGTCGTCAGCGCGCTGATACCTGCGCTCGAGACCTACCCGGGCGGTGGCGACGGTCAGACGTGGATCTCGGCGACGATCGAGATGCGGTCGGGAAACTCGGTCTCGCTCCGCGATCTTCTTGCCAATCCGCGGCTGGCGCTGCCGCTGCTCGTGAAGGACTGGAAGAACCGGTTGCGAGGCACGCAGCCGTGGCCCTACGTGGCCGAGAACCCGGCCCGCTACACGCCCACTCTCGCCCACTACCGGCACTTTGCCCTGACGCCGAGAGGACTCGTCTTCGGCTTTCCGCAGGCGCCTGCCGGCTCACGCTTCGCGGCTGTCATCCCGTATCGGTTCGTCCATCCCTACCTCAGCTCGCTGGGCAGGCGCCTGGTCGCCGGAGTCAGACGGCCGCGGCTCGCCCACATCCGAAGGCAGGACGCGTTCTCGTGGGCGACCCTGCGAGACTTTCCCCTCGGAGTGGCGAGCGGCTGGCCGCTGTCCTGTACGCAGGGGTAGCGGCGCGGCCGATCCCGCCGCTACCAGCCGCCAGGGTGATACGAGATCCGGGTGGGCGGCCAGTAGGTGAGCATCACCGGGCCGATCAGGCTGCTTCTCGGCACCGAGCCCCAGGAACGCGAGTCGCACGAGCCCGCCCGGTTGTCGCCGAGCATGAAGTAGTTGCCCAGCGGCACGTGCCAGGTCTTGCCGAAGTGGACGGTGTCGGCGAGACGCGTCTGCCGCGAGAGGTACGGCTCGGAGAGCTTCGTCCAACTCGTGGCGCCCGGAGCGCGGATCCAGATGAAACCGTGGCCGTCCTCTCGCACCGCATCTCCGGGCAGGCCGATCAGGCGTTTGACGAAGGTTGTGCCGCCGTCGCCCTGCGAGCAGCGGCTCGCCGAGGCCGGAGCCGTGAAGACGACGATCTGCCCGCGCTGCGGGCCGCCGAAGACATAGGCGAGCCTGTTCACGAGCACGCGGTCGCTCGTCGAGGCGAGGCAGCCGTAGGCGGGCCGTGCGCACTGCAGCGTCGGCTCCATCGAGGAGGAGGGGATCTGGTACGGCTTCGCCACTTCCGCCTCGAAGGCGAGCACGAGCAGGGCCGCGGCCGCGAGCGTGACGAGCCAGTCGACGATCCTCCGCCAGGGCTGTGGGATACGCCGCAGCGGATGAACGATCACGCTTCCAGGATAGATCGCGCGATCGGGACTCCAGGGAGCGGCTCTGAGACAATCGCCGGGCGATGAGGATGCGGAACGGGCTCGTGCTGCTGGCCGGCCTCGCGATCGGGCTGTCCGGCTGCGGCGGCTCGGCCGGGCACGTCCGGCTGTCCGTGCGTCCCGAGAGCGCACCGGTCGACTCGCCGGTCACGATCCGGTTGACCGGCCTTCGGGCCGGCGCGCGCGTGACGGTCGCCGCGACCGCGAAGGACGTGTCCGGAAAGACGTGGCGCTCATCGGCGACGTTCGTCGCGGACAAGCGAGGCGGCGTGGACGTGACGCGTGATCCGTCCGTGGCGGGGACGTACAAGGGGCGCGACGCGATGGGACTCTTCTGGTCGATGCACGAGGTCGGCTCGTCGATCCCGGTCGACCAGCAGTTCATGAGGCCGCCGCGCGTGCTGCGGGTCACGCTCGACGCCGCCGTCGGCGGACGAACGGTCGCGAGCACGACGCTGCGCCGGCAACTGGTGTCCGGTGCCGTCCAGTTTCAGCAGGAGACCCTGGCGAGCCAGGGGTTCATCGGCTGCTACTGGTCGCCGAAGCATCCGCAGCGAGCCGAGCCCGCGATCCTGATGTTCGGAGGCTCCGAAGGCGGTGTCGACTGCGGCTACGGCCTGCTCGCCGCGCACGGCTATCCGGAGCTGCACGTCGCCTACTTCGGTCTCGCCGGGCTGCCGAAGTATCTCGGGGGCATCCAGCTCGCCTACTTCGCACACGCGCTGCGCTGGCTCGCGCAGCAGCCGGGAGTCGACCCGAGCCGCCTGGTGATCTCGGGCGCGTCGCGGGGAGCGGAGGCGGCGATCCTCACCGCCGCCGCGTATCCGTCGCTCGTCCACGCCGCCGTGGAGTACGTCGGCGCGGCCTTCACGGGCTCGAGCAACGGCCCCGGCAGCAGCGCCGCCTGGACGGTCCGGGGAAAGCCGATTCCGGTCGGCACGCCGCTGCCCGTCTGGAAGGTCGACGGGCCTGTGCTGCTGATCGGCGGCATCGGCGACACGCTCACGGCGTCCGGCTATGCCGTGCAGAGCATGGCCTCCGAGCTGCGCACGCATCACCGCCACGACTTCGTCGCGCTCGCGTACGAGAATGCCGGCCACGCGCTCGCCTCCGGCTGGCCCTACGTGCCGGCCGGGACGAACTTCGGCACCGGGCCGCTCGGCGGGACCCTCGCCGGCGACGCCCACGCGCGAGAGGATTCCTGGCGGAAGCTGCTCGCCTTCCTCGGCCGGTTGAAGCCGGGCGGCTCGTAGCCGGTCTCAGTCGTGCGGCTCTCCGCGTCGCGGCCAGACGCGCGTACTAGTCTCCGGGCCGTGAAGGTCGGAGTCGTGGGGCTGGGGACGATGGGCGCCGGGATCGCGCAGCTCGCGGTCGAGGCCGGGCTCGAGACCACCGGGCGCGAGGTCACCGACGAGCTGGGGGAGAAGGCGCGCGAGCGGATCGCGCACTTCCTCGGCCGCAAGGTCGAGAAGGGGCAGCTCGAGTCGTTCGAGATCGGGCTCCTCTCGCTCACGACCGACGTCGGCGACCTCGCCGGGTGCGACGTCGTGATCGAGGCGATCGTCGAGGAGCTCGACCCGAAGCGCGAGCTGTTCGCCGAGCTCGAGCGCGTCTGCCGTCCCGACGCGGTCCTCGCCACGAACACGTCCGCGCTCTCGGTGACGGAGATCGCCGGAGCCGTCTCCACGCCCGAGCGCGTCGTCGGCATGCACTTCTTCAACCCGGCGCCGCTGATGCCCCTCGTGGAGATCGTCCGCGCCGAGCGCACGTCGGACGCCGCCTTCGAGGCGGCCTATGCGCTGGGCGAGCGGCTCGGCAAGCACCCGATCCGTTGCCACGACACGCCCGGGTTCGTCGTCAACCGGGTCCTGATCCCGCTCCTCAACGACTGCATCCGCGTGCTCGACGAGGCGCGGGTGACGCCGGAGGATCTCGACGCGGGGATGAAGCACGGCGCCGGCTGGCCGATGGGACCGTGCGAGCTCGTCGACCTCGTCGGGATCGACGTGCACGTGCATGCGAGCGAGGCCCTGTGGGAGAAGCTGCGCGAGCCGCGCATGGCGCCGCCGGCGCGGCTCGTCGCCATGGCGAACGCCGGGCTCCTCGGCCGCAAGAGCGGCCGCGGCTTCTACGCCTACTCGTAGCGGGCGAAGAGCTGCGCTCTTCGCCCGGGACAACGGAACTTCGCCAACGGGAGAGCGCGGTCTCCCGTCGGCTCCGTGCTGTCTTTGCTTTGGGATGCTGTGGACGGGAGGCCTGCGTGGTGCGCTCGCGCGCGGCGGAGGCCGGCGCGAGCGCGGTTCGGCCGGAGCGTACGCTTGTGCGTACGCTGCGGCCTTTTGTCTGGGGTGTGGTTGAAGCGCTGGAACCCCCGGCTGCGCCGCTCGACTCCGACGCGCGCTCAATCTTCCCCAGCCCAGGCAAGCCCTTCTGCACGAGGCTCGGGAGACCACGCTCTCCCGGCCCGAGTTCCTTCACCCCCGGGCGAAGGGCGCAGCTCTTCGCCCGGCGAGCCTAGGCGGCGAGCGGGACGTCGGACTCGGCCGGCCTGGCCGCCGGGGCGACCGGAACGGGCCTCGGCGCCGTGATCCACACTGCGGAGGACTCCGCCATGAGCTCGTCGAGGGTCAGGGCCTGGAGAACCGCGCTCGAGGCGCTCGCAAGCAACCGTGACGCGGCCTCGTCCGAGACGCCGCCCCCGGCCAGGGCCGCCGCAAGCGCGTCCAACCGTGCCAGGAGTCGCTCCGACCGTTCCTCGAGTTTCTCGTCGGGCACGGCGACAGGTTCGCCCACCCGCCGGACGTTCCTGCCGTCGAGAGGACTACCCTGTGGTGCCGATGAGGAGGATCCTGCTCATCGGCGCTGCTCTTGCGGTGCTCGTCCTGCCCGCGAGCTCGGCGGGAAGCAGCGGCCGCGCGACGACCGGCTTCCTCGTCGTCCGTGCCGCGACGAGCGACGGGGGCGTCACCGGCCTGCCGGTCGTGACTGTCGTCGTCCAGGGGTTCGTGCTCGGGCGCGTCTCTCAGGAGGGGCGGGTGGACGTCTACCACCTCGCGACGCCGCACGGATACGGCGCCCCGCAGGCGGCCGGGGCCGACGTCACCCGCAGCAGCCTGCACTGGCGCCGGCTCTCCGGCATCCAGTACAGCGGGAGCAGCTTCCGCTTCGCCGCTATCGGCGGCGCCTACCGCGTCGTCGTCCGGGGGTCGGGCGTCTACCTGTTCGTCGGCGGCCGCGGCAGCGTCACGCTGCGCGGCTCGGTCGCCTATCCGACCGGTGACGGCGAGTATGCGCTCGACGGCGAGGCCTTCCATTCGCTCCCCTCGCAGCCCCTGACGTACGCGATTGGAGGAGGATGATGAGCGAGATGCCCTCGTCGGAGCAAACGATCCTCGTGGTCGAGGACGAGGAGGCGATCGCCTCCTTCGTCGCCGCTTATCTCCGCAAGGACGGGTTCGTGGTGCGGACGACGGGCAGCGGGCGGGCCGCGCTCGAGATCGTCGGAACCGAGAAGCCCGCGCTCGTCGTCCTCGATCTGATGTTGCCCGACCTCGACGGGGTGGAGGTGTGTCGCAGGATCAGGGAGGGCGGCGACCTGCCGGTGCTGATGCTCACCGCGCGCGACGACGACGTCGACAAGCTCGCCGGCTTCGAGGCAGGCGCCGACGACTACCTGACGAAGCCGTTCAACCCGCGGGAGCTCGTGGCCAGGGTGCGCGCCATCCTGCGTCGCAGCGCCAACGACAACCTGCGGGAGGGCGGCACGCTCGAGCACGGAGAGATCGTCCTCGACGCGGGCCAGCGCGAGTGCCTGGTCGGCGGTCGCGAGATCCGGCTCGCGCCGAAGGAGTTCGACCTCCTGTGGGAGCTCCTCGACCACCGGGGGATCGTGCTCACCCGCGACCAGCTGCTCGAGCGCGTCTGGGGCTACACCTTCGCCGGCGACACGCGAACCGTCGACGTCCACGTCCGCCAGTTGCGCCGCAAGCTCGGGGACGCGTCGCCGATCGTGACCGTCTGGGGGATCGGCTACAAAGCGAGCCCCTCCCGCGAAACTCCCGCCTAGGACGACGTGCCCGGGTCGCTGCGCTTCCGGCTGCCCGCGCTGTTCCTGCTCGGGATCGTCCTCGCGGGCGTCGTCGCGACCGCGATCGCGGTGACCTTCTTCCAGAGCTACACGCGGGACCAGGCCGCCAACGAGTTGCGGGCGGAGTCGGCGGGCATCGTCCGGCTCTACGCGGGCCAGGCCGGCGTGGGCCACGTCACGCGCTCGAACCTCGAGCTCGCGCTCGCCGGCGACCGCGTCTTCTGGGTGCCGGTCGTGCCGGGCGCCACGCTCCTCGCAGGCCGGCTGCCGGAGCTCGCGCGCGCGGCCGTCCCCTTCGCCCAGCTGTTCGCCCCGGGGAAGCCGGAGGCCTTCGACCTGCACGTCAAGCGCCACGGTTACCTCGCCGTCGGGAGAGTCGTGCAGCTGGCGGGCCTGCCCGCGGGGGCGCTCGTCGTCGCGAAGCCCGACTCCGCGCTGCGCAGCCGCTGGCTCCAGCTCGTCTGGGAGCTCGCGATCGCCTTCGGCATCGGCGTCCCCGTCGCCTGGGTCCTCCTCCTCTACTTCTCCCGCCGCATCACGAGGCCGCTCGAGGCCCTCTCGGCGGCCGCCGACGAGGTCGCGGCGGGGAACTACGAGGTGACTCTCCCCGAGCGGACCGGAGGCAGCGAGGTCAAGCTGCTCTCGGCTCGGTTCGGCGAGATGACCTCCAGGCTGAAGGAATCCGAGGAGCTCTCCCGCCACTTCCTCATGTCGGTGTCCCACGAGTTGCGCACCCCGCTCACCGCGATCCGCGGCCACGTGGCCGCTCTGCGCGAGGGAGTCGTGGCCGACGAGGAGGCGCGGCAGCGGTCGCTCGCCGTGATCGCCGCGGAAGGGCTGCGGCTCGAGCGGCTCGTCGGGGACGTGCTCGACCTCGCGAAGCTCGACGCGCGCCGCTTCACGCTCCTGCGCGAGGAGGTCGACATGCGCGCTCTCGTCGAGCGCGCGTACGCAGCCTTCGCCGAGGAGGCGAGGGCACGCGGCGTTTCCTACGAGCTCGAGCTCTCGGGCCGGGCCGCCCTCCTCACCGACGGCGACCGGGTGCTCCAGATCGTGTCCAACCTGCTCACGAACGCGCTCCAGTGGACGCCGGCCGGCGGCCGGGTCGAGCTCTCGCTCGAGGTGCGCGACCGTGAGGTGAGGGTCGCGGTCACTGACACCGGTCCCGGGATAGCGGCGGACGAGCGCGACCGGATCTTCCGGCCGTTCTGGCACGGCGACGACGGTGGGACCGGCCTCGGTCTGACGATCGCCCGGGAGCTCGCGCTCGCGCTCGGCGGCCGGCTAGAGCTCGAGAGCGAGCCGGGCCGCGGCAGCCGCTTCGTGCTCGTGCTGCCGGTGGAGGACGTTCAGCCGGTCTGACGTTCTTCGAGGTGGTAGACGGTGGCACCGCCGCGGCGCAGGCCGTCCTCGATCCGGGAGAGCCGCTGCTCGACTCCCCGCCAGCCGGAGGCGACGAGGTCGACGAGTAGCCCGAGGTCGTCGACGCGGGCGTTGCGCTCGGCGAGAAGATCTCCCTCGATCCGCTCGAGCCGCCGGATGACCTGGTTCATCAGCCCGCGCACCTCCGCCAGGTGCCGGGTGCTCGGCCGGAAGTGCCGCTGCAATCCGTCCTGGATCGCCTCGGGCAACCCCGCCTCGAGCTCCGCCGTCGTCGCGGCGAGCGCCTCGACGGCTGTCCGGGCCCGCTCGAGCGCCGCATCGACCGCGGCCGGGTCGGTCCGTCCTGCAGCCGCCTCCTCGAGCCGCTGCTGTGCGCGTGTCATCGCTTCCGCGTCCACGCGGGCGACGATACAACTGTCGCCGGATGGACATCTCCGAGCTCGACTACGACCTGCCGCCGGAGCTGATCGCGCAGCATCCGGCCGACCGGCGGGATGCGTCTCGGCTGCTCGTGTACGAGCGCGCGACCGGCGCCGTCCGGCACCGCACCTTCGCCGAGCTGCCGGAGGAGACCGGCGACGACCTCGTCGTCGTCAACGACACGCGCGTCGTTCCCGCCCGAATCCCGCTCGAGCGTCCGCGGGGGGAGGTGCTGCTGCTCGAGCCGCGCGAGGACGGGACCCTGGGAAGCTCTCGCGCGGCCGACGCGGAGGCTGCGGGCGGGCCGGCGCTACGGACCGGTGGAGCTGCTCGAGCACCTCGGCGAGGGCCGCTGGCGGCTGCGCCTCGACGGCGAGCCGGCGGGGGAGACGCCGCTGCCGCCGTACATCACCGAGCCGCTCGCCGATCCCTCCCGCTACCAGACGGTGTACGCGCGTGAGGCCGGGCTCCGCCGCCGCGCCCACCGCCGGGCTCCACTTCACGCCCGAGCTGCTCGCGCGGCTCGAGCCGGTGCGGGTCACCCTCCACGTCGGCCTCGACACCTTCCGACCGGTGACGGAGGAGCGGCTCTCCGAGCACCGCATCCACGGCGAGCGCTACGAGGTCGCGCCGGAGGCGTGGGAGCGGATCAGGGCCGCGGCGCGCGTGCTCGCCGTCGGCACGACGACGGTGCGTGTCCTCGAGACGGTCGCCGCCGGCGGGCCGCTCGCCGGGCGGACGGAGCTGTTCGTCACGCCGGGCTTCGAGTTCAGGCGCGTCGACGCGCTCCTCACCAACTTCCACCTCCCGCGCTCGACCCTGCTCGCGCTCGTGATGGCGTTCGCGGGAGTCGAGGAGACGCACCGCCTCTACCGGCTCGCGGTCGAGGAGCGCTACCGCTTCTACTCGTTCGGCGACGCCATGCTCCTGCTCTGAGGCTCGGGACGGGAATCAGCCGGTGGCCCAGATCAGCAGCAGGCTGCTGAGTGCGACGCTCGCCCAGACGAGCGCGCCGAGCAGGAGCGGCCGCGGCCCGGTGCTGCGCAACGCGGAGAAGCGCGTCGACAGGCCGACCCCGGCGAGCGCCACCGTGATCAGGGCGACGCCGAGCCGTGACGCGTCGTGTGCGAGACGCGCCGACGACCCCCGTGCTGTTCACGGCGGCGGCGAGTACGAACCAGAGGAGGAACCAGGGCATGATGCGCCGGACGCTGCGCTCGCTCCGCTCGCCCGTGCGCCGCAGCCGCAACCCTGCGAGCACGAGCACGATCGGGATGATCATCGTCGTCCGCGTCAGCTTCACGATCACCGCGTAGGCGCCGGCCGCGTGGCCGTACGCGTAGGCGGCGGCCACGACCGACGACGTGTCGTTGACGGCGGTGCCCGCCCAGAGGCCGTACGCATGCGAGGAGAGCCCCAGCAGGTGGCCGAGCAGCGGGAAGAGGACGACGGCGACCATGTTGAACGCGAAGATCGTCGAGACGGCGTAGGCGAACTCTGCGTCCGCGGCGCCGACGACGCCCGAGACGGCCGCGATCGCCGAGGCGCCGCAGATGCCGGTGCCGACCCCGACGAGCGTCCGCAGGACGGGGCCGATGCGCAGCAGGCGTCCCGCGACCGCTGCTACGAGCAGCGCCGCGGCGAGCGAGCCGAGCATCACGGGCAGCGAGCGGCCGCCGACCGACACGACGCGGGTGAGGCTGAGGCTGAGGCCGAGGACGACGATCGCTCCCTGGAGGACGGTGCGGGAGGAGAAGGCGAGCCCCGGGCGCAGGGCCGGACGCTCCCCGGCCAGTGCGGCTGCGGCCGCGCCGAGCGCGAGCGCGAAGACCGGCGCGCCGACGAGGGGCACGAGGCTGCCGAGCGGCTCCGCGACCGCGGCCACGGCCAGCGCCGCGAGCAGCCCCGGCAGCAGCGGCGGAGCCTTGAGCAGGAAGCGTGACTGCGGCCGAGCCGCAAGCTGGTCAGCCGGGCTCACGTCCGCCTCACGTTACCGGCGTCGACCAAGACTAGGCTGTGAGCCACCGGTGAGGCCGCGCAGCGCGAACGAATGGCGGGACTTCTGGCGCGAGGGCGGCGAGCGGGCGCTCCATGCGCAGCTCGAGGAGTTCGCCCCCTACAGCGTCCGGATCGCGACGCTCCTCGGCAGCAACGCGCCGCTGAGGGCGCTCGTAGCCGAGCTCGGCCGGATCCGAGCCCACGAGCTCGCCGCCGCGCCCGACCCGAAGCGCGACGCGGCTCTCGCGGCCCGTGTCTACTCCTGGTTCGAGAGCGCCGTGCTCGCCCGCTGAAGCGCCTGCTCCGTGGGGCGGCGACCCGAGGGGCGCCGACGACGTGCTCGCACCTCGAGCGGCACGCTGAACGGGAGGAGCGCACCGGCCAGCCAGGCGAGGAACGGGAGAGCCGCGAGCACGAGGTACTGGCCCAACGGGTCGGCGTACAGGGAGAGAGGCTGGGCCGGGCGGTCGGGGCCGTGACCGACCAGTCGACCCACCCCGTCGATCGCGTCGCGGACCTGACCCTGGCCGTAGAAGCCCCCGCCCGTGTCCCTGGCGAGCAGGCGCACGTCGGCGAGGTCGGCGAGATCCGGGAGATAGTTCGCGTCGGCGACCGGAGGCTCGCCCGGGCGACGAAGCCAGATGCGGTCGCGCGGCGAGCCGAAGCGAACGAAGACGAGGTGGATGTGGGAGCGCTTCAGCTTCGCAGCGGTCGAGGCCTCGTCGAATGACGGCCCCTCGCCGTCGGTGAGCACGACCACTATCCGCTGCCGGGTCTGCGGCAGGAAGTAGCGCGACTTCGTGAGGCTGGCCAAGTTGCCGAGGTTCGTCGCGGTCCGATCGCCGTACAGGTGCTCCGGCAACGAGCCCGGGGCCGTCAAGTGGTCGATCGCAGCGAGGAACAGTTGACGATCTCCAGTCGGTGCCGTCAGCGGCAGCGGCGACTGCGGCAGGGCCCCCGCGCCGAGCGGGAGATCACCCGGCAGTGCCCGGGCGAACTCGGCGGCCGCCTGTCGCGCCTGTTCCAGCCGCGTCGGGGCGCTGGACGAGGCGCCGGCCAGCATCGAGGCGGAGGCATCGAGGAACAGGTAGACCTCTGCGTCGCTCCGCAGGTGGACGGTCTGGACTCGCCGCAGAGACGGCTCGCCGGCGGCGACTGCCGCGAGCGCGACGACGAGCCCGGCGCAAACCCCGTACTGGAGCGCACGCCAGAGCGGCTGCGGTTGGAGACCGAGGGCGAGGGCGGCTCTCCGCTCCCGGCGCACCCGCCGCCACTCGACGACCACGAGCGGCGCGAGCAAGACCAGCGCGAACAACCCCGCGGGGTGGAGCAGCACCATCAGTAGCCTCCGGAGAAGCGGCGGCCGACACTCCCGTTCTGGCTCGGCAGCCCGATCGCGTCTTGCATCGCACCCTCCGCGCGCGTCTGACCCGGCACCGGCTTCGAGTGACCCGCGTGCCGTCTCTGTCTCCGCAGCTGCTTCCGCAGCAGCCACTCGAGGTTCGTCTTCGCGGCGTTGTTCGAGGTGTCGAGAGATACCGCGCGCCGGAACGCGACGACTGCCTTTCCGTCGAGTTGCGGCTCGACCGGATCTTCGCCGCGGTGCAGCGTCGCGTCGTAGAAATAGGCGAGGCCGAGCATGTCCTCCAGGCGCGACCGGCGCCGGCGAGAGTGGTCCTGGGCAGCGGCATTGCGCAGAGACGTCATGGTCGCCTCGAGCTTGAACACGAGCGGCAGCGGCACCAACGTGTACTGCTCGGCGCGCCTGGCTGCAGCAGCCGCGATCCGGAAGCGCTGCAGCGCCTGCCAGAAACGCATCTGCTCGGAGGCGCCGGTCCACTCGAGCATGGCCCGCTCGGTGACGTCGGATGCCGGCGACTTCCCAGTGGGAAGGAGCGCGGCGCGCGCCTGCGCCCGGCCGAGATCGGCAGCCCGCTGTGCGAGCACGGCCCGCGCGAAGAGCGCGCTGGACACGACCGCCAGCACGATCGCGCAGGCCAGCAGCCATCTTCTCTCGCGGCGGGTCATCCGAGCCGCCAGGCGAGCCGCGGGAAGAAGCTGACGGCAAGGGCAGACGCTCCCAGGACGAGCGCCAGCAGCAGCGCGACCGCCGGGTACCTCGACCTGAGGATCGCCGGCTGAGGCACGGGCCGGCCGCTGGTGCCGGCGACGAGAGACGGTTTCGAGCGGATGATGTGGTCTCCGAACACGGCGCGATAGGGAGCGCTGAGCTGCGCCACGGAGATCGCGCTTCCTCGCGTGGGCGGGAGGGGCAAGAGGTCGAAGCGGGCGTGAGCCCGCTCGAGGAGCACGAGTTGGCGATGGAGCTGTGGCAGATCCTTGGGGTTGTCCTGCAAGTCGCTCAGGAGCACCACTCGGCCATGACGTGCCTGCGCTCGCTTCAGGACACGCCGGGCGAGCGCGATGGCGCGAGAGATGACCGTGCCTCCGTCGAACGATCCCGCCCAGGCTCCCCGCTTCCTGCTCTTGGAGGGAGCGAAGAAGCGCGCCAGTCCCGCCAGATCGGCGGCCGGAGAGGAGGGCGGCGAGGCGAGGGCGGCGCTCGAGGAGAAGTAGACGATGGCTGCGCGCCGATCGGGTGGGTAGTTGTGGAACCCGTCCAGAGTCCGGGCGATCATCAGATTTCCCCGCGTGGTGATCGAGCCCGACAGATCGATGACCAGCACGGTCTCGCCGGGGAGGGGCGGCGGATGACTCTCGCCTCCGTAGACGGTCCAGGCCAGGAGTCCACTCGTTGCAGCCACCAGGCCGACAGCGCCGAGATAGAGGAGGCGGCCGGGTACCGGAAGGCGCCGCACGGCGCCGTGAGCGTGACTCGCGCCGACCGGCAGGATCCGGGCTTGCGCCTGGCCCCGGGCCAGCACGAAGGCCGCGGCCGACACGAGAACGGACAGAGCGCACGCGGCGGCCAGGATCACGTCTTCACCACGCTGCGAATCTGCACGCACAGGGAGCGAATCGCTTCAGGATCCGGCTGTTCGGGCGCCCACGCGAGACGTTCGGCGTCGACGGCCAGCGAGCCGTCGATGTGGCGGTGGCGTAGCTCGACGGCGAGCGCGTCGAGCGCGTGGCGCTGCCTGTACAGGACGTCCTCCGGCAGGCCGGCCTCGATCCTCGTGAGGAGAGCCTGGAGCAGGGTCCCGCGCTCAGCCGACAGGATGAGGCGGCGCCGGCGCGCCCGGCGGCGCAGGTGGAGCCAGAGCGACAGCAGGAGGACGAGCGAGACGCCGGCAGCGCCGAGTGCTTCATACGTGTCGCGAAGCGGCTGGAGCCGGGGCGAGACGGCAGGGCCGGAGTCCAGACCGTCGGCCACCGGAGCAGAGACGCCCTGCACGCGACTGCCCTGGACGAGCGGGGGCCAGACCGCACGCACGCGACGGCCGGGGATCGAGACGGTCGTGGGCTCGAGTTGCAGGTGCCTGCTCTGATGAGCGTTCAGGCAGTGCAGAGAGAGGCATGTGAGCCCGTAGCGAAGAGTGATCCGCTCCAGTCCGCCGCCGAGATCCGCTCGATCGACAGCGCGGGAGACGACGTGAAACGGAGTGAAGACCGGATGCACCTGCAACTCGCTCGATCCCGTCCCGCGCGGCACGATCAGGTCCAGCTTCGCCTCCACGGTGTCGCCGAAGAGAATGGTGCGGCTGGAGAGCGTCGCCCTTGCGGACAGCATCTGCCTCGCTCCGGCAGGCGCGCCGCCGCTGCCGTGGAAGGCGAGAACCAACGAACCGGCGGCGAGAAGGGCGAGCAGCGCCGTACAGGCGAGCAGGCCCGGCGCAGAAGGGCGACGGAGGCGTCTTGCGCGCGTGCGCGTCATCGCAGCATCCCCCGTCGCGCGTGCCAGCTCCTCAGCGCATCGATCAGCGCCGCCGGGCCGAGCTCCGAGAGGACGATCGGCGGGAAGCCGTAGTTCGTGAGCAGCTCGTCCAGACGCCTCAGTCGCGCTTCGTGCTCTTGGCGCCGATCTCTCACTTCGGCCCGGCCCTGACGCAGAAGCCGGAACCGCCCGGCCTCGTCGCAGACGGGGAGGGCCACCTCGCCGGCGGCTTCCGGATAGCTCTGCTCCCAGAGCGGGTCCTGGACGACGACGGGCACGAGATCCCATTCGGCGTCGATGACCATGGCGAGTGTCCGCTCCGAAGGCACCTCCATGAAGTCCGAGCAGATGAAGACGAAGCTCCCGCCCGGCAACAAGTGCTCGACGGAGCGCAGGCGCCTGAACAGCGAGTCGATCGTGTCCCCCGAGCGGTCGTAGCGGCCCTGATCGAGCAGCTGCTCCAGGTCCTCGGGCCCGGTCGACGTCGAGGGCGACTGCCAGGTTTCCGCATCGAGGTAGGCGAGAGGACAGTGGTAATGGCCGGCCGACAGGGCCACCACGTCCGCGATCTGCCTGACCGCGTCCGGCTTGTGGAGCCAGGGGTATTCGCGGGGGTAGAGCGCCATCGACGCGCTGCGGTCGAGAGCGAAGCAGACGATCGGGGCTTCCTCGCCGTAGGACTCGCGCACGACGAAGTGGTCCTCGCCGCGGAGCGCCGAGAGCCGAGCCGACGTCGCCCAGTCGATGCGCCGGACGTCGTCGCCGACCTGGTACGGGCGGCTGCCGACCACGTCGTCCGAGGATCCCCGTCGACGGCTGGGGGCGTTCCCGAACAGGGAGCCGATGATCCTGACGTGCGGTTCCAGCTCCAGCAGCGGCGAGGAGCCAACTGCCATCACTACGACCCTGGGCGCGGTGCCCGCTCGAGGCAGGACTGCCAGACATTCACGTTGCCGTCGAGCGACGGCCGGAGGATCAGACGATGATCGATCACGAACGGGAACAGGAACTCGACGTCGTCGGGCACGACGTAGTGGCGCCCGTCGAGCAGGGCCCAGGCGCGAGCCAGCCGGTCGAGCGTGAGGGAGCCGCGTACGGAGGCCCCGACGCGTGAGGCCTCGAGTTCCCTCGTCGCCGCCACGAGGGACACGATCCAGCGGCGCAAGGACGGAGCGACGTACACGTGCTCGACCGCATGCTGCAGCCGGAGCGCCTGCTCGAGAGTCGTCACCGGCCTCAGGTCCGCGAGCGGGTGACGGATCACCTGGGCCTCGAGAATGTCGACTTCGTGGTCCAGGGACGGGTAGCCGAGCCGCATGCGAATGAAGAAGCGGTCGAGTTGTGCCTCGGGCAGCGGGAAGGTGCCTGCATGCTCGAGAGGGTTCTCGGTGGCGAGCACGAGGAAGGGCGGATCGAGCTTGCGCGTCTCGCCGTCGACCGTCACCTGGCCCTCGGCCATCGCCTCCAGGAGAGCCGACTGAGTCTTCGGCATCGCCCGGTTGATCTCGTCGACCAGGAGGATGTTGGCGAAGACCGGGCCGGGCCGGAAGACGAACGAGCGGGTCGGCTGGTCGTAGATGGAGAGACCCGTGATGTCGAGCGGCTGCAGATCGGGCGTGCACTGGACGCGTGAGGGAACGGCGCCCTCGATCGAGCCGGCCAGCGCACGGGCCAGAACAGTCTTGGCCGTGCCCGGAACGTCCTCGAGGAGAACGTGGCCGCCTGCGGTGAAGGCGGCGACTACGAGCTTGATCTCCTCTGCCTTGCCACGCACCACCATGCCGATGTTCTCGCGGAGCGCCCCGCCGACATGCTGTGCCTCCGCGATCGCCTCTGCGATCTCGCGACTGACCCCTTCGCTTGGGCGGAATCGACTCATCGTGCGCATGGCTCCTCTCTGAGTTGAGACGGGCGGCGGGAATATTCGTTGGCGCGCCCCGTCTCCGGGGAACGTGCAGGCCGGGGATTGTCGCACGACACGCTGCGCGGCCAGCACGAGGCGGCGCGTCGGCCGGCCCGCCGTCCGCCGGTCTACGCGCGGCTCGAGAGGGCCGCCCCGTCGCTGCGGATCGCCTCGACCACGTCCTGCTCGAGCAGCTCGGTCAACGCCGTGTCGCGCAGCGTCTCCCGGACGAGCTCGCGCGAGCCGCAGCGGCGCACCCACTCAGCCGGGTGGCGACCGGCGCCGCCGCACTACTCTCGTCCCTGTGAGCGGGAGCCGCGTCTTCACCCTGACGGCCTCGGACGGGGCCGCCCGCACCGGGATCCTCCACACGGGGCACGGGGAGGTGCGGACGCCTGCCTTCGTCCCGGTCGGGACGAAGGGGACGGTGAAGGCCGTCCACCCGGACGAGCTGCGCGCGCTCGGCGCCGAAGTCGTCCTCTGCAACACCTACCACCTCCACTTCCGTCCGGGGGAGGAGCTCGTCGCCGGGCTCGGCGGCCTGCACGCCTTCATGGGGTGGGACGGCCCGATCGTGACCGACTCCGGCGGCTTCCAGGTCTTCTCGCTCCGCGACACGCTGCTCGGGTCGGACGACGACGGGGTCACCTTCCGCTCGGTCTACGACGGCCGCGCCGAGCGGTTCACGCCGGAGCTCGCAGCGCGTGTGCAGGAGCTGCTCGGCTCCGACATCGCGATGTGCCTCGACATCTGCGCGCCGACCGGCGTCTCGCGTCCGGGGCTCGAGGAAGCCGTGCGGCGGACGACGCTCTGGGCGGGGCGGCAGCGCGACCTGTCGCGCGCTCCGGGCCAGCTCCGCTTCGCGATCACGCAGGGCGGCCTCGACCCGGAGCTCCGCCGACGCTCCTCGGAGGAGCTCGCTGCACTCGACTTCGACGGCTATGCGATCGGTGGGCTGAGCGTGGGGGAGGAGCGCGAGCCGATGTTCGAGGCGACGAGCGAGGCGGCCGGGTTCCTCCCGGACGACAAGCCCCGGCACTTCCTGGGGATCGGCGACCCGGAGGGCGTGCTCGAGGTGATCGCGCGCGGCGTCGACACGTTCGACTGCGTCCTGCCGACCCGGACGGCGCGCACCGGCAGCGCGCTGACCCACGAGGGCCGCCTCAACCTGCGCAACGCGCGCTTCGCCCGTGACGAGCGGCCGCTCCAGGAGGGTTGCGCGTGCCCGGCCTGCTCGCGCTTCAGCCGCGCGTACATCCGTCACCTCGTCAACCAGCACGAGATCCTCGGGCTCCGGCTGCTCAGCCTGCATAATCTGCGCTTCCTGCTCGACCTCGTGGCCGGCGCGCGGCAGGCGATCGAGCGCGGCGACCTCAAGGCCTGGACGGCGGAAACCCTCGAGCGAGTGAAGGGAGCGGTGTAATGGTCATCGGAGCGAGCAGCGGCGCGAGCTTCTTCCTGATCATCATCCTCGTCTTCTTCGTGCTCTGGTTGATCGTCGTGCGGCCGCAGCGGCGGCGGCAGTCGCAGCAGCAGCAGATGCTCCAGGATCTCCAGGTCGGGGACGACGTGCTCACCGCCGGCGGGATCTTCGGTGCGATCGTGCGTCTCGACGAGGACGAGGTCACCGTGGAGATCGCCCCGCAGGTCGAGGTGCGGGTCGCTCGACGTGCCATCGCGGCTGTCGTCTCCGAGCCGGAGGAGCCGGACGACTCGGAGGACGCCGAGGAGCCCGAGGAGCTCGAGGAAGCGGGCGAGGAAGAGGCAGCCGACGACCCGGACGGCGAGGCTTCGGGCGGGGAGAACCCCGGCTAACCTGTCTGCGGTCTTGAAGGGTCCTGTATGAAGGAGCGCCGCAACTATCTCCTCCTCATGGGCGCGATCGCCGTCGCGCTCGTGGGCGTGATCCTGCTCGCCGTGCCGGGGTCGCCGATCGAGAAGAAGCCGACGCTCGGCCTCGACCTGCAGGGCGGGCTCGAGGTCGTGCTCAAGGCGGTGCCCGAGAAGGGCCAGCACGTCACCGCCGCGCAGATGCAGGTCGCACAGCAGATCATGGTCAAGCGCGTCGACAGCATCGGCGTCGCCTCGCCGAACGTCGCCGTCCAGGGCGGCAACGAGATCGTGATCCAGCTCGCCGGCGTGCACGACCCGGCGAAGGCGGCGGCGATCGTCGGCCAGACGGGGCAGCTCCAGTTCTACGACTTCGAGAAGGATCTCGCCTCGCAGACGCTGGACAGCAACGGCCAGCCTGCGCCGCTGCCGTCGCTCTACGGCCTCCTGACCCAGGTCAAGGCCGACGCCAAGAAGGGCACGCCCCAGTCGTACTACCTCTTCAGGACGAAGACGGTCACGACGACGAAGAACAAGAAGACGACGACGACCACGACGCACAAGAAGGTGCGGGGTCCCTATCCGACGAAGCGCCAGCTCCTGCGTCCCTCCGGCGGCAAGCAGCCGGCGAACACCGAGGTGCTCGCGGTGCCCGCGCACCGGACCGTCGTCTCCTGCCCGACCAAGAACGGCTGCATCGGCGCGGGCACGAACGGCGTCTCGACGAGCGGCACCTACTGGTACCTGTTCAAGTACACGCCCCGGACGGTCGGGTCGAACGGCGTCGTCGTCAATCCGAACGGGCCGCCGGAGCTGACCGGCAACGACCTCAACGAGTCGCAGATCAGCGCCGACTACGACCCGCAGACGGGCCAGCCGGAGGTCCTGCTCGGGTTCACGGGCCACGGCGCGAAGGAGTTCCAGGCGATCACGAAGGCCGAGTACCAGCGCGGCCAGCGCCTCGCGGGGCTCGCCGGACAGGCCGGGAACCACAGCCCGAGCGTCGTGCAGCAGTACGCGCAGCACAACGCGATCGTCCTCGACGGCGTGCTCGAGTCGACGCCGTACATCGACTACACCGACGCGAGCCTCAGCGACGGGATCGGGGGCGGCCAGGCGCGGATCACGATCGGCGCGGGCGGGATCGGAGCGGCCAAGGACCTCGCGCTCGTCCTCCAGAGCGGCTCGCTCCCGTACACGTTCCAGCAGGTCGAGCGCACCGACGTCTCGGCGACGCTCGGCAAGAGCTCGCTCCACCAGGCGATCCTCGCCGCTGCTGCCGGCCTCGCGATCGTCGCGCTCTTCCTGCTCCTCCTGTACCGCTTCCTCGGCCTCGTCGCGGTCTTCGGCCTCCTCATCTACGGCCTCCTCTACTACGCGGCGATCCTCCTCTTCAACGTCACGCTGACGCTGCCGGGCTTCGCCGGCCTGATCCTCACGATCGGCGTCGCGGCCGACGCGAACGTCGTCGTGTTCGAACGCATCAAGGAAGAGGTGCGGTCCGGGAAGTCCGTGCGGGCCGCGATCTCGGCCGGCTACGGCAAGGGCTTCCACACGATTCTTGACGCGAACGTCGTGACCGTGATCACGGCCATGGTCATCTTCCTCGTCGCGGTCGCCGACGTGAAGGGCTTCGCCCTCATGCTCCTGATCGGCACCGTGATCTCGCTGCTCACCGCGGTCGCGGCGACGCGCGCGATGCTCGGCCTGCTGAGCGGCTTCCGCTGGTTCGACAACCCGCGCTTCATGGGCGCGCACGGCCAGCAGACGGCGAAGTGGCTGCAGATCGACTTCATGCGGCGCCGCTACCTGTGGCTCGCGCTCTCGGGCGTGGTGGTCGTCGCCGGCGCGGTCTCGCTCGGCACGCGCGGCCTCAACCTCGGGATCGACTTCAAGGGCGGCACGCAGATCACGTTCAAGACGCACCAGGCGTACTCGCAGGGGGCCGTCGCCTCGTTCATGACGCAGCAGGGCCAGCCCAACGCCGTCGTCCAGGGCGCAGGCTCGACCGTGAACGGCGGCTTCCAGTCGTGGCAGATCCGGACGGAGGCGCTCTCCGGGTCGGTGCAGACGAATCTCACCCAGAGCCTCACCCGCCAGTTCGGCGCCTACTCCGAAGGGGTGAAGAACGTCTCCGCGACGTTCGGCCACCAGATCGCGATCGACGCGATCTACGGGATCATCGTCTCGCTGCTCCTGATCGTCCTCTACATCTGGATCCGCTTCGACGTCAAGTTCGCGGTTCCGGTGATCATCGCGATGCTCCACGACATAGCCGTCACCATCGGCTTCTACTCGATCGTCGGCAAACAGGTATCGGTGGCGACCGTGGCCGCGGTGCTGACCGTGCTCGGCTACTCGATCTACGACACGATCATCATCTTCGACCGCATCCGCGAGAACGTGCCGCTCATGCGACGGTCGTCGTTCGCGACGATCGCCAACGTCTCGCTGTGGGAGACGATCCGCCGCTCGCTGGCCACGACCTTCATCACGCTGCTGCCGATCATCTGCCTCGAGATCCTCGGCGGCGCGACCCTCAAGGACTTCGCCTTCGCGCTCATCGTCGGCGTCACGTCCGGTGCCTACTCCTCGATCTTCATCGCGGCCCCGCTGCTCACGATCTGGAAGGAGCGCGAGCCCGAGTACGTGCGGCGGAAGCTGCAGGCCGGGCCGGAGCCGGCGGTCGCCTTCGCGGGTGCGGGGGCCGACGGCGGTACGGTCGCGCTCGCCGAGTCGGAGTCCGCCCTCGCCGCCGAGTCCACGCCGGAGCTCGTCGACGCCGTCACCGCGACTCCCTCGGAGCCGTCGGCACAGGCGCGGCGCGAGAAGCGGCGCCAGCGGCGGCGGTCGAGGCCTCATGGGCGCGCGCGGTAGCGGCCGGGTCCTCCTCGACACGGTCGAGGAGCTCCTCGCCGAGCTGCCCGGCCGGGTGCGCGGCAGCCGCGAGCGGCTCTCGGAGCAGGCCCTCTCGGTGCTCCGCTCGATCACGGACGAGCTCGACCTCGTGACGCGCGAGGAGCACGAGGAGCTGGAGCTCCGCGTCGCCCAGCTCGAGCACCGGCTGCGGCTGCTCGAGGGGCCGCGCGACCTGCCGCCTGTCGCGTAGGGATTGCAGCTCACGAGTGCTCCGCACTCGCTCGCGACCGAAGGAACTCCGGCGCGGAAGAGCGTGGTCTTCCGCGCCTCCGTCATGTGAGCGAGCGAGCCCGCGGGGGGCGTTAGGCGGCACGGCGGAAGCGGGTCACGGTCGCCGCGAGGAACGTCTCGGCGTCGTGGACGATGAAGCCGCAGACCGCTGCGAGCGGCAACTCGGCGAGCGCCGCCTCGGCGACCGCCTCCCAGAGGTCGGCTCCGCTCTGCGAGGTGACGACGTCGAACCACGCGTCGCAACAGAGCATCGTCCCGGTCACGGCCGCAAACGGCACGAGCCACTGCGAGCCGCGGAGCATCGCCCAGGCCGTCGCGGCGAACGAGCAGGCGAGCGCGATGTCGAAGCCGACCCAGGCGAGGTCGTAATGGTAGGTGACGTGCCGTGAGGGAAGCGAGAACGTGAGGTAGAGGGTCCACGGCACGAGCGCGACGGCGACGAAGGCGAGCAGCGTCGTCATCCAGCGCGGCAGCGGGATGCGCAGCGGCTCCCCGGCCTCGTCCGGGCGGTCGTCGTGAAGCTCCCGCATGGGCACGTTGTACCCTGGCGCCGTGATGCTGCGGCTGCCGGGCGCTCGCACAGCGGAGCGAATGCTCGCCGGGGCGGCGGCGTTCGTCGGCGTGATCGGGATCGTCTCGGCGGTGACGCCGGGCATGGCGAACAGGGTCGAGCTCGTGCGCGGCGTCCTGCCGCCCGGCTGGCCGGAGGCCGCCCGCGTCCTGACCGTCGTCTTCGGGATCGGCCTGATCTGGCTCTCCCGCTCGCTCGCGAAGCGCCGCCGCCGCGCCTGGCAGCTCGCGGTCGGCGTCGTCGTGGCGTCCGCGGCGGCGCACCTCGCGAAGGGCCTCGACTTCGAGGAGGCGACGATCTCCCTCCTGCTCCTCGCCGCGCTCGTCCGCTGGCGAAGCCGGTTCGACGTCCCCGGCGATCCGGCGAGCGTGCGGCCGCTGCTCGGCCTCGGCGCCGCGCTCGCGGGCATCGCGGCCGTCGTGATCGGGGCGGAGCTGCGCGGGGCGGAGCTGCCGCACCGCGCCGCCGACGGGCTGACGGGACTCGGGATCGTCCTCGGCTTCGCAGCCCTCTACCTCTGGCTGCGGCCGTTCGGCCAGGCCGTGGTGCAGACGGTCGGGGAACGGCGGGTCGCCCGAGCGCTCGTCGACACGTACGGCAGCGACAGCCTCTCCTTCTTCGCCCTGCGCCGCGACAAGAGCTACCTCTTCTCGCCGACCCGCCGCGCGTTCGTCGCCTACCGGGTCGTGGCGGGAACGGCCCTCGTGAGCGGCGATCCGGTGGGCGAAGAGGAGGAGATCGACGCGCTCCTCAGGGAGCTGCAGGGGCTGGCGCGGGGACACGGCTGGCGTTTCGCGGTCGTCGGTGCGTCCGAGGGCCACCTCGACCGCTATCGCGCCCTCGGCCTCAAGCCGGTCGCGATGGGGGAGGAGGCGGTGCTGCGGCCGGACGAGTTCTCGCTCGAAGGGCGAGCCATCCGGAAGGTGCGCCAGTCGGTCTCCCGGGTACGCAAGGCGGGCTACTCGTTCCGGGTCGTCGCCGCAGAGGAGATCGACCCGCGGCTCGAGGCGGAGCTCGCGCGCGTCTCCGCGGCTTGGCGCGGCGGGCAGCCGGAGCGGGGCTTCTCGATGGCGATCGACGAGCTCCACGTACCGGGCACCGTGCTCGCGATCGCGACGGACGGCGGCGGCGGGGAGGCGGAGCGTGTCGGCGGCTTTCTCCACCTCGCCCCGATCCCCGCCGGCGGCGGCTGGTCGCTGAGCACGATGCGCCGAAGCCGAGAGGCGCCGAACGGCCTGACCGAGTTCCTCATCGCCGAGACCCTCGCCTGGGCGCGGGAGACGGGAGCGAACGAGGTCTCGCTCAACTTCTGCGCCCTGACCGACTTTCTCGCCCCAGGCCGCGCGACGACGCCCCTGCGCCGGCTCGTCCGCCGTGTGCTCCTCGCCGCCGACAACGTCTTCCAGCTCGAGCGGCTCTACGCCTTCAACCGCAAGTTCTTCCCGGAATGGCGCCGCCGCTACATCTGCGTCGAGCGCCTCAGCGACCTGCCGGCCGTCGGGCTCGCGTACCTCCACGCCGAGTCCCTGCTCGTCGTGCCGGGCCCGTGGACGCGCCGGCGCGAGCAGCGGCGCCGGGCGGCCGCCTGACATCGGCCTCTGCTCCGCGTAGCCTGTTTCGCATGAGCACGACCCGCAGCATCGGGCGCCTCTCGGAGATCGCCCAGGTCATGGTGCGCCACGGCTTCGGCTACTTCCTCGAGGCGCACCGGCTCGGCGACCTCCTGCCGGGGCGCTCCGCCGAGGCGCGGATCGCGGCCGCGGCCACGGATGCAGGCCCCACCTCCGCCCGCGGCCAGCACCTGCGCGAGGTGCTCGACGAGCTCGGGCCGACCTTCGTCAAGTTCGGGCAGCTCCTCTCGACCCGGCCCGACGTCGTGCCGCCGGACATCGTCGTCGAGTTGCGAGCCCTGCAGGACGACGTGCGGCCGTTCCCGTTCGAGCAGGTGGCGCGGGTGGTCGAGGAGGAGCTCGGCAACTCGCTCGAGCGGCTCTTCCTCGAGTTCGAGCCGACGCCGATCGCGGCCGCCTCGATCGGACAGGTGCACCGCGCGACGCTGCCCAACGGGCGCCGGGTCGCCGTCAAGGTGCAGCGCCCGGGCGCACCGCGCCAGATCGAGGCCGACCTCGGCCTCCTCTACCAGGCGGCGAAGCTCGTGCGCGAGCGCGTCCGCGCCCTCGACTTCGTCGACGCGCGCCAGGTCGTCGACGAGTTCGCCCGCTCGATCCGCAAGGAGCTCGACTACCGGCTCGAGGGGCGGAACGCGCAGTCCTTCCATCGCCAGTTCGCCGGGAGCCCGCACGTCCGCGTGCCGAAGGTCTACTGGCAGTACAGCCGGGCCCGCGTGCTGACGCTCGAGTGGATCGACGGGATCCAGCTCGCCGACGTCGACCTCGTCTCGATGACACTCGACGAGCGGCGCGAGCTCGCGTACCGGATCACCGAGACGTGGATGACGATGATCTTCCGGCACGGCTTCTTCCACGGAGACCCCCACCCGGCCAACATCTTCGTCACGCCCGAGACCGGGACGATCGGCCTCGTCGACTTCGGCGCCGCCGGAATGCTCACCGACGACGACATGTCGAAGCTGACCGGCCTGTTCATCGACGCCGCGAACGAGAACATCGAGCAGCTGCCGAAGCGGCTCGGCGATCTCGGAGTCCGCTACCCGAAGGAGCGCGAGCAGGAGCTCCTCGGCGAGCTGCGCGAGCTCTACTACCGCTACTACGGCGTGAGCCTGAGCGAGATCGACCCGATCCAGGTCATCCGTGAGGGGTTCCAGTTCATCTACTCGCTCAACCTGCGGCTCCCGGCCCGCTTCCTCCTCCTCGACCGCGCCATCGCGACGCTCGCCTCGGTGGGCCAGGAGCTCTATCCGGACTTCAACGTCTTCGACGTGGCGCGGCCGTACGCGCGCGACCTGATGCTCGAGCGGTTCACGCCGGAGCGGATGGCGCGCCGTGCCCGGCGGGAGACCGTCCGCTACGCGCAGATCCTCGCCGAGGTGCCCCTCCAGTTCCACGACTTCATGGAGGAGATCCGCGACGGCCAGATCGAGGTCGGCTTCGTCCACAAGGGACTGGACGAGTTCCTCGAGAGCATGCACCTCGCCTTCAACCGGGTCGTCATCGCGCTCGTCGTCGTCGGCGGCCTGATCGGCTCGAGCCTGATCGGGATCTTCGCCACGGGCGGCCCGCACCTCCTCGGCGTGAACGTCATCTCGATCGCCGGCTTCGCACTCTCGGCCGTGCTCGGGATGTGGCTGCTCTGGGGTGTCGTCCGCTCGGGCCGCCTGTAGGGGGACGGAGAGCCGTTGCTCGCGCACGAGACGATCCGCGAGGCGCCGAAGGCGCTGCTGCACGACCACCTCGACGGCGGCCTGCGCCCGGCGACGGTCGTGGAGCTCGCCGCCGAGGTCGGCTACGGCGAGCTGCCGACGACCGATCCGGCGGAGCTCGCCGCCTGGTTCCTGCGCGGTGCCGACCGCAAGAGTCTCGAGCTCTACCTCGAGGGGTTCAGGCACACGGTCGCGCTCCTGCAGACGCGCGACGCGATCGAGCGCGTGGCGGCAGAGTGCGTCGAGGATCTCGCTGCGGACAACGTCGTGTACGCCGAGGTGCGGTACGCGCCCGAGTTGTCCACCGACGGTGGCCTGACGCTCGACGAGGTGGTGACAGCGATTCTCGACGGCTTTCGCGAGGGCGAGCGGCGGGTGCGGGCGAAGGGCGGGAGGATCGTGCTGAAGCTGCTCGTGTCGGCCATGCGGCAGGCGGCCCGCTCGGTCGAGGTCGCGGAGCTCGCGGTGCGCCACCGTGACGAGGGCGTCGTCGGCTTCGACATCGCCGGCCCGGAGGCCGGGTTCCCGCCCACGCGCCATCTCGACGCCTTCCAGCTGATCCAGCGCGAGAACTTCCACGTCACCATCCACGCCGGCGAGAGCTTCGGCCTGCCGTCGATCTGGGAGGCGCTCCAGTGGTGCGGCGCCGAGCGGCTCGGTCACGGTGTCCGGATCGTGGAGGACATCACCGTCCGGCCGGACGGCTCCGTCGCGCTCGGGCGCCTGGCGTCGTTCGTTCGCGACCGTCGCGTGCCGCTCGAGATCTGCCCGACCTCCAACGTCCAGACGGGAGCGGTCGCCTCGCTCGAGGAACATCCGATCGACCTCCTGCGCCGCCTGCGCTACCGCGTCACGGTCAACACCGACAACCGGCTGATGAGCGGCGTGACGACGAGCTCCGAGTTCCACGCGCTCGCCGCCGCGTTCGGCCTCGATCTCCACGAGATGGAGTGGCTGACGACGAACGCGATGAAGAGCGCGTTCGCTCCGTTCGACCAGCGGCTCGAGATCATCAACGAGGTGATCAAGCCGGGCTACGCGCGGCTGCACGCCCGCGAGGCGCGTGTGCTGGCCGGGACGCCGGAGCCGGCCGGCTGAGACGGCGGGCCCGAGATCTCTCCGACGGCTGAGGCTCGCCCGGGCAGTTCGTCACGCTTTCGCGCGAAAGGACATCTGGCGCGAGCGGATCCGCGTGCGTAGCCTCGCTGCATGACTGCTCTTCTCCTCGCCGAGCCGGAGCCCACCGTGCGGGGCTTCCTCGAGCGGCAGCTGCGCAACGACGGCTTCGACGTCGTGTCCTGTGAGCGCGCCGAGCAGCTGCCGCGCGCCGCCGATCCCGACGTCCTCCTACTCGGGGACGCCGAGGCGCTCGACCGCGGAGTCGTTCCCGACTGCCCGGTGATCGTCCTCGGCGGGTCCGACCCGGCTGCTCGCGTACGGGCGCTCGCGCGGGCCGACGACTGCCTGGCGAGGCCGTTCGTCTACGAGGAGCTGCTCGCGCGCATCCACGCGCTGCTGCGCCGCTGCCCGCCCCGACTCGAGCTCATCGACCTCGGCTCGCTCGTGATCGACCGTGCCGCCCGGCGTGTCGCGGTCGAGGGGCGGGAGGTGGAGCTGGCGGCGAAGGAGTTCGCGCTGCTCGTGAAGCTCGCGTCCGATCCCGACCGGGTCTTTACCCGCGAGCAGCTGCTCCGTGACGTCTGGGGCTTCCGCACCTTCGTCCCGACCCGCACGCTCGAGTCGCACGCATCGAGGATCCGGTGCAAGCTCGACGCGGCCGGCCTGCCCGGGTGGGTCGTGAACGTCTGGGGCGTCGGCTACAAGCTGCGCCACGTCCCGGCTGCGGGGCGCGCCGCGGTCGGCTAGCCGAAGTGGCCCCAGCGGGTCGCGACGACGAGGCAGATGAAGCCGATCGCGAGCGCGAGGCCGCCGAGCGTCTGGCCGGCGCGCTTGCCGAACGGCGTCAGCCCGCCGAGCAGCAGGAGGATGCCGCCGATGGCGCCGAGCGCCTCTCCGACCTCGGCCAGCCGGGTTCCTGTGTGTGCCTTGAGGGCGAGAGCGAGGAGTGTCATGCCGCGATGATCGCGGCGAAGGCGGACGGCACGGTCGTTAGAGGAGGGCGCCCTCGAGCCGGAGCAGCCACTCCTTCCGCTCGAGGCCGCCGCCGTAGCCGGTGAGGCTGCCGCTCGCTCCGATGACGCGATGGCAGGGAAGGACGATCGGCAGCGGGTTCCGGTTCATGACGGTGCCGACGGCGCGGGCGGCGCGGGGAGAGCCGACCTGCGCGGCGAGTGCGCCGTACGTCGTCGTGTGCCCGTACTCCACCCGGCTCAGCTCTGCCAGGACACGCCGGTGGAACTCCGGCGCCGCGCGGAGGTCGAGCGCGAGGTCGAAGGAGTGCCGGCGACCGGCGAAGTACTCGTCCAGCTCGCGGCGGACGCGGTCGACCGCCGGGGAGCTGCGCAGGACGCGCGGACCGAAGTAGCGAGCGAGCCGCTCGAGCTCCTCCTGCGGCTCCGGGTCGAACGTGACGCGGCAGAGGCCGTGGTCGCTCACCCCGACGAGCAGCGAGCCGACCGGGGTGTCGTCGAGCACGTCGTAGGCGACGTCGAGGGCGCCGGACGCGGCTGCGGCCGCGCGAAAGCGCTCGTCGAGTGCGGTTGGTACCCCGGTCATCGCTGCTCCTTCTCCTTGCGCAGTCGCCGCACGCCGGCGGAGGCCGCCTGGCGGGCTGCCTGCTCGTTCGAGCCGAGCGCATCCCCGATCGCCTCGTAGTCGAGGTCGTAGCCGTAACGGAGGACCACCGCTGCGCGCTCCGTTTGCGGCAGCTCCGCGGTCAGCGCGGCGAGCTCCTCGAACGCCGGGCGCGAGTCCTCGCTCGCGGGCTCGACCGTCAGCTCCTCCGCCGGACGCTCCCGCCGCCCGGCATCCACGACCGCGTTCGCCGCGATCGTCAGCACCCACGCCCGCAGGTGCTCACCGTGCTCGAGCCGGTCGTACGCGCGTAGCGCACGCAGGAAGGTGTCCTGGAAGAGGTCGTCGGCCCGCTCGTGCCCGGCCCGCCGGCGGAGGAAGGCGAGCACCTCGCCCTGGTGCGTCTCGTAGAACCGCTCGAAGGGAGGGATCGAAGCGGTGCGGGTCATCGACCACTGAAACGTACTGCGCGTTCAAGATGTGAGGCGATGAGGGTGGCCGTGGTCGGACATGTCGAGTGCGTGGAGTTCGTGCGCGTCGCGCAGGTTCCGGCGCCCGGCGAGATCGTGCACGCGCTCGAGACCTGGGAGGAGGCGGCCGGAGGGGGCGCCGTGGCCGCCGTCCAGCTCGCCAACCTCGCCGGCTCCTGCCTCTTCTTCACGTCTCTCGCCGACGACGCGCTCGGTCGCCGCGCACGCGTCGAGCTCGAAGGGCGCGGCGTCACGGTTCACGCGACGCGGGCGGAGGGGTCTCAGCGGAGGGCTCTGACGCACGTCGACGAGAGCGGCGAGCGGACGATCACCGTGCTCGGCGACAAACTGCTGCCGCACGGCGAGGACGGGTCGCTGCCGTGGGAGGAGCTCTCCCGCTGCGACGCCGTCTACTTCGTCAGCGGCGATGCCGCGGCGCTCCGGTCGGCACGGCGGGCCGGGGTGCTCGTCGCGACCGCTCGGGAGCTGCCGACCCTGGGGCGCGCCGGCGTCGAGCTGGACGTCCTCGTCGGCAGCGGCACCGATGTCGGGGAGCGCTTCGAGCCCGGGGAGCTCGATCCGGCGCCCGGCATCGTCGTCACGACGGCCGGCAGTCTCGGAGGCTGGATTCGGCCCGGCGGCCCCTTCCGCGCGGCACCGCTGCCAGGCCCCGTCTCGGACGCCTACGGCTGCGGGGACTGCTTCGCCGCCGGCCTCACGTACGGGCTCGCGCTCGGGCAGCCGGTGGACGAAGCCGTCGCGCTCGGGGCCCGGTGCGGCGCCGCCGTGCTCACCGGGCGCGGCGCGTACGCGGGCCAGCTCGCCGCCGACGCCCTCTGATCGGCATCTCTTGACGCTTTCGTAACGGTGGCTGCCACCGTCACGAGAGTGTGCCGAGTAGGTGCCGAGGGTGGACAGGTGGGGGAGAGTGGGGTAAAGTGGCGCAAAGTGGCGCGACAGGGAGAGCCGCCCGATGCTTCTAGGCGAGTACGAGCACACGATCGACGACAAGAACCGTCTCACACTCCCGGCGAAGTTCCGCCGGGAGTTCGAGGACGGGATCGTCGTCACACGTGGGATCGAAGACTGCCTCTATGCCTATACGCGGGACGGCTGGGATCACCTCGTCAACTCGACCCTCGCAACGTTCCATCCGCTGAGCAAGGAGGGCCGCCAGATACAGCGCCACTTCTTTTCCGCTGCCACGGACGCCGTTCCCGACAAGCAGGGCCGCGTGAGCATCCCGCCGGCGCTGCTCGAGCACGCGAAGCTCGGTCGGGACGTCGTCGTCGCCGGGGTCAACGACCGCCTCGAGATCTGGGACAGCACCGCCTGGCGGCGCGAGCTCAACGAGGTCGAAGGGAGTGCTGAGGATGTTGCCGAACGTCTTGCAGCCCAAGGAAGCTGACCACGTCCCCGTCCTCGCGGAGGAGGTGCGGGGCTGCCTCGCGGTGCAGCCGGGCGAGACCGTCGTGGACGCCACTTTCGGCGCAGGCGGCCACGCGGCGATCCTCGCCGCCGACCTGCGCGGCCGGGGGAAGCTGATCGCGATCGACCGCGATCCGACCACCCGCACGTACTTCGAGCGCCTGCAGCAGCGCGCCCGCGTGAACATGCGGCTCCTGCGCGGCGACTTCGGCGTCGTCCTGCCGCAGCTCGCGGAGAACGGCGTTCGCGCGGACGCGATCCTGCTCGACGTCGGCGTCTCCTCGATGCAGATCGACCGCCCCGAGCGCGG
Source organism: uncultured Actinomycetes bacterium (assembly GCA_963775155.1). Lineage (GTDB taxonomy): Bacteria > Actinomycetota > Thermoleophilia > Gaiellales > Gaiellaceae > Palsa-739. The sequence continues at coordinate 326,458 of CAVZHU010000004.1, read as the reverse complement.
GTTCTCGTACGCGGCGGACGCTCCGCTCGACATGCGCATGGACCCGACGCAGGAGCTGAGCGCCTCCGATCTCGTCAACACGTGGAGCGAGCGCGATCTCACCACGATCTTCCGGCGCTACGGCGAGGAGCGCTACGCGAAGCAGATCGCCCGCGCCATCGTCCGGCGGCGGCGCGAGCAGCCGTTCGAGCGCACCGGCGAGCTCGTCGACACGATCAGGGCTGCGATCCCCGCGCCGGCGCGCTTCGGCGACGGCCATCCGGCGAAGCGCGTCTTCCAGGCGCTGCGGATCGCGGTCAACGACGAGCTCGAGTCGCTCTCGGCGGCGCTGCCGGCGGCGCTCGAGATGCTCCGGCCCGGCGGCCGTCTCGCGGTGATCTCCTTCCACTCGCTCGAGGACCGGATCGTCAAGCGCTTCCTCCGCGACCGTGAACGCGGCTGCACCTGCCCGCCCGACTTCCCGGTCTGCGTCTGCGGGCACAAGCCGGAGCTGCGGGCGCTGCCGCGGCGGCCGATCCGGCCGAGCGGAGCCGAGGTCGCGGCGAACCCGCGTGCCTCGTCGGCACGCCTGCGCGCGGCTGTGAAGGTCGAGACGGCTGCGAGCTGATGGCCGCTGCAGACTGGTTCGCGCCCGCAGCAGTCGCAGAGCCCCTGCGGCCGACCCGGCGACGGCGACCCCGCCCGCGCCCGGTTGCCGCTCCTCGCTCGCGCCGGCGCCGCCCGGCGCAGCGGCGCATCCGGGGCCACATCGTCTGGATGACCGCGTTCGCCGTGCTGCTCGCGGGAGTCGTCGCCGTCAACGTGGCCGTCCTGCGCACGAACGTCGCCGTGCACCGGCTCGACGACAAGCGCGCCAAGCTCGAGGCCCGCAACCAGATGCTCGCCTCGAAGCTCTCCGCTCTGAGCTCGGCGCCGCGGGTCGCAGCCGCGGCGCACAAGCTGGGGCTCGTCGAGGCTCCGGCGGCCGCCACCTCCTACCTCGATCTCGCGCCGCGCGGGCACTGAGCAATGCCCGGCCGCGTCGTCAACGCGCGACTCCGCCTGCTCCTGCTGCTCGTCTTCGCCGTCTTCGCCGGGCTCGGCGCACGCGCGGCGTGGCTCCAGACCGTGCGCGCCTCGGCTCTCGCCGCGCGCGCGCAGACGCAGTCCAAGTGGGAGGTGAAGCTGCCGGCCGGCCGCGGCACGATCTTCGACCGGCTCGGGGCGCCGCTCGCGATCAGCCAGCAGGTGATCGACGTCACGGCGAACCCGATGCAGATCTCCCAGCCGCACAAGGAGGCGCGGATCGCCGCGCGGGTGCTCGGCATCCCGGTGGGCCCGCTGTACAAGGCACTCGCCGACCGCAGCCGCGGCTTCGTCTACGTCAAGCGGAAGGCGCCGCAGACCCGCGCGGCCGCGCTCGAGAAGCGCGGCCTGGCCGGGTTCTCCTTCGGGCCCGACGAGCTGCGCGTCTATCCGCAGGGAACCGTCGCCGCTCCCGTGCTCGGGTACGTCGGAACCGACAACACCGGTCTCGCCGGCCTCGAGGTCGAGCTGAACAAGGAGCTGGCCGGCAGGCCCGGCCGCGAGACCGTCGTGCGGGACGCGCTCGGCCAGGTCATCGAGACGACGCGGAGCCGGCCGGCGCGGGACGGCCGCGACGTCTTCCTCACGCTCGACAGCCAGATCCAGGCGAACGCCGAGCAGGTGCTGCGCTCGGCCGTGCACGAGTGGCATGCGAAGGCGGCGACCGCGATCGTGCTCGATCCGCACACCGGTGCCATCCTCGCGCTCGCGCAGGAGCCCGGCTACAACGCGAACGACTTCCCGCAGGAGCCGGCGAGTCTCACCACCGAGCATGCCGTCACCGACGTCTACGAGCCGGGCTCCGTGTTCAAGGTGGTGACGATCGGCGGCGCGCTCGCCGAGCACCAGGTGACGCCGGAGACCGCCTTCACGCTCCCGTACTCGATCCAGGTCGCCAACAAGGTGATCCACGACGCCGAGACCCGCCCGACCGAGCGGATGACGGTCGCGCAGATTCTGCAACGGTCCTCCAACGTCGGCGCCGTCACGATCGCCGAGCGCTACCTCGGCCAGACGGGGCTCGAGAAGTGGATGACCCGCTTCGGCTTCGGGCAGAAGACCGGGATCGACTTCCCCGGCGAGAGCCCGGGGCTGCTGCCCTCGTACTGGTCCGGGTCGACGATCGGCACCGTCCCGGAAGGCCAGGGCGTCTCCGTCACGGCGATCCAGCTCGCGGCGGTGTACGGCGCGATCGCGAACGGCGGGATGTGGGTGCAGCCGCACCTCGTCGACCACGTTCTCGGCCAGAAGCCGGCGGGCGTGCGCCGGCGCCGGATCCTTCCCGCCGCCATCGACGGCGAGCTGCGGACGATGCTCAGGGGCGTCGTCTCCGACCAGGGGACGGCGCGGCTCGCGGCGATCCCGGGCTACGCCGTCGCCGGGAAGACGGGAACGGCGCAGGTGCCGGGGGGGCCGACCGGCTACCTGCCCGGCAAGTACATCGCCACCTTCGTCGGGATGGTGCCCGCGTCGAGACCGCGCCTCGTCGTGCTCGTGACCATCGACGAGCCGCAGGGGCAGATCTACGGCGGTCTCGTCGCCGCTCCCGCCTTCTCGCAGATCGCCTCCTTCGACCTCCAGTACCTCGCCGTCCCGCCCGACATCCCCATCAGATAGCTCGCGGGTGCTGCGCACCCGCTCGCTGGGTAACGGAACTCCGCCAACGGGAGAGCGTGGTCTCCCGTTGGCTCCGTGCTGTTCTTGTTTTGGGATGCTGTGGACGGGAGGCCTGCGTGGTGCGCTCGCGCGCGGCTGAGGCCGGCGCGAGCGCGGTTCGGCCTGCGCGTACGCTGGCGCGTACGCTGCGGCCTTTTGTCTGGGGTGTGGTTGAAGCGCTGGAACCCTCGGCTGGGTCGGGCGGCGGCGTAACGGTGCGTTACGTCGCCGCCGAACCTGTCGCGGGCGGGCACGCCGCCATCGGGCGGCCTGTCCCCACGCGACCCCGACGCGCGCTCGATCCTCCCCAGCCCAAGCAAGCCCTTCCAGCACGGAGGCCGTCCGAGACCGCGCTCTCGGACGGCCGCAGTTCCCTTGTCCCCGGGCGAAGAGCGCAGCTCTTCGCCCGGCACTCGCGAGCTAGACTCGCGCGGGATGGAGCTGGAGCGCCTCGTCGCACCGCTCGAGCCTGTCGAGGTGCTCGGGGGCCCTACGGTCGAGTTGCTCGATCTCGCCTACGACGCCCGGGCCGTCGTTCCCGGAGCGCTCTTCTTCTGTGTGCCGGGCGAGCGCGCCGACGGTCACGACTTCGCGCCGGACGCGGTCGGGCGGGGAGCGGCCGCACTCGTCGTCGAGCGTCCGCTCGACCTCGGGGTGCCGCAACTCGTCGTCCGCGACGCCCGCGCCGCGATGGCTCCGGCCGCCGACGTCTTCTTCGGGGAGCCGACGCGGGAGCTCGAGGTCGCGGGCATCACCGGCACGAGCGGCAAGACGACGGTCGCGTTCCTGCTCTTCGCGATCCTGGCTGCGGCCCGGCGCCGGCCGGGCCTGCTCGGGACGATCGAGGCGCGGGTCGGCGGCGAACGGCGGGCCGTCCTACGCACGACTCCTGAGGCGATCGACCTGCAGCGGCTGTTCCGGGAGATGCTCGACGCGGGCGATCGCTCGTGCGCGATGGAGGCGTCGTCGCACGCCTCGGTGCTCCACCGGCTCGACCGCGTCCGCTTCTCGGCGCTCGTCTTCACGAACCTCAGCCAGGACCACCTCGACTTCCACGGCGACATGGAGGCGTACTTCGAGGCGAAGCGGCGGCTCTTCACCGTGGGCGGGCCGCCGGCGGCGGTGAACGTCGGCGACGAGTGGGGGAGACGCCTGGCCCGGGAGTTGCCCGGGGCGCTCACCTTCGGCTTCGCGCGCGACGCACAGGTCGGGCCGGACGCGCTCGAGGGCGTCGCGTTGCGGCTGCAGGGGCGCTTCAACCGAGAGAACGCGCTCGCCGCGCTCGCCGCCGCGAGGCTGCTCGAGATCGAGGAGGAGGCGATCCGGCGCGGCCTCGAGTCGGTGCGCGGCGTGCCGGGGCGCTTCGAATCGGTCGAGGCGGGCCAACCCTTCCACGTGATCGTCGACTACGCCCACAAGCCGGGTGCGCTCGAGAACGTCCTCCGCGCGGCCCGCGATCTCGCGCTCGCTGGAAGCGGCGGTGGCGGGAGCCGCGTCATCTGCGTCGTCGGCGCCGGCGGGGACCGCGACCGCGGCAAGCGTCCGCTCATGGGACGGCTCGCCTCGCAGCTCGCCGACGTCACGATCGTCACCTCCGACAACCCGCGCAGCGAGGATCCTGAGGCGATCGCGGCGGAGGTGGCCGCGGGTGCCGAGGGAGAGATCGAGCTCGAGCTGGACCGGGCGGCGGCGATCGCCCGCGCGGTCGAGCTCGCCCGCGCGGGCGACGTCGTCCTCATTGCCGGCAAGGGCGCCGAGCAGGGCCAGGAGCTCGCCGACCGAACGATCCCGTTCGACGACCGCGAGGTTGCCAAGGAGGCGCTCCGTGCATTGTCGGGAGCGGAGACCTGATCGCCCTGGCGCTCGAGGACGTGCGCGCGCTCGAGCTGGGCGCGCTCGAGGGCACGGGAGAGGCGATCGGGGGCGTCGAGATCGACTCGCGCCGGATCCGGCCCGGCGACCTGTTCGTCGCCGTCGCCGGCGGCGAGGCGTACCTCGACGACGCGCGTGCGCGGGGTGCGGCGGCGACGCTCGTCCCCGACGACGCACACGCGGCGCTCGCCGCGCTGGGCCGTGCCGTCCGCGCTCGCAGCGATGCTCGCGTCGTGGCGATCACGGGCTCGGTGGGCAAGACCTCGACGAAGGACATCCTGGCTGCGCTCCTGCGTCCACACCGCCGGACGGTCGCGGCGGAGCAGAGCTTCAACGCCGAGATCGGGCTCCCGCTGACCCTCTGCCGGATCGAGCCGGACACCGAGGTCGTCGTGACCGAGATGGCGATGCGTGGCGCCGGTCAGATCCGGTCTCTGGCACGGATCGCCCGGCCGCACCTCGGCGTGATCACGGCGATCGCGCCTGTCCACCTCGAACAGGTCGGCACGCTCGAGAACGTCGCGCGGGCGAAGGCGGAGCTGCTCGAAGAACTGCCCGCGGGCGCCGTCGCCGTCCTGCCCGAGGACGCGCCGGAGCTCGAGCCGTTCGTGCCGCCGGGCCTCGACGTGCGCCGGTTCGGGACGCCCGAGGCGGAGGTGCGCGACGGTCGCACGCACGTGCTCTGGCGTGGGCGCGACGCCGTCTTCGGCTTCTCGGGACTCCATCACGTGGCGAACGCCGCCGCCGCACTCACGGTGCTCGAGGCGCTCGGGCTCGAGCCGCCGGGCGATCCGGTCGACGTCGTCTTCTCGCGCTGGCGCTCGCAGGAGGTCGAGCTGCCGGGCGGCGGCCTCCTCCTCAACGACGCGTGGAACGCGAGTCCGGTGGCGACGACCGCTGCGCTTGCGCATCTGCTCGCGCGCGCTGACGGCAGGCGCACCGTCGCGGTCCTCGGAGACATGGCCGAGCTCGGACCGGATGCGCCCCGCTACCACGAGGAGGTGGGGAGGGAGGCGGAGACCGTCGATCTCGTGATCGGAGTCGGCGAGCTCGCCCGCCACTATCGGCCGGACGAGTGGGTCGCCGACGCGGCCGGGGCCGTCGAGCTCGTGCGCGATCTCGTCCGGCCGGGAGACGCCGTTCTCGTCAAGGGCTCGCGCTCGGTCGGCCTCGAGGTCGTCGCGGACGCCCTGCTGGAGATCGAGCGGTGATCCGGGTCCTGATCGCATCCGGCGTGGCACTCGCCCTCTCGCTCGCGATCGGCCCGAAGTTCATCGCCTTCCTGCGCCGCAACGAGTTCGGGCAGCACATCCGCGAGGAAGGCCCGCAGCACCATTTCGCCAAGCAGGGCACTCCGACGATGGGCGGGCTGCTGATCCTGTTCGCGGCGACGGTCGGGTTCCTGTCGGTCAGCCATTTCCGCCTCCAGTCGCTGACCGTGCTGTTCGCGGCGCTCGCCTGCGGTGCGATCGGCTTCCTCGACGACTTCATCAAGCTCACGCACAAGCGCTCGCTCGGGCTGGCCGGCCGCTGGAAGCTGCTGCTGCTCGCCGGTGTGACCGCCGTGGTGGCGCTCGTCTCGTACCACCTGCGCCTCAGCACCGAGGTGTACATCCCGGTCGCCGACGTCTCGGTGCCGCTCTCGTGGGGCTGGTATCCGTTCCTCTTCCTCGTGATCGGCGGCGCGGCGAACGGGACGAACCTCGCCGACGGCGTCGACGGGCTGCTCGGCGGTACGGCGATCATCGCCCTGTTCACGTTCACGGCGATGAACGTCATGTCGTACGTGCGGTCGGGTCCAGCGGGCCACCGCAACCTGACGAAGCTCGACCTCGCGATCGTCGGCGCCGCGCTGATCGGGGCCGCAGTGGGCTTCCTCTGGTTCAACGCCTTCCCCGCCGAGGTCTTCATGGGCGACACAGGCTCGATGGCGTTCGGCGGCGCGCTCGCGGCGTTCGCGATCATGATGAAGGTCGAGGTGCTGCTGCTCCTGATCGGTGGCATCTTCGTGATCGAGGCGCTCTCGGTGATGATCCAGGTCTTCGCCTTCAAGCGCTTCGGGCGACGCGTCTTTCTCATGACCCCGATCCACCACCATTTCGAGATGAAGGCCTGGTCGGACACGAAGATCATGATCCGGTTCTGGATCGTGGCCGGGCTGCTCTGCGCCGCCGGCTTCGCGCTCTACTACCGCTACTACTTCGCGCAGCTATGAGTGCGGGTGCGGTCGAGGCGGCGGTGCTCGAGGAGGCGAGGCTCGAGCGGGACGAGGACGTGCTCGTGTTCGGGGGCGGCCTGCTCGTGTTCGGTGCGCACGAGCGGGTCGGGGACGGCTGGGTCTACGTCGTCCGCTCACAGGTCGAGGAGCTCGAGACGCTGCTGAAAGAGGCGCACGCCGTGGGCGCGACCGGGGTCGCGTATCTCGTCGGCGAGGCGGCGGTCCTGCCGCTCCCGGACTCGACGGTCTCGGCGGCGGTCGGGCGAATCGCCACCGAGGACGGCGCCCTCGCCACGGCTGCGGGGGAGCTCGCGCGGGTGCTCCGTCCCGGGGGCCGCGTCGCGCTCGCGGAGCCGGATCGGAAGCACGCGGCCCTGTTGGCCGCAGCGCTGTGCGGGACCGGGTGCGAGGCAGTCCGGCTCGTCGACGTCGGGGGAGCCGTCCTCGTCATCGCGCAGCTCCCATGAGGATGCGAGAGCCGGACGACGAATCCGTATCGCATCCTCGAGGAAACGTCGACACTTCCGGCAAGACTCTCCGCGTACGCTGACCCCAGGGGGCCGCTGCCCCCCATTGGGGGGGAGCGTGCGCCGTGACCCGGCCACGTCCCGACCGGCCGCCTCCTGACGAGGCGTGGCTGCCGCGGCGGGCGCTCGTCGTCGGCCTCGCGCGCTCCGGCAGCGCGGCGGCGCTCGCGCTCTCGCGCCGCGGCGTCCCGGTCGTGGCCGCGGACCGCTCGCCCGACGTTGCCGGTGGCAGGCTCGTGGCGGCCGGCGTCGAACTCCGACTCGGTACGGAGGAGGAGTCACTGCTCGAGGGGGTGGATCTCGTCGTCAAGAGCCCGGGTGTCCCCCGGGAGTCGCCGCTCGTGGCCGGCGCGCACGCGCGCGGCATCGCCGTCTGGAGCGAGGTCGAGCTCGGCTACCGCCTGCGTCCGGCAGGCGCCCGGCTGATCGGCGTCACCGGCACGAACGGCAAGACGACGACGACTGAGTTGCTCGGCGCGATCCTCCGTGCCGACGGGCGGGCGGTCGAGGTCGCCGGCAACGTCGGCCGCCCGCTCACGAGCGCGGCCGAGGAGGCCGAGCCCGGTTCCTGGCTCGTCTGCGAGCTGTCGAGCTTCCAGCTCGAGGACGTCCACACTTTCGCCTGCGAGATCGCCGTGCTCCTCAACCTCGACCCCGACCACCTCGACCGGCACGGCACGTTCGAGGCCTACCGCGATGCGAAGCTCCGCATCTTCGAGCGCGCCGGGCTCGCCGTCGTCCCACGCGGCTTCGGCGGCGACGGGATCGAGTTCTCCGCCGACGACCCGCTCCCCGCCGAGCCGCTCATCCCCGGCCGGCACAACCGGGAGAACGCAGCCGCCGCCACCGCCGCCGCCCGGGGGGCCGAGGTTCCGGACGGCGCGATCGCCGAGGCGCTGCGCAGCTTTCCGGGCGTGCAGCATCGCCTCGAGCTCGTGCGGGAGTTGCGCGGCGTCCGCTGGGTCAACGACTCGAAGGCGACGAACACCGCGGCCGCCCGCCGTGGCGTCGCCGCGTACGACTCGCCGCTCCGGCTGATCCTCGGCGGCTCGCTGAAGGGCGAGGACTTCGCCCCCTTCGCGCGCGAGCTGCCCCAGACCGTCCGCTCGACCTACCTGATCGGGGCCGCAGCCGACGAGCTCGCCGCCGCCCTCGACGCAGCCGGCCGCCCGTACGTCCGCGCCGGAGACCTGCCGACCGCCGTCGCCCGCGCCGCAGCCGACGCCCGGCCCGGCGACATCGTCCTCCTCTCGCCGGCCTGCGCGAGCTTCGACCAGTTCGACAACTTCGAGGAGCGCGGCGACGCCTTCCGCCGGCTCGTCGAGGAGCTGGAATGATCCGGCCGCGGTCGAAGCGGTTCCAGCTCGAGTGGAACCTGCTCGTGCTCGTGACGACGGCCCTCGTCCTCTTCGGCCTCGTCATGGTCTACAGCGCCACCTCCGGCTCGGCGGCGCTCGGCAACGGGAATCCGCAGCGGTACGTCGAGCGGCAGGGCGCCTACGCGCTCGTCGGCCTCGTCCTCCTCCTCGTCGTCTCTCGGGTCGGCCTCGACCAGATCCGCCGGCTCGCGCCGCCCCTCGTCGTCACGGCCCTCGTCCTCTGCGTTGCCGTCCTGGCCGTCGGCACGCCGATCAACGGTGCGCGCCGCTGGATCGACGTCGGGCCTCTCGTGTTCCAGCCGTCCGAGCTCGCCAAGCTCGCAGTCGTCATCTGGCTCGCCTCGCACCTGTCCCGCCGGCAGCCGCCGCGGACGCTGCGGGAGCTCGCCCGCCCCATCGGCCTCGTCGTAGGCGCCTTCGCGGTGCTCGTGCTCGTCGAGCCGGATCTCGGCACCGCGCTGACCCTGCTCCTCGTCGCGGGCGCGATCCTCCTCGTCGCCGGGACGCGGCTCCCCCTGCTCGCCTCCGCCTACGGAATCGTGATCGCCCTGGCCGGTCTTGCCGCCTGGACGTCGCCGTACCGGCGCGACCGCCTGCTCACCTTCCTCGACCCGTGGAAAGACCCGACCGGCGCCGGCCTCCAGAACGTGCAGGCCCTGATCAGCCTCGGCTCGGGCGGTGTCTTCGGGCGCGGCCTGGGGCAGGGGATCGAGCCCCTCCACTACCTGCCGGAGGCGCCGACCGACATGATCTTCGCCGTGATCGGCGAGGAGCTCGGCCTCGTCGGCGTCGCCCTCGTCCTCCTGGCCTTCTGCGCCTTCGGCTACGCCGGTTTCCGGCTCGCGCTCGGCTGCCGCGACCCGTTCGCGAAGAGGGTCGCAGCGGGGATCACCGCCCTTGTCTGTGGGCAGGCCGCGATCAACATCGCCGCGGTCGTCGGGCGTCGCGCCCCTGACCGGGATCCCACTCCCGTTCGTCTCCTACGGCGGCTCGAGCCTCGTCGTGATGCTCCTCGGAGTCGGCGTGCTCCTTAACATCGCTCGTGGCGATGGCGGAAGAGCGGCAGTTGCGGTTCCTGATCGCGGCCGGAGGGACGGTCGGACACGTCGCGCCGGCGCTCGCCGTGGCGGAGGCGCTGCGGCGGCGCGGGGGACTGGTGACCTTCGCCGGGTCGCCGGATCGCGTCGAAGCGCAGCTCGTTCCTGAGGCGGGGTACGAGTTCGACAGCTTTGCCGTCTCGGGCCTGCCACGCCGGCCCGGCGTGGCGCTCGTCCGGGCGGCGGGCCGGGCGCTCGCAGCACCCGCCTCCTGCCTGCGCATCCTCGCCCGGAGGAAGCCCGACGCGGTGCTCGGCGCCGGTGGGTACGTCGCAGGCCCCATGGTCCTCGCCGCGAGGCTGCGTCGCATCCCCTGCGCCCTGACGGAGGCCGACGCGTATCTGGGTCTCGCCAACCGCCTCGCGGCACCACTCGCCGAGCGCGTCTTCCTCGCTTTCCCGCTCGGCCGGCACGGACGGAAGTACCGCGCGGTGGGACGGCCGGTTCCGAGCACGTCGCGCCCGCGCGAGCGGTCGGAGGCGCGCCGCCGGCTCGGCCTCCCGCCCGACGGGCCGGTCGTGCTCGTCTTCGGCGGCTCGCTCGGCGCGCGGCTCCTGAACGAGATCGCGCTCGCCGCGTGGGCGGAGGAAGGCCCGTCCGTCGTCCACCTCTGTGGGGAGCGCGACTATCCAGGGCTGCGCGACCGCGTCTCGCGGCCCGGGTACGTCCTGCGGCCGTTCAGCGACGAGATCGGCGTCGCGTACGGCGCGGCCGACGTGGCGCTCGCGCGTGCGGGCGGCTCCGTCTGGGAGCTCGCCGCCGCGGGCCTGCCCGCCGTGCTCGTTCCCGGCCTGTTCGCCACCGGCGCGCACCAGGAGAAGAACGCCCGCTGGTTCGCCGAGGCAGGCGGCGCGGTCGTCGTGCCCGAGGCGGAGGCGGAGCGGGCGCCCGACGTCGTCGAGGAGCTGCTCGCCGACGGCGACCGTCTCGCGGCGATGAGCGCCGCGATGCACAGGGTGGCGAAGCCCGACGCTGCGGAGGAGATCGCCGATGAGCTCGTCGCGATCGCTCGCCGGTAGGCGCATCTGGATCGCCGGCATCGGCGGTGCCGGCATGAGCGGCTACGCGCTGCTCGCGCACGCGTGGGGCGCCGAGGTCGCCGGCTGGGACAGGGTCGAGACGCCCTACCTCCAGCACCTCGAGGACATCGCCGTCGCGATCTCGCCGGACCCGCCGCAACCGCCGGACGGTTGGGAGGTCTACGTCTCCACCGCCTTCGCCGGCCGCGTCGAGGGGCGGCCGCGGGCCGCGCTGCTCGCCGAGCTCGTCTCGCTGCAGCACGCGATCGTCGTCGCGGGAGCACACGGAAAGACGACGACGAGCGCGATGATCGCCTACTGCCTCGACCGGCTGGGGCTCGACCCCGCGTTCCTGATCGGCGGAGACGTGCCCCAACTCGGCGGCAACGCCCGCGCCGGCTCCGGCTGGCTCGTCGTCGAGGGCGACGAGTCCGACCGCTCCCTCGCTGCGCTGCGCCCCGAGATCGGCGTGCTGCTCAACGTCGACCTCGACCACCACACGACCTTCGGCTCCCGCGGGGAGGTCGAGTCGTTCTTCGCGGACTGGCTGCGGGAGGTTCCACACGTCGTCCGGGCAGAGGATCTCGAGCCGGTCTCCTTCGAGCTCGGCGTGCGCGGCGAGCACAACCGGCGCAACGCCGCCGCGGCCCTCGCGGCGCTGGAGCTCGCAGGGGTGGCACGCGCCGACGCCGAGAGGGTCGTCGTCGAGTTTCGCGGCGCGGGCCGGCGGCTCGAGGAGAGAGGAGAGGCCGGCGGAGTCGCGGTCGTGGACAGCTACGCCCACCATCCGGCCGAGCTCGCCGCCGACCTCGCCGCTACGCGAGAGCAGGCTGGAAGCGGCGGGGGCCGGGTGCTCGCCCTCTTCCAGCCGCACCTCTACTCGCGCACACGCCATCTCGCGCACGACTTCGCACAGGCCCTCGCAGCGGCCGACGCCGCCTGCGTCACGGAGATCTATCCGGCGCGCGAGGACCCCGTCGCAGGCGTGAGCGGCCGGCTGGTCGTCGACGAGCTGGCGCGGGTACGGCCGGGGATGCTGATCGGCTGGGCGCCGGCGCTCGAGGATGCGGCGCGGCTCGTCGCCGGCTGGAGCCGCCCCGGCGACACCGTCCTCACGCTCGGCGCGGGCGACGTCGACCGTGCGGCGACGCTCATCCTCGAGGAGCTCGCATGAAGATCGAGGAGGGCGTCGCGCTGGCGCGCTACACGACCCTCGGCACGGGCGGGCCGGCCCGGGCCTTCGCGCGGCCGGAGTCCGCGGAGGAGGTCGCCGGGCTGCTCCGCTGGGCGGCGGAGCGTGAGCTGGCGGTCGTCGTCGTCGGGCTCGGCTCGAACCTCCTCGCGGCCGACGAGGGTGTCGACGCTCTCGTCCTGCGGCTCGGCGGCGGGCTCGCGGCGGTCGAGGTGGAGGACGACGTCCTGCGGGCGGGCGGGGGCGCGGCGAACGCAGTCTGCCTTCACCGGGCGCGGACGGCCGGGCTCGGCGGGTTCGAGTTCGCGTGCGCGATCCCCGGCACGATCGGCGGCGGCATCTGGATGAACGCCGGCGCGTACGGCGCCGACTTTTCGGGGGTGCTCGAACGGGCGCTCGTCGCGACGGGCTCGGGCAGCGGCTGGCTGACGCCGGCGGAGCTCGGGCTCACGTACCGCCACTCGGAGTTGCGCCACGGCCAGGTCGTCCTGCGAGCGGAGCTCCGCCTCCACCCACGTCCGCCGGAGGAGATCAAGGCGGCCGTGCGGGATCTGAACGCACAGCGGAAGGAAGCACAGCCGACGAACCGTCGCACCTTCGGCAGCGTGTTCAAGAACCCGGCCCACGAGCTGAGCGCGGGGAAGATGCTCGAGGCGTGTGGCCTGAAGGGCCACCGGATCGGCGGCGCGCAGATCTCGCCGAAGCACGCGAACTTCATCGAGAACGCCGACGGTGCGACGACGGCGGACGCCCTCGCCCTCATGGCCGCGGCGCGCCGGCGGGCCCACGAGCAGTTCGGCGTCCGCCTCGAGCACGAGGTCGAGTTTCTCGGAGGCCTCGAGCTTCCCCAGCTGTAGGAGCGTCCGCCCGGGCGCCGAACGTGTCACGGTGTCCGCGAAAGCCCGCCCCCGCAGGCCTGCCACCCGCACCTCGGCGGCGGCGCTGCCGCGCCGCGAGCGCCGACCGAGGGCACGCCTCGGGCGCCTGCTGCGACATCTCGCGCCGTCGCGGCGCTCGCTCGTGGTCGGGCTCGGCATCGTCGCGGTGGCAGTGGGGGCGTACGCCGTCGCGCGCGAGACCTCCGTGCTCGCGATCCGCGCCGTCGACGTCCACGGCGGCTCGCCGGCCGTCGACGCGCAGGTGCGACAGGCGCTGGCGCCGCTCGTCGGGACGAGCCTCGTCGGGCTCGACGGCGCTGCCGTCGTGCGGCGTGTCGAAGCTCTGCCCACGGTGGTGCGGGCGAGCTACGACCGCTCGTTCCCGCATACCCTCCGCGTCACCGTCCTGCCGGAGCGCCCCGCGGCCGTGCTCCGCAGCGGCTCCGCCGCCTGGCTCGTCTCCGTGCGCGGCCGGGTCGTCGGTCGCCTCGCGCCGCTCGCCGACCCGCGGCTGCCGCGGATCTGGCTGCCGGCCTCCGGGAGCATCCGGGCGGGCGCGGAGCTCGGCCCAGACCAGGGTGGAGTCGCCGCGCAGGCGGTCGGTCACGCCGGCTCCTTCGCCGGGAGCGTTCGCGCGGCCGCGTATGCGAACGGCTCCCTCGTCTTCGAGCTCCGCTCGGGCGTCGAGCTCCGGCTCGGAGACGCCTCGCACCTCCAGCTCAAGCTTGCCGTCGCGACCCGGATGCTGCCGCTCCTGCCGGCCGGGAGCACCTACCTGGACGTCGGCGTGCCGGGACGCGCCGTCTCGGGCACCGCGAGCACCCGCCAGAAGAGTCTGACCCAAAGCTCAAGTAGAGGTTGAGACTACAGCCGTGAAGCTTGGGTTGACATTGCGGCTTGGGGTGCGTACGCTCCAGCGCGAGTCTCTCTCTTTCTGCCCCAATCCTCTAGTGAAGGTTCAGGTCTGAGCGAAATGAGCGCGAGCGACGCAGCTGGTAACTACCTTGCGGTGATCAGGGTCGTCGGCGTCGGTGGCGGCGGGACGAATGCCGTCAACCGGATGGTGGACGCCGCCCTCGGCGGGGTGGAGTTCATCGCCGTGAACACCGACGCGCAGGCGTTGATGATGTGCGACGCCGACGTGAAGATCCATGTCGGCTCGGCCGCGACGCGCGGCCTCGGCGCAGGCGCGGACCCTGCAGTGGGTCATGCCGCCGCGCAGGAGAGCCGGGACGAGCTGAAGGAGGCGCTGAAAGGCGCCGACATGATCTTCATCACCGCGGGCGAGGGAGGCGGCACCGGAACGGGCGCCGCTCCCATCGTCGCGGAGCTCGGCCGCGAGCTCGGGGCGCTCACGGTCGGCGTCGTCACCCGCCCCTTCGCCTTCGAGGGTCGGAAGCGCGCACAGCAGGCCGAGCAGGGGATCGAGAACCTCCGCGACCGCGTCGACACGCTGATCGTGATCGAGAACGACCGCCTGCTGCAGGTGGTCGAGAAGCAGACGTCGGTCGTCGACGCCTTCCGCGTGGCGGACGACGTGCTCCGGCAGGGCGTACAGGGCATCACCGACCTGATCACCGTCCCGGGGCTCGTCAACCTCGACTTCGCCGACGTCCGGACGATCATGCGCGACGCGGGCTCCGCGCTGATGGGGATCGGCGCGGCCGGCGGCGAGAACCGCGCCGCCGAGGCGGCCCGGGCCGCGGTGTCTTCGCCGTTGCTCGAGTCGTCGATCGACGGCGCGACCGGGATCCTCCTCAACATCACCGGTGGCCCGGAGATCGGCCTCTTCGAGGTGAACGAGGCCGCCGAGGTCGTGACGAGCGCCGCCGACCCGAACGCGAACATCATCTTCGGCGCGGTGATCGACGATGCGCTGGGCGACGAGGTCCGCGTGACGGTGATCGCCACCGGCTTCGGGGGCCAGCGCCGCCGGCGGCGGGCAGGTTCCGAGGCTCCCGTCGGCGTCTCGGCGGGGCGGCCCGAGGGCGAGTCCTCGCTCGACGTGCCTTCCTTCCTGCGCGACTAGACGAGCGGAGGTTTGGCTCCGCGCAGAGGGGGCACGTGAGGTGTGCCCATCAGGGTCGACCCTCGAGAGTCGACCCCACGACCCGGTCCGCCGCCCCGGCCCGTCTTCGGAGGAGTCGGGGCGGCTCCGTTCCGGCGCGGCTTTTCACTGAGTCCGGGCGGACGTGCAACGCACTAGGATCGACCCTGGCGATGCCCGACACGCTCCAGCACACGCCGCTCCACGACCGGCACGTCGCGCTCGGCGCGCGCATGGTTCCCTTCGCCGGCTGGGAGATGCCGGTGCAGTACGCGGGCGTGATCCCGGAGCATCGCGCCGTCCGGACGGATGCGGGCGTGTTCGACGTCTCGCACATGGGCGAATTCGAGGTGGAGGGGCCGCACGCGCACGAGTTGCTGCAGGCGACGCTCTCGAACGACCTCGACCGGCTCGAGCCCGGCCAGGCCCAGTACACGCTGCTCACGACCGAGGACGGGGGCATCGTCGACGACCTGATCGCGTACCGGACCGGCCGGCACTCGTACCTCCTCGTGGTGAACGCCGCGAACCGCGAGCAGGACTTCGCCTGGCTCAAGGAGCGGGAGATCCCCGGCTCCGACGTCCGCGACGTCTCGGACGACTGCGGCCTTCTCGCCGTGCAGGGCCCGCGGGCGATCGAGCGGCTCGGCCTCCCGGCGGCGGCACCGTTCACCTTCGCCGAGGCCTCGGTCGACGGCGTCGAGGTGATGGTCAACCGCACGGGCTACACCGGCGAGGACGGCTGCGAGCTCCTCTGCATGAGCGAGGACGCCGGCCGGCTCTGGGACGCGGTGCTCGAACGGGGCGCCGTCCCCTGCGGGCTCGGAGCCCGCGACACGCTGCGGCTCGAGGTCTGCTACCCGCTGCACGGCAACGACATCGGCACCGCCACCGACGCGATCTCGGCCGGGCTCGGCTGGGCGTGCGCGCTCGACAAGGAGTTCACGGGCGTCGAGGTCCTGCGGCGCGTGAAGGCGGACGGCCCGGAGCGCCGGCTCGTCGCGTTCGTCATGGAGGAGAAGGCGATCCCGCGGCAGGGCATGGCGATCGAAGGGGGCGGCGAAGTCACCTCGGGCTCCCACTCGCCGATGCTCGAGCTCGGTATCGGCATGGGCTACGTGCCGGTCGCGCAGGCCTCGCCCGACAGCGAGCTTACGATCGACGTGCGGGGCCGGGCACGCCGGGCCCGCGTGGTGAAGAAGCCGATTTACAAACCGGGATCCCGGGAAAGTGCGCAGCACTCTTCCGGGCCGAAGAGGGAGGGTTGAGTGGCCGCCGCTGAGACGTATCCCGACGATCTGAAGTACCACCCGGAGCACGACTGGGCCCGCCTCGAGGGCGACGAGGCGGTGCTGGGGATCACCTGGTTCGCCGCCGACGCGCTCGGCGAGCTCGTCCACTTCGAGCCGCCGGAGGTCGGCTCCACGGTCACGAAGGACGCCACCTACGGCGAGGTCGAGTCCGTCAAGGCGGTCTCGGATCTCATCGCCGCCCTCTCGGGCGAGGTGCTCGAGGTGAACCAGCAGGTCCTCGACTCTCCCGAGACCGTGAACGACGACCCCTACGAGCGGGGCTGGCTCATCCGCATCCGGCTCTCCGACCCCGGCGAGGTGGACGGGCTGCTCGACGTCGACGCGTACCGGCAGCTCCTGACCGAGCAGTGATCTCGTGACGCACCCGTTCCTCTCTCTCACGGACTCCGACCGCGAGGAGATGCTGCGGACGATCGGCGTCGGCTCCGTCGACGAGCTCTTCCGCGACATCCCGGCCGCCGTGCGGCTCGGACGGGGGCTCCAGCTCGAGCCGCCGCTGTCGGAGCAGGAGGTCTTCGCGCACGTGGCGCAGCTCGCCGAGCGGAACGTCGACGCGAGTCGCGAGCTCTCCTTTCTCGGGGCCGGGATCTACGACCACTACGTGCCGGCGGTCGTCGACGCCGTCCTCCAGCGTGGCGAGCTGCTGACCGCGTACACGCCGTACCAGCCGGAGATGAGCCAGGGTGTGCTCCAGGCGATCTTCGAGTACCAGACCGCGATCTGCGAGCTGACCGGAATGGACGTGTCCAACGCCTCCGGCTACGACGGCGAGGTCGTCGCCGCCGACGCCTGCTACGTCGCGCGCAACGCGACCGGCCGCCACAAGATCGTCGTCACAGAGGCGACGAATCCGCAGGTGCGGCAGGTCGTGAAGACGTACGCGGCGGGCTTCGGGCTCGAGATCGTCGAAGTGCCGCAGCGGGACGGGACGACCGATCCCGAGGAGCTGGGACGCGCCGCGACCGACGCTGCAGCCGTCATCTTCCAGCAGCCGAACTTCTTCGGCTGCCTCGAGCCGGCACCGGAGCTGGCGGCGAGAGCGAACGAGGCGGGAGCGCTGCCGGTCGCCCACGTCGACCTGCTCTCGCTCGGCGTGCTCGAAGCGCCCGGCCGCTACGGCGCCGCGCTCGCGATCGGCGAAGGTCAGGCAGCGGGGAACTTCGCATCCTTCGGCGGGCCGCACTACGGCTTCCTCGCCGCCCGGAACGACCTGATCCGTCGCCTGCCGGGCCGGATCGTCGGCGAGACGGTAGACGCCGCGGGCAAGCGCGGCTATGTCCTCACCCTGCAGACCCGGGAGCAGCACATCCGGCGGGAGAAGGCCACCTCCAACATCACCACGAACCAGACGCTGCTCGCGCTCGGCGGCCTCGTCTACCTCAGCTGGCTCGGGCCGCAGGGGCTGCGGGAGTTGGGGGAGACCTGCCTGTCGCTCGCGGCCTATGCGAAGGAGCGGCTCGTGGAGCGCGCGGGACTCGAGCTGCTGTTTTCCGAGCGGACAACGTTCAAGGAGTTTGCCGTCCGGGTCGGACGGAACGGGCACGACGTCGTCGCCGCGGCGCGCGAGCGCGGCGTGCATCCGGGCTACGTGCTCGGACGCGACTATCCGGGCCTGGACGACGTGCTCCTCGTCGCCGTCACGGAGCAGCGCACGCCGGCGGAGATCGACCGGCTCGCCGACGTACTCGCAGAGGTCGCGCGATGAAGCTGATCTTCGAACGGTCGCAGCCGGGACGGCGAGCCTCCGGTCTGCCGCACCACGAGGACCTGCCTGCAGCCCCCGAGCTGCCGGCCGAGCTCCGCCGCGCCGAGCCTCCCCGCCTGCCCGAGGTGGCGGAGTTCGAGCTCGTCCGCCACTTCACCGAGCTCTCGACGCGCAACTTCGGCGTCGACACGGGCTTCTACCCGCTCGGTTCCTGCACGATGAAGTACAACCCGCGCATCAACGAGCGCCTCGCGGCGCTGCCGGGGTTCGCGCGGCTCCATCCGCTGCAGGAGGAGGACGGCGTCCAGGGCGCCCTCGAGCTGATGTGGCGCCTGCAGGAGATCCTCGCCGAGGTGACCGGGCTCGACGCCGTCTCGCTCCAGCCGGCCGCCGGCTCGCAGGGTGAGCTGACGGGGCTCCTGCTCGTCCGCGCGTACTTCGCGGCACGCGGCGAGCTGGAGCAGCGCCGCAAGGTCGTGATCCCGGACACGGCGCACGGCACGAATCCCGCCTCGCGTGTCGATGGCCGGATTCGAGCTCACGCACGTGCAGACGGACGCGCGCGGCAACATCGACGTCGACGACCTGCGCGCGAAGGTCGACGAGCACACGGCCGCGCTCATGCTCACGAACCCGTCGACGCTCGGTCTCTTCGACGAGAACATCGAGGAGATCGAGCGGATCTTCCACGGCGTGGGCGCCCTCATGTACTACGACGGCGCCAATCTCAACGCCGTCTGCGGCGTCTCCCGCCCCGGCGACATGGGCTTCGACATCGTCCACATCAACCTGCACAAGACGTTCTCGCAGCCGCACGGCGGCGGCGGCCCGGGCGGCGGGCCGATCGCGGTGCGGAAGCTGCTCGAGCCGTTCCTGCCGGTGCCGGCCGTCGTGCGCAGGGAGGACGACGGCTTCGGGCTCGACTACGACCGGCCCCAGACGATCGGCAAGGTGCGCGGCTTCACCGGCCCGTTCGGCGTCTTCGTCCGCTCGTACGCCTTCCTCCGTATGTACGGGTCGCGCCTGCGGGAGATGTCCGAGGTGGCGGTGCTCAACGCGAACTACGTACTCGCGCGGCTGAAGGACGCCTACGACCTCCCCTTCGACCGGCTCTGCATGCACGAGTTCGTGCTCTCGGCGCGCACGCTGAAGCGCGAGCACGGCTGCACCGCGCTCGACGTCGCGAAGCGGCTGATGGACTACGACTTCCACCCGCCGACGATCTACTTCCCGCTCATCGTGCCGGAGGCGCTGATGATCGAGCCGACCGAGACGGAGACGAAGGAGACGCTCGACGCCTTCTGCGAGGCGATGCTCGCGATCGTGCGCGAGGCGGCCGAGGAGCCGGAGCTGCTGAAGGGGGCGCCGCACAACCGGCCCGTGCAGCGGCTCGACGAGGTCCGCGCGGCGAAGAACCCCGTCGTGAAGTTCGGCTTCGAGGAGCACCCCGCTCCCGAGCCGGAGGCGGCGGTCGTCGCCGAGGCGCCGAAGGGCGCCTAGTAGTCCCCGGAAAAGGCGGCCCGCGCGAGCTCCGCGACGCGCTCCGGCGCGAGATCGGTCGCCGCCTCCCACTGCACGCGCTCGCTCCACATCGCGTCCGAGCGCTCCGCCGCCCCGAAGTACGCCCGCGCGACGAGCCGCAGGAGGAGCACCTGCGCGCCCGGGACTCCGTAGAAGGCGAGGTTGAAGCTCTCGAAGCCGAGCCCGGCGTAGACGCCGAGGACGGCCGAGATGCCGTGCCCGAGCTCCTCGACCTGCTCGTCCTCGAGCTCCTCCGGCGAGCCGGCGCCCGCGACGAAGGCGCAGATCTCGGCCGGCCCGAGCGGGGCGAAGCTCGCCGTCCAGTCGACGCTGGACCGCGACGCGACGAACCGCTCCCCGAGCTCCTGCTCGGCCGCGACGTAGTCGCGCAGACGCTCCGTCCCGGCGTCGGCGACGAGGCGCTGCATCGTCGTCGGCAGCGGGTTCGCGCTGCCCTGGAGGTGCGGGTGGAAGATCGAGCTGCCGGCGGGCGGGAGCTGGTTCGCGTTGACGGAGACCCACGCCGACTGTGGGTCGTGGGCGACGACGGCGCGGCCGAACTCCCGCTGCACGAGGAGGTTGTCGGCGACGAGCCGCGGCGTGAGCCCCTCGAGCGGAAGGAGGTGGCGCCGCGGCGAGTAGACCGAGACGGAGCTCCACTTCGCGTAGGCGACGAGGTTCGGGAAGAGGACGGCCTCGCCGGCGGAGATCCGCCCTTCCGGCCAGACCTCGGGCGGCAGCAGCGGCGTCTGCTCCGCGACGCGCTCCGGGCAGAAGGGGCATCCCTCGCGGGTCGCGGCCGCGAGCTGGTCGAGGTCGAGGCGCGCCGGCGGCGGGAAGCTGCCGGCCACGAGGATCCTGGCGCTGTGGCCGGTGAGCGGGTCGCGCCGCACCTCGACCGGAACGCGCGTCCGCTCGAAGCCGCGCCGAGGGTCGAGCAGCTCGGCCTCGAACGTCTCGCGCTCGAACGCGATCCGGCTCATTCCGCTGCGACGGGCGTCGGCCGGCGCTGCCGCCGGGGCGCGGTCGCGAGCTGGCCGCATGCGGCCTCGATGTCCCGGCCTCGCGTCAGACGCACGGTTGCCGGAACGTGCGCACGGTCGAGAACGGCCTTGAACGCCGCGATGCGCCCGCGCGAGGACCCGTCGTACAGCCCGCCGGCCGCTGCAGGCGGCGTGTACGGCCGCGCGCCGGGGGCTTCGCCGCCGGCGCTTGCAGCCCACGGGTTGTAGGGGATCAGGTTGACCTTGAACTCGTCGCGGCCGAGCAGCTTCGCGAGCGCTCGGGCCTGTTCCGGCGAGTCGTTCACGCCGGCGAGCATGACGTACTCGACGAAGACGCGGCGGTTCGTCGCGGCGGCATGGCGCCGGCACTCTGCGACGACGTCCGCAACGGGGAAGCGGTCGTTGACGGGCATGAGTCGCGAGCGGAGCGCGTCGTCCGGAGCGTGGAGGGAGAGCGCGAGGCGGATCGGCTTCGCCACCTCGTCGACGAAGCGCCGCAGGCCGGGCAGCCAGCCGACCGTGGAGATCGTCGTCCGCCGGTGCGTGATCCCGAGGCCGGGCAGGCGGCGCGCGGCGTCCAGCACCGCGTCGAGGTTGAGCATCGGCTCGCCCATCCCCATGAACACCGCGTGGTCGACTTCTGTGCTGCGCCGAAAGTGGAGGGCCTGGTCGAGGATCTCGGACACGGTCAGGTTGCGGCCGAAGGCCATCGCGCCGGTCGCGCAGAACGTGCACGTGAGCGGGCAGCCCGACTGCGAGGAGAGGCAGAGCGAGCGGCGGCCGTCGCGGTAGCGCATGAGCACCGCCTCGACGGGGTGGCCGTCGCCGGTGCGAAAGAGCGTCTTGACCGTGCCGTCCCGAGACTCGCGCTCCGTCTCGACCGTGAGCGTCGAGAAGGGCACGGCGGTCGCGAGCTCCTCGCGCAGCGCACGCGGGAGGTTCGTCATCGCCTCGTAGCCGGCGGCGCCGCCTGCCGTCCACTCCCACACCTGGCGGGCCCGGAACGCCGGCTCGCCGCGTTCACGCAGCGTCCGGTCGAGAAGGTCGAGGTCCACCGGGCTACGGTAGCGTGAGGCGTCGTGGCGATCGACCTCCGCTCCGACACCGTGACGAAGCCGACGCCGGGGATGCTCGCGGCGATGGCTGCCGCCGAGGTCGGCGACGAGCAGGAGCGCGAGGATCCGACGACGAACGCGCTGCAGCGGCGGACGGCCGAGCTGCTCGGTCACGAGGCGGCGCTCTTCCTGCCGACGGCGACGATGGCGAACCAGGCTGCGTTGCGGGCGCTGAGCCGACCCGGCTGCAAGCTCGTCGCGGAGGAGCGCACGCACGTCCTCGTCTACGAGTGGGGCGGTCCGGCGATCCATTCGGGGCTCGTGATGCAGGGCCTCGCCGCCGAGGCGGGGCGGCCGACCGCTGAGCAGATCGAGGAGATCGACGAGTTCGGGCCCGGCAGCGTGCTCGTGCTCGAGAACACGCACCGCAGCTCGGGCGGACGCGTGTGGCCGCTCGACGTCTACCGTGCGGCGGTCGACGCCGCCCGCGCGCGCGGCGCGGCGGTCCATCTCGACGGGGCGCGGCTCTTCAATGCCTCCGTCGCCGCGGCCGGCGAGCCTTCGGCGTGGGCCTCACTCGCCGACACGGTGACGGTCTGCTTCTCGAAGGGGCTCGGCTGCCCGTTCGGCGCGATCCTCGCCGGGCCGGCCGAGACGATCGAGCGGGCGTGGGAGGGGAAGTTCCTCTTCGGCGGCGCCCTCCGCCAGTCTGGGATCGCGGCCGCCGCGATGCTCTACGCCCTCGACCACCACGTCGACCGGCTCGCGGACGATCACGCCCGTGCGCGGCGCCTCGCCGAGGGGATCGGCGTGGATCCCGGCACCGTGGAGACGAACTTCGTCCCGATCCCGGACGAGCCCGGCCTGCGCGAGCGGCTGCTCGAGCGCGGCGTGGCCGTGGGCGGCCTCCGGCCCGGCTGGCTCCGCGCCGTCACGCACCTCGGTATCGGGGACGAGGAGATCGACGCGGCGATCGCGCGGATGCGGGAGGAGGTTCGTGTCCACGCCTGACCGGCTCACGGCCCGCCTCGAACGGGTCGTTCGCGGCGAGCAGCGCGAGAAGCGGCTGCCGAGCCTCGCCGCTGCGGTTTGCCGCGACGGCGAGATCGTCTGGGAGAGCGCGGTCGGTCTCGCGGACGTCGAGGCGGGCGCGGAGGCGACGCCGGACACGCAGTACCGGGTCGGCTCGATCACGAAGACCTTCACGGCGGCGGCGATCATGCAGTTGCGGGACGCGGGCGAGCTCGACCTCGAGGACACGCTCGACCGGCACCTCGAGGGCGCCGCGCACCGGCCGACGATCCGCCGGCTCCTCTCTCACTCCTCGGGGCTGCAGCGCGAGACGCAGGACGACTCGTGGCTGACGCTCCGCTTCGCCCCGCCCGACGAGTTGCTCGAGACGCTCGAGCGGGCCGAGCAGATCCTCCCGACGGGCGCCCGCTTCCACTACTCGAACCTCGCCTTCGCGCTGCTCGGGATCGTCGTCGAGCGCGTGTCGGGGATGCCGTACGCGGAGTACGTCCGCGAGCGCCTGCTCGAGCCGGTCGGCCTGACACGGACGGGCTTCCAGCCGGAGCCGCCCGCTGCAACGGGTTACGTCCTCCAGCCGTACTCGGATGGTGTCTGGGACGCGGTCAGCGTCGAGACCGGCGCCTGGGCCTCCGCCGGCGAGCTCTGGGGGACGGTGCGCGACCTCTGCCGTTGGGGCGCGTTCCTCGCCGATCCGGACGAGAGCGTGCTCGCCCGCTCGAGCGCCGAGGAGATGCGGACCGTGCAGGCGATCGACGACCACGACCGCTGGCTCTCGGGCTACGGGCTCGGGCTGCAGCTGCGTCGCGACGGCGACCGGATCCTCGCCGGGCACGGCGGCTCGATGCCCGGCTTCATCGCGCGCCTCTACCTCTCGCCGAAGGAGAAGGTCGTCGCGGCGGCGCTCACGAACGAGAGCGAGGCGGCGCTCGGCGAGCTCGGTCTCGCGCTCGTCCGCGAGACGGTCGAGGAGTGGCCGGTCGCGCCCGAGCCGTGGCGGGTCGGCGAGCCGCCGCCCGAGGACGTCGTCCCGCTGCTCGGGATCTGGTTCATGGAGGCGGCCCGGCTCGTCTTCCGCTGGCGCGAAGGGCGGCTCGAGGCGCGCTACGACGAGGCGCTCGACTGGGCGCCGTCCTCCGTGTTCGAGCGGGAGACGGACGACCGCTGGCGCACCGTCTCGGGGCCCGAGCACGGAGAGCTGCTGCGCCTCGAGCGCACGGCGGACGGCTCCGTGACGCGCATGGTCTGGGCCGGCTATCCCGTCACGCGCGAGCCCGGGCCGTGGCGGGCACCTGGGTGAGCCTCGAGCTCGCCGCCTTCGCGCCCGCCGAGCACCTCCCGGGAGTGCTGCTGCTCTACGAGGCGGAGGCCCGGACGACTCGGCTCGAGCGGCTCGCCGTCCACCGGCCGGTGGCACCCACCGGTACGTCTTCCCGACGGAGACGTCGCGACTTCGTCGCGGAGAGCCCAGTTGAGCGGCTTCCGCCACGGCAGGGCGTGACGATCGGTTGAGGGTGGCTGCCACCGGCCGTACGCACGAAGCTCGTTCTCCCAACTCCCGAGAGCGCAGCTCCGGCGAGCTGTCTATTCGTACTGCAACGCTGCGAGCACGTTGAGCTTCGCGGCGCGCCGGGCGGGGAGGATCGCCGCGACGAGGCCCGCGATCACCGCTGCGACGACGAAGACGACGAGCGTCACCCACGGGATCGTGAAGGCCGCGTACTTGATCGCGTTGCCGACCATGAGCGCGAGGACGATGCCGAGCGGGATCGCGAGCGAGGCGCCGATCAGCGCGGTGACGACGCTCTCGTGGCGGATCATCTGCCGCACCTGCCGCCGCGTCATCCCGACCGCGCGCAGCATCCCGAGCTCCCGCGTCCGCTCGAACACGGTGAGGACGAGCGTGTTCACGATCCCGAACAGGCTGATCACGATCGAGAGCGAGAGCAGGACGTAGAGGAGGTTGAGCAGCGTGTTGATCCCCTGCTCCTGGTTGCGCTTGAACTCGCTCTCGGTCTGGATCTTCGCCTCGGGGAACGGCTTGAGAGCCTTCGTGAGGCGCGCCGTGTTCGCGGCCGTGACACCGCCGGCGACGTCGACGAACGTGAAGACGTTCTGCGGGTTCTGGTAGAGGGTGTCGAACCGGCCGGCGGAGATCGTCACGTCCCCGTACGGGGAGCCGCCCTGCGGCGGCGCGAAGATGCCCTTGACGACGAGATGGAGCTTCGTGCCCGTCGGCGTCTCGACGATGAGCGGCGAGCCGACGCTGAGCTTCTGGGCTTTCGCGTACGCCTTCGAGACGAACGAGCCGTTGCGGCCGAGCTCGCCGGGGACGGCCTGCGACCCTGCCTGCCACTTCACGGTGATCACCTTCGAGATGTCGCCGGCGACAGCCGTGACGGTGATCCGGCTGCCGAAGGCGCGGCCCTGTCCGGCCCGCACACCCGAGACGACCGTCACTCCGGGCACCTTGCGCAGCGCGTCGGAGGAGGCGATCGAGATGGGGGAGAAGTTGTCGGTCGCCGTGAGCGCGTAGTCGGCGCTGAAGAGCTCGTTGACGGCGCTCTCGAACCGCGTCTTGAGGCCCGCGGCGAGCACTGAGACGAGCGTCACGAGCGCGAGACCGATCATGAGCGCCGAGGCCGTGGACGCCGTCCGCTGCGGGTTCCGCATCGCGTTGCCGCGGGCGAGCGCGCCTGAGGCGCCGCCGAACCGCCACGCCGGCCAGCCGAGCACCGCGGCGAGCGGCGGCACAAGGATCTTCGCGAGCATCGAGACGCCGAGGAAGACGGCCGCCGCCCCGGCGCCGATCGCAAGCAGCCGGTTCGTCGTCGAGAGGCTCGTGACGAAGAGCCCGACGAGCATGAGCGCGACTGCGGCGGAGATCGTCGCGAGCGCGGCGTGCGGCCCGAAGCGCGCGAAGCGCGACTCCGGCAGGATGGCACCCTCGCGCACCGCCGCGATCGGCGGCACGCGCGTCGCCCGCATCGCGGGCCGTAGCGCCGCGAGCACCGTCACGCCCGTGCCGACGAGCAGCGAGACGACGATCGTCCTGGTCGCGAACACCGTGCCTGCCTGAGGCAGGTCGATCCCGAGCTTCACGAAGGCCGCGTTCAGCCCCTTCGCGAGCGCGAGGCCGAGGAACAGGCCGGCGGCCGAGGCGAGGGCGCCGATCGCGAACGCCTCGACGAGTACCGAGCCGAGCACCTGGCGGCGCGTCGCGCCGAGGGTGCGCAGCGTCGCGAGCTCGCGCGTCCGCTGGGCGATCGTGATCGAGAGCGTGTTCGCGATCACGAACGTGCCGACGAAGAGCGCGACCCCGGCGAAGGCGAGCAGGAAGTCGCGGAAGATCGAGAGGAAGCCGTTCGTGTCCTTCGTCGCCTGCTGCGCCTGTGCCTGACCGGTCCGCACCTCGGCGGTAGGCGGCAGCAGCGGCTTGACCTGCTGCACGAGCTGCTGCGGCGTCGTCCCCGGCTTCGCGGCGACCGAGATCGAGTCGAGCCGGCCCTCCTTGTGGAAGATCCGCTGCGCGGTCGAGAAGTCGAAGATCGCCATCGTCGCGCCGCCGAGCGAGGAGACGCCGCCGATCTCGACGATCCCCGCGATCCGGTACGTCTGCTCCGGCCCGCGCGCGATCACGCCGATCGTGTCGCCGATCTTGTAGCCGTTCTTCGAGGCCGTGTTCGCGTCGATGTCGACCTCGTGCGCCCCGACGGGCCACGAGCCCGAGACGAGCTCGAGCGGGTTGAAGCGCTGGTCGCCGTGCGGGTGGACGCTGAAGGCGAGCGGCGGCGCGCCGTGGCCGGAGATGACCTTGCCGTCGTGGCCGACGAGGTACGCGTAGTCGGTGATGCCGCCCTGGGCCTCCGCGACGCCGGGCAGGCTCTGCACGCGCCCGAGGAGCGACTGCGGGAAGGACGGCGGCAGCGCTGCGTTGTTGTTGTCCTTCCCGATCGCGCTCTTCCCGGTGACGATGGCGTCGGTGTGCTTGTAGACGGTCGTGAAGACGGTGCCGAACGCCGACTGGATCGTGTCGGTGAGGACGTAGGTGCCGCTGATCATCGCGACGCCGAGGATGATCGCGATCGCCGTGAGCGCGGCGCGGAGCTTTCGGCCGGCGAGGCCCTTCAGCGCGACGCGGATCATTACTGCAGCTCGGACATCACGGCGAGCACGTCCGCCTGGCTCGCGCCGCGCAGCTCCTTCACGATCAGGCCGTCCTCGAGGAAGAGGATCCGGTCGGCGATCGAGGCCGCGCGTGCCTCGTGCGTCACCATCACGGTCGTCTGGCCGTAGGCGTCTGTCGAGCTGCGCATGAGGTCGAGGATCTCGCCTCCGGTCTTCGAGTCGAGGTTGCCGGTCGGCTCGTCGGCGAAGAGGATCGTCGGCCGCGTGACGAGCG
The DNA here is from genome assembly GCA_963775155.1 of uncultured Actinomycetes bacterium. GTDB lineage: Bacteria > Actinomycetota > Thermoleophilia > Gaiellales > Gaiellaceae > Palsa-739. Next base: position 299,479 of record CAVZHU010000004.1, on the reverse strand, counting down.
CGCGGGCGATCGCCACGCGCTGCTGCTGCCCGCCGGAGAGCTCGGCCGGGCGATGGCGCCGGCGCTCGGCCAGACCCATCTGCGCGAGCAGAGAGTCGAGCCACTCCCGATCGGCCTTCTTGCCGGAGATCGAGAGCGGCAGGACGACGTTCTCCTCGGCGTCGAGCATCGGCAGGAGGTTGAAGAACTGGAAGACGAAGCCGATGTGGTCGCGGCGCAGGTGCGTGAGCTTCGCGTCGCTCAGCGACGTGATGTCGATCCCCGCGATCGCGACCGTTCCGGCAGTCGGACGGTCGAGCCCGGCGAGGATGTGCATGAGCGTCGACTTGCCGGAGCCCGACGGCCCCATGACCGCGACGAGCTCTCCTGCGCGTACCTCGAGGTCGACTCCACGCAGCGCGTCGACGGCCGTTTCGCCCGCCCCGTAGCGACGGGCGAGGCCGTGCGCGGCGACGGCGAGCCCGGTGGGCGCGCCGAGATCGGACTGTTCCCTCACGGCCATTCGGCGCACGGTAGCGGAGCCGGGCGCCGTCCATGCGCGAGGTTCACCGCAGAGTCGGGATCAGCGGCCGCCGCCGACGAGGAAGCCCACGACCGCCGCCGCATAGGCGGCGACGAGCAGTGCCCCTTCCCAGCGCCGTGACCGTCCGTCAGCGAGCGTCAGCCCGACGACGACGGCGGCGCCGCCCATCCCTACGAGCTCGCTCCAGCGGAACGCGAGCGCGAGCGGGTGCGCGAAGAGGAGCGAGAGGAGCGTGACGACGGGGACGATGAGGAGGGCCACCTGGGCGCTCGACGAGATCGCGATCTCGGTCGCGAGCCGCATCTTGCCCCTGCGGGCGATGAGGATCGCGCCGCCGTGCTCGGCGGCGTTCCCGACGATGGCGACGATGACGATGGCGATGAAGAACTCGCTCAGCCCGACGGTCTTCGCGAAGGTGTGCAGGGAGTGGACGAGGATCTCGCTCACCCACGCGGTGCCGCCGGTGGCGAGCGCGAGGGCGGCGACCGACCGCGGCAGCGGCCAGGAGCCCTCGAGTGGCGCCTCCCGCTCGCTGTGGTGGTGGCGGTGGAGGTTGCGACCCACGACCAGCGCGTAGAGGAGGAGGAGGACGGCGGCGACCGGGATCGACGCGACGAGGACCGAGTGCCGCTCGGGCCGTCCGGTGTAGCCGAGCCCGGCCGGCACGGCGAATGCGGCGACGGCGACGGCGACGAGACCGAGCTGCGCGAGCAGCGAGCGCCGGTCGAGGCGCGCGCCGTCCGGCCCGGCGAGCTGGGTCACGCCGAGGACGAGCAGGAGGTTCGAGATCACGCTCCCGGCGAGCGACCCGCGCACGACGACGGGGAGGTTCGCGCCGACCGCGAACAGGGCCACGATCAGCTCGGGCGCATTCCCGAAGCTCGCGTTGAGAAAGCCGCCTATACCGGAGCCGGTGTGCTCGGCCGCCTGCTCCGTCGCCTGCCCGATCAGCCACGCGAGCGGGATGAGCGCGGTAGCCGAGAGGAGGAACAGGGCTACGTCTCCGGTGGCGGTGAGCTTGTCCACCGCGATCGTGAGGGGCGCAAGAAGGAGCGAACCCCAGAGAAGCGTCCGGGCCACGGGGCAACTACCCTAGTCCGCCGTGCTCGAGGCGGTTCTGTTCGATTGGGGCAACACGCTCGTCCGGTTCGACTGGGACGACGAGCTCGTCCTCGCCGGCCATCGGGCCGCGCTCGGCCGGGACGACCCCGACTTCACCGCCCGCTGGCGCGCGCTCATGCTCGGCGACGGCCATGGCCACCGCCCGTACGCGGAGCTCCTCACAGAGCTCGGGGTCGAGGATCCGGGCGAGTTCATCGAGCGTGAGCACCGGGAGTGGCTGGTCGCGTACGGCGTCCTCGGCGCGGCACCGGCGCTGCTCGAGTCGCTGCGGGAGCGGGGCCTGAAGACGGGGCTCGTCGCGAACGCGTGGCCGGACCCGGCGCGGATCCTGCGGGCCGACGCGGAGAAGCTCGGGTTGGCGCCGCTTCTCGACGCGATGGTCTTCAGCGACGAGGCCGGCGCGCGGAAGCCGGCTCCGGCGATCTTCCTTCGCGCGTGCGGCGAGCTCGGCGTCGAGCCGGCGGCGGCACTCCATGTCGGCGACGACCTCGTCGCGGATGTGCAGGGGGCGGCGGCTGTGGGCATGCAGACCGTCCAGGCGTTGTGGTTCAGAGCGGACGACAACCCGGGGATCGAGGCGGACTTCAGGGCCTTCACGGCGATGGACGTCCTCAACGCCGTCCGGCGCCTAGCTTGATTTGTCCTTCCTGTCAAGTCTTGCGGAGCCCGTGGATCGCTCGGAGAATGGCGGTATGAGCCCGAAGCAGGCGGCTGCCGCGACGCTTCCGCTCCACCCACAGGACGAGGCGGAGTGTCGGCGCTGCGACGTCCATTGCGAGAAGGTCGTCTACCCCGCCGCCTGCCTCGAACGGTCGTGCCCGTTCGTCTACGCGTACGAGGAGCACGGGCACACGTTCATGGGCTGCCTGCAGAAGGTGTTCACGGCGGAGATCGACGTCGACCTCCTGTGGGAGGGCGAGCAGACGCGCGAGGGCTTCGGCGCCGTGCGGGCGCGGCGGGGGCCGCTGCCGATGTGCGAGAGCGACGTGCAGGCGACGTTCGAGCAGCGCGAGGGCGAGCTCGGCTGCCTCAATCCCGAGTTCGCAGAGCTGCCGGCGGGATCTCCGACGTTCCGCGTGTTCGCGCGGATCGGCTAGCTGTAGGACCCAAGCAGGTTGGTTCTGCTGACCGGGGGTTGGTGGCCGAGGGCTGAGTGTCGTCGTCGATGGTTGTAGTGCCAGAGCCAGCCGTCAAGTGCTGCGGTGCGTTCGCTGCTTGAGCCGTAGATCGGTCCGTAGGCCCAGCCGGCGAGCAGGGTGCGGATGAAGCGTTCTGCTTTGCCGTTGGTCTGGGGCCGGTGGGGGCGTGTGCGGAGGTGTCGGATGCCGAGTCGGCGGCAGGCGATCGCGTGGACGACGCTGCGGTAGGCGCTGCCGTTGTCGGTCAGGACGCGCTCGACGCGGATGCCGTAGCGGGCGAAGAAGGCGATCGGCTCGCCGCAGGAAGGCGACGGCTGTCGTCGCCTTCTCGTCGTCGAGGACCTCGACGTAGGCGAGACGGCTGTAGTCGTCGATCGCGATGTGGACGTACTCCCAGCCGGCGATCCCGTGTGACGGCCGACCGTCGATCCAGGTCTTGCCCTGGCTGGCGCGGTTGCCGCTGATCCGGTGGCCGATGCCGCGGATGCGACCGAGCTTCTTGACGTCAACGTGGACGAGTAGCCGCTTCCGGCAGACGGCGCAGGATCAAGACGCCGACGCGCAGGGCCGGCGACGGCGCACGCGTAGCCGACTCGCCAGGAGGAGGCGGCCACGAGCGCTGCGAAGACCGGCGGTACGGCAGCGACGAGGACTCCGAGGAGCATCTGCTGGAAGCCGAGCGCGGCGCCGCTGCGGGCGGGGCCTGCGGTCTCCGCGGCGGCGGTGAACGAGAGTCCGTTCCACGAGAGCGCGAGCACGCCGCCGACGACGAGGGCGGGGAGGAGCGCAGGGAGCGGCGCGTCGACGAGCGCCGCGACGAGCGCGGTCGCGAGGGTCAGGGCCATGCCGATCTCGCGCAGCGGGCGGACACGCGTGCCGCGGCGATCCGACCAGCGGCCGGCGCCGATACGCGCGCCGACCCCGAGCACGTTGATCCCGGCGAGCAGGCCGGCCGCCGCGTGGTCGGAGACGCCGCGGTGCTCGTGGAGGAAGAGGACGACGAAGCTGATGATCGAGATCTGGGCGACGAGGTAGAGGCCCGAGCCGCCGGCGAGTTGCCACATGCGCGGGTCGCGCACGGGCGAGGCGAGCTGGTGTCCCGGCGCGACGGTCGCGCGGCGGGGGGCATCCCGGAGAAAGCCGCCGCCGAGGCCTGCGCCGGCGAGGAGGCCTCCGGCGAGGCAGAGGAAGGCGAGACGCGTGCCGCCGATCGACGCGAGCCAGGGGAGCGAGACTGCAGCGCTCGCCGCGCCGATCGGCATCGCCGTCTGCCGGATGCCGAGCGCCAGGCCCCGCTCTGCCGCCCCGAACCAGCCCATCACCGCGCGGCCGCTCGCTGCGTTGACGCTCGCCCCGAGGGCTCCGCCGAGCGCGAGAAGCGGGACGAGAGCGGCGAACGTCGTCGTCTCCGCGGTCGCTGCGATCGCTGCGGCGGCACCGGTGAGGCCGACCGCGATCACGAGCCGCTCCCCGATCCGGTCGGCGAGGAGACCCCAGGGCAGAAGCGTCGGCAGCATCCCCATCCCCGTCGCGCCCAGCACGACGCCGGTCTCGCCTAGGGAGAGGTGGTAGTGGGAGCGGAGCTGCACGGCCAGCACGGGCACGCCGAGCGCGAACGCCGAGAAGCTCGCCTGCGCGAGCGTTCCTGCGGCGAGCACGACCCAGCGGTAGCGCTCGCCGGACACGTCCTGACCGTACATGGCTCGGTATCAGTTACCCGGACATGTCCCCAGACGCCCGTGGCTGGGTCGGAAAGGGCGCCGGCGGAGCCGTGATGGCCCGGCGGGACATGTCCAGGTATCTGTTACCCAGACAGGTCCACGGTGGTCATGCCGTCCAGCGAGAGCGGAGCTCTTTCGTCTTGCGGATCTCGTTCGCGTCGGGGCCGTGGTTCTCCGGCCCGGCCACCTCGAGCACCGCCGGCAGCCCCTGCAGGCGCGGGTTCGAGAGGAAGACGCCGAGCTGCTCGCCGAGCTCGCCCTCGAGGATGTTCGCGTGCCGGTCGCGGTTCGATCCGAGCGGTGCCGCGGAGTCGTTGACGTGGAGCGCGCGCAGGCGGTCGAGACCGATCGCCGAGTCGAGCTCGTCGAGGCACGCGTCGAGAGCGGCCGGATCGGTCACGTCCACGCCGGACACGTAGAGATGGCAGGAGTCGAGGCAGACACCGAGCCGCGGGTGAGCGCCGAGCCGCTCATGGATCGCCGCGAGCTCCTCGATCGAGCGGCCGATCGTGCCGCCCGCGCCCGCGGAGTTCTCCATCAGCAGCCACGTCTCGTCCGTGCACAGCTCGAGCACCTGCTCGAGCGCGGGCACGACGCGCTCGAGACCCGCCTCGAGCCCGGCGCCGAGGTGGGAGCCGACGTGGAAGACGACCCCGCCCGCCTCGATCGCGCACGCCACCTCGGTCGTGTTGCGGAGGGCGGCGATCGACCGCTCGTACGTCACGGGATCGGGCGCGGCGAGGTTGCAGAGGTAGACGGCGTGGCAGACGACGTCGGCGGCGCGGATCCCCGCGTCGGCCCGCTTCTCCCGGAACCGCGCGAAGCTCGCCGGGTCGTGGTTCGTCGGCCGCCACGCGCGCGGGCTCTGCGTGAAGACCTGCACCGAGTCGGCGCCGATCGAGACGGCCCGGTCGATCGCCTTGTCGATTCCGCCGGAGGAGGAGACGTGCGCGCCGATCTGCATCGCCGCCTACGCTATCGCCATGTCCGTCCGCGTCCGCATCGCTCCGAGCCCGACCGGGCTCCTCCACATCGGCACCGCCCGAACCGCACTCTTCAACTGGCTCTTCGCGCGCCACGAGGGCGGCGAGTTCCGGCTGCGGATCGAGAACACGGACACCTCGCGCGAGGTGGCGGAGGCGGTCGACCAGATCCAGGATTCGCTCCGCTGGCTCGGCCTCGACTGGGACGGGCCGCACACGTTCCAGCTCGACCGGATGGACGACTGTCGCCGCCTCGCCGACCAGCTTCTCGCCGAGGGGAAGGCGTACGAGGACGAGGGGGCGATCCGCTTCCGGATGCCCGACGAGGGCGTGACCGCGTGGGACGACGTCGTCCGCGGCCGGATCGAGTATCCGAACGAGAAGCTCCACGACATCGTCCTCGCTCGCTCCGACGGACGCCCGACCTACAACTTCGCCTCGCCGCTGGAGGACGTCTGGGACGGGATCACGCACGTCATCCGCGGCGACGACCACATCCCGAACACGCCCGCCCAGATCAACATCATCCGCGCAGTCGGTGCGGACGCGCCCGTCTACGGACACGTCCCGATGATCTTCGGCACGGACGGCAAGAAGCTCTCGAAGCGTCACGGCGCGCAGGCCGTGGAGGAGTTCCGGAGCGGCGGCTACCTGCCCGAGACGATGCTCAACTTCCTCGCCCTCCTCGGCTGGGCGCCCGACGGCGAGACGACGCTGATGAGTCGCGACGAGCTGATCGAGCGCTTCTCGCTCGAGCGGGTCAGCTCGAGCCCGTCCCAGTTCGACTACCAGAAGCTCGACTGGATGAACGGCGTCTACATCCGCGGGCTCGCGCCGGAGGAGTTCGCGCACCGGCTCGTCCTCTGGCTCGGCGAGCAGGGCTACGCCTGGGACGCCGAGCGCGTCGCGCGGGTGGCGCCGCTCGTACAGGAGAAGATCCCGAGGCTCGCCGACTTCCCCGGCTTCGCCGGCTTCTTCTTCGGTGAGGTGGAGCCGGACGCGACGGAGCTCGACGGCGGCGGCCCGATGCTCGCGGCTGCGGAGGAGGCGCTCGCCTCGCTCGAGCCGTTCGACGCCGACACGATCGAGGCGGCGCTGCGCGCGGCGGCCGACGGCCTCGGCCTCAAGCCGCGCCAGGCGTTTCAGCCGCTCCGGGTCGCCGTGACCGGGTCGAGGGTCTCTCCGGGCCTGTTCGAGAGCATCGAGCTGCTCGGCCGCGACGTGACGGTCACTCGTCTCCGCGCCGCGGCGGCGGTCACCGGGGAGTAACGCGGACGGGTAGGTCAGCTCGCTGCCGGCGGCCGCGTCAGTAGCTCGTGGATCTGGCGGGTGAGCTGCGCGATCTGCTCGGTCATCTCCTTGTCCTGCTGCGTGAGCGTCGTGTTCGACTGCAGCAGCTCGAGCAGCTTGTCCGTCTCGCCCTTCATCGACGTCTCGAGTGTGATGTGCCCCTGGTCGATGAAGTCGGCGTGCGCCTTGTCGCGGTCGGCCTGCCGGGTCTGCGCGAGCAGGATCAGCGGCGCGGCGTAGGCGGCCTGGGTCGAGAAGATGAGGTTGAGCAGGATGTACGGCTCGGGGTCGAAGCTGACGAGCCCTCCGAGCGCGGCCGTGTTGAACGCGATCCAGCAGAGGACGACGATGGTCTGGCCGACGATGTACTGCGGCGTGCCGAAGAAGCGCGCCGTCTTCTCCGCGAACCGCCCGAACGTGTCCTCGCCGAAAGCTCCGTGAGTGCGGGTGCGAGGCCGCCGCCATGCGTGGAGGGTAGGCGGGCCTGCGGACGTAACGACGAGGCGGCCCCCGGTCAGGGGGCCGCCGTCTGGCTGGGGTCGAGGGAGTAGGCGTTCACGCGGAAGGAGGGAGGCAGGGAGATCGGTCGGGCGGCTGGTGGGGTCGGCCGGCCGGATCGCATGCCGCGCGTGTCGTACGCCTGTCGGTAGAGCTCGAGCTCGAAGGGTCGTCTCGCGGGAGGACGGGTGTCGGAGGCGGTCGTCGGGGTGAGGCGCGAGTGGCTCATTCCAATCTCTTTCGCACGGTGGAGGCTCGGGGAGCCCTGTGAACGTGTGAGCAGTTGTACGCGCCGCCGGGTTAGCCCCGGGGCACCGGGCGGCAAGCGTTGACCTTGTCTTCGGCCAAGGATTCGCAAGGGCCGACGTCGCGGGCGTCGAATAAGGTTGAATCCATCGAGATACGAGGCGACTACGGGGAGGGAGCGATGCTGCGGCGACGCGGAGGACGGGCCGGGTGCTCGGCCGGGCAGCCGGGGTACGACGACCAGGGGGCGGCCGCGGCGCGGCTGCGGGTGCGGCTCGTCGTGGTGGTGGCGCTGGTGGCGGTGCTCGCAACGGCCGGCAGCGCGAGTGCGAGGAGCCGGGCGAAGGTCTGGGCGAGCGGGATCGTCTTCTGCGTGAACAGCCACAACGGCGACGCGCGGATCGTCAAGGTCTGGGGCTCGAGCACCCTGGAGACCGGCCATTGGTGCGCTCCGAACGAGGCGATGGTCGTGTGGAAGAACACGCCCGGCCCGAGTGGCCCCTCCGGCCCCAGTGGGCCGAGTGGCCCGAGCGGTCCCGTCGGCCCGAGCGGCCCGTCAGGCCCGAGCGGTCCCTCCGGCCCGACGGGGCCGAGCGGGCCGACTGGTCCGACGGGGCCGAGTGGCCCCAGCGGCCCGTCCGGGCCGAGCGGTCCGACTGGTCCCACGGGGCCGAGTGGCCCGAGCGGGCCTAGCGGGCCGAGTGGGCCGCCCGGTACCCCGACGTTCTACTCCTTCAGCGGGCCGGGCCACTACTTCGACGACACGCTGCCCGACGGCACCATCTACGACATCGAGTGCAGCAGCGATTCCACCTTCAGCTTCACCCTCCTCCCAGTGGGCGACACCTTGACGACGTGGTCCGACGTCGACGGCACGGTCCAGAGCGATACCGTCAGCACGGTCCCCTGGGAACCGGTGGTCGAGGCTACGGGGGCGCACCACGTGACGCTGCGTGTGCTCGCCGGAACGTACACGTATCAGTGGGACATCTTCTTCGACGCCGTCCTCGACACTTCGTGTCAGGCGAGCGTTGCGTTCGAGGAGACCGACAGCACGATCGCGGTCAGCTGATCGACGCCGGGACGTGCGAGGCGCTTCCCGGCGCCTCGCACGTCTCCCGCGCGTTTCGAGAGGCGCATACGGGATTCGAACCCGTGCCGCCGCCGTGAGAGGGCGGTGTCCTAGGCCACTAGACGAATGCGCCGCCGAGCGCGCTCAGTGTAGCGGCCTCCGGGCGGCGAGCCGGGGCTAGGTCTGCGCGTCCCGGCGCGTGCGGCGGCGGACGGCGAAGAGCCCGAGAGCGATGCCGACGGCGCAGGCCGCGAGGGCGACGGGCTGCCACGGCCCGCGGCCCGTCGGGGCGATCTGCGCGGAGAGCCGCACTGCCGCGACCGTGCGCCGCGCCGCGGGGACGTCCAGCGGCGACGCATCCGGGAACGGGCGCCTGAGCGCCGCCGGCAGGGCGACCGGCTTCGCCGGCAGGAGGTGCCGGGCGACGAGCAGCTGGCGCCAGACGACGGCCGCCTCCTGCGCCGGCTGCCCGCGCGGCGCCTTCAGCCTCGCCGGCTGCGGGATCTCCCGCTTCGGCACGGTCACGACCGTCCACCTGTCGAGGTAGCGGGTCGGGTCGACGGCGCCGTCGTACTCGAGCTTGAGCAGCTGGTGCGGGTGCACCTCGAAGTGGAGGTGCGGCGTCGTCGTGAACGCGTCGCCGGTGCGCCCGAGGAAGCCGATCACCTCACCGGCGGTCACGTTGCGGTGCGTGAGGATCCAGCGCGAGTAGCCGGCCAGGTGCGCGTAGTAGAAGGAGTTGCCCTGCTTGTCGGTGAGCCAGAGCCGCCAGCCGCCGAGCCGGTTCCAGCCGACGAGGCTCAGCTTGCCCTTGGTGACGGCGACGACGGGCGTGCCGATCGGCGCGAAGAGGTCGTCGCCGTGGTGCCAGCCGTCGTAGATGTCGCTGCGGTTCGCGCCGTACGTGTCGACGTACGACGCGCCGCCGTCGACCGGGAAGACGTAGGGGGCCTTGTGCGGGCCGAGCCTCGGCGTCCACTTGAGCGGCTGGGGCACGCCCTTCTTGCGGTGGTGCCTCCGCGCGTGCTGCTTGTGCTTCGTCGTCTGGTGGGCCGCGGCCCGGCCTGCCTGTTTGCGAGCAGCCGCGCGCGCGAGCGCGGGCTTCGGCGCCGAGACGGCGGAGAACGCCACCGCGATCGTCGTCCCCGCCGGGAGGGAGTCGTGGCGCTCGAGGAGGAGCAGGACGAGCGGTGCGGAGAGGCGGCCCACCTGCGCATGGAGCGTCAGCTGCCCCCAGTGCTCCACGGCGACGACCTCGCCGTCCGCCAGGGCGACGGGCGAACCGTCGATCTCGAGCCCCGTCACGCGTCCCCTGCCGTCGGTCGCCTGCACGGTCGAGGCCGTGACCGCGCCGCCGAAGAGCGAGACGGACGACAGCGTCACATGTGCGCTCCTGCAGTTGGAGCCGCGGGCGGTCGAGGCGTCGAAGGCGACGATGGGAGCGTCGGCCGGATAGGCGGATGCGGTGAGGGCCGAGGCGGGCGTGCCGAACGCGAGGACCCGCCGGCCGGGCGCGTCGATGGCGAAGGCGCCGGCGCCGAGGCAGCTTCCGGTCAGTCGCGAGCCGGCGAGCGGCGCATACGACGGCGTCGTGGTCGTCGTCGTCCCGGTCGTCGTCTCGGTGGTGGTCGAGGGCGTGGTTCCGTCCGCCCGCGCCGACGCGGCGCCGGTCGCGGTGGCGAGTACGACGAGCACAAGCAGGGCCCCGCGCCGCATCGCACCAGTGTGCCCCACGTTCCGGGCGATTGCGAGCCGCGCACCGGATTGTTTACTTCTCGCACTCGCATCGAAATGACGCACGGGCAGCCCGACCACGCCGGGCGCGTGGTCATTGCGAGACGAGTCCTTACTTCAGGGGCACGGTCACCGGCCCGTGCAGGCGCCGGTACACGGCGAAGAAGTCGCGGTCGTCGGGGTGGAGGTAGCGCGTCGACGGCTGCTGGTAGTTGGGGACGACCTTCGTCGGCAGCAGCCCGCCGTGGTGGCGGTACGTGATCAGGGTCGGCCACTCGGGGTTGATGTCGAGCTGCATCGCCCGCACGGCGCCCGCCCGCTTGAGGATCTCGGCGAGCGTGATCACCGTCTGGTAGTCGGCGGCTGCGTAGATGACGTTGCCGTGGCGGTCGATCCCGATCCCCGTCCGCCACACGCGCACGGCGTTCCCGAGCGTGAAGCCCCACTGCGTGCTGTCGTTGAGGGCGGGGTTGAGCTTGCCGTGGTCGATGATCAGCGGCAGGCTCTGCCGGGCGAAGGCGACGCTCGGGCCGGGGGCGGATCCTCCCCTCCAGCTGACGATGTCGACGCGGCCGTTGCGATAGGCGACGAGGGTGGCGAGCCCGGCCTTGAGCGGCTCGTTCGTCTGGCCGTCGAGCGCGTCGCCGTTGAGGCCGTCGCTGTAGATGAAGCCGCTGTTGAAGGTCGCGAGCAGCCGCCAGCGCTGGCCGTACGGCACCTGCATCGGCCCACGTAGCGACGCGCTCGGCGGCTCGTAGCGGCCCGGGTAGTAGGCGAGCGCCGTGCGCGTGTGGTCGAACCAGGCGAGGTAGGCGACGATGCGCGGGTAGTCGCGCTCCGTCCGGAAGGTCGTGACGAGAACCGGCGGCTTGCCGTCGATCGGGGGCCCCGACGGCTTCCAGACGCCCTCGCCCGCGAGCGGGTGCGCGAAGACCGGCTTGATGTTCGGCGGCCAGGGCTTCGCCTTCTGCGGCTTGGTCGCATCGTGCTTGGCCGTCGTCGTGCTGCCGACGCCGACGCTCGGCAGCTGGGTCAGCTGCGGGCCGCCCTTCGACGGAGCCTTCCAGCTGTAGTAGACGTGCTCCGCGTTGTCGATGAGCCAGTTGAACTGGTGTTGCCGCATCCACTCGACCGTCCGCACGCCGAGCGGCAGGCTCGAGGGCAGCACCGCCATCCGTGTCCACGAGTAGATCGCGGGGGAGAGGAAGAAGAGGACGACGAGCGGGATCCAGTAGCGGAGCCGGAGCTCGCGCGGGCGCCTCCGTGAGCGCCGCCGTCCCGGTGCAGGCCCGCGCCGGCCGCCGGCGCGCAGGGGATCGTGGAGGTGGGGCTCCGTGCTCAGGTTCGGATCAGCGTCCACGAGGCGCGCAACCGTTCGGATGGCCGGGGCTCGACATTCCGAGGGGAACTATCCACGAGCGATGAGAGTGTTGTGAAGCGTGCTCTCCGGCGGAGCGCCGACGCGCGCTCAGCGGCCCCCGTTACGAGGCGGCCGTGACCTTCGTCACCTGGACGGCGACGTCGTCCTTCCGCGTCGCGTCGTGGCCCTTCTGGCCCGTGTAGATCTGGAGCGCGCACCTTGAGGTTGCCGGTGTTGTGGTAGCGGATCACGAACGTGAGCCCGCGCTTCTTCCCCGCGGCGATCGCGGGCAGGTGGCAGAGGAGCAGCTTCGTCCTCTGGACCTTGCAGTTTCGATGCGCGACGAGCTCGACGTCCTTCCGCTTGCCGAAGAAGCGGACGTGGTACAGCGGCTGCTTGATCGTCTGCTTGCCGGTGTTCGTGAAGGTGATGTGGTAGCGGACCTTCGCGCCCTCCGTCGCCTGGTCCGGCCCCCTGACGGCGACGCCGCTGTCGAGCAGCGGGAACGAGGTCGTCTTCACCTTCCCCTTCTTGGTGACCTTCGTCACGATCTGGGCGGTGTTGTTCTTCGGCGTCGGGTCGGCCTGCTGGCCGACGAAGAGGACCGCGGCGCGCACCTTCAGCGTCCCGGTGTGGAGGTCGCGGACGACGATCGTGAGTGTCTTCTTCTGACCGCCGGCGAGCTTGCCGAAGTGGCAGAGGAGCGTCGTCTTGCCGCTGCACTTGCGGTGCGAGACGAACCGGACATTGTGATGCTTGCCGGCGAACGAGAGGTGGGCGAGCGGGAGGGTGTTCGTCGCGGTGCCCACGTTCTGGAACGTCAGGTGGTAGGTCAGCTTCGCCTTCACCTTCCCGAGCTTCGGCCCCTTGAGGACGATGCCGCGTCGACCGTCGCGGTCGTGAAGGTGGCGTCGGCGCCCGCGCCGGAGTCGGAGACGAGCCGGAAGTGGTAGGTGGTGCTGGGCTTGAGGCCGCTGGCCGTCCCGGAGACCGTGCTGCCGTTGGACGTGCCGATCGCCGTCGACCGGCCGTAGGACTTCGTCGCGCCGTACTCGAAGTGGAAGTGCTCGCCGGTGTTGGGGTCGGTTCCCTGGAGGACAGCGGTCGTCCCCGTGATCGAGGTCGCGCTGCCGGTGACGGGGGGACCCCCGTCGTGAACGACGCGTCGCTGCCCGAGCCGGAGGCGCAGACGAGCACGAAGTGGTACGTCGTGTTCTGCGCGAGGCCGCCGAGCGAGGCGGTGGGCGCGCCGCTCGTGCCGATCGCGGCCACGGAGTTCGGATAGGTCTGCGGATTCGCCGTGAGGCCCCAGTCGAACTCGCACGACTCGCCGTTGTTGTTGAGGTCGGTGCCGTTGAGGACGGCGCTCGTCGCCGTGATCGAGGTCGCGCTGCCCGTGACCGGGAGCTGCAACGTCGTGAAGGCGACGTCGCCGCCGTTGCCCGAAGCCGCCTGGAGCTGGTAGTGGTAGGTCGTGCCCGGCGACAGGCCCGTGAGCGCGTAGCTCACGTTGTCGCTGGTCGCCGTGGCGTCGGTGGCGGGCACGTTCCCCAATGCGTACGAGGTGTCGGTGCCGTACGCGAAGTGGTAGGTGTCGCCGTTCGGGTCGGTGCCGTTGAGCGTGGCGCTCGTCGCCGTGACGTCTGTTGCGGCATCCGTGGCGAGCAGGGCCGTGTCACTGTATCGAGATCGACCCGTTGCCGGCGTTGGAGAACGATCCCGCCCCGCCGTAGCCGGTGCCGTTGGCCTTGCCCCCGGTGCTGCGACTCGCCGGCATTGCCGCCGGCCCCGTGCCGCGGCGTAGCCGCCGCCCCCCCGCCGCCGCCGCCCGTTGCTGGAGCTCCCCCCGCGCTCGACGCCTGTGCTCGTGCCTGCGCCTCCGGCTCCGCTGCCGTGGCTAGTTCGTGGCGCCGCCGCCGCCGCCGCCACCGGCGGCGCTGACGAGCACATTCCCGTCTGGGCCGACGCTGACGGTCGAATCGCCGCCGCCGCCGCCGCCTCCACCGCCGGTGGAGGCTGTCGCCGCTGCCGCCCGCGCCCCGCGCTTACGCTGCCACCGGTGCCCCTGGGCCGCCGGCGTTGGCGTTGCGCGCGTTGCACAGAGCCGGGGCCGCCCTGCGCGCCGACGAAGATGTAGTAGGTCGCTCCGGGTGTGATCGTGGGAGGGTGACGGTCCTCACCTCTCCGGGGCTGCCAGGCCCGCCGGTTCGTGCAGCCGCCCTGCCGCCGCCGGCCCCTGTGACCGTGACCGTCGCGGCTGTTCGCCACGACGCCGTTGGCCGGGAGCTGTCCACGTGCAGGCTGCCGTGCGCGTGCACGGCGAGACGTTCACGCTCGCGAGAGCCGGCGCTGTCCAGACGGACGAGCCGACGACCCACATGAGGAGAGCAACCGAAAGGGCCCCCCCGAAGACCCACAAGCGACGCGGCATGCGCCTCAAAGTAGCGTACGCACGCCAAATCGCAACCGGACGCGGCGCAGGCTTACTTTTGGCTTGCGATTCGACTGATCACGGGGCCGGGAGCGAGGCCCGCGTCCGCCGTTAGCGGATCCGGTCGAGATCCGACATGAGTGGTGTCACCCATATTCGGGCCGGACCCGCGCTGCCATGGTTAGGCGGGAGCGCCGGCGTCCCTCTAAGGGGGTAGTCATGCGGCGGAGACACGGCGCGCTCACGAAGATCTGGCTCTTGGTCGGTCTCTCGGCGGCACTCGCGCTGACGGTGCCGGGTGCCGCAGATGCCGCGGCGCCGACGTTGCAGAGCGTCCGCTTCGACAACGCGACGCACGTCTTGTCGGTGTCCTGGTCGCTGCCCGCCGGCGTCGAGTCTCGCGTCCTCGAGGCGAATACGAATCCTGCGACCGACTCCGAGGGGTACTTCCTGTATGGGCCGAACGACGGCGTGTACGGCTCCAACGTCATCTTCGAGGTGACCGGGATCTCCGACTCCACGACCTCGTGGGTCCACGCGTACCCGAACCTTCCGAGCGGCACGTACTACCTGCACGTCGCCGGCTACGACTCGAGTTGCCTGCCCTGCGCGATACGCGAGTGGTCGAGCATCGCGACCTTCACAGTGGGAGCGGCGCCGTCCCCCGGGCCGACGCCGTCCGGCGACGGGTACACGGGGGCGGTCGGGCAGGCGGTCACGCTCGACAACGAGCAGGTGCACACGGTCGTCGGAGCCCAGCGCTGGTACGGAGGGGGCAGCTTCCAGCCTCCGGCCGGCAAGGCCGCCGTGGCGGTGCACCTGAAGATCCAGGCGCTGGAGAAGACGTCCTACAACACGCTCTACTACTCACTCGAGGGCAAGAGCACGTACGGACGGGTCATCGTCGGGTACCGCTACCCCTCGCTCGGCTCCAGCAACGACCTCATGCCGACGAACACGGCCGACGGCTGGGTCACCTTCCTCGTCCCGACGAAGGAGCTGAACGGTCTCCGACTCGTCTACCACATGCACGCGGGGTTCGGGTCGACGCTGACCGTCCCGCTCGGGAAGATCCCCGACAGCCCGCGGGCGAACCTCGGCCAGACGACCCGTCTCGCCGGCGAGGTGGCCGTGAAGGCGACGAAGGTCCAACGGCCCAAGACGCTCGGCATCTGGAAGCCGAAGAAGGGCCAGGTGTTCGTGACCGCGTACGTCCGAGTGACGGGGCTGCAGGCGACGAAGACGGGCACGTTCACGGCGTTCACCAAGGCCGGAAAGAGTGTCGGCGGGATGCTGCTCGGCGAGCGCCACCCGTCGTTCCCGAGGGACAAGGCACTCCGGAAGGGGAAGACCGCGAAGGGCTGGGTCACGCTGATGGTCCCGAAGGCCCAGTCACACGGCCTCATCCTCGTCTACCACCTCACGGGCAACCGGGACACGTTGCTGATCCGGCTGCCGGGCTAGAGCTTGCATCAGGTCTCGGGGGCGGCCACGGCGCCGCTCCCGGGACTGCTCGCGACGCCCGGTTCGCAACGGAAGCGTCTCGGACGAATTCTTCCCGTACCTTGGTGCGCCCTTTGCCCCGGCGTGCGTACCGTCGACGGCGGAACACCTCCACCTCACCGCAACCGAAGGAGCATCCACCATGCGCGGTCTCGCGATCGGAATCGGCCTCGCAACGATCCTCTTCCTCGTCACGGGTGGGCACTTCCTGCTCGTTCCGCTGCTCATCCCGCTCGGCCTGTTCACCGTCCTGAGGAGCCGCACCAGATTGCCGGTTGCGAGGGCCGGGTCGCGGCGGAGCCACGCGACCAGGCCCGACTGAACACCCGGCGCGCACGCCGCCGCTGCTCGCGGTCGAAGGCACTCCAACGGACGGAGCCGTCCGGTGCCACGCACGGCCCGTCGACCGCGAGCAGCAGTGGCCGCGGAAGCCCCGGTCGTCGTCGCCGAAGACGGCCGGGCCGCCGAGCTGCAGAAGACCCGGCTGGAGCAGGGCTCACCTGAGGCTGCGGGGCAGGGATTCGAACCCCAACTTCCTGATCCAGAGTCAGGCGTCCTACCATTAGACGACCCCGCAGCGGATCGGGCCCCAGTGTACCGGGGCGCTGCGGCGAGTCCCGCGCGTCAGCCGTCCGACCTCACGGCCTCCGCGAGAACGGCGACGGCGCGCCGCAGCGAGGGCTCCGGCGTCAGCGCGTAGCCGAGCAGCAGCGCCGGCTCGCGCACGGCCTCGATGCAGTGCTCGCTCATCCCCGCGAGCCCGACGCCCCGCGCGCGTGCCCGCTCGAGCACCCGCGTCTCGTCCGTGCCCGCAGGTAGTACGGCCTCGAGGTAGAGCCCCGCCGCGAGACCGCGTACCTCGAGCTCGGGCAGCTCTCGCCCCAGTGCCTCGACGAGCACGTCGCGCCGGCGCCGGTAGCGGAGACGCATCCGCCGCAGGTGCCGGTCCAGCTCGCCGCGGAGCAGGAAGTCCGCCAACGCGAGCTGCTCGAGCCGCGGCGGGGAGACCACCGTGTGCAGAACCTGGTCGACGAGCGGACGCGCGAGCTCGCCGGGCGCCACGATCCAGCCGAGGCGTAATCCCGGCGCGAGCGTCTTGCTCGCCGTCCCGCAGTAGACGACGCGCTCCGGCATCAGGCCCTGGAGCGAACCGACCGGCGGGCGGTCGTAGCGGTACTCGGAGTCGAAGTCGTCCTCGATCACGAGCGCGCCCGTCCGCTCCGCCCAGGCGAGTAGCCGCGCGCGACGCTCGGGCGCGAGGACGACGCCGGTCGGGAACTGGTGGGCCGGCGTCACGAGCACGGCGTCCGGGGCGGCGGCGACGAGCGCATCCACGTCGATCCCGCCGGCATCGACCGGGATCGGGACCGGCTCGAGGCCGCTGCGGGCGACGACCCCCCTGATCGTGACATGGCTCGGGTCCTCGACCGCGATTCGTCTCCTCCCCTCGCGGACGAGGACGCCGCCGACGAGGGTGACGGCCTGCGCGAAGCCAGAGCAGACGAACGTGTACTCCGGGTCGCCGACGACGCCGCGGACGCGGCCGAGGTACGCGACGAGCGCCTCCCGAAGGTGGGAGACGCCGCGCACGTCGCCGTAGGAGAGCTCTCGGTCGGGAGCCCTGCCGAGGGCCGCGCGGTACGACTTCAGCCATTCGCGGCGCGGGAAGGCGCGGTAGTCGGGCAGGTCGGGCCGCAGGTTGTGGGGCCGCTCCGGGCCGGCGCCGACCGTGCGCGCGGGCGTCGCAGCGCCGATCCCGCCCGCGACGACCGGCGGCGCGTTCCGGCGGAGCCGGAGGTAGCCCTCGGCCCCGAGCTGCGCGTACGCCGTCACGACGAGGCCGCGCGAGATCCCGAGCTCGGCTGCGAATGCCCGCGTCGAGGGGAGCGGCGTACCCGGCCGCAGCGCGCCGCGCCGGATCCCGTCTCGGAGTGCTCGCTCGAGCTGGAGCGTGAGTGGCTCGCGCACTCGACGGTCGAGCTCGACGAGCATCTCCGGCGCGCGGCTTTCCGTCCTCGAGTGGTCCACAAAATCGACCAGAAAGTGGACCTTAACAGTGGGCCGCTCGATCTCTAGCTTTGACACCGTGAAGCTGCGCACCCTCCTTCCACGCACGCTGCTCCCCGGCCTCGTCGCCCTGGTCGCCGTCGCCGCCGCAGCGGCGGCGACCGGGACGCCGCAGGTCGTCGCCCATGTTCGGACGGGGAGCAGGCCCTGCTCGGAGGCCGGCGGCTTCGGCGCGCTCTGGGTCGGCAACAACGGCAGCGGGACGCTCGCGCGCATCGACCCGAAGCGCAACACGGTCACGAAGCGGATACGCGTCGGCATCGGACCGTGCGGGGTTGCGATCGGTGCCGGCAGCGTCTGGGTCGACGGCTACAGCTCGTCCTCGGTCATCCGCGTCAACCCCAGGCGGCTGAAGGTCGTGAAGCGGATCAAGCTGCCCGACCGGATCTGGGACGTGACCTTCGGCGCCCACTCCGTCTGGGCGACGGAGGCGACCTTGGGCTACGTCGACCGCATCAGCCCGAAGACGAACCGCGTGCAGCGGCACATCCGGCTCCCGAGCGGGGCGCAGCCCACGAACCTGCGCTACGGCGGAGGCGCCGTGTGGGTGGGGCAGATGAACGGCGACCGGATCTTCCGCATCGACGTGCGCACCAACCGCGTGAGCTCGGTGCTCGTCGGGAACGGCCCGCGCAACGTGGCCGTCACGCCGACCGCCGTCTGGGTCGCGAACGGGATCGACGGCACCGTCTCGCGGATCGATCCCGCGACGCGGATGGTCGTCGCGACGATCCCCGTCGGCTCGAACCCGAGCAACCCTGCCGTCGCCGGCGACGGGACGGTGTTCGTCCCGAACGTCTTCGACGACACGGTCTCGCGGATCGATCCCGCCACGAACACGGTCATCGACACGTTCGCGGTCGGCTCGAGGCCCTTCCCGGCCGCGTTCGCGTTCGGCGACATCTGGGTTCCGAGCTACGGCGGGCACGACGTCTACCGGATCCACATCGGCTGAGCGGAAGTCGAGGCGGTAGCGGCCCGAGCCCTACCCCGCCCTGGACGGACGAGGCAGGGCTCGGCGCCTGCCGTGACGCGTTCGCTACTACGGTGACGTGCCGTCGATGGCGCTGACGGTCACGCTGTTCCCGCCGAGGACGGACGCGCCTTGACCGCTGGCGGTGTTGTAGTCGCCTCCGTTGACGGCAGACCACCATCCGCTGGCGATGTTGTCTTCGCCACCGCTGATGGATGACCCCTCGTCGCCGCTCGCGTGGTTGTGCAGTCCGCCGCTCACAGACGAGGCGTCGCCGCTCGCGATGTTCCAGTCGCCGCCGCTCACGGCTGACGCGTTGGCGCTCGCGGTGTTGACTGCGCCTCCCGTGACGGATGCATAGTTACCGCTGATCGTGTTGTAGAAGCCGCCCAGGAAGCCCCCGTAGGAGGAGAAGTTGTTTCCCAGGCCGACGACGATGTCGTGGGAACCACTCGTGGTGGGATCGGGATCGCCGGGCAGAACCTCGTCGTACCCGACGATCAGGTTCCCGAGGCCGTTGGTGGTCTGGGTCGAGCCCGTGCCGTTGACGACCTGCACGTTCATCCCGCTGAACTGGAGCGTGTCCTTGCCGTAGAACGTCGTCCGGCTGACGCCGGCGAGCAGCGTCTGCAGATCTGACACGTTGGTCTCGAGCGTGCTCACCCGGGCGGTGAGCGCGTCGAGCTCGGTCTGGGTGACGAGCACGTACTGCGTCGCCTGCCCGTGGCACTGGCCGTTGGCGGGCGCGAACATCTTGGCGTTCTGCCTGACGCAGACGGTCAGGTTCGTCGAGGGGGACGAGGCGAGAGCCGTCCCGCCCCAGACGGCCGCCAGGACCGCGGCCGCTACGAGCGCCACCCCCAGCAGGCGCCGTTTCGTCACTTCGAGCGTGATGCGCATTGCTTGTCTCCTTCCTATTCCGTCGACACCGCCTCGAGCACGCGCTCGACCGGGAGTCCGGCCCGGCGGCACGCCCGGCCCACTGCCTCGGCCGACTCGGCCTCGTAGAGGTAGAAGCAGACCTCGTCCTCGGGGACGAAGACCGTGCGCAGGTAGCGCACGGCTGTTCCCTCGGCGGTCAGCTCCAGCGCGGCCTCGCGCGCCCGTTCCGCTCCCTCGGCTAGCTCGACCGGGCCGAGGCGCGGCTGGTAGAGCTCGACGAGGTACTGGCTCATGTGCGCACGCTCGCCTGTGCAGCGGTCCCCGATCAAGCGGGGATTTCCCTCGCCTTATCGCGCGCCCGGTCGAGGGTGTGGGCGAGCTCGGTGCGCGAGTGCACGCCCTGCTTGCGGAAGATCCGCGTCAGGTTCGCCTCCACCGTCTTCTCGCTCAGGTGGAGCGCGGCGGCGATCTGTTTGTTCGTGCGTCCGGCTGCGACGAGGGCCGCCAGCCTCGCCTCGGTCTCGCTCAGACCGGTGGACGGGCGGCGGCCGCCGATGCGGCCGAGCTCCGAGCGCACCGCTTCCGCCCAGCCCGGCGAGTCCATCTCCTCGAAGGCGGAGAGCGCGTGCCCGAGCGCCTCGCGGGCGGCGCCCCAGTGCCTCGAGCGCCGTTCGAGCTGGCCGAGGGCGAGGAGCACGCGAGCGCGGTCGAAGCGAAGACCGAGGCGCTCGAAGGCATCCGCGGCCTCGCGCAACGGCTCCGGCGTCCCTCGCACGAGCCCGCGGCAGCGCGCGGCGCTCGCCCGGCCCCAGGGATGCTCCTGCTCCCGGGAGAGCCGTCCGAGGCGCTTCGTCACGGCCTGCGCCTCGTCGAGCGAACCGACCTGGACGAGCGCCTCGACGAGATCCGGGGCGACCGGGAACGCGCCCGGCTCGTCGATCCCCTCGCGGGTCGTGTGCTCCCACACGGCACCGAGACTCTCGACAGCACGATCGGGCTCGCCCGCGAGCAGCGCGGCGATTCCCTCGGCACGCTTCGCCTCGAGCTCCTGCCAGCGAACCCCGGCCGCGGTCGCGGCCGCCGTCGCCTCGTTCGCGAAGCGCGCTGCCTCCGCGGCGAAGCCCCGCCTCGCGGCCAGCAGCGCCCGGCAGCGGAGGAAGGCGGAGTGGACGTCCGCCGCCTCGACGTCCGCAGGCGACCACTCCTCGAGCGAGCCGGCGGCGGCAGCCCAGTCGCCCGTGCGCAGCGCGAGCTCGCAGAGCTGGACTCGCATGGCGACGTAGGACTCGGACTCCCCGCGCTCGTCGGCGAGCGCAAGCAGCCGCCGGAACGTCGCGTCGGCCTGCGCCAGCTCACCGCGCCAGCTGTGGCGAATTCCGACCAGACGCTCGAGCCCGTAGTAGATGTGGGTCACTCCCGCCCCGGCGAGACGGTCGGGCGAGACCAGGTCGTCGATGGGACGGCCGCGGAGGATGCGGAGCCAGGCGAGTGCGAACAGCGGGCTGGGCGCTCCTCGAGGAACGGGCACGTCTCCGCTCTCGAGAGCCTCCGCCACCAGAGCCTCGGCCTCGCCGATTCCCTCGACTCTGCCCACCGCGAGCACGATGGCCCTGAGCGCCAGCACCGTCGCCCGCAGCTCCCGGTCGCCTCCGCACTCCGTCAGGGCGGCCGTCAGCTGGGCCTCGACGTCGGCGTAGTCGGGGGAGGCGTCGCAGAGCAGGAGCCGGGCGCGAACACGGGGCGGGCCGGGCGGCAGGCCGCCGATCTCCGGTGCGAGCAGCTCGCGAACCTGCCCATGCTCTCCGACCGTGGAGAGGTGCTCACAAAGCTCGACCAGCCGCTCGGCCCGGTGGGGGGCATCGGGCTGCGTCAGCCGCAGGGCATGCCCCGACAGCTCGACGGCGTCCGCAGCCGCACCGCGAGTGGCCGCCCGCGCCGCGGCCGACGAGACCGTGGCGGCGACGGCCTCGTCCGGCGCGGAGGTCGCGAGCGCCAGGTGGCGGGCGCGGCGCTCCTTCCCCTCGACGACGGCTGCGAGCTCACGGTGGAGCTCGCCCAGGTCCCCTGCAGGCGCGGACCGTCGCACGACCGCGCCGAGAAGCGGATGCGAGAGGCGCACGCGATCGCGCTCGACCGTGAGGACGCCCAGGTCGACCGCCTCGGCGATTGCGCCCGGCTCGACGACCGGCGAGAGCTCTCCCAGGCGAGCTCCGCCCTCCAGTGCGACCGCGAGCACGGTCCGGCGCACCCCCCTCGCGAGCCCGGCCACTCGCTCGCGCAGCAGCTCCTCGAGTGTCGCGGGAAGTGGGACCTCCTCGCCGATCCACAGCGGGTCCGACTCCGCCAGCACGCGCCCGAGCTCGAGCGCGAACAGCGGGTTGCCGGCGGCGGTCTCGTGGAGCCGGCGGAGAGCCCGGCGCGGAAGGGCGAGACCGAGCCGCGCGGACAGGAGGCGGCGCGTCGCCCCGAGGCTGAGCGGCTCGAGCCGGAGCCGCCGGAGACCGCCGCGCTCGAGCGCGACCTCGGGGCGGGTGGGGCGATCCCGGCGACTGGCCAGCAGGAAGCGGACCGGAGCATGCTCGAGGCGCCGGGCGGCGAAGGTCAGCGCGGCCAGAGTGGCCGGGTCGAGCCAGGGCAGGTCGTCGACGGCGACGAGAAGCGGCTCCGTGACGGCAAGGCGGCGCAGAACCGTGAGCAGGCCGGCCCCGACGGCGCGGGCGTCGATCGGCTCTGCCTGCTCGCGCCGGAGCAGCGCGACGTCGAGCGAGCGCCGCTGCGGCGCCGCGAGCGGCTGCACCTGCCCGAGATCGACGCCGTCGAGCAGGTCGGCGAGCCCCGCGTAGCCGAGACCGCTCTCCTCGCTCGAGGACCGGGTGACGAGGACGCGATGGCCGTGCCTCGCAGCCACCGCGAGCCCCGCCTCCCAGACCGTGGTCTTGCCGATACCGGGAGGCCCTGCGAGCACGAGCGTTCGCTCCGGTCCACCGTCGAGGAAGCGCTCGAGCTCCTCGAGCTCTTGGTCCCGGCCGATCAGCGCGCCCTGGCTCACCACCGATCGCCATACGGTACGTCGGAGGTCGATGCGAATGCAACGGCCCGAACCAGGGATTCGCCGGCTTTAGATCTCGAGCCTGTACATCGGCACGAGGCGCTGCTCGGTCTCGGTGTCGATGTGGGCGACGACCTCGACGTACGGCTCGAGGCCGCTCCCGCGCAGCTTCGCCTTCAGCAAGCCGTCGACCTGGAAGATGCCGGAGCTGTTGTTCATCCGGATCTCGATCAGGATCGGACGCTCCTCGCCGTCGGAGATCGTCACGTCCTCGATCGCCGCCGCCGAGAGCGAATGCATCGAGACGCTGCCCTTCTCGAACGGGATCCGCGAGCGGCCCTTCGCCATGTCGAGCGCGTCGGCGACGCGCAGCAGGCCCGCGTCGGTCGTGAGCGGCTGGCCGTCGGCACGGTGGCTGATGATCGACTGCAGCACCTCCGAGACGACGACGGTCAGGTCGGGCTCGGAGTAGAGGTCGGCGAGCAGGTCGGGCGCCTTCCGCTCGGCGAGGAAGAGCGAGAAGTCCTCGTGGCCGTGCCGGTGGATCGACATGCCCGTGTCGTGGAGGAGCGCCGCGAGCGTGACGACGATCTCCGCGTCGTCGGTGCTCATCCCGTAGTCGCGCACCATCGCGGGCTCGACGCCGTGCTTCGTCAGTTGGCGGAGGAGCTTGAGCGCGATGTTCGTGACGATCTGGATGTGCACCCAGGAGTGGTCGTTGATCGCCATCCGGGCGACGGCGTTGACGTTCGCGACGTGCCACCACGCCTTGAGCTGGGCGTCGTCGTTGACGCGCTCGATCAGGGTGCGGAGCTTGCGATTGCCGCGGACGGGGACGTTGATCCGCATCCGCGCCACGGCCTCGGCCGGCGTGAGCCGGGCCTCGTGCGCGGCATCCTCGGCAGCAGGCTGCTCGATTCCCTGCGCCGTCTCGTCGTCGACGTTCTCGTGGGCTTCTGCCATTGGCGCAGTCTGACTGATGGCGTATAGATGAGGGCATGCACGAGCAGCATCCGGTGCGCCTCGCCGTCGAGGACGACTATCTCCGCAACCGGCTCACGGTCTTCTTCCGCCTGCTGCTCGCGATCCCGCACTACATCTGGTTCTTCCTCTGGACGGTCTGGGTCGTCCTCACCGGCATCCTCAACTGGCTGATCTCGATCTTCACGGGCCGGCCGCCGCGCTGGTTCCACGGGGTGATGTGCGGCTACGTCCGCTACCAGGCCCACCTCAGCGCCTACCTCTCGCTCGTCGCCAATCCCTACCCGCCCTTCTCCGGCGAGGAGGGGGAGTACCCGGTCGACGTCGAGCTGCCGCAGGAGCCGGTCGCGCAGCGGCGCTGGACGATCTTCCTGCGCGGGCTGCTCGCAGTCCCCGCCCTCCTCGTCTCGGGAGCGCTCGCCGGCGTGAGCGGCGGGAATCTCGCCTCGTCGCGGGGCAGGAGGGAGAGCTACGGGACGGGCGGGGGCGCCCTGCTCGCCGTCTGCGCGTTCCTCGGCTGGTTCGCCTCGCTCGCGCAGGGCCGGATGCCGAAGGGGCTGCGCGACGCGGGCGCGTACTCGATCGGCTACACCGCGCAGACCACGGCCTACCTCCTGCTCGTCACGGACCGCTACCCGAACGCCGACCCGACGGAGATGCTCGTCGCCGTCACCGACCGCCCCGCGCGCCACCCGGTGCGCGTCGTCGGGGATCCGTACGACCTCCGCCGCTCGCGGCTGACGGTCTTCTTCCGGCTCCTGCTCTCGGTGCCGCACCTCGTCTGGATCGTGGTCTGGTCGATCGCCGTCTTCTTCGCCGCGATCGCGCAGTGGTTCGTCACGCTCTTCGGCGGGACGCCCTCGACCGGGCTGCACCGCTTCCTCGCGAAGTACGTGCGCTACCGGCTCCACGTGTACGCGTACCTCATGCTCGTCGGCAACCCGTTCCCCGGCTTCGCCGGAACGGAAGGCACGTACCCGCTCGACCTCGAGGTCGCCGGCCCGGCGCGCCAGAACCGCTGGAAGACCGGCTTCCGGATCCTGCTCGCCGTCCCCGCGCTCCTCGTGAGCGGGGCGCTCGGCAGCGCGCTGCTCGCGGCCGCCGTGCTGACCTGGTTCCACGCGCTCGTGAAGGGGTCGGCGACGTGGGGCCTGCGCAACCTCTCCGCCTACGCGCTCCGCTACGACGCGCAGACGCAGGCGTACACGCTCCTGCTGACCGACGCCTACCCGCACGCGAGCCCGCTCGAGGGCGAGGACACGCCCGCGGAGTGACGCTCCGCCGCTCGGCGCTCGTCGTCGCGCTCGGCGCCGTGTGGGCGGCAGCAGCCTGGCTGCTCTGGCGCTCGTCTCTGCCCGCGTACCACCTGCCTCGCCTCGACGAGGCCGCTCTGTTCTCGCCGCACGCGCTCCACCAGGCGCAGCACTACAGCGCCGTCGCGCGCCTCTTCTGGCTCGGGCAGACGCTCACGCAGCTCGTCGTGCTCGGCTTCTTCGCCCGCTACGGCATCCGGTGGGCGCGCGAGTCCGCCGCCGGGCCGATCGGCACCGGGATGCTGCTCGGGATGCTCGGCTTCGCGCTCGTCTGGGCCGCCCAGCTGCCGTTCGCCGTGCTGGTCGTCTGGTGGCGCCGGCACTACGGGCTGTCGGGCGACTACGTGCAGGCGACGATCGGGAACTGGCTGGCGCTCGGCGTCCGGTTCCTCCTGCTGTGCGCGGCGCTCGCCGTCGTGATGAACCTCGCGAAGGTGCGTCGGATCGGGAGCCGTTGGTGGCTGCCTGCCGCGCCGGTCTTCGTCGGGCTCACGATTCTCCTCGCGTTCGTCTCTCCCTGGCTGCTCGGCGGCCGCACCCTCCACGCGACCTACGTCGCGAAGCTCGAGCGGATCGAGCGCGTGCACGTGCCTGTGCGGGTGATCGGCGGCTTCGGCGAGCCGAACGCGTTCGCGACGGGGCTCGGGCCGAGCCGGCGCGTCTTCCTCTGGCAGCCGATCGTCGAGGCGCCGTTCACGCCGCGCCTGGACCGCTTCGTGCTCGCGCACGAGCTCGGCCATCTCGCGCACGACCACATCTGGAAGTCGATCGGCTGGTATGCGCTCTTCGCGTTCCCGCTCGCCTTCCTGCTCTCGCTCGTCGCCCGGCTGCGTGGCGGGATGGCGTCACCGGCGGCGGTCCCGCTCGTGGTCTTCGCGTACGTCGTCCTCCAGCTCGCCGTGCTGCCGCTGCGGAACGTCGTCTCCCGCCATCTCGAGGCGGAGGCCGACTGGTCGGCGCTCCGCGCGACGCGCGACCCGGCTGCCGGCCGCGAGCTCTTCCGTCTGTTCGTGGCCGAGACGAAGGAGGACCCGAGCCCGCCTTGGTGGGACTACGTCTTCCTCGAGAGCCATCCGACGCCGCTGCAGCGAATCGAGCTGACTCGCTACTACGCCGCCGCCCAGTCGCCGTAGAGGCTCGTGTAGAGGCCGCGCTTGGCGAGCAGCTCCGCGTGCGATCCCTGCTCGATCACGCGGCCGTGCTCGAGCACGACGATCAGGTCGGCGTCGCGGATCGTCGACAGGCGGTGGGCGATCACGAACGACGTCCGGTCGGCGAGCAGCGTGCGCAGCGCCCCCTCGATCGTCCGCTCCGTCCCGATGTCCACGGAGGAGGTCGCCTCGTCGAGGATGAGGATGCGCGGGTCGGCGAGCAGGGCGCGCGCGAACGCGACGAGCTGCCGCTGCCCGAGCGAGAGGCGGGAGCCGCGCTCGCCGAGCTGCGTCTCGTAGCCGCCCTCGAGCCGGAGGACGAAGTCGTGCGCGCCGACGGTCTCGGCCGCCCGGACGATGTCCTCGGGGCGCGCGCCGGGCTTGCCGAAGGCGATGTTCTCGGCGACGGTGCCGGCGAAGAGGAAGCCTTCCTGCGGCACGATCCCGAGCTGCCGGCGCAGCGACTCCTGCGTCACGTCGTTGAGGTCACGGCCGTCGAACGTGATCCGGCCGCTCGTCGGCTCGTAGAAGCGGGCGAGGAGCTTCGCGATCGTCGACTTGCCGGCGCCGGTGTGGCCGACGAGCGCGACCGTTGTCCCCGCCGGCACGTTGAGGTCGATCCCGTGCAGGACCTCCTCTCCCGTCTTGCCGCCGCGCAGGCCGTAGGCGAAGCGCACGTCCTCGAAGCGGACGTGCCCGGCGATGTGGGGGAGCGGTTGCGCGTCCGCCCGGTCGACGACCTCGGGCGCCTCGTCGAGGACGACGATGATCTTGTCGAGTGCCGCTGCAGCCGAGAGGAACGTGTTGTAGAGCTGCGAGAGCTGCTGGACGGGGTCGAAGAAGTTGTTCACGTAGAGCATGAAGGCGAACAGCGTCCCGATCCCGATCGAGCCGTGGAAGTAGAGATAGCCGCCGTAGCCGAGGACGACGGCGAGCGCGAGCGTCGAGAGGAAGCTGACGAAGGGGAAGTAGAGGCCGTTCAGGATCACCGTCTGCATGTTCGAGTCGCGGTAGCGGAGCGCGACGGTGCGGAAGTTGTCCGTCGCGTGCTCCTCGCGCGTGAACGCCTGCACCATCCGCATGCCGGCGATGTCCTCGGCGAGCGTCGCCGTGACGAGCCCCAGCCGCTCGCGGACGGCCGAGTACGCGCGGGCCGAGCGGGAGCGGAAGATCGCCGTCCCGACGCTCATCAGCGGGATGACCGCGAGCGTGGCGAGCGCGAGCCGCCAGTCGAGGACGAGCAGGAGCACGGCCGTGCCGGCGAGCGTGAGCGTGCTCTGCGCCATCGTCGTGACGCCGCTGGTCACGAGCTGGTCGATCGCCTCGACGTCGTTCGTCATCCGGCTGATGAGGACGCCCGCCCGGTTCCGCTCGTAGAAGCCGAGCGAGAGTCGCTGCAGATGGCCGAACAGCTGCCTGCGCAGGTCGGCGAGGATCCGCTCCCCGACCCAGCCGGTCATGTACGTCTCGACGTACGTCATGCCCCAGTTCGCGAGGCCCGCGGCGGCGAAGATCCCGACCACGAGCCAGAGCCGCGATCCCGTGTCGCCGTTGATCGCGTCGTCGAGCGCGACCTTCGCGAGCCAGGGAGGCGCCAGGGCGGTCGCCGTCGCCGTGAGGAGCGAGAAGACGGAGAAGCCGGCCCGCCTGCGATGCGGTTGCAAGAGGCGCCAGAGGACGCCGGCGCGACGCCGCGTCGTGCGCCAGGACCAGTCGTCGACCTGTGCGCCGCGCTCGCGCAGCAGGTACCCGCCCGGCTGGTGAACCCTCAAGACACGTCCTTCTCGGACACGTCCGGGGTCAGACACCGGCCGTGTCTGCAACGGACAGGTGCGGCGCTCAACCACGAGGCGCTCGTGCTTTGGACATGACCCCGCCGGACATCGTCCGGGGTCAGACACCGGACGTGTCTCCTCTTGCCAGTGGTCACGCGACCTCCTCGACGTCGCCGCGCGCCTCGACGGCATCCGCGAACCGGCGCTCGAGCAGGCCGTGCTCGTAGATCTCCCTGTAGACGGGGCTCGTGCCGAGCAGCTCGTCGTGGGTGCCGCGCGCGGCGATCCGGCCGCTGTCGAGGACGACGATCTCGTCCGCGAGCGCGATCGTCGAGAGCCGGTGGGCGATGATGATCGTCGTCCGGCCGTGCATCACCTCGCGCAGCCCGGTCCGGATCTGCGCCTCCGTCGTCGCGTCGACCGACGCGGTCGCGTCGTCGAGGATCAGGATGCGCGGGTCGATGGCGAGGGCGCGCGCGATCGCGATCCGCTGCCGCTGCCCGCCCGAGAGCGTGATCCCGCGCTCGCCGATCACCGTCTCGTAGCCCTGCGGCAGCCGCTCGACGAACTCGTGCGCCTGCGCGAGCCGCGCGACGCGCTCGACCTCCTCGTCGCTCAGCTCGAGCCGTCCGAAGGCGATGTTCTCGCGGACCGTGGTCGAGAAGAGGAAGGGATCCTGCGGGATCACGCCGATCGTGCGCCGCAGCGACGAGAGCGTCACGTCCCGGACGTCGACGCCGTCCACGAGCACGCGGCCCGAGTCGACGTCGTAGAAGCGCGGCACGAGCGAGGCGAGCGTCGTCTTGCCGGAACCCGTATGGCCGATGACCGCCACCGTCTTCCCTGGTTCGAGGGAGAGGTCGAGGTGCTCGAGCACGGGCCGGCCGGGCAGGTACGAGAAGGAGACGCCCTCGAACCGGATCGCGCCCTCGCCGGCCGGCAACTCGACGGCCGCCGGACTGTTCGCGACGTCCTCCGGCTCGTCGAGCACCTGGAAGATCCGCTCGCCCGAGGCCGTCGCGCGCTGTGCTTGCCCGATCCACATCCCGAGTGAGCGCAGCGGCGTCACGAGGAGCGCGAGGTAGAGGTTGAAGGCGACGAAGCCGCCGACCGCGAGCGAGCCGTGCGCGACCATCCGCGCGCCGATGAGCAGCACCGCCGCCTGCGCGAGGAGCGGCAGGAACGAGAGGAGCGGCACGTACGTCGCGCGCTGGCGGTTCGCGTGGATGGTCTGCGCGAAGAGCGCCTCGTTGCGGCCGCGGAACTTGTCCTCCTCCGCCGGCTCCTGCGCGAACGCCTTCACGACGTGGACGCCCACGATGTTCTCCTCCGCGACGGTTGCGACGTCCGCGAGCTTCTGCTGCACGTCGCGCAGCGTCGGGTGGGCGACATGGCTGTAGCGGTAGGCGAGCGCGACGATGAACGGCATCACCGCGAGCACGACGAACGCGAGCCGCCACTCGAAGAAGAAGAGGACGACGCTCACGGAGACGACCGTGAGCGCGTTCTGGAAGAAGAAGACCAGGCCGTAGCCGAGGAAGAAGCGCACTCCCTGGAGATCGACGGTCGCGCGCGACATCAGCTGCCCCGTCTGGTGCCGGTCGTAGAAGCCGAACGAGAGCCGCACGAGGTGCGCGTAGAGCGCTTCCCGCAGGTCCATCTCGACGTCGAGGGCCTGCTTGCCGGAGAGCAGGCGGCGGCCGAGCATGAGCACCGCCGAGAGGAAGCCCAGTGCGGCGATCACACCGACGGACAGCCAGAGGCGGTGCGAGTCGTGGGGGAGGAGAGCCTGGTCGATCACGTCTCTCCCCGTCACCCAGATGAGCGCGATCTGGGCGGCCTGCGACCCGACGGCAAGCACGCCGGCGACTGCGACGCCGCGCCGGTAGGGCCGGAGAAAGGAGAGAAGCCGCGCGAACGTGCGGCGGTAGGCGACCGCGCTCATCTTCCCTGAGCGTACCCCCGGCCTCCGCTGCTCCCCCGGGGGTCTACGCTCCGCTCGTGGCGACGATGGTCGACCTCGACGAGCTCGCGCTCGCCATGCCGCAGGCGACGAAGGACGTGCGCGACGGACGGCCGCGCTACCTCGTGCACGGCAAGTGGTTCTGCTTCCACCGCACGCAGCGGCCGGACGCGGTCGACCCCGAGACGGGCGAGCGGCTCGACGACGTGCTCGTGTTCAAGGTCGACGGGCTCGAGGTCAAGGACCTCCTCGTCTCGGACGCGCGCGGCGTGTACTTCACGACGCCGCACTGGAACGGCTACTCGGCGGTGCTCGTGCGCATCGCCGGTCTCGCGCAGCTCGACCGCGAGGAGCTGTACGAGCTCGTCGTGGAGGCCTGGCTGACCCGGGCGCAGAAGCGGCTCGCGAAGGCGTGGCTCGCCGAGCACTCAGCGCAGGAGTGAGAGCTCCTCGCGGACGAGCGCCGTCGCCCTGGCGAGCCGCTCCCGGTTCGCCGGGTCGTTGAGCCAGCCGCTCGCGCCGGAGGGGTGGGGGAGCGGGACGACCGGCGCGCCGTCGCGCTCGTAACGCTCGCCGACGCACGGCGTCAGCGCAGTGAGCCCGAGCAGGCGGCGCAGGGCGAGCCCGCCGACGGTGACGACGAGGTGCGGACGGAGCAGCTCGAGCTCCCGGTCGCGCCAGAACTCACACAGCTCCTGCTCGCGCGGCGTCGGCGTCCGGTCGCCCCGCCCCGACGGCGCCCGGCCGGGATAGCAGCGCGTGACCGAGGCGCAGTAGAAGGTCGCGTAGAAGTCCTCCTCCTCGAGCTCGAGCCAGCGGCGGAGCGTCCGGCCCGCGCGGCCGCGCCACGGCAGCCGCTCGTCTCCCTCGACCACGCCGGGCGCCTGGCCGAACAGGTACGCCGGCCGGTGGGCACCCGGCGCCCGCACCGGGAGCGAGGAGAGCGGGTAGCCGGCCTCGGTGCACGCGCGGCAGCGGGAGAGGTCTCGCTCGAGCGAGGCGAGGGAGCGGTAGGACGACTTGCGGACGGTCACGCGACCGGAGCGTAGGCTCAGCGCCGATGCTGCCGCTCGAAGCCGTCCCGAACTTCTCCGAGGGCCGCGACCGCGCGACGATCGACGCGGTCGGCGACGCGCTCGGGGCGCACGCGCGGCTCCTCGACGTCCACAGCGACGAGGATCACAACCGCTCGGTCTTCACCCTCGTCGGTGCGGAGGAGGATCTCGTTGCCGCGCTCCTCGCCGGGATCGTCACGGCGCGGGAGCGGATCGACCTGCGCCGGCACGAGGGCTCCCACCCGCGAATCGGCGCCGCCGACGTCGTCCCGCTCGTCCCCATCCGGCCGGAGGATGCGGGCCGGGCTCGTGAGACGGCGCTCGAGCTCGCGCGCCGGGTGGGACAGGAGCTCGGCCTCCCCGTCTTCCTCTACGCCGACCTCGCGCCGGGGCGAGGCCCGGCCTTCTTCCGCCGCGGCGGTCCCGCGGAGCTGCAGCGGCGGATCGACGCGGGCGAGCTCGCTCCCGACTTCGGCCCGGCGCGGCTCGACCCGGGCGCGGGCGGTGTGATCGTCGGCGCCCGGCCGCCGCTGATCGCGTTCAACGTCGACCTCGCGGGCGACGACCTCGAGGGGGCGCGGGAGATCGCGCGAGTCGTGCGGGAGCGGGACGGCGGCTTCCTCGGCGTGCGCGCGCTCGGGCTGAGGCTGCCCCGGGCCGGACATGTGCAGGTCAGCCTCAACGTCGAGGACTGGCGGGCCTCGCCGCTGCACGAGGTGGTCGCGGCGGTCGAGCGGGAGGCCGCCGCGCGCGGCCTCGAGGTGACCGGCTCGGAGCTCGTGGGGCTGCTTCCTGCAGGAGCGGCGGTCGCCGCCGCCGGCTCGCTTCTCCGTGTGGCAGGACTCGATCCCTCGCACGTGCTCGAGCTTCGCCTCCTGCCCGATCAGCCACAGGCCTAGACTCGAGCCGTGACTTCGCGAACGGCGATCGGCCTCACCGGCGACGACCTCACGGTCGACGACGTCTGGGCGGTGGCGGTCGACGGCGCCGGTGCCGCGCTCACCGACGCGGCGCGCGAGAAGATGCGCGCCGCCCGCGACGTCGTCGAGCGTGCCGCGCACGGCAGCCGCGAGCACACCTACGGCGTCAACACGGGCTTCGGCCGCTTCGTCTCGCGCTCGATCCCGGAGGAGCTGACGGGCGAGCTGCAGCTGCGCCTGCTGCGCTCCCACGCCTGCGGCGTCGACGATCCGTATCCCGACGAGATCGTGCGCGCGGCGATGCTCCTGCGGGCGAACGCGCTTGCGAAGGGCAACTCGGGCGCCCGCGTCGAGACGGTGGAGCTGCTCCTCGCGCTGCTCGAGCGGAAGGTCCTGCCCGTCGTCCCCAGCCGCGGCTCCGTCGGCGCGTCGGGCGACCTCGCCCCGCTCGCGCACCTCGCGCTGCCGCTCGTCGGCGAGGGCGAGGCATGGGTCGACGGAGAGCGGCTGCCCGGCGCAGAGGCGCTCGCACGGGCCGGCCTCGAGCCCGTGCAGCTGGAGGCGAAGGAGGGTCTCTCGCTCGTCAACGGGACGCAGTTCATGGGGGCCGCACTCGCGCTCGGTCTCGTCAGGGCCCGCAGGCTCGCGCGCGCAGCGGACGTTGCGTGCGCGCTGTCGGTCGAGGCGCTGCAGGGCTCCCGCACCTCCTTCCTGCCGCAGATCCACGCGCTGCGGCCGCTGCGCGGACAGGAGGCTGCTGCTGCGAACATCCTCCGCCTGCTCGAGGGCTCGGCCATCATCGAGGCCCACCGCTGGTGCGACAAGGTGCAGGACGCGTATTCGCTCCGCTGCGCGCCCCAGGTGCACGGCGCCTGCCGCGACCTGCTCGACTACGCCGCGTACACCGTCGGCGTCGAGCTGAACGCGGCGACCGACAACCCGCTCGTGCTCGTCGAGGAGGGCGAGCTCGTCTCGAACGGCAACTTCCACGGCCAGCCGCTCGCGTTCGCGCTCGACACGCTCGCGATGGCCGTCTCGGAGCTGGCGAGCATCTCCGAGCGCCGGCTCGAGCGGCTCGTCAACCCGAACCTCTCCGACGGGCTGCCGGCCTTCCTCACGCCCGACGGCGGCCTCAACAGCGGCTTCATGATTCCCCAGTACGTGGCCGCCTCGCTCGTTTCCGAGAACAAGGCGCTCTGCCATCCGGCCTCGGTCGACTCGATCCCGACGAGCGCGGGCCAGGAGGATCACGTCTCGATGGGGAACGCGGCGGGGCTCAAGGCGTGGCAGGTGCTCGCGAATGCCGAGCGGGCCGTCGCGATCGAGCTGCTCGCGGGTGCGCAGGCGGTCGAGTTCCACGCGCCGCTCGAGCCCGGCGTCGGAGGGCGTGCAGCGCGGGCGGCCGTGCGGGAGCTCTCGCCGCGGCTGCACGACGACCGGCCGCTCGGCGGCGACATCGAGGCGGTGGCGGCGGCGATCCGCGACGGCTCGCTCGTGGCGGCCGTCGAGGAGGAGGCGGAGGAGCTGGAGTGAGCGTGAGCGGGACGCCGGCCACGCGTGTCGAGGCGCTGTGCGGCGACCTCTCCTCGATCCGGGCTCCGCGCGGCACGGAGCTGAACGCGCGCCAGTGGTCGACCGAGGCGCCGCTCCGGATGCTCCTCAACAACCTCGACCGGGAGGTCGGCGAACGGCCGGAGGACCTCGTCGTCTACGGCGGATCGGGCAAGGCTGCGCGCAACCACGAGGCGCTGCGGGCGATCGTCGCGACGCTCCTCGAGCTCGGGCCCGACGAGACGCTCCTCGTCCAGAGCGGCAAGCCGGTCGGCGTGTACACGACGCACGACGGCGCGCCGCGCGTCCTGATCGCGAACTCCCTGCTCGTGCCGAAGTGGGCCACCTGGGACGAGTTCCGCCGCCTCGAGGCCGAGGGCCTGACGATGTTCGGCCAGATGACCGCGGGCTCGTGGATCTACATCGGGAGCCAGGGGATCCTGCAGGGGACGTACCAGACCTTCGCCGCCGCGGGCGAGAAGCACTTCGGCTCGCCGGACCTGCGCGGCCGGACGATCCTCACGGCCGGCCTCGGCGGCATGGGCGGGGCGCAGCCGCTCGCCGGGACGATGGCCGGGGCGGCGATCCTCTGCGTCGAGGTCGATCCCGCGCGGATCGAGCGCCGGCTCGAGACGCGGTACCTCGACGAGGCGGCCGACACGCTCGACGACGCGCTCGAGCGCGTACGGCGCGCCGCGGCGGAGCGCAGGCCGCTCTCCGTGGGCCTGCTCGGAAACGCGGCGGACGTCGTGCCGGAGCTGGCGGCGCGGGGCGAGGAGTTCGACCTCATCACCGATCAGACGGCGGCGCACGACCCCCTGAACGGCTACATCCCGCAGGGCTACTCGGTCGAGGACGCGGCGGCGCTGCGCTCGTCCGATCCGGACGAGTACCTCCGGCTCGCCGGCGAGTCGATCGTGCGTCACGTCGAGGGCCTGCTCGAGTACGTCCGGCGGGGCGCGTATGTTTTCGATTATGGCAACAATCTGCGAGGTGAGGCCCGTGAGGGTGGGGTAGAGGAGGCGTTCTCATACCCGGGCTTCGTCCCGGCCTATATCCGGCCGCTCTTCTGTCGTGGCATCGGCCCTTTCCGCTGGGCGGCGCTGTCGGGGGATCCGGCGGACATCGCCGTGATCGACGCGGCGCTGCGGGAGTTGTTCCCGGACGATCCGCTCCTGCAGCGGTGGCTGGAGCTCGCGCGCGAGCGGGTGGCATTCCAGGGGCTTCCCGCCCGGATCTGCTGGCTCGGCTACGGCGACCGCGCGAAGGCGGGCCTCGCGATGAACGAGCTCGTCCGGAGCGGCGAGGTCAAGGCGCCGGTCGTGATCGGGCGTGACCATCTCGACGCCGGCTCGGTCGCTTCGCCCTACCGTGAGACCGAGGCGATGCGCGACGGCTCCGACGCGATCGCCGACTGGCCGATCCTCAACGCGCTCGTCAACGTCGCCGCGGGAGCGACCTGGGTGAGCGTTCATCACGGCGGGGGCGTCGGGATCGGCAACGCGATCCACGCCGGGATGGTCGTGGTCGCCGACGGAAGCGACGCGCAGGCGGAGCGGCTCGAGCGCGTCCTCGACGACGGACCCCGGCACCGGTGTCATGCGGCACGTCGACGCCGGTTACCCGGAGGCGATCGCGGCCGCGGAGAGAGGCGGGCTGCGCGTGCCGATGCCGCCTCCCGCCCCCGAGAGCTGACGAGGCGGGAAGCGGCGATGCCTGCCGAGGCGCGGCTGGTCGAGCACGAGGGCGGGCCACGCTCCTCGAGCGGCGAGACAGGACCGATCCCGAGCAGCGTGCTGCGGCTGCTCGGAGTGACGCCGTGAGCCGCCTCCTCATCCGCGACCTCGCCCAGCTCGCGAGCCCGGCCGGGCGCGAGGCGCCGCTGCGGGGTCGGGCGCTCGCGGAGGTGGATGTTCTCGAGGATGCGTTCCTCCTCTGTGCCGGCGAGACGATCGAGGCGGTCGGGCGGATGCGCGACCTGCCGCCGCTCGACGGCGAGGTCGTCGAGCTCGACGGTCGCGGCCTCTGCGCCGTCCCCGGCCTCGTCGACTGCCATACGCACGCGGCGTTCGGCGGCGACCGCGTCGACGAGTTCTCCCTCCGTGCCGGGGGTGCGACCTACGAGGAGCTCCATGCGGCGGGCGGCGGCATCCTCTCGACGGTGCGCGCGACGCGTGCCGCCGGAGAGAGCGGCCTGCACGCGGCCGTCGAGCGGCACCGCGACTGGATGCGCCGCGAGGGGACGACGACCTTCGAGGCGAAGTCGGGGTACGGGCTCGACCGCGAGACCGAGCTGGCGTCCCTGCGTGCGATCCGGGCGGCGGGCGGCGTGCCGACCTGGCTCGGCGCGCACGCGGTGCCCCCGGAGTTCCCCGACGCGGATGCGTATCTCGACTTCGCGCTCGCGGAGGTGCTGCCGGAGGCGGCCGCGCTGGCCGAGGCGGCGGACGTCTTCCTCGAGCAGGGCGCGTTCGACATCGCGCAGGCGCGCCGCTACCTCGAGGCGTGCCGCGAGACGGGGCTCGCGCTGCGGCTGCACGGGGACCAGTTCACGGAGGCGGGGGCGATCCCGCTCGCGATCGAGCTCGGTGCGCGGTCGGTCGACCATCTCGAGGCGACCGGCCCGGACGGCGTGCGCGCGCTCGCGGCGAGCGGCGTCGTCGGGGTTCTCCTGCCGGCGAGCGCGCTCTTCCTCGGCCGGCCGATGCCGCCGGCGCGCGCGCTCGTCGACGGCGGTGCGGCCGTCGCGCTCGCGACCGACTTCAACCCCGGCAGCGCCTTCTGTGAGAGCCTGCCGCTCGTGTGCTCGCTCGCTGCCACGCAACTCCATCTCTCGCCGGCCGAGGCCCTCGCCGCGTGCACCGTGAACGCTGCGCACGTGCTCGGCCGAGGCGACCGGATCGGCCGGCTCACGCCGGGCTACCGGGCCGATGTCACGCTTCTCGACGCCCCCGACTGGCGCTATCTCGCCTATCACCTTGGCGGCAGGGCTGTCGCACGGGTGCTGATCGGCGGGGAGCTACCCTGACGCGACATGCCGACGAAGAAACAACGGCGGCGCGCCCAGAAGGAACGTCGCCACGAGTACGAGACGGTCTGGGTCGACTCCGAGGGGAACGAGCTCGAGGAGCCGCCCGAGGAGATCGTCGCGGAGCCGCAGAAGGACGACAACGGCAAGCCGAAGGCGAAGGCGAAGCAGCCGCAGCAGCAGCAGCGCGGCGGCCGTCGCGTTCGTGTTCCGCCACCGCCGTCCTGGCAGCGGGCGGCACGGCGCTCGGCCATCCTCGGCGCCGTCGTCTTTGCGCTCTTCTACCTCGTCAACTCGAAGAGCTCGGGCGGTAACCGCTTCGCGTCCGCGCTCGAGATCGGGGTCATCTACACCGCGCTCTTCATCCCGTTCACGTACTACATGGACCGGTGGACGCACAGCCGCTGGCAGAAACGCGCCCAGCAGCAGCAGCAGGGCGCGAGCCGGTCGGCCAGGAAGCGCTGACGCCGATCGCGGCCGTCTGGCCGCCGCCGGTGCACCGCTCCGGAGCACGCCGGCCGTATCCCGGGCAACGCTCACGGATGGGGCACTAGACTCGCCGCGATGCCGCTCGCGGTCGACAGGTATGCGCTTGGTCCGCTCCAGACGAACTGCTACGTCATCCGGCGCGACCGCGGTGCACCGGAGTGCGCGGTCGTCGATCCGGGAGCCGACGCAGCGAACCTCAGGCTCGAGCTCGCGCGGCTCGGAACGTCGTGCGCGGGCATCCTCGTCACACACGGCCACTTCGACCACGTCGGCGGCGTCGCCGACCTCGCGGAGGGCACGGGCGCCGACGTGTGGATGCCGGAAGGAGAGCGGGAGCGGCTCGAGCGGTTCCCCGAGTTCGCACCGGCCGGCGTCGACGGCCGGGCGTATGCGCCCGACCATCTCGTCGGCGGCGGCGAGACGATCGAGGTCGCCGGAATCACGTTCGACTGCGTCGCGGTGCCCGGCCATTCGCCGGCGCATGTCGCCTACTACGCCGACGGCGAGCTCTTCAGCGGCGACGTGCTCTTCGCCGGCAGTGTCGGCCGCGTCGACCTGCCGGGCTCGGACTGGGACACCTTGCTCGAGTCGGTGCGGACGCTCCAGGAGCGCTTCGCACCGGAGACGATCGTCCACCCGGGGCACGGCGCGGGGACGACGCTCGGAATCGAGCTCGCGCGCAACCCGTTCCTCGCCGAGCTGCGGGGCATGAGCCGGGGCGTCCAGGCGCCCGCGGGGAACGCACGACGTCCTGCCGGCGGAGCAGCCGCTCTGGCGGCGGGTGACGGATGAGTTCGCGCGCATCGCCGCCCTCTACGGCTACCGCCGGATCCAGACTCCGAATTCGAGGACACCGACCTCTTCGCGCGCACCTCGGGCCTGGGCTCGGATGTCGTGACGAAGGAGATGTACACGTTCGAGGACCGCGGCGGCCGCTCGCTCACGCTTAAGCCGGAGGCGACGGCGCTCGGTCGCGCGCGCGTACCTCGAGCACGGCATGCACCGCGAACCGCAGCCCCTGAAGCTCTACACCGTCGCCACGATCTACCGCTACGAGGCGCCGCAGAAGGGGCGCTTCCGCGAGCACTGGCAGGTCTCGGTCGAGGCGTTCGGCTGGACGATCCCGCGGTCGACGCCGAGGTGGTCCACCTCTACGCCGAGGTGCTGCGCCGGCTCGGGATCACGCGCTACGTGCTCGAGCTCAACTCGATCGGCGACCCGAGCTGCCGTCCCGCCTACCTCGAGCAGCTCAACCGTGGCTCGACGCGCACGCCGACGGCTCGACGAGGACGCGAGGCAGAGCACGCCGCAGCCCGCTGCGCGTCTTCGACGTCAGCAGCGAGCGGGTGCAGGCGGCGCTGCAGGACGCGCCCACGATCGGCGACCACCTGTGCGACGCCTGCCGCGCGCACTTCGAGGAGGTGCGGCGGCTGCTCGACCTGCTCGGCATCGCGTACAGGTCATCCCGACGCTCGTGCGGGGGCTCGACTACTACACGCGCACCGTGTTCGAGTTCCTCAGCCCCGAGGAGAAGGCCCAGCCGCAGATCTGCGCGCGGGGGCCGCTACGACGGGCTCGCCGCCGAGCTCGGCGGGCCACCGACTCCGGGAGTCGGCTTCGGCGCCGGTATCGAGCGGCTGCTGATCGCCCTCGAGGCCGAGGGAGTCGAGCCGGCGGCGCCGGCGGTCGACGTCTTCTTCGCTGTCGAGGGGGAGGCGATCGAGAGCCCGTGCTGGAGGCGCTCGCCCGGCTGCGCCGCTCCGGGGTCTCCGCCGACACCGACTACGCTGGCCGCTCGATGAAGGGGCAGCTCACGCAGGCGCAGCGACTCGGCGCCCGGACCGTCGTCGTCGCCCAGGCCGACGGGACGTATCAGGTACGTCGCCGCGGTGAGGAAGACCGCGTCGTGAGCGACCTCTCGGAGCTGTAGGCATGGCCTGGCGCGACGTCATGTGCGGCGAGCTGCGCGCGGAGGACGCCGGTCGCCGCGTCACGCTGGCGGGCTGGGCGGACACGCGCCGCGACCACGGCGGCCTCGTCTTCGTCGACCTCCGCGACCACACGGGCAAGGTGCAGCTCGTCGTCAACCCCGAGCACGCGGCGGCCGCGGCCGAGACCGCGCACGAGATCCGCAACGAGTTCGTGCTCCAGGCGAGCGGCGCGGTCACGCCTCGTGCGCCGGAGGCGGTCAACCCGAACCTTCCGACCGGCGAGATCGAGGTGCAGGTCGACGAGCTGCGCATCGTCTCGCGCTCGACCCCGCTTCCGTTCCAGCTCGACGAGGAGAACGTCGAGGAGAGCCTGCGCCTCCGCTACCGCTGGCTCGACATGCGGACGGAGCGGATGCAGCGCAACCTCCGCCTCAGCCACGCGGCGGTCGCTGCGATCCGGCGCGTCATGGACGAACGCGACTTCGTCGACGTCTGGACACCGAGCATGACCCGCGGCACACCCGAAGGTGCGCGCGACTTTCTCGTGCCCGTGCGGCTCCAGCCCGGGAAGTTCTTCGCGTTCGCCCAGTCTCCGCAGCTGTTCAAGCAGCTCTGCATGGTGGGCGGGATCGACCGCTACTACCAGATCGCCACGTGCTGGCGGGACGAGGACCTGCGCGCGGACCGCCAGTTCGAGTTCCGCCAGCTCGACTTCGAGATGGCGTTCGTGGAGCGGGACGACGTGCTCGACGTCATGGAGGCGTGCGTCGTCTCCGCGTTCGAGGCGGTGGGGATCGAGCCACCTGCGCGCCCCTTCCCGCAGCTCTCCTACCGCGACGCGATGCTCCGCTACGGCTCCGACAAGCCGGACCTCCGGTTCGGCCTGGAGATCCAGGACGCCACGGAGGTCACGCGGGACTCGGAGTTCGGCGTGTTCAAGACCGCGCCGTGCGTGCGTTACCTCGTCGTGCCGCGCACGTTCTCCCGCAGCGAGCAGTCACGGCTCGAGGAGCTCGCGAAGGAGTGGGGCGCGAAAGGCCTCGCCAACCTCACGCAGGTCTCCAAGTTCCTCTCCGAGCGCGAGTTGCAGGCGTTCGGCGTCGAGGAGGGCTCGACGGCGCTCTTCGTCGCCGACGAGGAACCTGTCGTGGCGCGCGTCCTCGGCTTCCTCCGGCTCCACCTTGCGCAGGAGCTCGACCTGGTCCGCGACGAGGACGTCTTGCACTGGATCACGGACTTTCCGCTCTTCGAGCTGAGCGAGGAGCTCAGCGGTTGGACGTTCATGCATCACCCGTTCACGGCTCCGGTAGCCGGCGAGGGGGCGCGGGTCGAGGCGGACTCGGCGCATGTACTCGGGCAGCACTACGACCTGGTCTGGAACGGCTGGGAGCTCGGCTCCGGCTCGATCCGGATCCACGATGCCGAGGTGCAGCAGGCGGTCTTTCGCGTCATGGGGATGAGCGAGGAGGAGCAGCGGGACAAGTTCGGCTTCCTGCTCGACGCGCTGCAGATGGGCCCGCCGCCGCACGGCGGCTTCGCGATGGGGATCGACCGCTTCATCGCCCTGCTCGCGCGGGAGCCGGACATCCGCCAGGTGACCGCGTTCCCGAAGGTCTCGAGCGGCTCGGACCCGCTCACGGGCGCGCCGACCCCGTATCCCGACGACGTGCTCCGCGAGCTCGGCATCCGCCTCGCCGAGCCTTCGCCCGAGTAGCCGCCGCCGCTACAGTCCGTGTGCCCGATCCCGCGCAACCGAAGCGGGCGAACATGTAGATCCAACGCTACGTGAAAGGGAGCCGGCGTCCCGACGAGGCATTGCCGAGGAGGGCACGGCACCCACCTGGAATACCAGGATCACATAGCTCGGTTCGGAAGCCGGGGTCGGGCATCTCCTCTACCGTGACGCCATGAACGAGCTCTTCGGCGACTCGAGCCGCGACGGCGAATGGACGGCGGTCCGGCTACGCGTCGACGGCGACCGGATCGTCGACGCGGACGCGCCGGGGCTCGAGCGCGACCTCGTCGGGCTGACGCTGCTCGAGGCGGCGGCGGTCGGCGGCGAGACGCTCGCGGCCGACGCCCTTGCGAACGCGATCGGGCCGGTCTTCACGGCGGCGCCGTCGCCGGGCCGCGTCGCCGTCGCGATGAGCGGCGGCGTCGACAGCGCGGTCGCGCTACTCCGCTCGTGCCCCGACGCCGTCGGCGTGACCTTGCGGCTCTGGCTCGACCCCGACGGGCCGGACTCGGAGCGCGCCTGCTGCTCGCCCGAGAGCGTGGTCGCCGCCCGCGAGACGTGCCACCGGCTAGGTGTCCCGCACGTGACGCTCGACCTGCGCGAGGAGTTCCGGCGCGCCGTCGTCACGCCGTTCGTCCGCGGCTACGCGCGCGGCACGACGCCGAACCCGTGCATCCGCTGCAACGGCGGCTTCCGCTTCGCCGAGCTGCTGGCCTTCGCGCGCCGTGCGGGCGCCGGGAGGCTGGCGACCGGCCACTACGCGCGGATCGTCGACTACAACGGCAGGCGCCTGCTCGCCCGCGGCGTCGATCGTGAGAAGGATCAGTCGTACATGCTCGCTTCGTTCGACCCCCGGCTCCTGTCGCGAGTCGAGTTCCCGCTCGGCGAGCAGGGCAAGGAGGCGACGCGGGCGGAGGCCGAGCGCGCAGGCCTTGCAGCCGCACGCCGGCAGGAGAGTCAGGAGGCGTGCTTCCTCGCAGGCGACGACTACCGGAGCTTCCTCGTCCGGCAGGGCCTGAAGCAGAGCCCGGGTGCGATCGTCGACGAGGCGGGGCAGGAGCTCGGCCGCCACGACGGCTACTGGCGCTTCACGCCCGGCCAGCGGCGCGGCCTTGGGGTCGCGTCGGCGGAGCCGCTCTACGTCCTCGGCACGAAGCGCGCGACCAACGCCGTCGTCGTCGGGCCACGCGAGGCGCTCGCGCGCACCCGGATCGAGGCCCGGGGGAGGCTGTACGCCGACGCGGAGCGGGTCGAGGCGAAGCTGCGCTACCGCTCACCGGCGGTCGGCGCGCGGGTCGAGTCGACGGCGGGAGGCTTCCGGCTCCAGCTGGACGAGCCTGCCTACGGCGTCGCGCCCGGCCAGGCGGCGGTGCTCTACGACGGCGACGCGGTCGTCGGCTGCGGCGCCGTCACCGACTCCGCTCAGTAGGATCGGAAGCGATGCTCGTCGCGGCGTTCACGTGGGGTGACCTGTGGCGGCTCGCGCTCGCTGTGTTCCTGTTCGCCGTCGGGCTCGCGTTCGCCTACCTCCTGATCCGCCTGGCCGGAACCATCGGGCGGGTTTCGGCGTTGATCCGAGGAGCGGAGGAATCGATCCTCCCGGTGATCGGAAAGGTCGGAGGCAGCGTGGACCGCGTGAACGGGCAGCTCGACAAGGTGGATCGCGTCACGGACAGCGTGGTGGACGCGGCCGACAGCGTCGACACCGCCGTCCGGGCGGTGAGCATGGCGATCACGCGGCCGGTGCAGAAGATCTCCGGCCTCGCGGCAGGCGTCAGCTTCGGGGCGGCCGATTTCAAGGCCGGCCGCGACTGGCGGCATGCCGTGCAGGCGGGGAAGGAGGCCGCGGCCCGGCGCGAGCACGACCTCGCCGAGGAACTCCGGGAGGCAGGCTCGGGCGACGACGCATGAGGCAGGACGAGATCCGGCTCGTCATACCGGCCGAGGAGGAATTTCGGCGGATCGCGCACCTCGTCACGGGCGGCCTCGCTCTGCGGCTCGACGTGACGTACGACGACCTCGAGGACGTGCAGGTCGCGCTCGAGGAGCTGCTGGGGCTCCGGGACGACGCAGACGAGATCACCATCGTCCTCTCCGTCGACGGCGACGTCCTGCGCGCGGCCGTCGGGCCGTTTTCGGCGGACGTGCCGCGTGGAGAGGAGCCGCGCGCGGGCGGCCTCGACCTCGAGCGCGTCCTCGAGACGGTCTGCGACACGCACGAGGTCGACCACCGCGACGACGGGGTCTGGGTCGAGCTGACCAAGCGAATCGCCACATTGGCCGGAAGGGCCGGCGCATGACCCGGGTCAACGACAGGATCCTCCTGCGCCGCTACCACGAGGACGGCGACCTCCAGGCGCGGGAGCAGCTGATCGAGCAGTACATGTCGCTCGTCCGCTCGCTCGCGCGACGCTACTCGTACCGCGGCGAGCAGCTCGAGGATCTCGTCCAGATCGGCGCGATCGGGCTGATCAAGGCGATCGACCGCTTCGACCTCGCGCGCGGCGTCGAGCTGACGACGTACGCGACGCCGAACATCATCGGCGAGATCAAGCGGCACTTCCGCGACAAGGGCTGGGCGGTGCGCGTGCCGCGCGGCCTGCAGGAGCTCAACGTCCAGCTCTCCCGCCTCGTCGAGCAGCTGACGATGCAGCTCGCTCGCTCGCCGACGATCCCCGAGCTGGCGGAGGCCGCCGGAGTCGAGGAGGAGCGGGTGCTCGAGGCGCTGGAGTCCGGGCGCGCCTATACGTCGCTGTCGCTCTCGGTCGGCGGCGGAGGAGGCGACGACGAGCTCGACCCGCTCGAGTCGCTCGGCGCCGAGGAGCACCAGTACTCGGTCTCCGAGGATCGCGCCGTGCTCGCGCCCGGCTTCAAGGCCCTCGACGACCGGGAGCGGAAGATCCTCGAGCTTCGCTTCTTCGAGGGTCTGACCCAGTCGCAGATCGCGCAGCAGATCGGCATCTCGCAGATGCACGTTTCCCGGCTGATCCGGCGCTCGCTCGAGAAGATCCGCGAAACGATCGCCGCGGACGCCGAGACGTTCGACCACGCGCGGTAGCGTCTACGGCGTGAGCAGCTGGACGCTCCTCAACCTCAAGGACGACGTCGAGAACATGGCCGAGCGGTTCGGGCTCGCACCGGACGTCGAGGCCCGCTTCGGTCGCAAGCCTCTCGGCCTCGAGGGCGGCGGCTTCAGCTACCAGCGGCTGGCGCCGAACGTCGCCTCCACCGACGGGCATCGCCACGAGAGGCAGGAGGAGATGTACGTCGTCCTCTCCGGCTCGGGCCGGGTGAAGCTCGACGACGAGGTGCGCGAGCTGCGGCAGTGGGACGCCCTGCGCGTCCCAGGCCCGGTCGCGCGCGGCTTCCGGTCGGGGCCGGAGGGGCTCGAGCTGCTCGTCGTCGGCTTCGGCGAGGCAGGCGACGTCGAGATGCTCGAGGGCTTCTGGGGCGAGTCGTAGCGGCGCAGCGGCTCAGCCGCGCAGCGTGGCCATCGCCCGGTGGGCTGCGGGCACGTTCTCGCCGAAGTAGACGGCGTTTCTCGCGACCAGCACGACGTTCTTCCCCTGCCGGATCGTCCCCTGCCGGACGCCCTTCTCGTCCCAGGCGAGGAACTGCCGTGCGTCGGAGGAACGGGCGAAGACGCGGCCTCGCGGAGGCTCGGACGCAGTTGCGCGGGCAGCACCGGCAGCCGAGAGGCCCGGGATCGAAGCGAGCCGAACCGGCCTCATGGGCCGAGATATACACCCGCGGGTGCGATCCCCGCCGGCAGGGAAGCCCCTAGAGCCTCTGGGCGAGGAGCTCCCGATTTGTCGTGAGCCAGGCACGCTCGGCGGGCAACCTGGCGAGCTGGCGGTGCCAGCCGTTGGCGCGGCAGCGCTCCTCGGCGAAGTCGTACTCGCGTTCGAGGATCGCCGGCACGTCGAAGTCGCGGCCGTACGCGGCGAGCGCGAGGCGCGTGCGCCGTACGAGCTCGCCACGGCTCTGCGTCGG
The DNA here is from genome assembly GCA_963775155.1 of uncultured Actinomycetes bacterium. Classification (GTDB taxonomy): domain Bacteria; phylum Actinomycetota; class Thermoleophilia; order Gaiellales; family Gaiellaceae; genus Palsa-739. The sequence continues at coordinate 255,001 of CAVZHU010000004.1, read as the reverse complement.
CGAAGCCGTAGCTGACGAACATCCGCAACGCGTACGCGACGTCCTCCGCCGCGTCGCCGGCGTGTGCCTGGTCGAAGTCGATGAGCGCGACAGGCAGGCCGTCGTGCCAGACGAGGTTCCAGGGGCCGAAGTCCCCGTGACACACCAGCTCCTCGCGGAAGGAGTCGTGGTAGCGGCGGAGCAGCGCGAAGACTGCCACGAGCTGCTCGTCGGAGAACGCGACCCGCTCGGGCGGGTCGCCGATGTACGGGTGTAGGCGGCTGCGGTCGGCGAACGTCTCGCCCTCGATCCAGCTGAGCATGTCGCGGCCCTGCGCGTCGACGCCGAGCCAGCGCGGAGCGGCGTCGAAGCCGGTGCGCTCGAGGTGGAGAAGGACGTCACGGCCGAGCTGCGCGTTCGGCCCCGGGGGCCGCCGGACGGTGTCGCCGACGCGGACGACGCTCTCCGTCATCGCGCCCCCCGCGAGAGGCAGCTCCTCGCTCAGGGAGCGCCTACTTCTCCGAGGCGAGGCTGCAGTCCGGCCGGTGTCCTTCGCTCTCGACGGCACCGCACTCCGGGCAGACGAGGTGCGCCCAGCAGGCCTTGTCGCCGGCCTCGTCCGCCTCGTCCGTCTCGGCCGGTGTCTTTGCCTCACTCGACACCTGACGAACCCTATCCGGACTCGGAGCTGATCACGGCATGGCTGAAGCCGAAGTCGAGCAGCTTCTTCGCGTCCGCGTACATGTTCGGGGAGTCGAGGACGATCGCGATCAGCGTCCGGCCCTGCCGGGTCGCCGACGCGGCGAGGCACCAGCCCGAGGCGTGCGTGTAGCCGGTCTTGACCCCGTTCGCCCCCGGGTACTCGCGCAGGAGCCAGTTGTTGTTGACGTAGATCTTCGAGTTCGTCGGCGGTGCCCACGACACCTCGATCCGCTGCCTCCGAACGATCCGCCGAAAGACCGGGTTGCGGCGCGCGTAGCGCGTCAGCGCGGCGAGATCCCACGCGGTCGAGTAGTTGCCCTCGTCGACCACGCCGCTCGGGCTCGTGAAGTGCGTGTCGTGCAGCCCGAGCCGCTGCGCCTCCTCGTTCATCTGACGCAGGAAGGCGCGCTGCGAGCCGGCGGAGGCGATCGCGAGCTGCGCGGCGTCGTCGTTGCCGGAGTAGAGGAGCATCGCGTAGAAGAGCTTCCAGGCCGGCACGCGCTCACCGGTGCGGAGCCCCTCGCGCACGAGCGGAACGCGCGTCACGGAGCGGGCGACCGTGATCACGCGGTGCCAGGGCACCTCCCGCAGCGCGAGGGTCGCCGTCATGATCTTCGTCAGGGAGGCGACCGGCCGCCGCTCGTGAGCCCGCTTCGCCCAGAGGACGTCGCCGGTGTGGGCGTCGACGAGGATCGCCTCCGGCGCGAGGACCCGGCCGTGCAGCCGACCGGCGAGCAGCGGCGGGCCGTGGAGGAGGCGCAGCGGCCGGGCCCGACGGGCGGCGCTGTGCACCGGTGTGGTCGCCGGCGTGCCCGGCGGCCCGGCGGCGGCGGGATCCGGGTGGCCGGCCGTGGTGAAGTGCCAGACGGCGAAGGCGCCTGCACCGATCGCGACCAGCGCGGCGAACGGTGCGAGCCGTTGCAGTCGGAACCGGCGTCGCCTCCGGCGACGGCGGACCGGCGTGAGGACGTCCAGCGGCACGGCGCCGGAAATCTATCGCGGTCCGCCGCGAGCCTCCAGTGAGCGGCTCCTAGAATGGCCACCGTGCGGACGACGGCAGAGGTGCGGGAGGGCTTCCTCTCCTTCTACGAGGAGAAGGGCCACCTGCGGCGCCCCTCGGCGTCGCTGATCCCGCGTGTTGACGATCGCTCGACGCTGTACACGAGCGCCGGCATGCAGCCGCAGATGCCGTACTTCCTCGGCCGCGAGGCGCCGCCCGCGCCGCTGACGACGACGTGCCAGAAGTGCTTCCGGACACCCGACATCGACGAGGTGGGCCTCGACACGTACCACCTCACCTTCTTCGAGATGCTCGGCAACTTCTCGTTCGGCCGGTACTTCAAGGAGGGAGCCATCGAGTACGCGACCGAGTTCATCCGGGAGCGCCTGCAGCTCGACTGGGACCGTGTCTGGGTCAGCGTCCATGCGGGCGATGCCGGCCTGAAGCTCGGCCCGGACGAGGAGGCGATCGCCCTCTGGGAGCAGATCGGGATGCCGTCTCAGCGGATCGTGCCGTTGCCGTCCTCGGAGAACTTCTGGTCGGTGGGCGGCCCGGGGCCGTGCGGGCCGGACTCCGAGATGTACTGGGACTGGGGGCAGGAGGTCGGCTGCGCCGGGGGCTGCCTCCCCGGCTGCTCGCGCTGCGAGCGGTTCCTCGAGTTCGGGAACCTCGTCTTCATGTCGTACGAGCTCCATCCCGACGGGACGCTCACCGAGCTCCCGAGCAAGAACATCGACACCGGTTGGGGGCTCGAGCGGGTCGCCCGCGTCGTGCAGGACGTGGCGTCCGTCTACGACACCGACGGCTACCAGCTGATCATGGACTGGGTCGCCGGGCGGTCGGGCGTCGCCTACGGCGAGACGCAGGACGCGACGAAGGCGCACCGCGTCCTCGCCGACCACGGCCGCGGCATGACCTTCATCGTCGCCGAGGGCGTGACGCCGTCGAACGAGGGGCGCGGCTACGTCCTCCGCCGCATCGTGCGACGCGCGGCGCAGCACGGGCTGCGGATCGGGATGCAGGCGCCGTTCCTGCCCGACCTCGCCGACGTCGTGATCGAGCAGATGGGTCACGCGTATCCCGAGCTCGTCGAGCACCGGGAGGAGATCCACCGCGTCCTCGCCGTCGAGGAGCAGCGTTTCGGCGAGACGCTCGAGCGCGGCATGGTGATCTTCGAGGAGGCGGCGGCGAAGGGCGAGATCACGGGCGAGGACGCCTTCACGTTGCACGCCACGTACGGCTTCCCGCTCGAGCTGACCCAGGAGCTCGCGCGCGAGCGTGGGCTCGGCGTCAACGACGAGGAGTTCACGCACCTGATGGCGGAGCACCAGGAGGTCTCTCGCCAGAGCGGCACGACGCGCTTCGAGCCGCGCTTCCCCGACGCGCGCAGGAGCGAGTTCGTCGGCTACGAGCAGACCGACGTCCTGACGTCGATCACGGCCCTCGCCGATCTCGGCGGCGGGCTGTTCCAGGTCAAGCTCGAGCAGTCGCCGTTCTATCCCGCGGGTGGCGGCCAGGTCACCGACGCAGGCTGGATCGAGCAGGAGGACGGCTCGCGGGCCGAGCTCGTGGAGGCGTTGCGGCTCGAGCACGGAGACCAGGAGCTCGTCTTCGAGGGGTCCGGCTTCGGGGAGGGAGACCGCGTCCGCGCGGTGGTGCCGTGGGGCGTCCGCTACCCGACGACGGCGAACCACACCGCGACCCATCTCCTGCACAAGGCTCTGCAGGAGGTGCTCGGCGAGCACGTGAAGCAGGCCGGGTCGGCGGTGCGGCCGGACAAGCTCCGCTTCGACTTCACCCATCCCGCCGCGCTGAGCGAGGAGGAGCGCGAGGCCGTCGAGAGCCGCGTGAACGAGCAGGTCTTCGCGAACCTCCCGGTACGGATCTACGAGACGCCGCTCGCGGAGGCGCGGAACCTCGGCGCGATGATGCTCTTCGGCGAGAAGTACGGGGAGGTCGTCCGCGTCGTCGACGTCGACGGCTGGTCGCTCGAGCTCTGCGGCGGCACCCACGTCCGCTCGACGGCCGAGATCGGGCCGTTCACGATCCTGCGCGAGCAGGCGGTCGGCGCCGGGGCGCGGCGGATCGAGGCGGTGACCGCGGGGGAGGCGTTCGCGCTCCTGCACGAGCGCGCGCGCGAGGCGGACGGGCTGCGCGACGAGCTCGCCGCGGCGCGCAGGGAAGCGAAGCAGCCGCGGGCCGAGGCGCCGGTCGACGTCGTCTCCCAGGAACGGGAGGACGGCGTCCTCCTGCTCGAGGTGAAGGGCCTCAAGGGAGGGCCGCTGCGCGACTTCTCGGATCGCATCCGCCAGCAGGAGAAGGCGCACGGCGCGATCGTCGCCTCGCGCGGCGACGGCCGCGTCTACCTCGTCGTCAACTTCGACGAGTCGCTCGTCGCGCGCGGCCTCGACGCCGTGCAGGTCGTGAGGGAGCTCGGCAGGCACATCGGCGGCGGGGGCGGCGGGAAGCCGACGCTGGCCGAGGCCGGCGGGAAGAAGCCCGACGGCATCGCCGACGCGCTCGCTGCGGCGAAGGGCATCCTCTCGGCGTGAAGGTACTCGCACTCGACTACGGCTCGGCACGTACCGGCGTCGCCGTCTCCGACCCGACCGGGACGCTCGCGCGGCCGCTCGGCGTCGTGGAGCGCGCCGGCTCCGAGACGGGCCTCTCGGAGCTCGGGCGGCTCGTCCGCTCCGAGCAGGTGGAGCGGATCGTCGTCGGGCTCCCGCTCACCATGCGCGGCGCGCGCGGCGAGCAGGCGGTCGAGACGGAGCGCTTCGCCGAGGCTCTGCGCGGTGTGGTCGACGTTCCGGTCGAGCTCTACGACGAGCGCTTCACGACCGATCTGGCGCAGCGGATGCCGGGGTCGGCCCCCGAGGACGCCCTCGCCGCCGCGCATCTCCTCTCGACCTATCTCGACTGGTGCGGGTCGGGCTCGTAGCGGCGTGCGCCGCGGTGCTCGCCGCGCTCGTCGCAGGCTGCGGCGGGTCGGGAGCGGGCGCTCCGACGACGACGGTCCGGCAGCCGAAGCCGTTCCGCGTCGTCTTCCCCGAAGGCTTCACCCGCGCGCAGATGGCCGAGCGCGTCCAGGTGGTCGCGAAGATCGCACAGCGCGAACGCCACCACAAGGTGAAGCTCTCCGCGAAGACGTACCTCGCCGCGACGCGGAAGCTGCGGGCCATCCGGGGCTTCGGCCGACAGAAGCGGCCGCTCGAGGGCTTTCTCTTCCCGGCGACGTACGACTTCCTCCGGAACACCACCTCGCAGCAGCTCGTCCACGCGCAGCTCGCCTCCTTCCTCCAGAACTGGCACAAGGTGAACTTCGCGTACGCGCGGAGCAAGAACCTCACGCCGTACGACGTGCTCACGATCGCCTCGATGGTCGAGGGGGAGGCCCAGGTGCCGAGCGAGCGGCCGCTCGTCGCGGCGGTCATCTACAACCGGCTGCGCCTCGGGATGCCGCTCGGGATCGACGCCACGCTCCGCTACGGGCTGCACATCCCACCGACCCAGTCCCTGACGGAGTCGGCGCTCCACAACCCGACGCCGTACAACACGAGGCTCCATCTCGGGCTGCCTCCGACGCCGATCGACAATCCCGGCCTCGCCTCGATCAAGGCGGCCGCCCGCCCCGCCCACGTCGACTACCTCTACTTCGTGCGGAAGCCCGACCACAAGCACCACTACTTCACCGCCAACTACCAGGACTTCCTCAACCACGAGGCGCAGTACGGCTATTGAGGTCGTGCTGCTGGGGCATCCGGTGGCGCACTCGCTGTCGCCCCGGATGCAGAACGCCGCCTTCGCCGCCGCGGGGCTCGACTGGGAGTACGTGCTCCGCGACGTGCTGCCGGAGGAGCTCGAGGCGGCGGTGCGGGAGGTGGAGCACGCGAACGTCACCGCGCCGTACAAGCTCGACGCGGCCAGGATCCTCGGCAGCGACGCCCCGTCCGTGAACACGATCGTCCGGGGGCGCGGCTACTCGACCGACGCCGCCGTCCTCGAGCAAGTAACAGACTGTTACAAGCCGGCGATCGTGGGGGACGGGGGGGCGGCGGCCGCCTTCCGCCACACGCTGCCGGAGGCGCGCGTCTTCTCGCGGCGGGGCGAGTGGCCGCCGGAGGTCCGGTGGGCCGATCTCGTGATCCAGGCGACGCCTGTGAGGGACGAGGTGCTGTTCGAGCTCGAGCCCGGGCAGACGCTGATCGACCTCCCGTACCCGCGCACCGCGACGGCCGAGGCGGCGGCCGCCGCCGGCGCGCGCGTCCTCGACGGGCTCGAGGTGCTCGTCGCGCAGGGAGCCGCGAGCTTCGAGCTCTGGACGGGCGTCGAGGCGCCGATTGCCGCGATGCGGCGCGCGCTCGGCTTGACCTGACCGCGTGCCTCGCGCCGCCCGGCGCGCCCCTGCGGCGAGCGCCGCCCCGCCAAGCCCTCCTGGCCCCACTACGCTCTCGCGCATGAACCTCGAGCTCGCAACGGCGGGAGAGTCGCACGGGCCTGCGCTCGTCGCGATCGTGTCGGGACTGCCCGCCGGGCTCGTGCTGGACCAGGAGGCGATCGACGCCGATCTCCGGCGCCGCCAGCAGGGCTACGGGCGCTCCCCGCGGCAGCAGATCGAGACGGACGAGGTCGAGGTGCTCGCCGGCCTCCGCCACGGGCGGACGCTCGGCACGCCGCTCGCGCTCGTCGTCCGCAACCGCGACCACAGGAACTGGACGTGGGGGATGAGCCCGTGGCCGCCGGCGGGGGAGCCGGAGGGCAAGGGGACGAAGCCGGTCACGCTGCCGCGGCCGGGCCACGCCGACCTCGCCGGAGCCCAGAAGCACGGTCTCGCCGACGTCCGCGACGCGCTCGAGCGCGCCTCCGCGCGGCACACCGCCGTCTACGTCGCCGCCGGATCGGTCGCGAAGGCGCTCCTGCGGGAGATCGGGGTCGCGGTCGCGGGCGAGGCAGTGCCGGAGGCGGGCGCCGATCCGGCGACCGTCGACGCGGCACGGAAGGACCGCGACACGCTCGGCGGCCGTGTCGAGGTGCGGGCTCGCGGGGTCCCGCCCGGGCTCGGCTCGTACGCCCGGCGCGAGGATCGCCTCGACGCGCGGCTCGGCGCGGCGCTGCTCGGGATCCAGGCGGTGAAGGGAGCCGAGATCGGCGACGGCTTCGCGCTGGCCGGCCTGCGCGGCTCGGAGGCTCACGACGAGATCGTCCGTGACGACAGCGGCCTCCACCGCGAGACGAACCGGGCAGGTGGGATCGAGGGCGGCGTCTCGAACGGCGAGGAGATCGTCGTGCGCGCCGCGATGAAGCCGCTGCCGACGCTCATGCGGCCGCTCGGCTCAGTCGACCTCGACACGGGCGAGCCTGCGCAGGCGCTCGTCGAGCGGAGCGACGTCTCGGCGGTCGAGGCGCTGGCCGTCGTCGCGGAGGCGGCTGTCGCGTGGGAGCTCGCGCGGGCGGCCCGGGAGAAGTTCGGCGGCGACGCGCTCGGCGACTTCGTCGCCGCGTGGCGCGCGTACCTGGAGCGGATCGACTGGACGCCACGCAGCCACTGACCCGGCACCTCGCGCTCGTCGGCTTCATGGGCGCGGGAAAGTCGACGCTCGGAGAGGAGGTCGCGCGACGGGTCGGGCGGCCGTTCCGAGACCTCGACCGCGAGGTGGAGCTCTCGCTCGAGACCTCGATCGCGAGCTTCTTCGCGGCCGAGGGAGAGGAGTCGTTCCGTGTGCGCGAGGCGGCGGCGACGGTCGAGGCCCTGCGCTCTCAGGCGCCCTCGGTGCTCGCGCTCGGCGGCGGCGCCGTCACGCAGGAGCCCGTGCGCAGGGCGCTCCGCGACCACGCCGTGACCGTTCACCTCCCCGTGGACCCGGAGACCGCCTGGGAGCGGGTCGGCGGCTCCGGCCGGCCGCTCGCGCAGGAGAAGGCGGCCTTCCTCGCCCTCTACGACCGGCGGGCGCCGCTCTACGCGGAGGTCGCCGATCTCGTCGTGCGCGACGCGGACGACGTGGTCCTCGCAGCCGCGGGTGTCCGCGTGGAGCGCGGCGCGCTGCAGCGGCTCGGCGGGCTCGTGCCGGGCGAGGGGCCGATCGCCCTCGTCTCGGACCCGCACGTCGCCGGCATCCACGGCATGGAGGCACAGCTCGCGCTCGGACCGCGGCTGGCGGAGATGCACGAGCTGCCGCCGGGCGAGGCGGCGAAGACGCTGACGGCCCTCGACCTGGTCTGGCAGGAGCTCCGCCTCGACCGCGCGGGCACGATCGCCGCGCTCGGCGGCGGCTGCACGACCGACGCGGCCGGGTTCGCGGCCGCCGTCTACCTGCGCGGGATCGCGTGGGTGCCCGTGCCGACGAGCCTCGTCGCGCAGGTGGACGCGGCGATCGGCGGCAAGACGGCGATCGACCTCCCGCAGGGCAAGAACCTCGTCGGCGCCTTCCACTGGCCGGTGCGGACGGTGGTCGACCCGGCGCTGCTCGAGACGCTGCCCGAGCAACAGCGTCTGGAGGGGATGGCCGAGGTCGTGAAGACGGGCCTGCTCGCGGGCGAGCCGCTCTGGGAGCTGCCGGACGACGAGCTCGTGCGCCGCTGCGCGGCGTTCAAGTGCGCCGTCTGCCTCCGCGACCCGCGCGAGCGCGGCGAGCGCGCGATCCTGAACCTCGGCCACACCTTCGCCCACGCGCTCGAGGCCGCCGCCGGGTACGAGGGCCTCACGCACGGGCGCGCCGTCGCGCTCGGTCTGCTCGCCGCCCTCCGCCTCTCCGGCCGCGAGACGGCAACGGTGGAGGAGGTGCTGCGCCCGCGGCCGGCGCGCGTGGAGCGGGAGCGCGCCTGGCAGGCGATGCGGCGCGACAAGAAGGCCCGGGCCGGCGAGCTGCGGCTCGTCCTCCTCGGCGACGACGGGCCGCGGTGGGATGTCGCCGTACCCGAGGCCGACGTGCGGCGCGAACTCGATAGGTTGATCGCGTGAGAATCCTGGTCCTGAACGGGGTCAACCTGGACGTGATCGGACGCCGCGACCCGGAGCTCTACGGCGGCCTGACGATCGCCGAGCTCGAGAGCCGCATCTACCGGTGGGCGCGAGAGCTCGAGCTCACGGTGCAGTGCCGCCAGACGAACGACGAGGGCGAGTTCGTCAAGTGGTGCCACGACGCGTACGGGAGCGTCGACGGGGTCGTCGTCAACCCTGCCGCCTGGACGCACTACGCATGGTCGATCCACGACGCGCTCGAGTCACTCACGATCCCGATCGTCGAGGTGCACCTCTCGAACGTCGACGAGCGGGAGGAGTGGCGGAGGCTTTCCGTCGTCTCGGACCTCGTCTCCGTCCGCTTCGTCGGCGAAGGCCCCGACGGCTACCGGCACGCCCTCGAGTTCCTCAAGGAGCATTACGTCCGTGGGTGACAGGCTCGCGCGGCTGCGGGACCTCCTCGAGGAGCCGCTCCTCGTCACGAACCCGGTCAACATCCTCTACCTCACGGGCTTCGAGAGCTCGAACGCCGCGCTCCTCGTCCAGCCCGAGCGGGTGCGGCTGTTCACGGACTTCCGGTACATCGAGGCCGCCGAGGCCGTCGAGGGCGTCGAGACCGTCGAGACCAGGCGTTCGCTCATCGGGTGGCTGGCGGAGGAGCTGGAGGGACCGGTCGGCTTCGAGGCGAACGTCCTTCCCTGGTCGCTCGCGGAGCAGCTGCGGGCGGGCGGCGCCGACCTCGTCCCACGGAAAGGCGTCGTCGAGGCGCTCCGTGCCGTCAAGGACGAGGAGGAGCTCGCCGCGATCCGGCAGGCGTGCGCGGTCACCGACCGCATGTTCGGGCGTCTCGTCGAGGAGGTGCGCTTCGTCGGCCGGCCGGAGCGCGACGTCGCCTGGGACATCGCCCGCCTCTTCCACGAGGAGGGAGCCGAGGAGGTCGCCTTCGAGTCGATCGTCGGCTCCGGCCCGACCGGCGCCAGGCCGCACGCTCGCGCGGGCGACCGCACGATCGGCCCGGGGGAGCTCGTCGTGATCGACACCGGCTGCCGCGTCGGCGGCTACGTCTCCGACTACACGCGCACCCTCGCCACGGGCGAGCTCGAGGGCGAGCTGCGGGAGGCGTACGCCGTCGTCCTCGCCGCCCAGCAGGCGGGGCTCGACGCGATCCGCGCCGGCGTCGGCGGCGTCGACGTGGACGCGGCGGCCCGGCGCGTGATCGACGAGAGCGCATTCTCCGGCACCTTCGGACACGGGCTCGGGCACGGTCTCGGCCTCGACGTGCACGAGTCGCCGCGCCTCTCGACCGAGAGCCGTGACACGCTCGCCGCCGGCAACGTCGTGACCGTCGAGCCCGGGATCTACGTGGCCGGCCGCTTCGGCATCCGGATCGAGGACGACGTGTTCGTGACCGAGGACGGGATCGAGAACCCCGTCCGATTCACCAAGGAGCTCGTCACCGTCTCATAGCTCGGCGAAGTGCTTCGCTCTTCGCCCGCTGGATAGCGGAACTCCGCGCGCCCGAGAGCGCGGTCTCGGGCGCGCTCCGTACTGTTTGTCTTGGAGGTTGTCTGGACGGGACCGGTGCCCTGTGTGCTCGCGCGCGGCAGAGGCCGGCGCGAGCACGGTCCGGCCTCCACGTACGCGTACCGCGTACGCTCCGGCCAAAGGCGCGCCGAGCGTGGTTGAAGCGCTAGACCCCTACCGTGGCGCCGGGTGGCGGCGTAACCCGTGGTTACGACGCCGCCGAAACCGTCGCGGGCGGGCACGCCGCCGGTAGGCGGCCTGCCCCCACGCGACACAAACACAACGCTCCACCCACCCCAACCCAAACAAGCCTTACCGCACGAGGGCCGGGGAGACCACGCTCTCCCCGGCCCTCGTTCCTTCACCCAGCGAGCGAGACCGAAGGTCTCGCTCGCTACCCTGCTCGCCGTGGCCGAGACGGTCGACACGAACAGCTTCAAGAACGGGATGCACATCGAGCTGGACGGCAAGGTCTGGCGCATCGTCGAGTTCCAGCACGTCAAGCCGGGCAAGGGCGGCGCGTTCGTCCGGACGAAGCTCAAGAGCCTCGACGCGGGCGCCGTCGTCGACCGGACGTTCCGGGCCGGCGAGAAGTTCGCGCGCGTCCACACGGAGACGAAGAACGTCCAGTACCTCTACGACGACGGCTCCGACGTGCACTTCATGGACGAGGAGAGCTTCGAGCAGTTCTCGCTCCCGCACGCCGACCTCGCCGACGAGCTGCCCTACATGCAGCCGAACGCCTCGCTGCAGGTGCTGGCGGTGAACGGTCAGCCCGCGAGTGTGCAGCTGCCGTCCTCGGTCGAGCTCGAGGTCGTCGAGACGGAGCCGGGCGTCAAGGGCGACACCGTCTCGAACGTGACGAAGGCGGCGACGCTCGAGACGGGCGCGGTCGTCCAGGTGCCGATGTTCGTCAACGTCGGCGACCGGCTCAAGGTCGACCCGCGCGAGGGTCGCTACATCTCGCGCGCGTAAGAGCTCCTGGCCCTCCTGCAGTCGTTGCTCGGGTTGGTGCGGCGAGGTGCGCGTTCTAGGCTTCGCACATGACCCTGTGCGCGAGCTGTGGTGCGGAGAATCGTGAGGGAAGGAAGTTCTGCGCGCAGTGCGGGGAAGGACTGGCGGCCCTGTGCCCATCCTGCGGAGCGGTGAACGAGCCCGGCGAGCGCTTCTGCGGCGAGTGCGGCAGCAGGCTCGAGGCCGAGGCGGCCGCACCCTCCCCGGCCGCCGTCCCCGTTGCGGAGCGGAAGCTGGTCTCGGTGCTGTTCGCCGACCTGGTCGGGTTCACGCCGCTGTCGGAGAGCCGTGATGCGGAGGACACGCGGGAGCTGCTGTCGCGGTATTTCGACTCGTGCCGGCGGCTGATCGAGCTGTACGGCGGGACGGTGGAGAAGTTCATCGGAGATGCCGTGATGGCGGTGTGGGGGACGCCGGTGGCGACCGAGGACGACGCCGAGCGGGCGGTGCGCGCGGCGCTGGACCTGGTCACGGCGGTGAGCGCGCTGGGCGACGAGGTGGGCGCCCCCGGACTCCGTGCCCGGGCCGGCGTCCTGGCCGGCGAGGCGGCGGTGACGCTGGGCGCGGAGGGGCAGGGGATGGTCGCGGGCGACCTCGTCAACACCGCCTCGAGGATCCAGTCGGTCGCCGAGCCGGGGACGGTGCTGGTCGGGGAGTCCACGCGGCGGGCGACCGAGCAGACGGTCGTCTACGAGGATGCCGGCTCGCACGAGCTGAAGGGCAAGGAGGGCCTCACGCCGCTGTGGCGGGCCCTGCGGGTCGTCTCCGGGGCTCGCGGGGCGCTGAAGTCGGAGGGGCTGGAGGCGCCGTTCGTCGGCCGCGACCGGGAGCTGCGCCAGATCAAGGAGCTCTTCCACACGAGCGCGGAGAGCCGGAAGGCCGGCCTCGTCTCGATCACGGGGATCGCCGGAATCGGCAAGTCGCGGCTCGGCTGGGAGTTCTACAAGTACTTCGACGGGCTGCCGCAGCTGACCTACTGGCATCGCGGCCGCTGTCTGTCCTACGGCGACGGCGTGACGTACTGGGCGCTGGCGGACATGGTGCGGATGCGCTGCCGGATCGCCGAGGAGGAGGAGCAATCGACGGCGCTGGAGAAGCTGCGCGCGGCGGTCTCCGAGCACGTCCCCGACCCGGAGGAGCGCGCCTTCGTCGAGCCGCGGCTGGCCCAGCTGCTCGGGCTGGCCGAGCACGAGGTGCGCGACCGGCAGGACCTGTTCGCCGCCTGGCGGCTGTTCTTCGAGCGCCTCGCCGAGGTGTACCCGACGGTGCTGGCGTTCGAGGACATGCAATGGGCGGACGCGTCGCTGCTCGACTTCGTCGAGTACCTGCTCGAGTGGTCTCGCGACCATCCGATCTACGTGATCACGCTGGCGCGGCCGGAGCTGCTCGAGCGGCGGCCGACCTGGGGTGCCGGGTTGCGCAACTTCACCTCGCTCTTCCTCGAGCCGCTCTCCGAGCCGGCGATGGAGGAGCTGCTGGACGGGCTCGTTCCGGGCCTGCCGGAGACCGTCCGCGGCCGGATCCTCGCCCGGGCCGAGGGCGTGCCGCTGTACGCGGTCGAGACGGTGCGGATGCTGCTCGACCGGGGCATGCTCGCGCAGGAGGGGTCGGTCTACCGTCCCGCCGGGGAGATCGGCGAGCTCGAGGTGCCCGAGACGCTGCACGCGCTGATCGCCGCACGCCTCGACGGCCTCTCCCCGGAGGAGCGGCGGCTGCTCCAGGACGGGGCGGTACTGGGCAAGACGTTCACGCGCGACGGGCTGGCCGCGCTGTGCGGGGGGTCTGCCGAGGCGCTCGAGCCGCTGCTCACCTCGCTCGTCCGCAAGGAGGTGCTCGGGCTGCAGACCGATGCGCGCTCCCCCGAGCACGGCCAGTACGGGTTCCTCCAGGATCTCGTACGCCACGTCGCCTACGAGACGCTCTCGAAGCACGAGCGGCAGGCCCGCCACCTGACGGCGGCCGCCCATCTGGAGGCGAGCTTCGCGGACGAGGACGAGATCGTCGAGGTCGTCGCCGCGCACTACCGCGATGCCTACGAGGCCGCCCCGGAGGCCGGCGACTCGGCCGAGATCCGGGAGAAGGCACGCAACGCGCTCGTTCGTGCAGCAGACCGCGCCGAGTCGCTGGCCGCAGCCGGCGAGGCCCAGCGCTACCTGGAGCAGGCGGTCGCACTGACCGAGGAGGCCCCGACGCGCGCGGAGCTGCTCGCCCGCGCCGGGATGCTCGCCATCCGCGCGGCCGACCTGGAGGCCGCCGAGCGCCTCTTCCGCCGGTCGGTCGAGCTCTACGAGGCAGAGGGGGAGACGCACGCCGCCGCACGCGTCTCGTCGCGGCTCGCGATCGCGGAGCGCTGGCAGGGCAAGATGGACGACGCGCTCGAGCGGCTGGAGGGCGCCTATGCGGTGCTGTCGGGGGACGAGCCGGACGAGGATCTCGCCGAGCTGACGGTACGCCTCGGTGGCGCGTATGCCTTCGTGGGGGAGCTCGATCTCGCACGGGAGCGACTCGAGCAGGCCGCCTCGATCGCGGAGTCGCTCGGCTCGGCCGAGGTGCTCGCCCAGGCGTTCACCAACAGGTCGATCGTCGCGCTGGCACAGAACCGTCCCGAGGAGTCGGTCGCCTTCCTCAAGCAGGGGCTCGCGATCGCGCTCGAGCACGACCTCGAGGCCGCGGGAGCGGCGCTCTTCAACCTCTCCGACCGGGAGTTCCACCGCGACCGCTACGAGAGCGCGCTCGGCTACCTGGCCGAGGGCCTCGCCCTCAACCGGCGCCGGGGCTCGCGCCCGGGCGAGTGGGCGCACCTCGCAGAGATCACCTACGTCCTGTACATGCTCGGCCGCTGGGACGAGGCTCTGGCCACGGCTGCCGAGATCCCCGAGGACCGGCTCGAGGGCGCGGTCACGCTCAGCCTGTTGAGCGGCGTGCTCGAGATCCGCATCCACCGCGGCGAGGTCGACGAGGCGCGGCGTCTCCTGTCGCTCTACCCGGGCCTGGTCGAGACGAAGGACCTCCAGGAGCGCGGCTCGTACGGCGCCGCAGTGACGGCTCTGCGCCGGGCGGAGGGACGCCTCGAGGACGTGCTCACCACCGGCCTCGAGACGATCGAGCTCGCGAGCGGGCACGGGGGAATCGGCAGCCAGCAGGTGAAGCAGGCGTTCGTCCACGCGGTCGATGCGGCGCTCGCCCTCGGCAGGCGGGAGGCGGTCGACGAGCTGCTCGCGCTCGTCGACGGCACGCCGCCGGGCCTGCGGCCGCCGTTCCTCGTCGCGCAGGCGCAGCGGTGCCGGGGGCGGCTCGACGGCGACCCGGCGGCCCTGGCGACGGCGGCAACGCAGTTCCGACGAACTCGACCTGCCCTTCTGGCTGGCGGTCGTGCAGCTCGAGCAGGCCGAGCTCCTCGGCCGCACGGCGGAGGCGGCGCGGCTGCTCGCGGAAGCCCGCGAGACCTTCGCGCGCCTCGAGGCGAAGCCGTGGCTCGACCGACTCGGCGCCGCGGAAGCCGCCCGAGCAGAAGTTCCTGCCTAACGAGCTCCGGCCTTCGCCTCGACCTGTGACGTGTCGTGCAGCGCCGCTGTGCGCAGCGGGGGCGTAAGCCTGGCGGAGCCGGCTTACGGCCGCGCCGACGGGAGCGCCGCCGGTCCCGGCCGCGAGGTCGCGACCGGCCGCTCACGAACGAGGCGTGCTGCACGTCGAGGCAAGCAGGGTCTCTGCACGAACCCGGCGGGAGACCGCGCTCTCCCGCCGGCGGAGTTCGTTCACCAACGAGCGGACGCGAAGCGTCCGCGAGTTAGGCTCCGCGCGTGCCGTCCCTCGCCGACACGACGATCCGCCTGCTCGGGCAGGAGCCGCTCGCCAGGCGTGTTCCCGCCGCCGAGCAGCTCCGCCTCGCCGAGATCCTCGACGGCGCCGGCTTCGCCTACCTCGAGGTCTCCGGCGGCGGCTGCTTCGACGCGGCCGTCAAGCGCGGCGTCGAGAGCCCCTGGGAGCGGATCCGGGCGCTCAAGGCACGGGTCGAGACGCCGCTCGGGCTCGCGTTGCGCGGTCGCTTCCTCGTCGGCTCCCGTCCTGTCGACGCCGACTTCGCCCGCCGCTTCATCGCGTCTGCCGCTGCCAACGGCATCGACGTCTTCCGGCTGCACGACCCGCTCAACGACGTCTCGAACCTGCGGGAGGCGGCGGAGGCGGTCGCGGCGGCCGAGCGCGAGTTCGAGGCGGGGCTCGTCTACAGTCCCGGCCGCACGGGGGAGATCGAGACGCTGATCGAGCGGGCGCGGCTGCTCCCCGAGCTCGGCGCGGTGCGCGTCCTCCTCCACGATCCGACCGGCTCGCTGCAGCCGCACACGGCCGAGGAGCTCGTGCGCGCGCTCGCCGACGCGAGCGGCCTCCCGGTCGGGGTCTACCTCCAGGGCGCCGGCGGCAGCGCTCTCGCGGCCACCCTCGCCGCCGCGAAGGCGGGCGCCGAGCTGATCGCGTGCGCGATCTACCCGCTCGCGCTGACGCTCCATCGCGTCTCGGGCGAGGCCCTTGCCGAGGCGCTCGCCGGAGCCGGGCTCGACCCCGGAGTCGACGTCGAGGCGCTGTGGCGGGCCACCGACCTCGTCGACGAGCACATCGGGGACGAGCTCGTGACGCCGCTCGTGCCGCGCATCGCCGTTCTCGCCGCACGGCACGAAATGCCCGCGAGCGTCGTCGCCGGCGTCGAGCACGCTCTGAGGGCCGAGCGCGCCGCCGACCGGCTCGACGAGGTGCTCGCGGAGCTCGACCGGGTCCGGGCCGAGACGGGATGGCCGCCGCTCGCCGCACCGATCGGGCACGTGCTCGCCACGCAGGCGCTCCTCAACGTCCTCTCGGCCAGCCGCTACCAGCCGGTGCTGGACGAGGTTCGCAGCCTCGTCTCCGGTGCATTCGGCGCGCCGCCGGCCCCGGTCGATCCCGCCCTCGTCCGACTCGTCGAGCTCACGACCGACCCGGACACGAAGGAGAACGTGGCGCCGCCGCTCGCCGAGCTCCGCGAGCGGGCCGAGGGCATGGCCGCGAGCGAGGAGGAGCTGCTGCTGCTCGGCCTCTTCGGTGAGGACGCGGAGCCGCTTCTGCGAGGCATCCGCAGCCGTGGCCGGCGCGACGCCGAGCTCGCCGCGCTGGAAGAGGGCCGTGCCGAGCGGATCCGGGAGGTCGTCCGGATCGTGCAGGAGTCGGGCATCGGCGAGGTCACGATCGAGGAGGACGGTATGCGGATCTCCGTCCGCTCGACGCCGGACCTCCCGGCGGGTGCAGCGGAGGAGGCGTCACCCGACGTGCCCGATCTCGAGTTGGGCACCGCACCCATCAGCGGGACGCTCTTCCGTGTCGAGTCGCCGATGGTCGGGACGTTCTACCGCGCTTCCGGACCGGATACGCCTCCTTTCGTCGAGGTCGGCGACGTCGTCGGGCCGGGACAGACGCTCTGCATCCTCGAGGCGATGAAGCTCATGAACGAGGTCAAGACGGAGCTCGAGGGCGTCGTCCGCGCGATCCACGTCGAGAACGCGGCGCCCGTGGAGTTCGGACAGCTCCTGTTCGAGCTCGAGCCGCTCGCCGGCCGGCCGGCGCTGTAGCTCGCGAAGCTGCGCTTCGCTCGCTGCTGAAGGAACTCCGCGCGCCGGAAGCGCGGTTCCGGCGCGCTCCGTGCTGAAGGCTCGTTGCCCGCCGCGGCGGGCGCCTTCGGCGCGCGCCGGGGAGCGGGGAGAGCCTGCGGCCAAGTCGCCGCTGCGCGGCTGCCTTGGCCTCCGGCCTCTCGGATCGAGCTGCTGCGGGGGAGAGGACGCTGGCCCAGGCCAGCATGGCTTCGCCAGTTCCACTCCGGCGTAGGCTGTCAAGACGTGACTGCCCGCGGAAGCCGCCGGCCGTCGATGCGCTTCGGGGTAAGTCGGAGCGATCTTGGAAGGTCGGGGATCGCGGCTGCTCGCTGCAGCGGTGTCTTCGTCGCACACTCGCGCAGCTGACCGTGGGTCTGGACCATGAGTCCGGACACTGACGACGTCATCCGCTGACGATCTCACGATCCGCATGCGCGTCACCCGTCGGAGTTGACGCACGCGATGACACTCGCGCAGTCCACTGTTCCGCCGCTAGAGGCGCGACGACTCTTTCCGGCGTGCGCACCATGGCGAGCACGACTGTCACCCCGATCCAGATGGCGCATAGTTCCAGCTAGCGAACACGGCCACAATGATCCCGAGGGCGATGAGAAGTGCCCAGCCTCGGCCGGGCTTCCGAAGCTCTCTACGGACTACCGAGATCACGGTCACAAGGCTAACGAGCGACCCGCCGAGGGACATTCCCGAACTCAATGTCACGCTTGCTCGAGAGCGCTCAGTGTCGGAACCTGCCGGTCGCATCATCTCTCACGATGCACGGCGGGCAGGCTGTCGCCCTCGGGGACGTCCACGGCCGGACCGTAGACTCTCGGCCGTGTTCAACCGTGTCCTCGTAGCGAACCGCGGCGAGATCGCCGTCCGCGTGATCCGGGCGCTGCACGAGCTCGGCGTCGAGGCGGTCGCCGTCTACTCGACCGCGGACGAGCACGCGCTCCACGTCCGGCTCGCCGACCGTGCGGTGCGGGTCGGCCCGCCCCCGGCAGCCGACAGCTACCTCAGCATCCCGGCTCTCGTCGCGGCCGCGGGCACGACCGGCTGCGAGGCCGTCCACCCCGGCTACGGCTTCCTCTCCGAGAACGCCGAGTTCGTGCGCGCCTGCGAGGAGCACGACCTCGTCTTCATCGGCCCCTCGGCGGACGTGATGGAACGGGTGGGCGACAAGGCACGCGCGAAGGCCGAGATGCGCGCGGCCGGCGTGCCGCTCGTGCCGGGCACGGAGGGTGCCGCAGGCCCCGACGCGGCACGCGCGGCGGCGGAGGAGCTCGGCTTCCCGGTGCTGCTCAAGGCGGCGGCGGGCGGCGGCGGCCGCGGCATGCGGCGCGTCGAGGATCCCGCCGAGCTCGCGAGCCTGTACGAGCGGGCATCGGCCGAGGCGCAGGCGGCGTTCGGCGACGGGACGCTCTACGTCGAGAAGGTGATTGCGCCCGCCCGCCACGTCGAGATCCAGGTGATCTGCGACCGGCACGGCGGCGTCCTCACGTGCGGCGAGCGCGAGTGCTCGATCCAGCGGCGCCACCAGAAGCTGATCGAGGAGACGCCGTCACCCGCCCTCGACGCCGAGCTGCGGGAGGAGATGGAGGCGGCGGCGGAGCGCGCCTGCCGGCATCTCGGCTACCGCAACGCGGGAACGTTCGAGTTCCTCGTCGGCCCGGACGGGTCGTTCTCGTTCATCGAGGTCAACACGCGCCTCCAGGTCGAGCATCCCGTGACGGAGGCGGTGACCGGCCTCGACCTCGTTCGGCTGCAGGTGCGGGTCGCGAGCGGCGAGCCGCTGCCGCTGACGGGGCGGGCACCCCGCAACGGCCACGCGATCGAGCTTCGGATCAACGCCGAGGACCCGACGCACGACTTCGCGCCGGCGCCGGGAAGGATCGAGCGCTTCCGGCCGCCGCTCGGCCCCGGCGTCCGGGTCGACACCTTCGTCGAGGACGGGACGGTCATCTCGCCGCACTACGACTCGCTGATCGCGAAGGTCGTCGTTCGGGACGAGACGCGCGAGGCGGCGATCGCGCGGGCGCGCCGGGCCCTCGGCGAGCTCGAGGTCGTCGGCGTGCCGACCACGCGGGAGGCCTGCCTCGACATCCTCGCGAGCGAGGAGTTCCGGAGCGGCGAGTACTCGACCTCGTTCCTCGAGGAGGCGGGGGCACGCCTGCCCGCGCTCGCCGGGTCGTGACGCGGGTTCTCGTCGAGGAGAAGGGCGGTGCAGTGCGCCTGAGCGAGGCGGCGCTGACCGGCATCGTGCGGCAGGCCGTGTCCTCGGTGGACGGGGCGCGACTGCGGAAGGGGCGGCGGCGGCTCGGCGTGGAGCTCGCCGGCGGGCAAGCGCGCGCAGACCTCCAGCTCGCCGTCGCCTACGGGCGAGTCGTGCCCGAGGTCGCCCGCGCCGTGCAGCAGCAGGTGGCGGACGCGCTCGCGACGATGTGCGAGGTCGAGGTGGACGCGGTCGACATTCTCGTGGAGGAGCTCGACCGCGCATGAGAAGCGGAGGTACAGGCCCGGCAGGCACCGTGCCGTCAGCGGCGCCAGGCCCACGCGGAGGCCGGCTCCGCCGGCCGGGAGCGGGCGACGGCGAGGAGCGCGCATGACCGCTGTCAGCCGTCGCGAGGCGCGCCGGGCGGCGGTGTTCATGCTCTTCCAGTGGGACGTCACGGGCAGGCCGCTCGGCTCCCTCTACGAGGGGGAGGTCGACGAGTACACGCGCCGGCTCACGCAGGCGGTGACGGAGCACGCCGAGACGCTCGACGCCCGGATCACGGCGGTGTCCGACGACTGGACGGCCGACCGGCTCGGCGCCGTCGAGCGCAACGTCCTCCGCGTCGCGCTCGAGGAGCTCGGGGAGGGTGAGGTGCCGGTCGAGGTGGTGCTCGACGAGGCGGTGACGCTCGCGAAACGGTATGCATCCGAGGACGCAGGGAAACTCGTGAACGGAATCCTGGGCAGGGTCGTGCGGGAGGAGCAGAAGTGAGCGGCGAAGATGCGTTGACGCGGGCGGAGGAGCTGCTGGCGCGGGTCGAGGCGGTGCGCGCGGAGCTCGAGCAGCTCTCGGAGGGCGACGGGAGGTTCGCCCGAGCGGGCGATCGAGCTGCTCGGCGAGCTCTCGGAGCTCGCGAAGGCCGTCGAGGAGGAGCTCGACGCGGGCGCAGCGGGCGGCAGAGCTGGAAGCGTCGCCGGCCAAGCCGCCGGCCGGCGGGGAGGGCACGGGGGTCGATGCAGAGTCCTGAGGAGCTGCGGACGCTCGTCGAGGAGCGGCTCGAGCGGCTCGAGCTCTGGCCCGAGCTGCACGGGCAGGCGACGTCGGTCCGCTACTCGCTCGAGGTGGGAGGCAAGCGCGTCCGGCCGGTGATCGCGCTCGCGGTCGGAGAGGCGCTCGGCGCCCCGGCCGAGCAGGTCCTGCCGGCCGCGCTGGCGATCGAGCTCGTCCACACCTTCTCGCTCGTCCACGACGACCTCCCGGCGATGGACGACGACGCGGAGCGCCGCGGGCACCCCTCCACCTGGAAGAAGTTCGGCGAGGGGGTCGGCGTGCTCGCGGGCGACGCGCTGCTCGGCGAGGCGCTCCGGCTCGCGACGCGCTACGAGAGCTCCGCGGTCGCGCGCGAGCTCGCCGAGGCGACGCTCGGGATGATCGGCGGCCAGTACCTCGACACGATGGTGGAGGGCTACGACCTCGCCGCGGTGCACCGATTGAAGACGGGCAGGCTGTTCTACGCGTCGGTGACGATGGCGCTCTGGGCGGCCGGGCTGCCGGAGGAGAAGCAGGCGCCGTGGCGCGCGTTCGCCGACGAGCTCGGCCTCCTGTTCCAGATCGTCGACGACATCCTCGACGAGGACGGGTACGTGAGCGAGCACGGCCTCGACGGCGCCCGCCGCCTCGCGGACGAGGCGGCGGAGCGCGCGCGGGCGCGGCTGGCGGAGGTCGAGGCGGACACGAGCGTCCTGCGGGAGATCGTCGACAGCCTCGCGGTGCGCACCGTCTAGGCAGCCGTCGTGCGGTGGCGGATGGTGCGGCCGAGGGCGACGAGCGCAAGGACGATCAGCGCGAGTACACAGGCCATGAAGCCGAACCAGCCGATCCCGCCGAGGATCCAGCGGAAGCCGTGCTCGTCGTTGCGGAAGGGGTAGCTGAGGCCGAGCAGGCAGGCCCCGAGGACACCGATGCCGGACATGGTCTTGTAGAGCGTCATGTAAGCCTCCTTCGATCGTGGAACTGACGCAGCCGACCGTACGGAGCTCGAGCGCCCGTGTCGTCGGCGCGCGGGTTGATTCGCGATCGACCGGCGGGTGGATGAAGTTCGGGCGGCAGCGCGGTACGTTGCCCCCGTGAAGAAGCTCGACATCGCGATCGCGCTCGCCCTGACGGCCTGGATGGTCGGCGAGGTGTGGGTGGAGAACCTCCGTCCGACCGCGGTCGTCGCCCCGCTGATGGTGGTCGCGGGGCTGGCCCTCATCTGGCGGCGGCCGTTCCCGATCCCGGTCGCCCTCGTCCTTGTCGCAGCGATGCTCGGGCAGACGGCGGCCGGGATGTCCATGCACACCGCTGTGGCCCCGGTGATGGCGGCCTTCCTCGCCTCGTGGTCGATCGGCGCCTACGAGGATCGGCGGCGGGCGATCATCGGTCTCACGCTGCTCGTCTGCGGCGTCTGGGTCTCGATGGGCGTCGACGCGCTGCGCGGCACCGACCACTGGGGCGGCACCGACTTTCCCTACATCGGCGGCCTCGTGTTGACTCCCGGGATCCTCGGCGTCGCCTTCGGCGCGCGCACCCGCAGCCTGCGGGCAGCCGAGGCGCGCAGCCGCGAGCTCGAGCTCGAGCGCCGCGAAGCGGTCGCCTCGGAGCGCGCACGCATCGCCCGCGAGCTCCACGACGTGATCGCTCACACGATGTCGGTCATGACCGTGCAGGCGGGCGCTGCCGAGGAGATGCTCCGGGTCGATCCGGCCCGCGCGCTCGAGCCGGTGAGAGCCGTGCAGGAGGCGGGCCGGCAGGCACTCGTCGAGATGAAGCGGCTGGTCGGCGTCCTGCGCGAGGACCACGCGGAGCTCGGCCTCGCGCCGCAGCCGGGCCTCGCCGACGTCGAGCGGCTCGTCGGACAGGTGCGGGACGCGGGGCTCCGGGTCGATCTGTGCGTCGAGGGCGAGCCGCGGCCGCTGCCACTCGGCGTCGACCTGTCGGCCTACCGGGTCGTCCAGGAGGCGCTGACGAACGCGCTCAAGCACGCGGGCGGGGCGCCTGCCGTCGTCACGATCCGCTACGGGGAGTCCGACCTGGAGGTCGAGGTCACCGACGATGGACGGCACTTCGACGCACGCGAGGGGGGACACGGGCTCGTGGGGATGCGCGAGCGCGTCGGGATCTTCGGCGGCACCTTCGACGCGGGCCCGCGCGAGACCGGCGGGTTCGCAGTCCGGGCTCTGCTGCCTCTCGGACGGGCCGGTTGACGAGCATCCTCCTGGCCGACGACCAGGCACTCGTTCGGGGCGGCTTCCGGCTGATCCTCGAGGCGCAGGACGACCTCGAGGTCGTGGGCGAGGCCGAGAACGGGCGCGAGGCCGTCGAGCTCGTCCGCTCGTTGCGGCCGGATGTGGTGCTGATGGACGTGCGGATGCCGGAGCTCGACGGCATTACGGCGACACGACGCATCGTCGGGGAGGGACTGGCCTCGCGCGTGCTCGTCCTCACGACCTTCGACGAGGACGAGATCGTCTACGAGGCGCTGCTCGCGGGCGCGAGCGGCTTTCTGCTCAAGAGCGTGCCCCCAGCACGGCTCGCCGAGGGCGTCCGGACGGTCGCGGCAGGGGAGGCGCTGCTCGCGCCGTCGATCACCCGACGGCTCGTCGAGGAGTTCGTCCGTCGCCCGCCGCCGGGGCAGGCGCCGGCGGCGTTGGCCGAGCTGACGGTGCGCGAGCGTGAGGTGCTGACGCTGATCGCCCGTGGCCTCTCGAACTCGGAGATCGCGGGGGAGTTCGTCGTGAGTGAGGCGACCGTGAAGACGCACGTGAACCGGGTCTTCTCGAAGCTCGGCCTGCGTGACCGTGCGCAGGCGGTGGTCCTCGCCTACGAGACGGGGCTGGTGCGGCCGGGAGAATGAAGAAGCGTCTCGACGTCCTCCTCGTCGAGCGCGGGCTCGCGGAGTCCCGTGCCCAGGCGCAGGCGCTCCTGATGGCCGGCCTCGTGCGCGGTTACGACAAGCCGGGCCAGCAGGTCGACGAGGACGCCGACCTTTCGGTCGAGCGGCCGCCGCCGTACGTCTCCCGGGGAGGAGAGAAGCTCGCGCATGGGCTCGACGGCCTGGGGGTGGATCCCCGCGGGCTCGACTGCGTCGACGTCGGCGCCTCCACGGGAGGGTTCACCGACGTCCTCCTCCAGCGCGGCGCCGCACGCGTGATCGCCCTCGACGTCGGCTACGGGCAGCTCCACCCGCGCCTGCGCACCGATCCGCGCGTCACCGTGCTCGAGCGCACGAACGCGCGCACGCTCGCCGAGCTGCCGTTTCCCCCGCAGCTCGCCGTCTGCGACGTCTCCTTCATCTCGGTGCGGCTCGCGCTCCCTCCCGTCCTGCGCCTGTGCGCGCCGGGCTGGCAGGCGGTCGTGCTCGTGAAGCCGCAGTTCGAGGCGGGTCGTGCCGACGTGGGGAAGGGAGGAGTCGTCCGGGACGACGGGGTGCGCCGGCGGGTCGTCCGCGAGGTCGCCGAGGCGGCCCCCGGATGGGGGGCGAGCGTCGCCGGCGTCGTAGACTCGGGACTCCCGGGACCGAAGGGGAACCGGGAGATCTTCATTCACTTCGTCCACGCAGACCAGCCGAGCCTTCCAGATGACCTCGACGAGCGGATCGAGCGCGCAGTCGCCGGTTGAGACCGCGGCAGTCGTCGCGCACAGGCGCGTCGACGTGCGCGAGGCGGTCGAGCGGGTGCGCGCCGTCGCGGAGCAGGCGGGTGTCGAGCTCGTCGACGAGCCGGAGCGGGCACAGCTCACCGTCACAGTCGGCGGCGACGGGACGATCCTCCGCACGCTCGCGCGGCTGCTGGGAACCGGCATTCCGGTGCTCGGCGTCAACTTCGGCCGGGTCGGGTTCCTCGCCTCGATCGCGCCCGAGCGGCTCGAGCA
Organism: uncultured Actinomycetes bacterium; assembly: GCA_963775155.1. GTDB lineage: Bacteria > Actinomycetota > Thermoleophilia > Gaiellales > Gaiellaceae > Palsa-739. The sequence continues at coordinate 231,083 of CAVZHU010000004.1, read as the reverse complement.
GGATCTCGTGCGGGTGTTCGCCGGCGAGTACCGGATCGTCGAGCAGCCGACGCTCGAGGCGGAGCTCGACGGCCAGAGCTTCGTCGGGGTGAACGACGTCGTGGCGGCCAGCTCGACCCTCGGCCGCATGGTCGAGCTCCGCTGGGCGATCGCGGGGGAGGATCTCGGCGCCGTCTCGTGTGACGGGATGATCTGCTCCACGCCCTCCGGCTCGACGGCGTACAACCTCTCGAACGGGGGCCCGGTACTCGTGCGAGGGCTCGACGCGATGGCGATCACCTTCATCGCTCCGCACTCGCTCGCCGCGCGGCCGCTCGTCGTGCCGCGCGGGGCGGAGCTGAAGGTGCGGAACGCGACGCTGGACGTGGGAGCCGCCGTTCTCGTGGACGGGCATCGCAGCGGCGACCTGGCGCCCGGCAGGACGCTGTCGATCAGGCTGGGGGAAGAGCAGAGCCTGCTCGCGCTGCTGCCGGAGACGACCTTCTTCCGGCGCTACCGCGAGGTCTTCACGTCCTAGGTCTGTCCCGAACGGCCAATGGGCGGCGTCGGGCCGCGGGTCTACGATCGGCGTCGTGCTTCGGAGGCTGCGCATCGAGAACCTCGTCCTGATCCGGGAGGCCGAGCTCGAGCTTGCGCCCGGGCTGAACGCGATCACGGGGGAGACGGGCGCGGGGAAGACGATTCTCGCGCAGGCGCTCGGCCTCCTGCTCGGCGCGAAGGGCGACGACTCGTACGTCGGCGCCGCCGCTGAGGAGGCGTACGTGGAGGCCGAGCTCGACCTTCCCGAGGAGCTCGAGGAGCTCGATGCGCTGCGACCCGAGGACGAGGACGCGCTGCTCGTCTCGCGCCGCGTCTTCCCCGACGGTCGGACGCGTGCCTACGCCTGGGGCCGCGCCGCGGCGCGGGAGGACGTCGCCGCCGCAGTCGAGCGCGTCGTGGCAATGTCGGGCCAGTTCGAGCAGCGGCGGCTCGCCCGGCCCTCGTACCAGCTCGAGGTGCTCGACCGCTTCTGCGGCGAGGAGCAGCTCGCCCGCCGCGCGTCCGCACGAGCGGCCTGGCGCGAGCTCCAGGCGGTACGGCGCCGCCACGAGGAGCTGACGGCGAACGCGGCGCTCGCGGAGGCGCGGCTCGCCGAGCTGCGCGCGCTCGTCGAGGACACGGAAGGGCTGGCGCCGGAGGACGAGGAGCGGCTGCGCGCGGAGCGCGAGCGACACCGTCACGTCGCGGAGCTCGCCGCCGGCGCCGCGGCGGCCGTTGCCGCCCTCGCACCGGAGGACGGCGAGGGAGCGAGTGGCCTGGTCGCGCTCGCGGAGCGATCCGTCGCGCCGCTCGAGCGGCTGGCCCCCGAGCTCCAGCGAGCGGGCGACGAGCTGCGGGACGTCGAGCTTCGCCTGCGGGAGACGGCGTCCGATCTCAACACCTTTCTCGCCTCGCTGGAGACGGAGCCGGGCCGGCTCGAGCAGCTCGAGGCGGAGCTCGACCGCGTTGCGGAGGCGAAGAGGCGCTTCCGCTGCTCGAGCTACGAGGAGCTGCTCGCGCGGGCCGAGCAAGCGCGGGCCGAGCTTGCGGCACTCGAGGACGGCGCGGATCCCGCGGAGGCCGCTGCGCGCGAGCTCGCTGCGGCCGAGGAGCGCGTCCACGGGCTCGTGCTCGAGCTGCGGGCGGAGCGGAACGCGGCCGCTCCCGCCCTCGCCGACGCCGTCGCGGCGGAGCTGCGCGACGTCGGCATGGGGGAGGGCGAGTTCCTGTGCGAGCTGCGGGAGCGGGACGAGCCGGGCGCGACCGGTGCCGACGAGACCGTCTTCCTCGTCCGACCGAACCAGGGCCTGCCGTTCGCCCCCGTCGCGGAGACGGCGTCGGGCGGCGAGCTCTCGCGGATCGCTCTCGCCATCGCGGCGGTCGCGGGAGGGGAGACGCTCGTCTTCGACGAGATCGACGCGGGGATCGGCGGCGAGACCGCGCATGCCGTCGGGCGACTGCTGCGCCGGCTGGCTGAAAGAGCACAGGTCGTGACGATCACGCATCTGCCGCAGATCGCAGCGCTCGCCGACCGCCACTTCCGCGTCTCCAAGACGCCGGGCGACCCGACCCACACGCAGATCGAGCAGCTCGGAGACGAGGAGCGCAAGGCGGAGCTCGAGCGGATGCTCGGCGGGGAGGAGTTCCTTGCCGCGGTGCGCGGCTAGAGGTCTGCCGGTGAGGAACTGATGGACCCGACGCTCTCCGTCGAGGCGCCGCGGCCGGTCGGCGCCGGCCGCGTCCACCGCGAGTGCTACTCTGAAATCCCGTGAGCGCACGGGAGACGAAGTACGTTTTTGTGACGGGGGGAGTCGTCTCCGCGCTCGGGAAGGGGATCGTCGCCGCCTCGCTCGGCCGTCTCCTCAAGGCGCGCGGGCTGCGCGTCCAGCTCCAGAAGTTCGACCCGTACCTGAACGTCGACCCGGGCACGATGAGCCCGTTCCAGCACGGCGAGGTGTTCGTGACCGAGGACGGCGCCGAGACCGACCTCGACATCGGCCACTACGAACGGTTCGTCGACGAGAACTTCCTGCGCAGCGCGAGCCACAGCGCCGGTGCCGTCTGGGACACCGTCCTCCGCAAGGAGCGGAAAGGGGACTTCCTCGGCGCGACGGTGCAAGTGATCCCGCACATCACGAACGAGATCAAGGCGCGGATCCGGCGCGCGGCCGAGGCGAGCCCGACGGATGTCGTCATCTCGGAGATCGGCGGAACCGTCGGCGACATCGAGTCGCTGCCGTTCCTCGAGGCGATGCGCCAGTTGCGGCGCGAGGTCGGGGCGGAGAACGTCGCCTACATCCACGTCACGCTCGTCCCGTACATCGAGGCGGCAGGCGAGCTGAAGACGAAGCCGACTCAGCACTCGGTCAACGAGCTGCGCCGCATCGGCATCCATCCCGACATCGTCGTCTGCCGCTCGCACGAGCCGCTCTCGCAGGAGATCCGGGACAAGATCGCGCTCTTCGCGGACGTGGACGCCGAGGCGGTCGTCGCGAGCCCGGACGTCGCCGACGTGTACGAGGTGCCGCGCGTGCTGCAAGGCGAGGGGCTCGACCGGCTCGTCGGCAAGCGGCTCGGCCTCGACCTGCCCGAGCCGGATCTGTCCGACTGGGACGAGCTGCTCGAGCGCATGCAGGCCCGGCACGAGGTCGTCGAGATCGCGCTCGTCGGCAAGTACGTGAAGCTCCAGGACGCCTACCTCTCCGTCCACGAGGCGCTCAAGCACGCCGGCCTGAGCCACGGCTGCGCGGTTCGCGTCCGCTGGGTCGACGCGGAGGACATGTCCTACGACGAGGCCGCCGACCTGCTCGAGGACGTCGACGGCCTGCTCGTCCCCGGCGGCTTCGGCTCGCGCGGCTGGGAGGGGAAGATCCTCGCCTGCCGTGTCGCCCGCGAGCGCGGGATCCCGTACCTCGGCATCTGCCTCGGCATGCACGTCGCCGTCTCGGAGTTCGCCCGCCACGTCGTCGGTCTCGAGGGCGCGAACTCGACGGAGATGGATCCGGAGACGCCGCATCCCGTGATCGACCTGCTTCCCGAGCAGAAGGGGATCGAGGACCTCGGCGGCACGATGCGGCTCGGCGCGCAGGCGATCGAGGTGGCGGAGGGGACGCGCTCGCGAGAGCTGTACGGCGAGGCGACGATCCACGAGCGGCACCGGCACCGCTACGAGGTGAACAACACGTACCGCGACCGGCTCGTCGAGGCCGGGCTCGTCGTGAGCGGGACGTTCCAGGAGGGGCGGCTCGTCGAGATCGTCGAGTTGCCCGGGCATCCCTGGTTCGTCGCGAGCCAGTTCCATCCGGAGTTCAAGTCGCGGCCGACGCGCGCAGCGCCACTCTTCCGCGGCTTCGTCGGGGCGGCGCTCGAACGCGCCCGGGCGCGGGCGGTCGAGCGCGTCGCGGCCTGACGGCGACGCGTACGATCGCGACGTGTCCGAGGCTGTCGACCTCCTGCTCGAGCTGGCGGCGCTCCCTACGCCTCCGGGCTCCGAGCGCGCCGCCGCCGACGTCGTCCTCCGCTACCTGGGCGGGCTAGGCCTCGAGCCGGACGAGGATGGGTTCGGCAACGTCTACGCGCGGATCGAGCCGACAGCGGCAGGCACGCCGCTCTTCTTCTGCGCCCACCTCGACACGGTGCCGCCCTCCGGCGAGCTTCGTCCGGTCGTCGAGGACGGCGTGATCCGGAATGCGGGCGGCACGATCCTCGGTGCCGACAACAAGGCGGCGGTCGTGCAGATGCTCGAGGGCGTGCGGCGGGTGCTCGTCGAGAACCTCGCGCACGCCGGGATCGAGCTGCTGTTCACGCGGCAGGAGGAGATCGGGCTGCTCGGCGCGGCGGCGTTCGACCATACGCGACTGCACGCCCGGCTCGGTTTCGTGTACGACCAGGAGGGCCCGATCGGCGAGGTCATCCTCGGTGCGCCGTCCGCGCAGGGCCTCGAGATCACGTTCCGCGGCCGCGCCGCGCACGCGGGAATGGCGCCCGAGGAGGGGCGGTCGGCGATCCAGGCTGCGGGGAAGGCGATCGCCGACCTGCGGCTCGGACGCGTCGACGAGGAGACGACAGCGAACGTCGGCGTCATCCGCGGCGGCACGGCCGGCAACATCGTCCCCGACGAGTGCACGCTGCTCGCCGAGGCGCGCTCGCACGACGAGGGCAAGCTGAGCGACGTCGTCCAGGAGATGCTCGACGCCTGTGCGTTCGCGGCCGGCCAGACCGAGTGCGAGGTGCAGAGCGAGTTGCGCAAGACGTACCGCGGCTACCGCTTCGCGAAGAGCGAGGATGTGGTTCAGCTGGCGGCGGCCGCGCTCGGACGCTGCGGTCACGAGGTGCGCTACGGGCTCTCGGGTGGGGCTGCCGACGCCAACGTCTTCAACGAGCGGGGGCTCCGGTGCCTCAACCTCACGCACGGCGTGTACGCGTTCCACAGCCCGGACGAGCGAATCGCCGTGGCCGACCTCGAGGCGATGATCGACGTGACCGTGGCACTCGTCGAGGGCGCGCGGGACGGCGCGAGCCTGGCCGGATAGCCTCGGGTCGTGGAACCAGACGAGGCGCGGCTGGTCTATGAGGGACGGCTGCTCGGCCTGACGGTCGAGCGCTGGGGCGGGCACGAGCGCGAGATCGTCGAGCATCCCGGCGCGGTCGCGATCGTGGCGGTGGACGACGAGGAGTGCGTGACGCTCGTGCGGCAGCTGCGCGAGCCGGCGCGGAAGCGGTTGCTCGAGCTGCCGGCGGGAACGGCCGAGCCGGGGGAGGAGCCGCTCGCGACGGCGCAGCGCGAGTTGCAGGAGGAGTGCGGGCTGAGCGGGGGAGACTGGCGCGAGCTGGCCGCGTTCTGGACGACGCCCGGCTTCTGCCGTGAGCGGATGCATCTGTTCGCAGCGGAGGAGGTCGTGCGCGGTCAGCCGTCGCCGGCCGCCGACGAGGAGCTCGAGCTTGTCCGCTGGCCGCTCTCCGAGGTCGGGGAACGGCTGAGGGAGATCGAGGACGCGAAGACGCTCGCCGGCCTCCTCCTGTACCTCCACACTCGCCCCGAGCACACGCGGCTCGGCTAGCTGGCTCCCGGAGCGCACCCCCACCCTTGGGTGGGGTCCGCCTTCCCTCCGCCCTCGGCGTCGACGCTAGCCATGCAGGCGTGACGCATGCGTGTCATCGCATCGCGAAAGACGCGCAGTTGCCTTGACGCTCCGGGATCCTCCAGCGCTCGGTAGTGTCTTTCCGCCTTGCGCATCGGTGTCGTCAGGGAGATCAAGACGGACGAGTATCGCGTCGCGCTGACCCCTGCGGGCGCGCGCGAGCTCGTCCAGCGCGGCCACGAGGTGCTCGTGGAGACGACCGCGGGCGAAGGAAGCGCCTTCGCGGACGCCGACTACGAGCGAGCCGGGGCCCGTATCGGCCCCGTCGACGAGGTCTGGGAAGGCGCCGAGCTCCTGTTGAAGGTGAAGGAGCCGATCGAGCCCGAGTACTCGCGCCTGCGCGACGGTCTCGTTCTCTTCACCTACCTCCACATCGCGGCCGACGAGCCACTGACGCGCGCGCTCGCCGAGAGCGGCATCGCTGCCGTCGCCTACGAGACGGTCGAGACGGACGACCGCAGGCTGCCGCTACTCGCGCCGATGAGCGAGATCGCCGGCCGGCTCGCGCCGCAAGCCGCCGCGCACTTCCTCGAGAAGCCGCTCGGCGGCCGCGGCGTGCTCCTGGCCGGAACCCCCGGCGTCCAGCCGGGACACGTCGTGGTGCTCGGCGGCGGGATCGTCGGCTACAACGCCGCGATCATCGCCCTGGGGCTCGGCGCGCGCGTGACCGTACTCGAGCGGTCGATCGACCGCATGCGGCACCTCGAGGAGATCCTCTCCGGCCGCGTGAGCCTGCTCATGTCCTCGAGCCTCGAGATCGAGCAGACGATCGTGCAGGCAGACGTCGTCATCGGAGCGGTCCTCATTCCCGGTGCGCGGGCGCCCAAGCTGATCAGCCGGCCGATGCTGTCCGAGATGCAGCCCGGAGCCGTCATCGTCGACGTCGCGATCGACCAGGGTGGCTGCATCGAGACCGCGCACCCGACGACGCACTCGGACCCTGTCTACGAGGTGGACGGGATCATCCACTACTGCGTCGCGAACATGCCTGGAGGCGTCCCCGTCACCTCCACGAAGGCGCTCACGAACGCCACCCTGCCGTACGTCGAGGCGATCGCCGAGTATGGGCTCGCCGAAGCAGTGGCGCGTGATCCCGCGCTGGGGCGCGGGGTCAACGTCCTCGGCGGGAAGGTGACGTACGAGGCGGTCGCGGAAGCTCACGGCCTCGACTACACGCCGCTCGCGGACGTTCTGCCGCTCGCGCCGGCTTGACCGGCCGGCCGCTAGCTTCCGGCGGACCTGGACGGCTTTTTCGCCGGCGTGAGCCGGACGACGATCCAGGTCAGCCCGGCCGCTATCCCGACGACGGCGAGGACGTAGACCACAAAGGCGAGAAGTCCGAGAGCGTTCGACACGGGCGTCCCTAGAATAGCCGGGTGCCCAGGGCGTGCGTCATCGTGCTCGATGCGGTCGGTGCCGGCGAGTTGCCGGATGCTGCGCAGTACGGAGACGAGGGCTCGGACACGCTGGGCAACGTCGCCCGAGCAGTCCGTGGTCTCGACTTGCCGAGCCTCGAGGCGCTCGGCCTCGGCAACGTGGAGCCACTCGAAGGCTGCCCGCCGCAGCCTGGAGCGCCGGCGGTGGCCGGGCGGCTCGTCGAGCGGTCGAAGGGCAAGGACACGACGACGGGACACTGGGAGCTCATGGGCGTCGTCACCGCGCAGGCCTTCCCGACCTATCCACACGGCTTCCCGCACGACGTGATCGACCCCTTCATGCACAAGACCGGGCGGGGGGTGCTCGGCAACAAGGCTGCCTCCGGCACGGAGATCATCCAGGAGCTGGGGGAGGAGCACGAGCAGACCGGGAAGTGGATCGTCTACACCTCGGCCGACTCCGTCTTCCAGATCGCCGCCCACGAGGACACCGTCCCGCTGGAGGAGCTGTACGACGGCTGCCGCGCCGCGCGGGAGATCCTCACCGGCAAGCACGCTGTCGGCCGCGTCATCGCGCGCCCGTTCACGGGTGAGCCGGGGAACTTCGTCCGGACGCCGAACCGGCACGACTTCTCGCTCGAGCCGCGGCGGCCGAACTACCTCACGCTGATCCGCGAAGCCGGCCACAAGGTCTACGGCGTCGGGAAGATCGGCGACATCTTCGCCGGCTGCGACATCGACGAGTCGTTCCCGACGAAGTCGAACATCGAGGGAATCCAGCAGACGGAGCGCCTCCTGCGCGAGCTCGACGACGGCCTCGTCTTCGTCAACCTCGTCGAGACCGACATGCTCTGGGGTCATCGCAACGATCCCGTCAACTTCCACCGCTGCCTGCAGGACTTCGACCGGCGCCTGCCCGACCTGCTCGACGCTCTCCGGCCCGGTGATCTCCTGATCGTGACGTCGGACCACGGCTGTGACCCCACCACGCCGTCGACAGATCACTCGCGGGAGCATGCGCTGCTCCTCGTCTACGTCGAGGGGCGGAACGCCGCCGGACGCCTCCACGAGGGAGAGTTCGCCGACGTCGGCGCGACCGTCAACGGCTGGCTCGGCGGGAAGGCTGCTCCGCGCGGCATCCCCGGTCAGCCGATCGTGACACCGTAAGAGACCCTGGCGCGCCGACGGCGCAGGCGGGGCCGGCCCGAGGAATAGGCTGGCTCCATGCCAGAGCTGCCCGAGGTCGAGAGCGTCCGGAGGCAACTGGAACCTGCACTCGTCGGGCGGCGCTTCGAGCGCGTCACGATCGACGACCCGCGCCTCGTGCGGCCCTACGAGCCGGCCGAGGTGGCGGCAGAGCTCGAGGGGGAACGCGTGGAGACGGTTGCCCGTCGCGGCAAATATCTGGTTGTTCGGTTCGGGAGCGGTCGCGTTCTCCTGATTCACCTCCGGATGACGGGAAGCCTCCTGCACGCTCGGGGTGGAGTTCTCCAGGACGATCCACACCGACGCGCTGTTGTCAGACTAGACGACGGCTCGGACGTCGCTTATCGTGACGTCCGCCGCTTCGGCACGTGGCTCCTGCTCGAGCCCGGCGAGGCGGAGCCGTATCTTCAGGCGCGGGTCGGGGACGAGCCGCTCGACGCGCTCTTCACGGCCGCTCGGCTGGGGCAGCGGCTCGCGGGCCGCCGCACGTCGCTCAAGGCTGCGCTGCTCGATCAGCGCACGCTCGCCGGGCTCGGCAACATCTACGTCGACGAGGCGCTCTGGCGGGCCCGGCTCAGCCCGCTCCGGCCGGCCGGCGGCCTCGACCGGAACGAACTGCCTCGGCTCCACCGGGGGATCAGGAGGGCGCTCGAGCAGGGCCTCGCGCGCCAGGGCTCGACCTTGCGCGACTACCGGCTCCCGGACGGAAGCGGCGGCTCGATGCAGGACGAGTTCCGCGTCTACGGGCGCGGCGGCGAGCCCTGTGATCGCTGCGGGACGTCGATCGCGCGCACGCGCATCGCCGGCCGGACGACCTGGTACTGCCCGACCTGTCAGCCGCAGCAGCCGACTCAGGCGGCGAGCAGCTCGTCGAGGCGACCGTCGCGGTCGAGACGCCAGAGCTCGGCGTAGCCGCCGATCGGCCGGTCGTCGACGAGGATCTGCGGCACTGTCCAGCCGCCGGTCGCCGCGTGCACGGTTTGGCGGAACGCGGGATCGTCGTCGAGTGCGACCTCCTCGTACGCCAGGCCGCGCGAGTCGAGCAGCGTCTTGGCGCGGACGCAGTAGCCGCACCAGCGTGTCGTGTAGATCCGGATCCGTGCCATCTGGCGGTAGAACGAGCGTAGCCGGGCCCGTGTTCCCGGCCGCAGCCGTCCCTAGACTGGAACGCACCATGGCCGGAAGGGCGTACAGCACCGAGGCGGTCGTGCTCCGGTCGATCAGGCTCGGCGAGGCCGACCGCGTCCTCCACCTGTACACACGCGCCCACGGCAGGGTGGGGGCCGTCGCAAAGGGGGTGCGCAAGACGTCGTCACGCTTCGGCGGCAGACTCGAGCCGCTCTCGCACGTCGAGCTCATGCTCCATCGCGGCCGCGGCGAGCTCGAGACGGTGACCGCCGCCCAGCTCGTCCGCTCGCACAGTCACGCGCGCGAGGACTACTACCGCTTCTCGGTCGGGACGATCGGGTCGGAGGCGATGCTCCGGCTGTTCAGCGAGCAGGAGGCGAACGAGCGAGCCTTCTCGGCACTCACGCGCTTCCTCGATCTCCTCGACGAGTCGCCGCACGTTGCCGACCGGCCGTCCCTCGACCCGCTCGCACTCTCCTTCCAGCTCAAGCTGCTCTGGCTCTCCGGCTACCTCCCGCATGTCTCCGGCTGCGCCGAGTGCGGCACTACGGCGGAGCCACTCGTCGGCTACTCGCCGCGCGCGGGGGGCGCCCTGTGCGCGCGTTGTGCGGCACAGGCGGAGACGCTCGCCCTCTCCGCGGACGGCATCGCCGGGATCGAGGCGCTGCTCGCGCGGCCGCTCGCGGACGCGGCCGGGCTCGAGCTCTCGGAGCGGTCGCGCCGGGACGCCCTCCATGTCGTGACGGCGTCGTACGAGTACCACGGCGGCTTCCGGATGCGGACGTTGAGCGCGTGAGGCGCGAGCTCGGCGACGGCTTCGAGCTCGACGACGATCCGGAGCGGATCGACTTCGACGCCGTCCACGCGTTCATCTCGCAGGACTCGTACTGGGCGCACGGGCGGGCCCGCGAGCGCCAGGAGGAGTTGATCGCGGCGAGCCACCGGGTCTTGGGGCTCTACCGCGACGGCCGCCAGGTCGGCTTCGCCCGCGCAGTCGACTGCGACGGCCGCCGGCTTCGTCTATCTCGCCGACGTCTACGTGCTCGACGAGTTCCGCCGGCGCGGGCTGGGGCTCGAGCTGGTGCGCGAGATGATCGAGAACGGCCCGTACGCGGAACGCCGCTGGATCCTGCACACGCTCGACATGCATGCGCTCTACGCGAAGCTCGGCTTCGGCCCGAACGAGCGCCTGATGGAGCGGCCGGCCTCCTAGCCGCTCGAGTAGGCCTCGAACTGGAGCTGGCCCTGCTCGCAGACGCGCGTGGGTGGCTGAACCGGGGCGTCGGTGGTGCTACCGCCCTTCAGGGTGACCCGAAGCGTGTACGCGGTCGGCTGACACTGCCCCGTCTGCTTGTCACCTGTGCCGGGGACGTCGGGCGAGAAGCGTGCGGCCGCCTTCGCCGAGGCTCCCGGGGCGAGGACGACCTGCCCGCCGGCGCCTCCGCCTGCGACGACGTCGGTCGGCAGTTGCGAGCCGTTCGTGCCGAGCAAGACCGCCTTCGGCACCCCGGAGACGGAGCAGCGGCTCTGTGACGTGTTGTCGAGCGTGAGGACGTACTCGACGTGTCCTGCGCCGGCGCTGCCGGGGACGAGGGCGAAGGTCCCGGAGAGCTGGCCGCCGGTGCACGGTGCGGCCGTGGCAGGGGTCGTCTTCGTGACCGTGCGGGTCGTCGTCACCGTATGGGCTCGGGTGACGGTCACGGTCGTCGTGCCGCCGCCGCAGCCGGCGACGATCAGGCGCGAATGCCGCGAGCGCGAGTCCTGCTGCAGCGCCTCGTCCAACCATTCCCGTACTCCGCTGATCGGGAGCCGCTCCTGTGCGAGCGAGTCCCGGTCCCGCACCGTGACGGTCTCGTCCTCGAGCGTCTGCTCGTCGATCGTGAAGGCCCATGGCGTTCCTATTTCGTCCTGGCGGCGGTAACGCCTTCCGATCTGGCCGCTGTCGTCGTGCTCGACGACGTGGTGGCGGCGCAGCTCCTCGTAGAGCGCGCGGGCGCGCGACGCCATTCCCTCGTCACGCGGCACGAGCGGGAGGATCGCCGCCTTGACCGGTGCGACGAGCGGGTGGAGGCGCAGGACGACGCGCTTCCGTTCGGCCACGACCTCCTCGTCGTAGGCGTCGCAGAGCAGCGCGACGAAGATTCGCTCGATCGAGACGGCCGGCTCGATCACGTGCGGCGTGTAGCGCTCGCCGTCAGGCCCCACGTACTCGAGCTTCGTGCCCGAGTGGTCGGTGTGCTGGGTGAGATCGAAGGAACCCCGGTCAGCGACGCCCTCGAGCTCCTGCCAGCCGATCGGATACAGGTACTCGATGTCGCTCGTCGCGCTCGAGTAGTGGGAGCGCTCCTGATCGTCGTGCTCGCGGACGCGAAGGTTCTCCTCGCGCAGGCCGAGCCTGCGGTGCCAGGCGACCCGCTCGGCGATCCAGTACTCGTACCAGCGTGGGGCGTCGGCGGGCGGGACGAAGAACTCCATCTCCATCTGCTCGAACTCGCGGACGCGGAAGAGGAAGTTGCCCGGCGTGATCTCGTTCCGGAACGACTTACCGGTCTGCGCGATCCCGAACGGCGGCTTGCGGCGCGCGAGCTGGAGGACGTTCTTGAAGTTGATGAAGATTCCCTGCGCCGTCTCCGGACGGAGGTAGGCGGCGGAGCTCTCGTCCTGCAGCGCGCCGACCTGCGTCTCGAACATGAGGTTGAACTGCCGCGGCTCGGTGAGGTCGCAGTCGGAATGCTCGCCGGGGCGCTTGCTCGGCTTGCGGCCGCAGTGCGCGTCCTCGAGCCTGTCGGCGCGGAAGCGGAGCTTGCACGTGCGGCAGTCGACGAGGGGATCGTTGAAGCCGGCGACGTGGCCGGACGCCTCCCAGACGCGCGGGTTGAGGATGATCGCGGAGTCGAGGGCGACGATGTCGTCGCGCTCCTGCACCATCGCGCGCAGCCACTCGTTGCGGATGTTCGCCTTCATGAGGACGCCGTAGTGGCCGTAGTCGTACGTCGAGCCGAGGCCGCCGTAGATCTCGGAGGACGGAAAGACGAAGCCGCGGCGACGGCAGAGGGAGACGATCGTGTCCATCGTCGGCTGCTGGGGCTTCTCGGCCATGCGAGGAGGTTACCCGGGAGGTTCGCGGGGACGGGCGACTGTCTGCGCGTCTCGCGGCGCGCCGGCCGGTTTCAGCCTTTCGGCACGAATCTCCGACACCGGCGGCACGTGTCGTCCAGTACGTTGGCCTTCCCCGTGGCGGGTGGGGGTTCGGGATGGCTCGAAGCGGGACGGCCCGCACCAGGGGCGCCCGCAAGCGGGCCGGATACGCTGAGCGCCGTGCCCAACCCGTCCGTCGAGCTGCACGTCGTCTCCGATGCGACCGGCGAGACCGCCGCCCGGCTCGTCCAGGCGCTCGAGGCGCAGTTTCCGGACCAGGAGTTCGTCGAGATCCGCCACCCGCGCGTCGAGTCGGAGGACGACCTCCAGCTCGCCGTCAACCGGATGCGCGGCCGTCCCGCCGTCGTCGTCTACACGCTCGTCGAGCCGGCGATGCGCGAGACGATGCGCACGCTCTGCCGGCGCGCCCGGCTCCACTACTGCGACCTCCTCGGCCACCCGATCGACGCCGTCGCCCGCGTGTCGGGCCAGGCGGCGAAGATGACGCCCGGCTCGCGCCCGCCACTCAACTCGGCCTACTTCAAGCGAATGGAGGCGATCGAGTTCGCCGTCCGCTTCGACGACGGGGTCGCCCAGGGGCTCCACGACGCGGACGTCGTCCTCGTCGGCGTCTCGCGCACCTCGAAGACGCCGCTCTCGATCTACCTCGGCTACCTCGGCCACAAGGCGGCGAACGTCCCCGTGGTGAAGGGGATCGAACCTCCACGCGAGCTGTTCGAGATCGACCAGACGAAGGTCGCCGGCCTCACGATCGATCCGAACCGGCTCGCCGAGATCCGTCGCGCCCGAGTCCGCGCCATGGGCGCCCCTGGAAGCAACCGCCAGTACGCGGAGCTCGCGGAGATCTACGACGAGCTCGACCAGGCCAAGAAGCTCCACCGGCGCCTCGGCTGCCCGGTGATCGACATCTCGGAGCTCTCGATCGAGGAGAGCGCGCACCGCGTCCTCCGTGTCGTCGAGGAGCGGCGCGCCGAGCAGGCGGCGCGCGCGAAATGACTCAGAAGCCGCGGATCCCCTTCTACTACTGGCCCCTCTGGTGGCTCTCCCTCTTCCTCGCGGACGTCGTCTTCTACATCCTCCTCACCCCGATCTGGATCGGCCTCCGCGTGCTCGCCTGGGTCGCGGAGTTCCGGGCGCGCCGACGCTAGACGAGCGCCCGGGTCTCGAGCGGAGTCTCGCCGCCCGGCTCGACGCGGTACCCGCGCGCGCCGTCCGTCCCGCCGACCACCTCGACGAGCTCCGGGCCGGCGAACCGCGCAGCGGCTGCGTCGTCGAGCGCGATCCCGGCCGGGAAGCCGTCCGCGACGAGGCTCGTGTAGACGGGCCGCCGGCGCTCCTCGCCGTCGTAGTGGGGACAGGCGCTCCCCGGCAGGAAGCCGAGGCCGTCGCGCATCCCGTCCAGCTGGGGCCCGAACGAGTCCGTCACGCCCGCCTCGAACCAGCAGATCATCCCGGCGCTCCAGCCGAAGAGGACGACGCCGGCCTCCCATGCCTCGCGCAGGATCCGGTCGAAGCCGTGCACGCGCCAGACGGCGAGCATGTTCGCCGTGTTGCCGCCGCAGACGAGGATCGCGTCGTGGGAGAGCGCGAGCTCGCGCAAATTCTCCGGCGGCCACGGCCAGAACGAGAAGTGCGTCAGCTCGCCCGGCAGGTCGAGCAGGCCGCCCGTCGTAGCCGGGCGAGGCCGTCGTGTCGACGAGAACGCGCCGCCCGCGCGCGCAGCCGAGTACGTAGTCGACGATCGCCGCATCCGGGAAGCCGCCGATGCCTACGATGGTTCGCCGGTCCATCTTGGACCGTATGACAACATTTGCGCTCATGACTCGCTACGTCTACGACTTCGACGAGCCCGCGGAGGGCGGCCGGCAGCTTCTCGGCGGCAAGGGGATCGGGCTCGCGGAGATGACGCAGCTCGGGGTACCCGTACCGGCCGGCTTCACGATCACGACCGACGCCTGCCGCGCCTACATGACATCCGGCGGCAACGGTCGAGGGGCTCGACGAGGAGGTCGCCGAGCACATCGAGCGGCTCGAGAAGAAGACCGGCAAGCGGTTCGGCGACTCGGCAGATCCGCTCCTCGTCTCCGTCCGCTCCGGCGCCGCCATCTCGATGCCGGGGATGATGGACACGATCCTCAACCTCGGCCTCTCCGACGACGCCGTCGAGGGGCTCGCGGCGACGACGGGCAACCCCCGCTTCGCGCGCGACTCGTACCGCCGCCTGATCCAGATGTACGGCGAGGTCGTCGACGGCATCGACGGCGAGCGCTTCGAGCAGGCGCTCACCGACCTCAAGCGCGACCGCGGCGCCGAGCAGGACGTCGACCTCACCGCCGACGACCTGGCGGAGCTGGTCGAGACGTTCAGGGCCATCTACGAGCGCGAGACGGGCAACGGCTTCCCGCAGGACGCGCGCGAGCAGCTGCGCCGCGCGATCCTCGCGGTCTTCCACTCCTGGGAGAACCCGCGCGCGCACGTCTACCGGCGCACGTACGGGATCCCGGACGACCTCGGCACGGCGGTCAACGTCGTCCAGATGGTCTTCGGCAACAAGGGCGACGGCTCGGCCACGGGTGTCTGCTTCACGCGTGACCCGTCCACCGGCGCGCAGGGCGCCTACGGCGAGTACCTCCTCAACGCGCAGGGCGAGGACGTCGTCGCCGGCATCCGCACGCGGACAGCCGCTCGCGGAGATGCGCGAGGCGCCTCCCCGAGGCGTACGACGAGCTCCTCGAGGCGATGGCGGCGCTCGAGCGCCACTACCGCGACATGCAGGACGTCGAGTTCACGGTCGAGGAGGGGCACCTCTACCTCCTCCAGACCCGCGCGGCGAAGCGGACTGCCGCGGCGGCGATCAAGTGCGCCGTCGACATGACCGCCGAGGGCGTGATCGACCGGGAGGAGGCAGTCGCGCGGATCGACCCGAAGCAGCTCGACCAGCTCCTCCACCCGCGGCTCGACCCGGACGCCGAGTACGAGGTCGCCGCCCGCGGGCTCAACGCCTCGCCCGGCGCCGCCTGCGGCAAGATCGTGCTCGACGCCGACACGGCCGCGGAGAGCGGCCAGGCCGGCGAGTCGGTGATCCTCGTCCGCTGGGAGACGACGCCCGACGACATCCACGGCCTGATCCAGGCGAAGGGCGTGCTCACCGCGCACGGCGGCATGACCTCGCACGCCGCGGTCGTCGCCCGCGGCATGGGCAAGCCGTGCGTCGCCGGCACGCGAGGGGCTCGAGATCGACCTCGACTCGCGCACCGTCCGCATCGGCGGTCACGCCCTGCACGAGGGCGACACGATCACGATCGACGGCGGCACGGGCCGCGTCATCCTCGGCGAGGTGGCGCTCGTCCCGCCGCAGATCAACGAGGACTTCGAGACGATCCTCGTCTGGGCGGACGAGCTGCGCCGGCTCAAGGTGCGCGCGAACGCCGACAACGCCGAGGACGCCGCGAAGGCGCGCGAGTTCGGGGCGCAGGGGATCGGCCTCTGCCGCACCGAGCACATGTTCTTCGGCGAGGAGCGGCTGCCCGTCGTGCAGGAGATGATCCTCGCCCGCGACGAGGAGGGCCGCCGCGACGCGCTCGACCGCCTTCTGCCGTTCCAGCAGTCCGACTTCGAGGGGATCTTCGAGGCGATGGCCGGCCTCCCCGTCACGATCCGGCTCCTCGACCCGCCGCTGCACGAGTTCCTGCCGTCGCTCGAGGAGGCGCGCGACGAGCGGATGCGGCAGCGGATCCGGGCGCTCTCGGAGGCGAACCCGATGCTCGGCACACGAGGCTGCCGGCTCGGCATCCAGTGGCCGGAGGTCTACGAGATGCAGGTGCGGGCGATCGCCCGCGCGGCGATTGCGGTGCGGGAGCGGACGGGCAACGTGCCGCTCGTCGAGATCATGCACCCGCTCGTCGGCTTCCGCGAGGAGCTGCGGCGGCTGCGCGAGCTCACCGAGCGCGTCATGGCGGAAGAGGCGCCCGAGGCTCGAGTACCTGTGCGGAACGATGATCGAGCTGCCGCGCGCTGCGCTCCGCGCCGACGAGATCGCCGAGGTCGCGGACTTCTTCTCCTTCGGCACGAACGACCTCACCCAGACGACGCTCGGCATGTCGCGCGACGACGCCGAGGGCAAGTTCCTCACCTTCTACCTCGAGGACGGGGTCCTCGAGCGGAACCCGTTCGAGGTGCTCGACCGGGAGGGTGTCGGCGACCTGATGCGGATCGGCGTCGAGCGCGGGCGGGCGACGAAGCCCGAGATCAAGCTCGGCATCTGCGGCGAGCACGGCGGCGAGCCGAGCTCGGTGGAGTTCTGCCACTCGATCGGGCTCGACTACGTCAGCTGCTCGCCGTACCGCGTCCCGCTCGCGCGGCTCGCGGCGGCCCAGGCGGTCTTGAAGGAAGAGCACCGAGCGGAGTACGTCGAAGCCGGAGGGTGACGTAAGGGCGCCCAGCTCCGCTACGTGACGACCGGCCGAGACGCGGAAAATCGCGGAAGCGGGATCCGCGGCTCGCGTGCATACTGGCTGCATGGGCGCGTTGCTCCTGACGCTCCTCGCGGTCGCGGCTCCGCAGCCCGGCCAGCCCGCGACGATCGACGTCTCGGTCGCGACGCTGTGGCAGACGCCCGGCCTCGCCCGCTCGATCGACGCGCCGGCCCTCCGGAACCCGGTCGACCTCGACGCCTGGAACCGCAACCTCGCCTCGACGCCGGCCCGCGCGGGTCTCGGCGGTCGCGTCGTGACGCAGGCGCTCTACGGCGAGCCTGTCACGGTGCTCGCGGTGCGCGGCGGCTGGGCCAAGGTCGCCGTCCCCGACCAGCCGAGTCCGCTCGACCGGCGCGGCTACCCCGGCTGGCTGCCGCTCCGGCAGCTCGCGACCGGCTATCGGGCCGGCGGCCGCGTGCTCACGGTCGTGCTTCGCAAGGCGACGCTCCATCTCGGGCGCCGGAAGCTCGTGCTCAGCTACGGCACCAGGCTGCCGGCGGTGGGGCGGACGGCAGGCGGCGCGTGGCGCGTCCGCACGCCCGACGGGCCCGGCTGGATCGCGGCACAGGCGCTCGCCCCGTCGCCCGATCCCACCGGCAGGCAGGTCGTCGCGCAGGCGAGGCACTTCCTCGGCCTCCGCTACCTCTGGGGCGGCGTCTCGGCCTGGGGCTTCGACTGCTCCGGGCTCGTCTGGGACGTCTTCCGGACGCTCGGCGTCACGGTGCCGAGGGACACGGGGCCGCAGTCACGAGGCGGCAGGCGGGTGACCGCGAGCGGGCTGCGGCCGGGCGACCTCGTCCTCTACGGCTCGCCGGCGACCCATGTCGCAATCTACGCCGGCCACGGGACGATGATCGAGTCGCCCGACTCGGCGCACTCGGTGCGCGTCGTTCCCCTCCGGCCGGGCTTCACCGCCGCGCGGCGCTACACGGCCGGCTGATGCGCGCTCACCGGAACTCGGCGATCTCGGCGAGCGGCTTGCGCTCGAGGTCGGGCACGGTCGCGCCCTCGGCCGGGTAGCCGACCGGGATCAGGACGTACGGGCGCTCGTTCTCCGGCCGTCCGAGCAGCTCGCGGAGGAAGCCCATCGGCGACGGCGTGTGCGTGAGCGCGCAGAGGCCGGACTCGTGCAGGGCCGCGAGCAGGAAGCCGACGGCGATCCCCACCGACTCCTTCACGTAGTAGTGCTTCTCCTTCGCCGGCCCGTACGCCTGCTCGAAGACGACGATCACCCAGGGCGCGTCCGTGATATGCGTCTTCACCCAGTCGGTGCCGATCCGGTCGAGCGCTTCGAGCCACTCCGGGGTAGCGCGGCGCTCGTAGAACTCGCGCTCCTCGGCCTCGGCTGCCTCGCGGATCCGCGCCTTCAGCGCGGGGTCGGAGACGGCGACGAACGTCCACGGCTGCTGATGCGCACCGGAGGGTGCAGTCCCGGCCACGCGGATCGCGTTCTCGACGAGCTCGCGGGGCACGGGATCGCTCGAGAACAGCCGCACCGACCGCCGCTCCCGCATCCGCTCGAGGAACGCGCGCGAGCGCCGCACCGCGTCCTCGGGGTCGAGCCGTTCGTGCCGCAGCGGGACGCTACGCGTAGCCGCGCACCCTCATGTACGCGATCGCGACACTCGCAACGGCGACGACGAGGAGCCCGATAACTCCCCCGACACCGAGCCGGCCGTACTGGGCGCGGCCGCCGCGCCAGTGGGCGTACGCGAGCGTGATCAGGATCCCGCCGACCAGGCCGCCGAGGTGGCCGCCCCACGAGACGTTCGGGATCGCGAACGAGATGACGAGGTTGATCACGATCCACGTCATCGCGTTGCCGGCGAGGCGGCCCGTGATCTGCCACTCGAGGATCAGCATCGCGCCGAGGATCCCGAAGATCGCGCCCGACGCGCCGAGGACCGGCGTCGACGGCGACTGGAGGAGCGCGCCTGCTGCGCCGGCGAGGCCCGAGACGAAGTAGAGGCCGATGTAGCGCGTTCGCCCGAGGTACTGCTCGACCGGCGTCCCGATCAGGTAGAGCGCGAACATGTTGAACCCGATGTGGATCAGGTTCTCGTGCAGGAACATCGAGGTGACGAGGCGCCACCAGCCCCCGTTCGCGACGAACGGGCCGAAGAGGACGGTGTGCCAGTAGAGAGAGCCGACCCGATTCATGCTCGCGCCGGGATTGCCCAGGCCGCCTCCCTGGGCCGCGCCGATGATGTAGATCGCGACGTTGACGGCGATCAGGATCTTCGTGATCGGCGCGTCGCCGGTCGCGAGCGCCACGCCGGGCGCGCGGTGCACGGGCCGGGGCTTGATCCGGGTGGTCACCGGCCGCCGCTGCCCGGTGCCCGCGTGGTCGGGGCAGCGGATCCCGACCGCCGCGAAGGTCGCGCAGTCGGCGCAGATCGGCCGCCCGCAGTCCGAGCAGGACAGGCCGGTCTCGCGGTCGGGGTGCCGGTAGCAGTAGCGAGTCTCGCCGGTGGACATTCCGGGTTAGCGTAGCCACGTGCACGAACGGCACCAGCCGGAGGCGCGCTGACAGTGCGCGTTCACGTGGCCTTCACGCCCGGGGAGCAGACGCCCGCTCCCGTGGGCATCGTCGTCGACGTCCTCCGGGCGACCTCGACGATCTGCCAGGCGCTCGCCGCCGGCTACGGCCGCGTCCTCTGCTGCGCCGAGGTGGACGGGGCGCGCGCGCTCGCCGAGAGCGAGGGGCCGGCGAAGCTCGCCGGCGAGCGGGAGCTACTTCGCATCGAAGGCTTCGACTTCGGCAACTCTCCGCGCGAGCTCGAGGGCGAGGCGGCGGCGGAGACGCTGATCCTCACGACGACGAACGGGACGCGGCTACTCGTCTCGGCCGCGGAGCGCTTCGAGCAGGTCTACGTCGGCTCGCTGCTCAACCTCGACGCCGTCGCCGCGGCAGCCCGGGAGAGTGGGGAGGACGTCGCGGTGCTCTGCGCCGGCGTCCTCGGCGAGCTCGCGCTCGACGACGCCTACTGCGCCGGACGGATCGCCGAGGCGCTCGGCGGCGAGCCGGAGGACTCGGCGCGGGCCGCGATCCTGCTCGCGCGGAGCTTCCCGAGCGCCCTCGACGGGCTCGGCGCGAGCAGGAGCGCAGCCAACCTCCGGGGGCGCGGCCTCGAGGACGACGTCGCGTGGTGCGCCCGCGAGAACGCCCTCGAGGTCGTGCCGCGGTACGTCCGCCGCGTCGGCCCCGCCGCCGAGATCGCGGACTAGGACTTCAACCGGACTGCGACGTCGTACCTCGTGACCGAGGCTCGGCGGCCGGGAACGCCCTCCGCCGGCATCGCGCCGAGGACCTCGTCGCCCTTGCGGTAGTCCTCCTCGTTGTCGAAGAGGACGACCGCGAGCGCACGCTCGGCGTCGGGGTCGTGGAGGATCATGAGCTCGGCGGGGGGCATCCCTTCGGGTGCCCCGCCTTCCTCGATCTCCTTCGCCAGCTGGGCCATGCGCTCGGACCCGATTCCCTCGAACGAGACAACACGTGCGAGTGCCATCGCAGCCTCCCGTGGTCGTGGATCGCGGGACTCTACGCGCTCAGCCGCAGGCTCGCTCGGCGAGTGCGACGACCGTGCGCCAGTTCCTGAGCGTGCCCGCCACCCCGAGCAGTTGCTCGAGCCGGATCACCGAGAGCCGGGCTCCGTGGAAGCCGCGCGGATAGCGGAGATACACGTGCAGGCCCGACAGGACGGCGAGATCGCCGTGATCCTCGGCCGTGAGACGATCCGCCAGTTCGGTCGCAGGCTCGGCGGCGAGGAACGCGACGTACGTCGGGTCGCCGTCGTCCGGAAAGGGATGAGCGGAGACGACGTCCGCGAGCTCGCCGGGAGTGCGCAGGACGGCGGTCGTCTCGACGCCGAACTCCTCCGCGATCAGGCGCTGCAGCTCGCCGGCGACGGCGGCCCGATCGGCGGGGCCGTCGAGCAGGATGTTTCCGCTCGCGATGTACGTCCGCACGTCGGCGTAGCCGGCGCGGTCGAGGAGCGCGCGTAGCTCCGCCATCGGCACCTTGTTGCGCTTGCCGAGGTTGACGGCGCGGAGCAGCGCGATCCATCTCATCGCCGGCGCCGTCCTCGCCTGAGCGCCTCGAGCCGCCGCCGGTCCTGCTTCGTCGGGCGCGCGCCGAGCTCCGCCCCGACCGGTCGTGCAAGCCGCCGCTCGAGCGCGAGCCGCTCCCGCGCCTCCTTCGACTCCGGCGTCTCCTCGTACAAGGTCGCGGCGACCTTCGCGGGGCCGCGGCGGTCGGCGATCCCGGTGACGACGACCGTGCGGCGGGTCTGGCCGAGCCGGACCTCGACGACGTCGCCGGCGGAGACCTCCCGCGCCGGCTTCACGCGCTCGCCGCCGACCTTGACGTGTCCCGCGAGAACGAGCTCGGTCGCCGCGCTGCGCGTCTTCGCAAAGCGCGCCGCCCACAGCCACTTGTCGAGCCGAGCCCTGTTCACGGCCGCAGTTTGACAGGAGAACATGTGTTCGTGTAGAACATACGTTCCCGTGATCGCATGTCTGTCCATCCCAGGGCTCGAGCTGAAGGCGGCGCTGCGGCGGATGCCCTCGCTCGCGCTGCTGCCGGCGGCGCTTGCTCCCGAGCCCACGGGGGAGCCGCTGCTGGGCCCCGTGACGGCGGCCGCCGAGGCAGCCGGTGTGCGGTCGGGGATGCGGCTGGGGGAGGCGCTCGCCACGTGCCCGTCGCTCGCGCTCGTCGAGCCCGACGCAGCCGGCGCGGAGCTCGCCTGGAACGAGATCCTGTGCTCGCTCGAGGACGCGGGCTTCGCGGTCGAGCCGGCAGCGCCGGGATGCGCGTACTTCGAGACGCGGGGAGTAGAGCGCCTCTACGGCGGTCTCGAGCCGGCGCTGCGGCGCGCGCTCGCCGCGGTCGGCGGCGAATGGGATGCGCGCATCGGCGCGGCCGGGCGTCGCTTCGCCGCGCTCGCGGCCGCGTCCGTCGCCCGGCCGGGGCAGACGGTCGTCGTCGCCGACGCCGAGCTGCCGCAGTTCCTCGCCCCGCTGCCGCTCACGCTCCTGCCGCTCGAGCGCGGACGTTACGAGGAGCTCGAGGCACTCGGCGTCCGCAGGCTTGGTCAGCTTGCCGGGCTCCCGGGTGGCGCCGTTGCCGAACGTTTGGGGCCGGACGGCCGGCGCGCCTGGAGCCTGGCGAGAGGCGGGACGGCCGCGCGCGTGCGCGGCCGTCGCCCGCCCGCCGCCGTCGCCGCGTCGCTCGAGTTCCCCGAGGCGATCGGGAACGAGCTGACGCTCCGGCGCGCGCTCGCAGGCCTCGTCGAGACCGCGCTCGCACGGCCCGAGCGGCGCGACCGCTTCGTCCGCAAGCTCGCGCTCGCGGCGCGGCTCGAAAGCGGCGGCTCCTGGCGGCGGACCCTGACCCTGCGTGAGCCGAGCGCCGATCCCGAGCGGATCCGCGTCGCCCTCGCGCCACGGCTCGCCGACCTGCCGGCGGCCGTCGTCGAGCTCCGGGTCGAGCTCGTCGAGCTGACCGAGCCGATGGGGCACCAGCTCGACCTGATCGCCGCCGGCGCCAGCGGAGGCCGAGACGCGGCCGCCTGCGCGAAGGGCTGCGCCAGGTGCGGGCGAGCACCGGCTCCGGCTCCGTCTGCACCGTCGTGGAGGTCGCGCCGTGGTCGCGCATCCCCGAGTCACGGGCTCTTCTGGTTCCGAAAGACGAGTAGTCGGCCGCTTCAACGCGCCGCGTGCGGCGCGCGTCGAGGCCCACGCCGACGGGAGGCCGCTCGAGGTCAACCATCGTGGAGTCGCGCTCGTGCGCGAGGAGTGGCGTGTCGTCGACCGCTGGTGGACGGAGGAGCCGGTCGTCCGCCGCTACTTCGAGCTCGTGCTCGAGGACGGCGAGAACACCGTCGTCTTCCACGACGGCGCGCGTGGCGGCTGGTATACCCAACGAGGCGCATGAGCGACTACACGGTCGTCGAGCGGGCGGAGATCGCGGTGCAGTGCGTCCGTGTCCCCGACGGGCTCGAGCACATCCGCCGCGCGTGGGACGAGCTCGAGGCGGTGGTCGACCTGCACGGACGCCACTTCTACGGCGCCTTCGACCCGGTGACGAAGGACTATCGCGCCTGCGTCGAGGTCCGGGAGGGAGACGAGCTCGTGCCAGGCCTCGAGTCGTGCACGCTCCCAGGCGGCCGCTACCTCCGCGCCCGGCTGCGCGGCGAGCCGCCGGACGTCTACGAGCGGATCGCGCCGACGTTCGACCTCCTTCTCGGACAGGGAACGCCGGACGACAGTCGACCCGTTCTCGAGCACTACCGGCGACGCGACGAGATCGATCTGCTGCAGCCGATCCTCTAGTCCGGCAAGGCGGCGCGCAGCTCCCGAGCCGCCGCCTCGGGATCGTCCGCGTCGCGGATCGCGCGCACGACGGCGACACCGGACGCGCCCGCGGCAACGACCCCGGCGACGTTCCCCAGCTCGATCCCGCCGATCGCGAACCAGGGGATCGTCAGCGTCGCCGCGGCAACGTGGACGATCTCCAACCCGTACGCCACCTCCTCCGGCTTCGTCGGCGTGGCGAAGATCGCCTGGACGCCGGCGTAGTCGGCGCCCGCGTCCTGCGCCGCGACCATCTGCTCACGGGAGGTGACGGAGACACCCACGAGCCGTTCGGCCCCCACCCGCGAGCGCGCCTGGAGTGCCGGTGCGTCCGCCTGTCCGACGTGGACGCCGTCCGCGTCGCACGCCTCGACGAGATCGGGCCGGTCGTTGAGGACGAAGAGCGCCCCGTGCTCGGCGCACATCTCGCGGAACGGCTCCGCCGCGGCGACGAGCGCCTCGTCGGGGAGCTCCTTCTCTCGGAGCTGGACGACGTCGACGCCCCCGCGCAGCGCAGCCTGGAGCAGCGGTGACGGACCCTCTCCGCGCGGGCGCGCCTCGAGCACGAGGTAGAGGCGAGAGCCTGCGAGGCGCTCGCGCCGGGCCGGGCCGTCCATCCGTCTGAGCGTATCCGGATGCTCACGCCGGGCTCACAGCCTCGCAGCTACTGTCGCCGAGTGCGGACGCGCGTCGCCATCGTCCTGGCCGTGCTCGCGGCCGTCGCGCTCGTCGGCGCGTTCTTCCAGCGGGGGTCCGGGCATACGCCCGCGGCCGCCGACCGGACGACGACGACGACGCAGAAGCCGAAGCCCGATCCGAACCGCGCCGTCAAGATCCATGGACCGCTCCCGGGCGCGCTCCTGATCGCCGACCGCGGCAACGACCGGATGCTCCTCGTCGATCCGAAGCGGCGGACGCTCTGGCGCTTCCCGACCGCGCGCGACCTGGCGAACGGCACCCACCTCTACTTCGACGACGACACGTTCGTGCAGCCGGGCGGCAAGGCCATCGTCTCGAACGAGGAGGAGAACCACGACATCCTGTCGGTCAACATCAAGACGCACCGCGTCACGGTGCTCTACGGCCATCGCGGCGTGAAGGGCAGCGCGCCCGGCTACCTGAACACGCCGGACGACGCGTATGTCCTCCCGAACGGGAGGATCACCGTGGCGGACGCCTACAACTGCCGCGTCCTCGTCATCTGGCACCGCAAGATCGTGCGCCAGATCGGCCAGACCGGGGTCTGCGTGCACAACCCCCCGCACACGATCACGTCTCCGAACGGGGACACGCCGCTGCCCGACGGCGGGATGCTCGTCTCGGAGATCGGCGGCTCCTGGATCGACAACTTCAGCAAGACCGGGAAGCTCCGCTGGTCGTTCCAGGCGCCCGTCGCGTATCCCTCCGACCCGCAGCCGCTGTCCGGCGGGCGGATCCTCCTGGCCGACTACTCGAGCCCCGGTGCCGTGCTCATCCTCGACCGGCACGGGAAGGTGCTCTGGCGCTACGGGCCTACGTCGGGCTGGGGCGAGCTCGACCATCCCTCGCTCGCGATGATGCTCCCGAACGGCAACATCGCGGTCAACGACGACTACAACGACCGCGTCGTGATCGTCGACCCGAAGAAGGGCCGGATCGTCTGGCAGTACGGCCGTCGGGGCCACCCCGGCAAGGGCCCGAACCAGCTGAACACGCCGGACGGGATGGACTTCGTCCCGCTCGGCCCGCACGAGAAGCCGCTCTGGCAGCTCGTGCACCACCCGTAGCTCAAGTCTAGGCGAACACATGTTCGCCTAGACTGGCGGGTGTGGACCCCCAACGCGCGTGACATACGCCGAGCTGCACGCACACTCGGCCTATTCGTTCCTCGACGGCGCGTCCCAGCCGGAGGAGCTCGCGGCGCGGGCGGCCGAGCTCGGCTACGAGGCGCTCGCGCTCACCGACCACGACGGCGTCTACGGCTCGCTCGAGTTCGCACACGCGGCGAAGCACTTCGGCGTGCGGCCGATCACCGGGGCGGAGCTCACACTCGGCGGAGGAGCGCATGTCACGCTCCTGGTGGAGAGCGCGCGCGGCTACGCAAACCTCTGCCGGCTCCTGACCGTCGCGCATGCACACACGCGCGACACGACGAACCGCGAGCCGCTGCCGCCGCGGCTCGACCAGGCACTGCTCGAGGAGTTGCACGAGGGGCTCGTCTGCCTCTCCGGCTGCGCGCGAGACGGGCTCGCGGTGCGCGACCCGAACGCGGCGGCGCGCCTCGCGCGCGTCTTCGGCCGCGACCGCTTCTACGTCGAGCTGCAACGTCCGTACGAGCGCGGGGACGCGCGCCGCAACGCGCGGCTGCGCGACCTCGCCGACTCGCTCGGCCTCCAGACCGTCGCGACGGGAGACGTCCACGCGCACGACCGCCGCCGCGCCGCGCTCCAGGACGTGCTCGTCGCCGTCCGCTGCCGCACCTCGCTCGAGGGCTGCGAGCGGGAGCGGCGCGGCAACCACGAGTCCGTCCTCCTGCCGCCCGAGGACGCGCTCGAGCGCTTCGCAGATGATCGAGACGCCGTCCACCGGACCACTGAGCTGGCTCGGCGGCTCGAGTTCGACCTGACGGAGGAGCTCGGCTACCGGTATCCCGACTTCTCGGACGGCTCGGCGCCCGCGATCGTGCAGCTCCGCCGGGTCTGCGAGCACGCCTTCGCCGAGCGCTACGGCGGCCTGAACGGGCACAAGCGGCGCGTGCACCGGCGTTTGGAGGAGGAGCTCGCGCTCATCGAAGAGCTCGGCCTCGCCGGCTTCTTCCTCCTCCACTGGGAGGTGCTCGAGCTCGCACGCGAGGTGGCGCTCGAGGTGCGCGGCCCCGGCTCGATGCGGCATGTCCTGCCGCCCGGGCGCGGGCGCGGCTCCTCGGTCGGCTCGCTCGTCTGCTACCTGACCGGCCTCTCGCACGTCGACCCGGTCGAGGCGAACCTCTCGCTCGGGCGCTTCCTCAACCGCGAGCTCGCGTCGGTGCCGGACATCGACCTCGACTTCCCGCGCGACATCCGGGAGAAGCTCATCGTCCGCGTCGTCGAGCGCTACGGGCGGGAGCACGCCGCGCTCGTCGCGAGCTTCGCGACCTACCGTTCGCGCGGCGCGATCCGTGACGTCGGCCGCTCACTCGGCCTGCCGCACGCCGACCTCGAGCGGCTCGCGCGACTCACGGACGGCTGGAACGCGCAGCGCGTGGCGGACGAGGTCGCGGCGCTCCCGGACGCGGCGACGAAGCTCCGCTCGCCGCGCTGGCGCGCCTTCGGCGCCCTCTGCGGGGAGATCGCCGGGCTGCCACGCCACATCTCCCAGCACCCGGGCGGAATGGTGATCTCGACACGGCCGCTCGTCGAGCTCGTGCCGGTGCAGCCGGCGGCGATGGCGGGCCGGCAGATGTGCCAGTGGGACAAGGACTCCTGCGCCGACGCCGGCTTTCTCAAGATCGACCTGCTCGGGCTCGGGATGCTGTCGGCGGTCGAGGAGTGCGTCGACTTGATCGCACGCAACCGCGGCGAGCGCGTCGACCTCTCCCGGGTGCCGCTCGACGACCGGGACGTGTTCGCGGAGATCCAGCGCGCCGACACCGTCGGCTGCTTCCAGATCGAGAGCCGCGCGCAGATGCAGGTCATCCTCCGCACCCGGCCGGAGACGCTCGACGACATCACGGTGCAGGTGGCGCTCGTGCGGCCGGGGCCGATCCAGGGCAAGGCCGTCCACCCGTACGTCGAGCGGCGGCAGCGGCTGCGCGACGACCCGGCGTATCGCGTGCCTGCCGACCATCCACTGCTCGAGGAGCCGCTGCGCGAGACGCTCGGCGTCGTCGTCTTCCAGGACCAGGTGCTCGACGTCGCCGTCCACCTCGCCGGCTTCAGCGTGGGGGAGGCCGAGGGGTTGCGCCGGGCGATGAGCCGCAAGCGCTCCCGCGCAGCCCTCGAAGCCTGGCGCGAGCGATTCGTCGCGGGCGCACTGAAGAAGGGGGTGGGGGAGGCGCAGGCCCACGAGCTCTACGACAAGCTCGTCGCCTTCTCGGGTTTCGGCTTCCCGAAGTCGCACGCCGCTGCCTTCGGGCTGCTCGCCTACCAGTCGGCCTGGCTGCGGCACCACTACGCGCCGGAGTTCCTCGCCGCGCTCCTGAACGCGCAGCCGATGGGCTTCTATCCGCCGGCGACGCTCGTCCGGGACGGGCAGCGGCGCGGGGTCGAGACGCGGCCGCCGGACGTGAACCGGAGCGAGGTCGGCTGCGTCATCGAGGACGAGGCAGTGCGCGTCGGCCTGAAGTACGTCGCCGGCGTGGGGGAGGACGACGCGCAGGCCGTGGTCGCCTCGCGGCCGTACTCGTCCGTGCGGGAGCTCGCCCAGCGGACGGGGCTACGCGAGGACGAGCTGCGCGCGCTCGTCGAGTCGGGGGCCTGCGACTGCTTGGGGCTGCGGCGCCGCGAGCTCCTCTGGCAGCTCGGTCTCGTCCCGCGGCCACGGGCGGTCCCGGGGGAGGAGGCGGCGAAGCAGCTCGCGCTCCCGCTCGACCCGACGGTGGCGACGCCGGAGCTGCCCGAGCCGACGGTGTGGGAACGCATGCTCACCGACTACCGCACGACGGGTCTCTCGGTCGGCGTCCACCCGCTCGAGTTCCTGCGGCCGCGCCTGCCGGCAGGGACGCTGTCGAGCGCGGAGCTGCGGGAGCGGCCGCACCGTGCCGAGGTGCAGTTCGCGGGCTTGGTGGTGGCGCGGCAGCGGCCCGCGACCGCGAACGGCGTCGTCTTCATGCTGCTCGAGGACGAGCTCGCGCAGGTGAACCTCGTCGTCCTGCCGCCGGTCTACGAGCGGTTCCGCGCCGTCGTCCGCGGTGAGCCGTTGCTGCTCGTGCGCGGCCGCTACGAGCACGCCGACCGGAACCGCAACATCGTCGTCGACGAGCTCGTCTCGCTCGCGCCGCTGGCGCGGGAGCTGACGGACGGCGCAGACGTGCACGCAGCCCTCCCGCACGCCCACCATTTCGGGCATCGCTAGCACACCCGTCCGCAGGGTCGGGGCGGCGGTCCCCTGAGTTTCACGGTCGATTCGGCTGCCTGCCCGACTGGAGCTCCCAGGCGCCGATGACCGCGTCTTCGACGGCGTCGGCGTTGCCGTTCTCGAGGTCGGCCACGATCATCATGTGCTTGGCAAACCGTCTCGGAATCGAGAATGTCTCGGGGAACGATCGGTGCAGGAAGTCTCTGAAGTCGAAGGACGCACGGATGACGACGTGTGCGTCGTCGAGCTGTCGAGCCACGAGACGGCCGCGGTATCGCCACTCGAGCAGGCCGTCCCGGGAACGCTCGGTGACACCCTCGAGCTGGGCCGCGAGTCGACTGAGGTCTGCGAGTCTCATCCATCTGATGCTCGCACGAGCCGACGATCGGCGCCGCCGCCGTGATCCTCGGCGAAGGTGTACTAGGGCTGAGCTCGATCCTCCCCGTGGTGTCGCGCCGCGTGCCTGCGGTGCAGCGGCGAGCCCGGGTGTGCCGCGAGGTTGAAAGCCGTGTTCACGAGCGCGAGGTGCGTGAACGCCTGCGGGAAGTTCCCCAGCATCCGCTGTGCCTGCGGGTCGTACTCCTCGGAGAGCAGGCCCAGGTCGTTCGCGAGGCCGA
The DNA here is from genome assembly GCA_963775155.1 of uncultured Actinomycetes bacterium. Lineage (GTDB taxonomy): Bacteria > Actinomycetota > Thermoleophilia > Gaiellales > Gaiellaceae > Palsa-739. Next base: position 202,074 of record CAVZHU010000004.1, on the reverse strand, counting down.
CGAGCCGGTCGAAGAGCGCGTGAGCCTCCCTGTGCCGTCCGAGCAGCTCGTAGCAGTCGGCGAGCCAGAACGAGCACGGGAGGAAGACGCCCTCGCCCGGCGGCAGCCCGTCCACAGCCTGCTCCTGCGTCCGGTAGCGGAGGACGAGGCCCTCGTGCAGAAGCTCGCGCTCGACGGCCTCGATCGTGCTGCCGACACGAGGATCGGAGGCGGGGAGGAAGCCGACGAGGGGTAGCAGCAGCAGGCTGGCGTCGAGCTCCTGCGAGCCGTAGGACTGCGTGAACGAGCCGAGCTTCGCGTCGAATCCGTGCTCGCACACCTCCCGGTGGATCGTGTCCCGGATCGAGCGCCAGCGGTCGACCGGGCCGTCGGGGCCTCCAGCCTCGACCGACCGCACGGCGCGGTCGAAGGCGACCCACGCCATCACCTTCGAGTGGACGAAGTGGCGCCGCTCGCCGCGGATCTCCCAGATCCCTTCGTCGGGCTCGCGCCACGCCTCCTCGAGGTGCTCGAGCAGCGCCAGCTGGATCTGCCAGGCCTGCTCGTCGAGCGCGAGGCCGTGCACACGAGCCTGGTAGAGGCAGTCGAGCACCTCGCCGTAGACGTCGAGCTGGAGCTGCCCGCTCGCGGCGTTGCCGACGCGGACCGGCTGCGAGCCCTCGTACCCGGCGAGCCAGGGGAGCTCGAACTCGCTCAGGCGCCGCTCGCCGGCGACTCCGTACATGATCTGCACGTCCGCGGGGTCGCCCGCCACCGCGCGCAGGAGCCAGCCTCGCCACGCGACCGCCTCCCGGTCGTGGCCGCAGTTGAGGAGGGCCAGCAGCGTGAGCGTCGCGTCGCGGAGCCAGCAGTAGCGGTAGTCCCAGTTCCGGACGGAGCCGATCCATTCCGGTAGCGACGTCGTGGCCGCCGCGACGATCCCGCCCGTGGGCTCGTACGTGAGCGCCTTGAGCACGACGAGCGAGCGGCGGACGACGGCGGCGCGGTCGGGCGGCAGGTCGAGCGGGCTCGCCTCGCTCCACTCGCGCCAGAAGCTTTCGGTGTCGGCGAGCGCCTGCTCGGGGTCGATTCGCCGCGGCAGGTCCTCGTGCGAGGGGAACCAGGTGAGGACGAACGGAACCCGCTCCCCCTCGTCGACGGAGAGCTCCGAGACGGTCTGCATGTTCTCGCCTCGCGTGTGCGCCGGCGTGCGGAAGCAGAGCCCGTCGGGGCCGGCGACCGCGATGCGCGTTCCGTCGCTGCGCCGCACCCAGGGGACGACGTGGCCGTAGTCGAACCGGATCGTGAGCTCCGAGCGCATCTCGACGGTGCCCTGCACGCCCTCGACGATCCGGACGATGTCCGGCGCCCGCCCGCGGGGCGGCATGAAGTCGAGCACCCGGGCGACGGACCCGTCCTCTGTCTCCCAGGTGGTCTCGAGCACGAGCGTGTCGTGGAGGTAGCGGCGCGTGCTGGTCGCGGACACGGTCGGCGCGAGCAGCCAGCGCCCGTTGTCCGGGTCGCCGAGCAGCGCCGCGAAGCAGGCGCCGGAGTCGAAGCGGGGGAAGCAGAGCCAGTCGATCGAGCCGCCCCGCTCGACGAGCGCGGCCGTGTGCAGGTCGCCGAGGAGCGCGTAGTCCTCGATCCGGGAACTCATCGGGCCTCGTCCCGCAGGAGAGTCTCGGCGCGCTCCACGCTCCAGAGTCTCACAGGTCGCGGAGGACGCGCGCGACGAGCAGTTCGTCGCCGAGATCGTCGAGCCGTGGGGGCGGCGCGGTCAACGGTTCTCGATCTCCAGGCCGAGCTCGGGCCAGCGCCTCTCCACGGCCCGGTTGAACGACTCCTCGTACTCGGCGGCTGCGGCTGCTCCCAGCGCCCGGGCGAAGCGGTCGCGCATGTCGGCGAGGCTCTCGGTCGCGGCCTCGACCACATCGACGTAGTCCCCGTACGCCTCCTCGGCCTCCTCGCGCGGCGCCCGCTCGTAGGTGCGCGCCTTCGCCCTGCACTCCTCGAGGAGTGCGGCCTCGTCCTCGACGAAGAGGTCGAGCTGCCGCGCGATCACATCGCGGTAGCGGCTCCGGCGCAGCCTCAGAGGATCTCCTCGTACAGGGCGAGGTGTGCCTGCGCGGCCGCGTCCCAGGTCAGCTCGTCGCGCGCGCGCCCGGCGCCCTCGCGGGCCTGCGCCAGTGCATCGGGGTCGGAGAGGAGCTCCCGAAGGGCACGAGCAAGCGCGGGGACGTCCCCGGGTGGCACGACACGTCCCGCGTCGAAGCGCCGCACCGGCTCGGCGATCCCTCCGACGTCATAGGCGACGGCCGGCACGCCCGCGCCGAGCGCCCGGAGCAGCGCGCCGCTCTGGTCGAGCTCGGGCCGGTACGGGAAGACGGCCACGGTCGCCTCCGCAAAGGCGCGGTCGATCTCGGACGCGGCGAGATAGCCGAGGCGCCACTCGACGTCGAGCCCTTCGGCCGTCGCGCGGTACGAGTCGAGCGGCTCCAATGGGTCGCCGGCCACGAGCAGGCGCGCGCCGCCCACGCGCCGCACTGCTTCGATCGCGTCTCCGAGCCCCTTGTACGGCCGGATCATCCCGAAGGCGAGCACGGTGTGGCCGTCGTCCCGCCGGCCGGGGTCGCTCGGGAAGACGGGATGGGGGATGACGCGCAGGCGCTCCGCCGGCACGCCGAGCTCGACGAGTGCCCGCCGGCCGTGCTCGCTGTGGACGACGACGCGCGCGAAGCGGTCGAAGAGGCGCCGCCAGAGCGCGACGCGGTGGGCCGTGCGGCGCGGCAGGAGGTCGTGCGCCGTGAAGACTGACGGGAGGTGAGGGCGGAAGAGGAGTGCGTCGAGCTCCGGCGCGGGGAGCCACTGGACATGGAGGACGTCGCCCTGGACGCGGCGGAGCGCGGCGAGCCCGAACGGATGCTCGGCGGCCTTCACCGGCAGGCGCAGCAGAGAGCGACCGAACAGCCGCGAGGAGAGCGGGTAGAAGACCTCGCTGCGCAGGTAGCCGTCCGGTGGAGGGAGCTCGCCGAAGCGGAAGTGCGCGGTGACGAGCTCGACGTCGGCTCCGGCACGGACGAGCGCCGCCGCGAGCTCGTGGTCATACGGCGGGGTGAACGCCGGGGGATCGGCGAGGACGACGCGCACTGACCCGTAGGCTACGCCCGTGGAGTTCGAAGAGGCACGGGCGCAGTTCCCCGTCCTCGCCCGCCATGCCTACCTCAACGCCGGCTCGGCGGGGCCGCTGCCCCGCGCTGCAGCCGAGGCGATGGACGCCCAGCTCGAGCACGATCTCGAGCAGGGCCGCAGTGGCAAGGAGTACATGGAGGAGGCCCTCGAGCTGCGGGAGCAGGTCCGCGCCGGTGTGGCCGCTCTCCTCGGGACCGGCCCGGAGCTCGTCGCGCTCACCGACTCGACGACCCGCGGCTGCCAGATCGTCCTCACCGGTCTCGGGCTGGGTCCCGACGACGAGGTCGTCACCACGACCGAGGAGCATCCCGGGCTGGCGGGACCGCTCCACGCGAGCGGCGCCCGCATCGTCCTCGCCGAGGGGGAGGAGGAAGCGGTGCTCGCGGCGGTGACCCCGCGCACCCGGCTGATCGCCGTCTCCCACGTGCTCTGGACGACGGGTCGCCGGCTCGAGCTCGAGCTGCTGCGCCGTCCGGGCGGGCCGCCGGTCCTCGTCGACGGCGCGCAGTCCGCGGGCGCCGTCCCGGTCGATCTCGAGGGTGCGGACTTCTACACCGTGTCGGCGCAGAAATGGCTCTGCGGGCCGGAGCCGACCGGGGCGCTGTTCGTCCGCGACCCCGAGCGGCTGCGGGTGGCGCTGCCCGGGTCGCTCTCGGGAGCGTGGCACGGGCAGGACGGCTCCTTCGAGCCGAAGGAGGGTGCGAGGCGCTTCGACTCGGGCTGGCTCGGCGTGCCTGTGCTCGCCGGGCTGGAGGCGGCGCTCGCCTGCCATCCGGCCTGGCGCTTCGAGGCCGCGGCCGCCGCGACCGCACGCTGCCGGGAGCTGCTCGAGCCGCTCGTCGAGCTCGTCACGCCGCCGGGCCAGTCGACGCTCGTCTCCTTCCGGCCGCGTGACGACGCGACGCGGCTCGTCGCGGCCCTCGTGGAGCGGGACGTGGTCGTCCGCGAGATCCCCGGCCGCGACCTCGTCCGCGCCTCGTGCGGCTGGTGGACGAACGAGGACGACCTGCAGCGTCTCGCCGACGGCATCGCCGAGACGCGCTGATCAGCCGGGCCGGCCGCCGGGTGGAGCAACCGGCGGAGCGCCACGCTGACCGCCCGCGGGCGGGCCGGTCCCGGGCGGACGCTTCCCGCCGGGTGCTCCCCCGAGCGGCGCCCCGGGCAGGCCGCGGCCGGCGCCGGGCAGGTGCCCGCCGCGCCCGGCCGCGCCGCCGGCGAGCTGCGGGTAGACGATGCCGCCGAGCGTCACGACCGCGGCGAGGACGGCCACCGGCGTCCAGCGCGGCAGCCGACGCACGAGCCACGCGGCGAGCAGCGCGATGGCGCCGAGCGCGGGGACGTAGAAGCGGACGAGGTGGACGCTGACGTCCGCGCCGCCGGGACCGCGGCCCTGACCGACCGTCCACGTGTAGGCGGCGTAGAGGCCGTAGACGCCGAGCCAGAGGGCGAGCAGCGCCGCCCCGACCGCCGCATCGACGCGCGCGCCCGCCCGCCGCTGCGCGAGCCGGAAGCCGATCCAGACGACGGCGCCGAGCGCGACGACGAGCAGCGGCATCGACCATACGAGACGGCGGGGCATCTCCTCGACGTTCGGCACGACGGCGCCGAGCGCGAAGGTGATCTCCCCGCCTCGGTAGCCGGTCCTGAAGACGCCGCCGTAGACGGCTGCGTCGAAGCCGGCGACGAGACCGCAGAACGCGACGACGCTCGCACCCCAGAGAGCGAGGGCGGCGCGCCCGATCCCGGCGCGGCGTGCGACGAGCAGCGCCGCCGCGCCCGCGACGAGGAGGGCGACGCCGTCCGTGTACCGGATGAACGTCGCGCCCTCGAGGGCGAGGAAGGCGAGGAGGCCGACGACCGCCCGCCGGCGCGCCGAGGCATCGGTCGCGAGGAGCGTCCAGAGGAGAGCGCCGACCCCGGCGGCCACGAGCGACGCGTCGGTGAAGGTCGGCATCGTCGCGCGCCAGGCGAAGACGAGGGCGGCGCCGGAGGAGCAGTAGAGGACGACGGCCCAGGCTCCGCCGAGGCGCCCGAGCCAGCGCCGCGCGCCGAAGAAGAGGCCGAGGCACGCGAGCCCGCCGTAGAAGAGCGGCGCCAGCCGCAGCACGCCGAGCAGCTGGAACGGCAGGGCGAAGAACGGGTAGCCCGGGTTCTTCTCGCTGATCCAGCGTCCGCTCGGGAGCTGCACCCACTGCGCGATCGAGCCGAGCCGCTGCGCGAGCGCCTGGTACTCGGCGGTCGAGAGGGTCAGGTGCCCGTGCGCGAGCGCGACGATCGAGGCGCGGTAGGCGAGGTCGTCGGGCTCGAGCAGCGCCGTGGCCCGGGTGAGCACGGCGACGCACAACGCCGCGAAGGCGGCGACGGCGACCAGGACGTCGAGGCGGCGGATGCGGCTCATGCGCCAGATCCAACCGCGGCGCCCTGTGAACGGACTGTGAGGCCGCTGAGACTCGGCTACGGGGCTGCCGGCAGGCCGAGCGCCGAGGCGATCGGCTGGAGTGCCGCCACGACCGTGCGGATGTGCTCGTCGAGGTCGACGCCGAGCTCCTCGACGCCCTTGTAGACGTCCTCGCGATGGACGCCGGAGGCGAAGGAGGGCTGCTTGAGCTTCTTCCGCACCGACTTCGGCTCGAGCCCTTCGAGTCCGGTCGGGCGCACGAGCGCGCAGGCGTGCACGAAGCCGCTCAGCTCGTCGCACGCGAAGAGCGCCTTCTTGAGCGGCGTGTCCCGCGGCAGCCCGAGATGCTCCGCGTGGGAGAGCACCGTCTCGACGACCTCCTCGGGATAGCCCTCCTCGCGCAGGAGCGGTGCCCCGTCCTGCGGATGCTTGTCGAGCGTCGGGTGTATCTCGTAGTCGAAGTCGTGGAGGAGCGCGGCCACCCGCCACAGCTCCTCGTCGCCGCCGAGCTTGCGCGCGTAGGCCGCGACCGACGCCTCCACGGCGAGCGCGTGCCGCAGCAGCGACTCGCTCTTCGTGTAGCGCGTCAGCGTCTCCCAGGCACGGTCACGGGTTAGCTCCAAGGCCTGGCTATCCTAGCCCCCTCATGTCGGTCACCACCGCGCCGCAGGCTCTCGTCATCGAGGGTGGAAACCCGCTCAACGGCCGGATCCGGGCCTCGGGGAACAAGAACGGTGCGCTGCCGATCCTCGCGGCCTGCCTCCTCGCCGACGAGCCCGTGACGCTCTCGAACGTGCCGCGGATCCGCGACGTCGAGACGATGCTCGAGCTCATCGCCGGCACCGGCGCGAGTGCCGAGTGGACAGGCCCGAACGAGGCGCGCGTCGACCCGCGCGGGCTCGCCGCGCACGAGGTCGACGCCGTGCTCGCCGAGCGCATCCGGGCCTCGTTCCTCCTCGCCGGCCCGCTGCTCGCCCGCCTCGGCCGTGCGAGCGTGCCGCCGCCGGGTGGCGACGTGATCGGTCGCCGCCGCCTCGATCCGCACATCCACGCGCTGGAGCAGCTCGGCGCCCGCGTCGAGGTCGGCAGCCGCTACGAGATGGAGACCGACGGCTTGCGCGGGGCCGACATCTTCCTCGACGAGGCGAGCGTGATGGCGACCGAGAACGCGGTCATGGCCGCCGTCGTCACCCCCGGCGAGACGACGCTCGCGAACGCCGCCTGCGAGCCGCACGTCCAGGATCTCTGCCGCTTCCTCGTCTCGCTCGGCGCGGAGATCGACGGCATCGAGTCGAACCTCCTCCGCATCCGCGGCGTCGAGCAGTTGCGCGGCGGCGAGTGGGAGATCGGACCGGAGCACATCGAGGTCGGCAGCTTCATCGGGCTCGCCGCCGTCACGGACAGCGACCTCACGATCGACGGTGTCGAGCCGCGCGACCTCGCCTCGATCCTCGGTGCCTTCCAGCGTCTCGGGGTCGAGGTGGAGCTCGGCGACGACTGGCTGCGCGTGCCGCCGCACCAGGAGCTCGTGATCCAGAACGACCTCGGCGACCAGGTGCCGAAGATCGAGGACGGCCCGTGGCCCGCGTTTCCCGCCGACCTCACCTCCATCGCCGTCGCCGTCGCGACGCAGGCGTGGGGGACGGTGCTCGTCTTCGAGAAGATGTTCGAGAACCGGCTGTTCTTCGTGGACAAGCTCGTCTCGATGGGCGCCAGGATCATCGTCTGCGACCCGCACCGCGTCGTCGTGAGCGGCCCGTCCCGTCTCTACGGGCAGCGGCTGACGAGCCCCGACATCCGCGCCGGAATGGCCATGCTCATCGCCGCCCTCTGCGCGCAGGGCCGGTCGGTGATCGGGAACGTCGCCGAGATCGACCGGGGCTACGAGCGGATCGACGAGCGGCTCCGCGCCCTCGGCGCGCAGATCGAGCGCGTCGACGCATAGCGTCCGCCCCGGACGCGGAGCTAGGCTCCGCACGAGATGAGCGAACCGGCGGCGGCAGGGGTTCGGATCAACCCGTACGGGCGCGGCGAGGCGACCGTCGAGACGGGGCTGCCCGTGCTGAACGGGCTGCTCGTGCGGCTCGCCGAGGTGGCGCGCTTCGACCTCGTCCTCGACATCGAGCCGGGAGACGCGGAGGCCGAGGTGGACGCCGCGGCGGCCGCCCTCGGAGAGGCGCTTGCCGCTCCGCTGCGGGCCGAGGGCGCGCGCGGCTACGGCGCAGGCGCGCTGACGTCCGCGGAAGCTCTCGCCTACGTCGTGCTCGAGACGAGCGACGACCCGCTCGTCGTCACGAACGTCGACCTCACGGGGGCGCGCATCGGCGGCCTCAGCACCGACGTCGCGCGCCGCTTCCTCGACGTGCTCGCCGAGCGGCGCCGGGCTCGTCCTCCACGTGCGGCTCCTCAACGGGACGGACAGCGGGCACGTGCTCGAGGCGATCTTCAAGGGGCTGGGCGCCGCGCTGGCGGAGGCCTGCGAGCGACGGGAGGTGCAGAAGTGAGCGAGAAGCAGGTCGTGCGCACGGAAGCGGCTCCGGCCCCCTTCCAGGGCGCGCCGTACTCGCAGGCGGTCGTCGCGGGCGGCTTCGTCTTCGTCTCCGGGCAGCTCGGCCTGAAGCCGGGCGACAGCGCGATCGGCGGCGGCATCGAGGAGCAGACGGAGCAGATCTTCGCCAACCTGAAGGCGATCCTCGAGGCGGCCGGGAGCGGGCTCGACCGGATCGTGAAGACGACCGTCTTCCTCCAGCACCTCGAGGACTTCCAGGCGATGAACGCCGTCTACGCGAAGCATGCCGGCGAGCAGCCGCCGGCCCGCGCGACGGTCGGAGTGGCCCAGCTTCCCTCCGGCGCCCTCGTCGAGATCGAGGCGATCGCGCAGCTCTAGGCCGGCGGTTTGAGCGCCCGCAGGTGGAGGAAGAGCGGGACGCGCGTCCAGCGTGCGCTCCACTCGCCGGAGAAGGCATGCTCGGGCAGCGCGATCTCGCGCAGCCGCTCGATGAGCAACCCCGCCTGGCTCAGAGCCTCCGTGTACCCCTGCAGGGGTCGGTGCACTGACGCGAACGTCATCTCGAGCCCGTCGCGCGACACCGCGTCCGCGTAGTGGTAGGAGCCCAGATACGAGCCCTCGATCACGAACGGCGCGTCCTCCTCGCGGGCCGCGAAGCCGCCGGCCGAGCTCAGAGGGTGGACGATGGCGAGGCAGATCCTCCCGCCCGGTGTGAGGACGCGGGCGGCCTCGCGGACCGCGCCCGCGAGGTCGTCGACGTCCTGGAGGGACATGAAGGCGACGACGAGGCCGAAGGACGCGTCCGCGAAGGGCAGCGCAGCCGCGTCGGCGACGTGCAGCTCCAGCTCGCGAGCGGCCTCCTGCGCGGCGGCGATCAGTGTGGGGGACGCGTCGGCGCCGACGACGGCATGGCCCAGGGCGGCGAGGTCGCGGGCGAGGCGCCCCTCGCCGCACCCGAGGTCGAGCGTCCGCCCGCTGGGCGCGGGCAGGAGCTCGAGGAAGGCGTCGCGGTGGAACTGCCAGTAGCTGTCGTGTCCGGGCCGGCGCGCCCAGGCGATCCACGCCGCCGCGTTCTCCTCCCACGCCGTCCGTAGCTCATCCACGTGCTCGACTCTAGACCGGCGAGAATGGACGGATGAGCGAGATCGTCCCCTCGGAGACGACGACCGACGAGCCCGACCCGCGCCCGTCGTCCGTCTCGTCCGTGGCGGTGGAGGGCGAGATCACGGCCATGGTTCGGCTGGTCAGGCTTCTGATCACGGTCTTCATCGTGGCCGCCGTCGGCGCGGGCATCGCGCGCGGCCTCACGACCTCGGCAACGGGCAAGGCTGCCGTCGTCAGCGGCATGTACCTGACGGAGACGGCGCTCGCGGCGGTCCTGATCCTGCTCGGCAGCTTCGTCGAGGGCTTCGGCTTCGGACTCTCGCTGGGGACGCGCTGGCCGTACACGCGCAACATCGTGGTGCTCATGGTCGAGGGCGACCCGGAGGCAGCGCACCGGATCGTGGCCACGCTCGTCGGAGCGATCGGCGTGGTGCTGGTGATCCTCGCACCCGCCTCCGCGACGATCAACGGCCTGGTGCTGATCGTCCTCACGGCCCTGCTGGGCGTGGGCACGCTCCATGTGCTCTCCGGCCGGCTGCCCTCCGTCGTACACGGCGTCCACGGTCTGCTCGCCTACGGCGTGTTTCTCTGCTACCTGAGCACGCTCTACGTGCCCGGGGTCGAGTTCTGGTCGTACCTCAACTCGACGACGGCTCTGCACGCGCTGCTGCTGACCGTGTTCCTGGGCGGCATGACCACCGGCCAGCGGGGCTTCGGCCGGCCCATCGGAGCCTTCACCTGGCCGCGCCGGCCCTCGCAGCTGGTCCTGATCGTGCACCTGTTCGCCGCGCTCTCGGTCGTGGCCACCCTGGGGTGGCTCATGCCGCAGTTCCCCGTCGCGTTCTATCTCGCGGTCGCGCAGGTCTCGGTGGGCTTTGTGCTCTTCCACGCGGTGAACCTCACGCCGAAGAGTCCCGGCATCCTCGTCGCGTTCCACCAGGGCATCGTGCTCTCCATCGCGCTTGCGATCGTGGCCGCCGGACACTGATGACGACCGTTCGTCCGGGCCGGTGTGCGCGAGTCTGGTCTGCAGCGACGACCGGGCGCCTCTTGGCACGCGCAACGGCGCAGAGCCGCCATTCGCCGGGAATGCCCTGCAACTCGCTCACGCCGCGATCCTCGATCGATCTCTGAGCCTGCGACGAGATCCTTGACCGTCCTCTCCCGTCGGAGTCCTGCGATCCGGTGGGAACGCGTACCGTTTCCGGCGGGTTGAAGGAGATCGAGGACTACGTCCGCTCGCTCGGCCTCGACGCCTATCTCGTCGGCGGCGCCGTCCGCGACGAGCTGCTCGGGCTGGAGTCGAAGGACGCCGACTTCCTCGTTCCCGGCGTCGACACGGAGGAGCTGCGGGCCGCGCTCGAGCCGCACGGCCGCGTCGAGGATCTCGTCGTCGCGGGCCGGCTCGTCGGCATCCGCCTGCACGCGCGCGAGCGCCGAATCCGGGCGCTGACGCCGGCCGGGATCGAGTTCGCGCCGCCGCGGGCCGAGCGCAGCACCGGCCCGGGCCGGCACGACTTCGAGATCGTCGCCGACCCGTCCCTCTCCGTCGACGACGACATGCGGCGCCGGGATTTCACCGTCAACGCGATGGCGAGGCACCTGGAGACCGGCGAGCTCGTCGACCCGCTCGGCGGCAGGGCCGACCTCGAGGCGGGGCGCCTTCGCACCGTCTCGCCGCAGAGCTTCCGCGAGGATCCGCTGCGGCTCGTGCGGGCACTCCGCTTCGTCTCGCAGCTCGGCCTCGAGCCGGACGAGGAGCTGCTCGCGCAGATGCGGGAGGAGGCGCCCGCGGTGAAGCTCGTCTCCGGGGAGAGGATCGGCGGCGGCCTGGCGGCCGACGGGATGGGCGAGCTCTCGAAGCTCCTGCTCGGGAAGGGGCCGGCGCGCGCGCTCCGGCTCGCGCGCGACACGGGCGTCCTCGTCGAGCTGATCCCGGAGTTCGGTGCGGTCGACGACGGTCTCGCCCGCCACATCTTCGCCGTCGTCCAGGAGACGGCAGACGCAGGGGACGACCTCGCCGTGCGGCTCGCGACGCTCTTCCACGACGTCGGCAAGCCGATCGACCGCGACCCGATAGGCCACGCGCACGTCGCTGCGGACATCGCGCACGCGACCCTGGACCGGCTCCGCTATCCCGTGCGGCTCGCGCGGCGGGTCGCAGCGATCGTCCGGGAGCATCCGTTCCGCGTCGAGGACCTGCCGCGGACGCCGCGCGACGTGCGCCGCTTCCTCGCCGAGCACGGGGACGAGCTCGCGTTCGACCTCGTCGCGCACCGCCGCGCCGACCTCCGCGCGAAGGGACGGGACGCGACGCCGGTCGAGGAGCTGCGGTCGGCGCTCGAGCGGGAGCAGTCGAGCCCGCACCGCCTGGCCGACCTCGCCGTGAACGGGGACGACCTGATCGAGCTCGGCTACGACGCCGGTCCGGGGCTCGGCCGCGCCCTCGCGGAGCTCCTCGCAGCGGTTGTGGACGACCCGGGTCTCAACACCCGCTCCGAGCTGCTCGAGCGGGCGAAGGAGCGTCTGTGATCCGCTGGAAGGTCGACGGCTATGCAATCGCGTTCACGACGCGTGCCGGCGGCGTGAGCGAGGGGCCCTACGCCTCGCTCAACCTCGGCCGCAAGAGCGGCGACGACGTCGAGCGCGTGGACGAGAACCGGCGCCTCGCATGCGAGGCGGTCGGCGCCGAGGTCGAGCAGCTCGCCCTCAACTACCAGGTGCACTCCGACCGCGTGCTCCGGGCGGCCGCGGGCCTGCGCGGCGACGCGAGGCGGACGGATTGTGGACGGAGGAACCGGGCGTCCCCATGCTCGCGCTCTCCGCCGACTGCCTGCCGATCGCGCTCGTTCGCGTGGACGGGAGCCGACCCGCCGTCGCAGTCCTCCATGCCGGCTGGCGGGGCCTCCTCGCCGGCATCGCGGCAGCCGGCAAGCGAGCGCTCGGCGAAGGCCCTGTCGCAGCGGCGATCGGACCGGGGATCGGCCCCTGCTGCTACGAGGTGGGGGAGGAGGTCGCCCGGCCGTTTCGCGAGCGCTTCGGCGAGGACATCGTGCGCTCCGGCCGTCTCGATCTCTGGCAGAGCGCCGAGCGGGCGCTCCGCGCGGCGGGCGTGGAGGACGTGCACCGGTTCGACCGCTGCACGGCCTGCGAGCCTGAAGCGTTCTTCTCCCACCGGCGCGATGCGGGCCGCACCGGCCGGCAGGGGGTGCTCGCGTATGTCGCCTGAGGAGATCCGCGAGCGGTACGACCAGATCCGGGAGGAGGTGGGCGCCGGCGTCACGGTCGTCGCGGCGACGAAGTACGTCTCGGTCGCCGAGATGGGCGCGCTCGCCGAAGCGGGGATCGAGGTGGTGGGGGAGAACCGGGCCCAGGATCTCGCGGCGAAGCACGCGGCGTTCGGGGACGCGTTCCGCTGGCACTTCATCGGCCACCTGCAGAGCCGTAAGGCGCCGCTCGTGAGCGAGCTCTGCGAGCTCTGCCATTCCCTCTCCTCGGAGTCCGCGGCGCGGAAGCTCACGATCCCGGCGCTCGTCGAGGTGAACCTCTCCGGCGAGCCGACGAAGTCGGGTGTGGTGCCGGAGGAGCTGCCCTCCCTGCTCGAGCTGTACCCGGACGTCCGCGGGCTGATGACGATGCCGCCCGCGACCCCCGCCCCGGAGGACTCGCGGCCGTACTTCCGCCGGCTGCGGGAGCTCGCCGAGCTTCACGACCTGCGCGAGCTCTCGATGGGGACGAGCCAGGACTACCGGGTCGCCGTCGAGGAGGGGGCGACCTTCGTGCGGCTCGGCTCAGTCCTGTGGCGGCGCTAACATCGGCGGCGCCATGGGTCTCTCCGACGTCTGGGCCCGCACGCTCGTCTACTTCGGTATCGCCGACGAGGAAGACTGGGACGAGGACGGCTATCTCACCGACGACGACCTGGCCGAGATGTACGAGCGGCCGAACGTGCGTCACCTCCCGACGCGGCGCTCACGCCGCAGCCACGACGACGACTGGACGGATCCGGAGCCCGAGGCCGATCTGCAGCGGACGAGCGTCCTGCGGCCCCGGGCCGAGACCTCGTCGCGCCGCGTGCGCAACCTCGAGGCGGTACGGGGGCCGGGCACCTCGCGCGTCCACCTCATCCTCCCGCGCAGCTTCAACGACGCGCAGCAGGTCGCCGACCGCTTCAAGGACGGCGTGCCCGTGATCCTCAACCTCCAGTCGGCCGACCAGGATCTCTCGAAGCGGCTGATCGACTTCGCGAGCGGGCTCACCTACGCGCTCGACGGCGGCATGCAGCGGATCGCCGACAAGGTGTTCCTGCTCACGCCGCGGGACGTCGAGCTCTCCGCCGAGGATCGCGCCCGGATGCTCGAACGCGGCTTCTTCAACCAGGCATAGGAGACCGAGCCCGCGGGGCGAACCTCGGAGGGATGGGCGTCCTGGCCAGCTTGACCTTGCCCACTGGAGACGTCGTCTCGAGCGTCGACGGGTTCCTGTACGCGTTCGCGAGCGTCTACACGCTCGTGATCCTGCTCTACATCGTCATGAGCTGGCTGCGGCTGCCCTACTCCGTGGCGTTGAACCGGCTCCAGCGCTTCCTCTACGACGTCTGCGAGCCCTACCTGCGGCTGTTCAGGCGGATCTTGCCCTCCTTCGGGGCACTCGACCTGTCGCCGATGATCGCGATCTTCGCGCTCTGGATCGTGGAGCAGCTCGCCGTCCGGCTCATCGACCACTTCGCGTGAGGGGAGAACCCATGGCACTGACACCCGTCGAGATCAGACACCTGAGGCCGCCGCGAGCCTTCTTCCGCGGCTACCGCCAAGAAGCCACCGAGGAGCTGCTCGAGGAGATCGTCGCGAGCTTCGAGGACGTCTGGCGCGAGCGAGCCGACCTGTCGGACAAGGTCGAGCAGCTCGAGGCGGATCTCGTCCGCTTCCGCGAGCTCGAGAGCCTCCTGCGCACGACCCTCGTCTCGGCGGAGCAGGCGTCCGCCCAGATGAAGGAGCAGGCTCGCCGCGAGGCCGAGCTCATCCTCAACGAGGCGCATGGGGAGGCGCGGCAGATCCAGCGCCGCGCGGTCGCGGAGAACGAGCGGCTGACCCAGGCGGCGCGGCGGCTGCGGGCGCAGCTCGGCGAGGCGCTGGCCGTGCTCGACGAGCCTGCCGCCGGCGAGCCGGCCGCCCCTGAGCCGGAGGTCGCGGAGAAGCGCGGCCCGCAGGGCCTCGCCCGCGGCGCGTTCCTCCACGACGCCGGCGCGGCCTGATCCTCCCGCCGCAAGTAACAGACTGTTACAAGCTCGCCCGTCGCGGCGGACCGGCAGGACGCGCCGGACGTAGACTGGCTGCGTGAGGGCGGAAACGACGCGGTTGCGAGTTCGCGTAAGCCCCGGCGCGGGGAGCAGCGCCGTCGTCGGCCGCCACGGCGACGCGTGGAAGGTACGTGTGGCCCAGGCACCCGAGCGGGGCCGCGCGAACGAGGCGGTGCTCCGTCTCCTCGCCGACGCGCTCGCCCTGCCGCGGACGGCGCTGACCCTCGTTTCGGGCCATAGTGCGAGGGAGAAGACCGTAGAGTTGACCGGAGTGGGGCCGGCGCTGATCGAGCGGCGTCTCACCTCGGCCGCCGAGGCCGGGCGCGGCAGGAAGGAGCGGCGATGACGACGATCGACACCGAGCGGTTCCGCGCTGCCCTCCTCGAGGAGCGGGGGCGCATCGAGCATGCCCTGGCCACGCTTCGCGACGAGCACCCCGGGTCGCTCGACGACGAGGTGGAGGAGGCGACGGGCGACAGCCACCTCGCGGCGAACGCGACGGCGACGCTCGGGCGGGAGATCGACTACACCCTCGGCGAGAACTCCGGCGAGTTGCTGGCGCAGATCGACGCCGCCCTGGAGCGGATCGAGAAGGGGACGTACGGCACGTGCGGCAACTGCGGCCGCGAGATCGCGCTCGAGCGCCTCGAGGCCACCCCTTGGGCCTCGCTCTGCATCGACTGCAAGCGGGACGCCGAGGGAAGATGAGCGAGCCACTGCGACAGGTTGACGTGCGGGTCGGCTCGGCGACGGACGCCTTGACCCCCGTCTCCCGCGCAACGCGCTCGTTCGCCGCCACCCCGGCGCAGTGGCTCTCGCTGGCGGCGATCGCCCTCGCGGCAGTGATCGCGGACCAGGTCACGAAGCACGTCGTCGCCTCGCATCTCCGTCTCGGGGACGGGCTCCACGTCGTCGGGCCGTTCATGATCAGGCACGTCCGGAACTCGGGCATCGCCTTCGGCCTCTTCGCCCAGGCGACGTCCGCCGTGATCGTGCTCACCGCGCTCGCGGTCATCTGGATGGTCGTCTACTTCGCCCGCTCGGGAGCGCGGCATCCCGTGCTGCCGATCGCACTCGGGCTCGTGATCGGCGGCAGCGTCTCCAACCTCTCCGACCGGGTGCGGCTGGGCTTCGTCACCGACTTCCTCGACTTCCGCTACTGGCCTGCCTTCAACCTCGCCGACAGCTTCATCGTGATCGGCGTCGGGCTTCTGCTCGCGGTGCTCCTCCTCGCGGAACGTGAGCCGCAGCGCCGCCGGGAGAGCGGCGCCGGTTCGAAGCGCTGAAGCGGGTACTGGTCCCCGCCGAAGCGGCCGGGCAGCGGCTCGACCGCTACCTCGCCGGCCTCGCGGAGATCGGCTCACGGGCGGCGGCGGAGAGGCTGCTCGCCGCAGAGGCCGTGCGTGTGGACGGTGCCCTTCGCGGCAAGAGCCACAGGCTCGCGGGAGGAGAGCAGGTGGAGCTCGAGCCGCTCGTCCGGAAGGTGCCGGCCGAGCCGGAGCCGCCGCCGCTCACGATCGCGTACGAGGACGAGCACCTCCTCGTCGTCGACAAGCCGGCCGGCGTCGTCGTCCATCCCGGTGCGGGACGGGCAGGGGGGACACTCGCGCAGGCGCTGGCGGCGGCAGGCGCCGAGGGTGGGGAGGAGGGACGCCGCGGCATCGTCCACCGGCTCGACCGCGACACGTCGGGGCTGCTCGTCGTCGCCCGCTCCGAGGAGGCGTACGTGCGGCTGCAGCGGCTCGTGCGGCGGCGCGCGCTCACGCGCGAGTACCTGGCCCTCGTCGCCGGCAAGCCGCTCTCGCGGCGCGGCACCATCGACGCGCCGATCGGGCGCGACCGGCACCAGCCGCTCCGGCAGTCGCTCGACACGAACAAGCCGCGCGCGGCCGTGACGCACTTCGAGGTCGAGGAGTTCCTCGAGCGCCACGCCCTCCTGCGGATCAGGCTCGAGACGGGCCGCACGCATCAGATCCGAGTCCACCTCGCCGCGATCGACCTTCTCGTCGCCGGCGATCCCGTCTACGGCGTGCGCGGCGACCTGAGCCTCGAGCGCCAGTTCCTCCATGCGGCCCGCCTCGCCTTCGTCCATCCGGTCGGCGGAGCGGACGTGGACGTCTCCTCGCCGCTTCCGCCCGACCTCGCCGCCGCGCTCGAGCGCGCCAGGTAGGGAGGCTCGCGAAGCCGCGGCTCGCCCTCGTTCCTCAGCTCCCCGGCGCGAGCGAGCTATCCTTGCCGGGTCGTATCCCTACTCCCCGGCGGCTCGGCCGCGGCGCGCGTGCCTCTTCTCGCGAGAGGTGCGCCGCGACTCCCGTCGGCGCACGACGCAAACGAATCTGGAAGGAGCTTCGCGATGCCAGTTGCAACCGGGGCAGTCTCCATGCGCGAGCTGCTGGAGGCCGGAGTCCACTTCGGCCACCAGACGCGGCGCTGGAACCCCAAGATGCGCCGCTTCATCTTCGCCGAGCGCGGCGGCATCTACATCATCGACCTCACGCAAACGGCGGAGCGGCTCGACGAGTCGCAGCAGTTCCTCCGCAACGTCGCCGAGCGCGGGGGCACGGTTCTCTTCGTCGGCACGAAGAAGCAGGCGCAGGACGCCGTCGAGCAGGAGGCGAAGCGCGTCGGCATGCCGTACGTGAACCACCGCTGGCTCGGCGGCCTGCTGACGAACTGGAAGACGATTTCCGACCGGATCGACCGCCTGCACGAGCTGCGGCGCCTGCAGGAGGAGAGCCAGCTCGAGCTCCTGCCGGCGAAGGAGCGGATCGCGATGGCGAGCGAGCTCGAGAAGCTCGAGCACAACCTCGGCGGCGTCGCCGACATGCGGCGGCAGCCCGACGCCGTTGTGATCATCGACCTCAAGAAGGAGGCGCTCGCCGTGCGGGAGGCGCGCCGGCTTAACGTGCCGGTCGTCGCGCTCGTCGACACGAACTGCGATCCCGACGAGGCCGACTACATCATCCCCGGCAACGACGACGCCATCCGGGCCTGCAACCTCGTCGTCCACGCGCTGAGCGAGGCGATCCGGGAGGGCCAGCAGAAGGTCTCCGCCCGCGAGCTCGAGCAGCGGGCAGCCGCGCCTGCCGCCGAGTCCGAGGCGGAGCCGGAGGCAGAGAAGCCGGAGCCGGAGGCAGAGGAGAGCGTGCCGCAGGGCGGCGCCGAGGAGGTCGAGCAGGCGGCTGCGGCGGCGGCGGTCGAGCCCGCCGCCGAGGAAGAGACCGCCCCGTCGGGCGACGCTTCCGCGGAGGAGGCCGCCGAGGTCACCGAGGCGCCCGCCGCGGCCGGTGAGAAGGAAGAGAAGTGATGGCGGCCGAGATCTCCGCTCAGCTCGTCCGCGAGCTCCGTGAGCGCACCGGCGCGGGAATGATGGACTGCAAGCGCGCCCTGCAGGAGACGAACGGTGACATGGAGGCGGCGGTCGTCCTTCTCCGCGAGAAGGGGATGGCGAGCGCCGCGAAGCGCGCAGACCGGGCGACGACGGAGGGCCTCGTCGGCCATCGTGTCGCCGACGACGGCTCCCGCGGCACGATGGTCGCCGTCGGGTGCGAGACGGAGCCGGTGTCGAAGAACGACGCGTTCCAGGCCTTTGCGAGTCGGGCGCTCGACGTCGTCGAGGCAGAGGGGATCGACGGCACCGCCGGGCTCGAGCAGGAGCGCACCGCGCTGTCCGCGAAGCTGGGCGAGAACATCGCGGTCGCCGGCGCCGCGCGCTTCGAGACGGTCGACGGCGGCCGGATCGCCGCCTACGTCCACCCGCCGGCGAACAAGCTCGGCGTGCTCGTCAACCTGCGGGGCGGCAGTGACGACCTCGCGCGCAACCTCGCCATGCACATCTCGTGGTCGGATCCGCGCTGGGTCGGCCGCGAGGACGTGCCGGAGGAGATCCTCGCCGCGGAGCGCGAGATCTACCTCAACTCCGACGAGGTGCAGTCGAAGCCCGAGCAGGCGCGTGAGAAGATCGTCGAGGGCATGCTCAACAAGCGCTTCTTCGCCGAGCGCGGCGGCGTCCTCGCGGACCAGCCGTGGATCCACGACAGCTCGCTCACGGTCGGCAGCGTGCTCGCGGACGCGGGCGCGGAGGTGCTCGAGTTCCAGCGTTTCTCGCTGGCCGGATGAGGACGCAGGGCGAGACCGCGCCCGACCCTGCCGCGCGGGCGCCCGCCTTCCGGCGTGTGCTCCTGAAGCTCTCCGGCGAGGCGTTGATGGGGGAGCGCCCGTACGGCATCGACCCCGTCGTCGCGAACGCCCTCGCCCAGGAGGTCGCGGCAGTCCGCAGCGAGGGAGTGGACGTGGCGCTCGTCGTGGGCGGCGGCAACTTCTACCGCGGGCTCGCCGTCGCCGCCGAGAGCGGGATGGACCGGGCCACGGCCGACTACGCGGGCATGCTCGCGACGCTCCTCAACGCGCTCGCGCTCCAGGATGCGCTCGAGCGGCAGAGGGCCGACACGCGCGTCATGTCGGCGCTCACCGTGTCCGAGGTGGCGGAGCCGTACATCCGGCGGCGGGCGATGCGCCATCTCGAGAAGGGGCGGGTCGTGATCTTCGCCGCGGGAACCGGCAACCCGTTCTTCACGACGGACACGGCCGCCGCGCTCCGCGCGCTCGAGATCGGCGCCGACGCGATCCTCATGGCGAAGCACGGGGTGAAAGGCGTCTACGCCGGCGACCCACGGCGCGTCTCGGACGCCGAGTTTCTGCCGCGGCTGACGCACCTCGAGGCGATCGAGCGTGGCCTGAAGGTGATGGACACGACCGCACTCTCGCTCTGCATGGACAACCGCCTCTCGATCCACGTCTTCGAGCTCGCCGAGGGCAACCTCGCGCGGGTCGTCGCGGGCGAGACGGTGGGCACGGTGATCGCGACAGAGGCTGGAGACGTCGCCGGCGCAGCCGCCGACCCCCGGCCGGTAGACACCGCCGCCTCGAGCGGCGGACGGAAGGAGGGCTGAACGGTGGCAACCGTCGACGAGCTGATCCAGGATGCGCGCGACCGCATGGCGAAGTCGGTCGAGCACGTGCGGTCGGAGTTCGCCACCGTCCGGACCGGGCGCGCCTCGGCGTCGCTCCTCGACCGGATCGAGGTCGACTACTACGGCACCCCCACGCCGCTGCGACAGCTCTCGACCGTCAACGTGCCGGAGCCGCGCATGCTCACCGTCCAGCCTTTCGACCCGAGCTCGATCCGGGCGATCGAGAAGGCGATCCAGGAGTCCGATCTGGGGCTCACGCCGTCGAACGACGGCAAGCTCATCCGGCTGCCCATCCCGCAGCTGACCGAGGAACGGCGCAAGGAGCTCGTGAAGGTCGTCCGCAACATGGCGGAGGAGCACCGGGTCGCCGTGCGGGAGATCCGCCGGGACGCGATGCGGCACCTGAAGGAGCTCGTCGACGGCGGCGATGTCGGCGCCGACGAGGAGCACCGTGCCGAGGGCCATGTACAGGAGCTGACGGACGAGCACACGCAGCACATCGACGAGCTCCTGAAGCACAAGGAAGCCGAAGTGATGGAGGTATAGGGGTGGTGCTCCGTCGGAGCTGGGCACCTCCCCGTCCGTGTCCGGCACCGACGTCACGCCCACCGGGGAGGAGCGCCTCCCCGAGGTGGCGCGCGCGGTCGCGATCATCATGGACGGGAACGGCCGCTGGGCCGCCGCGCACGGGGTTCGGTCGCTGAGGGACATCGCGCGGGCTCGCGAGCGCTGCGGCCGGTGGTCGAGGCCGCGATCGATCTCGGCATCGAGTCGCTCGCCGTGTACGCGTTCTCGACGGAGAACTGGAACCGCTCGGCCGACGAGGTGGGCGCACTGATGGAGATCTTCGGCGAGACGATCGACCGCGAGCTCGAGGATCTCGCCGCGCAGGGCGTGCGCTGCCGCTTCGTCGGCCGGCGGGACCGCGCGCCGGACTGGCTGCGCGAGAAGATGGGGCAGCTCGAGGCGGGCACCGCCTCCAAGTCGCGGCTCCAGCTCTGGATCGCCTTCGACTACGGCGGCCGGGCCGAGATCCTCGACGCGGTGCGCCGCCTGCTCGAGGCCGGTGTCGCGCCCGAGGAGGTCGACGGGGCGGCGCTCTCGGCGGCCCTGTACGCGCCGGAGATGCCGGACCCGGATCTCGTCGTGCGCACCTCGGGTGAGCAGCGGATCTCGAACTTCCTCCTGTGGCAGTCGGCCTACGCCGAATACGTCTTCACCGACACCCTCTGGCCGGACTTCGGCCCGGACGAGCTCAGAGCCGCGATCGAGGAATATGCGCGGCGGCGCCGTAGGTTCGGCGGCAGATGATCGCCGCCGCAGAGCACGATGGAGCCATGAGCAACTTCCTGTCGCGTGTGCTCGTCGCCGCGGTCGGCCTGCCGCTGGCGCTCGGGACGCTCTGGCTCGGAGGCTGGTGGCTCTTCGCGCTGCTCGCGGCCGCTGCGGCAGTCGGCGCGCACGAGTTCGTGACGATCGCCCGTCCGCTGCGGCCGCTCGCACCGGCGGTCTACGGCGGCGCTCTGCTCGCGCTCCTCGGGGCGCGCACGGGCGGCCTCGCCTGGCTGGTGGGTGGCTTTCTCGCGTCGTTCGTTCTCGGCTTTCTCCTGCATGCTTTCGCGAGCACCCGCGCGCCGACGACCGCAGCCCTCGGCTCGACCGTCCTCGGCGCTGCGTGGATCGGGCTCGGGCTCGGCTTCATCCTCCTGCTGCGGCAGATGGACGCGCAGCCGAGGCTGATCGCGTTCACGGTCGTCCTCAGCGTCTTCGCGCTGGACACGTTCGCCTACCTCGGCGGCCGCGGGTTCGGCCGGCACAAGCTCGCGCCGCGTCTCTCCCCGCGGAAGACGTGGGAGGGGCTCTTCGCCGGGGCGGTGGGAGCGGTCTTCGTCTCGTTCGTGGCCCTCTACGACACGCGCGACCGCTACCTGAGCATCGGGCAGGCGATCTTGCTCGCGATCGTCGTCGTCGCGGCCGCCGTCGCAGGCGACCTGTTCGAGTCGGCTCTGAAGCGAGACCTCGAGGTGAAGGACACGGGCCGCCTGCTCGGGGGGCACGGGGGAGTCCTCGACCGGGTGGACGCGCTCCTCTTCGCGGCGCCCGCCGCGTACTTCCTCCTCCTGGGCTTCGGCTACCACTGAGGCCCGAAAGGGACACGTCTCGGTATCAGGCACGAGGACATGCCGGCAAGGGACGACCGTGGGGGGAACGGGGCCGCGCGCCGGTCGGATCGGTCTCTCCCTGACCTGTCCCGGTGCCCGGCGCCTGGGCATGGGGGTTCTGGACGTCCCTACACTGGCCCGATGAAGCGTGTCGCGCTGCTCGGAGCGACCGGCTCGATCGGGCGCCAGGCGATCGAGATCGTCGCGGCGCACCCGGAGCTCGAGCTGTGCGCCGCTGCGTCGGGATCGACGCCGCTCGACGACGTCGCCGCGCCTCTCAAGCAGGTCGGCGGAGACCTCACCGAGCTGCTCGAACGGGCGCAGCCGGACGTCGTCCTGAATGCGGTCGTCGGCTTTGCGGGCGTGCACGCGACGCTGTGGGCGCTCGAGCATGGGGTCGATCTCGCGCTCGCGAACAAGGAGAGCCTCGTCGCTGCGGGCGACCTCGCTCTCGAGGCAAGGTTGCGCGGCGGCGGCCGGATCCTCCCCGTCGACAGCGAGCACTCGGCGCTCTTCCAGTGCCTGGAGGGCCGCGAGCCGGAGCAGGTCGACACGCTCGTCGTCACCGGCTCCGGCGGGCCGTTCCGCGGCCGCAAGCGAGACGAGCTCGAGGCCGTCGGCCCGGAGCAGGCTCTCGCCCATCCCACCTGGCGGATGGGGCCGAAGATCACGATCGACTCCGCGACGCTCGCGAACAAAGGGCTCGAGGTGATCGAGGCCCACTTCCTCTTCGGCGTGCCGTACGACCGGATCCAGGTCACGATCCAGCCGACCTCGATCGTCCACTCGCTCGTCCGGTTCCGCGACGGCGCGGCTCTCGCGCACCTCGGCTATCCGGACATGCGGGTGCCGATCTCGTACGCGCTCACGTATCCCCAGCGGGCCGAGACGCCGCTGCGCCCCCTCGACCTCGCGTCGCTCGTGCTCGAGTTCGAGGAGCCCGACACCGAGACGTTCCCGATGCTCACGCTCGCCCGCACCGCAGGGGAGGAGGGTGGAGGCGCCCCGTGCGTCTACAACGCCGCGAACGAGGTGGCGGTGGAGGCATTCCTCGCCGGCCGGCTCCCGTTCCTCGCCATCCCCGACGTCGTGCACGAGACGCTCGAGACGGTCGGCAGCGGCAGAGTCCGCGACCTCGACGAGCTGCTCGACCTCGACCGGCAGGCGCGCGCCTGTGCGGAAGGCGCGCTGACTGCAGCGGCCGGAGGACGCGGATGACCTGGCTCGTCGTGGTCGGCGGCCTCGTGCTGCTCGTCTTCCTGCACGAGCTCGGGCACTTTGGCGTGGCACTGGCCGTGGGCATGCGGCCGAGGAGCTTCTACATCGGGTACCCGCCGGCCATCGCGAAGATCCGGCGCAAGGGCGTCGAGTACGGGCTGGGGATGATCCCCCTCGGCGGCCTCGTCCGGATCCCGGGCATGCACAGGCCCGCAGCCCGCGACGTCCGGGTGTTCATGGAGCCGGCCCAGCGCGAGGAGCCGGCGCTGACTCCCGCTGTGGCCGCGGTCGCCGCCGCGCTCGAGCGGGAGGACTACGCGGCGGCCCGGGAGGCGTATGCGGCTCTCGAGCAGCAGACGGCTGCGGCCTCGCTGTCGGCGAGTGCTCTTCGCTCGGCGAAGCGGGCGCTGCGGGACGTGGAGGAGGGAACCGGCGCCGACGCGTACTGGCGCGCGCCGACGTGGAAGCGCGTGGCGGTGATCGCAGCGGGGCCGCTCGCGAACGTGCTCATCGCCTTCGCCATCCTCTTCACCGTCTTCGCCGTGAGCGGCGGCCCTTCGAGCCGTCCGACGGTGATGATCGCGAACGTCCAGATCGGCTCTCCCGCTGCGACGGCAGGGCTGCAGGCCGGTGACCGGATCGTCGCGGTCGACGGCCGGCGCGCGACCGGCTTCTCGCGCGTCTCCCACCTCATCCGCGCGAGCCGCGGCGGGCCTGTGACCGTCACCGTCCGCCGCGGGGGCCAGTTGCTGACGCTCGGCCCGCGCCGGACGGTGTTCGAGCAGGGCCACTGGATCTGGGGCTTCCAGGCCGCTGCGGAGCTCGTGCCCTACCCGGCCGGGCGGGCGGCGAGCGCAGCGGGTTCCGAGCTCTGGGGGGTCGTCACCGGCACGGGACGCGGCCTCGCCTCGCTCTTCTCGGCGCACGGCCGCAGCCAGCTCTCCTCGCCGGTGGGAATCGTGCGCGTCTCGCATGCCGAGCTGCAGGTAGGGCTGACGTGGTACCTCGAGCTGCTCGCCCTCGTGAGCATGTCGCTCGCGCTGCTCAACCTCCTGCCGCTGCTGCCGCTGGACGGCGGTCACATCCTCTTCTCGCTGATCGAGGGCGTCCGCCGCCGCGCGCTCGCCCGCGAGGTCTACGAGCGGGTCTCGGTCGTAGGGATCGCGCTCATCCTTCTCATCTTCTTCATCGCCTTCTCGAACGACCTCTCGGGGACGAGACCCCACTAGAAGAGCGGCCGGCGAGTTCCGCAAGGGCTTGTCTTCGGGCTGCGTGGCCCGCGGCGCTTCCGCCGCGGCGTGTTTGTGCTCGCGCCGGCGCAGTGCTTTCACCCCAGCCCGCGAGGCCAAACGCTTCGCGGGCTACTTTCAGCGTCCGCTGAGGGCGCGGATTCGGCCGGAAGCCGCCTGGCTAGACTGAATTTCGTGGTCGCTCCGGCAAGCAGCAGCACCTAGATGGCCAGCGAGCGTCAGATCTCCGTCGGCGGCGTCAAGATCGGCGGCGGCGCGCCCGTCGTCGTGCAGTCGATGACCCTGACGAAGACGCACGACGTCGAGGCGACGACCGCTCAGATCGCGGCCCTCGCGAGCGCGGGCTGCGAGGTCGTGCGCGTCGCCGTCCCGAAGCTCGAGGACGCCGACGCGCTGCCGAAGATCGTGCGGCTGTCGCCGATCCCGGTGATCGCGGACATCCATTTCAACGCCTCGCTTGCACTGAGGGCGATCGAGGGCGGAGTGGCCGCCGTGCGCATCAACCCGGGCAACATCGGCGGCCCCGACAAGGTCGAGCAGGTCGTGCAGGCGGCGAAGAAGGCCGGCATCCCCATGCGGATCGGCGCCAACTCGGGCTCGCTGCCGAAGCACCTGGCCGAGCTCGCGCAGCGCGACCAGGCGGAGGCCCTCGTCGAGGCCGCGCTGGAGGAGGTCAGGCTGCTCGAGAAGCTCGACTTCCACGAGTTCAAGATCTCCGTGAAGTCGAGCCACGTGCCGACGATGATCCGGGCCTACCGGATGCTCTCGGCGAAGGTGCCGTACCCGTTGCACCTCGGCGTGACCGAGGCGGGAACGCCGTTCTCGGGCTCGATCAAGAGCGCCGTCGGCATGGGGGCGCTGCTCGTGGACGGGATCGGGGACACGATCCGCGTCAGCCTCACTGCCGATCCGGTCGAGGAGATCAAGACCGCGTGGGAGATCCTCTCCTCGCTCGGCCTGCGCCACCGGGGGCCCGTGATGATCGCGTGCCCGAGCTGCGGCCGCGACAACGTCGGTGTCCAGACGCTCGCCGAGGAGGTCGAGCGGCGCAAGGCGGGGTACGTGGAGCACTTCGAGATCGCGGTGCTCGGCTGTGCGGTCAACGGCCCCGGCGAGGCGGGCGACGCGGACTTCGGCATCGCCGGCGGGCGGGACGTCGGCTTCGTCTACGCACACGGACGCGTGCTGAAGAAGGTGCCGTCCGACGTCCTCATCGACACGCTCTTCGACGAGATCGACAGGTGGATCGCCGACGGGATGCAGCGGCCGAAGCGCCTGAAGATGGCGAAGCCCGCGGCTCTCGCCATGGCCGAGGCGTCCCTCATCCCGCTCGAGTAGCCTGGGGCGACAACGTCGATGATCGCCCGAGCCTCACAGCTGTTCCTGCCGACCCTGCGCGAGCCGCCCACCGACGCGGAGGCCGTCTCGCACAAGCTGCTCGTCCGCGGCGGCTTCGTGCGGCAGGTCGGGGCCGGCCTGTGGACCTATCTGCCACTCGGCTGGCGCGTCCACCGCAAGGTCGAGCAGATCATCCGCGAGGAGATGGACGCGATCGGCGGCCAGGAGTTCCTGGCACCGGTGCTGACCCCGCTCGAGCTGTGGGAGGCGACCGGTCGCGCCAAGATCCCCGAGCTCTTCCACGTGACGGACCGCGCCGGCCGGCGCTTCATCCTGCCGCTCACGCATGAGGAGACGTTCACCTTCCACGCGCGAGAGATCCGCTCCTACAAGGAGCTGCCGCAGCTCTGGTACCACTTCCAGACCAAGGACCGGGACGAGCCGCGCCCGCGCGGCGGGCTCCTGCGCGTGCGGGAGTTCGTGATGAAGGACGCCTACTCGTTCGACCGCGACGAGGAGAGTGCGGTCGTCTCGTTCGAGCAGAACCGCGCGGCCTACCGTCGCATCTTCGAGCGCTGCGGCGTCGAAGCACACGAGGTGCGCGCGGAGAGCGGGATCATGGGCGGCGAGCTGACGTTCGACTTCCTCGCGCCGTCAGGGTCGGGCGAGAACACGCTCGTCCGCTGTGAGCGGGGGGACTACGCGGCCGATGCCGAGATCGCACAGGGCATCCCGCGGGCGCCCCGGTTCCCGCCGCAGCTCGCCGGCCCCGAGGAGGTCGCAACGCCGGGGGTCGCGACGATCGAGTCGCTCGCGGCCTTTCTCGACGTCGATCCGGCGGCCACCTCGAAGGCGATACCGGTGACGACCGAGGAGGGCGAGGTCGTGCTCCTGCTGATCCGCGGAGACGATCGGCTGTCGGAGTCGAAGGCGCTCTCCGCGCTGAAGGTCACGTCCCGCCCGTCCACGGACGACGAGATTCGCGCCGCCTTCGGCGCATCCGGCGGCTCGCTCGGGCCCGTCGGGTTCACGGGGGCCGTGGTTGCCGACCCGATGCTGCGCGAGGGCCAGTTCGTCGCCGGAGCGAACAGGGACGGGTTCCACCTGCGGGGCGTCGAGGCGGGGCGGGACTTCGAGCCGCGGTTCGTCGACCTCCGCGAGCCTGTGGCAGGCGACCGCTGCCCCGAGTGCGGTGGCGCGCTCAGGTTCCAGACGGCGATCGAGGTCGGGCACGTCTTCAACTTCGGCGACAGGTACAGCTCCGGCCTCGACGCAACGTTCCTCGACGAAGACGGGCGGGAGAAGCCGCTCCTCGGAGGAAGCTACGGGATCGGGCCTGGACGCGTGCTCGCCGCCGTGATCGAGCAGAGCCACGACGACGACGGGATCGTCTGGCCGAAGGCGATCGCGCCCTACGACGTCCACGTCGTCGCGCTGCCCGGGGCGGAGGAGATCGCCCGGCAGGCGGCGGAAGCGCTCTCCGCCGCAGGGTGGGACGTCCTCCTCGACGACCGCGACCAGAGGGCGGGGGAGAAGTTCGCCGACGCCGACCTGATCGGCTGTCCCGTCCGCGTCACGGCGGGCCGCAAGAGCCTCGAGGACGGCAAGGTGGACGTCCGTGATCGCGCAAGCGGCGCCGAGAAGCGGTTAGATGTTTCCGACCTGGGGACGGAGGCATAGGCAGTGGCGAAGCGGCGGCGATTCAGCGAGGAAGGCGTTCGGTCGGACGGTGGAGCAGCTCATGGACGAGCAGGGCGTCACGTACCGCCGGCTCGCCGCGCGCACGGGTCTTTCCGCCGGCTATCTGAACCACCTCGTGCACGGCAACCGGCCCGTCCCCTCGAACGACGTCGTCGAGACGCTGGCCGAGGCGCTCGAGGTCCAGCCCGAGCACTTCCGCGAGTACCGCCTCCGAGTGATCACCGAACGGCTCGAGGCGATGCCCGAGCTGATCGACCGCCTCTACAAGCGCTTCCAGTAGCGGGCGAAGAGCTGCGCTCTTCGCCCGGGGGTGAAGGAACTCGGGCCGGGAGAGCGTGGTCTCCCGGCCCTCGTGCTGTCAGGGCTTGCTTGGGTTGGTGTGGGTTCGAGCGCTGCGTCCGGTGTCGCGTGGGGGCAGGCCGCCTGCGGCGGCGTGCCCGCCCGCGACAGCTTCGGCGGTGTCGTAACCCAGGGTTACGCCACCGCCCCGCGCCAGTGTTCGTCGAGGCCGCTTCAACCCCCAGCCCCGAGCCGCGCTCGCGCCGGCCTCCGCCGCGCGCGAGCGCACCACACAGACAACCCATCCACAGCATCCAAAGCAAGACAGCACGCAGCGCGGGCGAGACCACGCTCTCGCCCGCGCGAAGTTCCGCTGTCCCAGCGAGCGAAGCGCCAGCTTCGCGAGCTAGACGTCTGAGCCGCTGCGCGGCTCCGGCGGCTCCAGCGGCATGCCGGTCTCCCGCCACAGGTGGACGCGGACGAGCGCGTCGAGCCCGTAGAGGAGCTCCTGGAGCAGGTCTGCGTCGTTGGCGTCCGCGCTCTCGAGCGAGTCCGTCCAGACGCCGAGGGCCTCGAGGCCCTGAACGTCGGCGGCAGCGTGCGGCTCGAGACGGTCGCGCAGCGCCCCTACAAGCTCGTCACACCTCTCTCTGCGCTCCACGAGCGTCTGGGAGCGGATCGTGCGGGCGGCGATGCGCAGCTCCTGCACGAGGTGGGTGAGGTCGTACCGACGGCCTACGTCGATCAGGCTCATGGTGCTCCTTTCCTCGCCCTGGAGCATCGAGGGGCCGCCGCGCGTGATCATCGGGGAAAGCGCGGATCTCAGCTCAGGCAGTAGCGCAGGAAGAGGTGCGAGCCGTGCGAGCGGACGGAGCGGAGCCTCCCCGCGACCCGCGTCCCGGGCAGCAGCTCGACGCCCTCGACGAACCCGAGCCGGGTCGCGGCTCCGCGCGCCGGCGACGAGCGGGGACACGGTCAGGAAGAGCTCGTCGACGAGGCGCGAGGCGACGAGCCCGCCGGAGAGTGCCGGCCCACCCTCGGAGAGGACGACGGAGCAGCCTCGCCGGCGCAACTCTGCGACGGCTGCCGCCAGGTCAACGACGTCGCCGTCGCCCACCGCGACGACCTCGCTCGCAGCGGGGACGCTCGCCCGGAGACGGGTCGCGGCCGCCGTCGTGGTCAGCACGAGCGCACCGGTCTCGAGGACGGGGTGGGACGGATCGAGGGAAGCCCCTGTCGTGACCAGGCAGACGAGCGGCTGCTCGGGCCGGTCGCGCAGCGCGCGCAGCTCGGCGAGGCCGGCGGCTGCCGGCGGGTACGGACGGTCGACACGCCACGTCCCCCGCGGCGAGGAGAGGAGCGTTCCCGAGCCGAGGACGATCGCGTCGGAGCACGCTCGCAGGAGCGCCATCAGGAAGCGATCCGCCTCGCTCTCGTCCGCGATCACCGCGTGTGACCGCGGCAACCCCGGCACGGCCACGACCCCGTCGAGCGACTCGACGAAGTTCGCGACGACGCACGGCTCCTCGAACCCGATCGCACCGCCGTACAGGCGCAGGAGCTCGGCGGGAACATCCCAGCGGGGCAGGTCTCCGTCCTCCGCCAGGACCGAGAGGGGCTCGATCACCCCGTCAGCGTAAGGAACTCGGCGCGCAGGGAGTCGTTCTCGTCGTAGAGCCCGCGCCAGGCGGTCGTGACGGTGCGGGAGCCGTCCTCCTCGACGCCGCGCATCGCGGTGCAGAGATGCGCCGCCTCGAGCCTCACGGCCACACCGCGCGCGCCGGCGAGCTCGGCGAGGCCGTCCGCGATCTCCTCCGTGAGCCGCTCCTGAACCGTGAAGCGGCGCGCGTAGAGCCGAACGAGGCGTGTGAGCTTCGAGATGCCGAGAATCTCGTCGTCCGCCACGTAGGCAAGATGCGCCCGCCCGTGGAAGGGGAGCGCATGGTGCTCGCAGAGGGCGTAGAAGGCGATCGGCCCCTCGACGATCTGGGCGTGCCGGCCCTCGACGCCTTCCGGCCGCTCCGCCGGGAAGAGCGTCCGGAGCTTCGGGTCGCCGTCGTAGCCGGCGGTGGCGTCGTGGAGCGCCTCGAGGAAGCGGCGCGGCGTCTCCCGCGTGCCGGGCGTGTCGAGGTCGAGGCCGAAGGCGGCGAGGATCTCCGCCGCATGCCCCTCGAGCCGCTCCCACTGGGCCGGCGTGAGCTCGCGCGGGCGCTCGCCGTCAGGCTGCGCGCGGTAGCTCGAAGACGTTGCTCACGCGGGCCGCCTCCTCCCGAAGCGGTGGCCGCAGCGGCGCGAGAGCGAGCGCGATGGCCGCGACCTCGGCAACCGCGAGCCAGGCGAAGACGAGCGGCTGCCCGAGCGCGAGCAGCAGGCCGAAGACCGCGAGCTGGGTCGACAGGCCGAGGTTCGCGAGCAGCGACACGGCGGGTCGCGACCCGAGCCACGGACGGCGTGCGACGAGCCGCTCCGCGAGGCTGTCCTGCGGCGCGTAGACGGCTCTGTAGACGAGGCGGAGCAGGGATGTCGCCCGCCCTGCCGTCTCTTCCGGCTCTGCGCGGGCGGCGCGTGAGAGGCGCTCGACGTTGAAGTTGAGGCTGAGGACGGCGGTGAGAGCGACGAAGCCGAGGAGCGCGAGGGCCGGGCGGCCGGTCGCCCAGCCGACCGCGGCGAAGAGCGCCGCGTTCACCAGCAGGTCGACCTCCGAGTCGAGATAGCGGCCGAGCGCGGTCACCCGGCCGGAGAGGCGGGCGAGCTGGCCGTCGGCGTTGTCGAGGAGCGTCTTGAGCTGGACGAGAAGCGCGGCCGCGAGAAGGGAGCCGCGCCCGAGCTCGACCGCGGCGGCGAGGCCCGCCGCTCCCGACGCGGCCACGACGAGCGGCGGCGGTACGCGCAGTCGGGCGCACGCGAGCACGAGCGGGTGGGCGAGCGGCCGGAAGACGTGCTCGCACAGGATCTCCTTCCCCTGCCGCGGCTTGCGCGACCGGGCCAGCGAGCTAGACGAGCGCACCGGCATCCACCGGCGCCGCCGCCCGGATCCGCTCGCGCGCGGCCTCTACCTTGTCCCAGACGTTCCAGAGCAGGTAGCCGCGGGGCCGCCGCTCCGCGTCGACGTACGCGACGACGCCCTTGCGGTTCGGCTCCTCCCACTGCTCGACCGTCTCGAGGCGGGAGTCGACCTCTCCGACGGCCTCGTAGCCGAGGTCGAACAGGTCGGAGTAGAAGAACGGGAGGTGGTCGTAGGCGATCCCGGCGCCGGCCATGTTGGCGCCGACGGTGCGGCCGTGCGTGTTCGCGTGGTCCTCGTGCTCGACGCGCATCCGCGTCCCGAGCGGGATGGCCGGGAAGCGCGCGACGTCGCCGGCGGCGAAGACGTCCTCGCGGTCGCCGGCGCGGCCGTACTCGTCGACGACGATGCCGTCCTCCACGGGGAGCCCGGCCGCCTCGGCGAGCTCGACGTCCGGCACGACGCCGAGCCCGGCGACGACGCCGTCCGCCTCGAGTACGCGCCCGGAGCCGAGCGTGACGGACGTGCCGCTCGCCGCGGTCACGCTCTCGCCGGCGAGGACCTCGATGCCGTGCTCGCCGTAGTAGCCGGTGACGAACGCAGAAAGCGCGCCCGGCAGGATCCGGTGGGCGATGCCCGGCTCCGGGAAGACCATCGTCACGCGGCAGCCTGCACCGCTGAGCGCCGCCGCGATCTCGGAGCCGATGAAGCCGCCGCCGATCACGACGAAGCGCGCCCCGTCGGTCGCGAGCTCGCGTATCCGGCGGTAGTCGTCGAGCGTCCGCAGCCAGACGACTCCCTCGGCGCCGGGGATCTGCCGCGGCCGGGCGCCCGTCGCGAGGAGGAGCCGCTCCCACTCGTACTCCTCGCCGCGAGTCGCTCGTCGCGCGGTGGGCGTCGAGGTCGAGCGAGACGATGCGCCGGCCGGTGGCGAGCTCGACTCCCTCGCGCCGGCTCGCGCCAGAGCTTCTCCTCGGGCGCGCCCTTCCAGAGGCCTTTCGTGAGCAGCGGCCGCTTGTACGGCGGATGGGGCTCGGCGCCGACCATGACGATCGAGCCGTCCGGATCGTGCTCGCGAATGCCCTTCGCGGCCATGTCGCCGGTCATGCCCGCCCCGACGATGAGGTATCTGGTCGTCTGCATCCGATCTACTTCTACCTGCGAGGCGACGAGCTACGCGGCTGCGAGCGCGCTCGTGCGCTCCGCCAGCCGCCGGTCGCGGTCGGTGACGCCGCCTGCCGAGTGGGTCGTCCAGCGCACGGTGACGCGGCGGTAGCGGATGTCGAGGTCGGGATGGTGGTTCTCCGCTTCCGCGAGCTCCGCGAGCCTGCAGACGAAGTCGATCGCGTCGCGGAACGACGGCAGCTCGAACTCCCGCACGAGTGCGTCGTCCTGCTCCCGCCACTCGTCCACCCCGTGACTATGACCAAGCCGGGACGAACGTGTCGCGCGTTCGAGGCGCGCAAGCCGCCGTGGTCACAAGACCTGAGCTACCGTTTCGGTCGCGGGGCGTGGCGCAGCCTGGTTAGCGCGTTGGTCTGGGGGACCAAAGGTCGCGAGTTCGAATCTCGCCGCCCCGATTGCCTCTGCGGACGTCGGATGCCGTCAGGCGATGAGAACCTTCGACGAGCTCCCGGCAACGAGAGCGCCGCGCCAATCCTCGACGCCCACGAGCTGCGGATCCGTGACGTCGACCGCCACCTCGGG
Organism: uncultured Actinomycetes bacterium; assembly: GCA_963775155.1. Classification (GTDB taxonomy): domain Bacteria; phylum Actinomycetota; class Thermoleophilia; order Gaiellales; family Gaiellaceae; genus Palsa-739. Next base: position 169,964 of record CAVZHU010000004.1, on the reverse strand, counting down.
CCACTCGTCGAGCCCGAGCGCGGCGGCGCCGTGCGCGGAGCCGATCGCGAGGAGGTCGTCGACGGCGAAGACGTTCCGGCGTCCGGACTGGCGCCGCGCGATCCCGTCGAGCTCTCGCAGCTCCTCCAGCGGGTCGATGCGCACGTTCGAGTCGGAGCCGATGCAGAGCTGCACGCGGCGGTGCAGCAGCCGCTCCACCGGCAGGAAGCCGTCGCCGAGGTTGGCCTCGGTCGTCGGGCAGACGCAGACGCGCGCTCCCGCGGCGCCGAGCAGGTCGAGCTCGTGCCCGTCGGCGTGAGTGGCGTGGATGACGGTCGTGCGCGGGCCGAGGCAGCCGCAGGCGTCGAGAAGCTCGATCGGCCGCAGCCCGTGCTCTGCGAGGCACTCCTCGATCTCGCGGGGCTGCTCGTCGGCGTGGACGTGGAGCGGCAGCTCGTGCTCCGCCGCGTAGCGCCCGAGCTCCTCGAGCCAGTCCCGGGGGCACGCGCGAACGGAGTGGGGGGCGAGGCCCACGCGAACCCCCTCTGCCCGCAGCGCCTCGAGCTCGCTCAGGTAGGCGGCCACCGATCGCTGGCGGAAGCGCTCGATGCCGCCGCGCGCGTACGCCACGTGGAGGAGGACGAGCTCCAGGCCGGCCTCCGCCGCTGCCTCTCCCGCGGCGTGGGCCTCGTCGAGCCCGAGGTAGTGGAACTCGCCGACCGCCGTGTAGCCGGCCGCGCGCAGCTCGCGATAGACGTGCACGTACTCCTCCCGTACGCGCTCGGGAGTCTGGTGCCGGGCGAGCTCGAGCATCGTCTCGCGCCAGGCCCAGAAGTCGGATCCCTCGGTGCCGCCACGCAGCGCGCGCTGGAAGGCGTGGCAGTGGGCGTCGACGAAGCCTGGGAGCCGGGGCAACTCGGGCACGCGCGAGAGGATACGGGTGCGGGCGCCGTATCCTTGGCGGCGTGGAAGCCGGCACCGTCACGCTCGCCGCTCGCGCAGCTCCCGAATGCGCTCACGCTGGCACGGCTCGCGCTGATCCCGGTCTTCGTCGCCCTCATGGTGCGTGCCGCGGAGCAGCCGAGCTGGGCGGCCGGCGTCGTCTTCGGCGTGGCCGGCATCACCGACCAGCTCGACGGGTTCCTCGCCCGGCGCTGGCGCGTCGAGTCGCGCTTCGGCAAGCTCGCCGACCCGCTGGCCGACCGGCTGATGATCGACGCCGCCGTGATCCTCCTCTTCGCCTACGACCGGCTTCCGTGGGCGGGACTCGCGGTCATCGTCGGCCGCGACATCGTCCTGCTCGCAGGGGCCTGGCTCCTCACCCCGCGCGGAGTCGAGATCGACGTCAACGTCGTCGGCAAGGCGGCCACCTGGATCCTCTACCTCGCCGTCGGCTGCCGGATCGTCACGCACGGCCCGACGCAGTGGCCGATCGACCTGTTCTGGGCCGGGATCGCCCTCGCGCTCCTCGCCGGCATGTTCTACGTCCGCACCGCCTGGGGAGAAGTACGCCGATGAAGGCCGTGGTCATGGCCGGGGGAGAGGGGACACGGCTGCGGCCGCTCACCTCGAATCAGCCCAAGCCGATGGTGCCGATCGTCGGCAAGCCGTGCATGGAGCACATCGTCGAGCTGCTCAAGAGCCACGGCTTCGAGGACATCATCGTCACCGTCGCCTTCCTCCCCCGGGCGATCCGGACCTACTTCGGGGACGGCGAGACGCTCGGCGTCGACATCGGCTACTCGGTCGAGGAGGCGCCGCTCGGCACCGCGGGCTCGGTCAAGCTCGCAGCCGGGCGGCTGGACGACACGTTCCTCGTCATCTCCGGCGACGCTCTCTGCGACGTCGACCTGAGCGAGCTCGTCGCGGCCCACCGCGAGAAGCAGGCGTCGGTCACCATCGGGCTCAAGTCCGTCGACAACCCGCTCGAGTTCGGGATCGTCGTCACCGACGAGGACGGGCGCGTCGAGCGCTTCCTCGAGAAGCCGTCGTGGGGCCAGGTCTTCTCCGACACGATCAACACCGGCATCTACGTGCTCGAGCCGGAGGTTATGAAGCACGTCCCGCCGGACCAGCCGTTCGACTTCTCGAAGGAGCTCTTCCCGCTCCTGCTCGAGATGGGTCGGCCCATCTACGGCCACGTCCTCGGCGGCTACTGGCAGGACATCGGCAATCTCGACCAGTACCGGCAGGCGAACTTCGACGCGCTCGAGGAGAACGTGCGCCTCGAGATCCCGGGGATCCGGATCCGCGGCAACGTCTGGCTGGGGGACGGGGTGGACCTCGACGACCTCGACGCCATCGAGGGGCCCGCGTACGTCGGCAACTACTGCCGGATCGGCCGCGGTGCACGGATCGGGCCGCATTCCGTCCTCGCTACGAGCGTCACGGTGCGGGAGCGCGGCCGCGTCGTCCGCTCGATCGTCGACAGCTCGACCTACATCGGCCGCAGCACCGACGTCGAGGGGGCGATCATCGGCCGGGGCTGTGACCTCCGCGCCCACGTGCGGGTGCACGAGGGAGTGGCGATCGGCGACGAGGTCTCGATCGGCGCCGAGAGCGTGATCATGCCGGGCGTCCGGATCTACCCGTTCAAGGAGGTCGAGACCGGCTCGCAGCTGCACGAGAGCCTCATCTGGGAGTCGCGGGGGACGGCCAGGCTGTTCGGCAAGCACGGCGTCTCCGGGATGGTCAACGTCGACCTGACGCCCGACGTCACGGTCCGGCTCGCGGCGGCGCTCGGCACGGCCCTGAAGCGCGGCGCCCGCGTCGTCGCCAGCCGGGAGAGCCCGGCCGCCTGCCGCATGATCAAGCGCGCGATGATCTCCGGCATCTCGTCGACCGGCGTTCACGTCGCCGATCTCCGCATCAGTCCGGCGGCCGTGGCGCGCCACCTCGTCAAGTCCGAGGCCTACGACGCCGGCTTCCACGTGGGAGTGAGCGCGACCGATCCCGAGGTGATCCGGGTCCAGTTCTTCGAGCCGCCCGGCATCGAGATGAGCGCGGCGCTGCAGAAGGAGGTCGAGAAGCACTTCACGCGCGGCGAGTTCCGGCGCGTCGCGGCCGGTGAGGTCGGCGGCATCTCCTACCCGGCCCGGGTGCGCGAGACCTACGCGGCGGAGCTCCTGGCGACGATGGACGTCGAGGCGGTGCGCGCCCGCCGCTTCCGGATCGTCGTCGACTACGGCTTCTCAGGTGCCTCGTACGTCCTCCCACTCGTGCTCGGACCGCTCGGAGTCGAGATGGTGACGACCCACGCGTTCGCCGGCGAGCCGGTGGACGACGCCCAGAACCCTCCGGGTCTCGCGGCCTCGATCGGCCAGACGAAGCGGCTCGTGCCGGCCGTGGGCGCCGATCTCGGCGCCGTGTTCGACCGCTCGGCCGAGCGCCTCCACCTCGTGGACGAGACGGCGCGCGAAGTGCCGGTGGAGCAGGCCCTGCTCCTCTTCCTGCGGCTGATCGGGTCGAACGGACGGAGCGGAAAGCTCGCCTTCCCCGTCACCGTGACGAGCCAGGTGGAGCGGCTTCTCGAGGGCTCGAAGCTCGAGGTGGTACGGACCCCGACGTCTCTGCCCGACCTGACGCGTGCTGCCGCCCAGCGCGACGTCATCTTCGCCGGAGCCGTCGGCGGCGGGTACGTCTTCCCGGAGTTCCTGCCCGGGTACGACGCCGTTGCCAGCCTCGCGAAGCTCCTCGAGCTCCTGGCGCCGATCAACCGTCCCGTCTCCGAGCTCGTGGGCGAGTTGCCCGAGTCGACGCTCGTCCATCACCAGCTGCCGTGTCCGTGGGCGCTGAAGGGCCTGGTCATGCGTGTCCTCAACGAGCGCCTGGCCGGCCGCGAGCTCGATCTCACCGACGGCATCAAGCTGTTCGACGACCGCGGCTGGGCGCAGCTCCTGCCCGATCCCGACGAGCCGCTGATCCACCTCTATGCCGAGGGCGAGACGCGTGAGACCTCGGACGAGCTCGCGCGCGAGCTGCGGACGCTGGTGGAGGAGATCGAGCACGGCGAGGCCACCGCCGCCCACACGTAGCTCTGCGCCGCTGGACTGGGGGCGAAGACAAAGGCTAAAGTTCAGGTTCACCCTCGGTGAAGCCTCGGCGAGGGTGCCCGGCAATCCCGTCGAAAGGGCCCGATGGAACCGCTCCCCGACCTCGCGACGCTCTCGGACAAGGACCTCAAGCAGCTCATCGACGATCTGACCGCCGAGGAGCAGGAGGTCTCGTACCGACGCCGGCTACTGCACGGGAAGATCGACATCCTGCGCGCCGAGCTCGTCTCCCGGCTCCGCGAGACGGAGGGGAGGAGCGTGCTCGACTCCGTCGACGTCGAATCGCTCACCGCGATTCTCACCGGCAAGGCCACGCCTCCGGCCTGATGTCCCACGTCTACTGCCCGGAGTGCGGATACAACAATCCCGAGTCGGCACGGTTCTGTGCCAAGTGCGGCTCGCCACTCGTGACCCCGGACGAGGGCGAGGTGACCGAGTCGTTCACACCGCCCGAAGCGGCTGACAGGCTCGACACGCTCGACGACCTGGGCCTCCACGGCGCGGCCCTCGTCGTCCGCGCGGGGGGCGGCCGGGCGGGGGAGACCTTCCCGCTCACCGACAGCCCGATGACCATCGGCCGCTCGCCGGAATGCGCCATCTTCCTCGACGACGTCACCGTCTCGCGCAAGCACGTGGTCTTCACGCGGGACGGGGAACGCTGGTCGCTCGCGGACCAGGGCAGCCTCAACGGGACCTTCCTGAACCGGCAGCGGATCGAGTCGGCCGAGTTGAGCGACGGGGACGAGCTCCAGATCGGCAAGTACCGCCTGACCTTCCTCCAGCGCTAGTGCCTGTGGCCGCTCCCGAGACAGCGCACGCGCCGGCGGCTCCTCACGATCGGGACGGTGTGCAGCCGCCTCCAGGACGAGTTCCCGGAAGTCTCGATCTCGAAGATCCGCTATCTCGAGGACCAGGGGCTCCTCAGCCCGAGGCGGACGCGGGGCGGCTATCGCCTCTTCTCCGACGACGACGTCGAGCGGCTGGCCACGATCCTCCGCCTGCAGCGAGACGAGTTCCTGCCGCTGCGCGTGATTCGCGAGGAGCTTGCGGCGGGTGCCGGCAAGGAGCGCCGTCGCCGCCGCAACGTCGTCGACTCGGGGGAGGACGAGGTCGATCTCGACGAGCTCTGCGAGCGCGCCGGCATCGCGCCCGACCGGGCTCGCGAGCTCGAGGAGTTCGGCTTGCTCGAGCCGCGGTTCGAGGACGGCCACCGGATGTACGCCGACAGCGACGTCGGCATCGCCGCCGCCTGCGAGGCGCTCGCGCGCTTCGGGATCGGCGCCCGCAACCTGCGCACGGTCCGCAGCGCCGCCGAGCGGGAGACAGCCCTGCTCGAGGCCGTGATCGGCCCCGCGCTGCGCTCGCGCAACGCCGAGCGCCGTCGCGAGGCCCTCGCGGACCTCCAGCGTCTCGCGCAGAGCGTGCAGGAGCTTGCCGACCTGCTCCTCTGGCGCAACGTGCGTAGACTCGCCGGGTGATCGATCTCAGGACGAAGGTTCGCGAGGTTCCCGACTTCCCGGAGCCGGGGATCGGCTTCAAGGACATCTCGCCGCTTCTGCTCGACGCCGAGGCCCTGCAGCAGGCCGTGGACGAGCTCGCCGCGTGGGTGCGCGAGCGACGTGCAGACCTCGTCCTGGGGGCGGAGGCACGGGGCTTCTGGCTCGGCGCAGCGATCGCGTGCGCGGCCGGCTGCGGCTTCGCCGCCGCGCGGAGGCCCGGCAAGCTACCGCCGGAGACGGTCTCCGCGACCTACGCGCTCGAGTACGGCGAGAACACACTCGAGGTCGCCGCAGACGCCATCGGCCGCGGCGCGCGCGTCGCCATCCACGACGACGTTCTCGCGACGGGCGGCACGGTGGACGCGATCGCGGGTCTCGTCGAGGAGCTCGGCGGGACCGTCGTCGGCGTCAACTTCGTGCTCGAGCTCTCCTTCCTCGGCGGCAGGGACCGGCTGGCTCGCTACGACCTGCACTCGCTCGTCACCTACTGAGCAAGACGCCTCGCCGTCCGGCGTTGCCTCTACAAGATCTCCATGTACGACGCGCTGACGAGCCGGTACAGCTTCTCCTGTCCGCTCCGGGGCGAGACACACGTGCCGCTCTCCGCCTTCCGGCGCATCGAGAGGCTGCCCGGAGCCGTGCATCCGGCCGTCTTCCGGGTGCGCTTCGGCTGTGACTGCGGGGAGGAGCACGACGGGCTCGTCACGCACGACGAGCTCGACTGGGCGCCGCTCGGCCTCGCCGCCGGCACGCTCGCCTTCCTCGACCTCATGACCTCCCGGCTCGCGCCGCTCGATGCCGAGCTCGGCGAGGTGGCGGCCCTCCGGATCAAGACGGGGGAGTGGCCCTGGAGCTTCTTCTGCTATCCGGAGGAGCGGCCACGGCCGGTCTTCCCGTCCTCGTTCCGGCTACTCGCTGCCGCCGACGAAACGGTCGGGATCGGGGTTCGCTGCCCGAGCTGCGAGCGGATGTCCCTCAATCTCGTCTCGGCACACCACGTCGATCTCCCGTTCCACAACGACCGCCAGATCGGGGTGGTCGCACACGTGTTCGCAGACGACGCGCTCGGGACGCTCGAGGAGTTCCGCGCCGAGCTCTGGTCGTGCTCGTTCGACGCCCGCCGGCTCGCCCTCGAGTAGCAGCTCTCCGCGCGGACAGCGCACCCCGCGGCGCCCGTCGACCGTTGCACTCGCGTCAGGCGACAGAGCGAGGTGAGAGGAATGCGCAACTTCGGCCTGTACGACGCCACCCGCGGAGTGACGCTCGCTCTCTTCGCGGGCCTGGCGGGACTGGCTCTATGGGGGGCAACGCAAGTGGGCACGTACGCGACGTGGCGGTTCTGGGTCGCGATGGCAATCGTCGGCACGGCCGGCCTGCTGCTCGCACTCGCCCGTCATCTCGGCACGTGGACGAAGGGACTGCGGCTGCGGCTGTCGGTCGGGACGCTTGCGCTTGCGGCCGTTCCCGCGCTCGTATGCGTGGGCTGGATCCTCCTTGCGAGCCAGCCCGGAACCGGCTGGGAGGAGGCGCGAATCGTGTCGTGGAGCGACTCGATCGGCATCCTCGGCGCCGTGCACGCGATCGGCCTCTGGCGGGGAGTCCTTGCCTTCGGCCTCGGCTTCATGCTCGGCCTCTCGGTCGACGGCGTCCCGGCGGGCGCGGCGGTGGAAGCAGCCCTGCCGCGGACGCCTGCACCGTCCGCCGCCGACGAGCCGGTCGCCGCGGAGCGTAGAGCGGGGGAGACGAGAGAGCACGCCGAGCACGGAGACGGCGTCGCATGAGCCGACTCCGGCTCGCCGACCGAATCTGCGCTGCCGGTGCGTGTACTAGCGGGGCCGCCGCGGCGAGCGACGCGGAACCGGCCGCTCCTCGCCGCGGAGGCGCACCAGCAGCCAGATCCCGGCGAACGAGACGAGCGCGAGCACGATCGCCGTCGCGCTGCTCGTCCCGATGGCGACGAGGCCGAAGTAGACGTACGCGGCGAGGACGACTGCCCAGACGACGGCGATGACGCCCTGGTCGATGCTCGGTGGGCGGAAGCGCATCCCGGCGATCCTAGTACACGCGTCCGCAAGTCATGGCCCCTGCCCGGCGGCGTCTCGCCGCCCGTTGCGGCGTCCCCGACCCCCGGTAGCGCCCCGCGTGGGCGGACCAAAAAAATTCGCCGAGCCGGTCGCGGTTTCGTCCACAGCCCCGGTCGACTTTCCGCTTCGGCCCTTGCGAGCCGCCCCGTACGACCTCTCGGTGCTGCTTCGTCCTACTCCCGCGCCGTGCTCGGCGCATGAGGGAATCTAGGGCTTCTCCGGACACGTTGCAAGGGGTCGGCGAACCGAAAAGGTCGCAATTTGCGGACGTTGAATAATCAACATTTCCACAGCCATGTGTGCAACCTGTGGAAAACCCGAAACCGCGCTCGCGGTCGTCCCGGCGAGGGCCCGGGGGCGGGGAGCTCGCCGCGTCGGGCGGCCGCTCGAGCGTCGGAGTTCCACGTCCTCTCGGTCGAGGCGGTCGGGGGCGGCTGCCGGCCGCTTCGACTCGCCTCCGGCCCCCGTCGGTGCTGCTGCATGGACTGGTGGGCGGGAGGACTCCGTGACCCCGATCTCCTGCTACTTGACATAACAACGCTTATCGTGCACGAGCCACAGGGAGCCGACCCTGCCGGGAGCGGGCGGAACAGCGGCCCTTGATCCACGCTGCAACGTCGGCTACGACGCGACCGCGTTTCGCGTCTGGACTTGATTCCGGCGTGCCCCGCGTGTTTGTCTTGCTCCTGTAGGCGGAACGAACGAGCTGGAGTCGATCGAGGGGGACGCAGTGACGACGGTCGAGATCGAGTCGATCCTCGCGGGCGAAGAGCTCGCTGCGCTCCTCGAAGCGGCGGAGTCGAGCGGCGAGCTGCGGCAGGCGGAGCTGCTCGAGGTGCTCGAGCCGCTGGAGCTCGGTCCCCTCGAGACGGAGGCCGTCTACCAGGAGCTCGACCGGCGCGGGATCGACCTGCTCGCCGGGCCGGAACGCGATGCGGAGCCCGCAAAGGAGAAGCCGCCGGCCCCCGCGCCCGCCCCGCAGCCGGTCGAGACGACGACGGACGCCCTGCAGCTGTTCCTCCGCGAGGCGGGCCGGCACCAGCTGCTCACCGCAGCTCAGGAGGTCGAGCTTGCGAAGCGGATCGAGCGCGGCGACGGCGCCGCCAAGCAGCGGATGATCCAGTCGAACCTGCGGCTCGTGGTCTCGATCGCGAAGAACTACCGCAACCAGGGTCTCCCCTTCCTCGACCTGATCCAGGAAGGAACGCTCGGCCTCATCCGCGCCGTGGAGAAGTTCGACTGGCGGCGCGGGTACAAGTTCTCGACGTACGCGACCTGGTGGATCCGGCAGGCGGTCGCGCGAGCGCTCGCCGACAAGGCGCGCACGATCCGGATGCCCGTCCACATCGTCGAGCGGCTCCAGAAGATGAATCGGGCCGAGCGCACCCTCTGGATGGAGCTCGGGCGTGAGCCGACACTCGAGGAGATCGCGGTCGAGGCGTCTCTGCCGGTCGAGCAAGCCCGTGAGGTCCGCGGCGCTGCGAGAGCCTCGGCGAGCCTGGACCAGCCCGTGGGCGAGCAGGAAGACGCCGTGTTCGGCGACTTCGTGGCCGGCGACGACCCGCTGCCCGAGGAGTGTGTCGAAGGCGCGCTGCGCACGCAGGCGCTCGCGGTCGCGCTCCAGGTGCTCTCCGACCGGGAGCGCCAGGTGCTCGCCCTGCGCTACGGACTGGTCGACGAGGAGCCGAAGACGCTCGAGGAGATCGGCAGGCGACTGGGCCTCACCCGCGAGCGCGTGCGCCAGATCGAGCTCGACTCCCTTCGCCGTCTCGCCAACCTGCGCGAGATGCAGATGGTCGTCGCGCCGTAGGACTACCGCCTCATTCGATGTCGAGATAGAGCGCGAGGCCCGGAGCGACCGTCCGGAGCTCACGCAGCGCCCGCGTCTCGAGCTGGCGGACGCGCTCGCGCGTGATCCCGAGCTCCACACCGACCTCCTCGAGCGTGCGCGGGGGCTCGTCCGCGAGCCCGTAGCGGAGCGACACGACCTGTCGTAGACGCGGATTCAGCTGCTCGAGGGCCGACGCGAGCTCCTGCCCGCGGGCGTGATCGGCCGTCTCCTCGTGCGGCTCTGCTGCGTGCGCGTCCTCGATCAGGTCGCCGTACAGGCTCTCACCGTCCCCGACCGGTGTCTCGAGGCTGATCGGAGTCTCGACGAGCTCGAGCAGCACGCGCACGCGTGCCTCGTCCTGTTGCGTCTCCCGCGCGAGCTCGGCGAGCGAGGGCTCGCGGCTGAGCTTCTGGGCGAGGCGGCGGCGCGTCCGCAAGAGCCGGCGCACCTGGTCGCCGACGTGCGCGGGCAGCCGGATCGTCCGGCCCTGATCGGCGAGAGCACGGGTGATCGCCTGCCGGATCCACCAGGTCGCGTAGGTCGAGAACCTGTAGCCGAGCCGGTAGTCGAACTTCTCCACGGCGCGGATGAGGCCGAGGTTGCCCTCCTGGATCAGGTCGAGGAGCGGGACATCGGCCCGCCTGTAGTTGCGGGTGATCGACATCACGAGCCGGAGGTTCGACTCGATCAGGCGCCGCTTCGCCTGCTCGTCGCCCGCGTCCTTCCGGCGCGCGAGCTCACGCTCCTCCTCGCGCGTCAGGAGTGCGCCGCGACCGATCTGGCGAACGTAGACCCTGAGCGGGTCAGTCGTCGGAGCGCTCTCGGCCGCACCCTCTACGAGAACGGGATGCTCCACACGCGCTATATCGGCCCACCGGGACACTCACTTGAGGGAGGGAACGTCATGGGTTGCCGCTACCCTCCGGTGAGGGTCGCCAGGACGCATGTGCGGAATCGCCGGATACAGCCTCTCGCCGCGTAGTCGCATCGGGCGGACACTCGCCGCGCAGGCGCTGCTGGCCGGGATCGCCGAGCGTGGCGCCGACGCCGTCGGCTATGCGTACCGCAGCCCGGGCGACGAGTTCCCGGCCGTCACGAAGCAACGAACGCCCGCGAGCCGCTTTCTCGAGCGGATCGACGTCCCGACGCAGGCGACCGAGCTGCTCGTACACGTCCGGGACTACACGAAGGGTCATCCGTCGGTGCCCGCGAACAACCACCCGGTCCGACACGGGCCGGTCATCGGCATCCACAACGGGATCATCCTCAACGACGACGAGTTGCTCGACGTCCACTCGTGCTCCCGCGCCGAGCCCCGGATGACCGTCGACTCGGAGGCGATCTTCGCCCTGGCGGCGCACTCGCGGAACGATCCGCGCGCGCTCGAGTCGCTCGCCGGCGCGATGGCGGCCGCGTGGCTCGACCGGCGAGAGCCGAGCGTCGTCTTCGCCGCACGCGGCGTCGGTCGGCCGCTCTGGCTCGGCCGGGGTCGGGAGGCGGTCTTCTTCGCCTCGACCCGCATGGCCCTCGAGATCGTCTCGGAGTACACGGGCGTACGGCTGCGGCTGAGCGAGGTGCGCGAGGGCCGGTTCCTCGTGCTCGCCGAAGGCCGGGTCGCGCGCACTGCACGCTTTCGTGCCGATCGCAGCTACGTCGAGGAGACTGCGCTGCCCGCCGTCCGCGCGCCCGGCGAGAGTGCGTACTGCCTCGAGCGGCTGGCAGCGATCGTCTCCACGGCCTGAGCCCGCGCCGCCCGGGAGACGTCAGCGCTTCAGCGTGCCGTCGCTCGCGACGTGCGTCCCCTGCTCGGTCAGCCTCTGACGAACGAGGAACTGGAAGGTCGACCAGGCACCCCGGCGTGCGTCGAACATGCGGTACACCTGCCATTCCGTCAGCAGCGACTCGTCCTCCCGGCGCGCGCCGGCCCAGTCCGCGAACTTCGGGAGCCGGCCGAGCCCGCGTGCGAGCTCGACGCCCTGGTCGATCGCGCGCTCGAGCCTCTCCTCCCCCACCGGCACGTCGAAGCCCGCCTCGCGGAGGGCGTTGGTGAGCGAGCCGAACGTGTGCCAGTAGAGCGACTTGGACGGGAGGCGGCCCTTGTGCTCGTCGATGTCGCGGGCGGTCGGCGTCCGGCCGAGCTCGTCGCCGAGGGAACGCAGGAGGCCGAGCAGCTCCTCGCGGGTCGCGAAGCGCCTCGGCACGAGACCCGCGGCGCGCTTCGCGGCGTTCCAGGAGCCGAAATGCTCGATCACCGTCTGCGGGTGGACGGCCGTCTGCGGCTCTGCAGCGAACTCCCGCATCGTCGGAGACCGGCCGAGGCGCTCTGCGCAGGCGGCGATCTCCTCGATGATCTGCTCGTCCGTGTAGCGCTTGCGGATTCCCGCCTGGAACTTGGCGAGCTCCTGTGGGTCGATCGCGGCGAGCGCCCGATAGCGGGGCGGCTTCCCGGCCATGCAAACAAGTGTAGAGCAGGTTGGGGATTCCGCAAGTCGAGGCGTGCAGGGGTCCCGATCGAGCCGCCCGGCCGGAGCGTCGCGTACGCTCGGCGCGTGCACGCCCGTCCCCCACTCTCCCTCGAGATCGCAGCCGCGCGCGCCGTCGCGTCGCTCTCCCGCCGCGTCGGCGCCGGGGGCGGGACGACGATCCCCGGCAAGCTGCTCGCCCGGCTCGACCCCGGGGCCGTCGACCGGCTTGCAGCACGTCTCTCGGGCGGGACGGCGGTCGTCTCGGCGACGAACGGGAAGACCACCACGGCCGGTATGGCAGCCGAGATCCTCCGTCCGCGCCATCGCCTCGCGCACAACTCGGCCGGCGCGAACCTCGTCTCCGGGATCGCCTCTGCGCTCCTCGCCGCGCCGGGCGCCGAGCTGGGACTGTTCGAGGTGGACGAGGCCGCGGTGCCCGAGCTCGTGCGCCGCCTGCGGCCGCGGGTCGTGTGCCTCGGCAATCTCTTTCGCGACCAGCTCGACCGGTACGGCGAGCTCGAGCTCGTCGCGGAGCGCTGGCGGCAGAGCGTCGGGAGGCTTCCCGGAGAGGCGCGCGCTCGTCTTCAACGCCGACGATCCGCAGCTCGCGGCCGTGGCCGAGTCTCGGCCCGGCAGCGTCGCCTTCGGGCTCGACGACCCGCGTGTCGCGCGCACCGCTCTCCCCCACGCCGCCGACGCCACGCACTGCGTCCACTGCGGCGCGCCGTACGAGTACGCGGCCGTCTACGTCGGCCACCTGGGCGACTATCGCTGCCCTCGCGGTGATCATGCCCGGCCGCCGCTCGCAGTCGCGGCGCGGGAGATCGAGCTCGCCGGGCTCGAGCGCGCCTCGTTCCTGCTCGTCACGCCCGAGGGGTCACGGCGCATCGAGCTCGCTCTCGCCGGCCTCTACAACGTCTACAACGCGGTCGCGGCAGCCGCGCTCGCGCGGGCGCTCGGAGCAGACCTCGATGCGATCGAGGGCGGTCTGACCCGCTTCTCGGCCTCGTTCGGGCGCTTCGAGCGGATCGCGGCGGGCGACAGGAGGATCCTCCTGCTCCTGATCAAGAACCCGGCCGGGGCGAACGAGGCGGTTCGCACGCTCGTGGACGGCGGTCCACCCCGTGTCCTCGTCGCGGCGCTCAACGACGACATCGCGGACGGGCGCGACGTGTCGTGGATCTGGGACGTCGACTTCGAGCCGCTGCTGGCGTCGCTCGAGACGTTCGTCGCGAGCGGCGCCCGGGCGGCAGAGCTCGCGCTCCGCTTCCACTACGGCGGGCTCGACGAGGGAGCGATCGAGGTGGAGCCGGATCTCGGACGTGCGGTCGATCGCGGCCTCGCCCTTACGCCTGCCGGCGGCGAGCTGGTCGTCCTGCCGACGTACACGGCGATGCTCGAGCTCCAGCGCCTGATCGTCGAGCGCGGGCTCGCGCGTCCGTACTGGGAGCGTTCGCCGTGAGCACGATCCGCGTGGGGCATCTCTATCCCGACTACCTCAACATCTATGCGGACCGCGGCAACATCGCCGTGCTGGCGCGGCGCGCCGCGTGGCGCGGGCACGAGCTCGACGTGACCGCGCTCGGGCTGGAGGACGCAATCGAGCCCGGAAGCCATGATCTCTACTACGTCGGAGGCGGGCAGGATCGCGACCAGCTTCTCGTCGCGGGCAACCTCGCACAGAAGGCCGCACCGCTGCACGAGGCGGTCGCCGGCGGTGCGTCGGTCCTCGCCGTCTGCGGCGGGTACCAGCTCCTCGGCCGCGGCTACAAGGGCTTCCACGGCGAGGATCTGCCGGGTGTCGGCCTCCTGCCGCTCGAGACCGTCGCCGGGGAGCGCCGGATGATCGGCGACATCCTGATCGAGTGCGAGCTGGAGGCCGGCGAGCGCCGGTCGCTGGCCGGCTTCGAGAACCACGCCGGCCGGACGCGCCTCGACGCGGGAGCCGAGCCGCTGGGGCGGGTCGTCGCGGGCTACGGCAACGACGGCGAGAGCGGCTTCGAGGGCTGCCGGGCCGGACGGGTGATCGGCACCTACCTGCACGGGCCTCTGCTGCCGCGCAACCCCTGGCTCGCCGACTGGCTTCTCGCCCAGGCGCTCGCCCACCGCGAGGGAGGCGCGGTGCCGGAGCTCGCGCCCCTGCCGGACGAGCTCGAGCGGCGCGCCCACGAGGTCTCCGCCGCCCGCGCCCGGGCGCGCGGCGGCCGGTTCTAGTCCCGCGCCGCGCGCAAAGGCGGTCTGCCTACGTCACGGGCTGTCGAGCCCTACGGCGCCCAGAGCGCGCCGAGGTAGACGGCAGGATCCCCCGGCTGCCGGCGGCTCAGGAAGCGCTGGATCGGCGGATGGAGGACGACGTCGTCCAACTCGGACGGGTCGAACAGGCGGTGGCCGCGTACAGCCGCGTCGGTCGAGGTGACCCGCTCGAGCGACCGGCCCGAGAGGTCGCCGGCGAAGATCACGTGCACGACGTGGCGCGTCACGAAGGCGCGCTTCGGGCCGATGGACTCGGCGACCGCGACCGGCCCCTCGAAGGTGAGGTCGTCCCCGACGCCGACCTCCTCGCCGAGCTCGCGGCGAAGTGCGTCGACGAGCGTCTCGCCGGCGTTGACGCCGCCGCCGGGCAGGAGCCAGTACTCCCCGCGGCCGGACTTCTCGTGGCGGCAGAGCAGGATCCGGTCCTCCCAGCGGAGGATGGCCGAGACCCGGATTCGCGGCTCGAGCGCCATCAGGCCGCCGAGCTGCCGAAGCCTCGCTCGCCTCGCTCGCTCCCGGGCAGCTCCGCAGCCTCGAGCGGCGTGGGCAGCGCCACCGGGACGACGACGAGCTGTGCGATCCGCATCCCCGGCTCGACCACGAACGTCTCCCGGCGGTCGGTGTTGAGGAGCACGACCCGGACCTCGCCGCGGTAGCCCGGAGTCGATCAGGCCGGGAGCGTTGACCTGGCTGATCCCGTGCTCGACCGCGAGGCCCGAACGGGGCAGCACGAGCCCCGCGTGCCCGGCGGGATCGCGACGGCGATCCCCGTTCCGACGCCGGCCCGCGCTCCGGGCGCGAGCTCGACCCGCTCCGACGCAGCCAGGTCGAGGCCGGCGTCGCCGTCGTATGCGCGCGCGGGCAGCACCGCGTCCTCGCGGAGCCGCTTGACGGGAAGCTCGCTCACGCTCCGCCCGCGACGCGCGTGGTCGCCGGAGGGCTCGGCGTCGGCGACGAGGTACGGGGCGAAGCGCCGCAGCTCGCGCCGCGGCAGGCGGGCGAGTACGACGACGCCCTGCGGCGTGTCCTCGCGCTCCTCGATCGGTGTGCCGAGCGCGTAGAGCTCGTTGAGGCGCGCCCCCTCGTCGTAGGGAAGCAGCAGGCGCACCCGCTCGAACCGCTCGGCGAACCGTTCGGCGATCCGCCCGCGCAGCGCGTCGAGACCCTCACCGTGAGCGCCGAGACCTGGAGGGCATGCGGGTAGCGGTTCGCGAGCCGCCGGCGCCCGAACGCGTCGACGGCGTCGATCTTGTTCAGCACGAGCTCGACGGGCAGGTCGTCGGCACCGATCTCGCTCAAGACGGCGTTGACGGCTGCGATCTCCTCGACGAGCCGCCGCTCGGTCGCCGAGCCGTCGACGACGTGGAGGACGAAGTCGGCGACGAGCGTCTCCTCGAGCGTTGCTGCGAAGCCCTCCACGAGCTCGTGCGGCAGCCGGCGCACGAAGCCGACGGTGTCGGTGACGAGGTAGCGCCGCCCCTCGTGCTCGAAGCCGCGCGTCGTCGGATCGAGCGTCTCGAAGAGCCGGTCGCGGACGGAGACCCCGGCGTCGGTGAGCGCGTTGAGCAGCGTCGACTTCCCCGCGTTCGTGTAGCCGGCGAGCGCGACCGTCGGCGTCTCGGTGCGCTGCCGTTCCTTGCGGCGGACGTCCCGCTGCCGGCGCAGACCGTCCAGGCGCTCGCGGAGGATGGAGACGCGGCGCCGGGCGAGCCGACGGTCGGTCTCGAGCTGGGACTCGCCGGGGCCGCGCGTGCCGACGCCGCCGCCGAGCCTCTCGAGGTGCTGCCACATCCCGCGCATGCGCGGCAGGTTGTACTCGAGCTGCGCGAGCTCCACCTGGAGCTTTCCCTCGGCGCTCACGGCGTGTTGGGCGAAGATGTCGAGGATGAGTTGCGTGCGGTCGACGACGCGTGCCTGCGAGCGAGTTCTCGAGCTTCCGCTGCTGGGCGGGGCTCAGCTCGTCGTCGACGAGCAGCACCTCCGCCGCTGCCTCTCCGTACGCTCGCTCGAGGTCGGCGAGCTTGCCCTTGCCGACGTACGTGCGCGGGTCAGGCCGGGGGCGGTGCTGGACGAGGCGGGCGACGGGACGCACGCCTGCGGTGCGCGCGAGGTCCTCGAGCTCCCCGAGCTCGTCGGACTCGTCGACGCCGGGCGCGAGCACTGCGAGAACGAGCCCTCGCTCGGGCTCGGCCGCCTGCGAGCGATCCGGCTGTCGCAAGGTCATCCGGCCGTCATTATGACGCCTGCCGTGCCCGATTCCGCTCTCGCCGCCCGCACCCTCGAGCTCGTCGACATCCCGTCGGAGAGCCGTCATGAGCGCGCGGTTCTGCGAGCTCGTTCGCGCCCTCCTCTCCGGTCCGCCGCTCTACGACGACGGCGAGGCGATCGTGTGGGGCGAGCGTGACGCGCCGGTCGTGCTCGCCGGCCATGTCGACACCGTGCCCGCCCAGGGCAACCTGCCGGGGCGGATCGAGGGCGATGCCGTGCACGGTCTCGGCGCGAGCGACATGAAGGGCGGCGTCGCGGTCATGCTCGAGCTCGCGCGTGCCCGTGTCGGCGGCGCGATACGTGTTCTTCACGCGCGAGGAGGTGGCGGTCGAGGAGAGCCCGCTGCCGGCGTCTTCGCGAGCGGCGTGCTGGCGGGGAGCGAGCTCGCGATCGTGCTCGAGCCGACGGACGGGATTCTTCACGCCGGCTGCCTCGGCAATCTGCAGGCGCGCGTCGAGTTCCGCGGGGAGAGCGCGCACTCCGCGCGGCCCTGGACGGGCCTGAACGCCATCCACGCGCTCGCGGAGGGCCTGGCGCCGCTCGCGGCGCTCGAGCCGCTCGACGTCGAGCTCGACGGCCTCGTCTACCGCGAGGTCGTGAGCGCGGTCCGGGTCGAGGGCGGCATCGCGGCGAACGTCGTTCCCGCGCTGGCGGCGGCCGAGCTCAACTTCCGCTACGCACCCGGGCGCACGCGCGGTGAGGCGGAGGCGCGGTTGCGCGAGCTCGTGCCGGGCGGTGAGGTGGACGTCCTCTCCAATTCGCCCTCGGCCCCGCCGGCTCTCTCGAACCCGCTCGTGGAGCGGCTGCGCGGGCTCGTGCCGGAGGTGGCGGCGAAGCAGGCGTGGACTCCGGTCGCGCAGTTCGCCGAGCAGGGGATCGACGCGATCAACTACGGGCCGGGCGCGACCGCGTACGCCCACCGTGTCGACGAGCAGATCCCGGTCGCGAACCTCCACGCCGTCTACGAGACACTGGCTAGGTTCCTGTCGTGATCAATCCGCTTCTCACAGAGCTCGGGACGTATCCGTTCGTCCGGCTCGAGGCAGCGCGGCGGCGGCTGCTCGCGGCGGGCGTCGAGGTGATCGACTTCGGCAAGGGCGACCCGAACGAGGCGACGGACCCGATCATCCGCCAGGCTCTCGTGGACGCCCTGCCGGAGCGGGCTCCCTATCCGCTCGCGGAGGGACTGCCCGAGCTGCGAGAGGCCGCGTCGGGCTGGCTCGAGCGGCGCTTCGGCGTCGCGGTCGACCCGGAGACCGAGATCGTGCCGACGTACGGGTCCAAGGAGGCGATCTTCTCGCTTGCGCAGGTGCTCGGCGTCGACGGCCGCGTGGTCGTCTTCGGCGAGCCGGCGTATCCCGTGTACGAGCGTGGCGCGCGGTTCGCCGGCGGTGAGGTGCGGACACTCCCGCTTCGCCGGGAGAACGCGTTTCTGCCCGATCTCGGTGCGCTCGACGACGATGTCGCGCTCGTCTGGGTCAACTATCCGCACAACCCGACGGGGGCGGTGGCGCCGCTCCAGTTCTACGGCGAGCTGGTCGAGGCGGCGGCGCGGCACGACTTCCTCGTCGGCTCGGACGAGGCGTACAGCGAGCTCTGGTTCGACGAGCCGCCGCCGTCGGCCTTGCAGGTGGCGGACCGATCGCGTGTCATCGCTTTCCACACGCTGAGCAAGCGCTCGTCGATGACCGGCTACCGCTCCGGCTTCGTCGCCGGCCCGCCCGAGGTCGTTGCGGCCCTGAAGGCGTACCGGCCGACGGTGGGCACCGCGCCGCAGGAGTTCGTCCAGCGGGCCTCGGTCGTCGCCTGGGACGACGAGCGGCATGTGGAGGAGACGCGGGCGCGGTACCGGGCGAAGCGCGAGGTACTCATGCCGGCGATCGAGAGCCGCGGCTGGGAGATCGTCGCGAGCGAGGCGACGATGTACCTGTGGGTCGCGGTGCCGGATGCCGACGCCGTGGTCGAGGGGCTGCTCGAGCGGGGCGTCATCGTGTCACCCGGGAGCTTCTTCGGCCCGAGCGGCGAGGGGTACGTCCGGTTCGCGCTCGTGCCGACGCTGGCCGAGTGCGAGCGGGCAGCGGAGATCCTGCGGGAGGCGGCGTGAGCGTCGAGGAGACGATCGCCGCACTCGACCGGGGCGAAGTACGGGTGGCCGAGAAGGTCGAGGGCGAGTGGCGCGTCAACGAGGAGGCCAAGGCGGCGATCCTCGAGTACTTCCGGGTGCGCAAGGTCGAGCCGATCGAGGTCGGCCCGCTCGAGTACCTGGACAAGATCCCGCTCAAGCGCGACTACGCCGAGCGGGGCGTGCGGGTCGTGCCGCCGGCAACCGCCCGCTACGGGTCGTTCCTGTCGCCGGGCGTCGTCCTGATGCCGAGCTTCGTGAACATCGGCGCCTGGGTCGGGCCGAGGACGATGGTCGACACGTGGGCGACGGTGGGCTCGTGCGCGCAGATCGGTGCAGACGTCCACCTCGGGGGCGGCGTCGGGATCGGCGGCGTGCTCGAGCCCGTGAACGCGCGGCCGGTGATCGTCGAGGACGGCGCCTTCCTCGGCTCGCGCGCGATCGTCACGGAGGGGTGCATTGTCGGCGAGGAAGCGATACTCGGTGCGGGTGTCGTCATCACGGCGTCGGTGCCGATCGTCGACGTCACCGGCAAGGAGCCGGTCGAGCACCGCGGCATCGTCCCACCGCGAGCGGTCGTCGTGCCGGGCGTGCGCCAGCGTGAGTTCCCTGCAGGCACCTTCGGCCTGCCGACGCCGCTCATCATCGGTTGGCGCGACGACTCGCACGATCGCATCTCCCTCAACGAAGTCCTGCGCGAGTTCGAGATCGGCACCTGACCGCTCCGAGGCGGGACGGTCGCCGCGCCGACCACGCCACACCCCCACCCTAGGGTGGGGTCGCTTGCCCCTCCGCCCTCGGAGTCGACGATAGCGGTCGAACCGCTACGAGTCCGTCGAGGCTTCCTCGCCGGATTCGGGAAGCTCGAGGAGCTCTGCCGGGCCGAGGAGCCACGCATCGGCGCCGACGAGCCGCACGCGCAGGTCGCCGCCGGGAAAGTGGACGACGACCTCGCCGTCCCTGTGAGTGGCGGCCGCGACCGCGACCGCGCTCGTGCCCGACGCCGCCGTCTCCCCCACGCCCCGCTCCCAGACGCGCGCGGTCACCTCGCCAGGCCCGTCGACACGCGCGACCTGGACGTTGGTTCCATCCGGAAAGCGCGGGTGCCGTTCGAGCCGCGGCCCGAGCTCCTGCACGCGGGCTGGATCGTCGAGGACGACCGCATGGGGATTGCCGACCGAGACCGGCGTCAGCTCGACCCCGTCCACGATCTCCGGGGCCTCCACGAGTACGGGGCCGAGTTGCGACTCGTAGAGACTCCCGGCCGTCCGCCGCACCTCGACCACTCGGTCGCCGACTCGCACGCGGACGCGCGTCGCACCCGTCCGGCGCATGAGCCAGGCCGCGGCGATCCGCGTCCCGTTCCCGGACATCTCGGCGTGCGAGCCGTCCGGGTTGAGGATCCCGACGGTCAGCTCGTCACCGTCGATCTCGAGCACCTCGACGACGCCGTCCGTTCCGGCCGCTGCGGCAGCCGCGGCCGGCCCGTCATGGACGAGGTAGACGTTCCCGTGTGCGTGCCAGCGCGACGATCTCAGCGGCGACCTCCTCCGGCGACCGGTCGCCGGCGACGATAACGAGCCCTTCGAGCCGCCGCATCCACTTGCGCTGGTAGGCGGCGTAGCGCCGGGTGCGTGCGAGCACCGCTTCGAGCGCCTCCTCCTGCGGCAGGCCGGCGACCTCCTCGAGTCCGATGACCTTCCGCGCCGTCTCGGAGACCGGTCCCGCCGAGGGCGCGGCGCACCTCGTCCTCGACGCCGTTCTCGAACATCCGCCGCGTTCGCGCGACGATCCGCCGCTCGAGCTCCGCCTGCGGGACCTCGAGCCCGACGAGGAGCGTCGGATGCCGCCAGCCGCCGCCGAACAGCCGCTCCCGCTCCGGCACGAGCGACCCTCCGGCCTCCGCCAGCTCCAGCGCCCGGACGACGCGCCGGCGGTCGTTCGGATGCACGCGTGCCGCGGCGGCCGGATCGACGTCCTCGAGCCGAGCATGCGCCGCCTTCGCCCCGCCGTCCTCGTACAGGCGGACCCACCGCTCCCGCGCCCCGGGCGCGGGTGCCGGTGGGAGCGCGAGCTCCGCGAGCGCCGCGCGGAAGTAGAGGCCGGTGCCGCCGACGACGAGCGGTGTCCTTCCCGCTGCCAGGATCTCGTCGATCGCCGCCTGTGCGAGCGGGGCGTACTCCCCCACCGAAGCGGCGTGCGAGAGGGGCCAGATGCCGACCAGCCGCTCGAGCTGCTGCGAGCGGTTCGTGAGGATCGGCAGGCCCTCGTAGACCTGCATCGCGTCGGCGGAGACGACTTCCGCCGGGACCTGCATCGCGACGGCGGCCGCGACGTCGGACTTCCCGGCCGCAGTGGGCCCGAAAAGCCCGATCACGAGCTCAGCCACGGAGCCGCTGGCGCACGCGCTCGAGCTCCTCGCTGCTCACGCCCGCTCCGAGGAGGTACTGCTCGACGCTGCCGTACCGCTGCCCGAGCTGGGCGAACACGCCGAGCATCGACTCAGCGGGCGTCTGCGCGATCCGGCGCAGGCGCTCGAGCTCCTCCTCCGTCTCGGCGGCTGCGAACCACGTCTCGTGACGCGGGCGCAACCGCTCCTCGCTCAGCGCGTAGTCGGCTGCGATCTTCTCGTCGTCCACGCCCGCGAGGTGGAGCAGAAACGCGGCCAGCAGCCCCGTCCGGTCCTTACCGCCGACGCAGTGGATCACGACGCCGCCCGCCGGCGCATCTGCGACCGCTCGCACGGCGGCCGCGACGTTCGCCCGGAAGCGCTCGAGGAAGATCAGGTACACGTCCCGGGTCGCCGCCGCGGGATCGGGCGCGGCCCCGGCCGCCGCGTCGAGCTCGACCGCGATCTCGTCCCACTCCGCCTGGCTCGCCTCCATGAAGGGGACGTGCACGACGTCGACGGGCAGCTCGGCGGACGGATCCTCCTCTCGCTCGTGGTCGCCGCGCAGGTCGATCACCGTGCGGACGCCGTGCTCCACGAGCGCCTGCCAGCCGTCGTCGCTCAACCCGCGAATGCTGTCGGCGCGGACGACGGCGCCGAACGTCGTCTCGCTGCCGTCACCGGTACGCAGGCCGCCGAGGTCGCGGACGTTGAGACAGCCGTCCCAGGCGAGGTCTCTAGGCTGCAACTGCCGTACGCTGGGTGCCGCTCAGCGTCGTCGAAGTGGCTGCCTCGATCCTCACCGACACGAGGTCGCCGGGCGAGGCGCCGCCGCGAAAGTTGACGGTCGTGTTGCGGCGGGTGCGGCCGCGCAGCAGGTCGGGATCCGTGCGGCTCGGGCCCTCGACGAGCACTTCCTCGACGAGGTCTACTCTCCGCGCGTTCCGCTCGGCCGCCACCCGCTGGACGACCTCGACGAGCCGCTCGATCCGCTCGCGCTTCACCTCGTCCGGCACCTGGTGAGGCATCGCCGCCGCCTCGGTCCCGGCGCGCGGCGAGTAGACGAACGTGAAGGCGCCGTCGAAGCCGACCTTTTCCACGGCTTCGAGAGTCGCGGCGAAGTCGGCCTCGGTCTCGCCCGGGAACCCGACGATGAGGTCGGTCGTGAGCGCGAGATCCGGGATGCCGGCCCGCAACTCGCCGACGAGGCGCAGATAGCGCTCGCGCGAGTACGTGCGCCGCATCGCCTTGAGGATCCCCGTCGACCCGGACTGGAGCGGCAGGTGGGCGTGCTCGCACACCGCCTCGCATTCGGCCATCGCGGCGATGACGTCCCGGCGGAAGTCCTTCGGGTGCGGGCTCGTGAAGCGAACCCGGTCGATCCCGTTGACCGAGTCGACGGCACGGAGCAGCTCTGCGAAGCTCGAGCCGACGTCGCGGCCGTAGGAGTTGACGTTCTGGCCGAGCAGTGTCACCTCGCGTATCCCCTGCGCGGCGAGGTGCTCCACCTCGGCGAGGATCTCGCCGGGCCTCCGGGAGGTCTCACGGCCGCGAACCGCCGGCACGATGCAGTACGAGCAGACGGAGTTGCAGCCCATCGACACCTGCACCCAGGCCTGGAAGCACCGCTCGCGCCGGACCGGCAGCTCGGCGGCGAACTTCCGCTCCGCGCCGGTCCCGAAGCTGCCCCGTGCGACGCCGTGGCCGCCTGCGCCGAGCCACGCGGCAAGGTGTCCGATCGTCCCGGGGCCGAACGCGACGTCGACCGCCGGGTAGAGCTCGAACAGCCGCTCGCGTTGCGCCTCCGCGTAGCAGCCGCCGACGGCGATCACCGTCTCGGGCCGGTCGCGCTTGAGCTTCGCGGCGTTGCCCACGTGCGCCGCGAACCTCGTGTCCGGCTTCTCGCGGATCGTGCACGTGTTGAGGACGATGACGTCCGCCTGCTCCTGTGACGGTGCTTCACCGAGGCCGAGCTCCTCCAGCAGGCCCTTGATGCGCTCCGAGTCGTGAGCGTTCATCTGGCACCCGAACGTCGTCACGTGGTACCGGCGCACGGGGGAAGGGTAGCCTCGGCCTCAGGCGGCCTGGATCGGTGAGTCCGCCGGCTCCTCGGGCAGCGGCGGCGGGCCTTGTGTCGCGGTGTGGTTCTTCGCGACGTCGACGGCGCGGCTCTCGCGGATGACCGTCACCTTCACCTGCCCCGGATAGTCGAGCCGGTCCTCGATCTCGCGGGCGATCTCGTGCGCCAGGAGCGCCGCCGCATCGTCGTCGACGTCTCCCGGGCTGACGATGACCCGGATCTCCCGTCCCGCCTGAAGCGCGTAGACCTTCTCCACGCCGGGCTTGGCGCCCGCGAGCTCCTCGAGCCCTTCGAGCCGCTTGATGTACTGCTCGAGGCTCTCCCCTCGCGCTCCCGGGCGACTGGCAGAGATCGCGTCTGCGGCGATCACGAGCACCGCCTCCACGGTCTGCGGCTGCACCTCGTAGTGGTGGGCCTCGATCGCGTGGACGACGCCCTGCGACTCGCCGTAGCGGCGCGCCAGCTGCGCCGAGATGAGCGCGTGCGATCCCTCGACCTCGTGCGTCATGGCCTTCCCGACGTCGTGGAGCATCGCGGCCCGCTTCGCCGTCCTCACGCTCGCGCCGAGCTCGGTGGCCATGATCCCCGCGAGGTGGACGACCTCGAGGGTGTGCTTGAGGACGTTCTGGCCGTAGCTCGTCCGGAAGCGGAGGCGGCCGAAGATCTGCACGAGCTCCTCGTGGAAGGGGCCGCAGTTCGCCTCGAAGACGGCCTGCTCGCCCGCGTGGTGGACGATCTCCTCCACCTCGGCCTTCGACTCGTAGTACGTCTCCTCGATCCGGGCGGGATGGATCCTGCCGTCCTCGACGAGCTTCGCGAGCGTCAACCGTGCGATCTCCCGGCGAAGCCCGTCGAAGGAGGACAGGACAACCGCATGCGGCGTGTCGTCGACGATGAAGTCGACTCCCGTCAGGTGCTCGAGGGCACGGATGTTGCGGCCCTCCCGCCCGATGATCCTGCCCTTCATGTCGTCGGACGGAAGCTCGACGACGGTCACGGTCGTCTCTGCGGTGTGGGTGGCCGCGACGCGCTGGAGCGCATCGGCGACGAGGTTCCGCGCCCGGCGTCTCGACTCGCCGCGCGCCTCGTCCTCCAGCATCCGAACGCGCCGGGCCAGCTCGTGACGCGCCTGCTCCTCTGCGCGCTCGACGACGTGCGCGCGCGCCTGCGCCTCCGTGAGCCCGGCGATCCGCTCGAGCTCGGCGAGCTGCGCGTTCCTCGCCTGCTTCAGCTCCTCCTGGAGCTCGCGGAGATGCGTCTCCCGGTCCGCGAGACCCTGGTTGCGGCGGTCGAGCTCGACGAGCCGCCGCTCGAGGTCGAGCTCCTTCGCCAGCACGCGCTCCTCGATCGTCAGCACCTGCTCGCGTCGGTCCGCAAGCTCCGCGTCGATCGAGCTCCGCAGTCGCACGGCCTCCTCTCTCGCCTCTACCTGGGTCTCGCGCCGCACGGCTTCGGACTCCCGCCGTGCATCGTCGAGGAGCTGTTCCCGGATGCGACGCGCCTTGCTCACGCCGGTCGTGCCGAAGACGGACACTGCCAGCAGGGCGAGGGCTACGCCTGCTGCGATCCCAATGGCGATTCCGATGCCGATCAGCACGCGCTGGGCTCCTCGGTCGGTGACCTGGCCGCCGCCGACGGCGGCACGTCCCAACCGGCGCCGGACCTGCCCGGCAGCTTCCCGAGAACCGCCTCCCGGCAGGCTCAGCCTGCCCGAAGTCGCCGCGCTATGGCCTACGCGACCTCCGTGCAGCGGAAACGGTGGATTCGATCATCGGCCCTGGCTTCGGTTTCGGAAAAACTGCTTTTGCAGGCAAAACGTCGGGTGAATACGCAGTCGGATCGTACCGCCGTTACGCCTCCTCCGCAAACCCCGCAACCTCGTCGAGCGTCTCCGGGGCGAAGCCGCGCGCAGCGAGCCGCCGCATCTGCGCGGGAGTTGGGTGCTCAGAGCCAACGAGATCCCTCGCGCGTTGCAACTCCGGGCGGAGGGCGGCCAGAGCCTCCGCGACGGCCTCGTCGGGCAGGGCGCGGCCGTCGAGGTCGGCCCGGATGGCGGCATCCCCGAAGCCACGAGCCTCGAGCGCGGCGGCGCGCTCTCGCGCCAGCCGCCCCTCGGCGACGAGGCCCGAGCGCTCGAGCACGTCGATCGCCTCCTCACGGACGGCAGGCGGGACGTGCGCTGCGGCGAGGCGCTCGCGGAGCTCGTGCCGCGAGCGGTCGTGGGCTGCGAGGGCGCGCGTCGCGCGTTCGAGCGCGCGACTCCGCCGCAACTCCCGGGCGAGCGTTCTCGCGGACTCCCGGTCGAGCTCCCGTCCCACGCGCAGCCCGCAGCGCACGACGACGTCCACCGGCAGTACGCGCCATCGTGCCCCGTCGAGCTCGACCTCGACGCGGTCACGCCGCCTCTCACGCAGGCGGGTGACCCGAGGCGAGTCGCTCACGCCTCCGCTTCGGCCGACGCGAGCGCCTCCGCCGCCACCTCCGCCTTGCCGTTGCTCGCCGCCGCGTCCTCCACCGCGACCGGCAGCAGCCGGGCCGACACGATCTGCTCGGGGCCGAGCTCGGCCTGGATCTGCTGAAGGATCTGCTGCGTCACGTCGGGATGCTCGCGCAGGAACGCGGTCGCGTTCTGGCGACCCTGTCCGAGCCGTTCGTCGCCGAAGCTGAAGTACGAGCCCGACTTCGTCACGAGCTTGCGCTCGACCGCCGTGTCGAGCACCGTCCCCTCCCAGGAGATGCCGGAGCCGTAGATGATGTCGAACTCCGCCTGCTTGAACGGCGGTGCGACCTTGTTCTTCACCACCTTCACGCGGACACGGTTGCCGAACGCCTCCACACCGTCCTTCAGCGTCTCGATCCGGCGGATGTCGAGGCGCACGGACGAGTAGAACTTGAGCGCGCGGCCGCCCGGCGTGGTCTCGGGGTTGCCGAACATCACGCCGATCTTCTCGCGCAGCTGGTTCGTGAACAGGCAGATCGTGTCGGTGCGGTTGAGCGTGCCGGCGAGCTTGCGCAGCGCCTGGCTCATGAGGCGCGCCTGGAGGCCGACATGGCTGTCGCCCATCTCGCCCTCGATCTCCGCCTTCGGCGTGAGCGCCGCGACCGAGTCGACCGCGACGACGTCGAGCGCGCCCGAGCGGATCAGGAGCTCGGCGATCTCGAGCGCCTGCTCTCCCGTGTCGGGCTGCGAGACGAGGAGGTTGTCGATGTCGACGCCGATCCGCTTCGCGTAGGCCGGGTCCATCGCGTGCTCGGCGTCGATGAAGGCGCAGATGCCGCCGCGGCGCTGGGCCTCCGCGATCACGTGATAGACGAGCGTCGTCTTGCCCGACGACTCCGGGCCGAAGATCTCGACGACGCGCCCCCGCGGCAGCCCGCCGATCCCCAGCGCGAGGTCGAGCGCCAGCGAGCCGGTGGAGACGGCGCCGACCGAGACCGCGGCGCGGTCGTTCATCTTCATGACCGAGCCCTTGCCGAACTGGCGCTCGATCTGCCCGAGCGCGACGTCGAGTGCTTCCTGCCTGTCCACCTATTCGCCTCCTACGCTCCCTCGCTTGCCGGCTAGCCCAGTGCGACCGATGCGAGGACGCGGTATTCCGCCCCTCCCGGGCGCAGCCGTGACAGATAAGCAGCCGCATCGGACGGAACGAACGTTCGCTGCGGCGGCGGCTCCGGCCGTAGGCGCGGCCGCTCGCGGAAGCGCGCAACCGTGAGGTGCGGCAGCCAGCGGCGCCGCTCGCGCTCGTACAGGCCGAGCTCTTCCAGGCGCTCGTGCAGCCTGCTGGCGAGCTCCCCCGCGAGCCCGTCCTCGTCGTCGAGGACGAGCATGCCGACGCTGCGCGTCTCGCGGTAGCGGCGGGGAGTGAGCCGGATCTCGCCGGTGCCGGCCGCCGCGCCGCGCAGCGCTTCGACCGCCGGCTCGAGATCGCTCGCCGGCCTCCGGCCGAGGAAGGCGAGTGTGACGTGAAGCTGCTCCCGCGGGACGAGCCGGACACCGTGCAGCTGGGCACGCTGCCAGCTCTCGACGCCGTCGAGGGCATCCGTGGGCAGGCGCAGGGCCGAGAAAGAGCCGGAGCCGTTCATCGCCGGCCACGCTAACGGTCGAGGTCAGTACGCCTTGATCACGACTTCGTGTCGTCTTCGAGCACGGTGCGCAGGAGGTGCAGCGCCGTGACTGCGGCCCGCGCACGCACCTGCTCGCGCCCGCCGGGAAGATCGAGCGTTCGCGCCCGGCCTCCCGCGGGGCCTGCGGCGTGCAGATGGACGAGCCCCACCGGCTTCACCGGCGTTCCGCCCCCGGGACCGGCCACGCCGGTGACGGCGACCGCGAGATCCGCTTCGAGCTGCCGCCGTGCGCCCTCCGCCATGGCCTCCGCGACCTCGGTCGAGACCGCGCCGTGCGCGGCGAGCAGGTCTTCCGCCACGCCCAGTGTCCGCATCTTCACGGCATCGGAGTAGGCGACGACCCCGCCCGCGAAGACGTCGCTCGACCCCGGCACGCTCGTGAGCCGCGCAGACACCAAGCCGCCGGTGCAGGACTCCGCGGCCGCCACCCTCAGCCCTCTCGCCCGGCCAGCGAGAGGACCAGCTCCTCGACGGGACGCTCGTCGCGGCGCGAACAGCCACGCGCCGAGTCGGCCGCAAGGCCGGCCTCGAGCCCTGCCGCCCGCATCTCGGCGCCCGGCTCGGCCAGCGAGGTCGATGTGGATCTCGAAGTCCCGGGCGCAGATCGTCGCCGTCCACTCCGTCCCCGTCGCCTCCCGCCGCGTCGAGGGCACTGGCGACGGCCGACTCGCTGACGCCGAAGAGGCGCAGGACGCGACGATCCGGCGGCTGTGAGCGAGCCAGCAGCTCGCGCACCGGCTCGCTCGCGAGCGCATTCGGCCACAACCGCCGCAGCTCGCCCGGCGGACCGGGCAGGACGACGACGACGCAGCCGCTCGGAGCGCGCAGCACGAGACCGGGAGCCGTTCCTGCCAGCCCGATCGGCACGGCGGCGGCGGGGCGCGTCGCCTGCTTCGTCACGCCGGGCGCGAAGTCGGCGTACGGGCGGTGCAGCCGCTCCGCGACGAGCCGTGAGACCGCCTCGATCTGCCGCTCGAGGCTCTCGTCGACGACGAGCTCGACTCCCGCGGCGCGGGCGAGGAGCTCGACCGTGCGGTCGTCGTGTGTCGGCCCGAGACCACCCGAGACGAGGCAGGCGTCCGCCTCGAGCCCCTCTCGCAGCGCGGCCTCGAGCTCCGCAGGCGCGTCGCCGACGATCGTGATCCGCGCCGGCTCGAGCCCGTGTCGCAGCGCCTCGCGCGGCGAGAAAAGGCCCGTTGCGGTCGCTGCGGTCTCCGCGGACGAGCTCGCTTCCGGTCACGACGACGGCTGCGCGCGGCCGCCGGGTCACCGGCTCACCCGACGAGGCGCGTCGTCCGCTGCGGCGTGACGAGGACCTGGAGGTTGTGCACCGCCGGCAGCGCGACCGCCCGGCCGCCGAGCTTCACGTGGAGATTCCCGGGGCTGCGGACGAGCAGGTAGAAGCGCGTTCCCGGCAACCTGTCGATCTCGCCGGGGCTCACGGTTCCCTGCAGGAGGACCTGCCCGGACGCCGTGTTCGCGGCGGACGACGACGTACGTCCCCTTGCCCACGCCGCGCAGGACGAGGCTTCGAGCGCGTCGAGACCGTCTGCCGCGGCCCGTTGCCGAGGGCGCGGCACGTTCGTCGGCTTGCCGCCGTAGCGCCAGGCGGCGAAGACGAGCGCGGCGATCGCGGCGATCCCGACGAGCGCGAGCAGGACCGCGCGCCGCTCGATCGCTGTGCTCGCGGCGGCGCACGCGGCGCCGCGGCGGCCGCTCGGCGGCTCGTCGTGCCGGCTCGAGAGAAAGCGGGACGCGTACTCGTCGACGTACGTCTGGCCGTCGAGGCCGAGATACTCGGCGTACGTCCGCAGGAAGCCGCGCGTATACGCGTCGCCGGGCAGGGAGTCGAAGTCATCCTCTTCGATCGCCCGGATGTACTTCGCCCGGATCTTCGTCGCGAGCTCGACCTCGGGCAGGTCGAGGCCCTGGCGCTCGCGCGCCGACCGGAGGCTGTAGCCGATCTCGAACACGCGCCCAGTCTACGCCGCGCCCCGAGCCTGCTCCAGTCTCCTCGAGTTCCTAGTGCTCGAGACGGAGGAGGAGCTCGTAGAGGCCCGACGGCGAGCGAGGCGCTGAGCGTGAAGCAGATGCCGGCGACGGCGAGGATGAATCCGAGGCGGAGCCGGGTCGAGCCGCCCGCCCGCTCGAGCGTCCACGCGATCTTCCCCCGCGCCTCCTCTTGCGAACAGCAGAGAGGCGGTCGCTGCGACGGCCGCGACGGGTATCGACCACACGGCGTCGAGCAGCGCCGCTCCAGGGATCTTCCGCGTCAGCTCGACCGCCACGGGAATCACGACTGCGGCGATGAGGCCGCAGAGGAACGCGAGCGAGGCACGGTGGTTCGACCGTCGCGGCTGGGACAAGATCGAGGTCCGGACGGCCACTCAGCTGCTCATTGTAGGCGGCCGGAGCACGGCGAACTGGTCGGTGATCTCGAGCGCGCTGGTGCGGAAGCGGTAGACCGTCGCCGGCCGCCCGCCGCCGCGACCGAACCGCCGCCGCTCGCCCGTGTCCTCGAGCAGGCGGCGGCGGAGCAGGACGCGCTGGAGGTTCGTCGCCGACACCGGGTGGCCGAGCGCGGCCGCGTAGAGGTCGCGCAGCTCGGCGAGCGTGAAGGTCGGCGGTGCGAGGGCGAAGCCGAGATTCGTGTAGGAGAGCTTCGCGCGCAGCCGCTCGCGCGCCGCTGAGCAGGATCGTCCCGTGGTCGTACGGCGAGCCGGGGCAGCGCGTCGACCGGATGCCAGCGCGTGTCTGCCGGGACGGCCGGGTCGACCCCGGTCGGGACGAGGCCGAGGTACGCCGTGGCGAGCTCGCGCTCTGCCGGGTTCCGCCCCGGGTCGCTCCGGGTCTCGAGCTGCTCGAGATGCGAGAGCTCGCGGACGTCCACCTTCTCGGCGAGGTGGCGGCGCATCGACTCCTCGAGGGTCTCCCCCGCCGCGAGCGCCCCGCCCGGCAGCGCCCAGCAGCCCGCGTACGGCTCGCGCGCGCGCTGCCACAGGAGCGCCTGGAGCCGGTCCTCGCGCACCTGGAGGACGGCCGCGAGGACGACGTGGGCGACGGTTTTCGCCTCGGAGTCGGCAACCATGTACACTCGAGGAGAAGGTTATCGCTCTTGAGGCAAAAACGCCAGACCGGTACGACGTCGCTCGTCGTCGGAGCCGGGGTCGCCGGCCTCTCCGCGGCGCTCGCGGCTGCCGACTCGGGCGCGTCCGTCCGGTCGTTCTGGCCGAAGGGCCTCCCACTCGCCTCGAACAGCTACGCGGCGCAGGGCGGGGTCGCGGCCGCCGTCGGCCCCGGCGACGATCGCGTCGCTGCACGCCGCCGACACGCTCGCAGCCGGTCGCGGCCTCTGCCGGCCGAGCGCGGTCGACGTGCTCACCGCGGAGGCGCCCGCCCGGATCGACGACCTCGTGCGGCTCGGGGTCCGACTTCGACGAGGGCCTCGAGCGCGAGGGCGGTCACTCCCGCGCCCGCGTCGTCCACGCCGGCGGCGCCGACACCGGGCCGCCACATCGCGCGAGGTCCTCGCCCGGCGCGCGCCGCGAGCACCCGCGCATCCGGCTGTCGAGGGCGAGCGCGTGACTCGTCGCTCGCGTCGCTGCGTCGGCGCGAGCTGCCGTGATCGTCGCTCGCCACCGGCGGGTACGCGGCCTCTGGGCGCGGACGACGAACCCGCGCGGCGCGTCGGCGAAGGTCTGCTGCTCGCCCACCGGGCCGGCGCGGCGCTCGCCGATCTCGAGCTCGTCCAGTTCCATCCGACCGCGCTCCGCGACGGCGGCACGACGGCTTCCTGCTCTCCGAGGCGCTGCGCGGCGCCGGCGCGACGCTCCTCGACCGCGACGGCGAGCGCTTCACGGACGAGCTCGCGCCGCGCGACGTCGTCGCGCGGGCGATCGCCGCGCGCGAGGCGCGTGCTCGACCTGCGCGAGATCGAACGCGACCGTACCCGGCGTTGATGGCGACGCTCGAGCGCGGCCGGCTACGACCCCGCCGGCGAGCCGATCCCCGTCTCCCCCGCCGCGCACTACACGATCGGCGGCATCGTCACCGACCTCGACGGGCCGAACGTCGGTTCCCGGCCTGTACGCCGCCGGCGAGTGCGCCTGCACCGGCGTTCACGGCGCGAACCGGCTCGCGTCGAACTCCCTGCTCGAATGCCTCGTCTTCGGCCGCCGCGCGGCTGCCGCGGCGTCGGAGGGCCGACTCCGACCGCGCCGGTGCGGCTCCCACCTGCCCCGGACGCCGAGCGTGCGACCCCGGCGCTGCGGGAGCCGCTCTGGCGCGACGCCGGCCTCATCCGCGACGCCGCCGGCCTCGAGCGCCTGCTCGACGCCCCGCATCCGCTCGTCCGCCTCATCGCCGGCTGCGCACTCGCCCGCGAGGAGAGCCGCGGCGTCCACTTCCGCGTCGACTTCCCGCGTCGAGAGCGACGACGCTCGCCGGGCACCTCGTCGTCCGCCCGGCCGGAGCCGGTGCTCGAGCGATGGAGCTGACGCAGCAGGACATCGAGCGCGTCGTCGCGGCTGCGCTCGCCGAGGACGTCGGCGACGGCGACGCGACGACGCTCGCGCTCGTCGCCGGAGGACGCCCGACTGCCGCGCCGAGCTCCGTGCTCGAGGAGCCGGGCGTCGTCTGCGGCCTCCCGGTCGCTGCAGCGGTCTTCCGCGCGCTCGACCCGTCGGTCACGCTCGACGGCCCGCTCGTCGCCGAGGGCGCAGCGCGTCACGACGTCCCCGCCGTCCTCGCGCGAGGTCGAAGGGCCGGCGCGCGCCGTCCTCAGCGGCGAGCGGCGTCGCGCTCAACCTCCTCGGCCGGCTCTGCGGGATCGCGTCCCTCGACGCGCCGCTTCGTCGAGCTGACGTCGACGGGACGGCACACCGCCGTGCTCGACACGCGCAAGACGACCCCCGGCCTGCGCGCGCTCGAGAAGTACGCCGTCCGCTGCGGCGGCGGCACGAACCACCGGGCCGGCCTCTACGACGGCGTGCTCGTGAAGGAGAACCACCTGCGCCTCGCCGGCGGGATCGCCCGCCGCGGCTCGCGGCGCTCGCGCGGCCGCGTCGACGGCCTGCCCGGTCGAGGTCGAGGCCGAGACGCTCGCCCAGGTGCGCGAGGCGCGTCGACGCCGGCGCCGCCGCGGATCCTGCTCGACAACATGACGCCCGCAGGAGGTCGCCGAGGCCGTGCGCTCGTCGGCGGCCGGGCCGAGCTCGAGGCGTCCGGCGGCGTCTCGCTCGCCACCGTGCGCGCGTACGCCGAGACCGGCGTCGACTTCGTCTCCGTCGGCGCGCTCACCCATTCCGCCCGCTCGCTCCACGTCTCCCTGGAGGTGCCATGACCGTCGCCGAGATCGCCCATGCACGAGGAGGTCCGCGCGCTCGCCGAGCGAGCAGGACGCGGTGATCCTCGCCCACAACTACCAGCTGCCCGGAGGTGCAGGACGTCGCGGACTACGTCGGCGACTCGCTCGGCCTCTCGCGGCAGGCGGCCGCCACCGACGCCGCGACGATCGTCTTCTGCGGCGTCCACTTCATGGCCGAGACGGCGGCGATCCTCAGCCCGGACAAGACCGTCCTGCTCCCCGACCTCGGCGCCGGCTGCTCGCTCGCCGCGTCGATCGACGGCCGACCAGCTGCGCGAGTGGAAGGCGCGGCATCCGGACGCCGTGGTCGTCTCGTACGTGAACACGACCGCCGAGGTGAAGGCGGAGAGCGACTACTGCTGCACGTCCGGCAACGCGAAGGCGGTGATCGAGGCGATCCCGCCGGAGCAGGAGATCCTGTTCCTGCCCGGACATGTATCTCGGGCTCTGGCTCGAGCGGGTGACCGGCCGCAAGCTGACGATCTGGATGGGCGAGTGCCACGTCCACGCCGGCATCCGCCCCGAGGACATCGAGCGGTGGCAGAGCGGACGCGCCCGACGCCGAGCTGCTCGTCCATCCGGAGTGCGGCTGCGCGAGCCAGGCCATGGCCTTCGGCGAACGAGCGCACGCAGATCCTCTCGACCGAGAAGATGGTCGACTATCGCGAAGCGCTCGCCGAAGGAGCGCTTCCTCATCGCCACCGAGACCGGCATCCTCCACCGGCTGCGGCCGCGAGGCGCCCGGCAAGCGGTTCGAGCCGGTGCGGGAGCGACGCCGAGTGCCGCTTCATGAAGCTGACGACGCTCGAGAAGGTGCGCGACTCGCTCCGCGACGGCGTCCACCGCGTCACCGTCGAGCCGGACCTCGCCGACCGCGCCCGCCTCGCGATCGAGCGCATGGTCGCCATCGCCTAGCTCGGAGGCCGCGCAGCTCGCTGGCCGAGCGAAGAGCTGCGCTCTTCGCTCGGGGCGAGGACTCGCCAGCCGGAGAGCGCGGTCTCCGGCTGGCTACCGTGCTGTTCTTGCTCTTGGCTGCTCTGGATGGGCTGCTGCCTGGGCGCTCGCGCGCGGCGGAGGCCGGCGCAGCGCGGTCGGCCTCCGCGTACGCTCACGCGTACGCTGCGGCCCTCGGCCGCGGCTGGGGGTTGAAGCGGCCCCGAAGCCACATTGGCGCAGGGCGGTGGCGTAACCCTGGGTTACGCCACCGCCGAACCTGTCGCGGGCGGGCACGCCGCCGCAGCGGCCTGCCCGCCGCGAACCCCGGGCGCAGCGCTCGACCCGCACCGCCCGTACAGCCACAGCACGCGGCCGGGAGACCACGCTCTCCCGGCCGCGTCCTTCGCCCAGGCGAACGAGCGCAGCTCTTCGCCCGGCTACTGCCGTACGTACGGCTTGCCGTCGGCGGCGGGGGCGACGGTGCGGCCGACGACGCCGGCGACCGCGATCAGCGTCAGGACGTACGGGAGCACGTTGAACAGGGTCGCGGCCGAGGCGGAGTAGACCTGGAGCCGCAGCGCGAGAGCGCTCGAGAACCCGAACAGGATGCGCCGCGCCGAAGGCGCCCGCCGGGCGCCAGTTGCCGAAGATCATCGCGGCGAGGGCGATGAAGCCGCGACCGCCGGTCATGTTGGCGATGAACGAGCCGTTGCCGATGTTGCCGTCCGAGAGGTAGACGCCGCCGAGAGCGGCGAGGACGCCGGACAGGACGACACAGCCGTAGCGGACGGCGTAGACGTTGATCCCGACCGTGTCCGCGGCCCGCGGGTGCTCGCCGCAGGCACGGATCCGCAGCCCGATCGGCGTCTTGAAGAGCACGATGTACGAGACGATCACGAGCGCGAACCCGGCCCAGATCATGAGGTTGAGGTCCCCGATCGCCGGGCCGAGGAAGTGCGTGCCGGAGAGCCCGGGGATCCGGATGTTCGGGATCGTCGAGACGCCGGTCGGGACGTAGTCGTTGTGGTACAGCTGGACGAAGAAGTAGCCGGTGATCCCGAGGGCGAGGAAGTTGACCGCGGTGCCGCCGACGATCTGGTCGGCCCGCAGGTGGATCGCGAAGTACGCGTAGACGAGCGCGAGCAGCGCCGCCGGCGAGCATGCCGACGACGAGCCCGACGACCCATGTGCCGCCCCTGTCGGCGCCGTAGACGCCCCAGAAGGCGCCCATCAGCATCATCCCCTCGAGGCCGATGTTCACGACGCCGCTCCGCTCGGAGAACATGCCCGCGATCGCGCCGAAGACGAGCGGCGTCGCGAAGCCGAACATCTGCGCGATCAGCGCCGCGTCGAAAACCGACTCGAGATTCCCGGTGCTCGAGCGGGTGGCGAGGATGCCCAGCCCGATCCCGAGCAGGCCGGCGGCGACCGCCCCGTAGCCGAGGTGGCGGCGACCACGCGTCGCCGTCCAGATCCCGAAGACCGCGGCGACCACGCCGACGACGATGGGCCACGTCGTCGTCCGCGCCTCGATCGGCGGGATGGCGAGGAAGGCCGCGAAGGCGCCGAGCACGATTCCGAGGTAGCCGCTGAAGGCCGGGTCGCGCAGCCGTGCGCTGACGGGGTTCTCGAGCCGCTGCGTCCAGGTGCTCATGCGGCCGCCTCCGCCGCAGGGCGCCCCCGGCGCCGCGCAGCTTCCGCCGCGAGTTCCAGACGTAGAGGATCAGCACGTCCGCCCCGATGAACAGCACGACGAGGCCCTGGATGATGTAGGTGAGGTTCCCCGCGAGCTCCGGCGGATCACGTTCGACGACAGGCCCTGCGTCGTCCCGTAGAGGAGCGCGCCGAAGAGCAGCGCGGCGAGGCCCGTCCCGATCGCCGTGTTGCGGCCGAGCAGCGCGACCGCGATGCCGATGAAGCCGACCTGGCTGACCGGGATGTCGCTCTGGCCGTACTGGTAGAGGTAGCCGAGCATGTCGATCGCGCCCGCGAGGCCGGCGAACGCGCCCGAGATCGCCATCGCGCGGACGAGGTTCTTCTTCACGCTGATCCCGCCGTACGCAGCCGCGGCGGGATTGAAGCCGACCGCGCGCACCTCGAAGCCGACCGTCGTCCGGTTGAGGATCGCCCAGTAGACGACGAGCGCCGCGAGCGCGACGAAGATGCCGATGTCGAGCCCCTGGAGCAGCTGCGAGCCCCAGAAGACGGGTAGCTGCGCGCTCAGCGAGACCGGGCTCGAGATCGGGACGAGCCGCTGCGTCGAGTTCTGGAGCGGCCCCCCGGCACCGAACAGCCATTCCCCGACCCAGATCGCGATCCAGTTGAGCATGATCGTCGAGATCACCTCGTGGGCGCCGACGGCCGCCTTGAGGAAGCCGGCGATCCCGGCCCAGGCCGCGCCCGCGAGGGTGGCGCCACCGACCGCGATCAGGATGTGCGGGAGCGGGCTCATGCCCGCGAAGGCGACGCCGAGCCAGTTGGCCACGATGAGCCCGACGAGGTACTGGCCCTGGCCGCCGATGTTGAACATGCCGCAGCGGAAGGCGAACGCGACGGCGAGACCGGTGAGGATGAGCGTCGTCGTCTGGAGGAGCGTCTGCGAGAGGTTGTACGCAGCGGCGTCCGCCGGTGTTCGTCGTCGGATGGAAGAGCCAGTTGAAGCCGGCGCCGTTGAAGATGTCGCGGTACGCGAGCAGCGGGTTGTGGCCCGTGGCGAGCACGACGAGGCCGCCCATGAGGAAGGCGACGGCGACCGTGGCCAGGGGAATCGCGAATCCGCCTGCCCGCTGGCTCAGCGACAGCCGCGCCGCGAGCGTGGCGCTCTCCACCGCCGCCTCCGGCGACTCGGCCGGGTCGCGCTGCTCGGCCGGCTCCGGCCCTCGACGCCGCGCGAGCTCGTCGCTACGTCATGCTGTCCTTCGCCGCCGCCGAGCATCTCGAGACCGATCTGCTCCTCCGAGGCTTCGCCCGTGTGCTCGCCGACGATCTCTCCCTCGTAGATGACGAGGATCCGGTCGGAGAGCGAGAGGATCTCCTCGAGCTCGAGCGAGACGAGCAGGATCGCCCGGCCCTCGTCCCGCTCCGCGACGAGCCGCTGATGGAGATACTCGATCGCGCCGACGTCGAGACCCCGCGTCGGCTGCGCCGCGATCAGGACCTTGGGGTCGCGCGAGATCTCGCGGGCCGCGACGAGCTTCTGCTGGTTCCCGCCGGAGAGCGCACCGGCACGAGTGAGCGGCCCGCCGCCGCGGACGTCGAACTCGCCGATCAGCCGCCCCGCCCGCGCGATCATGCGTCTCGGGAAGAGCCAGCCCCACTGCGAGTCGGGCGGGCTCGCATAGTCGTGCAGCGCCACGTTCTCGGCGATGGAGAACTCGAGCACGAGACCCCGCCGCTGCCGGTCTTCGGGGATGTGCCCGACGCCCGCGTCCAGGGTCCTGCGCGCCGACGCGTGCCGCAGCTCCTTCCCGGCGACCAGGATCCGGCCCCCGGCGGCCGCGCGCAGGCCGGTGACCGCCTCGACCAGCTCCGTCTGCCCGTTGCCGTCGACGCCGGCGACGCCGACGATCTCACCTGCCCGCACCTGCAGCGAGATGCCGCGCACCTTGTCGATCCCGCGATCGTCCTGAACCTGCAGGTCCTCGATCTCGAGCAGCACCTCACCCGGCTGCGGCGGCGCCTTCTCGACGCGGAGAAGCACGTCGCGGCCCACCATCGCGCGGGCGAGCGACTGTTCCGTCGCCCCTTCCCGGGGAACCGTCTCGATCTTCTTGCCGCGACGGAGGACGGTGATGCGGTCGGCGATCTCGAGCACCTCCTTCAGCTTGTGGCTGATGAAGATGATCGAGATCCCCTCCCGCCGCAGCGTGCGCAGGATCTCGAACAGGTCCGAGGCCTCCTGAGGGGTGAGCACCGCCGTCGGCTCGTCCAGGATGAGGACGTCGGCGTTCCGGTAGAGCGCCTTCATGATCTCGACCCGCTGCTGCGCACCCACGCTGATGCTGTCGACGCGCGCGCTGGGATCGACCGCGAAGCGGAACGTGCGCGCCATGTCCGCCACCCGCGACTCGGCCCTGGCCTCGTCGAGCAGGACGCCGTTCCGCACCGGCTCGGTCCCGAGGACGACGTTCTCGGCGACCGTCATCACCGGGATGAGCATGAAGTGCTGGTGCACCATCCCGATCCCCGCCTGGATCGCGTCGCGTGCCGAGCCGAACACGACCTGCTTGCCGTCCAGGCGGATCTCCCCGGCGTCGGCCCGGTAGAGGCCGTAGAGGATGTTCATCAGGGTCGACTTGCCGGCGCCGTTCTCCCCGAGAAGCGCGTGCACCTCGCCGCGGCGGACGTCGAAGGAGACGTCGTCGTTGGCGACGACGCCCGGAAACGCCTTGCGTATCCCTCGCATCTCGAGGACGGGCTGGTCGCTCACCGCGGCCGATCGTATCCGGGAACTGCGGAGGGCGGAAACCCGTTCCGCCCTCCGCGACTCGCTTCGTCTACTTCCCGAGCGTCGCCGGCGGCTTGAGCGTGCCGGCGATGATCTTCGCCTTGTACTGGTTCATCAGGGTGATCCACGCCTTCGGCACCTGCGGGCTGATCTTGCCCACGCCCACGCCGTCGTTCGCGAGGTTGAGCGTGAGGTCGGTCCCGCCCTTGAACGTGCCGTCGTTGGCTGCCTTGATCGCGTCGTAGACGCCGACGTCCGTCTTCTTGACCGCGCTCGTGAGGATGTTCTTCGCAACGCCGTACTCGTCGGCGTCGACGCCGATTCCCCACTTGCCGGCCTTACCGGCCGCCGTGAGCGCACCGATGCCGCAGCCGCCCGCGACCTGGAAGATGACCTCGGCTCCCTGCCCGATCTCGTTCTGCGCCAGGGCGGAGCACTTGTCCTGGGCGCTGAAGTCGTTCGAGTACTGCGTGATCGTCATGGTGCCGGGCACGGCCTTCGCGGAGCAGTACTTGTAGCCCGCGATGTACGAGTCGACCGGCGGGATCTTGATGCCGCCGACCGCTCCGATCACGTGACCGCCCATCTTCTGCGCCATCTTCGCCGCGAGCACGCCGACGAGACAGCCGGCCTGCTCGGTCGCGTACGTGATGCCGAGCTCGTTCTTGTAGCCGCCCACGGCGCTCACCGGATCGTCCGTGATCGCGAACTTCACCTTCGGGAACTGCTTGGCGTACTTCTTCATGGTGTCCCCGAGGAGGAAGCCTGCTGCGATGACGATGTTCGCGCCCTGCCGGATCGCCGCGCTGTAGTTCGGCGCATAGTCGCTCGACGCCTTCGACACCTTCGAGATCGCCGTGATGCCGAGGTCGCTCGCCGCCCGGTTCAGACCCGCGAGCTGGGCCTTGTTGAACCCGTTGTCGTTGAACCCGGCGGTGTCGCTGATGAGCGCGGCCTTGAACGCCGGCTTCTGCTGCGTCGTCGTGTTGTTGCTGGTAGCCCCGCCGCCCCGCCGCAGCCGGCCGCTACGAACGCGACCGCCGCGACAACCACGGCCGGGACCACGAGCGTGCGTGTCCTGAACCTCAAGATTGTGCCCTCCTCTTCTCCCTGACCCTGTCCCGGGTCGTGTTCCCTTCGAGGGCGATACTAGAGCGTCCGGGCGGCCGAGTTCAGGGGATTAGTCCGCAGTCGCGTACGTCTGGTACTGGCTCTCGTCGAGGAGGACGCGGCGCGGCTTCGATCCCTCGTAGCCGGAGACGATGCCGCGCCGCTCGAGCATGTCGATGAGGCGGCCCGCGCGGGTGTAGCCGACCCGCAGGCGCCGTTGCAGCAGCGAGACGGAAGCGGTCTGCGTCTGGATGACGACCTCGATCGCCTTGTCGAGCAGCGGGTCGTCGTCGGGGTCGAACTCCCCGTGCTCGCCGCCGTCGTCACTCGACTCCGCAAAGACCTCTGGAAGCTCGAGGTAGCTCTCGTCGAGCTCCTGCTCGCGCTGCCGGGTCTGCTCGACGACGAGGGCGATCTCCTCCTCCGTCACGAAAGCGCCCTGTACGCGCTGCAGGCGTGACGTGCCGAGCGGCTTGAACAGCATGTCGCCCTGGCCGAGGAGCGACTCGGCCCCGCCCTGGTCGAGGATCACGCGCGAGTCGGTCTGCGAGGACACGGCGAAGGCGATTCGCGAGGGGACGTTCGCCTTGATCATCCCCGTGATCACGTCGACCGACGGGCGCTGGGTGGCGAGCACGAGGTGGATGCCGACGGCGCGGGACTTCTGCGCCAGCCGGATCACGGCGTCCTCGACCGCCTGCGGCGCGACCATCATCAGGTCGGCGAGCTCGTCGATCACGACGAGGATGTACGGGAGCGTCGGCTCGCCGCGCTGCCGGAGGGAGCGGTTCGCCTCGTTGATGTTGCGGGCCCGCACGGAGGAGAGCCGCTCGTAGCGGCGCTCCATCTCGGCGAGGCAGTTGGCGAGGACGGCGCTCGCCTCCTTCGGGCTCGAGACGACGGGGGTGAGCAGGTGCGGGATCGACTCGAAGTGGCTGAGCTCGATCCGCTTCGGGTCGATGAGGATCAGCCGCACCTCGTCGGGCGTCGCGCGCAGGAGGATCGAGGTCAGCACGGTGTTGAGGCAGCCGGACTTGCCCGATCCCGTCGTGCCTGCGATCAGGAGGTGCGGCATCCGCGCGAGGTCGGTCCAGACCGCGGCGCCCGAGATGTCCTTGCCGAGCCAGACTGCGAGCGGGCTCGCCGGCGCGGGCAGCGCCTCGAAGATGTCCCCGAGCGTGACGATGTTCGGCGTCAGGTTCGGCAGCTCGACCCCGACGGCCTGCTTCCCGGGGATCGGCGCGAGGATGCGGATCTCGGTCGTCGCGAGCGCGTACGAGAGGTCGTCCTTGAGTGCCGCCACCTTCGCGACCTTCGTGCCCGGCGCGAGCTGGAGCTCGTAGCGAGTCACACGCGGCCCGGAGATCTCTCCGACCACCGTTGCCTCGACGCCGAAGTGGGCGAGCGTCTGGACGAGCAGCTCAGCCACACGCGCGGCCGCCTCGCCCGACTCGTCGTCGCGCACCGGTGACGTGCGGAGGACGCCCGGATCGGGCAGCTCGTACGCGACGTGCTCGGACGTCACGTCGTCGAACAGCATCGGTTCCTCGATGAGCAGCTGAGCGGGCTCCGGCTGAAGGGGTGCGGGCGGCGCGACGGCGTGCGGCGGCGGCGTCCTTGCGCCCACGACGTCGGGGTACGCCTCCGTTCCGTCCACCGGCGGCGCGAGGGACGGCGCCGGGCGGACAGGTGCCGGCTCCGGCCACGACTCCGGCGTGGAGCGGCCCGGCCGGGCGCGCGCCTTGCGTGCCGCGACGTGGATGCCGCGGCCGGAGCGGCGCAGGACGGCGCCGAGCGACGCGCCCGAGAGGAGGAGCGAGCCGGCGAGCAACAGCAAGGAGCCGAGCAGCAGAGTCCCGGTGGCACCGGTCGCGGTGCCGACGCCACGACCGAGCAGCTCACCGAGGTAGCCGCCGTGGTCCTTGCCGAGAGTGATCATGAGGCCGAGCGCGACGAGCGCGAGCCCGGTGCGGAAGGGGCGAACGTCCACGAGCGCGCTCTTCGCCACCATGAGCGCGCCGAGCGCCGCGAGAGCCACCGGGACTCCGTACATGGCGCCCCCGATCAGGCGGTCGAGCCCGTCGCCGAGCCAGCCGCCGACGTAGCCACCGTTCCACCCGAAGTAGACGACGGCTCCGAGGAAGAGGCCGAGCGCGAGCGAGCCGAGCCCCCACAGCTCGGAATGCTGGTCGTGCGAGCGGGCGCGACGCTTCGTCCGCTTCCTCTTGATGCGGCTCGGGACCCTCGGGCGCAGCTTCGACTTCCGCTTCCGCGGCATGTGCTCGGGTTTCGCCCGCGCTCCCGTCTATCCTCCGTCCTCATGACGCCGGAGACGCGGTACGCGCGGAGCGGCGACGTCAACATCGCCTACCAGGTCGTCGGAGAGGGCGAGCGCGATCTGGTGTTCGTGCCCGGCTGGGTCTCGAACATCGAGCTGATGTGGGAGGAACCCACCATCGCGCGGCTGCTCGAGCGCCTCGCCTCCTTCTCGCGGCTCATCCTCTTCGACAAGCGCGGGACGGGTCTCTCCGACCGCGTGTCGAACGAGAAGCTCCCGACCCTCGAGGAGCGGATGGACGACGTGCGCGCCGTCCTCGACAGCGTCGGCTCACGGCGCGCGGCGCTCTTCGGCCACTCCGAGGGCGGGAACATGAGCGTCCTCTTCGCGGCTACGTATCCCGACAGAACTTCCGCGCTGATCACCCTCGGCTGCTTCGCCAAGCGCCGTGACCCCGACGCCGACTATCCGTGGGCGCCTACCGCCGAGGAACGAGCTTCGACGGTCGCCGACAAGGAGCAGAACTGGGGAACGCTGCGTCCGGAGGACATCGAGTACCTGGCGCCCAGCCGCAGCGGCGACGAGCAGTTCGTGCGGAAACTCGAGCGCTACTTCCGGGGAGCCGCGAGCCCCGGTGCGGCAGCCGCCCTCCTGCGCATGAACACCGACATCGACGTCCGAGCGGTCTTGCCCACGATTCAGGTCCCGACGCTCGTCCTTCATCGCACCGGCGACCGTGATGTCAACATCGCCGAGGGCCACTACCTCGCGGCGAAGGTCCCGGGTGCGAAGTTCGTCGAGCTCGCCGGAGCCGACCACTTGATTTCGGCCGGGGACCCCGACGCGATCGCCGACGAGATCGAGGAGTTTCTGACCGGCGTACGACCGGCGCCGGATCCCGACCGCGTGCTCGCAACCGTGCTTTTCACCGACATCGTCGGCTCGACCGAACACGTCTCGGAGCTCGGCGACCGCGGCTGGCGTGAGCTGCTTCGCGCGCACGACGCTGCGGTTCGACACGAGCTCGAGCGCTTCCGCGGCCGCGAGGTGGACACGGCCGGCGACGGCTTCCTCGCTACCTTCGACGGCCCTGCGCGGGCCGTTCGTTGCGCACTCTCGATCGGCGCCTCGGTGCGGCGGCTCGGGGTCGACGTCCGCGCGGGGATCCACACGGGCGAGTGCGAACTCGACGGTCCGAAGGTCCGTGGAATCGCCGTGCATACCGGCGCGCGGGTCGCCTCTCTCGCCGGGCCGGGCGAGGTTCTGATCTCGCAGACGGTCAAGGACCTCGTGGCCGGCTCGGGCCTCGAGTTCGAAGACCGCGGCGTCCACGAGCTGAAGGGGATTCCCGGCGAGTGGCGGCTCTACGCGGCCGTCTCAACCTCCGCGACGAGCATCCCGTAGTACGTCGGCGCCGCGTAGGCGAGCACGTCAGCCCTCGCTTCCTCCCCCACTGCGCCCTGGAGGACGAGGAGCTGCCAGAGCGAGTCCGCCTTCGCCGCGTGGACGAGCTCGGCGAGCGGCAGGAAGTCGAGCCGCTGTGAGACGAGGATCTCCTGGAGCCGCGCGTCGTACTCCGCGGCGGCCGGATCGAAGCCGTAGGGCCCGTCCGGGTCGTGGGCGTGCCCGTGGTCGGCGCTTGCGACCAGCGCGACACGACCGGGGAGTCCGGCGACCGCCTCGCCGAGCCGAACGTGCTCCTCCAGCCGCAGGTCACGCGCGGGAGAGACCACGACGATCTTCGGGGCGCGGAGGAAGGTGAGCGGCACCTCGGTGCCCCAGTCGAGCGGGAACTCAGCCGTCGCCGGGTCGTTGCCACCGAACGAGACGCCGAGGATCGGGAGCTCGGCCGCGAGGAGCGCGCGTGCGGCTTCTCGGTCCGTCCTCCACTCCCCCACCTGCGCCGCCGTCACCACCCCGAAGTGCCCGCCGACGTGGACGGAGTGCGGCGTGACGACGACCGCGACGCCCGGCTGGGCGGCGGCGAAGCGGCGCCCGAGCTCCTCCATTCCCGCCCGCAGCGCCGGGTCGAGATCCACGTCGCCGTGCGGCGCGATACAGGCGAAGACGAGGCTCACGGGAGGCCCGCGATCCGGGACACGAGGAGATCGAGGAACCGCTCGGAGTCGACGTCGACACCGACCTCCGCGTTCGGCTCGCGGCCGGTGACGCCCCGGAGGTCGACGACGGTGCGGCCGTCGCAGAACTCCGAGCGGGTCTCGACCACGATGTTGGCCGGCCGCGTCGTGACGAGGGTCGGGTCGATCACGTGCGCGACGGCCATCGCGTCGTGGATCGGCGAGCCGGTGAACCCGTACCTCCGCTCGTGGAAGCCCTGGAAGAAGTCCGACAGCTCGGCGACGAACCGCCCTGCGCGGCCGGCGGCCCGCAGGCGCTCCGCGTGCGCGGGCGTGAAGAGAGCCCGGTGCGTCACGTCGAGACCGATCAGTGTGCTCGGGATGCCGCTCGCGAAGACTGCCCCGGCCGCCTCGGGGTCGACGAAGGCGTTGAACTCCGCCGCCGGCGTCTCGTTGCCCTGTCCGATCGCGCCGCCCATCCAGACGATTCGTTCGAGCCGGTCGCGGACGTCCGGGTGCCGCTCGAGCAGGAGCGCGACGTTGGTCAGGGGGCCCGTCGCGACGAGCACGACTCCGGGCTCGATCAGCTCCGCGAGGAAGTCAGCGGCATGCCCGGGGACGGGACGCGCCGACGGCTCGGGCAGCACCGGCCCGTCCAGTCCTGTCTCGCCGTGGACGTGCGCGCCGGTGCGCAGCGCGCGGCGCAGGGGCGCCTCCGCGCCTGCCGCTACCGGAATGTCGGGCCGGCCGCCGATCTCGAGCGTGACGAGCGCGTTGCGAGTCGTCTTGTCCAGGGTCTGGTTCCCCGCCACCGTCGTGACTGCGAGGAGGTCGACCTCGGGCGAGGCGAGCGCGAGGAGGATCGCCATCGCGTCGTCGTGTCCCGGGTCGCAGTCGATGACGATGGGAGTCGTCACAGGAGAGCGTCCACCTCCTCCGCGGTCGGCAGCGAGGTTCGCGCGCCGAAACGCGAGGCGGCGAGCGCGCCGGCGACGCAGGCTCGCCGCAGCGCCTCCTCCCGCGTCCGCTCCTCGAGCAGCGAGACGACGAG
This sequence comes from uncultured Actinomycetes bacterium, assembly GCA_963775155.1. Lineage (GTDB taxonomy): Bacteria > Actinomycetota > Thermoleophilia > Gaiellales > Gaiellaceae > Palsa-739. The sequence goes on along the minus strand of CAVZHU010000004.1, from coordinate 125,552 downwards.
GCACGCGGTGAAGGCGTCGCCGGCCGCAGTCCCGTCGACCGCGTCCACCCGCGGCGGCGCAGCCCGCGCGACCTCCTCGCCGTCTTCGAGGAGAACGGCGCCCTCGGCGCCCAGTGTGAGGCAGACGAGGCCGGGTCTGTCGCCGAGCGCCTCGAGCTCGAGCCGGTTCACGATCGTCAGGTCGGCGGCCGGCGGATCGGGACGTGCCGGAGCGGCGTTGAGAAAGAAGCGTGGTGCGAGCTCCGCGGCGCGGGCGACGGTAGCGGCGGGGATCTCCTGCTGGCAGAGAACGGCCCCGGCGTCCGCGAGCGAGAGATCGCCGGGCCGCAGCTCGTCGTTCGCGCCCGGAGCGACGACGATGGTCGTCTCGCCCGCGGCGTCCACCGTGATGAGGGCGATGCCGGTCGGCGCCTCGGCCGTCCGCCAGCCCTTCTCCACCGCCGCCTCGCGGAGCCCGGCGAGCGCTTCAGCCGCAAAGGGGTCGGTGCCGACGCAGCCGACGAGCCGCACTTCCGCGCCGAGGCGGGCCGCCGCGACGGCCTGGTTCGCGCCCTTGCCGCCGGGAACCCGCGCGAAGGTTGCTCCGCTCACGGTCTCGCCGGGCCCCGGCAGCCGCTCCGCCCGCACGACGAGGTCGAGGTTGATCGAGCCGACCACGGTGAGGCGGGGCACGAGCACAGCGCGAGCCTAGACTGCCGTCGGTGACCGTCGCACACTGGGACGAGGTCGAGGGCAGCCGCCGCGCGAAGGGCGAGATGGATGCGACCTGGCAGCCGCTCGGCGACGCCGCAGGCACGCGCAGCGTCGGCGTCAACCGTGTCCGCGTCGAGCCCGGCAGGCTGCCGACTCCTCCCCACTCGCACGGCGCGTCGGAGGAGCTCTACTTCGTCCTCGCCGGCTCCGGGCTCGCCTGGCAGGACGGCGAGGTGCACGAGGTGCGGCCGCTCGACTGCGTGATCCACCGGCCGGACGAGATGGAGCACACCTTCGTCGCCGGCGAGGGCGGGCTCGAGTACCTCGTCTTCGGCACGCGCCACCCGACGGAGCTCGGCTGGCTGCCGCGCTCACGCGCGATCCGGCTCGGCTGGCCGTGGGTCGAGGGGCGCGACGACGACCCCTGGGACGTCGAGGCGACTGTCGAGCCGCTCGCGTACGGCGACCCGGCGCCGCGCCCGGCGAACATCGTCAACGTCGACGAGCTCGAGCTCCACGATCATCGCTACCAGCACTACGTCTACTTCACGCCGGACGAGACGACCAAGCTCGCCGGGTTCGGCTGGGAGCGGATCGACGCCGGCCACCGCGGCAACGTCCCCCATTGCCACTCGGCGGAGGAGGAGATCTACGTCATCCTCGACGGCGCGGCAACCCTCGAGCTCTGGTCGGCCTCGTGCGAGCTCCTCGAGGAGACGGCGGTGCGCGCCGGCCATGTCATCGCCCGCCCTCCCGGGACACGCGTTGCGCATTCCTTCCGCGCAGGCCCCGAGGGGGTGACGATGCTCGTCTACGGCACGCGTGACACGAGCGACGTCGGCTGGTTCCCGCGTTCGCGGAAGATGTACTGGCGCGGCCTCGGCGTGATCGGCCGGATCGAGACGCTCGAGTATCTCGACGGCGAGCCCGTCGAGGACGACTGACGCGCCGGGGGACTCAGACCTCGACGATCACGGGGAGCACCATCGGCCGTCGACGCGTCCGGTCGTAGACCATGCCGCCGAGGGCCTCGTGCAGGTGCTCCTGCAGAAGCTTGATCTCCGTCACGTCGTCGCCGACGAGCTTGCGCAGAACCCGGTCAGCCTCCTCCCGCAGCTCGTCCAGGAGCGGCTCGGCCGCCTCGCCGAAGCCCCGCGCGATCAGCTCCGGCGGGGCGGTGAGACCGCCGCCGTCCTGTGCCGCGAGCGTCGCCACCACGATCACGACGCCGTCCTCCGCGAGCCGCCGCCGGTCGCGGAGCGCGACGTCGTGCACGTCTCCGACCCCGAGCCCGTCGACGAACGTGATCCCGGCGTCGATCTTGTCGACGATGCTCGGCACGCCGTCCCGGAGCTCCACGACGGTGCCGTTCTCGGCGAGGACGATCCGATCCTCCGGCACTCCGCCCTCCCGGGCGAGCTGCGCGTGCGCGGCCAGCATCCGGAACTCGCCGTGCACCGGCATCACGGCTTTCGGGCGGACGAGGCCGATGATCGTGCGCAGCTCCTCGGCCTTCCCGTGGCCGGAGACGTGCACGGGCGCGTTGTCCTCGTGCAGCACCTCGGCGCCCATCTTCGCGAGCCGGTTGATCGCGTCGTGGACGCGGAGCTCGTTCCCCGGGATCGGCTTCGCGGAGATGATCACCGTGTCGCCACGCTCCACGCGGACGGACGGGTGGTCGTTGTAGGCGATCCGGGTCATGGCCGACATCGGCTCGCCCTGGCTGCCGGTGCAGACGATCAGCTGTTGATCGCGCGGCAGCTCGGCGAGCTGCTGCGGGCGGAGCAGCATCTCCTCGGGGACGTCCATGTAGCCGAGGTTGCGGGCGATGTTCGCGTTCTTGCGCATCGAGCGGCCGACGACGGCGACCTTGCGCCCGCAGTCGAGCGCGACGTCCGCCGCCTGCTGGATCCGGTGCACGTTCGAGGCGAACGAGGAGATGAGGATGCGACCGGTGCGGCGCGGGAAGATCTGGCGGAACGCCTCGCCGACGACCCGCTCGGACTCGGTGAAGCCCGGGCGCTCCGCGTTCGTCGAGTCTCCGAGGAGCAGGTCGACGCCGCGGCCGCCGATCTCCGCGAGCCGGCCGACGTCGGTGCGCTGGCCGTCCACGGGCGTGTGGTCGAGCTTGTAGTCGCCCGTGTGGACGCAGAGGCCGCCCGGCGTCTCGAGCACGACCGCGGCCGCGTCGGGGATCGAGTGCGCCATCCGCACGAGCTCCACCCGGAACGGTCCGAGCTGGACGGGGTCGTCCCCGGGCATCAGCTCCTGGAGCTCGGTCGAGCGCAGGAGCCCATGCTCGTCGAGCTTCGACTTCACGAGCGCCAGCGTGAGGCGCGTTCCGAGCACGAGCGGCACCCGCACCTGTCGCATGAAGTACGGGAGGCCGCCGACGTGGTCCTCGTGGCCGTGCGTGAGGACCACCGCCCGCACCATCTGAGCGCGGTCGCGCAGGTACGAGTAGTCGGGGAGGACGAGATCGACTCCGAGATGCTCGTCCCGCGGGAAGGCGAGGCCGGAGTCGACCACCACGATCGACCCCTCCGCCTCGTAGACCATCATGTTCTTCCCGACCTCGCCGAGGCCGCCGAGCGGGATGATGCGGCAGACGCCCACCTGGCTCCTCAGGCGGACGCGGCGGCGAGGAGGCCGGCCCGCTCGAGGCAGGAACGGACCTGCGCGAGCTCGTCCTCGTCGGCCGTGACGAGGGGCAGCCGGTGGCCGCCGACCTCGTGGCCGGTGAGGTTGAGCGCCGCCTTGATCGGGATCGGGTTCGTCTGGATCCGCAGCAGGTCGTAGGACGGCTGCATCTCCTCGTGGAGCGCGCGGGCGCCCTCGACGTCCCCCGCGCCGTGGAGGTGGATCATCTCCGCGATCTGCGTCCCCCAGAGGTGCGCAGTGACCGAGACGACACCGACGCCGCCGACGCCGAGGAAGGCGAACGTGTTCGGGTCGTCGCCGCAGTAGAGGTCGAGGCGCGTCTCGGAGGCGATGAAGCGGGCCTCGTCGATGTCGTCGTGCGCCTGCTTCACGGCCACGACGTTCTCGATCTCCGCGAGGCGCGCGATCGTGGCCGTCTCGATCTTGGTCACGACCCGCGACGGGACGTTGTACGCCATCACCGGCAGCTCGGTCGCGCCGGCGATCTCCTCGAAGTGCCGGACGAGCGCCCGCTGCGGCGGCTTGTTGTAGTACGGCGTGACGACGAGGATCGCGTCGATGCCGAGCTTCGCCGCCTGCTGCGTCAGGTGGACGGAGTGCGCCGTGTCGTAGGTGCCCGTGCCCGCAATGACCGTCGCGCGGTCGCCGACGGTCTCGACGGCGGCCGCGAAGAGCGCGAGCTTCTCCTCGTCGCTCAGGGTCGGCGACTCGCCGGTCGTGCCGCAGACGACGACCCCGTCGGAGCCGTTGTCGACGAGGAACGCCGCGAGCTCGCGGAAGTGGTCGACGTCAACCGCTCCGTCTGCGCGGAACGGCGTCACCATCGCCGTGATGACGTCGCCTAGCATGCTCGCAGTCTAGGTGACCCTTCTCGTTGCAGCCGAAGAGAGGGAGCCGGGCGTCTACGACCAGCCGCCGCCTCCACGAATCCCCGACCGGCTCGACCAGTGGGCTAGGCCGCGAGCGCCTCTCTCCGGCCGGCGTTGACGGCCGCGAGGACGAGGCGAGTCACGCGTTCGAGGCGCGTCGCGCCCGCCGGCGTCAGCACGTCGCAGGCGAAGTCCCAGTGGAGGGAGAGCAGCGAGCCCGGCTGCGGCGGAGGGACGAATGCGCGGCCGCCGTCTCGCCAGCGGATCCGGCGCGCCTCCGGTTCGCCGAGCCGCAGGATCCCGTCCTCCCAGAGCAGCGGAGGAGCAAGGACGTCCGCCTCGTCCCCGTCGCGGGCGAGGACGACCGCGGCCGTCGTGCGGCACTGGTCGAGCACGCGCAGCGGCTCGCCGATGTTGCCGCTCCGCAGCAGCCCGAGCCACGGGTAGACGGCGAAGACGTGGAAGCAGTGGTGCGGCACGGCGCCGGCTCCGACAATCGTCGAGACGGCCTCTCCCGCGCGACCGAGCCGGCCCCGGAAGCGATCTTGCACGTGCGCCGCCAGCGCCCCCGGCCGGACGCGTGAGAGGAGCGCGTTGCCGACCCAGTAGGCCTCGACGACGGACGGGTCGAGCGGATCGGCGATGCCGTTCGAGTGCGCGATCAGTGTCAGGTAGGGCCAGGCGCCGTCAAACGTCCGGGCGAGCTCGGCGAGCCCCGGGTCGGAGGCCCGCGCGTCGCCGTACTCGAGCAGCGTCGCGGGAGAGTCCGCGCCGCAGAGCCCCAGGGCGTTCGGCGGATAGGCGTAGCGCGCGAAGAGGAGCGCGCCGGTGGGGCTCACGTCGTGTCCGGCTCGGGGACTCGGCGCCGAAGAGCGAGCGCCGCCGTCAGCGCCGTGCCGAGGACGACGAGCGTGACGCCGACCGGGTTGACGACTGCACCGTCGATCGTTCCCGCAAGCGCTGCGGTGACGACCGCCCCGAACACGAGCACAGCGGTCACGTCCACCGCCTGCGCCCGCGCGAGGGCCGCATACCACGTCGCGACGTAGGCGGTCAGGAGCAGTCCGGTGAGCACGATCCACTTCCACTGGCCCGCGTCGAGCGAGGCGAGCGCTCCCGCGTGCCCGGTGACCCCGAGCCACCCGACGAGCAGCGCGGTCCCGAGCCCCATGCGTGCGGCGGCGAGGACGCGCGGCGAGATCCCGGCGAGCAGCCGCTTCACGAGCACGACCTCGACGGCCCAGAGGAGTGTCGCGCCGAAGATCATCGCCTCGCCCTCGCCGAACGCGATCCGGCCCGCGGAGCCTACGAGCCAGGCCTGGCCCGCCACGAGGAACGCGATCGCCAGCAGGTGGGGCACGCGCACCCTCTCCTTGAGAAGCGGCACCGCGAGCAGCACGACCCAGACGACGAGCGTCTTCTGGAGGAAGGAAGCCTGCGTCGCCTCGGCGCGCTGCAGGCCCTCGAAGAAGAGGACGAACGGCACGCTGCCGCCCACGACGGCGACCGCGGCGAGCCCGAGCGCGCGTCGGCGCCCGGCAATCGGCTGCGCGACAGCCGCCGGCCGCGCCGGCCACGTCAGGGCGAGCACGAGCAGGAGACCGCCGGCGACGGCGTCCTTGGCCGTCGTGTACACCGTCGCGTTCGAGAAGTGCGAAACGGCGTGGGCGTTCACCCAGATCGAGGTTCCGCTGATGCACGCGGTCGTGAAGGCGAGGAGGATTCCTGCGCTGCGGCGGCTCATCGTGCGACTCCTTCCATTTCGCTCGGTTCGAGGGACAGCACCTCCACGGGGACGCCGAGGTGGAGCAGGACCGTGTCGCCTGCCGCCGCCTCCGGCAGGAAGGCGAGGGAGACGACCGAGCCGTCGGTGAGGCGGCCGGCGCGCGAGCCGTCCGCGTCCCACGTCTCGGCGAGGAGGGCCACGGCGCCGATGCACATCAGGCGGCCTCCCCCGGCTCGGGAAGCTCGACCTCGACCGTCTCGAGCACGACTCCGGTTGCGTGCGGCGCGTCGAGATCCTGCTCGAGCACGGTGTCGACCGCGGCGCCCTCGGCGACCGTGCCGCGCGAGGCGTCGACGAAGTGCTCGCAGAAGTGTTCTGGCGTGAAGTGCGACAGCGCGCCGAGACGCACGCCCACGCGCGTCACCCGGATCGCGTCCTGGGCGCGCGCGACAGCCTCGATCTCCCGCACGAGATCGGTCATGAGCGCGCGCTCGTGCATGCCTCCCTCTTCAGGTCGCTCAGCACTGCGGCGGCGGCTCCGGCGACCGCGGTCTCGACGGGCGGCGTCAGTGGCGCACCGGCTTCGAAGCTGCACGCCTCGATTCCGTAGACGAGGACACGCCGCGGCAGCCTTCCCAGGGCCCGCGCGAGCTCGATCGTGTCGGCCACGCCGATCGCATGGGTCGAGGAGCGGAACTCCTGCGCCGGGACCGGCCTCCGCCCGGCGTCGAAGCGATGGAGTGTGCCGGCCGGCGAGCCGGATGTGACCGCGTCGACGAGGACGGCCGTGTCTGCTCCCTTCCACGCGTCCATCAGCCGGCTGGGCTCCTCGTCGCAGGCGACGACATCCACCCAGCGCGGCACGTGCCCGCGCAGCCGTTCGGCGACCGCGACACCCGCGCCGTCGTCGCCGCGCAGGCGGTTGCCGATCCCGATCACGACGACGTGCGGATTCACTTGCGCTCGATGTCGAGCGTGAGGAAGTGCGTCGCGCACGAGATGCACGGGTCGTAGTTGCGGATCGTCTGCTCGCAGAGCCTGCGCAGTGCGTCGTCGGAAAGCTCGAGGTTGCGCGCGACGACGTCGCGGAGATCGTCCTCGATCGCGAGCTGGTTCTGGGAAGTCGGCGGCACGATCTTCGCCTCGAGGATCGTCCCCTCGTCGTCGATCCGGTAGCGGTGGTAGAGCATCCCGCGCGGCGCCTCGCTCACGCCGTAGCCGACGCCGGGGACGGGCTCGACCGGCTCGGCCGGGCGATCGGGCTCCTCGTACGCCTCGACCACCCGCAGCGCCTCCTCGCACGCGTGCACGAGCTCGACGCTGCGCACGACGATGCTCCGGAACGGATCGCGGCACTCGGTCTCGAGGCCCGCCTCCGCGGCGGCCTCGCGCGCGATCGGCGACAGCTGCGCCGAGTTGAGGCTGTAGCGCGCCAGCGGGCCGCAGAGATAGGTGCCGCCGCTGCTCCGCAGGCGCGACTGGAGCGCGTTCGAGCGCTCGACGTGCAGCTCCTCGAAGTGCTCCTCGTACTCGGCCGGCGCGAGATCGAGGCCGCCGGAGGAGCGGATCCGGCCCCGCTCGATCGCGTACTCGTCCCCGTAGGAGAGCGCGACGAGATCGCCGTCGACCGTCCGCTCCGGGAACTCGAAGCCGGCCGTCCAGCGCACCGTCTCGAGCGACGCCTCGAGCGCCCGCTGGAGCGGCTCGACGAGCGTGTGCAGCTCGGCCCGGGTCGGGACGCGGTAGAAGCCTCCGACGCGGAAGTTGATCGGGTGGATCTCGCGGCCGCCGACGACTCGCATCAGCTCGTTGCCGGTCCGCTTGAGCGCGAGCCCACGTTCGACGGCCGCGGGCGCGTCGCGGGCGAGCTCGATCGCGCTCTCGTAGCCGAGGAAGTCCGGTGCGTGGAGCATGTAGACGTGCAGCGCGTGGCTCTCGATCCACTCGCCGCAGTAGAGGAGGCGGCGGAGCAGGCGGATGGGCTCCGGCACCTCGACACGGCAGAGGCTCTCGAGCGCGTTCACGGCGCTCGTCTGGTACGCGACCGGGCAGATCCCGCAGATCCGCGCCGTGATGTCGGGGGCCTCGAGGAACGAGCGGCCGCGGAGGAAGGCCTCGAAGAAGCGCGGCGGCTCGAAGATGCGGAGCTCGACGTCCTCGACGCGCTTCCCCGCGATGCTGACGCTCATGGCTCCCTCGCCCTCCACCCGCGCGAGGTAGTCGGTGACGATCGTGCGCCGCTCAGGCATGGTCCGCCGCCTTCCCGAACTCCTCCGCGCCGACGTTGAACGTCCGGAAGAGACGCTCGACGTCCCGACTGCTCTGCCCGACCTTGCGCAGGAGCGGCACGAGAGCGGCGGTGTTCGGCGACTCCATCGGGCCGAAGCAGCCGAAGCAGCCGCGGTCGTAGGAGGGACACAGCGCGCCGCAGCCGGCCTGCGTCACCGGGCCGAGGCAGGCGACACCGCGCGCGACCGTGAGACAGGCGACGCCGCGCTGCTTGCACTCGGTGCAGACGCTCGTCGTCGGGATCCTGGGCCGGCGGCCGACGAGCAGGGCCGTCACGACCTCGAGCAGCTGGTACTTGTCCACCGGGCAGCCGCGCAGCTCGAAGTCCACGTCGACGTGAGCCGAGACGGGAGTCGAGGTTGCGAGCGTCGAGATGTACTGCGGCGTCGCGTAGACGGCGCGCGTGAACTCGGCCACGTCCGCGAAGTTCCGCAGCGCCTGGATGCCGCCGGACGTGGCGCAGGCGCCGATGGTGACGAGCACCGTCGACGAGCGGCGCACCGCCTGGATCCGCTCCGCGTCGTGCGGCGTGGTGATCGATCCCTCGACCAGCGACAGGTCGTACGGACCTTCCGCGACCGCGCTCGTCGCCTCGCGGAAGTCGGCGATCTCGACGGCCCCGGCGAGCGCGAGGAGCTCGTCCTCGAGGTCGAGGAGCGAGAGCTGGCAGCCGTCGCAGGAGGCGAACTTCCAGACGGCGAGCTTCGGCTTCGCGTCGGGGCTCATAGCTCCCGCACCTCCAGCAGGCGGCCCAGGTCGGCCTGGGAGTAGACAGGCCCGTCGCGGCAGACGAGCGTCGGGCCGAGCTGGCAGTGGCCGCAGAGGCCGACGCCGCAGCGCATGTCTCGCTCGAGCGAGAGGATGATCCGCTCGTCCGGGACGCCGCGCTCCCGCAGCGCCTCGACGGTGAAGTGCATCATCACCTCGGGGCCGCAGACGAAGGCGGTGACGGCCCCGGGGCGGAACGATGCCCGCGTCAGGAGCTGCGGCACCACGCCGACCCGTCCCAGCCACTCCGCCCCCGCTGCGTCGACCGTGACCTCGACCGCAGCCTGCGCCCCCCACCCCACGAGCTCGTCGGTGTAGAGCAGGTCCTGCGGCGTGCGAGCGCCGTAGAGGATCGAGACGTCCCGGTAGCGGACGCGCTGGGCGAGGACGCGGCGGACGACCGGACGCAGCGGGGCCAGGCCGATGCCGCCTGCGACGACGAGGACGTCCCCGCCGGCCGCCTCGTTCACCGGCCAGCCGTTGCCGAACGGGCCGCGCAGCCCCAGGACGGCGCCCGGCTCGGCCGCGCAGATCGCGCGACTCACGGCGCCGACCCCGCGCACCGTGAGCACGAGAGGGTCGCCCTCCCGCTCCGGTAGCCCGCTGACCGAGATCGGCACCTCGCCGATCCCGAAGGCGTGCACCATCACGAACTGCCCGGGCGAGACCTCGAAGCCGGCGGCGAGGGGCTCGAGCGAGATCGTGGACGTGTCCACGGTGTCCCGCCGGCTTCCAGCCACGCGAAACGGGAGCGGCACGAACGCGCCCGCGCTGCGTTCCTCAGTGAGCGTGGCCGTTGCCATACATGTCGAGGAGGCGGAGGTGCGTCCACTGCAGGCGCTCGATCAGCAGCTGCGCGAAGCGGTTCAGGAGGTCGTAGCCGAACGCCGGGTCGGCCGCGCACTTGTCCCTGAGGCAAGCGCCGTCGAACTCCGTCGCGCGCACCTGCGTCAGAGCGCGGGCGTCGAAGTGCGAGCGGTAGGGCGGGAACAACCACGACCAGCCGAGCAGGTCGCCTGCCTCGACGGTCGCGATCACGAGGTCGCCGCGCGGCGGGCACGAAGTTGCCGATGCGCGACGGAGCCGTGGCGGACGAGGTAGAAGTGGTCGGCGGGATCGCCCTGCCTGAACACGGTCTCCCCCGCCTCGAACCGGACGTTCCGGCCGCAGCCCGCGATCAGCTCGACCTCCTCCGCGGGCATGCCCTCGAAGAACGGGACGCCCGTGAGGAGCGTCTCAAGCGGCTTCGGCATCGCTCTCCTCCTTTCGCAATGCAGCGACCTCCTCGGTGATGTCGATCCCGACCGGGCACCAGGTGATGCAGCGGCCGCACCCGACGCAGCCCGACGTGCCGAACTGGTCGACCCAGGTGCCGAGCTTGTGCGTCAGCCACTGTCGGTAGCGGGAGCGGGCGGAGGTGCGGATGCTGCCTCCGTGGATGTACGAGTAGTCGAGGGAGAAGCACGAGTCCCAGACGCGCGTGCGCGCTGTCTCCTCCCCGGCAAGGTCGCTCGTGTCCTCGACCGACGAGCAGAAGCACGTCGGGCAGACGAGCGTGCAGTTGCTGCACGTGAGGCAGCGCTCCGCGACGTCGTCCCAGCGGGGGTGCTCGAGCCGTGTCGCGAGGAGGTCGCGCAGGCCTGCGGTCTCCATCGTCCTCCCCATCCGTCCCGCTGCCGCGTCGATCGCGCCCGCCGCCGCGGCGGAGTCGGCCTCGGCGGCCGGACGCGACGGAAGCTCGGCGAGGAGCTCCGCGCCGCGTTCGCTGCCCGCCTCGGCGAGGAAGCGGTGCTCGCCGTCGAGCAGCTCCGTCAGCACGAGGTCGTAGCCGTCCGCGACACGCGGCCCCGCGTCCATCGAGGCGCAGAAGCAGTTCCCGCCCGGCTCGGTGCAGTTGACGGCGACGAGGAAGGCGCCCTCGCGTCGCGCGGCGTAGTCGCGGTCTACGAACTTCCCCTCGAGGAAGACGCGGTCCTGAATGGCGATCGCCCGCAGCTCGCACGCGCGCACGCCGAGGAACGCGAGCGCCGTTTCGTCCGGCGGCTCCTCCTCTACGACCGGCGCGCCGCCGTTCGCCCGCGCGCGCCAGAGCTGCACTCGCGGCGGAAAGAGGAAGCGCTTCCACGAGTGCGGGCCGACCGCATAGCCGAAACGCGCCTCGTCGTCACGCCGCTCGAGCCGGTAGGAGCCCGGCTCCTGGCGGTCGGTCCAGCCGGTGGGGAGCTGTGCGGCGTCCTCGAGCTCGTCGTAGACGATCGCGCCGTCGCGGACGGTCGGGCCGAGTACGCGGTAGCCGCGGCGCCGCAGGGCTTCGATCAGATCGTCGAGCGCTTGCGGAAGGAGGACTGCTGACACATTCGAGAGCTCCACCTCCTGCAGCGTCCGCCTCCGCCGCCCGCACTGCATCCGGGGCTACGCGGATCACCACGGCCCGGACTCCGCAGTTGGGTTGCGGTCAGCTCTCGAGCTCGTCCCGCAGCGCCTGCAAAGCGAAGAAGACTCCCTCCGAGAAGGTCGGGTACGGCTGGATCGTGTCGAGGAGCGTCGCGAGCGGGACCTCGGCCCGGACGGCGAGCGTGAGCTGCCCTAGCCACTCCGCCGCCTGCGGGCCGACGCAGACCGCCCCGGTGAGGACCCGGGGGCTGCGGGTGGCGAACAGGCGCAGGAACCCCGGCCGCTGCGGCCGCTCGTACGTGGAGAGCCGCGGCAGCGACTCCAGCTCGATGCGGGCCGTGGCGAGGTCGTCGCCCTCCGTGCGGCCGACGGTCGCGACCTCCGGATCGGTGAAGATCCCGGCCGGAACGGCGCGGTAGTCGGCCTTCGCCCGCTCGCCTGCCAGGTCGGCGGCCGCGACCCGTGCCTGGTACTTGCCGACATGCGTGAACGGCGCGATCCCGGTCACGTCGCCGATCGCCCAGACGTCCTCCGCCGCCCGCAGCCGCTCGTCCACCTCGATCCCGCGCCGCGAGATCTCGACGCCGAGCTGCTCCAGCCCGAGCCGCTCGACGTTCGGACGGCGCCCGGTCGCCACGAGGAGGCGCTCTGCCTCGACCGTCGAGCCGTCGGCGAGCCCGGCCCGGAGGCCCGGCTCCAGGCGCTCGACGGCGACGCCGAGACGGAGATCGATCCCCTCCTGGCGGAAGGCCTCGCCCAGCAGCTCGCCGGCGTCGCGGTGGATGCGCCCCAGCAGCCGCTCACCCGGCTCCACGAGCGTGACGCGGGAGCCCAGACGGGAGTAGAACTGCGCCAGCTCGCAGCCGACCGGCCCGCCGCCGAGCACGAGCAGGCTCTCCGGCGCCTTGTGCGCCCGCGTCGCCTCCCGGTTCGTCCAGTACTCGACCGACTCGAGCCCGTCCACGGTTGGGATCGCGGGCCGGGAGCCGGTGGCGACGACCAGCCGGTCGTACGGGATCTCCTCACCGTCGACCTCGACGATGCCCGGCTGCGTCACGGCGCCCTCGCCGCGCACGAGCCGGCAGCCCCAGTCCTGGAGGTGGCGAAGCTCGCCCGAGTCGTCCCAGTCGGACGTCATCCAGTCGCGCCACGCCCAGATCTCGTCCGCTGCCGGCTCTTCCGGCCGCAGGCCCGGCGTCCGCTCGAGCGACGCGGCGACCTCCGTCGCCCGCAGCATGGTCTTCGTCGGCATGCACGCGAAGTACGAGCACTCGCCGCCGACGAGCCGCTCTTCGACGAGCGTGATCTCCGCCTCGGAGTCGAGACGGCGGAGGGCGCCGACGAAGTGCTCGCCGGTCGACCCCCCGCCGAGAATGACCACCCGCACTGTTAGAGGAGTCCGTTCGCCTGCAGGAACGCCTTGGCGACCGCCTTCGGCGTCTGCTTGTCGACCGCCACAGCCTTGTTCATGGCGATCATGGCCTTGATCGTCAGCTTGCTCGAGACCTTGTTGCAGATCGACTGGAGGAGCTGTCCGTTCGCGCCCTGGAGCAGCTTCTGCGACACGATCGGCGCGACGTTCTGGAAGCCGAAGATGTGCTTCGTGTCCGTCAACACCGTGTACTTGTCGCTCGCCAGCGCCGGCTCCGTCGAGAAGATGTCGCCGGCGAACGCCTTGTGCTGATCGAGCAGCGTCTCGACGCTGATCGTCCCGATCTGGACGAAGGAGACCTTCGTCAGCCCGTAGATCTGCTTCAGTCCGAGCAGGCACGTGATCCGCTTGTCGCACTCCGGATAGCCCGCGTACGAGAACGAGTCCACCTTCTTCAGGTCGGGGATCGTCTTCAGGCCGTACTTCTGCGCCGTCGACGACAGCACCGTCACGGTGTCGCTGTCGTAGAACGGCGTGGGCTCGAGCACCGTCAGGCCTCGCGTCTGCTCGAACTTCTTCGCAGCCGCATACGTCGCCGCAGCCGTCTTCGGTGACTTCTCTTGGGCGAGGTCGAGCACGATCACGCCCGTGTACTCGGGATAGAGGTTGATCTTCCCGCTCGTGATCGACGTGTCGATCGTCTCCGAGTTGCCGATGTTGCTCTTGAGCTCGACCGGGAAGCCCTTCGCCTTCAGCGCCTGTGCGTAGAGCTGGCCGAGGATGAACTCCTCCGTGAAGTTCTTCGAGCCGACGATCACCTTCGGCTTGGCGGCCGCCGCGGTCGAGGTCGTCGCCTTGCCGCCCCCGCCGCCGCAGGCGGTTAGGCCGATGAGAAGCGCGACCCCCAGGGAGATCGCGAAGGCCGCCTTCGCGGCGCGGCGCGTGTGCTTACGGACCATCCGTAGTCCTCCTCTCGTTTGCCGTCGCCGGGACCCTAAGTGCTCGGGGCCATCCTCCGCGAGGCGGCGTACTGGGCGAGTCCGAGCGCGAGCGCCACGAGGAGCGCGAGTGCCGAGACGCAGAGCGCGGCCGCGAGCACACCGGCGAGACCGTACGTCGTCGGGTTGACGATGATGTCGCCGAGGCCACCGCCGCCGGCGATGCCGGCGATCGTCGCGGTGGCGATGACGAAGACGGCCGCGATCCGGAGCCCCGCGAGCAGGAGCGGCAGCCCGAGCGGCAGCTCGATGCGGGTCAGGATCTGCGCCTCGGTCAGCCCCATCCCGCGGGCCGCCTCGACCGCGTCCCGGTCGGCGCCCTCCACTGCGAAGTACGCGTTCGTCAAGATCGGCGGGACCCCGAGCACGACCAGCGCGGCCGTGTTGTTCCAGAAGCCGACGCCGAGGATCGCGATCCCGAACGCGATGAGCACGATGCTCGGCAGCGCTCGTCCCAGTGACGAGACGTTGAGCGCGAGGGACAGCCCGCGGTGCCGGTGGCCGAGCCAGACTCCGAGCGGCAGCGCGAGGACGATCGCGATGCCGAGCGCCGCGAACGAGAGCTCCGCGGTCTCGGCGCTCTTCTCGAGCAGCAAGCTTCCGTGCTCCGGGATGAAGCGGAAGGCGTCCACGAAGATGCCGGCGAGGATCAATGGACCCGGCTCCAGGGAGTGAGCCGGCGCTGGAGCAGCGCGAGCAGCCCGTCCGCCGTGAGGGCGAGCAGGATCACGAGGAGGCCGGCAGCGAGGATCTCCGTCCGGAAGAGGTTCTCCTTGATCCCGCGAATGATCGGGTCGCCGAGCCCGTCCCGGATCAGGAAGGCCGCCACCGTCGCGATCGAGATGCTGGACACCGTTGCGATCCGCAGGCCCGCGAACATGGCCGGAGCCGCGAGCGGCAGCTCGACGCGCAGGAACGTCTGCACGCGCGTCAGCCCCATTCCCCGCGCCGACTCGATCACGTCCGCCGGCACGCCGCGCAGGCCCGTGACGATGTTCCGGTAGAGGATGAACAGCGTGTACGAGACGAGCGCGATCTCGATCGTCGTCACGGTCAGGCCCGTGAGCGGGATCAGGAGCTCGAAGAAGGCGAGGCTCGGGATCGCGTAGAGGAAGTCCGCGAACGCGCCGAGCGGTGGATCGAGCAGGCGGAAGCGGAAGCCGACGAGTGCGAGGAGGAACGAGATCGCGAACCCGATCCCGACCGCGATCACTGTGAGCTCGATGTGCTGGAGGAGCGCCGGCTGGAGGGTGTCTCCCCAGTGCTTGCTCAGCCAGGCCGTGCAGAACCAGCCGTTGTTGCGCTCGCACGCGCTCCCGTGGCCGAAGTTCGGGATCACGGGGCCGCCGGCCGCCAGCAGCCGACCCGTCACCTGAGGAGGTCCTCCCGGGTGACGACGCCGAGCGGCGCGCCGCCGGCATCGGTGACGACGAGCGCGTCCCGGTGCTCCGCGACGAGCAGCGCGAGCGCGTCGCGCAGTGTCGTGTCGGCGGAGGCGCGCGGGAGGCCGTCGTCCCCCATCGGCCCGGGCTCGAGGTCGCCGAGCGTCCTCAGCGCGAGTGCCTTCAGCGCGCGGTCGCGACCGACGAACTCCGCGACGAACTCGTCGGCCGGCTCGGCGAGGATCCGCTCCGGCGTGTCGTACTGCGCGAGCCGTCCTCCTTCGCGGAGGATCGCGATCCGGTCGCCGACCTTGATCGCCTCGTCGACGTCGTGCGTGACGAAGACGACGCTCTTGCGCAGGTCGCGCTGCAGGCGGAGGAACTCGTCCTGCAGGCGAGTCCGCACGATGGGGTCGATCGCCCCGAACGGCTCGTCCATCAGCATCAGCGGCGGATTCGCCGCGAGTGCGCGCGCGAGCCCGACCCGCTGCCGCTGGCCTCCCGAGAGCTCAGCCGGGAAGCGGCCGCGGTCGTGGCGCGCATCGAGCCCGACGAGCTCGAGCAGCTCCTCCACGCGTTTCCGGATCCGCGGTCGCGGCCAGCCGAGCAGCCGGGGCACCGTGCCGATGTTCCCCTCGACGGTCATGTGGGGGAAGAGGCCCACCTGCTGGATGACGTAGCCGATCGAGCGGCGCAGCTCGGTCAGGTCGTGGTCGAGGATCGAGGTGCCGTCGATGCGGATGTCGCCGCTCGTGAGCGGGATCAGCCGGTTGACGAGCTTGAGCGCCGTCGTCTTGCCGCCGCCCGACGGCCCGACGAGGACGCAGATCTCCCCGGCGGGCACGGTGAGCGAGAGGTGGTCGACGGCAGCGTCCTCCCGTCCGGGATAGACCTTCGTCGCCTCGTCGAAGACGAGCTCGGCAGCCTGGGCTGGCATGGGGGATCTTCTACGAGAGCAGCGTCTCGAGTCCGACCGTCAGGCCCGGCGGCAGATCGCCGAGCCTCCCGAGGGCGAGGAGGACGCCGTCGGCGAACGACTCCCTGCCGGTCGTGTCGTGGCGGATCGTGAGGACCTGGCCGTCCGCGCCGAAGATCACCTCCTGGTGCGCGACGAGGCCGGGCAGGCGCACCGAGTGGATCACCGGGTCGCCGCCGATCAGGTCGGCCGTCATCCTCGCGGTGCCGGACGGCGCGTCCTTCTTCGCCTCGTTGTGCAGCTCGACGATCTCGGCTCGGGGGAAGTGCGCGGCCGCCTCCCGCGCGAAGCGCATCATCAGGACGGCGCCGAGGGAGAAGTTCGGCGCGACGAAGAGCCGGAGCCCCTTGTCGGCGGCGAGCGCACCGAGCTCCTCGGGCTGCCAGCCCGTGGTGCCGACGACGCACGAGACGCCCTGCTCGAGGGCCGCACGCACGTTGCGGGGCGCCGCCTCGGGCGTCGTGAAGTCGACGGCGGCGGCGCAGCCCTCGACGTTCGGCTCGTCGCCGAGCTCGATCGCGCGCACCTCGTGGCCGGCGGCCGCCAGGCGCGGCACGATCGCGCCGCCCGCCTTGCCCTCGGCTCCGAAGAACGCGAGCCTCACGCAGCCTCCTCGCACGAGGGACGTGCTCGCGCGTCCGACGGCCTCCCGGAAGCGGGCCTCGTCGGGTCCGACGCCCGCGGCCGCGATCCGCTCCGGCGCCAGCAGGACGGAGGCGAGCTCCGCCAGCTCACCGGCGTCGACGGCGTCGATCTCCGCCATCACGCGCTCGAGCGTGAGCAGCTCCGTGTCGGTGACGAGGGACTTGCCGAGCCGGCTCATGCGGTTGGAGGTCGACTCGAGCGAGAGCACGATCCGCCCCTTGAGGTTCTCCTTCGCCCGCTCGAGCTCGCCCTTGCGCAGCCGGCCTGCGGCGATCTCGCCGATCTGCTCGACGCAGATCTCGACACAGGCGCCGAGATTCTCCTCCCGGGTGCCGACGTAGATGCCGACGAGGCCCGTGTCGCTGTACTGCGCCGCGAAGCTGTAGACCGCGTAGGCCATGCCGCGCTTCTCGCGGATCTCCTGGAACAGCCGCGAGGAGGCGGAGCCGCCGAGAATCGAGTCGAGCAGCGACGACGCGAAGCGGCGCCGGTCGGAGCGCGAGATGCCGGTCGCGCCGACGCAGAGGTGGTACTGCTCCGTCTCCTTGGGCTGGAACTCGAGCCCCGGGCCGGGGAGCTTGGCGAGCGGACGCCGAACCCGGGTGCCGGGGGACGCGGGCGCCCCCGCATGGCGTTCGCTTCGCTGCAGGAGGGCGACGAGCCGGTCGTGCTCGACGTTGCCGGCCGCGGCGAGGACGATGTTCCCGGGCGTGTACGCGGTGCGGTGGTAGCCGGCGAGGGCCCGCCTGCTCACCGACGAGATCACGTCCGCCGTCCCGATCACCGGCCGGCCGAGCGCGTGGTCGCCGAAGACGGCCTTCGAGAACAGGTCGTGGACGAGCTCCTGCGGCGTGTCCTCGTACATCGCGATCTCCTCGAGCACGACCTCCCGCTCCTGGTCGACCTCCGCGAACGAGGGCGCGTAGACCATGTCGGTCACGACTTCGAGCGCCTGCTCGAGTCGGTGATCGGGGACACGCGCGTAGACGACCGTGTTCTCGCGGGAGGTCGCGGCGTTGAGCTCGGCACCCATCGCGTCGAACGTCTCGGCGATCTCCCGCGCGTCGAACCGCCGCGATCCCTTGAACAGGAGGTGCTCGATGAAATGCGAGACGCCCGCCCGCCCGCCCCGCTCGTCGCGGGAGCCGACGTCGATCCAGAAGCCGAGCGCGACCGAACGGACGCTCGGAACCCGCTCGGAGACGACACGCTCGCCCGTGTCGAGCTCGCTCAGTACGACCTTCTGCACGGCCCGATCGTAGGCGAAGCCTCGGGCCGGCCGGGAGCAGGAGACGGTCAGGCGCGGGCGACGCAGCAGAGGCCGACGCCCGCACGCTTGGCCTCGTAGAGCGCGGCATCGGAGAGCCGAAAGAGCGTCTGGGCGTCGGTCGCATCCTCGGGATACGAGGCGAGGCCAAAGCTCGGACTGAGACTCGCGAGCCACGGTTCTCCTGCGGCGGTCGCTTCCTCGAGCAGGAGTCGCATGCGGTCGACGACGTGCCTCACGTCGTCGTCGGTCGCTTCGGCGAGCAGCACCGCGAACTCGTCGCCGCCGATCCGGAAGGCTGCGTCCGGCTGGCGCAATGCGCCCGCAAGGACGTTCGCGAACCTTGCGAGCGCGGCGTCTCCCGCGGCGTGGCCGTAGCAGTCGTTGAGATCCTTGAAGCGGTCGAGGTCGGCGATCACGAGACCGAACGAACGGCCGTAGCGCTCCGCCCTGGCCACCTCTCCCTCGAGACGTTCGACGAATACGCGGCGGTTCAGCAGTTGCGTGAGAGCATCGTGGTCGGCGAGGAAGCGCAGCTGTCCGACCTGTCGTCCCGAGACGAGTGCCGCAGCCGCGTCGTTCGCGAAGATGCGGAGTGTCCGGAGGCGGTCGGCCGAGGGAAGGAGCCGGTCGCTCGGGTTGTCGACCCAGATGATCCCCAGTAGCTCGCCCTCGCCGTCGCGGAGCGGGACGATCAGGGAGTGTCCGCTCCATGCCCACGGGCCGCGTCCGTTGAGGAGCGACGGGAAGACCTCGACGTCCGGCGCCAGCCGTGTCCGGAGCTGCTCCCGCGTGAGGAGGTAGCAGCCCTCACGCAGGAACTCGTCGTCGAGCAGCGGCTCGACTTGTGCGAGCTTGACGGACAGGCGGTCGCGAAGCACCTCGAGTCCCCAGCCGACTGCGGCATGCGGCACGACGGCGCCCGTCTCGGGCTCGACGAGGGCTGCGCAGACGTTGCGGAACTCGAGTGCGTCGCGGATGCCGGTGCAGACGCGGCGCAGGATCTCGTCGCTCGCCGTCTCGCTCGTGATCCGCGACGAGACGGCCAGCAGTTCCTGGAGCGCCCGCTGGTGGCGGGCCGCCTCGGCCGACTCGCGCGCCTCCTCGAGAGCGAGCGCCGCGTGGGCGGCGAGCGCCACGAGAACGTCGAGCTCCGCGTCGGTCGGCCTCAGCGCGCTGAAGGGCTCGTCGACGGAGATGATCCCGAGCAGGTTCCCGTCCTGGTCGCGCATCGGGACGAAGAGCGCATCCTCCGGGTCCCACGCCTCCGGATCCGCGGGACGCTCTCCCTGCGGCGTGTAGCTCACTCCGAGCGACTCCCAGTCGACCTCGCCCTGCAGCACGAGGTAGGCCCCGCGCCGCTCGAACCGGTCCGTGAGGAGAACGGTCCAGTCCGCTCCCTCCCGCACGGTCCCGAGGAGCAGCGAGCGAGCCTCCTCGTTCCCGTACACGGTCGTGACCTCGAAGTCGTTCCAGGCCTGCCGGTAGAGGTTGACGACCACGGTGCGATAGCCGAGCGACTGGCCGATCGTGCGCGCGACAGCGTCGAGCAGGGCCGGGAGATCCTCCCGCGCCCGCAGAAGGCGGGTCACCTCGACGAGGCCCCGCAGCGGTGAGGTCGTTGGAAGTGTCACGATCGTGCTCTACCTCGTGTCATCGGCACCGAGCCGCCCGCCGATGAGCCGCTTTCAGGTCAGGCCGCCGTCCCCGCGCGGGGGAGAGTCAGAGTGGGCGTTCGTACAGGCGGTGGGCCCGGCGGTCGGCCAAGAGGGCGAGCCCACGACGTCGCTCCTCTGCCCGGAGCATGCCGCCCCTGACGAACGCGGCGACCCCGAGGCCCGCCAGCGCCCCCGCGAGGAACGCCGCGAGCACGGGACGCCCCGCGCCGAGCGCGATCGCCGCCAGCACGGTCAGGCCGACGGTGCTGGGGAAGATCCCCGTGCGGACGCCCTGCAGGGGGCCGTCCACCACGGCGTCCGCCGGGAGGGCGGCGGGCGACTCGCGCGGCCCGAGGAACCGTTGCCGCGGATCCTGGAGCACGAGGAACGCGGATCCGAACGCGCCCGCGGTGAAGATCACGCCGACGAGACCGCCGCGCGCGTCGAGAGCGTCCGCGGCGACGACGAGGACGATCCCGAGCCCCAGCCGGATCGGCGCGACGACGAGCTGCTCCGTCGACAGGCGTCCGACGCGCACGAGAGCGTCCACACGGTGCACGCGGGGATCCTAGGAGGCGGGACCGACGCGAGCTGAAAGCGCGGGGCCGGCAGCTCGGCTGCCGGCCCCGCTTCCTCTGCTAGTCGCGGCGCGGCCCGCGGCCGCCACGGCCGCCGCGGCGGTCGCCGCGCGGCCGCTCCTCCTCCGGAGGCCGCGGCGGGGCGTCCTTCGCCCGCTCGATGAGCTCCTCCGGCTCGACGAGGCCGCCGTTCTCGTGCTTCGCGACGAGCTTGAGACCGATCCGGCCGCGAGCCTTGTCGACCTCCTGGACGACGACGTCCACGATGTCCCCGCGGCCCATCACGTCCTCGATGTGCGCCACCCGGCCCGGCCCCACGTTCGAGACGTGGAGCAGGCCGTCGGTCCCCTTCTTCAGCTCGACGAAGGCTCCGAACTGCGTCGTCTTCACGACCTTGCCGGTGTATGTGTCGCCGACCTCCGGCTCCTTCGTGAGCGCCTCGATCGCGGCGATCGCGGCTTCGGCCTTCGTGCCCTCGGTCGCGTAGATGAGGATCGTGCCGTCCTCCTCGATGTCGATCTGCACCTCGTAGTCGGACTCGAGGCCGCGGATCGTCTCGCCGCCCTTGCCGATCACCATGCCGATCTTCTCCTGGTCGATCTTGATCGTCGTGATCCGCGGCGCGTTCTCGGCGAGCTCCGAGCGCGACTCCGGGATCACGTCGAGCATCCTGTCGAGGATGAACTCGCGCGCCCGCTTCGCCTGCTCGAGCGCGTCTCGCATGATCTGCTGCGTGACGCCGGTGATCTTGATGTCCATCTGCAGCGCGGTGATCCCTTTGCGGGAGCCGGCGACCTTGAAGTCCATGTCGCCGAGGTGGTCCTCCGCACCCTGGATGTCCGTGAGGATGACGTAGTCGTCGCCCTCCTTCACGAGGCCCATGGCGATGCCGGAGACCGGCGCCGAGATCGGCACACCCGCGTCCATGAGCGAGAGCGTCGACCCGCAGACGGAGCCCATCGACGAGGAGCCGTTCGACTCGAGCGTCTCCGAGACGATCCGGATCGTGTACGGGAAGTCCTCCGGCCCCGGGATGACCGCCTCGAGCGCCCGCTGCGCGAGAGCACCGTGGCCGATGTCACGACGCTTCGGGCCGCGCATGAAGCCCGTCTCCCCGACCGAGTAGGGCGGGAAGTTGTAGTGGTGCATGTAGCGGCGCTCCTCCTCGAGGGAGAGGTCGTCGATTCGCTGCCCCTCCTTCGCGGTGCCGAGCGTGAGCGAGGAGAGGATCTGCGTCTGGCCCCGCGTGAACAGGCCGGAGCCGTGGGTCCGCGGGTTGACGCCGACCTCGACCTCGATCGGCCGGATCTCCTCCGCTCCGCGACCGTCGGGCCGGCGCTTCTCGACGGCGATCTTCTGGCGCACGAGGTCCTTGTAGATCGACTCGCACGCCTTCTTGACGAACGTCTTCGTCTGCGAGTCCTTGGCTGCCGGCAGCGGCTCGCCCGTCTCCGGGTCGGTCGCCGCCGAGCCCGCCGGGAACGGCAACTCGACGTCCTCCACGATCCGGTCGAAGAGCAGCTGCCGCTTGGCGGAGCGGAGCGCCTTCGAGTCCTGCTCTGCGTCCGTGAGCGCCTTCAGCTCGGCTCCGAACTGCGCGCGCACGGGCTCCTCGACGGCGAGGCCCCGTTGCTTCTCGAACACCAGGGCGAGCGCCGAGCGAACCTGTGTCTGCCGGACGACGTCCTCGTCGGTCGAGTCCATCGTGATCGCGGGGGCGAGCTCGGCGAGGAGCTCGTCGACGAGCGTGCCGGCCTCGCGGAGGCCGACCTGCTGGATCCGTTCGGAGATCGACTGCCCGTGCTCGCGCTCGAGCTCCTCGACAAGCTCGAGATCGAGCCACTTCGGCTTGCCGGCCTGGCGGCGCAGCTCCTCCTGCGTCTCGCACAGCTTCACGATCTCGGCGTGCGCGAGCTCCAGCGCCTCGAGGATCGTCTCCTCCGGCACCTCGTTCGCGCCGGCCTCGACCATCGTCAGACCCTCCTTCGTGCCGACGATGATGAGGTCGAGCTCCGACGAGTCCTCGCTCTCGCGCAGGGTCGGGTTGACTTCGAGCCGGCCGTCGATCATCCCGACCCGCACTGCCCCGACCGGCCCGAGGAACGGGAGCGGCGAGAGCATGAGCGCGGCGGACGCGCCGTTGATGCACAGGATGTCGTGGGCCGTGACGAGGTCGGCGCTGAGGACGGTGCAGATCACCTGCACCTCGTTGCGGAACCCCTTCGGCCAGAGCGGCCGGATCGGCCGGTCGATCATCCGCGCAGTGAGGATGGCGCGCTCCGTCGGGCGCCCCTCCCGCTTGAAGAAGCCGCCCGGGATCTTCCCGGCGGCGTACATCCGCTCCTCGACGTCCACGGTGAGCGGGAAGAAGTCCGCCCCCTCCCGCGCCTCGGCGCGGCCCTGGGCGGTGGCGAGCACCATTGTGTCGCCCGCGCGGACGACGACGGCGCCGTCCGCCTGCTTCGCGAGCTTGCCGGTCTCGAAGCTGATCTCCTGGGTCCCGATCTGGACGGAGACCTGCGCCCGGCGCTCGGTCGCGATACTCATTCGATTGTCCTCCACTCTGCTTGTGGAGGGCGGGAGCTCGAGCCGGCCCGCGGCAGCCGAGGCGCGGTGGGCTCGCTCGAACTTCCACCCTCCGTGTGTATTGGAGCTAGCGGCGCAGGCCGAGCTCCTTGATGAGGGCGCGGTAGCCCTCGAGGTCGTGCTTCTGCAAGTAGTTCAGGAAGCGGCGGCGGCGCCCGACGAGCTTGAGCAGGCCGCGCCGCGAATAGTGGTCGTGCCTGTGCGTTCGGAGATGCTCCGTCAGCTCGTTGATCCGTTGCGTGAGCATCGCGATCTGGACCTGCGGCGAGCCGGTGTCGGCGGCGTTGCGGCCGTGCTTGGTGATCATCTCCTGCTTCGCTTCCTTGGTCAGGGCCAATGCCCTCTCCTTCCTTTCGCCTCCCTGGGCTCCGCCCGCGACGCCAAGGAGCGGTTGCGCGAGCCGGGCCGGGGTCGCGGGCTAGGGTAGCGGAAAGCGGCATGGCCAGAGCGATTCCGCGCGGAGCGCCGGCAGAGATCGTGCGCTCGGCCCGCGCCCGGACGCACACCTCTGCGGTGGCCGCGGGCCTGCTTGCGCGCGTCGAGGCTGCCGAGCCGCCGGCGACGCGTGCGACTCGGTCTCGCGGCGGCGATCGGGCAGCCTCTCGTCGACGGGCTCGGACTCGTCCGGATCGGCTGGGTCGCCCTCCCCCCGCGCCGGCTCCTGACGGGTTCTCCTCAGCCCGGCCGGGCCGCCCCGCGCGTCCGCTCGACATCCGCGGCGATGGCCACAACGAGCTCTTCGAGGGAGTCGAAGCGCCGCTGCTCGCGGAGGAGGCTCCAGACCTCCACGACGAGCCGCGCCCCGTACAGGTCGCCGTCGAAGTCGAGCAGATGTGCCTCGACACGGCGCTCGTGGCCGTCGAAGTGCGGATTGCTGCCGATCGAGATCGCAGCCCGCCGACCGCGCGTCCAGCCGGCATAGACGCCGTCCGGCGGCACGAGGAGCGCCGGCGGGACGTCGAGGTTCGCAGTAGGAAAGCCGAGCGCGTGCCCGCGGCCGTCGCCACGCACGACGGTGCCCTCCACTTCTGGCGGCCGCCCGAGCAGCGCTGCGGCGTGCTCGGTGTCCCCGACGTGCACGAGCTCCCGAACGCGGCTCGAGGAGACATTCTCGAGCAGAGGCACCGGGCGGGCGTCGAATCCCAGCCGGCGCAGCAGCTCGAGGTCGCCCTCGCGGCCGCGCCCGAAGTGGAACGTCTCCCCCGCAGCGACGACCTCGGCCCCGATCCCCCGCAGTATCCGCTCCGCGAACTCCTCTGCCGGGAGCGCCGCAAGGCGTTCGTCGAACCGGAGCACGAGCGCGTCCTCCACGTCGGCCGCTGCGAGGAGCTCGAGCCGCCTCTCGAGCGTCGCCAGCAGCTCGACGCGCCCTCCGAGGACGGTTCGCGGGTGGGGATCGAAGGTCACGACCGTCGTGCGGAGCCCAGCCGTCCGTGCCGCATCCAGAACGCGCACATGGCCGCGGTGAACGCCGTCGAACATGCCGACGGCCACGGCGCGCTGTGCGACCGGCAGCCCGGCCGGGTTCTGAGCGACATTCATGCCGGCTCGCCGCCCGTCATACGGAGGCGCTGCAGCACCTCTGCCTCGGGTAGCAGCCGCTCCACGGCGAAAGCTTCGGGCGCGACGGCGTCCGCCACGCTGAACGGTCCGACCTCGGTGCGTCGCAGCGCGGCGCAGTGTCCGCCGAGTGCGTCCGCGATCGAGCGCACATAGGTTCCCGAGCTCACGCGCAGATCGAGTGTGACCCGCTCACCCGTATATGCGATGACGTCGAGCGCGTGCACCGTCGAGCGCCGCAGCGGCATCTCCACCTCCACGCCGCGCCGCGCAAGCCTGTACGCGCGCTCGCCGCCGATCTTCACCGCGGAGGCGGCGGGGATCGGCAGCTCGATCTCCCCTCGGAGGCCCTCGAGCCGCTCGGCCAGCTCTTCCTCCGACGGGGGATCCTGCCGCGTTGTGACCTCGCCTTCGGGATCCCCGGTCGAGGTCCGGGAGGTGAGATCGATCTCGGTGGCGTACCGCTTGTCCAGGCCGACGAGCCATGACGCCAGCTTAGTTGCCCTGCCGGACAACACCAGTAGCAGCCCGCTCGCGAACGGGTCGAGCGTGCCGGCGTGGCCGGTCCTCGCCCCGGTCAAGCGGCGAATCTGTGCCACGACGGCGAACGACGACGGACCGGTCGGCTTGTCGACGAGCGCAACGCCCGCCGGCTCAAGAGCGCGAGGCGGCACGCTGTTCGAGGAAGCCTTGCCGGATGACCTCGACGATCTCCCCGAGCGGTGCGTCGCTCTCGAAGCCGGCGGCCTGACGGTGGCCGCCGCCGCCGAACCGGCGGGCGATGACCGAGACGTCGAGCTCGTCGATCGAGGAGCGGAGTGATCCTTTGTGTCCCTCGGCGCCTTTGCTGAGCTGCTCCCGGATGAACACCGCGAGCTCGGCGCCCTCGACCGCGCGCAGGTAGTCGATGAGCCCCTCGGAGTAGGGCTCGGCTGCACCGACCTCGGCGAAGTCGGTGCGCAGGAGGTGCGAGACGACGATCCTTCCGCCCTCCAGGACCTCGGCTCGGGAGAGGACGCGGGCGAGAAGCTTGAGCTTCGCGAACTCGACGGACTCGTACACCTGCTGGAAGACGGCGTGGATGTTTGCGCCGGCGTCGACGAGCTCGGCAGCCAGCCGGAGCGCCTTCGGCGTCGTGTTCGCGTACTGGAAGCGACCGGTGTCGGTGACGAGTGCGATGTAGAGCGGCTCCGCGAGATCGGGAGTGAGCTCGAGGCCGAGCTCGGCGATCACGTCGCGTAGCACCTCTCCGGTCGAGGAGGCGTCGGCGACGATGAGGTTGACATCCCCGAAGCGCGTGTTGTCGTGGTGGTGGTCCACGTCGAGGACGAAGGGCGCGCGGGCGAGCGCCGTCTCGTCGCCGATCCGTTCCTTCTTCGCGCAGTCCACGGCGAGAAGAACGCGCTCGCCGCTGTCGTCCGGCAGGTCGCGCAGGAGCTCGCCGAGCGGCATGAAGCCGTACTCGTGTGGCAGCGGCGTGTCGCCGGCGAGATACATCAGCGCGTCCTTGCCGAGCCGGCGGAGCGCGAGCGTTGCTGCGAGGAGCGAGCCGAGAGCGTCCCCGTCCGGGTTCTCGTGTGTGACCACGAGAAAGCGGTCGTGCTCCCGCAGCGCGTCCGCGATCGCCTTCAGATCATCCTTCGTCTGTGTCATCGTCGTCCGGCGCGAGCTCGTCGATAAGGCGGGTCATGCGCACGCCGCGCTCGACCGAGGCATCGTACTCGAACCGAAGCTGCGGGGTCCGCTTGAGCGTGATCTCGCGGCCCAACCGCGCCTGGAGGCGGCCCTGGGCGGCCTCGAGTGCGAGCAGGCTTGCCTGCCGCTTCCGGCTCGAGCCGAGGACACTCACGTAGACGGTCGCGTGGCGGAGGTCCGAAGTCGTGTCGACGGCTGTGACGGTGACGAGGCCGATCCGTGGATCCTTCAACTCGGGCAACGTCTCGGCGAGCACTTGCCGCACCAACTCGTTGACGCGGCGCATCCGCTCGCTCATGACCGTATTCAAGCGTGCACGGCATGAGCGTGCCCGGTTGCAGCGAGATTGCTCCCGTCAGGCCGAGAGCGCGCACACCCCCGCCCTGGGTGGGGAGCCGGTTCCCGCCGCCCTCGGCATGGACGCTATCGGTGCAAGCGTCACGGAACCGTGCCGGGTTTCCGATGCGCAGATCGCAATGTGCCCCACCGGCGCCTCTGGACAAGCGTCAGCCCATGGCCGAGGAAAGCCTCAGCGGATGACTTCGAGCACGAGAGGGCGCGCGTCCGGAGGCTCCTCCCCGATCTCGTAGGCGGCAAGGAGCCCGTCCCCGGCCAGCTGCGCGGCTGCCTCGTCGTGTGCGTGGACCTCGGCCAGCGGCTCACCCTCCACGACCGCGTCCCCCCGCTTCCGGTGGCAGACGACGCCGACCGCGTGGTCGACCGCTTCCTCTTTGCGCTCGCGCCCGGCCCCGAGAGCCATCGCGGCGGCCGCCACCCCCCGCCCGTGGAGCTTCTGCACGTGACCCGAGCGCCGAGCGAGCACCTCGTGCACCACGGAGGCCCGCGGCAGCCGCCCCGGATCCGGATTGCCACCCTGCGCCCGGATCCAGCGTTCGTAGGCCCCGAGCGCCGAGCCGTCCGCCAGCGCCTGCTCGGCCCGCTGCCGCGCCTCCGCCCGGCCGATGTCGAGATCCGACAGCGCGAGCAGCTCGCTCGCCGCCACGAGTACGAGCTCACGGAAGTCCGCCGGCCCGCCGCCGGCGAGAACGTCGCGGGCCTCGAGCACCTCGAGCGCGTTCCCGACCGCGTACCCGAGCGGCTGCTCCATGTCGGTGAGGAGACACACGACGGCAAGCCCGGCCCCCTCCCCGAGCGCCCGCATCGCCTCGCCGAGCCTCCGGCCGTCGTCCTGGGTGCGCATGAAGGCCCCCTCCCCGACCTTGACGTCGAGGACGAGAGCGCTCGCCCCGCCCGCGATCTTCTTGGCCATGATGCTGGCGGCGATGAGCGAGTCCTCGTCGATCGTCGCCGTCACGTCCCGCAGCGCGTACAGCTTCCGGTCCGCGGGGACGAGCGCGGCGCTCTGACTGACGACGGCGAGCCCGATCTCGCGCACCTGCGCAACGAACTCCTCGGTCGTCAACTCGACGCGGAAGCCGGGGATCGATTCGAGCTTGTCGAGCGTGCCGCCGGTATGCCCGAGACCGCGGCCGCTTATCTTCCCGAAGGGAACCCCGCACGCGGCGACGAGCGGTCCTATGGCGATGGTCGTCTTGTCTCCCACGCCTCCCGTCGAATGCTTGTCGACGACGCTGCGACCGAGCCGTGCCGCCACGTCGAGGGTCTCGCCGCTCGCCACCATCGCGTCGGTCAACGCAAACGTCTCGGCCGGTGAGAGGCCGCGGAACCAGACCGCCATCAGAAAGGCGGCCGCCTGGTAGTCGGGCACCTCGTCCCGTGCGTAGGCGTCGATGAGATCGCGCAGCTCGTGCCCGGCCAGCTCCTCCCCGTTCCGCTTCCGCTCGATCAACTCGACGACGTTCACCGGCGCGAGCCTAGTCCTCGGGGTCGGCGATGAGGCGCTCTGCGAGCGCGACCTCCCACTCCTGGCCGCGCAGCCACCGCTCCGCCTCGTCGAGCAGGCGCTCGACCTCGCGATGCTCCCGCGCGACGCACGCGAGGGTGAGCCGCGTCCGCTGCCAGACGTCGTGGTGATCGACCTCCGCGACCGAGGCGCCGACGCGGTTCTGCAGCTGTGCCTTCGCCGAGCGCACGTACCGGCGCTTTTCCTTGAGCGAGTGCGCCTCGGGAAAGTGGAGCTCGCACGTCAGGATCCCGACCCAGCCGCTCGGCACGTCTGGCCGACGCGCCTACGAGGCGGGCGTCTCGGCGAGCGACGTCCGCTCGATCTCGCGCGTCTCGAACACCTCCAGGACGTCGCCTTCCTTGACGTCGTTGAAGCCCTCGAGGAGGATGCCGCACTCGAAGCCCTCGGCCACCTCGCGTACGTCGTCCTTGAAGCGCTTCAGCTGGGCGACGGACGTCGTGTGAATCACCGCGCCGTCGCGGATCACACGCACGCTCGCGCTGCGCCGGACGACGCCGTCCGTGACCATGCAGCCGGCGATCGTGCCGAGCCGCGAGACACGGAAGAGCGCCCGCACCTCCACCTCGCCGATCGTCTCCTCGGTCGTGACCGCCGATAGCTTGCCCACGAGCGCCTGCTCGATGTCCTCGGTCAGCTTGTAGATGACGTCGTACGTGCGGATCTCGACGCCCTCGCGCGCGGCGAGCTCGCGCGTCTCCGCGTTCGGCCGCACGTTGAAGCCGACGATGAGCGCGTCCGACGCGGAGGCGAGCATCACGTCGTTCTGCGTGATCGCGCCGACGCCCTGGGCGATGACGTTGAGCCGCACCTCCGAGTGCTCGAACTTCGACAGCTCGGAGACCACAGCCTCGACCGAGCCGGCGACGTCGCCGCGGACGACGAGGTTGAGATCGGAGACCTCGCCCGCCTGGAGCTGCTCGAACAGGCTCTCGAGCGTCGGCCCTGCCGGCCGCGCGGAGGCGAGCTGCTCGCGGCGGAGCCGCTCGGCCCGCCGGTTCGCGAGGTCACGCGCCTCGCGATCGTTCCCGACGACGCGCGCGAGCTCGCCGGCTCCCGGCGGCTTGTCGAAGCCGAGGATCTCGATCGGGTCGCCCGGCCCTGCGCTCTCCCGCCGCTCGCCCTTGTGGTCGAAGAGCGCCTTCACGCGGCCGTGGGCGTCGCCGGCGACGAGCGCGTCACCGACCTTCAACGTGCCGCGGTGGACGAGCATCGTCGCGACGGGGCCGCGGCCGACGTCGAGGCGCGACTCGATGATCGGGCCGGAAGCCGGCGCGTCCGGGTTCGCCTTGAGGCCCTCGAGCTCGAGGTCGGCGACGAGAAGCACCTTCTCGAGCAGTTCGTCGAGGTTCTCCTTGTTCTTCGCCGAGACGTCTGCGAACTGCGTCGAGCCTCCCCAGTCCTCCGGCTGGAGGCCTTCCTGGGCGAGCTCCCCCTTGACCCGGTCGGGATTCGCGTCCGCGAGGTCGATCTTGTTCACCGCGACGACGATCGGCACCTCGGCTGCCCGGGCATGCGCAATGGACTCCTTCGTCTGGGGCATCACGCCGTCGTCCGCGGCCACCACGAGCACCGCGATGTCCGTCACCTTCGCGCCGCGCGCACGCATGGCCGTGAACGCCTCGTGGCCCGGCGTGTCGAGGAAGGTGATCTTGCGCCCGTCGACGTCGACCTGGTAGGCGCCGATGTGCTGGGTGATCCCGCCCGCCTCCGTCTCGACGACGCGGGCCCGGCGGATAGCGTCGAGCAGCGTCGTCTTGCCGTGGTCGACGTGCCCCATGATCGTCACGACCGGTGGGCGCGGCTGCAGCGAGTCCTCCGGGTCGTCGATCTCCGGCTCCTCCTCCTCGTCCGCCGCGTGCTTGATCGTCACCTCGCGGCCCACCTCGGACGCGATCAGCTCGACCTCCTCGTCGCTGAGCGACTGGGTCGCGGTGCGCATCTGGCCGAGACCCATGAGGATCTTGATGATGTTCGGCATCGGGACGCCGAGCGCCTGCGAGAGGTCGCGGACGCTGACGCCCGACTCGACCGAGACGGGGCCTGTCTGCTGTGCCGGCGGCTGCTGGCGCGGCTCCTTCCGCGGGCCGTCCTGGCGCGACTGCCGCTGCTCGCGCGTCGGCCGCGCAGCTCCCTGGTCGATCACGACGCGGCGCCGGCCCCTGCCGGCGCCCCCGCCGCGAGGCCGCAACGGGCGGTTTGGCCTATTTCCCGAGTTCGCCATCTGTCCCTTCAGTGTAAAGGCGCCGCAGCGCAGGGTCGATTTGCACGGACCGGCGCAGAGCCCGCGCGAACATGCCGCGCCCGGCCGCGCGCTCGAAACACGCCAGGCTGCGGCACGTGTAGGCCCCCCGGCCCGGCTCCGACCTGCCGTAGAAGAGCTCGCCCTCGCGCACTGCGAAGCGCAGCAGCTCCCGCTGCGGGGCCCGCCGGCCGCAGCCGGCGCAGGTCCGCACCGGTTCCGCCGCTACGAATCCTCCTCCGTCTGCTCGACGGGGATCCCGGCCGGAACCTCCTCCGGCTCCGCAACCTCCGCTTCCGGCTCGGCCTCCACCTCGGGAGCCGCGTCGTCGGCTTCGCCGGCGACGCTCACAGCCGGAGGCGGACCGGCGACGTAGTCGGTGCCGGTGCCCTCGAGCGCCTGGTGCGCCGGCACGCCGCAGAAGCGGGAGCCGGGCAACCCCGCGTTCGGGCAGCGCTTGCCGTTGGCGAGGATGGCTGCACACCGGCCCGAGAAGTCCTCGGCGCCCTCTTCGCCGCCGCCGAAGGCCGCGTCGGCCTCCGCCTGCGCGAACTCGGTGTCGCTCTGGATGTCGACCTTCCAGCCGGTCAGGCGGGCGGCGAGGCGGGCGTTCATCCCCTCCTTGCCGATCGCGAGCGCGAGTTGGTCGTCCGGGACGACGACCGTCGCCTCGCGCGCCTCGTCGTCGAGATACACCTCGCGCACCCGTGCCGGCGACAGCGCCTTGGCCACGAAGCGGGCCGGCTCCGGGTTCCACGGGATGATGTCGATCTTCTCGCCGCGCAGCTCCGAGACGACCATGCGGACGCGGGAGCCGCGCGGGCCGACGCACGCGCCGACCGGGTCGACGCCCTGGGCGTGCGACTCGACCGCGATCTTCGAGCGGTAGCCCGGCTCGCGGGCGACGCCGCGAATCTCGACGAGACCGTCGGCGATCTCCGGCACCTCGAGCTCGAACAGCGTCTTGATCAGCTCCGGGTCGCGGCGGGAGAGGATGACCTGCGGCCCCTTCGTTCCGGAGCGAACCTCGGTGATCACGGCCTTGATGCGCGAGCCCTGCTCGTAGCGCTCGCCGTCGACCTGCTCGGAGCGCGGCAGGAGCGCCTCGACCTTGCCGAGGTCGACGAGGACGTTGTTCCGGTCGCCGGCCTGCTGGACGATCCCCGTCACGACCTCGGTCACGCGGTCGATGTACTCGTCGTACATCATCCGCCGCTCCTCCTCGCGGATCCGCTGGAGGATCACCTGCTTCGCCGTCTGCGCGGCGATCCGGCCGAAGCCCTCGGGCGTGACGTCCTCCCGGACGATCTGATCCTCGGGCACCTCCGACCAGTCCACGTCGAGGTCGTCGTCGGAGATGAGCGTGTGCTGGCGTTCGCCCGTCTCCTCCTCGAGCCGCTCGAGCTCCTCGAGCTTCCGCTCGCGCGCCTCGTCGAGCAGCTCCGTCTCGACGTCGGGTGGCAGCTCGACGGAGAAGACGCGGAACTCTCCGTCGTCGTGCAGCTCGACCGTCGCGTGGCGTGACGCGCCGGGCGTCTTCTTGTAGGCGGCGAGGAGCGCGTCCTCGAGCGCCATGACGAGCGCACCCTCCTCGATTCCCTTGTCCCGCTCGATCTCGCGGACCGCGTCGATGATCTCCTGGCTCATGTCACGCTCCCCTTCACGTCGGAATCCCCGATCAGGTTGGCCCGCACGATCTCTGCGTACGGGATCTGGCGCTCTCCACGATCCGTGTGGAGCGTCAGGAAGTCGGCGTCCGTGGACGCCAGCGTGCCCTTCAGCTTCCCGCCGGCCGTCCGGACCCGAATGCGCCGGCCCACGACCTGCGCGAAGTGCTCCCGCCGGCGCAGCGGCCGGTCGAGCCCCGGCGAGGAGACCTCGACGGTGTACGTGCGCAGGTAGTCGCGGAGGACGTCCGTGACGCGCTCGCAGAGGGCGTGGTCGACACCCGCGGGATGGTCGACGTAGACGCAGAAGCGGGACGGCGTCGCCAGCTCAACGGCGAGCACGTCCACGCCCGGCAGGTCGCGCTCGACCCGGGGAACGATCTCCTGCTCCAACTCGCGCTCCTGCTCGAATGTCGTCGGCATCTTGTCTCTCTCACAAAAAATGGGCCCGCAGGCCCATTTCTCCGAACCGGTGAAATGTGGTGCGCGGAGTGTAGCAGCGGGTGGCTCTCAGCCGGTCGCCGCGAGATGCCCGTCGACCCGGACGAGCCGACCCTCTGCGACCAGCTCGTCGACGAGCTCGCCGTCCCAGTGCCACTGCCACGAGAACCAGCGGCGAAGCTCCCGCTCGGGGGCCACGACGGCCGCCCGCACGCCCGCGCACAGGAGGTCGCCGAATGCGCGTCGCGACTCCTCCCCACGCTGCGCCGGGTGCACCTGGTCCCAGCGCATGAGGAGGCTCGTATGCCGGTGAGGGGCCTCGTAGACGACGCTGCGCGCGACGACGGCGCCGCAGCGCTCGAGCGGCGAGCGCAACTGCTTCAGCTCCTTCGCGGTCAGCGAGAGCTCCGTCCGGAGATCCTCGAGCTCGGACGGCCCGGCCTCCGCGAGGTGGCGAAGCAGGCGCCGCGGCTCCGGCTCGGCCTCCTCCATCCGCGCGAGCTCCGCACGGCAGATCGGGTCGAGGAGCTCCGCAACCGGCTCGGTCACGAGCAGGCTCTTCCCGCGGTGGACCGAGAGGATGAGGTGGCCCCGCGCCCCGAGCAGCCCAAACCACGGGAACTTCGTCGCGGGCCATTGCCCGAAGCCGGGGCTCTCCCGGGCATACGGCTCCTCGTGGCACGCCTCGAACAGGCTCGGCAGGGCGGAGTCGGCCGTCCGCGTCAGGAGCCCTCGATCGCTCAGGAAGTCCTCGGCCTCGTCGAGCGTCTCGAGCGCCCGGTCCGGCCTCAGCCGGCACTCGTACGCCCGCCGCTCCTCGAGCTCGACGAGCTCCATCAGG
This sequence comes from uncultured Actinomycetes bacterium, assembly GCA_963775155.1. Classification (GTDB taxonomy): domain Bacteria; phylum Actinomycetota; class Thermoleophilia; order Gaiellales; family Gaiellaceae; genus Palsa-739. The sequence goes on along the minus strand of CAVZHU010000004.1, from coordinate 92,359 downwards.
CTTCGAGCACGACAGTCACGGGTCCTTCGTTGACGAGCTCGAGCTCCATCTTCGCTCCGAAGACGCCCGTCTCGACCGGCACGCCGAGGGCGCGGAGCTCGGCGCAGAAGCGTTCGTAGAGCGGCTCGGCCTGCTCGGGCGGCGCGGCGTCGGAGAAGCTCGGCCGGTTCCCCCTGGCGGTGTCGGCGATGAGCGTGAACTGCGAGACGACGAGCGCGGCGCCGCCGACGTCACGGAGCGAGCGGTCGAACCGGCCCTCCTCGTCGGGAAAGACCCGCAGCCGGGCCACCTTCGCGGCGAGCCTCGCCGCCGCTTCCGGCCGGTCGACGCGAGCGACACCGAGCAGAACGCAAAGCCCGCGACCGATCTCGCCGCCCGGCGTCACCCGCGCGCTCGACACGCGCTGCACGACCGCCCGCACGGGCAGACGCTAGTCCAGATCGAGGATCCGGGCGCGATACTGGTCCGAGCCCGGCCGCAGCGAGCTCGCCAGCTTGTAGTGCCGGTTCGCCTCGGCCCCCCGCCCGAGCTTCTCGAGGCAGCGGCCGAGCGCGTAGTGCGCGTAGTCGTTGACGGGCGACAGCTCGAGCACCTTGCGGAACTCCTCCTCCGCCTCGCTCCAGCGCCGGATGCGGAAGTAGGCGATGCCGAGCGCTTCACGGATCGACGCCTTCTCCGGCTCCTGCCGCTTCGCCTTCTCGAGCGACACGGTCGCCTGGGCGGGGAGGCCGTCCCGCAGATGCTGCCGGCCGCGCTGGAAGAGGTTGTACGCCGACTCGCTCACGACCCCGTACTACCCAGCGAGGTGACCTCCCCCAGCTCGCGTCGAGCCTCCGCGACCAGGGGCCTCAGCCAAGAAGTCGTTCTACCTCGTCGAGGATCGCGGCTGCGATCTCGTCCTTCGGCGCCTTGGGCAGCGCGCGCTCGCCGGCGGCTGAGAGGAGCGTCACCTCGTTGTCGGGCGAGTCGAAGCCGACGTCGTCGCGCGAGACGTCGTTGAGCACGAGCAGGTCGACTCCCTTGCGCACGAGCTTCTGCCGGGCCCGCTCGAGCCCGCCCTCGCCGGTCTCGGCCGCGAAGCCGACCAGCAGCCGGCCCTCGTGCGAGGACTCGCCGAGAGTTGCGAGGACGTCCGTCGTCGGCTCGAGCTCGAGCGTCCAGGCCGTCGTGTCCTTCGGACGCTTCGCCGCGAGCGCGGCGGCGGGCCGATAGTCGGCGACGGCGGCGGCCATGATCACGACATCCGCTTCGCCGGCCCGCGCCAGCGCCTCCCGCTCGAGATCCGCGGCCGTCGGCGTCTCGACGAGCTCGACGCCCGCCGGTGCAGGCACGGCGAGGCTCGCTCCGAGCAGGGTCACCTCGGCTCCGCGCCGGCGCGCCTCGGCTGCGAGCGCGACGCCCATCCGGCCCGACGAGCGGTTGCCGACGTACCGGACGGCGTCCACGGGCTCGCGCGTGCCGCCTGCGGAGACGAGAACGCGCCTCCCCCGCAGGAGGCCCGCTCCGGCGAGGACGTCGCGGACGGCGCGAAGGATCTCCTCCGGCTCTGCCATCCTGCCCACGCCGAGCTCGCCCTCGGCCGTCTCGCCCTCGTCCGGCCCGACGAGGACGACGCCGCGCGACCGCAGCGTCTCGGCGTTCGCGCGCGTCGCCGGGTGCGCCCACATGCGGGGATTCATCGCCGGAGCCACGAGCACCGAGCCGCGATGGGCGAGTGCGGCCTCTGTGAGGACGTTGTCCGCGAGCCCGTGGGCGAGCTTCGCGAGCGTGTTCGCGGTGCAGGGCGCCACGACGAGCAGATCGGCGCGCGTGAGGTGGAGATAGACGTCGTCTCCCGGCGGCCGGCGGGCAAGGGCCCGGAAGGTCTCGACCGTCACGAAGCGCTCCGCGCCCGGCGTGACGAGCGGGACGACGTCGTGGCCGTCCTTGACCAGCAGCCGGCAGAGCTCACACGCCTTGTAGGCGGCGATACCTCCCGTCACTCCGAGGAGGACGCGGGACATGCCTCGCATGATGCCTGCGGAGCGAGTGCTCCGCAGGGCCGGGATCCAGGCTCAGCCCGAGTACTTGTAGTCGAGCATGCCCTGCGAGACCTCTTCGAGAGCCATGGTCAGGTAGTTCTTCGAGCGGCTCTCGACGAGCGGCGGCAGGTTGTCGCCGAAGGTGCCCTCGCCGAGCTGGTGGTGGTAGTTGTTGATCTGCCGGGCGCGCTTCGCGCCCACGATCACGAGCGCATAGCGCGAATCCACGTGCTGGAGCAACTCGTCGACGCGCGGTTCGATCATCGTCCCGGCATGGTAGCGGCCGGCGCCACGAGGCCGGAGACGAGCCGGGTCAGCTCCGTCACCGCACGCTCGAGGTCGTCGTTCTCGATCACGTGGTCGAACTCCCTCGCCTGCTTCAGTTGCTTGCGCGCGAGCGCAATTCGCTCGTCGATCTCGCCGGCGCTCTCCGTCGCCCGCTCCCGCAGGCGGCGCTCGAGCTCGTCCACGCTGGCCGAGATGAAGATCGTCACGGAGCCGGGCACCTCGTGCTTCACGCGCAGCGCCCCCTCGGTCTCGAGCTCGAGCAGCGGCACCTTCCCCTCGCCCTGGATCCGTTCGAGCTCGGAGCGCAGCGTCCCGTACCGGTGCCCGGAGACGTACTCCACGTGCTCGAGGAACTCGCCGCGCTCGACACGCGTGAGGAAGTCCGCACTGGAGAGGAACCAGTACTCGCACCCGTCCTCCTCCCCACGCCGCCGCTCGCGGGTCGTGGCGGAGACGGTGACCTCGATTCCGCCCACCCGCTCGAGGAGCTCGTGGATCAGCGTCCCCTTGCCGGCGCCCGACGGACCCGTGACCACGAGCGCCGCCGGCAGCCTGGCTCCGCTAGCGGTTGAAGAGGCCAATCAGCTCGGCGCGCTGCCGGTCGGAGAGCCCGCCGACCGTCTTCGACTGGCTGATCCGGCACGCGTTGAGGAATCGTGCCGCCTTCACGCGTCCGAACTTCGGCACCGCCAGGAGGATGTCGATCACCTTGGCCGTCGAGACATATTCGGGCGGGTTGCGGAGGATCTGCTCGATCCGGACCTTCCCCTCCTTGAGGTCCTTCTTGAGCTTGGCGCGCTTGACACGGACGTCGTTCGCTCGCTTGAGGGCATCCATCCGCTGGTCGAGAGAGCGGACCGGAGCGTGTGCCTGCGTCTTCGTCGGGGTCACGGCCGGCCGATCTTACCAACCACCCCGCGCGCATCAAGCCGAGACTTTTCCCGATTTTTCCGGGCTTTTCGCCGGACCGAGCGCGTCGTCGGATTCGGCAACACCGACCTCGACGCACGCCTGGGCGAGCTCGGCCGGCGCGCGTGCAGTCGCCGTCTGCGTGTGTAAGAGTCGCTACCTTGGCAGCATTCCGGAGGATCCATCTGCCCCGATCCGTCCGCCCGGGTCTTCACGATGACAGTCGCAGTGCAGCCTCGTCTCGCGCCCGTTCGGCGTCTCCTGTGAGTCCACAGTCCTGCCGGTGATCTACCGCCTGCTCTTCCGCGCGCTCTTCGAGCGCCTCGATCCCGAGACGGCCCACGGCCTCGCACTGCGCGCGTTGAGGACGATCACCGCCTTACCCGTCGCGCGGCGACTGATCGCGTTCGCGCTGTCCCCCAGGGACGAAGCTTTGCGCGTCAGCGCGCTCGGGCTCGACTTCCCGACGCCGCTCGGACTCGCCGCCGGCTTCGACAAGGACGCCACGTCGTTTGACGGCCTGGCCGCGCTCGGCTTTGGCTCCATCGAGGTCGGAACGGTCACCGCTCTTGCCCAGCCCGGCCGGCCGCGACCCCGGATCGCTCGCGTCCCGGAGTCTCGGGCTCTCGTCAACCGGATGGGTTTCCCGAACTCGGGCTGTGACGCTGTTGCGAAGCGCCTGCAGCGGAGCCGGCCGAGCGTGGTCGTCGGCGTGAACGTCGGCAAGAGCGCGGTCGTGCCGGCGGAGCTCGACAGAATCGTGGACGACTACGTCGCCTCGATCAGAGCGTGTGCGCCGAGCGCCGGCTACGTCGTCCTGAACGTGAGCTCTCCGAACACGGAAGGCCTACGTGACCTCCAGGCGCCGCAGCTCTTGCGGGCACTCATCCGGGCAGCACGCGACGAGCTCCACGCGCTCGGTGCCGACATCCCGCTGCTGGTCAAGGTCAGTCCCGATCTTGCGGACGACGAGATCGACGCGATTGCGAACCTCGCCCTGGAGACACGGCTCGACGGCATCATCGCGGTGAACACGACGATCGGACGCGCCTTTCCGGACGGAACCGAGATCGACGAGCAGCTCCTGCCGGGCGGGGGAGTCTCCGGCGCGCCGCTCGAGCCGCGATCACTCGAAGTCCTGCGGCGGTTGCGCACCCGGGTGGGCTCGAGCGTTCTGCTCGTCTCTGTGGGAGGCGTCGCCAGCGCAGAGGACGTGTTCGAGCGCCTCCGCAGCGGAGCGACGCTCGTCCAGGCGTACACCGGCTTCGTCTACGGCGGTCCGCTCTGGCCCCGGCGGCTCAACCGGGGTCTCGCGCGCCTCGTACGCGACAGTGGCGCCTCTTCCGTCTCTGACCTGATCGGCTCAGCAGTCACCGCCGAGCCCTCGACGGCCGGCTCGCAGTCCGACCTCCCGCAGGTCGCGCCCCTCCAGGCGGCACGCTGGGCGATCCGAGCCTAGGCCGGTCGGACTGCCCCGAGCTCTGCATCGATCCGCTCCTGGAGGGAGAGCGCCTGGTCGGCGCGCGCGGTCGCGATCGCGTGCACGGCGGCCGCGGCACCGGAGAGCGTCGTGATGCACGGGACGCGCCGCACGAGCGCCGCCTCCCGGATCGCGTAGCCGTCCGAGCGGGCGTTCCGGCCGTCGGGGATGTTGATGACGAGGTCGCAGCGGCCGCGGCGGATCAGGTCGACGACGGTCGCCTCCCCGTCCGTCGCTTCGCTCAGCTTGCGCACCGGCTCGACCTCGATTCCGGCGGCGGCGAGCGTCGCTGCCGTTCCCTCGGTCGCGTACAGGTCGAAGCCGAGTCCCGCCAGGGTGGCCGCGATCGGCACCGCCTGCCGGTGCTCCGGCTCCCGGATCGAGATGAAGACGGAGCCTGAGCGCGGCAGCCTGCGGCCGGCGGCGCGCTCGGCCTTCTCGAGGGCGGTCGAGAGGTCGGGGGCGCTCGCCATCACCTCTCCGGTGGAGCGCATCTCGGGGCCGAGCACCGGGTCGCTGCCCGGGAAGCGCGCGAACGGCAGCACGGCCGCCTTGACGCTCCACTGCCGCGGCGGCCGCTCGGGCGGCAGGCCGAGCTCGGACAGTCTCGCGCCGAGGGCGATCCGGCAGGCCGACTTCACGAGCTCGATGCCCGTGGCCTTGCTCACGAACGGAACCGTCCGCGACGCGCGGGGGTTCGCCTCGAGGACGTAGATCTCCCCGTCCCCGGTGGCCGCGAGCTGGACGTTGAGGAGGCCGACCGTTCCGAGCGCCCTTCCGAGGACGCGCACGATCCGCGCGATCTCCTGAGCCTGGGCGAAGCTCAGGCTCGGCGCAGGCAGGACGCAGGCAGAGTCACCGGAGTGGACGCCCGCCTCCTCGACGTGCTGCATGACCGCGGCGACGTACGTGTCGAGGCCGTCGCAGAGCGCGTCGACGTCGACCTCGACCGCTTGCTCCACGAAGCGGTCGACGAGCACCCTGTCGAGAGCCGGCATGTCCCGCACCTCGTCGGCCGTGTAGCAGACGCGCATCGCGCGCCCCCCCAGGACGTACGAGGGCCGGACGAGCACCGGGTAGCCGATCCGTTCCGCGATCTCGACGGCCTCGTCCGGCGAGGCCGCGATCCCCCACTCCGGCGAGCGGAGGCCGTGCGCGCGGAGCAGCCCTGCGAAACGCTCGCGATCCTCCGCGAGGTCGACGGCGTCGAAGGGCGTGCCGAGGATCCGGTAGCCGGCCTCCTCGATCGTGCGCGCGAGCTTGAGCGGCGTCTGGCCGCCGAACTGGATCACGACCCCGTCGGGCTTCTCCCGCTCGCAGATCGCGAGCACCGACTCGGCGTCGAGCGGCTCGAAGTAGAGCCGGTCGGAGGTGTCGTAGTCGGTCGAGACCGTCTCGGGGTTGCAGTTGACCATCACCGCCTCGTAGCCGAGCGCGCGGTAGGTCGTGACGGCATGGACGCAGCAGTAGTCGAACTCGATTCCCTGCCCGATCCGGTTCGGCCCCGAGCCGAGGATGACGACGCGCTTCCGGTCGCCCGTCGGCGGAGCCTCATCCGCCTCGCCCCAGCTCGAGTAGTAGTAGTTCGAGGCCGCCTCGACCTCGCCCGCGCAGGAGTCCACCCGCCGGTACGCGGGCCGGACGCCGCAGTCGTGCCGCCGCTGCCGTGCCGCCGCCTCGGTCGTGCCCGCCGCCGCGGCGACCTGCGCGTCGGATAGGCCGGCCCGCTTCAGCCGCAGCCAGTCGCCGGCGACCAGGGAGTCGATGTCCCCGACCCGCTCGAGCGCCTCGCCGATCCGGGCGAGCTCCCGGCGGAAGAAGGGGTGCACGTCGCCGGGAACGTCGGCGAGCGTCTGCCACGGGGTCGCGGCGCCGGCGTCGAGCTCCCGCGAGCGGAAGGCCTTGAGGAACGCCTCGGCGAAGGTTCGCCCGATTCCCATCGTCTCCCCCACCGATTTCATCTGCGTCCCGAGGGTCTGGTCGGCTCCGGGGAACTTCTCGAAGGCGAAGCGCGGGAACTTCACGACGACGTAGTCGAGCGCCGGCTCGAAGCTCGCGGGAGTCGTCCCGGTGAGGTCGTTCGGGATCTCGTCGAGCGTGTAGCCGACGGCGAGCCGGGCCGCGACCTTCGCGATCGGGTAGCCCGTCGCCTTCGAGGCGAGCGCGGAGGAGCGCGAGACGCGCGGGTTCATCTCGATCACCCGCATCTCGCCCGTCTCGCGGTCGCGGGCGAACTGGATGTTGGAGCCTCCGGTGTCGACCCCGACCGCGCGGATCACGGCGATCGCCGCGTCGCGCAGTTCCTGGTACGCCTCGTCGGGCAGCGTCATCTGCGGAGCGACGGTGACCGAGTCTCCGGTGTGCACCCCCATCGGGTCGAGGTTCTCGATCGAGCAGACGATCACGACGTTGTCGAGGCGGTCGCGCACGACCTCGAGCTCGAACTCGTCCCAGCCGCGCACCGACTCCTCGACGAGGACCTGGCCGATCGGCGACTCGGCCAGCCCGCGCTCGACCTGGCGGCGGAGCTCCTCCTCCGTCAGCGCGAAGCCGCCGCCGTGGCCGCCGAGCGTGAAGGCCGGCCTCACGACCACGGGGGTGGAGAGGTCGTCGAGCTCGTCGAGCGAGGTGACGACGGCCGACGCGGGAACCTTGAGCCCACACGACTCGACCGCCTCCTTGAACTTCAGCCGGTCCTCCGCCCGCTCGATCACGTCCAGGCGGGCTCCGATCAGCTCGATGCCGAGCTCGTCGAGGACGCCCGAGGTCGCGAGCTCCCGTGCGAGGTTGAGCGCCGTCTGGCCGCCCATCGTCGGCAGGAGCGCGTCCGGCCGCTCGAGGCGCGAGCACGTCCGCCACCGCCTCGGCATCGAGCGGCTCGACGTACGTCCGGTCGGCGAAGCCGGGGTCGGTCATGATCGTGGCGGGGTTCGAGTTCACGACGATCGTCCGGAACCCGTCCTCGCGCAGCACCTTGAGCGCCTGGCAGCCGGCGTAGTCGAACTCGGCGGCCTGGCCGATCACGATCGGCCCGGAGCCGACGATGCAGATCGACTCGAGGTCCGTCCGCCTAGGCATGCGTCACGTCACAGCGTCCGCGACGTCCTCGACCCAGCTCTCGAGGAGCGGCCAGGCGTCGTGCGGGCCCGGCCCCGCCTCGGGATGGAACTGGAGCGAGCGTGCCCGCAGCTCCGGCAGCTCGAGACCTTCCACCGTCCCGTCGTAGAGCGAGACGTGCGACGCCTCGGCCGCGTCGCCCGGGCGGACGGCGAAGCCGTGGTTCTGGCTCGTGACGAGGACGCGTCCCGTCCGCCGCTCGAGCACCGGATGGTTCGCGCCGCGGTGCCCGAAGGGAAGCTTGTACGTCTCGTGACCCGTGGCCAGGGCGATCAGCTGGTGCCCGAGGCAGATCCCGAGCACGTGCGTGCGGCCGAGCACGCCACGCACCGTCGCCGCCTCGGCGGCGAGCGGCTCGGGTCCCCCGGCCCCGGCGAGAGAAGGACGCCGTCGTGTGCGGCGAGCTCGTCCGCGTCGACGTCGTGCGGGTAGACGGTGACCGCCGCTCCGGCCGCGGCGAGCCGTCGCAGCACCGACCGCTTGACCCCGTAGTCGACGACGGCGATCCGGACGCGCCCCTCCGGCGCGTAGACGTACGGCTCGTCCGTCGAGACACCGGCGACGAGCGCGCGCCCCTCCATCGGCGGCTGCTGCCGCGCGAGCTCGACCGCCTCGGCGACGGGGAGGTCGTCGGCGACCGCGACGCCCGGAGCGGAGCCCGCGTCGCGCAGGTGGAGGACGAGGCTCCGCGTGTCGATCCCGGTCAGCGCGACGACGCCGCGCTCGCACAGCCAGTCCGTCCACAGGCCGGAGAGAGACCGGCGCTGCAGGCCGGTGGGCCCCCGCGCCTCGCGCATCAGGACCGCCCGCGCATGCGTCTGCTCCGACTCGCTCCGCTCCTCGGCGACGCCGTAGTTGCCGATCATCGGCGCGGTGAAGCAGACGAGCTGGTCCTCGAAGCTCGGATCCGTGACGGCCTCCTGGTAGCCGGACATCCCGGTCGTGAACACGGTCTCGCCGACGGCGTGGCCCTCCGAGCCGACGGACTCCCCGTGCCAGACGGTCCCGTCGGCCAGTGCGAGATAGCTCACGGGGCGATCTGCTCTGCGAGCGTGGAGGAAGTGTGGGGGAACCAGAAGGTTCCCCCACCGAGCCGAAGTCGAGCGACGCTCACGCAGGTACCGCAGCCGCCTCGAAGACCGTCGCTCCGCCGGCGAGCGTCAGCCGCACGGCACCCGTCAGCCTCTCGCCGAGCAGCCACGAGTTCGCGGAGCGGGAGCGGAACGGCTCCTCTCCGACGCGCCACTCGGCCTCCAGATCGAGAAGGACGAGGTTCGCCGGGGCGCCGGCCGCGATCCGCGGCCGCTCGAGGCCGTAGATCCGCGCCGGACCGGCCGACATCCGCTCGAGCAGCGTCTCGAGCGGCAGCGCGCCGGGCCGCACGAGGTGCGTGTGCAGGACGGCGAACGCGGTCTCGAGGCCCGTGACGCCGAACGGCGCCGCCTCGAACGGCACTTCCTTCTCGTGTGCGGCGTGCGGCGCATGGTCGGTCGCGACCGCCTCGATCGTCCCGTCCCGCAGCGCCTCGACGAGCGTGAGCCGGTCACGCTCGGCCCGCAGCGGCGGGTTCATCTTCACGTTCGGGTCGAGCGACCGCACCGCCTCGTCGGTCAGGACGAGATGGTGCGGCGTCGCCTCCCCGCTCGCGGCGACTCCGGCCGCCCTGGCCCGCCGCAGGGCCTCGACGGACTCGTCGCAGAGAGGTGGAGGACGTGGATGCGGCCGCTCTCGTAGCCGGCCAGCGCGAGGTCGCGCTCGACCATGACCGACTCCGCGACCGACGGTAGCCGGCGAAGCCGAGCTCGGCGGCGACACGCCCCTCGTGCACGTGCCCGCCGTGCGACAGGCTCGACTCCTCGCAGTGGAGGGCGAGCGGGCGGCCGGCGAACGCGGCGTACTGGAGGGCGCGGCGCATCATCGCCGCCGAGGCGACGGGCATGCCGTCGTCGGAGAAGGCGATCGCACCGCCTCGGCGAGCTCGGCCATCTCCGTGAGCTCCTCGCCGCGCTGACCCCGCGTGATCGCGGCGAAGAAGCCGACCGGCACCTCCGCCTCGCGCCGCGCCGTCTCGACGAGGGCGCCGAGGGTCGCCGCGGAGTCGACGACGGGATCCGTGTTCGGCATGGCGAGGACGGCGCAGTAGCCGCCGGCCGCAGCGGCCGCGGTTCCGGTCGCCACCGTCTCCTCGTCCTCGCGGCCGGGCGTGCGCAGGTGGACGTGCGGGTCGACGAAGGCGGGTGCGAGGACGAGCCCCTCGGCGTGGATCACCCGGTGCTCGTTCGCGTCCACCTCCTCGGCCGACCTGGACGATCGTGCCGCCGTCGATCCGCACCTCGAGCTCTGCGTCGATCCCCTCGACGGGATCGAGCACGCGCGCGCCGCGGATCACCAGATCGGCGCCGGGAAGATCCCGCTGCCAGAGTACTTCGCTCATCAGGCCACCTCCGCCGTCGAGAGGGCCTCGACCCCGACGGGGCCCCCGGTGAGAACGTCGTAGAGCACTGCCATCCGCGTGACGAGCCCGGAGCGCACCTCCGTCGTGACCAGCGACTCGGCCGAGTCGGCGACGCGCGGGTCGATCTCGACCCCCCGGTTCATCGGCCCCGGATGCATGACCTTCTGGCCCGGCCGCAGCCGCTCGGGCGTGACTCCCCAGCGGGCGGTGTACTCGCGCAAGTTGGGGATGAAGTTCGCACCCGGCTCCATCCGCTCGTTCTGCATCCGGAGGACGTAGACGACGTCGGCGCTGCGGATCGCCTCGATCTCGCTCGTCGCCTCCGCCCCGAGCTCGCGCGGGAGCAGCGCCGGCGGCCCGACGAGCGTGCAGCGGATGCCGACGAGCTCGAACGCCTGCAGGAGGGAGCGCGCGACGCGCGAGTGAAGGACGTCACCGACGATCGCGACGTGGAGGCCCTCGAGATGCCCGAACTCCTCGTTCAGCGTGTACAGGTCGAGCAGTGCCTGCGTCGGATGCTGGTGCTTGCCGTCACCCGCGTTGACGATGTGCGCGTCGGTGACCCGCGCCACGAGTTGCGGCGCACCGATGTGCGGGTGCCGGATCACGATCACGTCGGGGTCGTAGGCGCCGAGCGTGAGCGCGGTGTCCTTGAGCGACTCGCCCTTGTCCACCGCCGATCCGGCCGCCTTGACGTTGAGCGTGTCGGCCGAGAGCCGCTTGGCGGCGAGCTCGAAGGAGGACGACGTACGCGTCGACGACTCGTAGAAGAGGTTGACGACGAGGTAGCCCTTGAGCGTCGGCAGCTTCTTCACGGATCGGTCGAGCGAGGAGGCGAACGTCTGCGCCGTCGAGAGCAACCGCTCGACGTCGTCGCGCGTGAGGTCGGCGACGGAGATGACGTGCCGCTTCTCCTGTGGTGGCCCCGGCGGGCGCAAATCGTCCTTGACGAGACGGATCGTGTTCACGGTCTCTCCTCCTCGGGGTTTCCGACGAGGAGGACGGAGTCGACCTCGTCTACCTCGACGAGCTGCACCTGGATGCGCTCGCCGCGTGAAGTGGGCAGGTTCTTGCCGACGTAGTCGGGCCGGATCGGCAGCTCGCGGTGGCCGCGGTCGACGAGGACGGCAAGCCGGATGCGGGCCGGACGCCCGTAGTCGAAGAGCGCGTCGATCGCCGCGCGAATCGTGCGGCCGGTGTAGAGGACGTCGTCGACGAGGACGACCGTCCGCCCGTCGAGCGGGAAGCCGAGCTGCGTCGCGCGGACGAGCGGCTGCGGTGCGCAGCGGCGCCTCGCCGCCACGGACGCCGACGTCGTCCCGGTAGAAGGTGATGTCGACGGCACCGAGGTCGGGCGCGGTGCCGGCACGCTCTTCGATCAGGCGTGCCAGCCGGCGCGCGAGTGGAACGCCGCGCGTCTGGATCCCGACGAGCGCGACCTCGTCGAGGTCCGGGTTGCCCTCGATGATCTCGTGGGCGATGCGGGAAAGGGTCCGATCCAGCGCGGGTGCGTCGAGGACCGTTTTGCCCTGTGCGGGCGCGTGTGTGTTCATCCGACTCCTTTCCGGCCTCTCTGGACCGGGTTAAAGGGGTTCGCGTCCGGAAGAGAGTAGCGGCCGGTGAGGACGGCACGGGTGCGATCGTGCGCGTCTCCCCGGCACCTCGGCGCGAATCGCCGAGTAGAGCGAGTGGCGGGACAGCGAACGGGCCTATAGTTGATCCTCGTGGCCCGCGAGCTGCTCGATCGCTACGCCGAACTGATCGTCGGCTTCGGAGCCAACGTCCAGCCGGACCAGGTCGTCGCCGTCGAAGGCCTACCGGAGGCGGCACCGCTCATGCAGCGTCTTGCCCGCCTCGCGTACGAGCGCGGCGCCCGCTACGTCGACGTCGTCTACTTCGACCCGCTCGTGAAGCGGATCCGAATCGAGTCGGCGCCGGACGCGTCGCTCGACTGGGTGCCGCCCTGGCTCGGCCGCCGCATCCTCGACCTCGGCGACCTCGACGCCGCTCGGATCGTGCTCACCCCCGTCGTGCCGCCGGGCTTCCTCGCGGACACGGAACCTGCACGGGCCGCTCGCGACCGGCTGCCGACAGTGCGCGAGTTGTTCAAGGTGATCGACGACCGCTCGGTCGCCTGGACCGTCTCCCCTTCCCGACCGAGTCCTGGGCGCAGGTCGTGTTCCCGGACCTGGAGCCCCCTGCCGCGCTCGACGCGCTCTGGCAGGACGTCGCCCACGTCTGCCGGCTCGACGAGCCCGATCCGGTCGGCGCCTGGACGCGCCGGCTCGACGAGATCTGGCAGACCGCGCGGCGCATCGACGGGCTCGGCCTCGACACCCTCCACTTCGTCGGGCCCGGCACCGACCTCACGGTCGGCCTCCTCCCAAGCTCGCGCTTCGCGAGGGAGGACGGTGGGACGACGACGCGCTCCGGTGTCCGCCACGTACCCAACCTCCCCACCGAGGAGACGTTCACGACGCCGGACCCGGAGCGAACCGAGGGAGTCGTCGCGGCGACGAAGCCGCTCGACGTCGGCGGCGCGCTCGTGACCGGGCTGCGCATCCGCTTCGAGGGAGGCCGCGCCGTCGAGATCGAGGCCGACGCGAATGCCGAGGCGCTCCGCCGGCGCTGCGCCATCGACGCCGGCGCCGCCCGCCTCGGCGAGGTCGCGCTCGTCGACGGCACGAGCAGGATCGGCCGGCTCGGGCGCACGTTCTTCAACACCCTCCTCGACGAGAACGCCGCGAGCCACCTCGCCCTCGGCGACGCGTACGCCCACCCGATCGCCGATCCCGCCGACCTGCCGCGGATCAACGAGAGCGAGATCCACCTGGACTTCATGATCGGCTCCGACGACACGACCGTCACGGGCGTGACCCGGGGCGGCGTCGAGACGCCGATCCTCGCCGGCGGGCAGTGGCAGATCTAGTAGTTGCGGCGGCGTAGAGCCCGGCCCACTGCCGTGCGTCGAGATCACGGGCTCTCGCGCGCGGGTCGAAGCCGAGCTCGTGCGCGGCGTCGTGCACGACCCCGCGCGGCAGGACGTGGTCGACGGCGTCTGCGCCGCGAACGCCCGGCGGAGCAGCGCCTCGTAGGCGTCGGCGTCGGTCGCGGCGACCAGCGGCTCTCCTCGCCGTCGCGCTCGCAGGACGGCGGCGTCGACGCTCGGCGGTGGCGCGAAGCAGGCCCTCGGGACGCGCCGGGCGATGCTCAGCTCATACCACGCGCCCCACACGCAGCCGAGCAGCGTCGACGGCCACACGGCCGCCCGCTTCGCGGCAAGTCCCCACTCCACGATCGCGTCGAGTCGGGTCAGCGGCACGCGCGGGTCGCCGAGCAGCCGGCGGAGGATCGACGTGCCGGAGGCGAACGGGAGGTTCGCGACGACGGCGAACGGCTCGTCCGGCAGCGCCACCGCCGTCGCGTCGGCGGCGATCACCTCGACGGCCGGATCCCGCTCGAAGCGGTCGTGAAGCTGCCGGAGCGCCGCGGCATCGAGCTCGACGGCGCGCACGCGCGCCTCTGCGTCGGCGAGCGCGCGCGTCAGGATCCCGCCGCCGGCCCCGAGATCGAGCACGAGCGTCCCCGGCGCGACTCCGGCGTCGCCGACGATCGCCTCGGCGAAGGAGCGACTACGAAGGGCGTGGCGGCCGCACGGGCGCGGCGCCTGTGCGGAGGCGCGCCGTGCCACGGAAGACCGTCGTCGTCGTCACTACCCGAACCCTAGGGCTCCGCGATGAGGTCGTCGGGCTCGGTCAGGGCCTCGATCGCATCCTGCGCCGCGTCGAGCTCGGCCTCGGGGACGAGGATGCTGACCGCGTCGTCCTCCGGCGCAGGCTCGACCGACGACTCGATGCCGGCGTTGCGGAGGATCTCCTGCAGCTCCTCCGCCTCCGTGACGTCACCCGCCACCGCGACCTGAACCATGCCGCTCATTCCGGCCCGATCATAGGCGCTGCGGGCGGCGCTCCGTACGCCTCGCCGCGCGGGGGCCTGGCACCGGCCGGCACGAGCCGCGGCGCGCCGCGCTCGGCGAACGGCACCTCGATCAGGTCGAAGTCGCGGGGGACGACGGTTTCCGGGAAGACCTCCTGCGCCTCGGCGGCCAGCTCGGGACCGAAGTAGCGGGGAGAGACGTGCGTCAGCGCGAGCAGCCGCACGCCGGCGAGCCGGGCGATCTCGGCCGCTCCCGCCGCGGTCGAGTGCAGCGTCTCCCGCGCGCGCTTCGACTCCTCGGCGAGGAAGCTCGCCTCGTGCACGAGCAGGTCCGCACCGTGGGCCGCCTCGACGACCGTCGCCCCCGGCGCCGTGTCGCCCGTGAGGGCGATCTTCCGCCCGGGCCGCGGCTGGCCGAGGACCTCGGCCGGCGTGACGACGCGGCCGTCCGCGAGGGTCACCTCCTCCCCGCCTGGAGCTGCCCGCGCTGCGGGCCTGCCGGGACGCCCAGCGCGTCGGCGGCCGCGACGTCGAAGCGGCCCGGCCGCTCCTGCTCGAGCAGCGCATAGCCGAGCGCCTCGGGTCCGTGGTCGACGGCGAACGCCCGGATCGCGTAGTCGCCCCGCTCGACCCGCTGTCCGGGCTCCAGCTCGACCGTGTCGAGTGGGTACGGCAGCCGCCCGAGGAAGGGCTGCAACCGGGCAAAGAGCTTGCGGAGGCCGTGCGGCCCGTACACGGTGAGCGGCGTCTCGTCACGCCCGCGCAGCGCGAACGTCTTCAGCATCCCCGGCAGGCCGAGGAAGTGGTCGGCGTGGAAGTGCGTGAGAAAGATGTCCTCGAGGTCGGGGAGGCCCACGAGCGAGCGCTGCAGCTGCCGCTGAGTTCCCTCGCCGCAGTCGAACAGGAGCCGCTCGCCGCCGCGCCGGACGAGGATCGCCGCCGGGCTCCGCCGCGCGGTCGGCACCGAGGCGGCAGTGCCGAGGAAGACGATGTCGAGGTCCACCACCGGCGTAGGCTAGACGGAGCCGGCAGGAGCGCAGGTACCGGCTCTGCCGGTGCCCGAGCGGGAGAGCGTAGGATCGGTGCGTGCCTGATCCGACCGTGCTCGAGGTCTACCGCCGGGAGGTCACGCCCGAGCTCTACCACGAGGTGCGCGAGCTCTACAAGCGCCACTCGATGGCGGAGGACGCCCGCGACCTCGACGGACTGATCTCCACGCTCACGCCGGACTGCGTCTACGAGCTCGTCCAGACGGGCCACCGCTGGGAGGGGCATGACGGCGCGCGCCGGTTCTACACCGGGCTGCTCACCGCCTTTCCGGACATCCGCTTCGATCTCACGGACATCGTGATCGGCCCGCAGGGGGTCTGCGAGGAGGCGGACGTGACGGCGACGCAGAGTGCCCCTGGCTCGACGCGCCGCCCCAACCCGGGCGGCTCGAGTGGAAGGTGTTCATCTGGTTCCCCTGGGACCCCGACCAGCAC
Source organism: uncultured Actinomycetes bacterium (assembly GCA_963775155.1). Taxonomy (GTDB): domain Bacteria; phylum Actinomycetota; class Thermoleophilia; order Gaiellales; family Gaiellaceae; genus Palsa-739. Next base: position 76,669 of record CAVZHU010000004.1, on the reverse strand, counting down.
CTCTTCCGTGGCGAGAAGATCTACGTCAGCGGCATCGAACTGCCGCCCGCGTAGCGTCTCCTAGGGCAGGACGAGCTTCTCCCCCGGCGAGATCGTCGCCGAGTGGAGCCCGTTCCGCTGCTCGAGCTGCCAGACGCCCTCGCGCGGGTCGCCGGCGTACGTGCGCGCCGCGATCGTCCAGAGCGTGTCGCCCGCATGGACGACGTACGTCCGCTTCGGCCCGGCTCCCGAGGAGCCGTGCGCCGCATAGCCGAGGCCGAGCGCCGCGGCGCAGAGAAGGATGAGCAGCTTCCCGAACATGCGTTCGCATGATACGGCGAACGCGTGTTCGTGTCAAGACCGAGCTACGAGGACCGCGTCCACGAGCCTTGCCGCGCCGAAGCGGACGGGGTCGTCTCGCCGGCAGGCCGGTTTCCTCTTCTGCGGCCGCGACCGCCGCACGCGCCTCGTCCTCGCGAAGCTGCCAGGTGTTGAGTGCGATGGCCGCGACGCGCGAGGGCCGCGCGGGCAGCGCCAGCCGCTCGTGCAGCTCGACGAGCTCGCGCAGCGGCGGGATGGGATGCGGCCCACCGCCGGCGCCTTCGATCTCGGTCCGTCCCGCCTCGTGGCAGAGAACGAGCAGGTGCGGGGCGCTCCCGTGGTAGAGCCCGAGCGTGACCCCGGAGTAGACCGGGTGCAGGAGCGATCCCTGGCCTTCGACCCAGAGCAGCTCCCCACCGCGCTCGTGCCCCTCCACGACGAGACGCTCGGCGGCGCCTGCGATGAAGTCGGCAACGACCGCGTCGACCGCGAGCCCCCAGCCCGCGATCGCGATCCCGGTCTGGCCCGTGGGAACGAAGACCGACCGCAGGCCGCGCCGCCTCGCTTCGAGGTCGAGCTCGAGGGAGACGGTCATCTTCCCGATCGCGCAGTCGGAGCCGACGGTGAGGACGATCGTCGCGTCGACGGAGAGGTTGGCGCCGGTCGCCGTGGACAGATCCGCCGGCGGGCGCCGCACGTCGCGTAGCTCGACGCCGTGCCGCACGGCGAGCTCGCGCAACTCGGGGTCGTTCGCGAGGAAGACGTGAAGACCGTTCTCGACGTCGAGGCCGTTCGCGATGCACGTGCGGAGGAGCTCGATCCAGGCCGGCGGGAAGCGGCCGCCCTGGGTGGCGACGCCGACGAGCGCCGTCGTCGGGCCGAGCGGCAGGGCCTCCTCGACGCTGCCGACGACGGGCACGCCTTCCTCCGTCTCGCCGGCGCGGGACGAGTCGAGGATCGCGACGACGTCCTCGGGCCGGTAGCGGAGGACGCCGTGCATCGTCTTGCCGTAGTGCCGGTCCTGGGAGAAGCCCTCAGCGAGGATCAGGTAGCGCGTGGACACCAAGTCCCGGCTCCTCCGGTGGCAGCTGGATCCCGTCGACGAAGCTCACGCCCGGCCAGGGGTCGTGCGCGAGCAGGAGGTTGCCGTCGAGGTCCACGTGGTCGAAGAGGGAGGCGACCTGCGTGCCGGCGGAGATCCCGAGCCCCGACTCGACCATGCAGCCGAGCATGCAGCCGAGCCCGAGTGCGCGGGCCGCGTGCACCATCCGCACCGCCTCCCGCATCCCGCCCGACTTCGCGAGCTTGACGTTGACCCCGTGCGCGCGCTCGGCGCACGCCGCCACGTCCGCGAGCGTGTGGCAGTCCTCGTCGACGTAGATCGGCAGCGGCGAGCGCTCCTTCAGCTCCGGCCCGCCGGGATCGCCGGCCGGCAGCGGCTGCTCGCAATACTCGACGCCGAGCCCGGCGAGCTGCGGGAGCAGGTCGAGCGCCTCGTCGAGGCTCCAGGCCTCGTTCACGTCCACCTGAAGCGGCAGGTCGCCGCCGACGCCGCGCACGGCCCGGACCCGCTCGACGTCCAGCCCGTCGCGGCCGCCGAGCTTGAGCTTGAGCCGCTGGAAGCGATCGAGCGCCTTCTCCGCCCGCCGCGCCATGTCGTCCGGATCGCCGAGCCAGACCGTCCAACTCGTCGGCGGGCCTGCGCGCCGCAGCCCGAGCAGCCGCCAGACCGGCTGGCCGAGCAGCTTGCCCTGGAGGTCGTGCAGCGCGGCGTCCAGCGCGGCGCGGGCGGCGAGCTCGCGCGGCGGCAGACGCTCCATGATCTCCTCGAGCGCGAACGGATCGTCGCCGAGCGCGTCCGCATGCTCGGAGACGTAGGCGCGGGCGGACTCCGTGGATTCGTCGTAGCGGTCGATCGCCGCCGCCTCGCCGAAACCGGAGATGCCCGAGTGCCTGACCTCGACGACGAGGACGTCCTCCCTGTCGTGCGCGCTGCGCGAGATGACGAAGGTCTCCGCGAGCTCCAGCGTGACGATCCGGGCCGAGACCTCCACGAGGGGCCAGGCTACACTGGCGCTTCTCCCCCGCGCCCGTAGCTCAGGGGATAGAGCGCGCGCCTCCGGAGCGCGAGGTCGCAGGTTCGAATCCTGCCGGGCGCATCGAGCAAGAGACCGGGGTCGACCGTCTGCGTCCAGCGGGGTTGCCCGGTCGTCGAGCGGCGGTGAGCCTTCGTCGCCCACCGCCGCTCACAGATCGAGACTGCTACTGGCGGTAGCCGATGACAGTTGCGATGACGTCGGTCGTCGCGCTGATCTTCAGGCACCAGCCGGCTGCGGGCGACGTAAGCACGTATGGCTGGGGGAACGTGAACTCTTGGCTTTGGCTGTACGGGACATCGACGACCGGGCCGTAGACCGTGCTCGTCCCGTCCGTGATCTTCGCCAGGACGGTTCCGAACCCCTCGGTCGTGTTGGTCGTGATCTGGTTGACGAGGCTCGCGCCGCCTACGGCGGTCAAGTACCACTTCGTTCCTGCGGGTAGGGCGTCGGCGCAGCCGTCGGTTTGATCATTCGTGAGGTAGAAGGGATGATCCGGATCCGTCGGGATCCCCGGTCCGACGGCCCCCGACGCGCCTGACGGACCCGAGGCCCCGGTCTGACCGGAAGGCCCCGACGGGCCGGAGGGACCCGACGGGCCAGAAGGCCCCGACAGACCCACGGAGCCGGAGGCGCCGGACGGCCCCGATGGACCGGACGGCCCCGACGGGCCGGTGCCGTTCTCCCACACGATCTCCGCCTCGACCCGACTGCACGGTGTGCCGGCGCGCAGTGTGGACGAGCCCCAGGCTCTGACGACGCGTGCATCGCCGTTGTTCTTGTTCACGCAGAAGACGATCCCCTGGGCGTGGATCGCATTGCCTGAGGCACCCGCGGTGCCGACCACCAGGATCGCACCCGCGAGCACCGCGACGAGTCCGAGCGGAAGACGCAGCCTGCCACCCGCGCGCAAGCCTCTCTTCGATCGTCCAGCAGACCAGCGCATTCTTCGCCCTCCAGTCGTCGAGCTGCACTCTCGGGTCGGCAACCCGACCAGGCCGCAGCACGTTCCCAAAGATGTTCCGCGCGATTCTCCCCTCCTCGGTAGGGCTTTGCAAGCGGTCGGGGGAAGCGCAACGCGGCGCACGGCCCCGGGCGCATCGCAGCGCGCTTCGCCGGGTTGAAGTCAAAGCGCGACCTCGGGGCGTCGCCGGCGCCACCGGCAGCGGGTGGCCCACTCCAGGCTCGCGGAGTTCCGGCCGCGGCCACCGCGCTCCTGGTCATCCCTCCAGGCCCGGCCGCAGGCTCCGAGCGCCCGCGCACACTCGTCGCTCGGTCCCGCGTCGTAGATCGTGGACGCCTGCGATCAGCGCGACGTGCGGCCCGTCCTGGGCGCCGCGTGCCTCGAGCGTGGGGTGCTCGCAGCGGGCAAGCCGCTCAGCGGGGCCAGCGGAAGACGCCCGTCCTGGCAACCGAGCGGCCGACCGCCTTGCGCACGTAACGCTTACCGAGCGCCTTCGGCCCCTTCCGGGCCGCCCGGCCCGTCGCGCTCATCCGGGCCGCCTTGTACAGCATCGACGTCAGGCTCATCTGCCACCTCCGGTCGCGTTGCGCTTCCAACCGTAGTCGACTCGCACCCTAGGCGTCAGCGGCGCACCGGCGGCTCGCCCTTCACGGGCTCGTAGCTCTCGAAGGTCGACTCGAGCACACCCTCGCCCCGCGTCAGCCCGGCGAGCTGCCGCTGGAGGCCGGGGACGTGGGCCGCCGGGAGGACGCCCTCCACGGTCGCCAACTCACCCTCGATCGTCGGCATGTCGACCGATCCTTCGGCACGCGCGAGTGCCGCCACCACGGCTCCGACGGTGTCGACGGGAACCTCGACGAAAGCCCGAACCTTCGGTTCGCAGACGACGGTCCCGGCGCGCTGGAGCGCCTGACGGAGGACGAGCGGTGTGAGCTGCTTGAGATCGCGTGCGGTGGGCATCGGACCGCGTCGCGACGGCGGGCCGTCGGCAAGGCTGTAGCCGATCTTCGTCACGGTGACCACGCAGTCGGTGACCCGCCAGCCGAAGAGGCCTTCCTCGAGGGCGAGACGTACGTAGTCGTCCATGCGCTCCACGAAGCTCTCGAACGTCTTGAAGACGTAGAGGGGCGCTGCACGCGGGTCGACACCGACGTGTATGTCGACGCCCGAGCCCGGCCCGGCGGGAGCGACCCGCAGCCCGAGGTCCGCGTGGAAGGGATTCGTCGGCGTGTTGAGCAGCTCGACCGCCTCACCCGACCCTGTCGGGCGTTCGACGCAGACCGTCGTCGTCTCCCGGAACTCGACCTCGAGGCCGTAGTCGGCTGCGAGCGTCGCCTCGAGGACCTCCTTCTGCACCTCGCCGTAGAGCGAGACGGAGATCTCCTGCCGCTCGTCGTCCTGCCGGACGTCGATCAGCGGGTCCTGCTCCGCAAGCTGGGCGAGTGCGACACGCAACCTCTCCCGCTCCTCCGGCCGCACGGGGTCGACGACCGCCTCGAGCGTCGGCGGCGCGAACTCGTGGGCCATCCCCCGACCGGCAGCGTCGCCGATGTTGTCGCCGATCCGGACGTCCGCGAGACCCGAGAGCTTCGCGATCTCGCCGGCCCGCACCGCCGGCCGCTGCGCGTCGGTTCCGTCGGAGAAGACGCGGATCGCGGTGATCTTCCCCTCCCCGTCGCGGCCGAAGCGGACGCGGTCGCGGACCGCGAGCGTCCCGGAGAAGATGCGGGCGTAGGCGACGCGCTCGCCGCCGGCCTCGCGCTCCACCTTGAACACGAGGCCCGAAAGGGGCGGCTCTGCGTCCCCGGCACGAGCCGGCAGCAGCTCGGCGACGGCGGCGGCCAGCGGCTCGACGCCCGCGCCGGTGAGCGCCGAGCCGAAGAAGACCGGATGCAGCTCCCCCGCTCTCGCCCGCCGCGCGAGCTCGGCGTCCGCCGGCCCGAACGGCACGAACTCTGCGGCCCGCGTGCCGAGCCCGGCGGCCGAGCCCATCGGAACGACGTTCGGCGTCAGGCGCCGCTCGATCGCGTCGAGCACCCGCTCCGGGTCGGCTCCGGCCCGGTCGATCTTGTTCACGAACAGCAGCGTCGGGATGCCCAGCCGCTGCAACGCACGCAGCAGGATGCGGGTCTGCGGCTGCACCCCCTCCACGGCCGAGACGACGAGCAGCGCTCCGTCCAGCACGGCGAGCACGCGCTCCACCTCGGCGATGAAGTCCGGGTGCCCGGGCGTGTCCACGAGGTTCACCGTCACGTCGTCGACGGTGAAGGAGACGACGGCGGAGCGGATCGTGATCCCCCGCTGCCGCTCGAGCGTGAGCGTGTCGGTCTGCGTCGTCCCCTTGTCGACGCTCCCGAACTCGTCGATGACGCCGGCGGCGTAGAGGAGCCGCTCGGTGAGCGTCGTCTTACCGGCGTCTACATGCGCCAGGATCCCAAGGTTCAGCGTTCTGCGAAGCAAGCGTCATACCCTCCAAGTAGGTCACAGCAACGGCCTTCTCGATGGACATGAGCGCTGCGCGCATCCCGCCTCCTTCGGATCGACTTGGCGCTTGCGCCGGAGATCCTACACGGGCTCGAGTCCGGCGCCGAGCCCGAGCAGCAGGCCGTCGGCGGCGACCGCGGCACTCGTCGTGAGAAAGAGGACGACGCCGTCGCGCGGCGCGCGAACCTCCTCGAGCCCGTCGCCCCAGAGGCTCGACACGCGGCCGAGCAGCTCGCCCTCCCGCACCTCGGCACCCGCGGGAACCGCCGCCTGCCAGAAGCCGGCCTCGCGGCAGCGGAGCCAGTCGAAGGCAGCGACGAGCCGCAGGTCCTCACGCGGCGGCAGCACAGGCCCGGGCAGCATCTCGAGCGAGCGGAGCGCATTCCGGACGCCCGCGACGAGCAGCTCCACGGCGGCCTCCTCGAGCTGTCCCCGGCCCCCGGCCTCCGCGATGATCGCCGGGATCCCCGCGGCTGCCGCGGCGCTGCACGTCATCCCGCCGAGCCCGCCCGTGGGCTCCTCCCGCACGACGAACGGGAGACCGAAGGCGATCGCGAGCGCCCGCGCACGCTCCTCGACCGGCGACGCGTCGTAGATCGCGAACGGCTCCAGCGCCTCGACGAGGTCGCCGCCGTGCAGGTCGATCAGGACGTCGGCCGGGGCGATGACCTCGTCGAAGATCCCGCGCGCGAGCGCGTCCGTGTACGTGCCGTCGTACGTCCCCGGGAAGCAGCGGTTGAGGTTCTTCCCGTCCTCGGGGACGATGAACGGCGAGCGGCGTACGAACGACTGCAGGCTCACGACAGGGACCGCCGTGATCGACCCGGCGAGCTCCGTCGTGTCGAGCTCGCTCATGAAGCGGGTCACGGCCGCGATCGAGGAGTACTCGCAGCCGTGGACACCCGCGATCAGCGCAAGGTGCGGTCCGTCCCGCGCGCCGCGCGCCTCGAAAGCCGGATGCTCCAGGCCGGCAAGCCTCTCGTCGGGGAAGACGATCGTCGTGCGCTCGATCATCCGCATCATTCTCGTCCACTGCGGCTAGCCTCGCCCCGGGATGCGGACGCCTGCCTCCTACCTGCGCAGCCTCGACCCGCAGCTGCCCCGCGACGTCTACGTCCTCGAGGCGGGAGCGCTCGTCAACTCGTTCGGGAACGGCATCGTGCTCCCGTTCCTCCTCATCTACCTGCACAACGTGCGCGGGATCCCGTACGGGCTCGCCGGCACCGCGGCGGGAGCGCAGTCGGCGGCGGGGCTCGCGAGCGGGTTCCTCGGCGGGACGCTCTCGGACCGGTTCGGCCCGAAGCGCGTCCTCTTCGGCGCGCTCGCCGTGATGACCGTCGCCTTCGCGCTCATGCCGCTGATCCGGACGGCCTGGCAGGCGTTCCCCATCTACATCCTCTGGGGGATCGGCAGCGGCTCCTTCTGGCCCGCGCAGTCGTCGCTCCTCGCCGGCCTCACGCCGCCCGCGCGGCGCGCGCCCTCCTACGGCCTCCAGCGGCTCGCCATGAACGCCGGCGTCGCGCTCGGCGGCGTCGCCGCCGGCCTCATCGTCTCCGTCCGCCACCCGCAGACCTTCACCCTCCTCTTCTTCGTCGACTGCGCGACCTTCGTCGGCTACATGCTCGTCCTCTCGCGCGTCCGCGCCCCCGAGCTACACGAACAGCGACTCGGCGGGAGCTGGCGCGCCGTGCTCCACGACCGCGTCTTCACGACCTTCACGCTCCTCAACGCCGCGTTCATCACCGGTGCGATCTCGCTCGCGGTCGAGCTGCTTCCGGCCTTCGCGAAGAACATCACGCACATCAGCGAGCGCGAAGTGGGGATCGTCTTCGCGCTCAACGCGGTCGGCATCGTCCTCTTTCAGTTGCCGGTCGTGAAGCTCGTCGAGGGCCGGAGGCGGATGCGCGGCCTCGCGCTCATGGGAGTGCTGTGGACCGCATCGCTCCTCGCGGTCTGGACGGCCGGGAAGTGGACGCAGGCGAGCGTCGCCTTCGCGATCTTCGGTGCTGCGATGCTCGTCTTCGCCGTCGGCGAATGCCTGCAAGGCGCGATCCAGGCGCCGCTCAGCGTCGACCTCGCGCCGCCGCAGCTCGTCGGCCGCTACCTCGCCGCGTCGAGCATCTCGTGGCAGTTCGGCTGGATCATCGGCCCCGCGGCCGGCGGCTTCCTCCTCCAGCATCGTCCGCTGCTGCTCTGGCCGATCGCGGCCGGCGTCAACCTCGCCTGCGCAGCCGCGGCCCTCGCGCTCGAGCCGCGGCTGCCGCAGGGCGTGCGGCGGACGCCCGCGGGGGAGCAGCCCGCCCCGGTTCCCCTCCCCGTCGGCGGCACCAGCTAGGATTTGCGGCCATGCCCGCGACCGCCGACCCCCTCAGTACCGGTGCCCAGCCTGCCGCGCATCCGCTCGCGCCGCGGCGTGCCGGGGGTTCCGGCCGCGGAGCCGCGTCCCGGCCCCGCTGAGCTCCGCGCCCGCGGCATCTCCTGGGTCCACCTCCTCGCACCGACGGCGGGTGAGGCGCAGCTTCTCGCGAGCCGCTTCGGCTGGCACCCGCTCGACATCGAGGACGTCCTCTCCCGCCGCCAGCGCCCGAAGGTCGACGTCTACGCCGGCGACGATGACGGGACCGGCGGCTACCTCTTCGCCGTCCTCCACTTCCCCGTCTACGACGCCTCCGTCGGCCGCCTCAACGCAGGTGAGCTCGACGTCTTCATCGGGCCCGACTACATGGTCACCCTCCCGGCCGTCGAGTTGCGCCCGGTCAGCCTCCTCTTCCGCCGCGCGCAGGAGAGCGAGGAGTTCCGCGAGCAGCTGCTCGCACGCGGCACGGGCCGGCTGCTCTACGAGGTCCTCGACGACCTCTACGACTACTGCTTCCCGATCCTCGACAAGATCGGCTTCAAGCTCGAGCAGATCGACGAGGCGATCGGCGAGGACGAGCGCGCGCGCGAGCTCGTCACCGACATCCACAAGGTCAAGCAGGAGATCATCTCCTACCGCAAGATCATCAAGCCGCAGCGCCCGACCCTGCGCCAGCTCGAGCGCCAGATCGAGCGCTTCCTGCCCGAGGAGCTCGAGCTCTACTTCGACGACATCGTCGACGCCTCCGAGCGGATCTGGGACCTGCTCGACAACTACAAGGAGGTCGTCGAGGCGCTCGAGGACACGAACGAGTCGCTCATCTCGCACCAGCAGAACGACATCCTCTACGTGCTCACGATCTTCAGCGTCGTGATGCTGCCGCTCACGTTCTGGACGGGCTTCTTCGGCATGAACGTGAACTTCCCGGGGTTCGACTCGTCCGCCGGCTTCTTCGGCACGCTCGGGCTCTTCGTCGTCACGATCGCGGCGATGCTCGGCTTCTTCCGGTACAAGCGCTGGCTCTGATGGAGCAGCTCTGGGCGCCCTGGCGGCTCGAGTACGTCCAGCATGCCGACGAAGCCGACGAGTGCGTCTTCTGCCGTGCGGCTGCGCTGCCCGAGGACGAGCCCGAGCTCGTCGTCCGGCGCGACGAGCTCGCGTTCGCGCTCCTGAACAAGTTCCCCTACTCGTCGGGCCACCTGATGGTCGCGCCCGTGCGGCACGGTACGGCCTTCGACACGCTCGACGAGGCGGAGGTCCTCGCGGTGCACCTGCTGGCCGTCGAGGCGATCGCGGCGCTGCGGACCGTGTACGCGCCCGCGGGCTTCAACGTCGGCTGGAACCTGGGGCGCGCAGCCGGCGCGGGGATCGTCGAGCACGGCCACGTCCACGTCGTGCCGCGCTGGAGCGGAGACACGAACTTCATGCCGGTGCTCGCCGACGTGAAGGTCATCCCCGAGCACCTCGCCGAGACGCGCCGCCGCCTCTCCGAGGCGTGGCCGCGCCGTTGATCATCGACGGTCACAACGACCTCGTCGCTCGGAGATGGCGTGGCGACGAGGTGCGGCACGTCGACCTCGACGCGGCCGGGGAAGCGGGCTTCGCCGGCGGGTTCTTCGCGCTCTTCGTCCCGTCGCCCGGGCCGGGCGAGCCGCCGCAGGGGCCGAGCTACTCGCTGCCGCTGCCCGAGCCGATCCCCACGGAGGAGGCGGCACGGATCGCGGAGCAGCTGTACGACGTCTTCCGCTCCCTCCCGGTCGAGCTCGCGACGAGTCCCGACGACTTCCGGCCCGGTCGCGTCGCTGCGATCCTCCACCTCGAGGGAGCCGAGCCGCTTGCGCCCGACCTCTCGACCCTGGAGCTGTGGTACGAACGCGGCCTTCGCTCCCTCGGCCTCGTCTGGTCCCGGGCGAACGCGTTCGCCGAGGGCGTGCCCTTCCGCTTTCCCTCGTCGCCCGACACGGGTCCCGGCCTCACCGGGGCCGGCCGCGAGCTCGTGTACGCCTGCAACCGGCTCGGAGTCGTCGTCGATCTCTCCCACCTGAACGAGGCCGGCTTCTGGGAGGTTGCGCGGCTCTCATCGGCGCCGCTCGTCGCCACGCACTCGAGCGCGCACGCGCTGTGCCCCTCGACGCGCAACCTCACCGACGCCCAGCTCGACGCGATCGGAAGCTCGGGCGGCGTCGTCGGCATCAACTTCGCCGTCTCCTTCCTGCGTGAGGACGGCCGCCCGGACGAGAGCACGCCGCTCGCGCAGATCGTCCGCCACGTCGAGCACGTCGCCGGCCGGATCGGGATCGACCACGTCGCCTTCGGCTCGGACTTCGACGGCGCGGCCGTGCCGCAGGAGCTCGGCGGCATCGCCGGGCTGCCCAAGCTCGTCGCCGCCCTGCGCGCAGCCGGCCTCGACGACGAGTCGATCGCCAAGGTCACGCACCGCAACTGGCTGCGCGTGCTCGGCGACACGTGGCGCCTGCGCGTTTGAGGCAGTCGCGCTCCGCCCAGAAGGCGCGTGACACCGACGACGCGAACGAAAAGCCCCGGTTTCCGGGGCTTTTCTCGAAGCGGACGACGGGATTTGAACCCGCGACCCTTGGCTTGGGAAGCCAATGCTCTACCAGCTGAGCTACGTCCGCCCGATCGGCTGATTGTACGGCTGCTCAGGCGTCTTCGTACCGGAGGACGTCTCGCGTGCCGCGACCGAGGTGGAACAGCGGGTCGAGGATGCTCAGCCCCTCGACCCACGCCCAGCCGGACCGGTCGTACCGCACCGGCTGGTACGCGCGGACCTCCAGCCGGATCCCCTGCGCCGCATAGACCGTCTCGGACTGGTACTTCTGGCCGCCCGCGCCGGAGACATAGACGTCACCGCCGACTGCCGAGACGAGCTGGGCGATTCGGGCGTCCGCCCGCAGGTCCGCCGGGTGGTCGCTCGAGCGGTGGAACTCCCCCTCGTAGCCGAGATAGCCCGCCACTGCCTCGATCAGCCGCATGTTGAAGTCCGCGAGCGAAGGCCCAGGCGTCTCGTAGACGGGGCCGATCAGATCCATCACCTCCTCGAAGTGGGGAGTCCTCCCATAGGCCTGCCGGAGCGCCCGGAGATGCCTCCCGGCCCACGACGAGTCTGCGAACTCGACCCCCAGGATGGGCTTGAGCCCCTTGCGCACCGGCACCGTCAGCCAGTGCTCGGTGTCCCGTCCGTTGGCGATCTTGACGCGACTCACGGGGCTCCGCCCCTGGGGCAGCTGCGCGTCGTCGAAGAAGACGAAGGCGTCGGAGACGAACATCTTCGCGAAGTAGCCGCACCACGGCGCGTAGTTCGGCTGGTGGACGGCCACGCGCACCGGTGAGCGCTTCCCTGCCTGCAGAGGTGCCTGCGCCGCACTCGCCCCGTGCCGCCTCTCGGGCATCTCGTTGGAGGTCGAGGGAGACACCGCCAGGAGGGCGAGAGCCAGACCCCACGACGACCAGAACGCCCGCATCAAGGCGAGCGCACACTACAGCCGTCTTCTTTAGGTCCGGGTAAAGATTGCGTGGGGCCTCGCTACGGGAACCCTCTCTGCCAGGCCCATAATGGAGCGACCACGAGACAGGAGATTTCCATGCCGAACACCGAGCTGCAGGAGACGGCGCGCGCGCTCGTCGCCGAGGGGAAGGGAATCCTCGCCGCGGACGAGAGCGGCGGCACGATCAAGAAGCGCTTCGACACGATCGGCGTCGAGTCCACCGAGGAGAACAGGCGCGCCTACCGGAACATGCTCTTCACGACGCCGGGCGCCGAGGAGTTCGTGAGCGGCGTGATCCTCTTCGACGAGACGATCCGGCAGAGCGGCGACGACGGAACACCGTTCGCCGAGCTCCTCGCGTCGAAGGGCATCATCCCGGGGATCAAGGTCGACCAGGGCGCGAAGCCGCTCGCGCTCTCCGAGGGCGAGACCGTGACGGAGGGGCTCGACGGCCTGCGCGGCCGGCTCGAGGAGTACCACGGCCTCGGCGCACGCTTCGCAAAGTGGCGCGCGCCGTACTCCATCACCGACACGCTGCCGAGCGAGTACTGCATCTGGGCGAACGCGCACGCCCTCGCGCGCTACGCCGCCCTCTGCCAGGAGGCCGGGCTCGTGCCGATCGTCGAGCCGGAGGTTCTCCAGGACGGAACCCACTCGATCGAGCGGAGCGGCTTCGTCACCTCTCGCGTGCTCGCGGCCGTCTACACGGAGCTCTACGACCAGCGCGTCGACGTCTCCGGAACGCTGCTCAAGCCGAACATGGTGCTCACCGGCTATGCCGCGAGCGACCGTGCCGGCGTCGACGAGGTCGCCGAGGCGACGCTGCACACGCTGTACAAGCATGCCCCGGCGGCCGTGCCCGGGATCGTCTTCCTCTCGGGAGGCCAGTCGGACGAGGACGCGACCGCGCACCTGAACGCGATGAACGCCCGCGGCCCCCATCCGTGGCAGCTCTCGTTCTCCTACGGGCGCGCCCTGCAGGCGCCGGCGCTCAAGGCCTGGGGCGGCAAGCCGGAGAACCTCGAGGCGGGCCGGCGCGCCTACTACCACCGCGCGAAGATGAACTCGGCCGCGCGCACCGGGGCCTATGCGCCGGAGATGGAGCGGGAGGCCGCCGCCGTCTGAGCGAGGCCGTCAGACGTCCGGGACGGGTCGGCCGCGCCCTCAGGCAGCGAGCAGCCCCGTACTCGCCGGACCTCTCGCCTGCTCGATGACACGCCAGGCGTCGAGGATCTCGCTCAGCTCGGCGATGCCCACCTCGAACCTCGGCAGGTACCGGTGCACGGCCGCGAGAGTATCCGGATCGGTCGGGTCAGCGAAAGCGACGAGCACGCCGTCGCCCTTCGGCCGCACCGGGATGGCAGCCAGCTCGCGCCCGACCGAGCTCGGCAAGAGCCCCGCCGTCGTCGGGCTGACCCCGACCCGCCCGATGCTGATATACGGAAGCTCGAGCTGGTCAGCGAGCGTGCGCGCAAGGTCTTCCTCGAAGAGCGCCCCACTCTCGATCAGGACGAGCCCCAGGAGCTGCCCAGTCTCCTGAGCGCGCGCGAGCGCGCTCTCGAGCTGTTCGTCGTCGACGAGATTCCGCTGCCTGAGGATCTCCCCGAGGCGAGGCGGGCGGAAGAGCGTCCCGTCGAGGCGCGGCGTAACCGGCACCGCGGGCCTGGCCTCGCGCAGCTCGAGCTGCAGACCGTTGATCGCCGTCCAGCTCTGGACGTACTCGTCCAGCTCGGCCGCGGCCGCCGTCGTCTGCAGCTCGATCTCCAGCGGCGAGACGAGCCTCGCCGGGATCCCGAGCCGCAGGAAGTAGTCCCTCAGCGGCACGGCTCGCGTCGCATCGGGACCGCAGGTGACGAGCCACCGGGTGACCGCTGTCTCCGCTGACGGAAGTTCAGCGCTCGCGACCACTGCAGCAGCTCCCTTCCCCGGTTGCCTGGGCGGCACGACAATGCCGCCTTGTTCCTTCTTCTTCGGCTCGAACCCGCTTTCCCGCGACCCCCGTTCGCGGGAACAGGTCACGTGTACTCGAAGCCCGTCAGGGCGGAGAGCTTCCCGAGCGACTGCTGCGCGACCACGCGGCGCACGGTTCCCGAGCGAGAGCGCATCACGATCGAGTCGGTGATCGCACCGCCAGGCGTGTACTGAACGCCCCGAAGAAGCGCCGCGGTCGTGACGCCCGTAGCGGCGACGAAGACATCGTGCCCCGAGACGAGATCGTCGGTGTGAAGGACGCGCGCCGGGTCGAGACCCGCCTCCAGGAGTTTCCCCCGCTCCTCGTCGTTGCGCGGCCAGAGCCGTCCCTGGATCCCGCCGCCGACGCACTTGAGCGCCGCCGCGGAGATGACTCCCTCGGGCGTGCCGCCGACGCCGTAGAGCATGTCGACGCTCGTTCCGGGCTGGGCCGCGGCGATCGCCGGCGCGACGTCCCCGTCGCGGATCAGGCGGACTCGCGCCCCCGCCTCCCGCAGCTCGGCGATGAGCTCGTCGTGGCGTTCGCGCTCGAGCACGACGACATCGACTTCGCGCGCCGTCTTGCCGAGCGCCTCCGCCACCCGGCGGACGTTCTCGGACGGGCTCTGCTCGATGTCGATCGCGTCGATCGCGTGCGGCCCGACTGCGATCTTCTCCATGTAGAACGCAGCGCCCGGGAAGAGCATCGTGCCGCGCTCCGCGACCGCGATCACCGAGATGGCACCCGGCTGGCCGAGGGCCGTCAGCCGCGTCCCCTCGAGCGGGTCGATGGCGACGTCCACCGCCGGGCCGTCGCCGTTCCCGACCTCCTCGCCGTTGTACAGCATCGGCGCCTCGTCCTTCTCCCCCTCGCCGATCACGACCACGCCCTGCATGTCGACGCTGTCGAGGACGTAACGGATGGCGTCGACGGCGGCCTGGTCGGCGGCCTCCTTGTCGCCGCGGCCGATCCAGCGCGCAGCGGCCATCGCGCCCGCCTCGGTGACCCGGACGAGCTCCATCGCGATGTTGCGGTCGGGTGCCTGCCGCGACATGCTCATGGAGCCGACCTCGACAAGAGGGCCGGCCGCGGCCAGGAGTCGGACAGGTGCATAGCCGCCGATCCTAGCTCTGTCAGCTGCCAGGCACGATCGGGTCGGCTGTCGGCCGCGCCCGAGTCATCACATCCGCTCGGGCGCCTCGACGCCCACCAGATCGAGGCAGCGCGCGATCACCGTCCTCGTGGCGCGGCAGAGGCCGAGCCGGAACGCCTCCTGCTCGCTCTCGAGCACGCGGTGCTCGTGATAGAAGCGATGGAAGTCGTCCGCGACCCGGATCGCGTAGGCGGGAACGACCTGGGGCCCGCGCTTCGCGAGCGCGTCCGCCACGGTTCCAGGCAGCTCTGCGAGCCGCTTCACGAGCTCGCGCTCCTCCGGCGCCAGGGGCCCCGCAAGTCGGGGGCCCGAGCTTGCCTCGCCGGCGTTGCGCAGGATCCCGGCGATTCGCGCGTGCGCGTACTGGACGTAGTAGACGGGGTTCTTCTGCGAGCGCTCGGCGGCGGCGTCGACGTCGATCTCGATCGTCTGGTCCGGCCCGCGGTTGACGAGATACCAGCGGGCGGCGTCGACGCCGATCTCGTCCATGAACTCGTCGAGGAAGACGACGTCGCCGCGCCGCTTCGACACCCTCGCCTGCTCTCCCCCGCGGGTCAGGTGGACGAGCTGGTAGAGGAGGACCTCGACGCGGCCCGGGTCATAGCCGAGCATCCGCGCGACGGCCGCGTACCAGTTGCGGGTGCCGTGATGGTCTGCGCCGAGCACGTAGATCGCGCGGTCGAAGCCGCGCTCGAGCTTGTCGACGAGGTAGGCCACGTCTGCAGCGCGGTAGGTCGGCGAGCGATCGCCCGAGCGCAGGAGGACGCGATCCTCGTCGTCGCCGTGGGCAGACGAGCGCGCCCAGAGCGCGCCGTCGTGCTCGTACGTGTCCAGCCGGGGCAGGAGCTCCGGCAGCCGGCCCTCGAGCTCGCTCTGGAGGCGCCAGGAGTCGAAGCGGATGCGGAAGCGCTCGAGCGTCCCCTCGATCGCCTCGAGCATCACCGGCACGGGATCCCCGTCGAGCCGCGCGAGCTCCTGGACGTACTCGCCGTGATAGCCGTCCTCCGGGATCGGCTCGCCGCGCCGAACCGCCTCTACCGAGGCGCGGAACCGGTCCATCTGCCCGCCGGCGTCGTTGTAGTAGTACTCGCGCTCGACCTCGTGGCCGGCAAGCTCGAGCAGGCGGGCCACCGCGTCGCCGTAGGCGCCGTTGCGCGCGTGCGAGACGAGGATCGGGCCGGTCGGGTTCGCGGAGACCATCTCGACCTGCACGCGCTCAGGCCCGTCCGCGCCTCCGCCGTACGCGTCCCCGTCGGCGAGAAGCGCCTCGAGCGTCGACGCGTACCAGGAGTCGTGGAGGAAGAAGTTGACGAATCCCGGCCCTGCCACCTCTGCCCGCTCGACGGCCTCGATGCCCTCCGCGGCCCCGGCGATCTCGGCCGCGAGCTCGCGCGGCGCCCGGCGCCGCTCGCCGGCGAGCCGCAACGCGACGTTCGTCGCGTAGTCCCCGTGCTCGGGTTCGCTCGGGCGCTCGAGCTCGAGCTCGGCGCCGGCCGCAGCCGCCAGCGCGGCCGCAAGCTCCTTGACCGGGTCAGCCGGCAATGGCCTCGCGAGGAGCGAAGAGATCCTCGAGCCGCTGCAGCTCGTCGGCGGAGCCGACGCCGATCAGGACGTCGCCGACCTCGACCGGCGTGTCCGGCTCCGGCGTGGTGTCGAACGTCCCGTCGAGCTTGCGCAGCGCGACCACGATCGCGCCGGTCTCGTGGCGGATGCGCAGATCTCGGATCGTCCGGCCTGCGACCGGGCACGTCGGCCTCACCTCGATCTCGGCGAGCTGCAGGTCGCGGCCCGTCGCCGTCGTCACCGTGTCGAGGAACGCCGTCACCTGTGGCTTCAGCACGAGGTTCGCCATCACCTGCCCGGCGGTCGAGTACGGGAGCACGACGCGGTCGGCGCCGGCCAGCCTCAGCTTCTGCTCCGCGTGTTCGCCCGAGGCCCGCGCGACGATGGTCAGGTCGGCGGACACCGCGCGCGCCGAGAGCGTGATGAAGAGGTTGTCGCTGTCGGAATCGGAGGCGGCGACGAGGCCCCGGGCGCGCTCGAGGCCTGCCCGCTCCAGCGCGTCGTCGTCCGTCGCGTTGCCCTCGACGATGAGGTCGCCGTGCTCGTGCGCGCGCGCCACGGAGTCCTCGCGGAAGTCGACGACGACGTACGGGACGCCCGCGGCCCGGAACTCCTCGGCCACGCGCCGGCCCACGCGGCCGTAGCCGCAGATGATGAAGTGGTCGTGCAGGCGCTCGATCTTCCGCTCCCTCCGCCGCTCGGCGAGTGCGCCGGTGAAGACGCCCCCGGCGATCGCCTCGACGATAACTGCACCGGCGTACGCGATGATCGTGAGACCGACGAGGACGAGCATGATCGAGAGGACGAGCGCGCCGTTGTCCCGCGGCACCGTGTCGAGGCCCGTGAGCGTCGTCGTCACCACCGCGCGGTAGAGCGACTGGAGCCACGTCTCGTGCATGGTCAGGCGGAAGCCGACCGTGCCGCCGGTGACCGTCGCGAGCACCGCGACGACGACCCGCAACGTCTGGTGGAGACGGAGGCGAGGAGGCACGGCCCTAGTATGTGGGCATGGACGAGGGCGAGCTCGGCCTACCGGAGCCGGAGCCCGGCGAGCGCCGGCTCAACATCCAGATGCCCGCGGAGCTGATCGGCGGCGTCTACGCCAACTTCGCCAACGTCAGCTTCTCGCAGTACGAGTTCACGCTGACCTTCGCGCGGATCGAGCACGAGGTCGAGGAGGGCGACGTGCCCGGCGCGGTCGTCGCCCGCGTCAACGTCTCGCCGCGCTTCGTCCCCGAGCTCATCGCGGCCCTAGAGGACTCGTGGTCGAAGTACGTCACGCGCGAGGGCATCCGGAACCTGCCCGAGGCCCCCGGCCCGCCGGACGCCGCGGACGACGACTGATTCTCGGCCTCGTCCCCTCGTACGCCGTCCTCTGCGCCGCGCAGGCCGCGACGGCAGCAGCGCCGTCTCGCCGGGCAGGCGACCACGGCCGCGGCTCGATCGGGCTTCTCGTGCCGGCGGCGCTGCTCGGCGCAGGCGTCGCGATCCTCAACTGGCTGCCGCAGGGACCGCATGGGCTCGCGCTCATCGCGACCTTCGGCACGCCCGTGCTCGCCGCTGCCGGCGGGCTCTTCCGCGGCAGCCCACGCTGGTGGCTCTGGCCGCCGGTCGCCGCCGGGCTCTGGTTCGCAGCCTGGCTCGGGCACGGGCTCGGGCGCGACGCCGCGGGCGTGGCGCTCATCGCCGGCGCGTGCCTCGCCGCCGCCTCGGCCACGGCGCTCGTCGCTCCGGCGTGGTCGCTCAGGCTCGGCCTCGTCGCGCTCGCGGCGCTCGACATCCTCCTCGTCTGGGGCACGAGCGGCGTCCGCGAGGCGACGAACGCACTCGAGGCCGTCGCTCTCCCCCACGCGGCAGGCACGCCGCTGCCGAGCCTGCAGCAAGCGAGCTTCGGATCGGCCGTGATGGGCTGGCTCGACCTACTCGCGCCGGCCCTGCTCGGCGTCGTGGTCGGGGGGCGGCGCAAGCTCGGAGCGGCCGCGGTCACGGGGGCTGCGGCCGGCCTCTGGGGACTGCTGCTCTTCGTCACCTCGGAGGTCGCGGCGACGGTGCCGGTGCTGGCAGGGCTAGCGTTCTCGGCTGCGCATGCGCGTCGCAGTCGTCTCCGACATCCACTCGAACCTCCACGCGCTCGAGGCCGTCCTCGAGGCGATCGACGCTGACGCCCCCGACGAGCTCTGGTGTCTCGGAGACCTCGTCGGCTACGGGCCCCGGCCCAACGAGTGCTGCGCCACGATCACCGAGCGGGCGGACGTCTGCCTCGCCGGCAACCACGACCTCGCCGTGCGAGGCACGATCGACCTCGCCGAGTTCGGCGGCGACGCCGCAGTCGCCGCGGGCTGGACGCGGGAGGTGCTCGAGCCGCAGGCGCTGGCGCTGCTCACCCGGCTCGAGCCACAGGGAGTTGCACATGGAGTGGCGCTCTATCACGGCAGCGCGCGCGACCCGATCTGGGAATACGTCCTCTCCGACGAAGCGGCTCTCGTCACGCTCGCCCTCGCAGACGTCCCGCTCGTGCTCGTGGGGCACAGCCATGTCGCGCTCCTCGTCACCGCGTCGGGGGACGAGATCGAGGGCGGCCTGGCCGCCGCGGGGACCGAGGCGGAGGTCGGGGAGCTGCGCGCTCTGCTCAATCCCGGCTCCGTCGGCCAGCCGCGCGACGGCGACCCCCGCGCCGCCTATCTCCTGCTCGATCTCGAGGACGGTCGGGCGAGCTTCCGCCGTGTCGAGTACGACGTCGAGCGGACGCAGCAAGAGATGCGCGAGGCGGGGCTGCCCGAGTTCCTCGCTGCGCGCCTCGAGCTCGGCCAGTAGGCCGGGCTAGGCGGGGGCGGGAAAAGCCGGCCCGACGACGGGAAGCGAGACCGCCGCCGGCGCACCCTGCTCGACCGCCGGCGGAGTGCCGAACAGCTCGATGCCCTCGCGCGCGAGCGCGAGCTGCACGTCCTCGCGCGCCTTCCAGATCCGCCACTTCACGGTCGCCAGCGTCACCTCGAGCGAGTCGGCGATCTCGCTGTAGGAGAGGCCGACGACGTCGCGCAGCAGCAGCGCCATCTTCAAGTCGACGCTGAGCCGCCCCACGGCCCGCCAGACCGCATCGATCGCCTCGAGCCGCTCGAACGGCGCGTCGAGAACCTCGAGCGGCGGGATGTCGTCGAGATCGACGACGGCGCGCGGGCGACGCTCGGCGGAGCGCAGCTCGTCGAGGACGCGGTTCTTCGTCACCTGGAAGAGCCAGGTCGTGAACTTCGAGCGCAGCGAGAAGCCCGGCAGCCCCTGGAAGACGCGCAGGAAGACCTCCTGCGTGAGATCCTCGGCAAGAGACCGGTCGGCGACCATCCGGAGGACGTAGTTGTAGACCGGAAGCTGGTAGGCGCGGACGATGATCGAGAAGGCTCGTTCGTCGCCTCGCTGCGCCTTCCGCAGAATGCCATGATCAGGCTGGGGCAGCGACAAGGTGTCGCAGTATAGACCGAATTGTCACGACTTCACGACGAGATTTCCTCCCGACATCAGCGGCGACGGCTCGAGCCCGAGGAGCGCGAGCAGGGTCGGAGCGACGTCCGAGAGCTCTCCGTCCCGTAACGCGACACCGCGTTCGGTGAGGATCACCGGCACCGGATTCGTCGTGTGCGCGGTATGCGGACTGACCCCGTCCTCCTGCAGGAGCGTCTCTGCATTCCCGTGGTCGGCGATGACGAGGCAGACCCCGCCTTCGCGCTCCACGGCGTCGGCGACCCGGCCCAGGCACGCGTCCGCCGTCTCGACCGCCCGCACCGCCGCCTCGATCACTCCCGTGTGCCCGACCATGTCGGGATTCGCGAAGTTCACGACGACGAGCGCGAAACCGTCGTCGGAGACGGCGCGGACGATCCGCTCCGCCACCTCGGGCGCGGACATCTCCGGCTTGTGGTCGTAGCTCGGCACGTCGCGAGGCGAGTCGACGAGGATCCGCTCCTCGCCCGGGAACGGCTCCTCCCGGCCGCCGTCGAGGAAGTACGTCACGTGCGCGTACTTCTCGGTCTCCGCGGCATGAAGCTGGCGCAGGCCGTGCGCCGAGACGATCTCGGCCAGCACGCCGTCCACGACGTGCTCCGGGAAGGCGACGGGGAAGTCGAAGTCGTCGCGGTAGTGCGTCATCGTCGTCAGGTCGACGCCGAGCGCCCCGAGCTTCTCGGAGAGCTGCCGCGCCCGGTCGGGCCGGAAGTTGAAGAAGATCGCGGCGTCGCGGCCGGGCTCGAGACGAGGCCGGCCGGCGAGAGCGATCGGGACGACGAACTCGTCGGTCACGCCGGCGTCGTAGCTCGCCTGGACGGCTGCGGGCGCGCTGTCGGCGGTGGGCTCCGTCCCCGTGACGATCGCGTCGACAGCCTGCTGCGTTCGCTCCCACCGGCGGTCGCGGTCCATCGCGTAGTAGCGGCCGGACACGGTCGCGATCCGCTCGTCCGGCAGCTCGGCGAGGTCGCGCACGGCGGAGGTCGGCTCGACGTCGCGCCCGTCGGTGAAGGCGTGGATCCACGTCCGCTCCTCCATCCCCTCGCGCCGGGAGAGCTCGAGCAGCGCGCGCAGATGGTCGATGTGGGAGTGGACGCCGCCGTAGGACACGAGCCCGAGGAGGTGCACGTCGCCGCCGCGCTCGCGTGCGCGCCGGAACGCCGCGACCAGCGCCTCGTTCTCCACGAACGAGCCCTCGCGGACCGCCCGGTTGACCCGCTGCAGGTCCTGGTCGAGGATGCGGCCCGAGCCGATCGTCAGATGGCCGACCTCGGAGTTGCCCATCTGCCCGGCGGGGAGCCCGACCGCCTCGCCGGAGGCCGCGAGCTGCGCGTGCGGGTACTCCCGCCACAGCCGGTCGAAGACGGGCGTCTCGGCGAGCTCGACCGCGTTGCCCGGCCCCGGCGGTGCGAGGCCCCAGCCGTCGAGGATGACGAGGGCTACGAGGGGATACGTGCGGCGGTCTGGCATATCGCCTTGAAGGAGTCGACATCGAGGGAGGCGCCGCCGACGAGCGCGCCGTCCACGTCCGGCTGCGCGAGGAGCTCGGCGGCGTTCTCAGGCTTGACGGAGCCGCCGTAGAGCACGGGCCGGTCGAGCAGTGACTTCACGAACGCGTGCACCTCCTGGGCGAGGTCGGGCGTCGCGGTGCGGCCCGTGCCGATCGCCCAGACCGGCTCGTAGGCGATGACGAGGCGCTCGTGCTCAGGCAGCACGGAGACCTGCCGCCGCAGCACGGCCTCGGTCTCCCCCGCCTCGCGCTCCGACTCGAGCTCGCCGACGCAGGCGATCACGCCGAGGCCCGCCTCGAGCGCCGCCTCCGCGCGGCGCGCCACGCTCTCGTCCGTCTCGCCGAAGAACTGCCGCCGTTCGGAGTGGCCGACGAGGGAGCCGACGACACCGAGCTCGAGCAGCAGGGGCGCGGAGATCTCGCCGGTGTACGCGCCCTCCTGCTCCCAGTGGACGTTCTGCGCGTACGTCGTCAAACCGGCGTCGACGCAGTCGCGGAGCCGGGTGAAGGGCGGGCAGACGATCGCGTCGAGCCCGGCGAGGGCGGCGGGATCGGGCCCGCGGAACATCTTCCAGTTGCCGGCGATGATCATCACGTCGGGATCGCTGCCACCCCGGGCAGCTCCTTCCCCTCGAGCAGCTCGAGGCTCGCACCGCCGCCGGTCGACACCCACGAGACGCGGCCGGCGAGGCCGAGCTCGTTCAGCGCGCGCACCGAGTCGGCACCGCCGACGACGGTGAAGGCGTTCTCGTTGGCGGCGACCGCCTCTGCGACGGCGGCCGTTCCCGCGGCGAAGCGCGGCCATTCGAAGACGCCCATCGGGCCGTTCCAGAAGATCGTGCGGGCGCCGGCCAGGCGCTCGACGAAGCGCACCCGCGTCTCCGGGCCGATGTCGAGCCCGAGCCAGCCGCCTGGAAGCTCGTCGTAGCCGCAGACCCGCGACTCCGCGTCCGCCGCGAACTCGGCGGCCGCGACGACGTCGACGGGCAGCTCGACCGGGAAGTCGAGCGGGTTCTCGACTCGCAGCTCCTCGGCCATCTTGCCGCCGACGAGGACGGAGTCCGCCTTGCCGCCGAGGTTGCGGAGAACCCCGAGCTTGTCCTCCACCTTGGCCCCGCCGGAGACGAGCACGAACGGCCGCTCGAGGTCGCCGAGCAGCCGGCCGAGGTGCTCGAGCTCGGCGAGCAGCAGAAGCCCCGCGTACGCCGGCAGCACGTGCGCGACGCCCTCGGTCGAGGCGTGCGCACGGTGGGCCGAGCCGAAGGCGTCGTCGACGTAGAGGTCGCAGCCGGCGGCGAGCTCGCGGGCGAACGCCTCCTCGTTCTTCGTCTCCCCCGGGTCGAAGCGGGTGTTCTCGAGCACGTGCAGCCGCTCGTCGGGCAACAGCTCGCGCAACCGCTCCGCGACCGGAGCGATCGCGTACCTCGCCCGGTCCTCCTCGGTCTTCGGCCGGCCCAGATGGGAGCAGACGCGCACCTCGGCGGCGCCGTTCGCGAGCAGGAGCTCGAGCGTCGGCAGGGAGCTCCGGATCCGCGTGTCGTCGGCGATGCGACCGTCCTCGAGCGGCACGTTGAGGTCGGCGCGGACGAGCACGGTCTTGCCCGTGACGTCGGCGTCGCGAACCGAGCGCGGCACGCGCATCCGATCCGCCGTCCTACGCCGAGACCGTGGCCGGGAGCGTCTGGCCGATCCTCGCGACGAGATCGACGAGCCGGCAGCTGTAGCCCCACTCGTTGTCGTACCAGGAGAAGACCTTGACGAGGTTCCCGTTCGCCATCGTCAACGCGCTGTCGAAGATCGACGAGTACGACGAGTGGACGATGTCGCTCGAGACGATCGGCTCGTCGGTGTACTGGAGGATCCCCTCGAGGTCGCCCTGATCGGCCTTCGACCGGAACAGCTCGTTGACCTCCTCGGCCGTCGCCTCCTTCGCCACCTGGACGACGAGGTCGACGATCGAGCCCGTCGGGACCGGCGCGCGCATCGACATGCCGTCGACCTTCCCCTTGAGGTCGGGCATGACGACCCCGATCGCGCGGGCCGCGCCCGTCGAGGTCGGGATGAGGTTGATCGCGGCCGCGCGTGCCCGCCGCAGGTCCTTGTGCGGGAGGTCGAGTATGCGCTGGTCGTTCGTGTAGGCGTGGATCGTCGTCATGAAGCCGCGCTCGATCTCGTACTCCTCGTGGAGGATCTTCGCGACGGGGGCGACGCAGTTCGTGGTGCACGAGGCGTTCGAGATGATGTCGTGCTTCTCGGGGTCGTACTCGCGGTCGTTGACGCCGAGCACGACCGTGAGATCGGGGTCGGTCGCCGGCGCCGAGATGACGACCTTGCGCGCGCCGGCCTGGAGGTGCTTCTCGGCGGCCTCGCGCTTCGTGAAGAGACCGGTCGACTCGATCGCGACGTCGACGCCGAGTTCCTCCCAGGCCAGGTTCGCCGGATCCTTCTCGGAGAGGAACTTGATCTCGTGCCCGCCGACGCGGATCAGGCCTTCGCCCGCCTCGACCGGCACGTCGAGCGGCCCGAGCACGGAGTCGTACTTGAGCAGGTGCGCCATCGTCTTCGTGTCGCCGATGTCGTTCGCCGCGACGATCTCGAAGTCGCCGCCGCGCTCCAGCTGCGCCCGGAGGAAGTTGCGGCCGATGCGGCCGAAGCCGTTGATCCCGACCCTGATCTTCGCCATCTCTGACCCCTCTCTCGTCGTCGATTGCCAGCTTCGAGTCTAACGGGGCGTCCTGCCGCCGAAATCGGGCACCTTCCCGCAGCGTCGGCTCGGGGCAGCCGGGTACGGCGGGCGGACCGGGAAGCTCCGAGGACGACCCTCCCGGTCCTTCACCCCGCTCGAGACCTGGCGGCAGACGGGGTCTGAATCCACCGCCGGACGAGCACGGACCCGCCGAGCCGCGAGTATACGCCGCCACTGTTGCCGCGCTAGAAGACTTGCAAGTGACAAGAGACAGCTGGCCAGGCTCGGAAAGCTCCTGCAACCGGCGGAATCTTCGGTACGCGGCAGCTTTCGAGAGGGCCGGCTTGCAGCGACGTGCGAGCTCCGCCGTCGAGGCCGTCGGATGACGGAGGCGGAGGAGGGCGATCTCGCGGAGGTCGTCGGGAAGTGCGTCGACGTCGAGGCGGCCGAGCGCCTCGAGTTGCGCGTGCGCGGCGCGGCTCGTCCGGACGAGATTGGCATGGTCGGCGTTCGCGAGCCGGTTGGCGTCGGCCCGGGTCGCGGCAAGCACGGATCGCTCCTCGAGAGCGAGGACGACGTCGACGGCGCCTGCCGCGACGAGCACGTCGGCGATCGACTCGGTCCCCTTCGCGTACGCGGCTGCGTGCGATTCCCGCTCCTGGACATGGAGCTCCCCACCGAGCCGCGCCGCCGCGTCGGCGAGGAACCGCGCTCCCTCGGTCTCGGCGGTGCGGATCTCGAGGTGCGCGTCGCGCGGCCCGCTCAGCGTCCCGGAGCCGAGCAGGGCACCGCGCAGGTAGGCGCCGGCGCAGCAGCGGCGGGCGACGACGCGCCGCGGCGGGTGGTCGAGCGGGCGGTGAGAGCGGTCGAGGACTCCGGCCCGGTGGAGGACCGCGTACGCGGGCGCTGTCCCTTCCACGTGCAGCTGGTAGCGCGTGGCACGGTCGAAGGCCGTGCGGCTGTACGTGCGGATCTCGGAGCGCACCGCGAGCGCCCGCAGGAGGCTGAAGCCGCGGCGCGCGACGGTCGAGCTCGCGACGTCGAGATGGACGTCGACGCTGCCACGGCCTCGCAGGTGGGCGCGGCCGGCCGCGTGGAAGAGGCCGGAGAGCTCGGCGAGGCGGTCGCACTCCCGCTCGGGCGCGATCGCGGCCAGCTCCTCCCGGAGGTCGTCAGACAGCATGCGCGTACCCCTCGAGGGCGAGCAGACGGCTCTTGTAGGCGACGCCGTGCGAGCCGTAGGAGCCGAGGCCGGCGGCGGAGACGACGCGGTGGCACGGGACGAAGAGCCCGAGCCGGTTGCGGGCGCAGAAGGTGCCGGCGGCGCGCGCCGCGCCGGGAGCGTCGGCAAGGCCGGCGAGCTCGGCGTAGGTCACGACCTCGCCCCGTGGGACGTCGCGCAGCGCTGTCGCGCAGCGCGTATGGAACAGCGTCTCGTACTCGAGGTCGACCGGCACGTCGCAGAGCGGCACCGGATCGCCGACGAAGTAGCGGCGCAGCAGCTGGATCACTTCCGCGAGGAAGTCTCGCTCAGCGCGTGACGGCTTCTGTGATACGACCGCCCCGAGCCCCGGGTGGGTGGGGGTTTGGGATGGGTCCGGGGAAAGGCCCGGCCGCGGCCATGGGAGCTCGTGCCACACGACCTGTCGTCCTCCACTACGAGCTCGCCGATTCCCCATCCGTCGATCTCGTACGCGACCTGCGTCACCGCCACGACCGCGAATCTTAGGAGGGGGGCGAGGCGGCGGCCGTCCGCCCGGCGCACGCTGAAGCGTCGCGCTCCGGTCGCCCGCTCCTACAATCGCCGCATGAGCAGCCACGGCATCTTCCGCGCCGCCCGTTCCCCACAACGAGCCCGTCCGCGGCTACGAGCCGGGCAGCGCCGAGCGCGACGAGCTCCGCCGGCGCCTCGACGAGCTCTCGTCGCAACGGCTCGACATCCCGCTCGTGATCGGCGGCGAGGAGGTCCGTACCGGTGACACGTTCGCAGCCGTCATGCCGCACCGGCGCGAGCACGTCCTCGGCGACGTGCACAAGGGCGGTGCAACAGAGGTCGAGCGCGCGATCGCCGCCGCCGCCGAGGCCGGGGAGTCGTGGTCGCGGACGCCGTGGGAGGACCGCGCCGCGATCTTCCTCCGCGCCGCGGAGCTGCTCGCCGGCCCGTGGCGGCAGACGCTCAACGCGGCGACGATGCTCGGCCAGTCGAAGACCGCCCATCAGGCCGAGATCGACGCCGCCTGCGAGCTCATCGACTTCTGGCGCTTCAACGTCAGCTACATGACCCGCATCTACGAGGAGCAGCCGATCTCCTCGCCGGGCGTCTGGAACCGCCTGGAGTACCGCCCGCTCGAGGGCTTCGTCTTCGCCGTCACGCCGTTCAACTTCACGTCGATCGCGGGCAACCTGCCGACCTCCCCGGCCCTGATGGGAAACACGGTCGTCTGGAAGCCCGCCTCCACCTCCACCGTCAGCGCCCACTTCCTGATGAAGCTGTTCGAGGAGGCCGGCCTGCCGCCGGGCGTGATCAATCTCGTCTACGGCTCGGGAGGCGCGGTGGGCGATCCCGTCCTCGGGAGCGAGCACCTCGCCGGCATCCACTTCACCGGC
Organism: uncultured Actinomycetes bacterium; assembly: GCA_963775155.1. GTDB lineage: Bacteria > Actinomycetota > Thermoleophilia > Gaiellales > Gaiellaceae > Palsa-739. The sequence continues at coordinate 49,998 of CAVZHU010000004.1, read as the reverse complement.
TCGACGCCGGTCTTCCAGGGCATGTGGAAGACGGTCGGCGAGAACATCGCCGGCTACCGCAACTACCCGCGACTCGTGGGCGAGACCGGTGGCAAGGACTTCATCGTCGCCCACCCGAGCGCCGACGCCGAGGCGTTCGCGACCGCGATCCTCCGCGGCTCCTTCGAGTACCAGGGCCAGAAGTGCTCCGCAGCGTCGCGCGTCTTCGCGCCTGCCAGCCTCTGGCCGCAGGTGCGCGAGCGCATCGCCGACGAGCTCGGCGGGATGAAGATGGGCGACGTCGCCGACTTCTCGAACTTCGTCGGCGCGGTGATCGACGCGAGCTCCTTCGCGACGCAGAAGGAGGCGATCGAGGAGGCGAAGGCATCCGGCGGCAAGGCGCAGGTGATCGCCGGCGGCGGCTACGACGACGCCGAGGGCTGGTTCGTCGAGCCGACGGTGATCGAGACGTCCGACCCCGACTTCCGCACGATGAAGGAGGAGCTGTTCGGGCCCGTCGTGACCGCCTTCGTCTACGACGACTCCCGCTACGAGGACGCGCTCGACCTCGTCGACCAGGGGACGGCGTACGCGCTGACGGGCGCGGTCTTCGCCCGCGACCTGCGGGCGGTGGAGACGGCGCGGGAGCGGCTCCGCTACGCCGCCGGCAACTTCTACGTCAACGACAAGCCGACGGGCGCCGTCGTCGGCCAGCAGCCGTTCGGCGGCGCGCGCGCCTCCGGCACGAACGACAAGGCGGGCTCGATGTGGAACCTCATCCGCTGGGTCAGCCCGCGCACGATCAAGGAGACGTTCGTGCCGGCCGCGGACTACCGGTACCCATTCCTCGGCCGAGAGGCGGCGCCCGAGCCGGAGCCGGACGCGGGCCGCACGCGCTGCGCGCCGCGCGCATCGCCAGACACGCGTCTCGGGCCGCCAGGCGGGCGCGGATGGACGCGCACCGTCCCAGGCGGCGAAGATGCGCGGCCCGTTCAGCGGCGGTGCGAGCTCGGGCGGCAGCTCGCCCGGCGCGAACCAGCGAGCCTCGCTCACCTCGCCCGGCCGGCAACGGAGCTCGAGCCCGCCGGCGGGGACCGCGTGGTAGTAGGAGACGGCGCACCACTGCGCCTCGACGCCGTCCTCCTCGCCGGGCAGGTACTCGTCGATCCAGTGGCCGAGATAGCCCGTCACGCGGATGCGGAGGCCAACCTCCTCGAGCGTCTCCCGCTCGGCGGTCGCCGCCGGATGCTCCGGGCCGTCGCAGAACCCCGACGGAGCGCACCAGCGGCCGAGCCATGGCTCGTGCGCGCGCCGCGTCAGGAGCAGCCTGCCGTCGTGCACGACGAGAGCGGCTGCAGCACGACTCGCCTGCAGCCAGTGCTCCTTCCCGCAGCCCGGGCAGACGGCCGGGGCGCGAAGGCCGATCGGAGCGCCGCAGCGCGAGCAGAAGGCGGGCATCAACCCCGTCCTGTCTTGTGCAACTGCGCGTAGACGCTCCGCGCGACCTTGGCGGGAACACCCGGGACTCCTTCGAGCTCCTCGGGCGTCGCGGCGAGCATCGCCTCGACCGAGCCGAAGTGGTTGAGGAGCGCCCGCCGCCGCGCCGGGCCGACGCCCTCGAGCTCGTCGAAGAGCGAGCTGAATCCCCGCGAGGAGCGCCGCTGCCGGTGGAAGCCGACGGCGAAGCGGTGCGCCTCGTCCCGGATCCGTTGCAGGAGCTGGAGCCCGGGGTCGTGGCGCGAGAGGACGACGGGCCTCGCCCGTCCCGGCACGAACACCTCCTCCTCCCGCTTCGCGAGCGCGACGACCGCGACGCGCGGCAGGTCGAACGCCCGCATCGCGGCGAGCGCCGCGGCGAGCTGTCCCTTGCCGCCGTCCACGACCACGAGGTTCGGGGTCGCGGCGAACGACTCGTCGTACTGATACTCCTCGTGCTCTCGGGGCGGCGCTGACGGTGCGGGGCCGGAGGTCACAGTGCTCTGCACGGGGCCGGCAGGCACCGTGCCGGCAGCGCCGTCAGGCGGCGGCGGAGCCGGGCTCTGCCCGGCGGGAGCCGCAGCCGTCCGAGAGTGCGAGGCCAACCGCGCGAAGCGGCGGGAGATCATCTCCCCCATCGCGGCGAAGTCGTCCATCCCCTCCTGGCCGCGGATCGCGAACTTGCGGTAGTGCGCCTTCTTCGGCAGCCCGTCCTGGAAGACGACGAGCGAGCCGACGTTGTCCTGCCCCATCGCCGTGGAGACGTCGTAGCACTCGATCCGCAGCGGCAGCGACTCGAGGTTGAGCGTCTCGCGCAGCTGCTCGAGCGCCTCGACCCGCCGCCGGCGGCGCTGCTCGCCCTGGGCGAGGTCGCTCGTGAGCACGTGGAGCGCGTTCTCGTCGGCGAGCCGCTGCAGCCGCCGCTTCTCCCCCCGCTCGGCGCTGCGGATCTCGACCTTCGCCCCGCGCCGCTCCGACAGCAGCTCGGCGAGCGCCGAGAGGTCGCCCGCGTCCCGGGGCACGACGATCTGCGGCGGCACGCTCGGCGCGCTGCCGTAGTACTCGAGCCCGAACGACTCGAGGATCGTCGTCACGTCCTGGCCGCCGACGTTCTCGAGGTGGAAGGAATGGCGGTCGACCATCTTGCCGCCGCGCAGCGGGAAGATCTGGACGACGGCGCGGTCGCCCTCCGCAGCGAACCCGATCACGTCCACCGTCCCGACCGACTGCCGCTCGACGGCCTGGCGCTCGACGAGATGCTGGACGGCGAAGAGACGGTTGCGATAGCGGGCCGCGTCCTCGAAGCGCTCGCCGGCCGCCGCCTCCTGCATCTGCCGCTCGAGCTCGCGCTGGATCGGCTTCACGTCGCCGGAGAGGAACTCGATCACGCCGTTCACGATCGCGCGGTAGTCCTCCTGCGAGACGTAGCCCACGCAGGGCGCGAGGCAGCGGTCGATGTGGTAGTCGAGGCAGGGAATACCGCTGTGCCGGCCGGGCTTCGGCCCCTCGCAGGGCCGGTAGCGGAAGACGCGGTTGAGGACGTCGAGCGTGTCGCGCACCTTCTTCGCGTTCGCGTACGGGCCGAAGTACCAGACGCCGGGCCGGTGCCGCTCGCGCGTGAACATGACGCGCGGGTACTCGTCCTCGACCGTGACCGCGATGTACGGGAACGACTTGTCGTCGCGCAGCCGGACGTTGAACGGCGGCCGGTGCCGCTTGACGAGGTTCTGCTCGAGATGGAGCGCCTCGACCTCGCTGCCGGTGACGATGACCTCGACGTCCTCCACCCGCGCCGGCAGCTGCCGGATCTGGGCGCGGCCGTCCGTCGTCTTCTGGAAGTAGGAGCGGACGCGGGAGCGGAGCGACTTCGCCTTGCCGACATAGAGCACGTCGCCGTCCGCGCCGTGGAACAGGTAGACGCCCGGCTTTGCCGGAAGGCCCTTCAGCTGGTTCTGCAGGCGTGAGGCCACGGCTACCATCCTGCCGATGGAGCAGGGGCAGTACGTCGCCTACACCTTCTACAAGGTCGATCCGGCCTGGCGGCGGCTGCCGGTCGAGGAGCGGCAGGCGCACAAGGAGGCGTTCGCGGACGTCGTCGAGGACTTCGCCGCGCGGTTCGAGCACCTCCGCCCGTACACGACGGCGGGCGTCCGGCCCGACTGCGACTTCTTCCTCTGGAAGATCGGCGAGCGCTACGACCTGCTCGGCGAACTCGGTGCCGCTCTGAACGGCACGCCGCTCGCCGGCTGGCTCGAGACGCCGTACTCGTATCTCGCGACGACGAGGGCCTCGCAGTACACGAGCGCGCGCAAGGCGCGCAAGATCACTCCGCACGGTCTCCCCTACCTCGTCGTCTACCCGTTCGTGAAGGTGCGGCCCTGGTACGCGCTCACGGAGGCCGACCGGCAGCGGGCGATGAACGAGCACATGGTGATCGGCCGCGAGGAGTTTCCCGGGATCAAGAACCACACGACGTACTCGTTCGGGATCGACGACCAGGAGTTCATGACGGCGTTCGAGTGCGAGGAGCCCGCCGACTTCATGCACCTGATGCTGCGCCTGCGGGAGAGCGAGGCGTCGAGCTACACGGAGCGCGACACGCCGATCTTCGTCGGCCGCCACGTCCCCATCCGCGAGGCGCTCGCAGCGTTGGACGGCGCCGCCGCCCGCGTCGAGGCGTAGGCGCGAGTAACGCCTACTGGACGGCGAGTCGACCCGCCGGCCGGGGCCAGAAACGGCGTGCCCAGAGCGCGACGTAGACGAGAGCCACGAGCACCGGTACCTCGATCAGCGGCCCGACGACGCCGGCGAGGGCTTGGCCGGACGCGGCGCCGAAGACGCCGACGGCGACGGCGATCGCGAGCTCGAAGTCGTTGGAGGCGACGGTGAAGCCCATGCTCGCGGTCTGCGCGTACGGGAGCCCGATCGCCTTCCCGAGCGCGAAGCCGGCGCTCCACATGAGTGCGAAGTAGGCGAGGAGCGGTAGCGCGATGCGGGCGACATCGAGCGGCTGCGAGGTGATCCGGTCGCCCTGAATCGCGAACAGGAGCACGATCGTGAACAGCAGGCCGTAGAGCGTGACCGGGCTGATCCTGGGCAGGAAGCGAGCCTCGTACCAGTCGCGGCCCTTCCGTTTCAGGCCGACGCGGCGGGTGAGGTAGCCGGCGGTGAGCGGGATGCCGAGAAAGATCAGCACCGTCTTGGCGACCTCCCAGATGCCGACCTGGAAGCCCTGCGTGTCGAGGCCGAGCCAGCCTGGCAGGACGGTCAGGTAGAAGTAGCCGAGCAGCGAGTAGGCGGCGACCTGGAACAGGGCGTTGAAGACGACCAGGAGGGCGGTGCGGTCGCGGTCTCCTCCGGCCAGGTCGTTCCAGATCAGCACCATCGCGATACATCGGGCGAGACCGACGATGATCACACCCGTGCGGTAGGCGGGCTGGTGCGGCAGCAGCAGCCAGGCGAGCGCGAACATCAGCGCCGGACCGATGACCCAGGAGAGGAAGAGCGACCAGCCGAAGAAGACGCGGTTGGAGACGCCGTCGTGCTTGGCGTGGCCGAGCTCCTCGTAGCGCACCTTGGCCAGCACGGGGTACATCATCAGGAGCAGCCCGAGCGCGATCGGCAGCGACACGGTTCCGACCTGGAGCTTGTCGAGACCGTCGTTGAGGGAAGGGATCAACCGGCCGAGGCCCAGCCCGGCACCCATCGCCAGACCGATCCAGAGCGGCAGGAAGCGGTCGAGCGTGGAGAGCCTTCCGAGCACGGCAGCTTCCTCCGAGGGCGTGGCCGGCTCCGGCCGGGGCTCGACCTCAGTCACAGCCACGAGTATCCACCTCCGTCGCCTCCTCGAGCAGAACGCCGAGCTGCTCGTGGAGCGCCGCCAGCCGCTCCCGGCTCGCGCAGTAGCGAGACGCGCGGCCCCTCGATCTCGCCCACGACGAGACCGGCCTCCTTCAGCACCTTCAGGTGCTGCGAGACGGTTGCCTGGGCGAGGGGCAGCTCGGCCACGATCTCGCCGCAGCAGCAGGCGTCCTTCGCCAGCAGCAACCGCACGATCCGGACACGCGCAGGATGGCCGAGCGCCTTTGCCAGCAGCGCCAGCTCGGACTCGCGCAGCGCAGCCGCTGGAGTCGCGCTCACGCCGCCCCCGGGCTGTGCTGCCGGGCGATGCCCCCGGGAAGGCCGACGAGCGGCTTCGCTCTCGGCAGCTCGTGGCCGCAGCCGTAGGTCGTGCCGCCGACACGGAACTCGCGCGCCTCGACGAGATGGTCGAGGCAGAGGCCGACACCGCACTGCCGGCAGACGCCGACGGCGGCGACGGAGTCGTTCAGCTTGGCGCACTCGAAGCAATTCATCTCGACTCCTGCGATCGGTTATCGCCGATCAACGATGCACGGGAGGTGCCCCGAGCCGCATCCGGGCCGCTCGCTGTTCCGTCGCGGGGATCTACGGATCGGCCGCACGCAGAGTCATGCACCCGCCGACCGCTCGAGACGGGATGATTCTCTGTCTGTGAGCCGTGAGCAGAGCCACTCGAGAAGTCTTGGGCTTGCCGCACTGGTCTCGATCGGCATCGGCGGCATGGTCGGCGGCGGCATCTTCGCGGTGCTCGGCCTGACGGTGCAGGTGGCCGGCGCCGGGGCCTATCTCTCGTTTCTCGTCGGCGGGACGGTCGCAGCGTTGACGGGCGTGTCCTATGCGCGCCTGTCTGTTGTCGTGCACAGCCGCGGCGGCACCGCTGCGTTCCTCGACCGTGCGTTCGGCAGGCGCATTGCCGGGCCGCTGAACCTTCTGCTCTGGCTGAGCTACTTCGTCATGCTCGGCCTCTACGCGGTGGCCTTCGGTGCCTATCTGGCCGCTCTGCTCGGTCTCGACCCGAACGGCGTCTGGCGGCGGATCCTCGGCAGCGCCGTGATCGTCTGCTTCGCTGCGTTCAACCTCTTCGGCGCCCGTGTCGTCGGCCGCGCCGAGTCTGCGCTCGTCTACTTCAAGCTCGCCGTGCTGCTCGTCTTCGTGGTCGGCGGCCTGTTCGTGGTCGACCCTGCTCGGATCGCCCCGTCCGCGTTCCCGTCGCTGGGCGTGATCGTCTACGCAGGTGCGTTGATCTTCCTCGGCTACGAGGGCTTCGAGCTGATCGCCAACGCCTCCGAGGACGCGCGAGACCCGGAGCGGACGCTTCCGCGCGCCTACCTGATCGCGATCGGCAGCGTGATCGTCCTGTATGTGCTGGTCGCGCTGGTCGCTGTCGGAAACCTCGCGCCGAAGACGATCGCGAGCGAGCGCGACTACGTGCTGGCCGCGGCCGCCCGGCCGTTTCTCGGAGCGGCCGGCTTCAAGCTGATCGCCGTCGCCGCGGTCGTGTCGACTGCCAGCGCGATCAACGCCACCCTCTACGGTGCTGCCAAGTTCACCTACCTGATGGCCCGCCACGGCGAGCTGCCCGAGCGGCTCGGCGAGCCGATCTGGGACCGTCCGATCGGCGGCCTGCTCGCGACGACGCTCGGCACGCTCCTGGTCGTCAACACCGTAGACATCCAGGGGATCAGCCTGATGGGCTCGGCAGGCTTCCTGATCGTGTTCGCCGCCGTCAACCTGGCCGCCTTGCGCGTCGTCGGTGACACCCGTACCAGGGTCGCCCTCTCGCTCGCGGGGGCAGTCGCCTGCGCCGGCTCGCTCGCAGCCCTCACTGTCTACACCGCCACGCACGACCCCGCCCAACTCGGCGTGCTCGGCGGGCTACTCGCGGCAGCCGTCGGCGGAGAAAGGCTCGTCAGGCGCCTTCGAGTTCGGTGAGGCCAAAGGCCCCGCTCGGATCCTCATCCTCACACGGCGTCGACGTCGACGCCGGTGAAGAGCGACCTGTTGCAGCGGGAAGCGGCCGGCGGTCAGAGGCTCGCTGCGGGCGTTTCTGCCGCGACGGCGGCGAGCGCGTGGCTAGTCGAAGCGCAGCGGGAGTGGCTGCCGCGCGGCCTCCCGCTCCGCGAGCTTTGGTTAGATTCAGGGAGCGATGATCGTGGCACGTCCGTCCATCGCGGCAGCCCTTGTCCTCGCTGTCCGGCGCTCCGGGACCTCAGCGACCTGAGAAGACGTGCACGGCGATGAGAACAGTGACGCGGTCGTCCGCTCCTCGGGGGTGCGGAGTGCCGGAGGTGTGCCGAGCCGTGAGGTGATCGCGGCGTGGAGCCCCCAGCAGCGAGACGAGGTCGCGCGAATGCTCGACGAGGTGGCGGAGCGTCCCGACGTGCGGCTGAACCGCCGACGGCGCCTGCTGGTCCTGCTGATCACGTGTGGTGGCGCGGTGGCGCTGATCCCGTGGATCGTGTATCTGAACGCGACGCTCCCGAGCACGTCTTCGGGAGGGGACTGGCGGACGGCCTGGATCGGCTACGACCTCGGCCTCGTCGCGGTCCTCGGATGCGCCGGGTGGATGACCCTGCGGCGACGGCAGCTCGTTGTGCTGTTGCTCACCGTCGCGGCGACGTTGCTCGCCGTGGACGCGTGGTTCGACGTCACGCTGTCGTGGGGAACGAGCGAGCAGCTGACCGCGATCGTGACGGCCGCCGTGCTGGAGGTGCCGATCGCGGGCTTCCTCCTGACCGTTGCCTGGCTGCTCCTGAGGCGGGTCGTGAGGACCGTCGCGGCCCTGCGCGGCCGCCGCGACCTGTCGTTCTCCCTGTGGCGCGCACCGCTGGTGACGTTCGGGAGCCCGGAGTCAACCGGTCGCCCACACGACTAGCCGGACCGAACGATCTCGGCAAGCCGAATCGGCGAGCGGGCGTCTGTAACGTTCGGAGAGGGCGTACGAGACTGGAGGGGCGCGTGCTCGGGTGGATCGGGCGTAGGTCCGGCGTGGCGTGGTCGCGTTGCTGCGCTGTTGCGGCGGCGACGGCGCTCATGGTCCTCGCGGCCACCGCCGCGGCACAAGGCTCCCTGCGCGAGGAGGCACCGATTCACAAGGCCCGGAGCGGGCGCATCGCACATCACTACATCGTGGTGCTGAACGGCCGTTTGCCGATCGAGCCGACGAAGCGGTCCGAAAGGAAGGCGAAGGCCGAGGATGAGAGAGTCGCCTCCTGGGTGAGGGCCAAGCCGCTGTTCGAGTACGACGCAGCCCTCGAGGGCTTCGCGGCGCATTTGACCCACAAGCAGCTTCGCGAACTACGGCACTCCCGGCTGGTCAGGTATGTCGAGCAGGATGAGCGCGTCAAGGAACAGGCTACGCATACGCAGATCAACGCCCCGTGGGATCTCGATCGGATCGACCAGCAGTTTCTGCCTCTCGATTCGAGCTACCACTATTCATCCGAGGGTGCCGGCGTCTCCGTCTACGTCATCGATACCGGAATACAGGTCGGCCATCCTGATTTCGGGTCACGGGCGTCGTTCGGCGTGAACACCGTCGACAGCGACAATTCGGACTGCAACGGGCACGGCACGCACGTCGCGGGGATCGCCGGAGGCACGGAGTACGGAGTGGCCAAGCTCGTGAGACTCGTCGGCGTCAAGGTTCTCGCGTGCTCCGGCTCCGGAAGCACGGCAAGCGTGCTTGCGGGCGTCGACTGGGTCACGGCGCATCATGTTCCCGACAGGTCCGTGGCGAACATGTCGCTCGGCGGGGCCGTGAGCACCGCCGTGGACGCCGCCGTCAACCGCATGGTCGAATCGGGCGTGTTCGTAAGCGTCGCAGCAGGCAACAGCTCGAGCAACGCGTGCAACACGTCTCCGGCGCGTGTGCCGGACGTGTTCACGACCGCTGCCAGTGACGCGTCCGACACGAAAGCGTCGTTCTCGAATTTCGGCCCGTGCGTCGACGCCTACGCACCCGGAGTGGCAGTCCCGAGCGACTGGCTCAACGGCGGCGCGAACAGCATCAGCGGCACCTCGATGGCCGCGCCGGTAGTCGCCGGAATCGCGGCCCTGTATCTCGCTGATCATGTGAGCACACCCGCCGCTACCAGCGCCTGGCTCGTCGACCACGCCATACCCGGCGTGATCGGCAACAACCCTCCCGACACGGCGAACCGACTGGTCGACAAGGCCGGGCTCTAACGAGCCCGTGTCGCCCAGGAGGGCCGTTCGGTCGCGCTCGTCGGAGGACAACTTTGGCCCTGTGACAGGGCATGGACCTAACCGGACAGCTTATGAACCCGCCTGAACCGCTGGCCCGCCTTCTAGCCATTCTCTCACGAGATCGGCTCGCGTATTGACGGCAAACGAGGCGACCGAAGAGGAGCGAGTGGTGGTGTCAGTTATGGCGCTGCGAGTGCTGCTGGCGTTCCGCCCTCTGCAGGGCACGCCGCCCCGGCGAGGCGGTTGGCATATCGGAGTCCGCTGTGATTGAATCATCATCGGTATCCGCTGCGTACCGGCCGCTCGGCCGAAGACGAGCAAAGGGAAGCCGGCGGACACCAAACCAAGGCCACCTGCGGCTGGCTGGTCAACCCGACCGGGAGGTGGACTAATGCACGTGCGCACCAAGCTACTTGGCGCTGTCGTTCTCTTCGCTGCTGCAGCGCTGATGTTGCCCCTCGCAGGTGAGGCCGGACGACCGCTCCCCGCTACGGGGCCGGTACAAATCGTACTTCAGCCATCCACGAGTTCCAATTCAGCGCCAGAGGCGACAATCTACTGCGTTCTAAACCTCACGCACCTGGTGCACTACTCTAGTCCCTATAACGACATGAGCTGGCACTGGGACTGGACGTGTGACGAAGCCGTTACCGTTACTGGGCATGACGCGCTCTATCTGAATGGGTATCCGGAAGAGACCAAGGGCGTTGACAGTTACGGCACGTCGAAAACTGAAAATATCCGTTATGGCACGGGCTGCCACCCTGGGCCCTGGTATGGGCAAATCGCCGTTACGTTTTCGGCGCCCGGGTACACACCGGCGTCTTACGAGGGCTCAAGTCGGACCAACGATGTCACGTGTAACTGACAAGAAGACAAGCTCGCCGCGGTAGCCGTGACAGGGTGTTGCACGGCCGCTACCAGGCGACCCCCGGAATTCGCCTGGTAGCGGTCGCGTTGGCCGAAACTTCAATCTTTCGCGGAAGTACCGAAGGCGGAGAGAGGGCTGCACCAGCCTCTCGTACGAACTACTCAAGAGTCCTTCTTGAGCACGACCTGGGACACGGGATCGTTGAGAACATCAGATCGCCAGGGTGATGTCCTGATCGGCAGCCACTCGCGAGCGACGCCGCGCCTGTGTGCCGGACCCACCCTCGAGCGGCAGCTCCGTGGGGCCCTTGAACGCGTAAGTGAGGGTTCGCTGATCTGAGTTCGCTGATCTGAGCTAGTACGATCCAGGAGCCGGCCGTATGACAGATGCTGAACGCACTTTGGGCGCCATGACTGTCGTCGAGGATGCAGACTGGCTCAGCCAGGCGGGCTCGTGGGTCCTCGCGGGCGTCGACAGCTCGCTTCAAGTGCGCCGGCTGCTCCCCGAGGTCTTCGAGGAATACGCCAGGGTCTTCCACCCGGCGAGGAGGCAGGCTGGTGAGCCCGATCGACGGGTTCGTGCTCTCGACGAACAAGCCGAGCCGTTCTACGCGGAAGTGGGCGGCGTCCTGTGGCGTGAGGTGCGCTGGCGCCAGGTCGCTGAAGCCAATGGCAAGGTCTCGCACCCCGCGATGCAATGGTCCTCGATTGTTGCCGGTCACACCGACGACTCGGGCACGCAGCCGGGACTCTGGGACCGACCCCCACAGTCCGACTCACTCCCGCTGCGCCTTACGCGCGTACTGTGCGAAGTCCTCGCCGAGTTCACGCTCACCCCAGACCGGGTCTGGTGTGGGGTGTGGGAAGGCTACGGCTTCATGGTCGGCCTGCGATCCGACTCGACGCTGCCGCGTCTGACCATGCCGAGCCGCCCCATGATCGTGGCCTGCGGTCCACTCGACGCCGTACCGGAGAAGTCGTTTACCGACGGGTTCACTGACGCGCGAGAACTCGACCCTGTTTGGGGCGCAGCGGCGAGGTATCAAAGCCCGAGTCTCTGGTGGCCCGACGACCGTGCCTGGTGTGTCGCCACCGACGTCGAAATGCAGACGACCTACCTCGGCGCACCAGCCGCCTGCGTGAATCGTCTCCTCGCCGATGACCGCCTCGAGAACACGCGCGTGAGCCCCGATCAGGACATCACCTGGGAATCCGACGCTATCAACGGGCCGGTCCGCCTCTGACGAAGGTCAACGCAGGAATGGTCGTACGAGCGCTTCGCCGAGGCGCTGCTGCAAGCGTCTCAGACTGCGCCTCGCGAGCACCCGAACCCGCCCTTTCCTGTCACTGCAGGGTTTGAGTGATGTCCAGTTTCCTCGCGAGCGACCGGTACATCGCTCATCCCCGATTTGCAGGGCAAACGTTGTCATAAGTGCAACGGGCCGATGGAACTAACCGGACTCGAACCCACGAGCACCCCAGATACGGCTCGAACCTCGCGTCACCGTCGTGCGCTCTCAGCTAGGAGTAGGTGTGCTCGTCGCGCCAGGTGCGCCACATGGCGAAACCGCAGCAGGCGAGCACTGCGACGAACGCGATCACCTGGAAGCCGACGGCGCCGCCGTACCAGTACACGCCGACGTCGGCGACGGCGACGGCCGCCGAGCCGTAGAAGACCGACTGGGCGCGCTGCGACCACATCGCGATGCCCGCGCGCCGCTCACGCCACATGAGGTAGACGAAGTACACGATCGCGACGAGGAAGGCGATGCGTGCGAGCCACAGGAGCAGGGCGAGCGTGCTCTCGATCCGGAGGGCCACGATGATCCCGGCCACGGCGGCGAGGATGAGCAGACCCCGGAGGGTCGGGTTGATCCGCGTGAAGAACCCGCTCATGTCCCCGTCATGTACGCCCGCGCCGCAAGCGCTCCTGCGGCGAGCGTAGCGCCGGTGAACCAGGCGAGGCGGGCGCGCCGGTCGCTCGGCGCGTAGAGCCACGGCGCGAGCACGGCGAGCAGTGCGAGCGTGCCGTACAGGTAATGGAGCCGGTCGGGCGCCCGGTGATGGCTCGACAGGAGGAGTAGCCCGAGCGCGACCTGGGCCACGACCAGCGTCTGCACGAGGGCGAACAGGTGGGTGAGCAGGCCGCGCGGCTCGCTGCGGCGGTAGTACGTCCAGGCGCCGACCACGGTGGCGGCGAACGTCACGCCGAGCACCGCGAACGCGACCGAGTGGTGGACGCCGACCATCGCTTGCGGAGCGTACTCACGACGGCTCCGGCCGGCGGCGCCCGGCCGGTGTCGGGGTATTCCCGCAGCCCGTGGCGTGGCCCCCCGGATGCCGCTCGGACGGGCTGGGGGAACACTGAGGCCGTGCCAGGCAAGGAGGACACGATGCGTGACACGAGACCGATCCTCTTCGCAACCGACGGCTCCCCTTCTGCGACGGAGGCTCAGCAGGATGCGTTCGACCTCGCACGACTCCTGGACGCTCCGCTGCTCGTCGTCTCCGTCGCGCACGCGACCCTGCCGGCCGTCGGCTACAGCGGCTACGGCTACTCCGACGTCGTCGCCCGCCTGACGGAGGCGGAGCGCGGACGCGTCGAGAACGTCGTCGATGCCGTCGCCGCAGACGCCTCCGCTGCGGAGCTACCGTGCTTCACCGTGGCCGCCGACGGAGCCGTCGTCGATGAGATCTGCCGGGTCGCGAGCGATCGCGACGCACGATTGATCGTCGTCGGCTCGCACGGCTGGGGAGCGGCGCGGCGGCTCTTCTCCGGCAGCGTCTCGACCGGCCTCGTCCACTCGGCGCCCTGCCCGGTGCTCGTCGTCCGCGGCACGACCCAGCCACTCGAGCGCCCGGTGGCCGCCTGACACGATGGCAGCGACCGCGCCCGAGGCAACCGACGTCATCCTCCGCGACGGCTCGACGCTCCGCCTGCGCGCTCCCGTCGCAGCGGACGCGGACGCGCTCGTCGAGTTCTTCGCCGCGCTCTCCGACCAGAGCCGCTACCTCCGCTTCCACGGCTTCTCGACGGTCGGGCCGAAGTTCGTCGAGCCGGTCCTCGATCCCGACTGGGCCGAGCGCGGGGCGCTCCTCGGCTGCCTCGAGGGCAATGTCGTCGCCCTCGCGAACTGGGTGCGGCTCCGCGACCCGCGCGCAGCAGAGGTCGCGTTCACCGTCGCGGACGGCTACCAACGCCGGGGCATCGGCACCCGCCTGCTCGAGCGCCTCGCCGAGCGAGCCGCGCAGGCGGGCATCGACGAGTTCGTGGCCGACGTGCTCAGCGACAACGACGCGATGCTCAGCGTGTTTCAGGACGCCGGCTTCGACGTCACCCGCGCCTCGAGCGGCGGCGAGCTCGAGATCCGGTTCCCGATCACCTCCACGAGCGACTACCGCGAGCACGTCGCCGCCCGCGACCACGCTGCCGTGCACGCCTCGCTCGAACCGTTCTTCGCGCCCGCCTCGGTGGCCGTGATCGGAGCCTCGCGCCGCCGCGGCTCGATCGGCGGCGAGCTCTTCCGCAACATCCTCGCGGCGGACTTCACGGGCTCGGCCTATCCCGTCAACCGGGGCGGCGATCCCGTCGCGGGCGTCCATGCCTTCCGCAGCGTCGCCGAGATCCCCGACGAGGTCGACGTCGCCGTCATCTGCGTGCCCGGCTCGGGAGTCCTCGACGCCGCCGAAGAGGCACTCGACGCCGGCGTCCGCGCGCTCGTCGTCATCTCCGCCGGCTTCGCCGAGACCGGCGCCGAGGGAGCCGAGCGCCAGGACCAGCTGCTCGCGCTCGCGCGCGCACACGGCGCGCGCGTGGTCGGGCCGAACTGCCTCGGCATCTCCTCGTCGCTCGTGAACCTCAACGCGACGTTCGGGCCGCGGCCGTTTCCGAAGGGCAAGATCGGCTTCTCGTCCCAGAGCGGCGCCCTCGGGCTCGCGGTGCTCGAGCGGGCGACGACCCGCGGGCTCGGTCTCACGTCGTTCGTCTCCATCGGGAACAAGGTCGACGTCTCGTCCAACGACCTGCTCGAGTGGTGGGAGGACGACGACGCGACCGAGATGGTCATGCTCTACCTCGAGTCGTTCGGGAACCCGCGAGCGTTCGCCCGCATCGCACGCCGGGTCGCGCGGACGAAGCCGATCCTCGCCATGAAGGGCGGCACGACGCGCGCGGGGAGCAGGGCGGCGAGCTCCCACACTGCCGCCCTAGCCGGCTCCGAGGCCGCCATCGACGCTCTCTTCCACCAGGCGGGCGTGATCCGGACGGCGACGCTCGACGAGCTCATCGACGTCGCGGCCACGCTGTACGCGCAGCCGGTGCCGCACGGCCGGCGCGTCGCGGTGCTCACGAACGCCGGCGGTCTGGGCATCCTCGCCGCGGACGCATGCGAGTCGCTCGGGCTCGAGCTGCCAATGCCCAGCGAGGAGACGCGGGCCGCGCTCGCCGCCCTCCTGCCGGACGAGGCGAGCTTCGCGAACCCGGTGGACATGCTCGGGGGCGCGAACGCGAAGAGCTTCGGAGACGTCCTGCCGCTCCTGCTCGCGGACCCGGTCATCGACTCCGTCATCGTCCTCTTCGTGCCGACGGTCGGCGTGAACGAGGACGAGGTGGGCAAGGCGATCAGTGTCGCCGCAGCCGACGCCGGCGAGAAGCCCGTCCTCTGCGTGTTCCTGAGCGCCCGCGGCGCCCCGGAGACGCTGCGCAGCGTCGCACCGGTTCCTGCCTTCTCCTATCCGGAGGCCGCTGCCCGGGCGCTCAGCCGTGCTGCGGAGCGCGGCGAGTGGCTCCGTCGGCCGGCCGGCACCGTGCTCGACCTGGAGCGCGACCGGGAGACGGCCGAGGCCGTCGTGGCCGAGGCGCTCTCGGCCGGAGGCGAAGGCTGGCTCGACCCCGACCAGGCTCGCCGCCTGCTCGAGGCGTACGGCCTGCCGCTCGTGCCGGAACGGGTCGTCCCGACGCCCGCGGCGGCCGTCGAGGCGGCACGCGAGCTCGGCTTCCCGGTCGTTCTGAAGACTGCCGCTCCCGGCGTGCACAAGACAGAGCAGGGCGGCGTCATCCTCGACCTCGCCGACGAGAAGGCCGTGCTCGCGGCCGGGGAGCAGCTCGGCGGGCCGCTCCTCGTGCAGCCCTACGTCCGCGGCGCCGCCGAGCTCCTGGCGGGCGCCGTGCAGGATCCTGTCTTCGGGCCGCTCGTGGCCTTCGGGCCCGGCGGCATTCTCGCGGAGCTGATCGGGCAGGCGCAGTTCCGGCTGGCGCCGCTGACGGACCACGACGCCGAGGAGCTCGTCCGCGCCGGCAAGGCCGGACGCCTCGTCGCCGGCTTCCGCGGCCTGCCGCCCGCGGACGAAGCCGCGCTCGTCGACCTCCTCCTGCGCCTCTCGCTCCTCGCCGACGACCTGCCGGAGGTGGCGGAGCTCGACCTCAACCCGGTGCTCGCGCTGCCCGACCGCTGCCTCGCAGTCGACGCCCGCGTCCGAGTCGCCGAGCCGCACTCCCTGCGGCGCGCGAAGAGCTGGTAGGGACCGCCAGCGATCGGGTGCTCCGCACCCGCTCGCTGGGTAACGGAACTCCGCGTGGGCGAGAGCGTGGTCTCGCCCGCGCTGCGTGCTGTTTTTGCTTTGGGATGCTGTGGACGGGAGG
This sequence comes from uncultured Actinomycetes bacterium, assembly GCA_963775155.1. Classification (GTDB taxonomy): domain Bacteria; phylum Actinomycetota; class Thermoleophilia; order Gaiellales; family Gaiellaceae; genus Palsa-739. Next base: position 33,962 of record CAVZHU010000004.1, on the reverse strand, counting down.
CCTGCCTGGTGCGCTCGCGCGCGGCGGAGGCCGGCGCGAGCGCGGTTCGGCCTCCGGCCCTGGGCACAGCTGAGGGTTGAAGCGGCCCCGAAGCCACATTGGCGCAGGGCGGTGGCGTAACCGTGGGTTACGACACCGCCGAACCTGTCGCGGGCGGACACGCCGCCGCAGGCGGCCTGCCCCCACGCGACCCCAGGCGCGGCGCTCGAACCTCCCGCGCCCCAAGCAAGCCCTGACAGCACGAGGGCCGGGAGACCACGCTCTCCCCGGCCCGAGTTCCTTCACCCCCGGGCGAAGAGCGAAGCTCTTCGCCCGGCAAGCGAGCGAGACCGCAGGTCTCGCGAGCTCTGAAAAGCGAACGGCGCCCCCCGGGTGGAGGGCGCCGTCGTGGTGGATGCGCCGGACTCTTTGGCCCGTATGTACAGACAAGCCTCGTGCCGCGACCCGTGGCACGCATCGGCGGAGCGCCGCAGGAGCGATGCGGCTTTCCCGCAGCCTGCGCAGCGCTCCGCCGGATGCAACGGCGGCCGAGGGGGCGCACGATGCGCTCGAAACCAAGGAGGCACAGCCTTGAAGGTCGAAGATGTGATGACGAGAGACGTCCTGAGCGTGCGTCCGGGCACGAGTCTCAAGGACGTTGCGCGCTTGCTGTCCGGGGCCGGCATCTCGGGCCTGCCGGTCACGACCGAGGACGGGGAGCTGCTCGGAGTAGTGAGCGAGGCGGACATCCTTGCGAAGGAGCGGAGGCCGCCCGATGCTGGGAGCGGCCGCCGCAGGCACCGCGGGACAACCGCGGAGGGCAAGGCGGATGCGCGCACTGCCGCCGACGCCATGACGGCGCCGGCGATCACGATCGCGCCACGGAATCGCGTCGACGCTGCAGCGGGGCTGATGCTCGACCGCGCAGTCAACCGGCTCCCGGTCGTCGAGGACGGCCGGCTCGTCGGGATCGTGACACGCGCGGACCTCGTTCGCGCCTTCGCCGCGACCGACGACCGGATCGAGACCGAGATCCGCGCACAGGTTCTGCTCCACGAGCTGTGGCTCGACCCGCGCGAGTTCGAGCTCCACGTCGAGGAGGGCGTGGTCGAGATCGCAGGACGCTTCGATTCGGAGGAGCAGCGCGAGATCGTCGCGCGTCGCCTGCGGCTCGTGCCGGGCGTGGTTTCCGTCGCCGTCCGTGAGACCGCCCCGACAGGGTAACGTCCCGCCGTGCACGCCTTCGGCGTCAAGACCGCCGTCGAGCGCCTCCGCGCGGCGGGTGGCGGCTACGAGATCGTCCACGAGTCCGAGGGGATTCAGCTCGGCGTCTACGTCCTCGCGGCCCCGGAGCCGGACCGGCAGCAGTCACATGCGGACGACGAGGTCTATGTCGTGCTCGAGGGCTCCGGCGTGCTCGAGGTCTCGGGGGAAGCCGTGCCGGTGCAGGAGGGCGACGCGGTCTTCGTCGAGGCTGGCGCGGACCATCGCTTCGCCGCGTACGAGCACCTCGTCGTGCTCGTCATCTTCGAGCGCGCTCGCTAGTCAGCTCGTCAGCAGGCCGCTCTCGCGCCCGACGGTCACGAAGACCTCGAGCGCGCGCTCGAGATGAACAGGCTCGAGGGCAGCCGACATCTGGACGCGGACCCGCGCCGTCCCCTCCGGCACGACCGGATAGCCGAAGCCGGTGACGAAGACGCCGCGGTCGAGCAGCTTCTGGGAGAGCTCGATCGCCCGCGCCGTCTCGCCGACGATGATCGGGATGATCGCCGCCTCGCCGGGCAGCGGGTCGAAGCCCCGGTCCCGCAGCGCGGCGCGGAACCAGCGCGTGTTCTCGTGCAGGCGCGCGACGAGGTCGGGCCGCTCGCGCAGCACACGCACGGCGGCGCGGGCCGAGCACGCGACGGTCGGCGGGAGCGCGTTCGAGAAGAGCTGGGGCCGGGAGCGCTGCGCGAGGAAGTCGCAGACCTCCTCGCTCGCCGCGACGTAACCGCCGGCGGCCCCGCCGAGCGCCTTCCCGAGGGTGCCGGTGAAAACGTCCACCTCCCCGAGAACGCCGTAGTGCTCCGCGACTCCGCGGCCGGTGGCGCCGACAACGCCGACGCCGTGCGAGTCGTCGACGAGCACGAGGGCGTCGTGGCTGCGTGCGAGCTCGAGGATGTCCGGGAGCCGGGTGAGGTCGCCCTCCATCGAGAAGACGCCGTCCGTGAGGATCAGCTTCCGCTGGCTCCGCTCGCACGACTCGAGCGCCGCGCGCAGCTCGTCCATGTCGGAGTGCTTGTAGACGAGCTTGCGTTCCGGCTTGGCGAGACGGACGCCGTCGATGATCGACGCATGGTTGAGCTCGTCCGAGATCAGCACCGTCCGCTCGTCGGTGAGGCTCGGGATGACCGCCTCGTTCGCGTTCCAGCAGGAGACGTACGTCAACGCGGCCTCGGTCTCGGACAGCTCGGCGAGATCGCGCTCGAGCTCCAGGTGCGGCGCGAACGTCCCGCAGATGAAGCGGACGGACGCGGTGCCGGCTCCGTAGCGGCGCAGCCCCTCGATCCCAGCCTCTACGACGTCCGGATGATCGGCGAGCCCGAGGTAGTTGTTCGAGGAGAGCACGATCACGTCTCCGCGGCCGGCCATGCGCACAACCGGCCCCTGCGGGCTCTCGAGGACGTTGAACTGCTTGTACGTGCCCGCCGAGCGAAGTGCGTCGAGCTCGTCCCGGATCTCCCCCGCGAGCGCCATCAGGCCGCCACTTCCGCCGCCACGCTCTGCGGACGGAGGACGATCTTGCAAGCGTCGCCGCTCGCGAGCAGCTCGAAGGCGCGCTCGAAGTCCTCGAGCCCGCACTCCTCTGTGATCAGGGGGCGGAGGTCGACGATGCCGTGCTCGAGCAGCCACTGGGTGCGATACCACGTGGCCCAGACCTGGCGGCCGCTGACGGCCGAGACGTCGAGGTTCTTGAAGATCAGCGCCTCCGCGATGTCTAGCTCGACGGGACGCGCCGGAATGCCGAAGAGGATCACGCGCCCGCCGTGCCGGACGCTCTCGAAGGCGGTCGCGATCGCCTCGGGGGCGCCGGACATCTCGAACACGACGTCGAGATGCTCGCCCTCGTTCAGCTCGACGAGGGTGGCGGCGCCCTCACGCGACGCGTCCACGACGGCGTGCGCTCCCATCCGCTGCGCGAGCCCGAGCCGGAAGGGGCGCGTGTCGGAGGCGAGGATGCGTCCCGCACCGGAAGAACGCGCGATGCCGATGCTGAAGAGGCCGACGGGGCCGCAGCCGAGGATGCCGGCGGTCTTGCCGGCGAGATCGGCGTGCGCGAGGGCGAAGACGGCGTTCCCGAACGGCTCCTGGAGCGTCGCGATCTCCGGCGGCAGCTTCGTCCGGTCGTTCTGCCAGATCACGCTCTCCGGCACGGCGACGTACTCGGCGAAGGCGCCGTCGCGCTCGACGCCGAGGATCTGGGTCCGCTCGCACATGTGCGCCCGGCCGGTGCGGCAGTTGAAGCAAACGCCGCACGTGACGTGGCTCTCGGCCGAGACGTAGTCGCCCTCCTTCGCGTGCCGGACGAGCTTGCCGGTCTCGACGATCGTGCCGGCGAACTCGTGGCCGAGGACGAGCGGCGGCCGGATACGGCGCTGCGCCCACTCGTCCCAGCGATAGATGTGGAGATCGGTGCCGCAGATGCTCGCCGCCTCGACACGGACGAGCACCTCGTCGTCGCCGACTGTGGGAACGGGCAGCTCGACGAGCTCCAGACCGGCCGCGGCGCGGCCCTTCCGCACCGCCCACATCATCGACTCCATGCCGTGCAGCCTACGCCGCAGAGCGCGGCGTGTGGATCGGTACGCGACCGGACGGTGTCTGCGGATTCCCCGTCAGGGCGCCGTCACGGATCCCGGTTGCCAGCGCCACTCGGCCACGCCGGGCGCGTCCTCGCCGTGCTCGCGCGCGTACGCACGGGCGCGCAGGCGCGAGTCCTCCATCTCCTGCCGCAGGTGGCCGGCGCGGTCGCCGAGCCCGGGAACCCGGTCGATCACGTCCGTGACGAGGTGGTACCGGTCGAGATCGTTGAGCATGACCATGTCGAACGGGGTGGTCGTCGTCCCCTCCTCCTTGTAGCCGCGCACGTGGATGTTGGCGTGGTTCGTGCGCCGGTACGTGAGCCGATGGACGAGCCACGGGTAGCCGTGGTAGGCGAAGACGACCGGCTTCGACGTCGTGAAGAGCGAGTCGAACTCTCGCTCGGAGAGCCCGTGCGGGTGCTCGCTCTCGGGCTGCAGCCGCATGAGATCGACGACGTTGACGACGCGGACCTTCAACTCGGGCAGCCGCTCCCTCAGGATCGCGGTGGCCGCGAGCGTCTCGAGCGTCGGCACGTCGCCGCAGCAGCCGAGCACGACGTCGGGCTCGCCCCCCGCGTCGTTCGACGCCCATTCCCAGATCCCGATCCCGCGCGTGCAGTGGAGGATCGCCTCGTCCATGGGGAGGAACTGGAGCGCCGGCTGCTTGCCCGCCACGATCACGTTCACGTAGTGGCGGCTCCGCAGGCAGTGGTCGGCGACGGAGAGCAGGCAGTTCGCGTCGGGCGGCAGGTAGACGCGGATGATCTCCGCCTTCTTGTTCACGACGTGGTCGATGAAGCCGGGATCCTGGTGCGAGAAGCCGTTGTGATCCTGGCGCCAGACGTGCGAGCTGAGCAGGTAGTTGAGCGACGCGAGCGGTCGCCGCCACGGGATGCCACGCGTCACCTTCAGCCATTTCGCGTGCTGGTTGAACATCGAGTCCACGATGTGGATGAAGGCCTCGTAGCAGTTGAACAGTCCGTGCCGGCCCGTGAGGAGGTAGCCCTCGAGCCAGCCCTGGCACTGGTGCTCGGAGAGCACCTCCATCACGCGGCCGCTCGGCGCGAGGTGCTCGTCCACCGGCAAGACCTCCGCGTCCCACTGCTTGTCCGTCGCCTCGTAGACGGCGCTGAGCCGGTTGGACGCCGTCTCGTCCGGGCCGAAGATCCGGAAGTTCGTGCCGTTGGCGGCGACGACGTCGCGGAGCCAGCCGGCGAGGACACGCGTGGCCTCGGCCGTCTCCTGCCCCGGGCGCTCGACCGGGACCGCGTAGTCGCGGAAGTCCGGCAGGTCGAGGTCGCGCAGGACGAGCCCGCCGTTCGTGCGCGGATTCGCGCTCATGCGCCGCTCGCCCTCGGGCGGCAGCGCCACGAGATCGGGGACGAGCGCTCCAGTGTCGTCGAAGAGCTCCTCCGGGCGGTAGCTGCGCAGCCACTCCTCGAGTAGCGCCAGGTGCTCCGGCTTCGTCCGCACCTCGGCGAGCGGCACCTGGTGCGCGCGCCACGTGCCCTCGACCTGGAGGCCGTCGACCTCGCGCGGGCCGGTCCAGCCCTTCGGCGTCCGGAAGACGAGCATCGGCCAGCGCGGCCGCCCGTGCAGGCCCTCGTGGCGCGCCCGGATCCGGATCTCGTCGATCCGGTCGAGCACCGTGTCGAGAAGCTCGGCGAAGCGGCCGTGGATCGAGAGGTGGTCCTCGTCGTCGAAGCCGGCGGTGAACACAAAGGGCTCGTGCCCGTAGCCGCGCAGCAACTCGCCGAGCTCCTCGTCGCCGATCCGAGCCAGCACCGTCGGGTTCGCGATCTTGTAGCCGTTGAGGTGCAGGATCGGCAGGACGGTCCCGTCGGTGACGGGATCGAGGAACTTGTTCGAGTGCCAGCTCGTCGCGAGCGGGCCCGTCTCCGCCTCGCCGTCGCCGACGACGGCCGCCACGAACGCCTCCGGCGAGTCGAAGACCGCGCCGTAGGCGTGCGAGAGCGCATAGCCGAGCTCGCCGCCCTCGTGGATCGACCCAGGCGTCTCGGGCGCGGCGTGGCTCGGGATCCCGCCCGGAAACGAGAACTGGCGGAACAGCTCGTGCAACCCACGCTCGTCGCGCGTCACATGCGGGTAGATCTCGCTGTACGTCCCCTCGAGGTACGCCTGCGCGACGACGCCCGGGCCGCCGTGGCCGGGGCCGCAGACGAAGATCGCGTCGAGGTCGCGCGCGCGGATCGTGCGGTTCAGGTGCGTGTAGAGGAAGTTCAGGCCCGGCGTCGTTCCCCAGTGGCCGAGCAGGCGCGGCTTGACGTGCTCAGGCGCGAGCGGCTCGCGCAGGAGCGGGTTCGCGAGCAGGTAGATCTGCCCCACGGACAGGTAGTTCGCGGCGCGCCAGTACGCGTCGAGCAGGCGAAGTTCGTCGTCGGTCATGAGAATCCCCTTCCGTGGACGTGCTCGTCGTCAATGCAGGCTCCACCAGTTTGAAGCTCCACGTCGTTCGAGGCGGCGCTTCGGAGCCGGTGGACGACTTCGTGCCCGCGGACGCGGTCGGGCACCGCATCGTGCACGGAGGGCCGCGCCTCACCGCGCCGCGGCTCGTGGACACGGAGGTGATGCGCGAGCTCGACCGGCTCGAGGAGGTCGCGCCGCTGCACAACAAGCCGGCGCTGACCGCGCTCTTCCGGGCGCAGGACGCGCTCCCGGACGTGCCGCATGTGGCGGTCTTCGACACAGGGTTCCACCGGACCCTGCCCGAGGCGGCGTCGACGTACGCGGTGCCGGAGCGCTGGCGCGAGGAGTGGGACGTGCGCCGCTACGGCTTCCACGGGATCTCGGTGCAGTGGTCGGCCTCGCAGGTACAGGTGCCGAGGCTCGTCGTCTGCCACCTCGGCGGCGGCTGCTCGGTGACCGCCGTGCGTGACGGACGTTCCGTGGACACGACGATGGGCTTCTCCCCGCTCGAAGGCGTGCCGATGGCCACACGCTCGGGCTCCGTCGACCCGGGCGCTCTCCTCTACCTCCTACGTACGGGTCGCCTGGGAGCCGCGGAGCTCGAAGAGCAGCTGGAGCACGAGTCCGGACTCGCGGCCCTCTCCGGCGGCGGCTCGGGGGACGTGCGCGAAGCGTCTCCGCTCGCGCTCGACGTGTTCGTCCACCGCGTGGCCGCAGCGGTCGGGGCGATGGCCGCCGCCTGCGGCGGCATCGACGCTCTCGTCTTCACCGGGGGCATCGGCGAGCATGCGGACGACGTGCGCGAGAGGATCGTCGAGCGCGTGAGCTTCCTCGGCGACTTCCGCGTCGAGGTCGTCACCGCACGTGAGGAGCTAGTCATCGCGGGCGAGACGCGCAGTCTTCTCGGCGCCTGAGCGGCGCCGCCTCAGCGATGCGAGCTCAGGCGGGTCAGCTCGTCGGCGAGCTCGGAGACCGTGCCGACACCGTCGACGCTGCCGATCCTGAGGGGGCCTCCTGCCGCGAGGTCGAGCACGAGCACCGGCCGCCCTCCGAGCCGCTCCTCTGCACCGTGGGCGACCCGGACACTGTCGATGTCGTCGTACGAGACGCGATGGATGCGGGCGCTACGGGGTCCCCGCGAGCCCTCGAAGCGGAGGCTCTTGGCCTCGAACTCGAGCTTGCCCGCCTCGGTCTGGTGCCTGGGCTCGCTCCAGAGAACTGCGTAGCTGGACATGGACAGATCGTCGGACGGAACGCGCCGCGCTACATCGGTAGCGGTGCCGCTCCGTCGTGCGGAAAAGCCGCTGCTCGCTCGGGATCAGTCGGCTTCGGGATCGAGCAGGCCCTGGTGCAGGGCGTGGCGCACGAGCTCGGCCCGCGTCGAGAGCCGGAGCTTCTGCATCACGTGTGCGCGGTGCGTCTCCGCGGTGCGCACCGAGATGAAGAGGAGCTTCGCGATCTCCTGGTTCGTGTGTCCGAGTGCGAGCAGGCGCAGCACCTCACGCTCCCTCTCCGACAGCGGATCGGCGTCCGCCCGCGCCCTCGCATCGGCCTCGGCTGCGGCGAGACGCGCACCGAGCGCCGGGTGGACGTAGCGGTTGCCGGCGGCCACGTCCCGCACCGCCTGCACGAGCTCGTCGTCGGCGGCCTCCTTGAGCAGGTATCCGCTCGCGCCGGCGCCGAACGCCTGGCGAACGTAGCTCGGGTCGTCCTGCATGGAGAGGACGAGGACGCGCGCCCGCGGCGCCGCCACGAGGAGGTCTTCCATCGCTTCGAGGCCGCTACGGCCCGGCATGACGACGTCGAGCAGGATGACGTCGGGCTTGTGCAGCCGCGCGAGCCGGATCGCCTGTTCCGCATCGCCTGCCTCGTCCTCGACGACGAATCCGTCCTCGGCCTCGAGTAGCAGACGCAGACCCGACCGGACGAGTGTGTGGTCGTCGACGATGAGGACACGAGTCGCCTTCGCTGCGGACTTCGTCCTGGCGGCTGCGCTGCTCATGCCCGTCAGCGTGCCGGGACGCGTGTTGTGTTGCGTCCGCGGCGGCGCGGCAGGGGTGTCGGTAGTTTTCCACAGCCCCGCTGGGCCCGCGGCAGCGTGTACTAGCCTTGCTCGAGCGTGCGACGGTCAGGAACGTGCGGCTCCGGAAGCGGCGCGCTATGGACGATCACCACGGGGCAGTGCGCGTGCGCCGCGCAGTGGTGGCCGACGGAGCCGAGCACCATTCCTTTGAGGCCGCCGAGCCCACGCGAGCCGACGACGAGGAGGTCGGCAGTCGCCGAGCGGTCGACGAGCACCTCGGCCGCGTGCCCCGTCACGGTCTTCGCGACGATCCTGACGCCGCTGTCGCCGCCGATCGCCTCCTCCACGATCTCGTGCGACCGGGCGTTCGCGGCCTCCCGCAGCGGCTCCCAGTCGAGCAGCGGCGGCACCCCGAGCGACACGATTGCGCCGGGATCCCAGGCGTAGACCGCCTCGACGGTCGCGCCGGTGAGCTTCGCCTGCGCGACAGCCCAGCGCAGCGCCTCGGCGGCCGACTCCGACCCGTCGATTCCGACGACGATCCGATTCATGGCGAGAGGCTATCCGGAAAGGGGCACCCTGCATGCCGCAACCCACACGAGGGGGACAACAGCCCGGCAGGAATCGGCGAGGCTAACATCGTGAGACTGAGTAGAGGACGTCGACCGCACGACATGAGGAGGATCGCTTGGTCGCTGCAGGTGAACCCGCACCGGATTTCACGCTGACCTCCGATCGCGGGCAACCGGTCCGCCTCTCGGACTTCCGCGGGCGCCACGTGGTTCTCTACTTCTATCCCAAGGACGACACACCCGGCTGTACGACGCAGGCGTGTGGGATTCGTGACGCGTACGGCGAGTTCGAGAGCGCCGGGGCCGTCGTGCTCGGCATCTCCCCGGACGACGTGAAGCGGCACGTGAAGTTCAAGGAGAAGTACGGGCTGCCGTTCACCCTGCTCGCGGACTCGGAGCACGAGGTCTCCGAACGGTACGGCGTCTGGCGCGAGAAGCGCTACAGGGGCAGGACGTACATGGGCGTGGCCCGGACGACGTTCGTCGTCGCTCCGGACGGAACCGTGGCGAAGGTGCTGCACGACGTCAAGCCGGCCACGCACGCCGACGAGGTCCTCTCCCTACTCGGCTCGGCATGACGAAAGCTGGATCCCCCATACGAGGGATCTGCGCCGGTCCGTACGGGTCGTGGCCGCATGCCTCCCGCAGCGGGTAGCGGGGACGCCGGCCTCCATGAAGCTCATCCTCTGCGACCCGGTCTACACCGACCGGCTCGCGACGTTCCTCGAGAGCGTCGGGCTGCGCCCGGTCGTCGCAGGCCCGGATCGCATCGAGCTCGACGACGGGGGCGGGGAGTCCTCCCGCCTGGAGCTCGAGCTCTACCTTCGCGTCTGGCATGTCCTCCACCCGGAGGCGAAGGTCGAGCTCCCGGTCTGACGGCCCGCGCCTTGTACCGGCGCGCCGAACGGTGTAGAGAAGCGCTGTGCGCCTGCTCCGCTTTCTCTTCTTCCGCCGCCGGCGTAGGGCCGACTCCGCTCCGATCCGCGAGGAGGACGCGTACGCCCACAGCTACGGGGAGCGCACGGGAGAGGTCTTCGGCGTCGTGCGGACGCCTGAGCCGACCCAACCGGAGCCACAACCGGAGCCGGAGCCGGAACCGGAGCCAGAGCCGGAGGCAGAGCCAGAGCCGGAGGCAGAGCCAGAGCCGGAGGTGGAAGCAGGCCCGACCGGGAGCCCGGCCGGTGGATTGACGGGCGAACTGCTGCGGCGTGCGTTCGAGACGAAGCTCGACGCACGCGGCAAGGCCGCCACCTGACGTACGTCCACATGGCCGGCGGCAGCGCGGCTGCAAGTGGCACTGCGAGCGCTACGCGGCGATCCCGACGAGGTCGCGTGGCGTGCGCTCTCCGCTTCCCATTCCGAGCTCGCGCCACACGGTGGCGAACGCCTTCACGATCACCGGGTCGAACTGGGTTCCCGCGCAGCGCTCGATCTCCGCTATCGCCTCCTCCGGAGTGAGCGGCGGCGCGTAGGGCCGGTCGCTCGTCATCGCGTCGTAGGCGTCGACGACGGCGACGATGCGGGAGTTGAGCGGGATCTCGTCCAGATGCATCCCGTCCGGATACCCCTTGCCGTCGGCCCTCTCGTGGGTCGAGCGAACGAGCAGCGCGACCTGGGCGAGTGCGGGCGCACCCGCGAGGATCCGCTGCCCGATGATCGTGTGACGCCGCATGAACGCCCACTCCTCGTCGTCGAGCGGGTCGGGCTTGTAGAGGATGCTGTCGGGGATCGCGGTCTTGCCGACGTCGTGCAGCTCGGCAGTCACCCTCGTGAGGGTGACCTGCTCCTCGGGGAGGCCGAGCTTGCGGGCGACTGCCTCTGCCAGCCCGCCCACCGTGTTGAGGTGCCGAGCGAGCGCGGCGCTGTTCTCGGCGTGGACACGGAGGAGAACGTCGTGAGCCTCCCCGTCCCCGTGGGCCTGTGATGCACGCTTGTGGCTGTAGAGGCGTTGATCCGCCCGCTGGAGGGCATCCTCGAGGGTCATCTCGTCGGGTGAGACGACGACGCTGCCGCGTGCACACGTGACGTCGAAGTCCTCGCCGTACTCGCTCAAGGCCGCCTCCGCGGCTGCGAGGACATCCTCGGCATTCGCGTCGTGAACGATGACGCAGAACTCGTCGCCGCCAATGCGGTAGGCGAAGCCACGGCCGTCGACCGCCCGTGCGAGCTTCAATCCGCACCTGGCGAGGAGCGAGTCGCCCGCCGGATGCCCGAACGTGTCGTTGTAGCTCTTGAAGCCGTTCAGGTCGAACATGGCCAGCGTCAGCCCCGCCGCCGGCGGGTCTTCGAGCAGCTCGTGCATGTCGCTGAAGAGCTTGCGCCGGTTCGAGAGGCCTGTCAGGGCGTCGCTGAGTGCTTCGATGCGGCTCTGCTCGAGTAGCTGGTGCCGTTCCCGTGCCAGCCGAATCGTGCGGTGCAGCGTGAACGAGAAGGCGAGCAGCATCGCCAGGAACGCAGCTGTCGTCCCGACTTCGCCGATCAGGCGCGAACTTGTGGCATGTGCACCGTAGGAGGCGCTCGCACGATTCAATTCCGAGACGAGCCGCCCGTTGTGCCCTGCCGGGAGTTGATCGCTCCCGTAGACCACGGCGGCCTGAAGGCCCTTCCCGCCGGCGACGAGCATGGTCAACCGGTCGATGACGGGGTAGTACTGCAGGACAAGCGCCTCGATGCGCTCTGCCTCACGTTTCTCCCCGAGGCCGCTCAGCGTCGCAAGCGATGCGCGAATCGCGCTCTTGTCGGTCGTCAGACGGAGTCTGGTCTCGGCTGCGGTTGGGCGGGTGCCCGCGGGGTACAGGGCTGGACTGAACGCGACGGAGAGCAGGCCGCCGACCTGGCGTTGGAGCGTGTCGGTCGCGCGCTGAGCCTGACGGCTCGTGTCGACGTCGGCCTGGAATCTGATCACGACCACAAGCGCCGTGAGCCCGAGCAGCCAGATGGCTCCGAAGAGCAACAGCGGCCGTCCGAGGCCCGGCAGCGACCTGAGCCTGAGGCGGGCGCGTTCGCGTAGCCGAGTTCGGCCACCGGGCGGAGAGATGACAGCCATAACCTATCTCATCGGCGCCAGCCGGTCGCAGCACATCCCCCATCGGCCCGACTCGCACCGGAGCGTCCGTGACCTGCGCCACGCCAACGCGCCGACGGGCTACGCCGCCGAGATCGCGCTCTTCGTTCTCTCGCGCCGGATCGGCACGTCACTCAGGCAGTTCGACGACGCGGAAGAGCACTGCGCCTCCGAACGAGGGGAATGCGGATGAGAGGACTTGAACCTCCACGGGCTTGCGCCCACACGGACCTGAACCGTGCGCGTCTACCAATTCCGCCACATCCGCGTGGAGCGTCAGTGTAGCCGGGTCGCAAACGAACGGGCTCGCGCCGGCATACGTACCATGGCCGCTCTGCGCCGCTCCACTCTCCCCCTCGCACTCGCAGTCGCGGCGGCGCTCACCCTGGTCGCCGGCGGAGCCGCTGCGCGCGCGCAACCGGCCGCTCGGCTCGTCGAGGTGGTCGTGACGCTGCCGCGGCCGCCGCTCTCCGTGGCGGTCTCCCGCGACCGGAGGCTCGCAGCGGCCACGCGACGCACGCATGCTCTCGACGTGCGCGCACCCGCGGCGGTCTCGTACCTGCGCACGCTCGCCGCCGCCCAGCGGACGTTCGCGGCGCGGCTCGCGGTCGCGGTGCCGGACGCGCAGGTCCACTGGCACTACGGCGTCGCGCTCGACGGCGTCTCGGTCGTCCTCCCCTCGTCCGAGCTCGACCGCCTCGCCGCGTTGCCGGGCGTGACCGTCTGGCCGACGGTGACGTATCACTCGCTCCGCACCGGCTCCGCCCTGGGCTCCCGCGCTGCCACGGACGGGACGACGCTGATCGGCGCACCGTCACTCTGGGGCCCCGACCTGGCGACCGCCGGGCAGGGACTCAAGATCGGGGTCATCGACGACGGGATCGACCAGGCGCATCCGTTCTTCGCCCCGTCCGGCTACTCGTACCCGGCCGGCTTCCCGAAGGGGAACACCGCCTACACGACGCCGAAGGTGATCGTCGCGCGCGCCTTCCCGTCCCCGTCGACGCAGTGGAAGTACGCCGCACGCCCCTTCGATCCCGTCTACTCCGACCACGCGACGCACGTCGCCGGGATCGCAGCCGGCAACTACGACACACCTGCAGCCGGGGGCGTTCAGCTGTCGGGCACTGCGCCCAAGGCGTACCTGGGCAACTACAAGGCGCTCACCGTTCCGACGAGGGACTGGGGCCTCGACGGCAACTCGCCGGAGATCGCGAAGGCGATCGACCAGGCCGTCTCCGACGGGATGAACGTGATCAACCTGTCGATCGGAGAACCGGAGATCGCCCCGAAGCGCGACATCGTCGTCCAGGCGCTCGACGACGCGGCCGCCGCGGGCGTCGTGCCGGTCGTGGCCGGTGGCAACGACTACAACGTCGCCGGCTACGGCTCGATCGGGTCCCCCGCGAACGCGCCGGCAGCGATCACCGTCGCCGCCTCCACCCTGGGCGGAGGCGGCACCTCCACCGACTCGATCGCCTACTTCTCATCCGGCGGGCCGACTCCCGTCTCACTTCTGCCGAAGCCGGACGTGACCGCGCCGGGTGTGGGCATCCTCTCGTCCGTCCCGCCGGCCGCCTGGGAGTCCTGGGACGGGACGAGCATGGCGGCGCCGTACGTCGCCGGGGCCGCCGCGCTGCTGCTGCAGCGGCATCCGACGTGGACGGTCGACCAGGTCAAGTCGGCTCTCGTCGAGTCGGGGGACCCCGTCCATACCGGTGGCAGCTCGACGGAGATCTCGACCCTGCGCGAAGGCGGCGGCCGGATCGATCTCGTCCGGGCGGACGAGCCTCTCCTCTTCACGACCCCGAGCTCGCTCGGCTGGGGGCTCGTCGGCCGGGGCTTCTCGGGCAGCCGCTCGCTCGCCACGACCGACGCCGGAGGCGGGACCGCGCCGTGGACGGTCTCCGTCGCCGCACAGACGCTGCCGCGGGGCGCGACGCTCACGCCGAGCACGACGACGCTCGTGGCAGGGGCGAGCCTCACCGTCCGTCTCGCCGTCCCGCGCACCGCCAGAGCCGGCGACGGCACCGGCTTCATCGTCCTCACGCGCGGCAGCGACGTGCGCCGGATCCCGTTCTGGTTCCACGTCGAGGTGCCGCGGCTCGCCCTCGACCCGCACCGGACGCTGAGCCGCCCCGGCGTGTACGAGGGCAACACCGCCGGCCAGGCCTCGCGCGTCTCGTCCTACCGCTATCCCGAGCTCGGCCTCGCCGCCGGCGTCCCGACGCGGCTGGGAGGGCCGGAGCAGGTCTTTCGCTTCAGGCTGCCGAAGCCCGTCACGAACTTCGGTGTCGTCGTCCTCAGCCGCGCACCGCGCGTCCGCGTCTCGCCGCGTCTCGTCCAGGGCGCCGACGAGAATCGGGTCGTCGGCTACACGGGGATCCCGGCGACGCTGAACCCGTACCAAGGCTTCAGCGTGGCGAAGCCCGTCGTAGGGGCAGTCCTGCCGCAGCCGGGGACGTACGAGTTCGTCTTCGACACCCCGACCGGCGCCAAGCCGGGGGCGTTCGTCTTCCGCTTCTGGGTGAACGACACGACCCCCCCGTCGATTCGCCTGCTCGGCTCGACGGTCGCCGCGGGCCAGCCCATCCGGCTCGCCGTCACCGACTCCGGCTCGGGGGTCGACCCGGGATCGCTCGTGGTGACACTGGGCCGAGCGAGCGCCCCGTTCACGTATGCAGGCGGCATCCTCTCGATCCCCACGAGCCGTCTGGCAGCCGGACGCAAGCGGCTCACCGTGACGGCGGCCGACTACCAGGAGACGAAGAACATGGAGGACGTCGGGCCTGTCCTCCCGAACACGCGCGTCCTGCGCGCGACGATCACGATCAGGCGCAGCGGCTAGCGGCGCTCGCGGTCGTCGAACGTGGGGAGATTGGCGAGATCGCGCTCCACGCTGGCGGCGAAGTCGTCCGCCTCGTCGTCCCGCACGACGCGGAACCTCTCCTTGCGCCTCGCGCGCTCCCGGCTGCGGCGCGCATCGCCTCCGAGCCGCTTCTCGAGCCGCGGCCATTCGGCGCCCGCGACCAGGACGACTGCGATCGCGAGCAGAGCGATGTACAGCCAGCTCACGGACCGAGTCTAGCGCAGCGCCGCAGGGCCGAGGCCGCGCGGGATCGCGTCCGCTACGCGCGGGACGAGCCGGCGTGGAGCTCCTCGACCTTGCCCCGCAGATAGGCGAGATACGGCGCGGGATCGAGCGGCCCGCCTGCAGCCCGCCCGAGCAGCTCCGGCGGCTCGAGCGCCCGGCCCCAGCGGTGGACTTGGTCGCGCAGCCATTCGCGGAGGGTCCCGAACTCCCCACGCTCGAACTCGGCGTCGAGGTCTCCGAGCTCGGACTCCGCCCGCTCCCAGACCTGCACCGAGATGACGTTGCCGAGCGCATAGGTCGGGAAGTAGCCGAAGTTGTCGTCCGACCAGTGGACGTCCTGGAGTACTCCGTCCACGACGTTCGTGGGCTCGACCCCGAGGTACTCGTGCAGCTTCGCATCGAACGCCGCGGGGAGGTCGGCGGGCACGAGGCGGCCGGCGAGCATCTCCCGCTCGAGCTCGAAGCGAAGCACGATGTGGAGGGAGTAGGTGACCTCGTCGGCGTCGACCCGCACGATGCCCGGCGCGACCCGGTTGAGCGCGCGGTGAAACTCCTCGAGGGGGACGCCGGCCAGTTGCGGGAACGTCTCCTGCAGGCGCGGGAAGAAGTAGCGCCAGGTCGACAGCCGCCGTCCGACCACGTTCTCCCAGAGCCGACTCTGGGACTCGTGGAACGAGGAGGAGGCACCGCTCGCAAGCGGCGTCCGGGCGTACCGCTCGTCGACCTGCCGCTCGTAGAGGCCGTGCCCGAACTCGTGGAGGCACGAGAGCACTCCGAAGAGACCCTCGGCCTCGAAGCGGCTCGCCAGGCGGACGTCGCCGACCGAGAGCGCGACCTCGAACGGGTGCACCGTGTCGTCGAGACGCCAGGCGCGCGCGTCCATCCCCCAGCGCTCCATCACCTCGAGCGCGAACGCCCTCTGCCCCTCGGGGGCGAAGTGGCCGCGGAGACAGGAGTCGTCCACGGGGTCGACACCGGCCACGAGGGGCGCGAGCTCGTCCTTCAGCCGAGCGAAGACCCTCTCCACGTCGCCCGTTCGCAGCCCGGGCTCGTGGACGTCGAGCAGAACGTCGTACGGGTCGTCGTACGGCGCGTGGCACGCGATGTACTCGTGCATCAGCTCGAGCCGGCGCTCGAGATGCGGGCGGAGGATCTCGAAGTCCGCCTCTGCCCGCGCCCGCAGCCAGGCGGCGTAGCCGTGGGAGGCGGCGCGCGTCAGCTTCGACTGGAGCTCGGGGGGGACGCGGCGCTCCTTCTCGTAGTCGCGGCGGGCGACGCGGAGGACGCTCGCCTCGAACGAGTCGGGGTCGCACTCCGCCTCGAACCCGCGCAGCTCGTCGAGCAGCTCCCCGAGCTCGGGCGCGGTCGCGAGCTCGTGCGCGACCCGCGCGACCGTCGCGCGCTGCTCGGCCCGTGCTGCGGCGCCGAGAGGCGGCATCTTCGTCTGCTCGTCCCAGCCGAGGAGAAAGCCGGCCCGCTCCAGATCCGAGATGGCGCCGAGACGCCGCAGAAGCTCGTCGAAGCGCGCATCGGCCATGACAGCGGAGGCTACCGGGGCCGACTCCCCGACCGGGCATCCGGCTCGGGGGCGGGGGGACGACACCCGGCACTTGACATCGCCCCTCGTACCAGCAGAATCAGGACACCCGCCGGACGGCGGAGCACTCTTTCCGACTGCCATGAACCTGAGCAACAGCAGGACGAGCCAGCGTGAGCCCGAGTCGGGGACTCCGCCGCGCAGGCCGACGGGGCGTCGCCACGTGGGCGCTGTCATCGCGATCGCCGTGGTGGCCGGCGTCATCACCTGGGTGCTCGTTGACCGCTCGTCTCCCCCCTCCTCGAGCCGTTCGGCGAGCTCGGCGACGACCACCACTGCGAGCGGTACGTCGATCGAGCCCGTGGAGCTCACGGCTGCCAGCCTCGGCGCGATGTCGAGGACGCTGGGGGAGCCCATCTACTGGGCGGGCCCGCAGAAGGGATATCGATACGAGTTTCGCCGAACCACGAGCGGGGATTCCTATGTCCGCTATCTCCCGCGCGGCGTGAAGGCGGGAGTAGCGGGCGCGGGCTATCTGACCGTCGCGACGTATCCATACCCGGCGGCGCTTCACGCCCTCGAGGCGGTTGCGCACGGCAAGTCGATCCGCCTTCCGGGCGGCGGCATCGCCGTCGTCGACAGCAGCCACCCGCAGAGCGTCCATCTCGCCTTCCCCCGCGTTCCCTTCGAGATCGAGGTCTACGATCCCCGCCCCGCCGTCTCACGAGCCGTTGCCGTGTCCGGGCGCGTGCGGCCTGTGCGGTAACCGGCAACGCGAGAGACATGCTCCTCTTCGTAAGCACGGACAGGGACGAGTGCACGAGACCGAAGAGAGACCGTAGGGCGCTCTCCCACATGCATACGACGCCACCGGGCTTGCTCCCTCGACCTACGAGACCGTTCTGCACACGACGTACGTGTTCGGCTATCCGCTCGGCTCTCTGCTTCCGCTCGGGGTAGGACACACCCTGGTCGGCGTCGACGCGCTCTGGCTCTGGCAGCCGTACCTGACCTTCCTGGCAGTCCTCATCGCCCTCGGCCTCTATCAGCTCGTCCCCGGGCTCGTCGCATCGCGGCCGCTGCGCGCGCTCGTCGCCTTCCTGGGTCCCCAGGCCGTTCGTGATCGCGGAGGGGACGGACGACGCGGGCGTGACCTACGTGCAACCGACCGCGGCCCGGTCACTGTGCGGCCGGAGCCTCGACTGGATAGAGGCTCTGCGAGGTTGATCGAGAGGTTGCACCCCGATCCGATCTCCTGACGGCGGAAGCCCCCAGAGGGGGCTTCCCGCCGTACTCGTTCTTTCGTTCTTATCAGCGCGTTGCTGCTTCCCTGCTTACGGGCTCACCTCGACCGACCAAGTGACGCTCGTGCTGGCAGGCCCGCCGCTGGGCGTCGAGCCGAGCTCCAGCGTCTGCACCGGCAGATGACACTCACAGTGTGGGTGGCCTGTCACTGCAGCTCGCCTCGGCGGCCCCGCTGATCGTGCAGGTCAATGTCGTAGCCACCTGGTTGACGTACGCAGTCAGCGTCCAACTCGCTCCGCCCCGGGGTTCTGGCCGTGAGGTTCACCTACAGATGCGAGAGCGTCCCGCCGAAGGGCAGCGGATTCGCAACGTTCTCCGCACTCCCAGCCACGGTGAACGCCCGAAGGCGATGTAGTTCACACCACTCGTACTCGGGTTGCCGCCTCCGGCCAGGATGCCCGAGCCGGACGCCCCGGTGCGCCGGTCGGGCCGGTCGGGCCGGTCGGGCCGGTCGGGCCGGTCGCGCCGGTCGGGCCGGTCGCGCCGGTCGGGCCCTGCGGGCCGCTAGGGCCGGTCGGGCCGGTCGCACCGGTCGGGCCGGTCGGGCCGCTCGGCACCGGTCACCCCGATCGGGCCGGACTCCGGTCGCACCGGTCGGGCCGGTCGCGCCGGTCGGGCCCTGCGGGCCGCTGGGGCCGCTCGGGCCGCTAGGGCCGCTCGGGCCGGTCGGGCCGGTCGGGCCAGACGGACCACTGGGCGTGTTCTTCCACACGACCTGCACCTCGTTCGGAGCACACCACGACCCAGTGCGCACGCTGCTCGAGCCCCAGACCTTGACGATGCGCGCATCGCCGTTGTGCTGGTTCACGCAGAAGATGATTCCCTCGGCCCAGACCTTGGTCGAATGGCTCCGTGCACTTGCTGTGCCGGCGGTAAAGAGCGCGCCGGCCAAGACGACAGCGAGGACGAGCGACAGACGAGACCTCGTCACTCTCCTCGCGCCCCCCATACCCAATTTCATCAGCCTAATCCTCCCTTTGCAGATCGAGATCCCGCATATATCGCCGCTACCGAAGTCAATCACATTTGCGGTCTTCTCGGCTCATCGGCACGATCCCTACTTTCGTTTAGCGGCCCGGACGACGCACGAAAGCGGCCGAGCTCTCGGGAGGCCGGCGAGCGCGAGCAGGGTCAGCAGGCCGATCGCGAGCAGGAGCGGGTACTCCCCATACGGCCGGTAGCGGAAGCGGACGTCGTGCGTGCCCGGTCCGACCTCGACGCCGACGAGGCTCGGCGCCATCATCACGGGCTTCGTCGAGATCCCGTCCACGGTCGCCGTCCAGCGAGGGTCGTACGATGCCTTGAGCAGGACGACCGACGTGCGGTTGGCGCGTACCGTCGCGTCGAAGACGCCGTCCTGGGGCCGCTCGCCCTGGGAGAGCACCTTCCCCGGGCTCCCGGGCGGCGGACTCGCTCCCGCGAACGTGGGTGGAGGTGCGTGACCGCCGGCGAAGGCGATCCCCGGATAGACGCTCCGGGCAGCGAGATCGGACGTCCGCCACTCGCGCGTCGCCTGCTGGATGTCCATCCGGTTCGCGGCGATCGCCGCGGAGCGGTCGACGACCTGGAAGTAGCCGCTCGTCTTCATGCGATAGAGACGGCTGCCACCGGCGCTCGCGATCAGCTTCGCAGGGACGGGAGGCTGATGGCTGGCGGGAAGGAGCAGGTAGCGAATCCCGAGCGCCTGGTACTGGGCAGGGTTCGTCTCGTCGAACGCCGCCTCGACATCCGTCGAGAGCGAGTTGATCGCCCGGAACGTGAAGCCCACGGCGTCGACGTCGCGGTCGGCGAGCCAGGCGTACACGGGCACGTAGCCGATCCTGTACTGCTCGCCCCAGTTGCTCCGCAGGCCGGCGTAGACGCGGCCGCTGCCCCGCTTCACGACCGCGACGAGCCGGTCGAGCGCGGGCCCCTGCGCGGCGTCGGCCGCCTGCTGCTCCTGGATCAGTCGCGCGCTGTGCCGCGCATACGCGAGTCGCTCGCCCCAGGCGGGCTCGAGTGCGCCGACGGCGACGAGGACCGCCACCAGTCCTGCGACCGCAGCGAAACGCCCGTGGAGGCCGTGCGTCACGAGATGCTGGACCGCCCGCAGCACGGCGCCGAGACCGACTCCTGCGAGCAGGATCGCCGCCAGGTCGACACCCATCACGAAGCGCTGGAACTCGATATCGGCCGAGCCGGGCAGGAGGTTCAGAACAGGCCCGAGCGTCGGCCGGCCGAAGAAGAGGAGGAGGCTGAGCGTGAAGACGCCGAGCAAGGCCCGCGCACGCACGTCGTGCCATGCTCTCGCCAGGCAGACGATGAACCCGATGTAGACGAGCAGGGTCACGATGGGGACGCGGCCGTTGTCGAAGAGTTGACCGCGTACGAGCCAGTCGAGGACCTTCCTCGCACCGTACGAGTCGTCGTAGACAGTTCCCCGGAAGTACTCGCTGTTGTTGCTCCAGGTCGTGTCGCCGATCAGTGGGACGAGCACCCACAGCGCGATCAGAAGCGCCCCGCCGGCAGCGACCGCGGCCCGACCGACGCGCCGCACGACGCCGCCGAGGCCACCCGCGCCGCCGAGCACGATCACCCAGACGCCGAACGTGAGCAATGCGAGATACCCGGCGATGAAGTGACACGCGATCGTGAGCGCGACCGCCAGCGACGCGGCGGCGTAGCGCCGCCCCCCTGTCACGGCTCGCCAGGTGAGGCCCCAGGCGAGCGGCAGCAGCCACATCGCCCACAGCTGCGAGTAGAGGCCGAGACCCTCCCAGACGTAGCTCCCCCACTCGAACCCGTACCCGGGCAAGGTGACGAGAAGGCCCGCCACGGCCGCCGCGCTCGCCGCGATCCATCGATCCCAGCCGAGCAGGCGCGCGCCCAGATAGACGGAGAGAGGCCAGGTCGCGAGGAGGAGGTAGAGCAGCCAGAGGTAGGCCGTGTGGTCGGCGGCACCCGTCACCACCGCCGCGTACGCGGTCAGCGTCTCGGCGAGGCTCTGGTAGTGGTGGAAGAAGGACGAGCCGAGCGAGAGCCACGGGTACCAGCCGTCGAGTGGGATCCGGCCGTCGTGGATCTGCCCGTTCGCCCACCGCACCATCTGCAGGTGGAAGGCGCTGTCGTTGAGGTTCTGCGCGAACCTCGTCTCGCCGCGGAGCGCGAACAGGCCGAACGCGGTGGAGAGACCGACGAGCGTCAACGGCCAGTTGACGGCCCGGGCACGCCGACCGTGCGAGCGGTCGGGGTCGGGTGGTTGGGCTCGTGTGACCGGGGCCCGCGGCACCGTCACCGATGCCCCGAACCTCACGGCACGTGGACGGGCTCGAGTGCACCCGAGGTGACGATCGCCCGGGCGACGCGCGGTAACGGGTCGTACACCTCGATCTCGTAGGCGACCCCGGGGAATGCGACCCGAATGTTCGTCGCGTGCTGCGAGTCGACGACGGCGATCCCTCGGCCACCGGCGACGGCCAGTTTCTGGCCGGTAGCAGCTTGCAGCGTCGCGAACGCGCCGGCGTACGGGTACGTCCCCACGACGAGGTACTTCGCACCCGGAGCGCCCGCCTTGACTCCGTGCGGGAGGTAGCGGATGTAGACGTTCCCCGCAGTCGTCCGGGTCAACTCGTACATGTGAGCGCGCGCCGGCCCGGCCCAGTAGATCGGCTGCCCGACGACGCCGGCGAGCTTCTTCAGACCCGAGACCGAGAGCGCGACGGGGCCGACGGCGTTGACACCGTTCGCCGGCGTGGGCTTCGATCCACCGGGGACGATCACGAGCCAGGCGACGATTCCGGCGGCCGCAGCGACGGCCAGCGCCGCGTAGGCAACGCGCACTCGCCTCGCGCGGCTCCGCCGCCGGGTGGAGCGGGCGCTCGCGCTCCAGTCTGGATTCTGTCCTGTCACGGCGCTCAGGCTACTACCCGGCGTCGTCGCGGACGTCCCGACCCATCGCGAACCAGACGGCGCGCCCGAGCGCGAGGAGGTCACCGTTCCGGTACAGCGCAGTGCCGGCGCCGAGCTTGCGGCCTTCACCCCCGAGCGGCCAGCCGACGACGACGCACTCGTCTCCCCCCTGCGGCGGCTCGAGCACGTGCGCCGTGAGCCGGCCGAGGAGGCTGATACCGCGACTCGCGAGCGCCGGCGCGACGGCCCAGCCGCCGGGACAGTCGAGCGCAGCCCAGGCGAAGCGCTCGCCCGCGAACTGCGGCTCAACCCGCCAGGGAGCCGCGACCCGGCCGTCCTCGAGTGGAGCCGGGCGCAGCCGCAGCCCCTCCCCCTCCACGCGCGCCGGTCCGCACACGAAGCAGCCGGGAAAAGGATGATCCGGATCGGGGCCGAGCTCCGTCGCAAGCCGCTCGGCCTCGCCGAACGAGACCGCCTCGGCAGGCTCGAGCTCGAGGCGAGACGGTCGCGCCTCCACCACGAGCTCGTCCTCGCGGAGGACGCGCACGTCCCCGCCGACGGTTCGTTCGACGGCGAGCTCGACGTCGAGCGGCGGCGGTTGCCGGAGCGTCACCTCGACGATGTCGGCGTCCACAAGCTCCGCGACCACGCCACACGTGTAGCCGCCGTTCGCCGACCGCTCGGGGCCGCGGAACTGCCGCGGGATCGCGATTGTCGTCGGCAATGACTCCCCGGGTTGGACTCGAACCAACAACCCTCCGGTTAACAGCCGGATGCTCTGCCAATTGAGCTACCGGGGATCGGCGGCGGCCATTGTAGCCCGGCTATGCGAAGCCGCGAATGTCGTCGCGGAGCTTCGCGAGCTGCTGCTGGAGGTCGACGAGCCGCCGGCCGTCGGCCGCCGCGAGATCCCGCTGCAGCCCGCGCTCCTCCAGGCGGAGCAGGAGCTGGCTCGCTGTCTCCAGCGTGATCTCGTCCTCGTCGCGCAGTGCGTAGAGCTCGGCGAGGAGCGGGGTCAGATCCCCGTCCGCCGCCTCCTGCCCGAGCAGGTACGCGCGCGCCCGCCTGTGCAGCTCGTCGTCGAAGTGCTCGGGGCCGAGACGCTCGAGCTCGGGCCGGAGCGAATCGTGCGCGGCGACGCCGGCAAGCGCGCTTCGTTCGAGTCGCCGACCCGCGTCGAGCAGCCGCGGCGACACGAAGCCCGCGGTGCGTGCGCTGCCGCGCGCGGGCGCGAGACCGGACTGGGTCTCGGGCGGCAGGTCGAGCAGATCGGCCGCGACGCGTATCGCCTCGAGATGCTCCGGCGAGTCCGGCAGCGAGGTGAGGAAGGCCCGGATCGCCTCGAACGCGGCCTGCGAGTCCGATGCCCGCGCATGCTCGAGCCGGACGCGGTGCACCGGATAGCTCACGGGCGCGGCGAGCCGCTCCTGGAAGGTGGCCGGATCGTCCGCCGGATCCGTGCCCTGCGCCAGCGGCACGACGCGGACGGTGAAGCCCTGCCGCACCGCGAGCTCCATGCCGCGCAGCGTCGCGTCCTGGCCCGCCGCGTCGGCGTCGAAGCAGAGGAAGAGCCGCTTCGTCAGGCGGGTCAGCTCCTTCAGCTGGGCCTCGGTCAGCGCCGTTCCCATAGAGGCCACGACCGGTGAGAAACCTGCCTGCCGCAGCGCGATCACGTCCGTGTTCCCCTCGACGACGACGGCGCGGTCCTCCTTCGCGATCGCCTGGCGTGCGAGGTCGAGGCCGTAGAGCAGGTCGCCTTTGCGGAACAGCTCGCTCTCGGGCGAGTTGACGTACTTCGCCTGCAGCGGGTCGTCCTCGTGGAGCTTGCGCGCCTGGAAGCCGCGCACACGAGCGCGGCCGTCGGCGAGCGGGAAGACGATCCGGCGCTGGAAGTAGTCGTTGCCGCGCCGGTTCGCGAGACCCACCGCGAGCAGTTCCTCCTGCGTGTAGCCCTCGTCGGCCGCGCGCCGCGCGAGCGTCGCGCCGCCGGGCGCATAGCCGAGCCGGAACTCGCGGCAGATCTCCTCGCCGAGGCCGCGCGAGGCGAGGTACTCGCGCGCCGGCGCGCCCGCCTCCGCCTCCCAGAGCGTCCGCGCGTAGAACTCGGCCGCCCGCTCCAGCAGCGCGCGCAGGCGCTCGGAGCGCTGCCGCTTCCGCTCCTGCTCGGGCGACGCCTCTTCGTATTCGAGCTCGACGCCGAAGCGCCGCGCGAGCAGCTCGATCGCATCGGGAAAGTCGACATTCTCCGTCTTCATCACGAACGTGATCGCGTCGCCGCCCTCACCGCAGCCGAAGCACTTGAACGTCCCGCGCGCCGGCGAGACGGTGAAGCTCGGCGTCTTCTCCTGATGGAAGGGGCAGAGACCCTTGTACCCCCCGCCGGACTTCCGGAGGCGCACGACGTCCTCGACGACCGGCAGGATCTCCACCGCAGCCTTGACCCGCTCGACCGACTCGTCCTTGATCCGCGCCACGGCCCTAGGAGAGCTCCGCGGCGTAGGCCAGGGCGAAGCGGTCGGTCATGCCGGCGAGGTAGTCGGTCGCCTCCTCGAGCCCGAGGCCCCGCATGTCGACGAGCTCCTCGAAGATCCGCCGGACGGCGGCACGCGGCGGCCCGTGGTCCTGTTGCAGGTAGACGCGCTCGAACATGAAGGCCCGCAGCGCGAGCATCGCCTCTCCGATCTCCTCCCCCTGGACGATGTCGCCGGCCCGCGCGGAGTTCTCGACGACGTCGTGGACGAGCGTGTCGATGCGGCGCGAGCCGGTGCTGCCGAGCAGCGCGATCGGGTCTTCGGGCAGGTCGCCCGCCCTGAGCAGGCCGGCGCGGAGGGCGTCGTCGATGTCGTGGTTGATGTACGCGAACCGGTCGACGAGGCGGACGATGCGACCCTCCAACGTCTTCGGCTCCTCCTGCCCGGTGTGCTTGAGGATCCCGTCGCGCACCTCCCAGGTCAGGTTGAGGCCGCGACCCTCGCGCTCGAGCCGCTCGACGACTCGGAGCGAGTGCTCGTTGTGCCGGAAGCCGCGACCGCCGCGCTCGCGCACGATCTCGTCGAGCGCCTCCTCGCCGGCATGCCCGAAGGGCGGATGGCCGAGGTCATGACCGAGCCCGACCGCTTCGGTCAGGTCCTCGTTCAGGCGGAGCGCCCGCGCGACGCCGCGCGCGATCCCGGCCGCCTCGAGCGTGTGCGTGAGGCGCGTCCGGAAGTGGTCGCCCTCCGGATCGACGAAGACCTGTGTCTTGTGACGGAGGCGGCGGAACGCCTTCGAGTGGACGATCCGGTCGCGGTCGCGCTGAAACGGCGTCCGCAGGCGGCATTCCTCCTCGGGCAGGTTGCGGCCGCGCGTCTCGTAGGAGCGGACGGCGAGCGGCGACAGCCACTGCTCCTCGTGCTCGCGGACCGCGTCCGCGAAGCCGTCTGCGACCGGTCCGGCCATCTCGGGCATCGTCGATCCAATCTAGTCCGGTGGGCGGAGGGCGGGAAGGGGCAGAACTAGACTCTCGCGCGTGCTCGTGCGGGCGGCGACCGAGGCGGATCACCCGCGTGTCCTCGCCGTCGTGGACGAGTGGTGGGGCGACCGCCCGCTCGCCGCACTTGCGCAGCGGCTCTTCTTCGAGCACTTTGCGGACACCAGCCTGATCGCGGAAGACGAGCGCGGGCTTGCCGCGTTTCTTCTCGGCTTCCTCTCGCAGTCGCATCCGGACGAGGCGTACATCCACCTCGTCGGCGTTCGCCCCGACCTGCGCGGCAGCGGCCAGGGCCGCAACCTCTACGAGCGGTTCTTCCTGCTCGCTCGTGACGCCGGTCGCAGCATCGTCACGTGCATCACGTCGCCGGCGAACGAGGGGTCGATTGCCTTCCACACGTCACTCGGCTTCACGTCGCACTTCGTCCCGGACCACGCAGGCCACGGCGCCGATCGTGTCATCTTTCGGCGCCGCCTCTAGATGATGATCGGGACCGTGCCGCCGTCCGCGCTCCAGGCGGCGCCGGTCACGTAGCTCGCCCTCGGCGAGCAGAGGAAGACGATCACGGCGGCGATCTCCTCGGGCTGGGCCAGCCTGCCCAGCGGGCGCCCGGCCGCGACCTTCGCGAGCACCGCCTCGCGCTCGCCCTGCTGGTCGGCGAGCCCGCCGTCGCCGAGCCACGCCTGCGTCGCGGTGGGGCCGGGCGTGACCGCGTTGCAGCGGATCCCCTCCTTCGCGTGCAGGTCGGCGACGAGCCGGGAGAAGGACAGCAACGCCGCCTTCAGCACCGAGTAGTCGGGCATGCCGCCCGACGGTCGCTTCCCCGCGGTGGAGGAGACGTTGACGATGGAGCCGGAGCCGCGCTCGCGCATCCCGGGCAGGGCGGCCCTCGTCGCCCGCACCGCGCTCATGAGGTTGAGCTCGAAGGACGCCTGCCAGTCCTCGTCGCTCACGTTCTCGAGCTTGCGGATCTCGCTGTAGCCGACGTTGTTGACGAGCACGTCGAGACGGCCGTGCCGGTCGATCGTCTCCCGCACGACGCGCTCGGGCTCGCCCGGCTGCGAGAGGTCGGCCGGGAACGTCGCCGCCGCTGCGCCCCGTCGTCGACGACCACGGCGCCCTCGGCGCGGAGAAGCTCGGCCGTCTCCAGGCCGATGCCGCCGGTCGAGCCGGTGACGAGGCAGACGCTGTCGCGGAGGCCGAGATCCATCGGCTGGCTAGCGTAACGAGTAATGACCGAGCTGCTCCTCGTACGTCACGGCGAGACCGCCTGGAACGCCGAGAGGCGCTGGCAGGGACATGCCGACGTCCCGCTCAACGAGCGCGGGCGCGCACAGGCGCTGACGCTCGCCGAGGAGCTCGCCGGCGACGGCCGTGTCGACGTCGTCTACGCCAGCGACCTCGCCCGCGCGCGGGAGACGGCCGAGATCCTCGCCCGCCGTCTCGGGGTGGAGCTCGTCCTCGACCCCGATCTGCGCGAGATCGACGTCGGCTCGCGAGAGGGGCGCACGTGGACCGAGGTCGACGACCAGCCCGTCTGGGACGGCGAGCCGCACGAGGCGCACGCCGGCCGCGTCCTCCAGGCCCTGCTCCGGATCGCCGGCGCGCACGACGGCGGCCGAGTCCTCGTCGTCACGCACGGCGGCTCGATGCGCCGGATCCACGAGCACGTCGGCTTCGAGAGCGACAGGATCGCGAACTGCTCGGTCTGGGCGTGCGCCGTCGAGGACGGAGCCTTCCGCGCCGTCGACCCGACGTGACCGTCCTGCTGCTCGTTCGCCACGGCGAGACCGACTGGAACGCCGACGGGCGACTCCAGGGCCAGACCGACCGGCCGTTGAACGACTTCGGCCGCCGGCAGGCGCGCGAGCTCGCCGAGAAGCTCGCGGGCGAGCAACTCGACGCCGTCTACGCGAGCGACCTCTCCCGTGCTCGCGAGACCGCCGAGACGATCGGTGCGCGGCTCGGGCTCCCCGTCGTCCTCGACCCGGACCTGCGCGAGAAGGACTGGGGCACCTGGGAGGGGCTGACGGCGGTCGAGCGCGACCGGGTCGAGTTCGCGGGCGAGTCGACCCGCGAGCATGCGGGCCGGATGCTGCGTGCGCTGCGGCGGATCGCGGCCCGGCATCCCGGAGGGCACGTGCTCGTCGTCACGCACGGAGGCTCGATGCGGCGCGTGCAGTCGGCGGCGCTCGGCCTGGCGCTCCCCGTCGTCGAGAACTGTGGCCGCTGGGCCTGCGTCTGCGAGAACGGCGCCTTCCGGCCAGTAGACTGATTTCGCCGGTGGAGGACTATTCGAGCAAGTACAAGGGCGAGCAGGTCGAGGTCGCGCTCTTCGGGGGGGAATATCAGGAGGGCGTGCTCACCGCATACTGCTACGTCGACGACGTGGCGCACATCGAGCTCAACGGTCACATCCTCGTCCCGCTCCAGAACATCGCGTCACTCCACTGCTCGAGCCGGTGTGACGCCCCGAACGAGGACTGGCCCCCGCGCGGCCTGCTCGAGGACGACGGGCAGGAAGACGGCGGCGACTGAGGCCGGGCGGCCGGCGTGCTCGTCGCGCTCCGCAACATCCTCAAGGCGTGGCTGCTCGTGCTCGCGCTCGCCGGCGTCTTCGCCCTCGTCGGCTGGGTGCTCGGCGGGGTCCGCCTGCTGGAGATCTTCGTCTTCTGCGCGCTCCTCCTCGCCGCCAGCGCGTACTGGACGTTCGATCGCGTCGTGCTCGCGATGATCGGCGCGCGCGAGCTGCCCCTCGGCGAGGCGCCGTTGCTGCACTCGACGCTCGAGCGGCTGGCCGCCCGGGCGGGGATCGCGAAGCCGCGGCTCTACCTCATCCCGGACGGGCTACCGCTCGCCGCGGCCACCGGCCGCGGCGTCCGCAGCTCGGCCGTCGCGATCAGCACGGGCTGCGTCTCGGCGTGCGCCCCAGCGGAGCTCGAGGGCGTGATCGCCCACGAGATCGCTCACATCCGCCTCCGCGACGTGCAGGTGCAGACGGCGGCGACGGTGGCCGCGGCCGTCACGCTCGAGGCGAGCCGGCTGGGCGGAGCACTCGAGCGCGCGCTCCTCTTCGTCCTCGGCCCCATCGCGTCTGCCTGCGTCCACATCCTCGTCTCTCCGAAGCGCGAGCTCGCGGCCGACCGCCTCGCGGCGCGGCTCTGCGACTCGCCGCACGGGCTCGCCGACGCGCTCGTCCGGCTAGAGCGGGCGGCCGAGCTCGTCGACTTCTCCGCCAGCCCGGCCACCGAGCCGCTGTTCACGATCAACCCGTTCGCGGAGCGCGGGCTCGGCGCACTCTTCGTCACCCACCCTCCCATCGGCGAGCGGGTGCAGCGGTTGCGGGCGCTCGACCCGGCCTGGCGCGAGAAGCTGAAGGACGCGGCAGCCTGAGCCGGTCCACGAGAAAGGCCGCTCTACGCGGCCTCACTCGAAGATAAATCGGCGGCGACCTACTCTCCCGGGAGGTTGCCCTCCGAGTACCATCGGCCCTGGCAGGCTTAACTTCTCTGTTCGGAATGGGAAGAGGTGTCTCCCTGCCGGTATGACCGCCGAACTTTCAAGGGCGCACGGGCGACCGCGCAGCACCTTCAAAACTCCATAGCGACTCTTCCCGGTGTTCAAATCAAGACCTCGGGCAATTAGTACGGGTCCGCTGAACGCATTGCTGCGATTACACGTCCCGCCTATCAAGGTCGTAGTCTCCGACCGCCCTTACTCCCTCGAGGGGATGGGAGCTCTCATCTCGAGGTGGGCTTCCCGCTTAGATGCTTTCAGCGGTTATCCCGTCCAGACGTGGCTAATCAGCAGCGCCGTTGGCACGACGACTGATACACCAGAGGTCTGTTCGTCTCGGTCCTCTCGTACTAGAGACGACTCCTCTCAAAGCTCCAGCGCCCATGGTGGATAGGGACCGAACTGTCTCACGACGTTCTGAACCCAGCTCGCGTACCGCTTTAATGGGCGAACAGCCCAACCCTTGGGACCTGCTTCAGCCCCAGGATGCGACGAGCCGACATCGAGGTGCCAAACCCTTCCGTCGATGTGGACTCTTGGGAAGGATAAGCCTGTTATCCCCGGAGTACCTTTTGTCCGTTGACCGACGGCACGTCCACCAGTTACCGTCGGATCACTAAGGCCTGCTTTCGCACCTGCTCGACCTGTCTGTCTCGCAGTCAAGCTCCCTTATGCCTTTGCACTCTACGCACGATTTCCAACCGTGCTGAGGGAACCTTTGCGCGCCTCCGTTACATTTTGGGAGGCGACCGCCCCAGTCAAACTACCCACCTGACGCTGTTCCCGCCCCGGATCACGGCAGCGGGTTAGAAGCCCAGAACACGAAGGGTGGTATCCCAAGATTGGCTCCACGAGGACTGGCGTCCCCGCTTCACAGCCTCCCACCTATCCTGGACAACGAATCCCGAACTCCAACGTCAAGCTGTAGTAAAGGTTCACGGGGTCTTTCCGTCCAACCACGGGTATTCGGCATCTTCACCGAAACTACAATTTCACCGGATCCCTCGTTGAGACAGCGCCCAAGTCGTTACTCCATTCGTGCAGGTCGGAACTTACCCGACAAGGAATTTCGCTACCTTAGGACGGTTATAGTTACCGCCGCCGTTTACCGGGGCTTGGATTCAAAGCTTCGCCCGAAGGCTAACCTCTCCTCGTGACCTTCCGGCACCGGGCAGGAGTCAGCCCCTATACGTCGTCTTGCGACTTCGCAGAGACCTGTGTTTTTGGTAAACAGTCGCTTGGGCCGTTTCACTGCGGCCCCCTCGAGCTAGGCCCGCGAAGGGCTTCACTCTACCGGGGCGTCCCTTCTCCCGAAGTTACGGGACCATTTTGCCGAGTTCCTTAACGAGGGTTCTTCCGATCGCCTTGGTATTCTCTACCTGCCCACCTGTGTCGGTTTTGGTACGGGCACGTCCAACCTCCCTAGAGGCTTTTCTCGGAGGCATGGCTTCAGGCACTTCGGCCCCTAGGGGCCTCGGCGTCCCGCCTCAGGCTTAGTGGTCGGCGGATTTCCCTACCGACCGCCCTACACGGTTGCCCCAGGTCGACCAACGCCTGGGTTGCCCTAGCCTACCCCGTCCCCCCATCGGTGATAGCGGTTGGGAACGTGGTACAGGAATATCAACCTGTTGGCCATCGCCTACGCCTGTCGGCCTCGGCTTAGGTCCCGACTAACCCTGAGTAGATTAGCTTTACTCAGGAACCCTTGGGCATTCGGCGGGCGAGTTTCTCACTCGCCTCTCGTTACTCATGCCAGCATTCTCACTTCCCAGCGCTCCACGGCAGGCTTACGCCGCCGCTTCTCCGCCCTGGGAACGCTCCCCTACCACTCCACGCAAGCGTGAAGTCCGTGGCTTCGGTTCCATGCTTGAGCCCCGTTACATTGTCCGCGCCCGATCACTTGACCAGTGAGCTGTTACGCACTCTTTGAATGGTGGCTGCTTCTAAGCCAACATCCTGGTTGTCTGTGCAATCGAACATCGTTTCCCACTTAGCATGGAATTAGGGACCTTAGCCGACGGTCCGGGCTGTTTCCCTTTCGAGCACGAAGCTTATCCCCCGCACTCTGACTGCCACGCTCTGGAATGACGGCATTCGGAGTTTGCCTGACTTCGGTAAGCTGGTAGGCCCCCTAGGCCAAACAGTGCTCTACAACCGTCACTGAACGCGTGACGCTATACCTAAATATATTTCGGGGAGAACCAGATATCTCTGAGTTTGATTAGCCTTTCACTCCGACCCACAGCTCATCCCCGCCGTTTTCAACCGACGTGGGTTCGGTCCTCCACGGGGTCTTACCCCCGCTTCAACCTGGCCATGGGTAGATCACTCAGTTTCGGGTCTAGCTCCCACGACTGAATCGCCCTGTTCAGACTCGCTTTCGCTACGGCTCCGTTTCCTTAACCTCGCCGTGGAAGACTAACTCGCTGGCTCATTATGCAAAAGGCACGCCGTCACGGATCACTCCGCTCCGACCGCTTGTAAGCACACGGTTTCAGGTGCTATTTCACTCCCCTTCCGGGGTACTTTTCACCTTTCCCTCACGGTACTAGTTCACTATCGGTCACCGAGGAGTACTTAGCCTTACGGGGTGGTCCCCGCGGGTTCCGACCGGGTTTCCCGTGCCCGGCCGTACTCAGGTGCTCGTCGAGGAAGGCCATGCGCTTTCGCCTACAGGACTGTTACCTGCTGTGGTGCGGCTTTCCATCCGCTTCGGCTAACGCACGACTTTCTGACTTCCCGACCCGCCGGCAGACGGATCATGACGAGCCCTACAACCCCCGCACGACAACGGCTGCCGCCTATCGCGTCGCGCGGGTTTGGGCTCTTCCCTTTTCGCTCGCCACTACTCAGGGAGTCGAGGTTTCTTTCCTTTCCTCCGGCTACTTAGATGTTTCAGTTCGCCGGCTTACCCCCCGCACCCTATGGATTCAGGTGCGGGTACCGCCGCATTACCGGCGGTGAGTTTCCTCATTCGGAGATCCCGGGATCAAAGGATGGTCAGCTCCTCCCCCGGGCTTATCGCAGCCGCCCACGTCCTTCATCGGCTCTCGGTGCCAAGGCATCCACCGTGTGCCCTTGTTCTCTTGATCAGAAGAACACCGGTATAGATGTCGCTATGGAGTTTTCAAGGTCCGCGCAGGCTCGCGCCCGCTCGCGGCCGAGTCCGGTCCTTCAAAACTCAACAGCGTGCGACGTCGAGGTCGACGTTGTTCCAGGCGAGCCGGCTGTCCGGACGACCGAGGTCATCAAACGGAACCGGCGCCTGCCGGAGTACAAGAGCTCCGGCATTCCCTAGAAAGGAGGTGATCCAGCCGCAGCTTCCGCTACGGCTACCTTGTTACGACTTCACCCCAATCATCGACCCTACCTTCGACGGCTCCCTCCCTTGCGGGTTAGGCCACCGGCTTCGGGTATTGCCAACTTTCGTGATGTGACGGGCGGTGTGTACAAGGCCCGGGAACATATTCACCGCGGCATTGCTGATCCGCGATTACTAGCAACTCCGCCTTCATGGAGGCGAGTTTCAGCCTCCAATCCGAACCGAGACCGGCTTTTTGGGATTCGCTCCCTCTCGCGAGTTTGCAGCCCTTTGTACCGGCCAATGTAGCACGTGTGTAGCCCAGGACATAAGGGGCATGATGACTTGACTTCGACCCCACCTTCCTCCGATTTGTCACCGGCAGTCTCCCATGAGTCCCCGTCTTTCACGCTGGCAACATGGGACAGGGGTTGCGCTCGTTGCGGGACTTAACCCAACATCTCACGACACGAGCTGACGACAGCCATGCACCACCTGTGCACCGGCCCCGAAGGGAGGCCGTATTTCTACGGCTTTCCGGCGCATGTCAAGCCCTGGTAAGGTTCTTCGCGTTGCGTCGAATTAAACCACATGCTCCGCTGCTTGTGCGGGCCCCCGTCAATTCCTTTGAGTTTTAGCCTTGCGGCCGTACTCCCCAGGCGGGGCACTTAATGCGTTAGCTTCGGCACAGCGGGAGTCGACACCCGCCACACCTAGTGCCCATCGTTTACGGCGTGGACTACCAGGGTATCTAATCCTGTTTGCTCCCCACGCTTTCGCGTCTCAGCGTCAGTACCGTCCCAGAGAGCCGCCTTCGCCACGGGTGTTCTTCCCGATATCTGCGCATTCCACCGCTACACCGGGAATTCCACTCTCCTCTTCCGGACTCTAGCCAGACGGTTTCCACCGACGTCTCGAGGTTGAGCCTCGAGTTTTCACAGTGGACCTGTTTGGCCGCCTACACGCTCTTTACGCCCAATAAATCCGGACAACGCTTGCCCCCTACGTATTACCGCGGCTGCTGGCACGTAGTTAGCCGGGGCTTCTTCTGGAGGTACCGTCACCCTCTGGGCTATTAACCCGAGTAGCTTCGTCCCTCCTGAAAGAGGTTTACAACCCGAAGGCCTTCTTCCCTCACGCGGCGTCGCTGCGTCAGGCTTTCGCCCATTGCGCAAGATTCCCCACTGCTGCCTCCCGTAGGAGTCTGGGCCGTGTCTCAGTCCCAGTGTGGCTGATCGTCCTCTCAGACCAGCTACGGATCGTCGCCTTGGTGGGCCGTTACCCCGCCAACAAGCTAATCCGCCGCGGGCTCGTCCCCGACCGGAGGCCGAAGCTACCCTTTTCCGGCCGGCCCGAAAGCCAGACGGAGCATCCGGTATTAATCCGAGTTTCCCCGGGCTATCCCGGTGTCGGGGGTTGATTACCCACGTGTTACTCACCCGTTCGCCGCTGTCCCCAGGGCCGAAGCCCTGGTTCTCGCTCGACTTGCATGTGTTAAGCGCGCCGCCAGCGTTCGTCCTGAGCCAGGATCAAACTCTCCGTGAAGAAGTTGCTGCTCCCGAAGGAGCAACTTTCGTCACCTTGAGCTTGAGCTCAAAGTCGGTCCTCCGAGGGGATGACAGGTTGTTGATTCGCCGCCCCGGCCTAAGCCGGACCCAGCGTCTCGACGTAAACGCACGCTGTTGAGTTTTCAAGGACCGGGCCGTCGGAACGGCATAAAAAAAGCCTCTACTCGCGCCAGAGGCCTCGGGACTTGCTGGACTTCCTCTTGCGGGGAATCCTCCTGAGGCGCTCCGTTTTCGTTCGTTTGCAGGGACTTTTCCATGCCACCCTCTCGGGCAGCGCGGCAAGTGTAGCAGGGCCGGAGGGGGTGTCAAGCCGCTTCGTTGAGCCGAACGAAGCGCCGTTTGCCCGCCTGCAGGACGGAGCCCGCGAGGCGCGCCCG
>CAVZHU010000003.1:0-90481 GCA_963775155.1 uncultured Actinomycetes bacterium | reverse complement strand
GACCCGTGCGCGCCGCTTTGACTCGCACGGCTCGAAGGACACGCTCGTCCAGCGTCACGGTCGTCCGCTGCTTCGGCATAACAGCATCATAGCATCAAGATGCGCCGCGCACCCTCGCCCGACGCTTTCCGCAGCCAGGCGCGAGGCCCGCGTCGGAGCAGGCCTCGCGCAGCGAGCGGACGACTCATGCACTCGGAACGGGAGCCGGCGAGGGTGCGATCGCCGAGCCGCCGGTCGGGGGCTCATTGCCGCCCATGTCGAGCCGGAAGGGCGGATAGACGTCCGTCATCAGCAGGCAGTAGGCGGCGACGCGGAAGACCCACCGGTTCATGCCCATCACGAAGTCGTAGAGGGATCGCGGGTAGCGCCCGGTGAAGAGCAGCACGACGGCGGCGCACAGGACGAGGAGCCCGATCAGGCCCGCGCCCAGGCCGTTGCTCGTGTCGGTCGTCGTCGTCCAGGCAACGCCCTCGAACACTCCGATGACGAGATAGTGCGGGATGGCGAGCAGCCACCACTTGACGAGGACCCGCCCGCGTGAGAGCGACTCGGGGTACTCGATCTCGAGCCGGGCGGGGTAGTCGGCGGCGTCCGCGAGGGTGAACGGCGGATAGCGGTCCGTCGCCAGCCCGCTGCAGGCGTAGAAGCCGACGCGCCAGCTCCAGCGCAGGACGCCGGCGTTGTAGTCGAAGATCGCGCGCGGGTAGCGGCCGGTGATCAGGATCGCGAAGAACGCGAACGCCGTCGAGAAGGCCAGCCCGATCCAGAGGAAGACGAGCACGACCACGTGCGGGATCACGAGCAGCCACTTGACGAGCCAGAGCCAGCGGCTCAGCCGTGGGTCGAGTTCGCCTTCGAGTTGGAGCGGATATGCGGCCGGGGACGTAGACATGACGTGTTCCTCCTTGTTTGCGGGTGCTGGTGTCCCAGACAGGATCCGGCGCGAGGCGGGTCTCGACAATCGGCCGGAGGGCGATCGTCGGAGCCTCCAAAGTCCGTACGTGAATCGACTCTGGTCGGCCGCTCATCCCGGCGCCGCCGGCCGCAGGGCGATTCCCGCGGCTACCAAAGTCGATCGCCGAATCGACCTCGGTCGGCTGGCCGGCCGAGGCCGTCGGTCGTACGCTGGACGTGATGACAGGTCTCCGCCAACTCCTCGGCAGCCTCGTCGTCCCAGAGGAAGACGACGCGCCGGCTGCAGGCCGCTCGCGCCGCGACTGGATCGTCGACGGCGCGCTCGTCGTGCTCGCGCTCGGGCTGGGCGCCGGGTCGGTCGTGAGCAGCGCCCAGCACGGGCTGGGCGGAGCGTTGCTCGCCGTCGACGCGGTCGCGGGCGTGGCGCTCAGCCTTGCGCTCTGGCGCCGCAGGCGCTGGCCCGTCGGTCTCGGGCTGGCCTCGCTGCCCGCCGTGGCGATCTCCGCCTTCGCCGGGCCGGCGAGCCTGATCGTCCTCTACACCGTCGCCGCGTATCGCCGCTGGCAGCTCGCCGCTCTCGTCTTCGCGCTGCAGGTCGCGCTCCTGCCGGTCGGCCGCGTCGTGCACCCGCAGGGCGACTCGCTCGCGTCGTACTACCTCAGCGGCGTACTCGCCCCGGCGGTGATCGTCGCATGGGGGATGTTCCGCCGCGGGCGGCGGCAGGAGGCGCGCCAGCGCCAGTTGCGCGCCGAGGCCGAGGAGCAGTTGCGGATCGAGCAGATCCGCCACGCCGAGCGCACCCGGATCGCGCGCGAGATGCACGACGTGCTCGCCCACCGGATCTCGCTGCTGAGCCTGCACGCCGGGGCGCTCGAGTTCCGGCCGGACGCGCCGCCGGAGGAGGTCGCGCGCGCCGCAGCGGTGATCCGGGCAAGCGCCCACCAGGCACTCGAAGACCTCCGGGCGGTGATCGGCCTGCTGCGCGACGGACCCGACGGCGGCGCGCCGCAACCGCCCCAGCCGACGCTCGCGGCGCTGCCCGGACTGCTCGAGGAATCCCGCGCGGCCGGGATGCGCCTGCACGCCGAGGTGCGCGTCGCCGACCTCGCCGCCGTCCCGGAGCTGGTCGGGCGTCACGCGCTCCGGATCGTCCAGGAGGCGCTGACGAACGCGCGCAAGCACGCGGGGTCGGCCGCGGTCGAGCTTCGCGTCGAGGGAGCGCCGGGAAAGGGCCTGGTGATCGAGGCGCGCAACCCGGCCCCAGTCCTCGCCGTGCGCGCGACGGAGATCCCCGGGTCGGGAACCGGGCTCGTCGGCCTCGCCGAGCGGGTCACGCTCTCCGGCGGCCGCCTCGAGCACGGCGTCGACGAGCACGGCGACTTCCAGCTGCGCGCCTGGCTACCGTGGCCGGAGTGAGCGAACGGATCCGCGTGCTGGTCGTCGATGACGACGCACTTGTCCGCGCCGGGCTGTCGATGCTGCTCGCCGGCGCCGAGGACATCGAGATCGTCGGCGAGGCCGCGGACGGCAGCGAGGTGGCACAGGCGGTGACCGACCACGAGCCCGCGATCGTCCTGATGGACATCCGCATGCCCGGTATGGACGGCCTCGCCGCCACCGAGCTGTTGCGCGCGCAGGAGGACGCACCCGAGATCATCGTCCTCACGACCTTCGAGGCCGACGAGTACGTCGTGCGCGCACTGCGTGCCGGCGCCAGCGGCTTCCTGCTCAAGGACACGCCGCCCGCAGAGCTCGTTCGCGCCGTGCGAGCCGTCGCAGCCGGCGAGCCGATGCTCTCCCCCGCGATTACCCGCCGACTGATGGCACACGTGGCCGACAGCGACGGCGGAGACCGCCAACGCGAAGCCCGCGAGCGGCTCGACCGCCTCACCGAACGCGAGCGCGAGGTCGCCGTCGCGATCGGACTCGGCAAGTCCAACGCCGAAATCGCCCGCGAGCTCTACATGAGCGTCGCCACGGTCAAGGCACACGTCTCGCACATGTTCGAGAAGCTCGAAATGAACAACCGCGTCCAGATCGCCCTGCTCGCGCACGACGCCGACGCGGCGTGAGCCGCAAGCACCGCCGCCGATCTCTCCGAGCAGTTCTGCCACGGCTCCTCTCCAACGGCTGATCGTTACTCGCAGATCTACGAGCGCCCGCGTGCCTCTCGGCTGCGGCCGGCGTCACCCGGTCTCGGATCGGTGGTTTCTACGGGCCCGAGTCACGGATCAACCCGATGCCGCGCCACCCTGCAATCCCTTAAATCAGCATTGAAGATTCAACAGAGATTGAACGGAGAATCGACTCCTGCCATGACCACCCGCCTCGCCGCCGAAGCACTCGCCGTCCAGCAGCCTCCGCCCGGCCGCCGCCTTGCCGCGCTGCGCGCGCTCGCCGAGCCGGTGCGGCTGGCGCTCGTGGACGAGCTCGCACAGGAGAGCGCCTGCGCCTGCGAGCTGCGCGAGCGGCTGGGACTGTCGGCTCCCCTGCTCTCACACCATCTGAAGGTCCTGCGTGAGGCCGGTCTCGTCCAGACGCGCAAAGCGGGTCGTCGGGTCGAGGTCGAGCTCGACCGCGACGCGCTCGCCCGCGTCGCCGGGTCGCTGCTCGCCGGCCAGGAGGCGGCATGAGCACTCTCGCGGCACCGGCCCGGGGGCGGACGATGCGCGTGCCGCTTGCCGCCGTAGGGGCCGTGGCCGTCGCCGCCGGGCTCTATCTGGGGCTCGGCCCGTTCTGGAACTGGGTGGTGTACGACCTCGCCTCGCTGCCGCACGGGGCGCGCTACGCGGAGGCAGTCCACTTCTTCTGCTTCGACACGACCAAGATCCTGCTGCTGCTGGTCGGGATCATCTTCGTCGTCCGCATCCTGCGCAGCTTCCTCTCGCTCGAGCGCACGCGCGCGCTGCTCGGCGGCAAGCGCGAGGGCGCCGGCAACATCGCCGCCGCAGGGCTCGGCGTCGCGACGCCGTTCTGCTCCTGCAGCGCGGTGCCCGCCTTCATCGGCTTCGTCGCCGCCGGCGTGCCGCTCGGGGTGACGCTCAGCTTCCTGATCGCGAGCCCGATGGTGAACGAGGTCGCGATCGTGCTGCTCTACGGCATGTTCGGCTTCGAGGTCGCCGCCCTCTACATCGGCTTCGGGCTGCTGATCGCGATCGTCGCCGGCTACGTGCTGGGTCGGCTGCGGCTCGAGCGGCACATCGAGCCGTTCGTGCTCGAGGCAGCGAGCCACGGCCCAGCGGCCGGCCTCGTCGAGCAGACACCAACCTGGTCGGAGCGGGTCGAGCTCGGCGTCGAGGAAGTGCGCACGATCGTCGGCAAGGTCTGGCCCTACCTGCTCGCGGGAATCGCGCTCGGCGCCGCCATCCACGGCTGGGTGCCGACCGACTTCTTCGCCCGCGTCGCCGGCTCCGGCAACCCGTTCGCCGTCCCGGTCTCCGTGATCCTCGGCGTGCCGCTCTACTCCAACGCCGCCGGCGTGCTTCCGCTCGTCGAGGCGCTGCACGCAAAAGGGATGGCGATGGGAACGACGCTCGCCTTCATGATGAGCGTCGTCGCGCTCTCGCTGCCGGAGATGATCCTGCTCCGCCGCGTGCTCCGGCCACGCCTGCTCGCCGTCTACATCGCCGTCGTGGCCAGCGGCATCGTCGCCACCGGCTACCTCTTCAACGCCGTCCTCTGAAAGGAGGCAACCAATGCACACCGTGAAAGTCCTCGGCTCGGGATGCGCCAACTGCGAGCGCCTCGCCGCCCTCACCGGGCAGGCGCTCAGCGAGCTCGGCCGCGGCGAACACGTCGAGAAGGTCACCGACTACGCCGCGATGGCAGCCCTCGGCGTCATGGCCACCCCCGCGCTCGCCGTCGACGACCACGTCGTCCTCGCCGGACGCATCCCGCCGCTCGCCGCGCTCAAGAACACACTCGCCGAGCGGCTCGAACACGTCGCGTGAGCCAGGCGGCGCACCCCACCACCCTCGACGCCGAGTCGGCGCCTGCCGCGACCCCCGCGCAGATCGTGCGCGGCTTCCATCCCGGCTGGTTCGGTGCGGTCATGGGCACCGCGATCGTCGGCGTCGCCGCCTACCAGAACCCAGGCGGCGTCAGCGACCTCACGCGCACCGCCCACGGCGTCGGGGTCGCCTTCGTCCTGCTCGCCTGGGCGGCTGCCGTCCTGATCGCCGGCCCCTACCTCGGTCGGCTCGTGCGCCACCCCGACGCCGCACTCGCCGACCTGCGCCATCCGGTGCTCGGCGCCCTCTACGGCACGCTCGCCGGCGCGATCGTCGTGCTCGCGGTCGCGACCGCCGCCGTCGGCGGCTCCCTCCTGCCGGCACACGCGCTCGTGACGGTCGTCGCGGTCCTCGCCACGATCGGCAGCCTCGTCGCCTTCGCCACCGGCGTCCTCTTCACCTATGTGCTCTTCACCAGCGAAGGCATGGCAGCCGACGCCGCCAACGGCGGCTGGTTCATCCCGCCGGTCGTCAGCATCATCATCCCGCTCACCCTGATCCCCCTCCTGCCGCACGTCGGCGACTCCGCCGCGCGGCTGTTGCTCCTGGCCGGCTACGCCGGCCTTGGCGTCGGCCTCTTCCTCTTCCTGCTCGTCGCCGCCGTCCTCTTCGGCCGGCTCGTCTTCCACCCGCTGCCGCCCGCGCCGCTTGCCCCTTCGCTCTGGATCGGGCTCGGCCCGATCGGCGTCGGAAGCCTCGCCCTGCTCCGCCTTGCCGCCGCCGGCCAGCCCTACTGGGGAGACCAGGCGGCCGCGGTCGAGCGCATCTCCACCCTGATCGCCGCCGTCCTCTGGGGCTTCGGGCTCTGGTGGCTCGCCACCGCCGCCATCCTGCTCGCCCGCTACCTCCGCCACGGCCGCCTTCCCTACGGCGTCGGCCTCTGGGCCTTCACCTTCCCGCTCGGCGCCTACACCGTCGCCACCCTCCAGCTCGCACGCAGCTGGCCCAGCCACCCGCTCGAGTGGGCCGCCTCCGGTCTTCTTCTCCTGCTCGCCGGGTTCTGGGTCACCGTCACCACCGGCACAGTGCGCGCGGTCGCAAGCGGGCGGGCCTGGCTGCGGTAGCCGCCGCGCGGCGCACGCGAACCCGTGCGCGGCTCCCGGCAGCCGCTCGACCGCTCCGCGGACGCCCTGGCGCTCCATCGCGTTGCGGAAGCGCTCGACCGTTTCCGCCGTCGCCGACCGGTCGTTCTCCGCGAAGGCGAAGCAGAGCTCGGCGCACACCGATGCGAGGTCGTGGTGGGGCGAGTCGGGCCGGTCGGCTACGAGCGCGCCCGGCTGCGGCTGCTAAGCGGCGCGCATTCGCCTTGATCTGCTCGCGCTAGCCGACGGCGTCTCCCGTTCGGTCATCAGGCCTCCTTCGTGGTTGTGATCGCAGTCACGGCCGGCTCGGGCGGCGCGAGGGCGGTGGGGGCCTGCTCGGTGGCGCGGGCGATGGTGGTTCTGAGCGGTACCTCTTTCAGGAGCCAGGAGAGGATGAAGGGGACGACTGCCATCGCCATCCCCCAGAGGAAGACGCCGTGGAGCGAGTGCGAGAAGGCCTGCAGGAAGTCGGCGTGCACCGTGGGCGGCAGCTGCTTGGCCTGGGCGGGGCTGAGATGGACGCCGCTGCCGAGGCGGTCGACGACGCTGCGCGGCAGGTGCGAGAGCTGGCCGGCGAGCCGGCTGGCGAAGATCGCGCCGAAGACCGCGACGCCGAAGGCGCCTCCGACGGAGCGGAAGAAGGTGGCGGTGGAGGTGGCGA
This sequence comes from uncultured Actinomycetes bacterium, assembly GCA_963775155.1. Lineage (GTDB taxonomy): Bacteria > Actinomycetota > Thermoleophilia > Gaiellales > Gaiellaceae > Palsa-739. The sequence goes on along the minus strand of CAVZHU010000003.1, from coordinate 83,813 downwards.
CGCCGATGTCCTGCGGGCGAACGTCGTTCTGGACGACGAGCACGAGCACCTGCATCACGAGCCCGATCCCGACCCCCACGACGACCATGTAGACGGACGCGAGCCACGGCGCCGTGCCGACGCGCAGCAGAGAGAGCAGATACATGCCGACGACGAGGATCGCGGTGCCGGCGATGGGGAACACCCTGTAGCGGCCCATGCGGCTGATCGCGCGGCCCGACCAGATCGAGGCGACCAGCAGCCCCGCCATCAGCGGCAGCATCCGCAGCCCGGAGCTGGTCGGGCTGGCGCCGTAGACGAGCTGGAGGAAGAGCGGGATGAAGATGATCGCGCCGAACATCGCCATCCCGATCGCGAAGCCCATCGCGCTCGAGACGCTGAAGACGCTCGAGCGGAAGAGCCGCAGCGGCAGGATCGGCTCGACGGCGCGGCGCTCCTGCCAGACGAAGAGCACGAGCAGCATGACGCCCCCGATCCCGAGGCCGACGATCGTGGGCGAGGCCCAGGCGTACTCGCCGCCGCCCCAGGTCGTGAGCATGATCAACGCGGCGACGCCCCCGCTCAGAAGGCCGGCGCCGAGGTAGTCGACGCGGTGGCGGGTGTGTGGCGTGTGCAGGTGGAGCTTCGTGATCACGATCAGGATCGCGAGCGCGCCGACGGGCATGTTCACGTAGAAGACCCAGCGCCAGGAGAGGTTGTCGACGAAGAAGCCGCCGAGCAGAGGCCCGGCGACCGAGGCGACGGCGAACACCGAGCCGATCACGCCCATGTAGCGGCCCCGCTCCCGCGGTGGAACGATGTCGCCGATGATCGCCTGCGCGCCGACCATCAGCCCGCCGGCGCCGACCCCCTGGAGCGCGCGAAACCCGATCAGCTCGCTCATCGACTGCGAGAGACCGGCCAGCATGGAGCCGCCGAGGAAGATCAGGATCGCCGTCAGGAAGACTGGCTTGCGTCCGATCATGTCGCCGAACTTGCCGTAGAGGGGCGTCGAGATCGTCGAGGCGAGCAGGTACGAGGTGACCACCCAGGAGAGGTGGTTGAGGCCGCCGAGGTCGCCGACGATCGTCGGCAGCGCGGTCGAGACGATCGTCTGGTCGAGCGCGGCCAGGAACATCCCCAGCATCAGCGCCGCGAACACCGTCCCGAGCGCGCGCCCGGTCAGCCGGTTGTCCTCGTACACGCTCACGACTCGCGCCTCCTCGTCACGCGCGCGAGCTGCGCCTGGCTGAGAGGACGCCCAGGCAGCGGCGTCGCCGAGTCGGCGCGCAGGCCGTCCAGGAGCAGGCCGAGGTAGCGGCGCCAGTAGTCGGGCGCGACCGCCGCGGTCGCCTCGATCACGCGGTCGCCGGTCCAGAACGCCAGCGGCAGATCCTCGGCCGTGAAGTCGCTGCGGAGCGTGCCCTGCTCGTGCGCGCGCTCGACCAGCCGGTCGACGAGCGGCCGCATCCGCGCACGCACGGCGCGCGCGCGCCGGCTCCCGTGCGCCCGCGAGGCGAGCACGTCCTTGAGGCCGCGGTTGGCCGCGTGCAGCGCGAGCGTCTCCTCGAGGAAGCCGGTCAGGCCCGCCCAGGCGTCCTCGGCGGCGACGGCCCTCTCGGCAAGCTCGACAAGCTGCCCGAACGCGTCCTCGAGCACCGCGTCGAGTAGCTCCTCCTTGGTCGGGAAATGGCGGTAGAGCGTGCCCATCCCGACCTCCGCGTGCCGGGTGATCTCCTCCACCGGCACGTCGACGCCGTCACGGGCAAAGAGCACGCGCGCGCTCGCGACGAGCCGCTCCCGGTTGCGGCGGGCGTCGCGCCGGAGCGCCTTCGGGTCGTGCGTCGAGGAACTCACGACGGGCCAGTATGCCAGAAAACGGAGCTACCACTCCACTCGGAGCCGCTACTCCGCTTTCTCGCGTGTCAGGCCCGCGCCTCGCGGAACGTCACGAGCCGGCCTCGCCGCTCGTCCCACAGCTTCAACCTCGTCGCGCGCAGCCCTTGCCGCAGCGTGAGTTGCGGCACGGCCTGTAGACGGTCGGTTCCCTGGTGTGCGGCCGGCAGGTTGTAGTTCGGGATCCCGACGCTCAGGTGATGCACGTGGTGGAAGCCGATGTGGCCGGTGAAGAACTGCAGCACGCCCGGCAGCTTCAGGTACGAGCTTCCCGCGAGCGCAGCGTGGTCGTAGCGCCAGTCGGCGTGCGCCTGCCAGTAGGTGTCCTCGAACTGGTGCTGCACGTAGAACAGCCAGATGCCGACTGCGCCGCTGACGACGAGCACCGGCCCCTGCACGAGCAGGAAGGCGCGCCAGCCGATCGTCAGGCAGGCCGCCGCGACGATCAGCGCGAGCACGAGGTTCGTCGCCAGCACGCTGCGACGAACGCGCGGCCGTGCTCCGCGCGGCACGAAGCGCGGCTTCAGCACGAGCACGAGGAGCCAGCCGAGTCCGAACATGACGAGCGGGTTGCGGTAGAGCCGGTACGCGATCTGCCGCCACGCAGGAAGCGCCCGGTACTCGGTGACTGTCAGCGTCTCGATGTCGCCTACTCCACGCCGGTCGAGGTCACCTGCGCTCGCGTGGTGCACCGCATGCTCGTGCTGCCAGCTGCGATACGGCAGCCATACGAGCAAGCCCAACACGGCACCCAAGACGTCGTTCGCGCGCCGCGAGCGCATGAACGAGCCGTGCGTGCAGTCGTGGAAGACGATGAAGGTGCGGATCAGAAAGGCAGACGCGGGCACGACGAGCGCGAGCGACAACAGCACCGAGACGCGCAGCAGGAACGTCATCGCGACGAGCAACGCGAGATACGGGACGGCCGAGGTCGCGAGATCGAGCACGCTCCGGCCGAGCCGCGGCTCCGCGTAGGCGTCGAGTACACCCCGCCACGAGCGGGGTGAATCGGAGCCGGTCAGAGCATCTGCCGAAGCCACGCAGCCGTTGTAGCGGAATCTCCGTGCTACCGTGGGTCGCGGCCGCCGTTCGGCGCCCGGAGATCCAGCTTCTCGTTCCTCCTGTCTGCAGGCGTTTCGAGTCTCTCGCATCTCGAACCCCGCTTCACACGGAAGGAACCACCACATGATCCAGTCATTCACCGCGCTCGGTGTGAGCGCGCCCGTGGTCGAGACGCTGTCGCGGCTCGGCATCCGGTCGCCGTTCGCCATCCAGGCGCTCGTCTTGCCCGACGCTCTCGCGGGCGTCGACGTTCTCGCGGCGTCGCCCACCGGCTCGGGCAAGACACTCGCATTCGGAATCCCGCTGATCGAGCGCACCGCCGGCTCCTCCCCGCATCCCGCCGCGCTCGTGCTCGTCCCGACCCGCGAGCTCGCCTCGCAGATCGTCGAGGACCTGCAGCCGCTCGCCAGGACGCGCAACCTGCGGGTCGCCGCGGTCTACGGCGGCAAGCCGGTCCACGCCCAGGCGAAGCGCGCACAAGGCGCCGACGTGCTCGTCGCCACACCCGGCCGCCTGCAGGACCTGCTCGAGCGGAAGCTCGTCTCCCTTCGCTCCGTGCGCGTCCTCGTCCTCGACGAGGCCGACCGCATGCTCGACATGGGGTTCCGCCCCCAGGTCGACCGCATCGTCGACGAGATCCCGCAGAACCGGCAGACGATGCTGTTCTCCGCCACGCTCGAGGGGCCGGTCGCCGAGCTCGCTCGTACGTACACCGTCAAGCCGTCGCGGTTCACGACGGGCGCGCAGATCGAGAACGTGCGAGGCGACGTCGGACACGAGTTCGTGGCCGTCACCGCCGACGACAAGCTGCAGCGGCTGACGGAGCAGCTCGAGCGCGACCGGGGCCTCGCCCTCGTCTTCGTCCGCACCAAGTACGGCGCCGACAAGCTCGCTCGCAAGCTGGTGCGCCTGCACGACGTCCGGGCCGCAGTCCTGCACGGGAACATGTCGCAGGGTGCGCGCGAGCGCTCGCTCGCCCAGTTCGGGTCGGGCCGCGTCTCCACCATGATCGCCACGGACGTCGCCGCGCGCGGACTCGACGTCGACGACATCACGCACGTGATCAACTTCGATCCGCCGCGCACGCCCGACGACTACGTGCATCGCGTCGGCAGGACGGGCCGCGCCGGCCGCACGGGCACGGGCGTGACGTTGGTGCTTCCCGAGCAGCGTCTCGACGTCAGCCGGCTGGCGGGAGCGCTCGGTCACGCGCATGCCTTCGCCACGTCGGGGATCGACGTGCCGGCTGCTGCACCGACGGTGCGCAGGCGTCGCAAGCGTTAGGGGTGCTCGCTCGGCGTACCGACTTGCGGAACGTCGCGATCATCGCGCACGTCGACCACGGCAAGACCACGCTGGTCGACGCGATGCTCTGGCAGTCCGGCTCGTTCCGCGAGAACCAGGACGTTGCGGAGCGGGTGATGGACTCGATCGACCTCGAGCGTGAGAAGGGCATCACGATCCTCGCCAAGAACACGGCGGTGTCGCTCGGCGAGACGAAGATCAACATCGTCGACACTCCCGGCCACGCCGACTTCGGCGGCGAGGTGGAGCGTGCGCTGACGATGGTGGACGGCGTGCTGCTGCTCGTCGACGCGTCGGAGGGGCCGCTGCCGCAGACGAGGTTCGTGCTGCGCAAGGCGCTCGAGCTGAAGCTGCCGGTCGTCCTCGTGGTCAACAAGGTCGACCGCAGTGACGCGCGGCCGGACGAGGTGGTGAACGAGGTGTACGAGCTCTTCCTCGACCTCGACGCCGACAGCTCGCAGATCGAGTTCCCGATCGTGTACGCAAACGCGCGCGCCGGCCGTGCCGGTCTCGCTGCTGACGAGCTCGCGTCCGACCTCGGCCCGCTCTTCACGACACTGCTCGAGACGATCCCCGCACCGAGCTACGACCCCGAGCACCCGCTGCAGGCGCTCGTCACGAATCTCGACGCCAGCCCGTATGTCGGCCGGCTGGCGCTGCTCCGGATTCGCCACGGGACGCTGCGCAAGGGCGCGCCGATCGCGTGGTGCCGCTCCGACGGAACGGTGCAGACGGCGCGCGTCACCGAGCTCTACCTGACGGAGGCGCTCGACCGCGTTCCCGCGGACGAGGCGGGGCCGGGGGAGATCGTGGCGCTCGCGGGCCTGCCCGAAGTGACGATCGGCGAGACGATCGCCGATCCCGACGACCCGAGACCGCTGCCCGTGACGACGGTCGACGAGCCGAGCCTGTCGGTGACGATCGGCATCAATACGAGCCCGCTCGCGGGCGCCGAGGGGAGCCGGTTGACCGCCAGCCAGGTGAAGGAGCGGCTCGACGCCGAGCTCGTCGGCAACGTCTCGCTGCAGGTCAGGCCGACGGCGCGCGCCGACGCGTGGGAGGTGCAGGGCCGCGGCGAGCTGCAGCTCGCAGTCCTCGTCGAGCTGATGCGCCGCGAGGACTTCGAGCTGACGGTGGGCAAGCCGGAGGTGCTCACGAAGGAGGTCGACGGGAAGCGACTCGAACCGGTCGAGCGCGTCGCGATCGACATTCCCGAGGAGTTCGTCGGCGTCGTCACCCAGCTGCTCGCGCTCCGCAAGGGACGGCTGCAGCAGATGGTGAACCACGGCAGCGGCTGGGCGCGCATGGAGTACCTCGTTCCCGCGCGCGCGCTGATCGGCTTTCGCACCGAGTTCCTCACCGAGTCGCGCGGCGCCGGGATCATTCACCACGTCTTCGATGCCTGGGAGCCGTGGCACGGCGAGCTGCGCACCCGGCCGACCGGCAGCCTTGTCGCAGACCGTCGCGGCCAGGCGACCGCGTTCGCGATCGGCAACCTGCAAGAACGCGGATCGCTCTTCATCTCGCCCGGTGACGAGGTGTACGAGGGGATGATCGTCGGCGAGAACGCCCGGGAGGACGATCTCGACGTCAACGCTTCGAAGCCGAAGAAGCTGACGAATATGCGCGCCGCGGCCGCCGACGAGTTTGTTCGACTGATCCCACCGCGGCCGCTGTCGCTCGAGCAGGCGCTCGAGTTCATCCGCGCAGACGAGGCGGTCGAGGTCACCCCGCAGTCGATTCGCCTCAGAAAGGCCGAGCTCTCGGCCTCCAGCCGGCAAAGGCTCGCCTCGCGCGCCAAGCGCGAGCGGCAGGATCGAGAGCGAGAGGCATAAGCGCGAAGCGAGGCCTTCAGGACTGCAGGACTGCAGGGCCGGCGCCGTCGGTTGCGACATTCGGCTGCGCCACCGGAACCAGCAAGAGGTGGCTTTCGACGATGGCGGCGGCGACGTCGCTGAGCTTGCGGCCGTTGTGCTGGGAGTGGTCGCGCAGCATCTCGAAGGCCCCGTCGGCATTGACCGAGTGACGGGCCATCAAGATCCCCTTCGCCTGCTCGATCAACGCCCGCCGCCCAAACGCCCCCTGCAAGCTCTGATACTCGCTGAACCGCTGCAGCGTGATGTCGATCGCGCTCTGCAACTCCTCCGGAGTGCCGTCGATGATGTACGCGAAGACACCACGTTTCGCCGCCTCGTGGACGTACTCCGGGTCGCCGGCATGCAGGATCGCGATCACCGGACACGACGCCTCGCGCACGATCTCCGAGATCAGCTCCAGCGCGTGCACCGAGCTCTCCCCGAGCCCGACCAGCGCAACGTCGGGATGCTCCCGGGCGGTGACGGTCCCAACCTCCTTGACATAGATCTCACGGGCGATCACGTCGTGCCCGAGCCCGAGCACGACCTGGGCGAGCAACTCCAACCGCTCCCGCTTCTCGTTCGCGATCAGAACACGCAGATGCTGGATCGGGCGCTCGGTCTCGGGCATGGCTACAGGAACCTCCTGATCGCGGCGCGCGAGACGGTCGGCGCCACTTGATACGCAACCCCACTCGTCGGGAATGCCACTACCGGTACCTCGGCCATCGTCCCCCTGGTGATCGAACGGATCGCCGGCCGCGCTGGCTGGGCCGACCGCATCTGCTCCAACCCGCACGACTGTGGGAGGAAATCTCGTCGAGTCACATGGCGTGAGACCCGACGAGCACTTCGCTGCACCAACTCCTTGCGGCGCCGCGAGGGCCGATTCTATCACTTCCGACTGGGGCATCTGGGGAGCCGGGCGGTCGAGCAGGAAAGGCCCGCGCGGCGCTCTTGCGCACGACGATCCTCGGGCGAAGCGTCGCTACATAGAGTCCCCCGGGACGAGGTCGGGCCTCGTGGTGGTACGCTTTGTCCTGCGAGCCGTAGCGATTCGGCTTCGCATGCTCTCCAGCGACAGCCACATGGATCGGCGTCGCACGTAGGTCCACCCTCGAAGAGCGCGGGTCGGAGCAGGTTCCGTCGCTCGAAGCTAGGGGTGAGATCGAGATGGAGATGTTGATCTTGGCGGCCGGCAGGGCACGCGCACGCGTCGGTTCCGGTCAGGCGCCGCGTTTCGAACCGGCCCTCGAAGGAGAGGTGAGAACGATGTTGTGGATCGTGCTGCTCGTGCTGCTCGTGATCGCGATCGCCGGCGGGATCGCGATCTCGAAGTTCCTGTTCCTCGTCCTCGTCGTCGCGCTGCTCGTCGCGCTGCTCGCGCGGAGGTCGCCGTCGCACTGAGGTTCTTGACCACAGCCTTTCAGCCACTCACCTACACACACGGAGGTATCGAGATGGGCGTCACCGCAAGTCTTCTACTGAGCGCAGTCGGTGCGATCCTGATCTGGGCCGTAAGCGCGACCACCAGCGGGGTGAACATCCACACAGTCGGAGTGATCCTGCTCATCGCCGGGATCGTCGGGTTCGTGGTCTCGCTCTTCTTCTGGTCGAGCTGGGGAGGATTCCACGGGACAGCAAGCAGGACGACCGTGACCCGCGAAGAGCAGCCGCACGCGCAGCCGTAGCTCTCGCCTCGCACTCCGGCGTCGCAAGCGGGGCGCGGGCCGAAAGCGGCCTGCGCCCGGCTTTTCGACTCGCCCTGCGGCAGACAAGAGTCTGGCCGCAGGGCGCTATAATTCCTTACAGATGACATTGGCCTCCCGCTCGCATGATCGGGCGATGGCCGAGAACGGGATCGCGCATCTCCGCGTCCTGATCGCGAACGAGCGGCGCGACCGCCTCGAGCTGCTCGCCAGGGTCGTCGCCGGACTCGGCCACGAGGTGATCGCGCGCGAGATCGACGTCAAGGAAGTCGGTCCGGTCACCGCGATGGAACAGCCCGACGTCGCGCTCGTCGGGCTCGGCCTTTCCTCCCAACATGCGCTCGACCTGATCGGCGAGATCGTCCGCGAGGCCTCCTGCCCGGTGATCGCGCTGCTCGCGGCCCGCGATCCCGCCTACGTTCACGAGGCCGCCAAGCGCGGCGTCTTCGCCTACATCGTCGACGCCACCCCCGAAGAGCTGCAAAGCGCGATCGACATCACCCTGCAACGCTTCGCCGAATACCACAGCCTGCAAGGCGCCTTCGGACGCCGCGCCCTGATCGAACAGGCAAAAGGCATCCTCATGGCACGCCGGGCAATCAACGCCGACCGCGCCTTCGAGATGCTGCGCGACCACTCCCAGCACAACGGCCGCAAGCTCAGCGACGTCGCCGCCGCCGTCGTCGAGAGCCACCTCCTCCTACTCCCGCCACCACCCACCCAGCCGGCAACCCCCGAAGGCACCTCGCCAGGGTCGCCGCAGCCCACCGCCTGAGCCTGGAGCATCCACGAAGGCAAGCGGGCGTAGCGCGAGAAGCGAGCCGCGCGGGCTTCCCCGTACTCCGGTGGTGAGGAGGCGACTAGTCCTCTAGCCGGCCGCAGGCTGGAGCAGCGCGAGCACGTCCACGCCGTAGCGCTCCAGCTTCGCCGGGCCGACGCCCGCGATCTCGGACAGCTCGCCCAGGGACCTTGGTTGCGCGTCCGCGATCGCGTGCAGGACCTTGTCGTGGAAGACGACGTACGGTGGGACGCCGTCCTCGTTCGCACGCTTCAGGCGCCACGCTCGGAGGCGTTCGCCGGTCGGCGTCCACTCGCGCCGTACGACGGGTGCCGCGGGCGCGGAATGCCCGAGCTCGGCGAGGAAGCGCGACCGCTTGCCCGCCCAGCTCAGCCACAGGACCCGCTTGGCGCGCGTCATTCCGACGTAGAGCAGCCGCCGCTCCTCGTCGATCTCCGCCGGCGTGCGCGCCTGGCGCGACGGGAGCTCCTTCTCCTCGAGGCGCGGCAGGAACACCGTGTCGAACTCGAGCCCCTTCGCCCGGTGGAGCGTCAGGAGGTTGACGCCGCGCGCGCCGTCGCCGCCCGGGTCGAAGCGGCGGCGCAGCTCGGCGACGAACGCCGCTCCGTCGCCGTCGAAAGCGGCGGCGAGCGTGACGAGCCGCGACAGGTCGGTCTGGCGGACGAGCTCGCGCTCGCCGAGCTTCTCCGGCAGCTCCTCGAGCCAGCCCGCTTCGAGCGCCGCCGCGCGCACCGCGCCGGCCGCGTCCTCCCCGCTCCGCTCGAGCCGCCGCACGAGCCTGCGCGCCGCGTCCCGGTCGAGCAGCGACGAGCCCTGGAACGGGACGCGCGCGTCGTGGAGCGCCTCTTCGAAGTCGGTCAGGCGCGCGTTCGTGCGGCAGAGGATCGCGATCTCCTCGAGCGGCGACTCGGCGGCCCTGATCCGCTCGACTATCGCGCGCGCCTCGTCCGCGGGCGAGGCGAACGCGCTCACCGCGGGCTCGGGCCCGTCGGCCCGCGTCGCGCGCAGTACCTTCTCTGCGCCGCCGAGCCGTGGGACGAGCCGGTTCGCGAGGGCGAGCACCTGCGGCGTCGAGCGGTAGTTCTCCTCCAGCCGCACGACGGTCGCGTGCGGGAAGCGGCGCGGGACGGCGAGGAGGTGCTCCGGCCCGGCGCCGGTGAACGCGTAGATCGACTGGTAGTCGTCGCCCACGACGCAGAGGTCGTCGCGGTCGCCGAGCCAGAGGTCGAGGAGCGTCTGCTGCAGGAGGTTGACGTCCTGGTACTCGTCGACGGTGAACGCGAGGTACTGCGCGCGGAAGGTCGCCGCCGCGCGCGCGTCCTCCTCGAACAGACGGACGGCGCCCTCGAGCAGATCCTCGAAGTCCATCAGCCCCTCGGCCGCCTTGAGCCGCTCGTAGTCGCGGTAGACGCGCGCCATCAGGTCGGCGGGGATCGGCGGCTCGCGCTCCACGGCCGCGTCGACGTACGCGTCGGGGCCGAGGCGCCGGTTCTTCGCCCACTCGATCTCGGCGGCGAGGTCTCCCGCCGGCCGGAACTTGTACGGCGCGCGCAGGCGATTGCCGAGCCGGCGCAACGGCAGCGCTTTCGACGGGAGGATCCGGCCGACCGAGTCGGGAGCGAAATGGCGCAGCTGGCGCAGCGCGGCGGAGTGGAACGTGCCGGCGCGGACGCGCGTGACGCCCAGCGACGCGAGGCGCGTCCGGAGCTCGCCGCCCGCCTTGTCGGTGAACGTCACCGCCATGATCCGGTCGGGTTGGAACGCGCCGGCTGCGACCTGCTGCGCGATCCGGCGCGTGATCGTCGTCGTCTTCCCCGTCCCCGCGCCGGCAAGGATGCAGACGGGGCCGCGCACCGCCTCGGCGGCGCGCCGCTGCTCGGGGTTCAGTCCGTCGAGCGGATCCACTGGATCGACCACTGGGCCACCGTATCCACGCGTCCGGCCGGAAACGTGACGGGATCCCGGCAGCCGCCTTACCGCACTACCAGCGGGAGCGGCGGCCGCGGCGGCTCGTGTACAGGAGGCGGGGGCGAGCGGTCTCCATCCCGCCGCTCTCGAACTGCTCGCGGTGGCCGAGGAGGTTTGCGACGCGGCTGACGTCGGCCTGCTGATCCGGGAGGACGAGGGTCGTCCCCTGGCCGGTGCGGCCGGCTCGGCCGGTGCGGCCGACGCGATGGACGTAACCCTTCGGGTCCTCCGGCGGGTCGTAGTTGATGACGTGGGCGATCGCCTCGAGGTCGAGCCCGCGGGCGGCGACGTCGGTCGCGACGAGCGTCGTCACCTTCCCCGAGCGGAAGCGGTGGAGCGCGCGCTCGCGGGCGCCCTGGGTCAGGTCGCCGTGCATCGCGGTCGTCTCGACGCCGTGCCCGCGCAGCTTGTGCGCGAGGCGGTCGGCGCCTCGCTTCGTCCGGACGAAGACGAGCGAGAGCCCGGGCTCGGCCTGGAGCAGCTCGACGAGGCGGTCGACCTTGTCGGCGGCGGTGACGGCGACGAAGCGGTGCTCCACCTCGCCGTCGGAGTGCTGGGACGGAAGCTCGGCCTCGAAATGCGACGGGTTCAGCGTGTACGCGCGCGCGAGCGCACCGACCTCGCCGTCGAGCGTCGCGGAGAAGAGCATCGTCTGGCGCCGCGTCGGCAGTAGCCGGATGATCTGCTCGACCTGCGGCCGGAAGCCCATGTCGAGCATCCGGTCGGCCTCGTCGAGGACGAGGATCCGGATCGCGGCGAGCGAGACGAGGCGCCGCCGGGCGAGGTCGTTGAGCCGGCCGGGCGTGGCGACGACGACGTGCGCGCCGTGGAGCCGCTTCGCCTGCGCGGCGACGGGCGCGCCCCCGTAGGCGGCTGCGGCGCGGATCCCGCGCGGGGCGCCGATCAGCGCCAGCTCCTCCGTGACCTGCAGCGCGAGCTCCCGGGTCGGGACGAGGATGAGCGCGGCCGACGCCTCGTCCGTTGCGGAGAGCAGCTCGACGAGCGGCAGCCCGAAGGCGAGTGTCTTGCCGGAGCCCGTCGGCGCCTGGCCGAGGATGTCACGGCCGGCGAGCGCGTCGGGGACGACGAGGGTCTGGATGCGGAACGGCTCCGTGATGCCGCGGGCGGCGAGCGCCTGCTCGACCTCCGGGCTCACCCCCAGGGCAGCAAAACCGAGCGCGGGAAACGTCTGGGACATGTGGTGTTCGACTCCTTGTTTTGGACTCGAGAGCCAAGAGCTCGAATCCAAGGAGGAACGAGAACCTGAATCTCACGGGACGGCCCACTGCCGTCCGTAGGCCCCAGAGTAGCCGTCGGGCGGCACGCTCCGACGGCGGGCCTCGCGACGCTCGCGAGGAACACGGCCGGTCGCGAGGCGACTCGATCCGGACGAACTACCGACGGAAACCCCGTCGGCGCCTGCCTAGGATCTCTCCAGAACATCCTGTCGGGCGATCCGCGGAGGTGTTTCCGACGACCGGCCCGGAGTTCACTCGTCGCGCTGTGCCCGTCCCCGAAGGGCGTGCGCGCTCTGGGGGGTCGGGTCGCGGGCTCCCGGTTGTGGAGCACCGGGCGAGGAGGGCATGACAGTGCCTGCGATGGATACGGCACGCCGCCGGTGCGCCGCCCTCGACTGACGGGACGGCAGAGAGAGGAGAACAGCAGATGGCGGATTCACTGGCAACGCTTCGCAAGACGATCGAGGAGGACCTGAAGGAGACCTTCGGCAGCTACCAGGTCGACAAGGACGGCGACTTCGTGCTCACGCACGAGAGCGTCATCACATGGATCCGGCCGGCGGAGTGGATCCAAGGTCAGACGGTCGTCAACGTCTTCTCGATCACGAACGTCGGCATGGACGTCACGCCGGAGCTGACCAAGTTCCTGGCGACCGAGAACTCGAAGTTCGTCTTCGGCGCCTTCGCGCTCGACGAGACGCGGCCCTCGGTTCTCTTCCGCCAGACGCTCCTCGGCGACTTCCTGCAGCGGAAGGAGCTCGAGGCTGCGATCGCCGCAGTCGTCCTGACGGCGAATCAATACGACGACCAGATCAAGCAGCGGTTCGGCGGCAGGCTCTTCACCGAGGGGTGAGGCCGCCGCCCGAGAGATGAGAGGTGAGGTGCGATGATCGAGGATCTCGGTGCGTCCGGCAGACGCGTCGTCGGCTACGCGCGGCAGATCGCCGCAGATCTCGGTTCCCCCACGATCGGAACGGAACACCTGTTCCTCGCGGTCGGGAAGCTCGAGGACGTCGCCATCCACCGCCAGCTCGCCGAGCTCGGCGTCAACCTCGAGGAGGTGTGCGCCGAGGTACGGTCGGCCGCGGAGCCCGAGGCGGGCGGTCGCGACGGCGAGTTGCCGCTGACGGCGGCGGCGGAGGCCGCGATCGCCGCGGCCAAGGAGGAGGCCGCAGGCGCAGCCCAGGAGAAGGTCGAGGCGCCGCACATCCTGATCGGCGTGCTCAGGGACGAGAGCGGGCTGACGGCGAAGACGCTCGAGCAGGACGGCGCCGATCTCGACGCGCTCGCGAAGACCCTGCGCGAGATGCTCGACGAGGGGAACTGGTCGGCCGACTTCTACGAGCAGAGCAAGCCGATCGAGCAACCCGGGATCAGCACGACCGAGAGCGTCCTCGAGAGCCTCGGCCGTGACCTGACCGAGGCGGCCGAGAAGGGGGAGCTGAACCCGATCATCGGCCGTGAGCGCGAGATCTTCGAGATCGTCCAGATCCTCTCGGGCAAGAAGAAGAACAACGCCATCATCGTCGGCCCCGCCGGCGTCGGCAAGACGGCGGTGGTCGAGGGGCTCGCCCAGCGGATCGTCGCCGGCAAGGTGCCGAAGAAGCTCCAGGAAATGCGGATCAGGACGGTCGAAGTGGGCTCCCTCGTCGCCGGGACGATCTACCGGGGCCAGTTCGAGGAGCGCCTCAAGGGGCTGATCGACGAGGTGCGCGACCGCAAGGACGTCATCCTCTTCATCGACGAGATCCACATGCTGGTCGGAGCCGGCGAGGTCGGGCAGGGAAGCATGGACGCAGCGAACATGCTCAAGCCGGTGCTCACCGAGGGCACGCTCAAGGTCATAGGGGCGACGACGACCGACGAGTACCGCCGCCACTTCGAGAAGGACGAGGCGCTCGCGCGCCGCTTCCAGAAGGTGCTCGCCGACGAGCCGTCACGCGAGGACGCGGTCACGATCCTCGCCGGCCTGCGCGGCCGCTACGAGGACTTCCACGAGGTGGCGATCCTCGACGAGAGCCTGTACGCGGCCGTCGACCTCTCGATCCGCTACATGCACGACCGCTCGCTGCCCGACAAGGCGCTCGACCTGCTCGACCGCGCCTGTACCCAGACGACGCTCCGCCTGAGCATGGGCGAGTGGATGCCCGAGCTGGCGCCGTCGCAGGCGGAAGAGGCGGCAGTGTCCGCCGACGGGAGGCCGGTCGTCGGCCCGGACGACGTCGCCGAGGTGCTGTCGATCCTCCTCGAGATCCCGATCGCGCGGCTCACGGTCGACGAGCGCGAGCGGCTCGTGGGCATGGCCGACGCGCTGAAGAAGAAGGTCATCGGTCAGGACCACGCGGTCGACGCGATCGCCGAGACGATGATCAGATCGCGAACGGGCTTCGGCAGCCCGACCCGGCCGATCGGCAACTTCATGTTCCTCGGCCCGACAGGAGTCGGCAAGACGAAGCTCGCCCAGGAGCTGGCCGCCTTCCTCTTCGGCGACAAGGACGAGATCGTCCAGGTCAACATGTCCGAGTACATGGAGGCGCACAGCGTCTCGGGGCTGATCGGGTCGCCGCCGGGCTACGTCGGCCACGAGGAGGGCGGGAAGCTGACGAACGCCGTGCAGGCGAAGCCCTACGCGATCGTGCTCCTCGACGAGATCGAGAAGGCCCACCCGCAGGTGTGGCAGCTCTTCCTGCCGATGCTCGAGGAAGGCAGGCTCACCGACTCGCTCGGCCGCGTCGTCGACTTCCGCAACACCGTCGTGATCATGACCTCGAACGTCGGCGCGCGGCGAATCCAGGAAGCCGGCAGGGCACCGACCGGCTTCGGGCTCGGGGAGGCCGGCGAGCTCTCCTTCGAGGAGATGACGCGGGAGGTCGACAAGGAGGTCAGGCGCGTCTTCGAGCCCGAGTTCCTCAACCGGCTCGACGAGCTGATCGTCTTCCGGCCCATCGCCAAGGACTCGCTCCGGGTGATCGTCGGCAACCTGCTGCGCGAGATGGTCCCGGTCGAGCTCGCGCTGACCGACGAGGCCCTCGAGTTCCTCGTCGAGCGCAGCTACGAGCCGACGATGGGCGCTCGGCCGGCGCGGCGGGCGATCCAGCGGCTGGTCGGCAACCCACTCTCGCTGATGGTCGCCAGGGGCGAGATCGCGGAGCGAGACACGGTCGAGGTGGGGTTCGCAGACGGCGCGTTGAGCTTCGCCAAGAGCCGCAAGGAGGAGCCGGTGGGCGTGGGCAGCTGACGAGGCCGGTGGAGGGGACGTGAGACCCAGGGCGGTGTGGCTGCGGCTGCGCGAGTACCGGTGGCTCGCGATCGGAGCGCTCTGGTTGATCGCCGTCGTGCTCGGCATCCTCGGCTTCCGGGCCGCGCCGACCGTGGAGCCGGGCTCGTTCTGGGACACCTTCTACCTCGCCGTGCAGCTCTTCCCGCTCCAGTCGGGCGCGATCGCACCACCTGTGCCGTGGGAGCTCGAGGTGGCGCGGCTGCTCGCGCCCGCAGTGCTCGGCGCAACCGCGGCCACCGCCGTGCTCGAGATCCTCCGCGAGCAGCTGCAGCTCTGGAGCCTGCGGCGGTTGAGCGGCCACGTCGTCGTCTGCGGCCTCGGAGAGCGCGGGCTGCTGCTCGCCAAGGCGTTCAGCCGCGACCACCGCGTCGTCGCGATCGAGGCCGACGAGGAGGCGCACGGGATCGGCGAGGCCCGCGAGCAGGGCGTGGTCGTCGTGACCGGCGATGCCACCGACCGGACGGTGCTCCGGAAGACGCGGGTCGACCGGGCGCGTTACCTGGTCGCGGTCGGCGGCGACGACGGGACGAACGCAGAGGTGGCGGTCGATGCGCGTCTTCTCGTCAACGACAGCGCGGACGGCGAGCTCGAGGCGTTCGTCCACGTCGTCGATCCCACCCTGTGCAGGCTCCTCCGCCGGCAGCAGGCCGGCTCTCCGGCGTCCGGCTCGTTTCGGCTTCGGTTCTTCAACGTGTACGAGACCGGGACGCGCGTCTGGCTCGACGAACACCCCCCCTTCGGTCGGGAGGACGTCCGGTCGCCGCATCTCGTCGTCGTCGGGGTCGGGGATCTCGGGGCGAGTCTCGTCATCGGAGCGGCGCGGAGCTGGCTGACCCGGCATCCCGACGCGGTGCTCCGCCCCGAGCTGGGGCTGCGCCCGCGGATCACGCTCGTCGACCGGGCGGCGGAGGCGAAGCGGGAGATGCTGCTCCGGCGCCAACCGCCGCTGCGCGACTTCTGCGACCTCACCCCGTGTGAGCTCGATGTCCGCTCGCCGGAGTTCGAGCAGGCCGGGTTCCTGCTCGACCCGCAGGGGCAGTGCGCCGTCACGAGCATCTACGTCTGCCTCGACGACGACTCGGCGGGACTGGCCGCTGCGTTGACGCTGGTGCAGCGGATCGACGCAGAGCCTCCCGAAGTGCCGGTCGTGGTGCGGATGCGACAGAACGCAGGGCTGGCCTCGCTGCTCACCGAAGGCGCCGATCACGGATCGCTGCGCGCGTTCGCGCTGCTCGACCGCACGTGCACACCCCAGTTCCTGCTCGGCCGAACCCCGAGCGAGATCATTGCCCGCGCGATCCACGAGGACTACCTGCGCGAGGCACGAGCGCGAGGGGAGACGGCGGAGGAGAACCCCACGGCGGTCGGTTGGGACGAACTGCCGGAGGAGCTCAAGGAGTCGAACCGCCGCCAGGCCGACCACGTCGCCGTAAAGCTCGAAGCGATCGGCTGCCGAGCCGAGCCGCTCGGCAACGCACCGTCCGAGCCGCTCTCGCTCACCGGCGAGGAGGTGGAGCGGTTGGCCGAGCTCGAGCACGACCGCTGGAGCGCGGAGCGCCTCTTTGCCGGCTGGACCTACGCGCCCGGCCCGAAGGACCTCGAGCGCAAGACGAGCCCGTACCTCGTTCCCTGGGAGGAGCTGTCCGAGGAGATCAGGGAGCTCGACCGCAACACGGTGCGCGGGCTGCAGGCGTTCCTGGCCGAAGCGGGCTTCCGCGTCGTACGACCGAAACCGGAGGGATCCGATGGCTGATTCGACCCAGCAGACGACCGAGCAGGGCGCATGGTTGGGTGCGCAGGTCCGCCGGTACAAGCGGCTCCACCCTCGCTACGTCCGCTACGCGGCCCTCCTCGACGCGGTGCTGCGAGATGCGACGCAGCGACTGGCCCCGCTCGCGATCGTCCAGACGCGACCGAAATCCGTCGCCAGCTTCGCGGAGAAGGCGCTACGCAAGCAGCGCAAGTATCCCGATCCCGTACACGAGTTCACGGACCTCTGCGGCGCGCGCGTGATCGCGCGCACCCGCAGCGAGGTCGACGCGCTCAGCGACTTCGTCAAGGCTCGCTTCGAGATCGACTGGGAGAACAGCATCGACACCCGCGAGCGGCTCGCACCGTCGGAGTTCGGCTACCGGTCGGCCCACTACATCGTCTCGATCCCGGCCGACGGCGCCGACCTCGGTGTGCCCGTCCCGAAGTCGCTGCTCGGGCTGAAGGCGGAGCTGCAGATCCGCACGACGGCCGAGCATGCCTGGGCCGACGTCGCGCACGACCTCAGCTACAAGGGGACGTTCGAGCTGCCGGCGAAGTGGCAGCGCCAACTCGCCGTGATCGCGGCAGAGCTCGAAGAGGTCGACCAGGCCTTCTCCCGGCTCGAAGAAGGGCTCGAGATGTACGCGTCGAGCTACGACGCGTACATGGAGGACGACGAGATCCGGGAGGAGATCGAGACGCTCGAGACCGTCCTCGCATACGACCCCGGCAATGCGCAGCTGGCTGCCCGGATCGGCAAGCTCGCAATGGTGCTCGGCGACTGGTCGAAGGCGGTCGAGGTGCTCGCGGAGCACGTCGACCCTCGGCAGCTCGATACGGCCTACCCGCCCCTCCTGCGGGACCTGGGCATCTCGCTCTGCAAACGGAGCAGGAAGGACAGTCGAAGCTACCGGC
Organism: uncultured Actinomycetes bacterium; assembly: GCA_963775155.1. Lineage (GTDB taxonomy): Bacteria > Actinomycetota > Thermoleophilia > Gaiellales > Gaiellaceae > Palsa-739. Next base: position 66,054 of record CAVZHU010000003.1, on the reverse strand, counting down.
GCGGGCAGCGCTACTTGGAGCAGGCGATCGCCCTCGCCCCGCACGATTGCGACGCCGTCGCGTCACTCGCGGGGACGTGGCGTGGGATCGACGAGGACCGGGCGCGCGAGCTCTACCGGCAGGCCTTTGAGCTCGATCCCACCGACTTCTACTCGCTCGGCAACCTGCTCGAGTACGAGCTCGCGCGCGCGAAGAGCGCCGCGATCCTCGGGCCGCTCAGGCCGGTGATCGCCGCCTCCGTCGAGCGCTGCCGCGCCCAGGCCGAAGTGGGGATCAACCTGCCCTGGGTCTTCTTCGGCCTCGGCAAGTTCCACCTGCTGCTGGGGGAGCCCTACGACGCGCTCCGAGCGTACGCGCGAGGCGTCCAGGCGAGCACCGCCGCGTTCATGATCGCGGGCTCGATCGAGTCGCTCGAGCAGCTCGCAGTGATTCGCGACGAGCTTCCCGGCTACGAGTGGGTGCGGCGCATGCTGCTCGTCGGCCTGGCTGCGAAGTTCCCGTCGCCGGCAGCGATCCAGGCGCTCGAGCAGCTCGGCGGTCGAAGACGGCGGGCGATCGAGGGCCCCGTCGTGATCGTCGTGGGCAGCACGCATCCGAGCGTCGAGCAGCGGATGCAGGTTTACGGCGAGCTGATGCTCGAGGCGTTTCGCGACTTCCGCGGCACGGTCATCTCCGGCGGCACGAGACAGGGCGTGAGCGGTCTCGTCGGCCAACTGACCGAAGCGCACGCAGGGCTCATTCACAGCATCGGCTACCTGCCGACAGGGAGTCTCCCGGGCGACGCGACGCCCGACGACCGCTACTCGGAGCTGCGCAGGGTCGCGGGCTCCGGGTTCACTCCGCTGGAGCCGCTCCAGAACTGGATCGACCTCTTGCTCTCGGGCATGCGGCCGGAGGACGTGAAGCTGCTGGGCATCAGCGGCGGCGAGATCGCCGCGATCGAGTACCGGATCGCGCTCGCCCTCGGCGCCCCGGTCGGCGTGATCGAGGACACCGGGCGCGAGGCCTCCCTGCTCCTGGCCGACGAGCAGTGGGCGGTCTCGCAGACGCTGCTCCCGCTTCCCCTCGATCCGCAGACGGTTCGGGCGTTCGTGGGCGAGGACGTCTCCAAGCTCGACGGCGAGCGCCGCGAGATCGTCGGGAGGACGATTCACGAGGCCTACCGCGATCGAGACCGCCGTCCCGGCCCTGCCGCGGTGGGAGGAGCTGAACGAGGAGCTCCGCGAGTCGAACCGGCTCCAGGCCGAGCACATCTTCACGAAGCTCCACGAGATCGGCTGCACGGTCGAGCCGGTCACGGGCCGCCGGATCGCGCTGATGGAGTTCACTGCCGGCGAAGTCGAGCTGATGGCCGAGATGGAGCACGGCCGCTGGTCCGCCGAGAGGCTCTCGAGCGGCTGGCGCCGGGGCGAGCGGAGGGACGAGGAGCGGAAGACCACCCCGTACCTGGTCGCCTGGGCGGAGCTGCCCGAGGCGATCAGGGACCTCGACCGGAACACCGTGGGCCGGATCCCCTCGTATCTCGGCGCAGGTGGGCCTCGAGATTCGCCGGCAGGTTGCGAGTCCCGATCGGCGCTCCCCGTCGCATTCGGAGAAAACACCGATGTCCGCCCGTGCACGAACGCTCATAGAGTCAAGGACGTTGGGCATCCGGCCGGACGCGCGCGAGGACCGGCGGGCCCACCGGATGCACCCGGTGCTCATGACCACCATGGAGGTGCGATGAGATGAGCACGATGCAGACACAGCACGCGAGATTCACCGACGAGGAGTGGGCGCTCGTGCGCCACGTCCCGTTCGACGCGTTCCTCCTGGCCGCTCTCTCGGACGGCGAGCTCGACCCGAAGGAGATCGAGCCGTTCACGGACGAGATCGCGAACGCCGAACGGCTGCGCAACCCCCTGCATCGAGAGGTGGCCTCGGACATCCGCGCCGGCCACATGCCGGAGGAGCTCGCGCTCCAGGCACGGGAGAGCGCCACGGACATGACGGCTCGGATCGAGAAGACGAAGACCATGCTCCAGGAGAAGCTGCCGCGCGACGAGTACCAGGACTTCATCGGCAGCTGCTTCGTCACCGGCCTCAAGGTCGCGCGGGCGGCCGGCGGACACAGCGGCAGGTTCAGGCACAAGGACCCGGTGAGCGACGAGGAGAAGGCGGGGCTGGCGGCGTTCGCGATCAGCTACGGCCTCGACCCGAACGCACTCGAGCAGTACCAGAGCCGCTAGGCCGGACTCCCGGTGAGACCGGGAGCCTGCGCCGTCACGACACCCCGAGAGGAGAGACGGCATGGCAGAGAGCAAGGTCGTCGAGAAGACCCGCGACAAGGTGAGGAAGCTCCTCAAGCAGAGCTTCGGCGACGCCTTCCGGGAACAGGGTGGTGTCTTCTTCGGCCGGCAGGGATCTGCGCCGGTCATGATCCGTGTCGGGCCGTGGACAGCGCTCGACGACGCGCAGGTGCAGGTGGTCGCGGGAATCGTCACGGACGTCGAGCCGACGCGCGAGTTCCTGAGCTACCTGCTCAGTGAGAACCACGACTTCGTCGTCGGAGCATTCGCGCTCGAGGACGAGCGCAACGTCGTCTTCAGCTACACGATCCTCGGCTCCAAGCTCGACCAGAAGGAGCTGCAGGCGTCCGTGATGGCCGTCGCGGAGACAGGCGACAAGTACGACGACATCATCACGAGCCGCTTCGGGGGCGTGAAGGTCGGCGAGATGGTGTGAGGCTCGACGAGGGTCCCGGCCCTGGCGAACGGCCCACTCCTGGTCGCCCGTTTCGGAGTCGGCCCCTCGACGGCAAGGCGTACGCCGAGACGACGGTCACGAGGATGACGTAGCCGATGCGTGGGACAGTGGAGCTTCCCTTCTCGACAGGGGCTACCCGGCTTCTGCGGGAGGGCGAGCCCGACGGGCAAGCGGGCGTGAACCACTGGCTGCTCGCGTTGCTCCGGCGCCATGGGCCGATGGCCGAAGACCTCTCCCCGGGCCTCGACGCGAGGACGCTGGCCTCAGAGGCAGCCGCCCGACTCGACGAGGGAGAGCCAGGCGCTCCCCTGTCCCGCGGAGCTGGCAGCGGCCGCCGCGCGCCGCGCGCACGAACGCGGGGCGGACACGGGTGACCGAGCGCGATCTCGCTGCGACGATCCTCGCAGCGGCAGCCGGCAGCGGAGCCGCAACCGCGGAAGACGTTCTCCCGGGGATCGTCGAGGGGCCGGTCGTCGAACTCGAGCCGACGGACGAGCGGCCGGCCGAGACCGGGTTCGGATCGCCGCAGGACGAGGGCATCGTCCGCGTCTTCGTGTCCTCCACGTTCCGCGACATGCAGGCCGAACGCGACGAGCTCGCGCGCCTCGTCTTCCCCGAGTTGCGCCGCCGCTGCCGGGCACGCGGCATCGAGTTCGCCGCCATCGACCTGCGCTGGGGCATCACCGCCACCCAGGCGGCCCGGGGCGAGGTTCTCGAGATCTGCCTCGACGAGATCGATCGCTGCCGACCCTTCTTCGTCGGCATCCTCGGCTCCCGCTACGGCTGGATCCCCGACCCGCCCGGCGCCGACGCGCTCGGCGACCACCCCTGGCTCGCCCGGTACCCCGGCGCCAGCGTCACCGAGCTCGAGTGGCGCCACGGCGTCCTCAACGATCCGGGCGCGGCGACGGCGTTCTTCTACTTCCGCCGGTACGACCCCGCCGGCGAGGCCGACGGCCCCGGTGTGGTCGAGCCGGACGAAGCGCCCGACCGGCTCGCCTCCCTCGAGGCCGAGGTCCGCAGCGCCGGCCTTCGGGCCCGGGACGACTTCGCCTCGCTCGAGGAGCTCGGCGCCCTGGTGCTCGACGACCTCTGGCCGGCGATCGAGCGGATCCTGCCCCCCGAGGGTGTCGTCACCGACGCGGACCGGCGCCACCGCGCCCAGCGGGCCTTCCTCGACGACCGGCTCCGGATCTACATCGACCGCCCCGAGTACTTCGCTCGCCTCGACGAGCACGCCGGCGCGGCCGGCCGCGCGCCGCTTCTCGTGAGCGGCGGGGCGGGAGCCGGCAAGTCGGCCCTCCTGGCGAACTGGGTCGACCGTCGCCGGCGCGTCGAGCCCGAGGCAACGGTCGTCTTCCACTCGGTGACGGCCTCGCCCGGCTCGACCGACTACCGGGGCCTGGTCCGCTCGGTGATCGAGGAGATCGAGCGCACCGCCGCCGGCTCCGACCGCCCCCGGTCCGACGCCGACTCGATCACCGAGTACCTGGGTGGCCATGATCTGCTCGGGGACGATGCGCTGGTCCCGGCTCTCGGCGAGAAGCTGGCCCGGGCGGCCGCCTCCGGTCGCGTCGTGCTCGTCCTCGACGGCCTCGACCAGATGCTGGACGCCACCGAGGCGGCCGACCTCTTGTGGCTCCCCGAGCTACCGGAGAACGTGGCCGTGATCGTCGCGGCACGTGCCGGGCGCGTCGCCGACCGCGTCGCTCGCAGCGCAACCGATCGTGTGGAGGTCACCCCGCTGACGGAATCGGAGCGAGAGCGGATGATCACTGAGCAGCTCCATGTCCTGCACGGCAAGCGCCTCGACACGGACCAAACCCGGCAGATCGCCCGGGCGCCGCAGGCCGCCAATCCTCTCTTCCTCAAGACGTTCCTCGAGGAGCTGCGAGCGCTCGGCTCGTTCGAACGGCTCGACGAGACGATCACGCACTACCTCGCGGCCGAGAGCACCGGGGAGCTGGTGGACCGGATCCTGGAACGCTGCGAGCGCGACTACGAGCCCGGCGGCAGCGGGGGTGTCGGCGCCGCCATGACAGCCATCTGGGCATCGTCGCTCGGCCTCGCCGAGTCCGAGATCCTCGCCCTGGGTGGGATCCCGCAGGCCTTCTGGTCGCCGCTGCGGATGGCGTTGCAGGAATCGCTCGTCTCCTACTCGGGCCTCGTCGACTTCGCGCACGACGAGATCGGAGACGCCGTCGCCGCCCGCTACCTCCCCACGCCCGAGGACCGCCGCGCCGCGCACCGCCGCCTGGCCGGCTTCTTCGCCTCCCAGCAGCCCGACGGCCGCACCGCGGTCGAGCTGCTCCACCAACTCGACGCCGCCGAGGACTGGGAAGACCTCGCCGACGCGCTGCGCGACCTGCCCGTCCTGGCCGAGGCGTGGGAGATCGCCAAGCCGGACGTGTGGCGCCACTGGGAGCACGTCACCGGCGCGACCGGGCTGACACTCGCCGACGCGTACGCCGACGTCGTCGCCCGGCCGGCGGACTTCGACCGGGAGCACGTGTGGGCGGTGGCGGCGCTGCTCTCGACGATGCGCCAGGCCGATGCAGCCATCCCGCTGCAGCGCCGCCTCGTCGAAGAGGCGCGCGCCGGCGGGAACGCGGCTCGACTCCAGGCGGCGCTGGGCAATCTCGGCCTGTCGCTGTTCCTGAACGGCGGGTACGACGAAGCGCTCGAGTGCCACGCCGAGGAGGAGGGAATCTGCCGGCGCACCGGGGATGGGCAGGAGCTGGAGATGTGCCTCGGGAACAAGGCCAACGTGCTCCTGGCGCTCGAACGCTGGGACGAGGCCCGGCGGGCACTCGACGAAGCGGCGGGCCTGTGCCGCCGGCAGGGCGACACCCAGCAGCTCGGGCGCCGCCTCGCCTCGCTTGCCCAGCTCCTCACCGAACAGGGCGATCTGCTCGCCGCCGAGGCCGCCCTGCGCGAGGCGGTCCCCATCCTCGAGGCGGGCCGCGACCACATCGCGCTCGAGGCTGGCGTGAGGAGACTCAACGACCTGGGTGTGGCCCTCAAGAACGCCGGGCACTACGACCTCGCCGACGCCTGTTACCTGAACACCGAGCGGCTGGCGCGGGCGCTGGGACGTCCCGGCCTGGTGGCGTCCGCCCTGATGAACCGAGGCGTGGTGCTCGGCCGCATGAGACGGACCGGCGAAGCGATCACGCTGCTCGAAGAGGCCGAAGTAGTCGCCCGTGGTGCCGGCGACCCGGACGTGCTGATGCGCTGTCTGCTCAACCGTGCGGGCCGGCTGGTGGATGCAGGCCGGGCCGGTGAGATCCAACCCCTTCTGGAGGAGGCCATGACGCTGGCCCGCGAGACCGGCCAGACCGAGCTCCTCCCCGACATGGAGGCCATGAACGCCGACGCCCGCTCCCACCTGTGGTGACGAACCAAGGAGGTCGACATGACCATCGACCAGCACGACCGCATCGACATCGTGACCAAGAAGGACGACACGATCACCCTGGTGATGGTGGAAGCCCGTCCCTGGAGCATGGTGGAGGAGATCCGTGAGGACCTGCGGCTGAAGATCCTCACCTACGCCAGGTACGCCCGCTCCGACCAGTACCGCGACCAGCTCGGTGACGCCCCGGTGCAGTTCCTGCTCACGCACGAGGAGCCCGCCCCACCCGAGATCGTCTCGATGCTGGAGCACGCCTCGACCGACCTGGGCATCCCGATCGGCCACGAGGCCATTGGGTGAGCGGGGACAGGGTCTTGCGGTGACGGCGGAGCCGCCTACCCGGGGCTGCCGCCCCCCGGCGGTAGCTCGTCGGCGGCGAACGCCGCGTAGGCGTCGAGTTGCTCGCGGATCGCGCGCGCGTAGGGGCGGCCGCGGAGATCGTCCACCGTGACCCACGCGTGCTCGACGTGCTCGTCGCTGAGCCGCACCTCGCCCTCGAAGTCCGGGCAGAGGAAGGTCAGGCACGTGACCCAGAACGGCTCCTTGGTGAAGTGGGAGACGTGGAGGGCCCGGGTGGGTGTGACCGTGAGCCCGGTCTCTTCCCTGACCTCACGGACGAGCGTGTCGGTGAGGCGCTCCCCGTAGCCCATCTTCCCTCCGGGCAGGTCCCAGCACCCGGGGTCGACCGAATCGGGTGCCCGCTTGATCAGCAGCACAGCCCCGTCGTCCCGGAGCACGATCCCCTTGGCCGCGACACCCAGCGCCGGCTGATCCGGGCCGGCTTCGGCCTTCCGGTCACGAGCCACCGCCGCTCCCTCCCCTCGTCTCGCCTGTAGCTACGACACCGCGACCGTATCGCGGCCGGCGCCGGGCGTTCGTGTCGTCCCGCTTGGCCCGTGACGCCCCCGACCGGCTCGCCGCTTCGGAGTCGATCGTCTAGGCCGCGACCATCACCGGCTCGCCGGACGCCGCCTGCTGCTCGATGCGTGCGACGTGCCGCTTGCGGAGCAGGGCGACCATCACCGCGAGCGCGACGAGCATCGCGGCGGCGCCGGCGCCGAAGGCCCAGTGGAAGCCGACGACGAGCGTGTGCGCCTGCGAGCCGCCGCGGAGGACGTCTTGCTCGCCGCGAGAGTCGAGAGCACCGCGAGGCCGAGCGCGCCGCCGATCTGCTGCGAGGTGTTGAACAGGCCCGAGGCAAGCCCCTGGTCCTCGTCGGCGAGGCCGGTCGTCGCGATCAGCGTGAGCGGCATGAAGACCGCGCCCATGCCGAGCGACGAGAGCAGGATCGACGGGAGGACGTCGACGGCGTAGGAGCCGTGCGTCGGCAGCATCGTGAGGAAGAGCAACCCGGCGATGCTGAGCAGCATCCCGGCGGCGGCCACCGGACGGACGCCGATGCGCGGCGCGAACTGCGAGGCGATGCCCGCGGAGATCATCACGCCGGCCGTGAACGGCAGGAAGGCGAGGCCGGCCTTCAAGGGGCCGTAGCCGAGCACGCGCTGGATGTACAGCGTGTTGAAGAAGAACATCGCGAACATCCCCGACATGGCGAGGAACATCGCGACGTTCGCGGTGAGGAGCGAGCGGATGCGGAAGACCGAGAGCCGCACGAGCGGCGCCTTCGCCCGCAGCTCGATCGCGACGAACGACGCGAGCAGGACGACCGCCAGCGCGAAGAAGCCGATCGTCTTCGTCGAGCCCCAGCCGGCCGACTGGGCGTCGACGATCGCGTAGACGAGCGACATCATGCCCCCCGTGACCGTGATCGCGCCGGCGATGTCGTAGCTGCGGTGGCCGAGCTCGTCGCGCGACTCGGGGACGAGTCGGAGCGAGAGCAGGAAGGCCGCGATCCCGACGGGCACGTTGACGAAGAAGATCCAGGGCCAGGAGAAGTACTGGGTCAGGACGCCGCCGAGAATGAGACCGACGGCGGAGCCGCCGATGGCGATCGCCGCCCAGACGCCGAGCGCCCGAGCCCGCTCCGCCCCCTCCTCGAACGTCGTCGAGATGATCGAGAGCGCGGCCGGCGAGATCAGCGCGGCGCCGAGCCCCTGCACGGAGCGCGCGGCGATCAGCATGCCCTCGCTCGAGGCGAGGCCGTCGAGCAGGGACGCGCCCGTGAACACGACGAGGCCGAGCAGGAACAGCCGCTTGCGCCCGAGCAGGTCGCCGGCGCGTCCCCCGAGCAGGAGGAACCCGCCGAAGACGAGCGTGTACGCGTTCACGATCCACTGCAGGCTGCCCTCGGTGAGATGCAGGTCCTGCTGGATCGACGGCAGCGCGACGTTCACGATCGTCGCGTCGAGGACGACCATGAACTGCGCCAGGCAGATCAGGACGAGGACGATCCAGCGGCTGGTGGCGTGTTCGCGCATGCTCCGGCTCCTATCGCTTCATACGTGGCAACTTTGCAGCGAGTGCAGCAGCACAGTAGCGGCTAACGTGCGCTCAGTGCAAATTTGCGCGCTGTGCAGACAAAAGCGCTAGACTGCGACCCATGAGCACCCAGCACGCCGGGCATCGCGAGCGGAAGAAACGGCAGACACACGAGGCGATCGCAGGAGCGGCACTGAAGCTCTTCGCCCACCAGGGCTACGAGGAGACGACGCTGGCCGAGATCGCCGAGGAGGCCGGCGTCTCCACCCGGACGCTCTTCGCCTACTTCCCGAGCAAGGAGGACATGCTCTTCTGCAGCCTCGAGGCGGTTCGCGACGCGCTCGCCGAGGCGCTCGCCGAACGGCCGACGGGCCAGGATGCGCTCGGCACCCTGCGCGACTTCATCCTCTCCGCCGCGCACGAGAAGACGAAGCTCGACGCCGACCTCGCCCACCTCGTCGCGGCCGACGAGACGCTCCGCAGCCACAAGCGCGCCCGGATCTCCCAGCTGCAGGAGCTGCTCGCGGCCGCGATCGCCGACGACCTCGGCGCGGGGCCCGGCGACCTGCGGCCACAGGTCGCCGCCGCCTCCCTGACCGCGGCACTCGAGGTCCTCGAGCTCCACGACGACCGCTCCCAGCCGCCGCACACACCCGAGGAGCTCGCCGCGGCGATCGACCCGATCATCGACTTCGTCCGCGCCGGCCTGCAGGCGCTGCCCGCACCCACCACGGCCACGCGCTGAGCCCGCCGCGCCGCTCGAAGACGGGCACGTCGTGGGCGGGCATGAGAGCGTATGCGGCGCCCGACCCGGAGATCCCACTGCGACGGGCGCGACCCTCATCGGCTGGTATTCCAGACACAACTTGGACGACACCTACACATCCGTGACAACCGCGACCGTCCGCCCGCGGACGAGCCGCGTCAGCCAGGCCGTGACGGTGGTGGCCGTGGTCGTCCCGCCGCTCGGGCTGCTCTCGGCGATGGGCCTGCTCTGGGGCGTCGCCTTCCACTGGCTCGACCTCGCGCTCTTCGCCGGCTTCTACGTCCTCTGCGCCTTCGGGACGACGATCGGCTTCCACCGCTACTTCACGCATCGGGGCTTCGAGACGAGCGGCCCCGTCCGGGCGATCCTCGCCGTGCTCGGCTGCATGACGATGCAAGGCCCGCTCACCCAGTGGGTGACCGACCACCGCAAGCACCACGCCCTCTCGGACCAGCCCGGCGACCCCCACTCCCCCCACGTCGGCCACGGCGACGGCGCGCTCGGCGCCCTGCGGGGATTCGTCCACGCGCACGTCGGCTGGCTCTTCGCGAACCTCGGCATGGAGCAGGGGCGCGAGTACGGCAAGGATCTCTACGACGACCGGATGCTGCGGCTGATCGACCGCGCCTACCTGCTCTGGGTCGCCCTCACCCTCGGGCTGCCGTTCGCGATCGGCTACTGGGCCGGCGGCGGGATCGGGGCCGGTTTCGAGGGCCTCGTCTGGGGTGGCCTGATCCGCATCTTCGCCTACCAGCACGCCACCTTCAGCGTGAACTCGATCTGCCACATGTTCGGACGACAGGGCTACCGCTCGCGCGACGAGGCCCGCAACAACCGGCTCGTCGCCCTGCTCGTCTTCGGCGAGGGCTGGCACAACAACCACCACGCCTTCCCCGCCTCGGCGCGCCACGGCCTCGACCGCGGCCAGATCGACGTCTCCTGGTGGGTGATCCACGGCCTCGAGCGGCTCGGGCTCGTCTGGAACGTGAAGGTGCCCGACGCGGCGCAACTTCAGAGGCGCCGCCTCTAGCCGGGCGAAGAGCTGCGCTCTTCGCCCGGCGTTGAAGGAACTGCGCCGGATCACGCGCTGCGCCTGTGTCGCGTGGGGGCAGGCCGCCTACCGGCGGCGTGCCCGCCCGCGACGGCTTCGGCACCGGCGAGGGGTCGAACGCTTCGACCATCCTCGGCGCCCGGGGCCGGAGCGTAGGCGGAACGCCTACGCGCAGGCCGCACCGTGCTCGCGCCGGCCTCCGCCGCGCGCGAGCACACCAGAGCGGCATCCCATCCAGAGCATGAAAAGCAAGAACAGCACGGAGCCGCCGGGAGACCACGCTCTCCCGGCGGCGCAGTACCGCTACCCAGCGAGCGAAGCCGCAGGCTTCGCGAGCTGAGCGGCGACGCGCCGCTCCCACGCCGCCGCACGGGGAAGCGGCACCGGCCGCCCGCGGTGCACGCGGAGCGCGATCCCGTGCAGCGCGCCCGGGATCAGCTCGTAGCTGCCCGAGACGCCGAGCGCGCGGGCGCGCTCGAACCCGCGCCGCGACGACACCGGCGAGACACCCGGGACGCCGGGCAGCCCGCGGTCGAGCGAGCCGTGCAGGACGTCGAGCCGCTTCCCGCGCAGGGGCTCGAGCGAGAGCCGGTCGGGAATCCAGGGAGCAAGCCCCAGCACCCGCTCGACGGACGGCTCGTCCGCCGTCGAGATCGCCACCGCGCCGCCCATCGAGAAGCCGAGCAGGAGCGTCCGCTCGGCGCCGACCGCGCGTACGGCCGCGCGCGCGTCCTCGACGCACGCCTCGAGGCGCCGCCACGACTTCACGCGATAGCGAACCTCCGCGAAGACGAGTCGCCGGAAACGCGGCGCCAGCCGGCACACGAGCCATTCGAGCGACGCGCTCCACGTCCCCTCCACCTCGCCCGCCCGGCCGCCGTTCACGCACACGACCGCGACCTCCCCGTCACCGGTCAGCCGCATCTCCGCACCCGTCGGGAGGAGGAGGATCTCGCCCGGCAGCCTCATCCGGCGACGTGGGCGAGGAGCGCGGCGAGCCGCTCCACTACGCGCGCCGGTACAGGCGGCCGCCGAAGCGCAGCCAGCGGACGGCGCCGTCGTCGCCGCGGATGAAGTGGCCGCGCGCGCCCTGCCACGGCCCCGCGTCGACGTACCACCGCTCCGGCGTGTAGAAGAACGCCTCCGCGGGCGGCGGCTGTGGGCCCGGCGGCGAGTCCTTCGCCGGAAAGCCGCCGAGCGACTCCCCCTGGACGCGGATCCGGGGGCCGTCCAGCGGCGTGAGCGTCACCCGGGACACGGTCGTCTCGAACACGCCGGCGTACTCGGCGAGCGGCACGCCGTCGACGGGCTGCGGCTCACTTTCCTCCAGCCCCGCAGCCTGCAGCGCCGCGTCGATCACCTGCAGGCCGCCCGGCGAGTGGTTGGTGAGCAGCGCGAGCGCGAAGGAGCGCCTCGGTGCGAGCACGAGCAGCGAGAGCTGGCCGTTCGTGCCGCCGCCGTGCCGGAGCGTGCCGAAGCGGTCCTCCCCGTACCAGGTCAGCCCGACCCACTCGCCCTCCTCCGCGGCGGGCGCCTGCGGCTCCTGCATCGGGGCGAGCGCCGGCGGCGGCTCGAGATGCAGACGCGCATAGCGCAGCAGATCCGGCGTCGTGGAGACGATGCCGCCGGCCGCATGCGCGGACCGCCCCACGGGCCACGGGCGCGCCACCTCCAGCTCGTCGCCGAGGCCGACGTGGCCGACGGCGAACCGCTCCGTCATCACCTCCCATGGCCAGAACGTCGTGGACGCGAGCTCGAGCGGAGCGATGACCAGCTCCTGCACGGCATCCTCGAACCGCTTGCCCGTGACGAGCTCGACCACGCGCCCCGCGAGCACGAAGCCGGAGTTGTTGTAGGCCCACAGCTCGCCGACGGGCGTCTGCTGGGGCAGCTCGCGCATCCGCTCGACGTAGACGGCGGCGGCATCGTCGCCCCAGCCCGTGTCGTCGAAGTAGTCGCCGAACCAGCCGCCGGTGTGCGAGAGCAGGTGCCGCAGCGTCACGCGCCTCCGTCGCGCCGGGGTCGGCCAGCGCGAGCCCCGGCAGGTACTCGCGCACCGGCCGGTCGAGGTCGAGCTCCCCGCGCGCGACGAGCTCGCAGATCGCCGTGCCGGTGAACGTCTTCGTGATCGACCCGACCTGGAAGCGGGTCGCCGGCGTCACCTCGAGCGGGTTCTCGACACTCGTCACGCCGTAACCCTCGTGCCGCTCCACGCCGTCCTCCAGCACTCCGACGGCGACTCCCGGCACGCCGTGCTGCTCCCGCGCAGCCTGCACTGCCTCGAAGACGTCCATCGCGCCCACTCTACGCCGCCTCCGGCGTCATACTCGTCCTGTTGTCGATCGACGTCTTGGAGGCGAGTCGAGATGGCTGCTGTGCTGTTTGTCCGCGTCACGTCGGATGCCGACGCCGAGGAGCTCGAGCGGCGGGCGCTGGAACGGCTGCCGCGTGTCGGTAATCCGCCACCTCGCCGTCAGTGAGTCCAACGATGGAAAGACCGCACTCCATGTCCAGCATCGTTGCTGCGGTGGTGGAACCGCTCGTCACCAATCGAACAAGGAGGCACCTCGGTACCGGCAAGCCGAAGTCGGCGTCGCGGAAACCCCCTAGGAGGCAGATATGAAGATGCGCAGACTTGCGCTCGGTGTGGTGTTCTTGACGGCGTTCGCCCTCGCCTTCTCGAGCGCCGGCGCGAGCGCCCACAAGACGGCCGCGTTCAAGGTCGCCTGGATCTACGTCGGGCCGCACAACGACGGTGGCTGGTCGCAGGCGCACGAGAACGGCCGGCTCTACGTGCAGAAGAAGCTGGGCGACAAGGTCGAGACGACGTACAAGGAGAACATCGCCGTCGGGCCGCAGTTCGACCAGACCGTGGCAAGCCTCGTCGCACAGGGCTACGACATGATCTTCGCGACGTCGTACGGCTACGTGACGAAGGCGGTGGCGCAGAAGTACCCGCAGGTGAAGTTCGAGCAGGCGACCGGCACGCTCGTCACGAAGAACGTGTCGGAGTACTTCGGGCGCTCCGAGGACACGATCTTCCTCTCCGGCATGGCGGCGGGAGCGGCCGCGAAGTGCAACACGATCGGCTACGTCGTCGCGTACCCGATCCCCGAGGTGATCCGGCACGCCAACGCCTTCGCCCTCGGCGCGCAGCTCGCGCACCCGGGCGTGAAGGTCAGGCTCGTGTGGACGAACTCCTGGTTCGACCTGGCCAAGGAGAAGAAGGCCGCCCAGAGCCTCGTGTCGGCCGGCGCGTGCGTCCTGGGTCAGAACGTCGACTCGCCCGCAACGGGCCAGTACGCGGAGTCCAAGCACATCCCGTGGGTCGGCTACGACTCCAACGCCAAGAAGTTCGCCCCGAAGTCCTGGCTCACCGCCTCGGTCTACAACTGGGGCATCTACTACCTGAAGCGCGTGAAGGCCGCGATGAACGGCACGTGGAAGCCGGGCTTCTACTACGGGACGATGAACGACGGCTTCACGAAGCTCGCCCCGTACGGACCGGGCGTCTCGAAGAAGACGAAGGCACTGATCGCGAAGTACGCGAAGAAGATCAAGAAGGGCACCTACTACGAGTTCAAGGGACCGCTCTACGACCAGAAGGGCAAGCTCCGCGTGAAGAAGGGCCACCGGATGCAGGTCCTCAAGGGCGGCAAGAACAGCCTCTACGGCATGAACTGGCTCGTGAAGGGCGTCATCGGGAGCCCGACCGGCTAGGACGTCGGGGAGGGGGCGCCGCAAGGCGCCCCCTCCCTGTCTCCGAGAGAGGACCATGGGAGCGCGCAACCTCGTCACGATCGAGCGGAGGCTTCGGCAGCCTCGCTGGCTCGTGGTCGCGGTACCGGTCGGGTCGGTGGTCTTCGCGTTCCTCGCCGCCGCGGTCGTGCTCGGCGCGACCGGCCACAACCCACTCTCGACCTACCGGCGGCTGTTCGACGCGGCGTTCCTGCAGAGGGGCTCGCTCGACCAGACGCTGATCGCCGCGACCCCGCTCGCCTTCACCGGCCTCGCAGCGGCGGCCGCGTTCCGGATGAAGCTCTACAACATCGGCGCCGAGGGACAGATGTACATGGGCGCGATCACCGGCGCCGCCGCCGGGCTCTACCTCGGCGGCCGCGGAGGCCCGTCACCGTTCGTCATCGCCGCGATGGTCGTCGCCGGCGGGCTCGGCGGCATGCTCTGGGGGCTGATCCCCGGCATCCTGCGCGCCTTCTTCCACACCAGCGAGATCCTGACCTCGCTCCTGCTCAACTACGTCGCGGGCCTGATCCTGACCTACCTGATCTTCCAGAGCCAGTCGTACTGGCGTCAGACGAAGGGCTTCAACGCGACCGTCTTCCCGACCGGCAAGCCGCTGCCGCATTCCGCCCTCTGGCCGGGCCTGTCGCTCCAGGCCCAGGGCGGCATCGTGCTCCCGCTCGGGGCCGGCATCGCCGTCCTCGTCGCCGCCGTCGTCTGGTTCCTCTACTCGCGGACACGCTTCGGCTTCGAGGCCCAGGTGCTCGGCGACTCGCCGCGGGCGGCGAAGTACGCGGGCATCCGGGTCCACCGCAAGATTCTCGCGGTGATGGCGCTCTCGGGCGCGATCGCCGGCCTCGGCGGCGCGAGCCAGGACGGCGACTTCCGGCACACGCTCGACGGCGACCCGAACGGCCTCCAGAAGCAGGGCTACGGCTATGCCGGCATCGTCGTCGCCGCACTAGGGCGCTACAACCCGTTCGCGGCAGTCGTCATCGCCTTCCTGCTCGGTGGGCTGCAGAACGCAGGCGCCGCGCTGCAGGGGCCCGACTTCCCGTCGGGCCTCGTGGGCGTGATCCAGGGGATCATCCTCTTCTCGGCGCTCGGCGGCGAGGTCCTGACCCGCTACCGGATCCACCTGCGCCGGCCCGCTCGTCCGGCGACCGCCCAGGCTCCGGAGACCGCCTCGTGAACAACTCGATCCTCGTCGTCCTGATCGCCACGGGCATCGCGTACGGGACGCCGCTCCTCTTCGCCTCGCTCGGAGAGTTGCTCGCGGAGCGCGCCGGCGTGCTCAACCTCGGCGTCGAGGGAATGATGCTCGTCGGGGCGGTGATGGGCTTCTGGACGGTCTATCGCGTACACGCGACCACGGCCGTCACGCTCGTCCTCGCGCTCGTGGTCGCCGCGCTGGCCGGCACGGCGATGGCTGCGATCCACGCGTTCCTCGTCATCACCCTGCGCGCGAACCAGATCGTCTCCGGGCTGGCACTGACCATCTTCGCGGGCGCCGCGGGGCTCTCCTCGTACCTCGGCAACGACCTCAACCTCGCCGACCACCCGGCGCCGCACAGCTTCCAGCCGTTCCTGCCGGACTCGATGCAGAGGTGGCCGATCGTCGGCCCGATCCTGTTCGGCCACGACCTGCTCGTCTACCTCTCCTGGGCTTGTGTGATCGGCGTCGCCCTCTACCTGTCGCGCACGCGCCCCGGCCTCAACGTCCGCTCCGTCGGCGAATCGCCGGCGGCGGCCGACGCGATGGGAATCAACGTCACGCGTTACCGCTATGCCCACACGCTCGCCGGCGGAGCCTTCGCCGGTCTCGCCGGAGCGACCTTCACGCTCGCGCTCACCCCGCAGTGGGTGGACGGGATCACGGGAGGAGCGGGCTGGATCGCGATCGCGCTCGTCATCTTCGCCTTCTGGCGGCCCGATCTCTGCCTCGTCGGCGCCTACTTCTTCGGCGCGCTCCAGGCGCTCGCACCGCTGCTGCAGGCGCGCAACATCACGCTCGGACCGACGGTCCTCTGGACGAACGTGCTGCCGTACGTGATGACGATCCTCGTGCTCGTCGTCGCCTCGTCCGGAACGGCCCGGCGCAGACTCGGCGCACCGTCCGCGCTCGGATCCCCGTACGTTCGCGAGGAGCACTGATGGCCGGAGCGCCGCCCCCTGGGATCGAGACGATCGGCATCACGAAGCACTTCCCCGGCGTCGTCGCGAACGACCACGTCGACTTTTCGGCGCGGCCGGGCGAGGTGCACGCCCTGCTCGGCGAGAACGGCGCCGGAAAGACGACGCTGTCGCACATCCTCACCGGCATCTACCGGCCCGACGAAGGCGAGATCCGCCTCTCCGGCAAGCCGGTCGTCTTCACCTGCCCGCGGGACGCGATCGACGCCGGGGTCTGCATGGTGCACCAGCACTTCCGACTCGTCGAGCGCTTCACCGTGGCCGAGAACCTCGTGCTCGGCGACCGGCGCGGTGCCGGTCGCCGGTTCCTGATCGACCCGACCGCCGTCGAGAGCCAGGTGCGCGAGCTCGGCAACCGCTACGACCTGCCTGTCGATCCTCGCGCGCGCGTCTGGCAGCTTTCCGTCGGCGAGCAGCAGCGCGTCGAGATCCTGAACGCCCTCTACCAGGACGCCAAGGTGCTGCTGCTCGACGAGCCGACGGCGGTGCTGACGCCCGACGAGTCCGAGACGCTGTTCGAGACGCTCCGCCAGATCGCCGCCGAGGGGAGGACCGTCATCTTCATCTCACACAAGCTGCACGAGGTGAAGGCCGTCTCCGACCGCGTGACGGTGCTGCGAGACGGCCGTCTCGTCGGCACGGTGGAGACGGCGGACGCGACCCCGCAGTCGCTGACCGCGCTCATGGTCGGCCACGAGCTGCAGACCGTCACCCATACGCCGCAAGCCTCCACAGGGGAGGAGACGACGGCCCTGGAAGTGGACGACCTATGGGCCGACGGCGACCGCGGCGTGCCGACCCTCAAGGGCGTCTCGTTGCGGATCCACGCCGGCGAGATCGTCGCGGTCGCCGGCGTCGCCGGCAACGGGCAGCGCGAGCTGGCCGAGGCCGTCACGGGCCTGCGCCGGCACACGCGAGGCTCCGTCCGCGTCGCCGGGAAGGCGATCCGGAACGGCGACGCTCGCACCGCCTTCGACGCCGGCGTCCGCTACGTCCCCGAGGACCGCCTCGGCACGGGCGTCTCTCCGAGCCTCTCCATCGCCTGGAACCTCGCCCTCCGCGCCTACCGACGGCTCGCGCGAGGGCCGGTGTTGCCGCTCCGGCGGTTCCGCACGGATGCCGAGCACGCCATCCACGACTACGACATCAGGGCCTCGGGCCCGACGATGATGGCCGCCAACCTCTCGGGCGGCAACCTCCAGAAGCTCGTCATCGCGCGGGAGTTCTCCGGCGAGATGAAGCTTCTCGTCGCCGCCTCCCCTACGCGCGGCCTCGACGTGGCCGCGGTGGGGACCGTGCACGAGCACCTGCTGAAGGCGGCCTCGGCGGGCGCCGGCGTGCTGCTGATCAGCGAGGACCTCGACGAGATCCTCGCGCTCAACGACCGCGTCGTCGTGATGTACGAGGGCGAGCTGAGCGAGGTGGAAGACCGGCAGAGCGTCGAGGAGATCGGCCTCCGGATGGCGGGAGAGACCCCCGGGCCGGCCGCGACGTCGTCGCAGCCGGCCCCGAGTCCCTAGCGCGCCGGAGCTCAGCCTGCCGGCAGGGGCGCATTCGGGTCGAACGAGTACGCCTCCTCGCCGTGCATCGCCGTGTCGAGGCCGCTCTCGGCTTCCGCGCCCACTCGCACGGGCGTGATCCGGTCGATCACCCAGAGCATCAGGTACGTGAATCCGAACGCGTACACGGAGGCGCCGCCGGCGGCGGCGAGCTGCTTGCCGAAGAAGGCACCGGTCCCGTGGATCAGGCCCTGCGCGCCGGCGGGGTTGACCGCGGTAGTTGCGAACACGCCGAGCAGGATGATCCCGAGCATGCCGCCCATGCCGTGGACGCCCCAGACGTCCAACGCGTCGTCCCAGTTCAGCTTGTTCTTCAGCCGGACCGCGTAGTAGCAGACGAGGCCGGCCGCGATCCCGATCACGGCAGCCGCCCAGATCGGCACGTATCCCGCGGCGGGTGTGATGGTCGCCAGGCCGGCGACCGCGCCGGTGAGGAGCCCGACGAAGTGCGGCTTCTTCGATTGCCACCACTCCACGATCAGCCACGTGATCGCTGCAAACGAGGCCGCGAGGTCGGTGTTGAGGAAGGCGAGCGCCGTGATGTGGTCGACCCCCAGCTCACTGCCCGCGTTGAACCCGTACCAGCCGAACCACAGGAGCCCCGTCCCGAGCGCGATGAACGGGATGTTGTGTGGGGCGTCGCGGTACCTCCGCCGTCCGACGTAGAGGACGGAGGCCAGGGCAGCCCAGCCCGCGGTCGCGTGGACCACGATCCCGCCGGCGAAGTCCCGCACACCCCACTCCTGGAGCAGGCCGCCGCCCCAGAGCATGTGCACGAACGGGTAGTAGACCGCCACCTGCCAGACGATGAGGAAGACGAGATACGCCCGGAACGTGATGCGGTTCGTGAACGCCCCGGTGATCAGGGCGGGCGTGATGATCGCGAACATCATCTGGTAGACGATCAGCACGGTCAGCGGAATCTGTGTCGGCGTGTACATCGAGTTCACGCCGACGTGGCGCAGGAACGCGTAGTGAAAGTTCCCGAAGATCCCGTCGGCGCCGCCGCTGAAGCAGAGCGAGTAGCCGACCAGCCACCACATGATCGTCGTGATGCCCATCGAGGCAAAGCTCTGGATCATGATCGTGAGCGTGTTCGACCGCCCCACGAGACCGCCGTAGAAGAATGCCAGGCCCGGCGTCATGATCATCACGAGCGCCGCGGCCAGCAGCATGAATCCCGTGTTCCCCTCGTTAATCAACGCAGTTCCCTTCCTTTCCCTTTCGTTGGCCCGCCGTAGCGACGGACTCGTTTTTGACGATGGTCGTCCCTGTCTAACTCCGCAGCGCGCGCTCGACGTTCTCGGGGTCGGTGATCACCGCCCGTTCGCCTCCGCGCTCGAGAAAGCTCTGATGCCTGACCGCCCTGCGACGCCGGCTCAAGAAGCGCCTCCGTAGCCACCCATCGTCAGGGCGCAGAGCGCCTTGCCGGTGTGCATCCGGTTCGCGGCCTCGTCCCAGACGACCGAGTGCGGCCCGTCGATCACGGCGTCGGTCACCTCGCGGCCGCGGTCGGCCGGCAGGCAGTGGAGGTAGAGGACGTCCGGCGAGGCGAGCGCGAGCTTGCGCTCGTCGGCGATCCAGTCCGCGTAGGCGCCCGACTCCGCGAGGGCCTTCGAGGAGTCCGTGAACGCGTCGAGCCGCCCCCACGACTTCGGGTAGACGACGTCGGCGCCGGCGAACGCCTCCTCCATCGAGTCGGTGAAGCTGATCGTTGCGCCGGCCTCGGCCGCTGCGGCCTGCGCCTTCTCGAGTACCTCGGGCATCAGGTCGAAGCCGGGCGGGTGCGCGATCACGACGTCCATGCCGAAGCGCGGGAAGAGCGTCGCGACGCCCTGCGGCACGGAGAGCGGCCGCGCGTAGGAGGGCGCGTACGCCCAGGTCATCGCGACCTTCAGGCCGCGGAGGTCCGTGCCGCGGTGCTCGCGCAGGGTCATCAGGTCGGCGAGGGTCTGCGTCGGGTGGTCGACGTCGCACTGGAGGTTGATCACGGGGATGTCGGCCCAGCGGGCGATCTCGCGGATCCAGCCGTTGCCCTCGTAGGGCGCGAGGTCGTGGCGGATCGCGATCCCCTCGCCGAAGCCGGAGAGCGTGAGCGCCGTGTCCTTCGGGCTCTCGCCGTGGGAGACCTGGGTCTTGTCGGAGTCGAGGAAGATCGCGTGGCCGCCGAGCTGGGTCATGCCCGTCTCGAAGGCGTTGCGCGTCCGTGTCGACTTGTCGAGGAACAGCATGTACAGGGTCTTGTCGGAGAGCAGCCGGTGCGGCTTGCCGAGCCGGCGGTCCTCCTTCAACTCGCCCGCGACGGCGAGCACCTCCTCGAGCTCGGGGAGCGACCAGTCGATCGTCTCGATGTAGTCCTTGCCCGCGAGCGTCGCGCGGTCGGCGGTCGTCGTCGTGCTCATTTCTTCCTCGCTTTCATCAGCTTCTGCTGGCCGAGGCCCAGGCCGAGGTACTCCGGGATCGGCCGCTGGCCCGGCACGTCGGGGATCGGGGGTCGCCCGCCCGTAGCGGTCGGCGGGCGGATGCCGACCAGGTCGTCCGGACGGACGGGGACACGGTTCAGCACTCGCCCGGTGGCGGCGCGCAACGCCGCCGCGACCGCAGGCGTGACGGCGATCGTCGACAGCTCGCCGATGCCTTTCGCCCCGTAGGGCGCGTCCGGCTCGGGCTGCTCGACGAAGACGCTCTCGATCGGCGGCACGTCGAGGATCGTCGGGATCAGGTAGTCGGTGAAGGACGGGTTCCGGATCGACCCGCCGTCGAGCTGGACCTCCTCGGTGAGCGCGAGCCCGAGCGCCTGCGCCGCGCCTCCCTCCACCTGGCCCTGCGCGCCGGGCGGGTTCACGACCCGGCCGGCGTCCTGCGCGACCGCGAGCTGGAGGACGCGGACGAGCCCGAGCTCGGAGTCGACCTCGACGACGGCGCGGACCGCGACGAAGGAGAAGCTCACGTGCGGGCTGCCCTGCCCCTCCGCGTCGAGGCCCGTCGTCGGCCGGTGGTGGAAGGTGAAGGTGCGCGTGATCGGCTCCTCGAGCTGCGCGCCCGCGAGCGCCTCCCTGATCTCGCGGCAGGCGCCGAGGACGGCGCCGCCGCTCATCGTCGTCTGGCGCGAGGCGGAGGTGGAGCCGGCCGAGCCCGACTCGGTCGAGTTCGGCTCGAACACGACCTCGTCGACGCCGAGCTCGGTGCGGACGATCTGCGCGAGCACGGTGTGGAGCCCCTGGCCGTAGTCGACCGCCGCCGTGCGGATCGCCGCGACCGGGCCGTCCGAAGTGGGCCGGAGCGTCACGGTCGCCTCGGCAGCGTCGTCGAAGCCCTCGCTGTAGGCGACGTTCTTGAACCCGACCGCGTAGCCGACGCCCCGCTTCAGCGCCTCGCCGCGGCCGACGTTGCCGGCGCCGCCCGGGTAGCTGATCGGGTCGCGTCCCGCGTGCGGCTCCTCCGGCGGGAGCGGAATGGCCCGGCAGCGCTCGATCAGCTCGCGGACGGGCGCAGGGCCCTCGAGGACCTGCCCGGTCGGGAGCACGGAGCCGGTGCGGACGGCGTTTCGCAGCCGTAGCTCGAGCGGGTCGAGCCCGAGCTTCGCCGCGAGGGCGTCCATCGCCGCCTCGTAGGCGAAGCAGACCTGGGGCGCGCCGAAGCCGCGCATCGCGCCGCAGGGCGGGTTGTTCGTGTAGACGACGGTCGCCTCGGCCCGGACGTTCGGCACCTCGTAGGGCCCGGCCACGAAGGTGGCGGCGTTCCCGAGCACCGCCGGCGAGGAGGAGGCGTAGGCGCCCCCGTCGAGGAGGAGCCGCACGTCCGCGGTGACGAGCCGGCCGTCGCGCGTCGCGCCGTAGCGGATCCACGTCCGCGACGGATGCCGGTGGACGTGGCCGTGGAAGGACTCCTCGCGGCCGTAGGCCATCTTCACGGCCCGCTGCGTCCGGAGGGCGAGCAGGCAGGCGTGGATCTGCATGTGGATGTCCTCGCGCGAGCCGAAGGCGCCGCCGACCCCGGCGAGGGTGACGCGCACCATCTCCTCCGGCAGTCCGAGGCAGAGCGCGATCTGCTGCCGGTCGACGTGCAGCCACTGCGTCGCGACGTAGAGGTCGATGCTGCCGTCGGCGGCGGGGACGGCGAGGCCGCCCTCCGGGCCGAGCGCCGCCTGGTCCTGCATCGCGGTCTCGTAGTAGCCCTCGACCCAGACCTCCGCCTCGGCCGCCTCGGGGTCGCCGTGACGGATGTGGACGTGGCGGAGGACGTTGCCGAAATCGTGCACGTGCCGCGCGTCCGGCTCCAGCGCCTCCTCCATGTCGGTCACCGCCGGCAGCGGCTCGTAGTCGACTGCGACGAGCCCGGCCGCGGTGCGCGCCTGGTCGAGCGTCTCGGCGGCGACGACGGCGACGGCCTCGCCCGCGTAGCGGACGACGTCCTCCGCGAAGACGGGCTGGTCGGCGAACTCGAGCCCGAAGGTGCGCCCGGCCGGAAGGTCGGCCGCGGTGAGGACGCAGGCGACGCCGGGCGCGCGTGCGGCCTTCTCGACGTCGACTCTGCGGATGCGGGCGGCCGTGTGCGGGCTGCGGACGGTGACGCCCCAGAGCATGTGCTCGGCGTGCAGGTCGCTCCCGTAGGCGTAGTCGCCGGTGACCTTCGGGACTCCCTCGACGCGGCGCGCGCTCTCGCCGACGCGCCCGCCGCGGGCGGCGGCGACGCTCATGGCAGTGCCTCCTCGGCGAGGTGGACGGCGGCGAGGATCTTCGTGTAGCCGGTGCAGCGGCAGAGGTTGCCGGCGAGGGCCTCGCGGATCGTCTCGTCGCTCGGGTGCGGCTCGCGGTCGAGCAGGTCCGTGACCGCGACGACGAGACCGGGCGTGCAGAAGCCGCACTGAACGGCGCCCGCCTCGAGGAAGGCCTCCTGCACCGGGTGCAGGCGCTCGCCGCCGCCGAGATCCTCGACCGTGCGGACCGAGCGGCCGTCGGCCTGGACGGCGGCGACGAGGCAGGAGCAGACGAGCTCACCGTCGAGCCAGACGGAGCAGGAGCCGCACTCGCCCTCCTCACAGGCGTTCTTCGAGCCGGTGAGGCCGAGCTCGTCGCGGAGCAGCGTGAGCAGGCTCGTCGCCGGCGGGACGTCGACCGTGCGCTCGACGCCGTTGACCGTGGTCGTGATCGTCATGCGGCGGTCTGCCTTCGGTCCTCGACGGCCCAGCAGAGCGCGCGCGACGCCAGCACCTCGACGGCCCGGCGACGATAGGCGGCTGAGCCGCGGACGTCGTCGATCGGGTGCGCTGCAGCGACCGCGAGCGCACCGAACTCCCTCGCCGTCTTCTCGGGCAGCGGCCGCGCCGGGTCGTCCCACGCGATCGCGTCCGCGGCAAACGCCTCCGCCTCGAGCGCCCGCACGACCGTGGCAGCGACGGAGCCGAGGGCGAGCCGCACGCGGCGCTCCCTCGTGTCGAGCTGCAGGCACACGCTCGCGACGGCGATCACCATCGCGTTACGCGTCCCGATCTTGGCGAACGAGCCGGGCCCCTCGCGCAGCGGCCACTCGACGCCGACGATCAGCTCGTCCTCGGCGAGCGCCGTACGCTTCGGCCCGAGCAGGAACTCGTCCCAGCGCAGGCGCCGCTCCCCGCCGGCCGACGCGACGAGCACGTCGGCCCCGTAGGCCGCGAGCACGGGGAGCGAGTCTCCGGCCGGCGACGCCGTGGCGAGGTTGCCGCCGATCGTCGCGCGGTTCCGGATCTGCGGCGAGCCGACGGCCCGCGCGGCCTGCACGAGCGGCGGGAATGCGCCGAGCTCGCGGGCGATGCGGGCGAAGGTCGTGCCGGCTCCGACGTGGACGCTGCCGTTCCGCAGCTCCCACGTCGCCAGCTCCGCGACGCGCGAGACGTCGAGCAGGGCGTCCGGGCGGAGGCGGCCGGCGTTGACCGCGACCATCAGGTCGGTGCCTCCCGCGACCGGCACCGCCTCCGGGTGGGCGGCCCGCGCCTCGAGCGCCTCCGCCAGCGTTCCCGGCGCCAACCCGCTCATGCACGCCCCTCGCCGGCGCCCGCTCCCGGCCGGCGGAGCCGGCCTCCGCGCGCGCCTGACGCCGCTGACGGCACGGGGCCTTCCGGGCCTGTACCTCCGTACTGTTCCCTCCGGCCCCGCACAGTCAGCGGCGCCCGAGGAACCCGCATGCCTCTTGGGGTTGACACGAGACCTCTTACGCGCTCCCCGCCGGTGCGAAGGCGTCGATCATCGCGGGCACGTCGTCGCCGAGCGGGTAGAGCACGGGGCAGGTGCAGCCGGCGTCGATGTACTCCTGCACCTTCGCCCGGCATTCGTCCGCCGTCCCCGAAGCCGTGATCAGCTGGACGACCTCGTCCGGAACCAGATGCATGGCCTCTTGGATCTGGGCTTCGCTCGCCGGCCACGTGAGCTTGGCCCCGATCTCCTCGAGGAGCTCGGGAGCGACCCCACTCGCCTTCATGATGTGCGGCTGCTGGCCCAGGTACTGCGTCACGAGCTCGCGGGCGCGGTCGAGCGCGAGCGAGCGGTCCGGGTCGAGGGAGCAGACGACGAGCTGGGGCCGGTCGACGTCCTCGACGGTGCGACCCGCCCGCGCCGCGCCCGCCGCGAGGTGCTCCATCGCCTGGCGGTTGTAGGCCGAGCCGACGAGGTAGTTGAGCAGGACGCCGTCGCCGATCTCACCCGCGAGCTCCATCATCTTCATCGCCGTCGCGCCGATGTAGATCGGGACGTGCTTCGGCGAGCGGTCGCCGTGGACGATGTCGATCTCGACGTCGTCGAGGTGCACGAACTCCCCGTGGTAGGTGACCCGCTCCATGGCCAGCAGGCGGCGGGTCGCCTCGACCGTCTCGCGCATGCAGGTGAGCGTGCGGCGGCGGTGGATGCCGACCTTCGCAGCGAGGGGATCCCACCAGGCGCCGAGCCCGAGCTTGACCCGGCCGGGCGCGAGATCGTCGAGCGTGGAGAAGGTCGCGGCGAGCAAGCCGACGTTGCGCGTCCACGTGTTGACGACGCCGCTGCCGATGCCGATCCGGTCGGTCACGGCGGCGTACGCGGCCATCGGCACCGTCGCCTCGCGCACGAGCCGGCTCTCGGCCTGCCAGACGGCCTCGAAGCCGGCCTCCTCGGCGAGCTGCGAGTAGTGCATGCCGTCGCGGATCGGGTGCTTGTCCTGGAGGTAGAGCGCGACGCGGCTCATCGCAGTGCTCCTTGCGGCTCGAAGGTGTGCTCCGGGGTCTCGGCCAGCCGCTCCCACAGCCGCGCGGCGGCCCGGCGCGCCTCCGCGGCGAGCCCGTCCTGGTCGAAGAGGGCGAGGCGGCGGCCGCGGACGACCCAGCGGCCCGCGACCATCACGTTCCGGACGTGGCGGGACGAAAGCCCGAAGATCCAGTGGCCGGCGAGGTTCGTGCCGTCGAGCGGCGCCGGCGGGACGTAGTCGAGGACGACGAGGTCGGCGGGAGCGCCCGGCTCGAGCGTCCCGAGCAAGGGTTCGCCGAAGATCCGGCCCGCGAGCCGCGCGCTCTCGGCGAGGGCCGCGAGCGGCCAGTCCGGGGGAGCGAGCAGGTCGTCCTCGCGGAGCCGGAACCAGGCGGCGCGCGACTCCTCGAACATGTCGGAGCCGATCCCGTCCGTCCCG
The DNA here is from genome assembly GCA_963775155.1 of uncultured Actinomycetes bacterium. GTDB lineage: Bacteria > Actinomycetota > Thermoleophilia > Gaiellales > Gaiellaceae > Palsa-739. The sequence goes on along the minus strand of CAVZHU010000003.1, from coordinate 40,573 downwards.
AGCGCGACGTGCGGGCCGAGCTCGAGGACGCGCGCACGGCCGACCGAGTTGTTCATGTTCGAGCGGGCGTTGTGCGCGAGCGTGGCCCCACCGGCTCGGAAGCCGGCGATCTCGTGGTCGTCGACGTGGATGCCGTGGGCGAGCAGCGTCCGGTCGTCGAGCACGCCGAGCCGCGCCAGTCGCTCGACGGCTCCGCGGTCGACGTCGCCCTCGGCGGCGTGGACGTGCAGCGGGCCCGTCTCGGCGCAGGCGAGCAGCGTCTCGTCCGAGAGGGTGAAGGAGGCGTGCGCGCCGACCAGCCCGCGCGCGAGCGGACGCGTCGTCGCGAGGAAGCGGCGGTTCTCCTCGACACCCGCCAGGGCGCGCGCGGGACCGTCGCGATCGCTCGTCTCGTAGCACAGGACCGAGCGCACGCCCAGGGACTCCAGTGCGTCGGCGATCACGTCCAGCGACCCGTCGATCGCGTTCGGCGAGGCGTGGTGGTCGATCAGCGTCGTCGTCCCCGAGAGCAGCGCCTCCATCCCGCCGACGAGCGCCGAGGCGCGGATCGACTCCTCGTCGAGCGCCCGGTCGAGCCGCCACCAGACGCGCTGGAGGATCTGGAGAAAGTCGCGCGGCGGCTCCAGCGCGTACGGCATCCCGCGCGCGAGCGCCGAGTAGAGGTGCGTGTGAGCGCAGACGTTGCCGGGCACCACGAACCCTCCGCCCGCATCGACCCGCGCGCCGCTGCCGGGCTCGACGATGCGGCCCTCGGCGACCCAGACGTCACCGTCGTCGATGCGCAGCGGGTCGAGGGAGCGGACGATCATCGACCCGCCTTGACGAGACGGGGAACGGCCGCGAGCGCAGCCGGCGAGTCCTTCATCGGCAGCTCGGTGCGGTGGACTCCGTCGAAGGCCTCGAGCGCGCCGCGGACAGCGGACGCGGTCGGGACGAGCGCGGCCTCGCCGATGCCCTTGGCGCCGAACGGGCCTTCCGGCTGCGGCTCCTCGACGAGGATGCACTCGACCTCCGGCATGCCGGTCGGAGGGATCAGGTGCAGCGACTTCAAGGTCGTCGTGACCGGAACGCCGCCCTCGACGACGAACTCCTCGGAGAGGGCGTGCCCGAGACCCATGTGGACGGCGCCCTCGATCTGGCCCTCGACGAGGGTCGGGTTGATCGCGCGACCGACATCGTGGGCGGCGACGAACCTCGTGAGCCGGCCCTCGTCGTCGAGGATCGCCACCTGCGTGCCCCAGGCGTAGGCGAGGTGCGTCACCGGCTCGGAGACCTCGTTCGTCGTCGTCCAGTCGACGACGAACTCCCCCGGGAACTCCTGCCCCGCCAGCGCCTCGAGCGGCCGCCCGTCGAGCGCTTCCTTCAGCTTCTCGGCGGCGGCGAGGACGGCCTGGCCGCCCAAGACCGTTGCGCGCGAGGCCGTCGTCTGGCCGGTGTCGAGCTCGCGCTCGGTGTCGACGTGGACGCGGATCCGCTCGGGCCGGAGGTCGAGCGCCTCGCAGAGCATCTGGCGCAAGACCGTGTGCACGCCCTGCCCCATCTCGGTCCAGGAATGGAAGAGCGAGACGCTCCCGTCCTCCTCGACGCGAAGCACGGCGCGCCCGCGGTCGGGGACGCCGTTGCCGATGCCGGTGTTCTTCGCGCAGCAGGCGATGCCGGCGTAGCGGGCCTCCTTGTAGGCGTCCTTCACCGCGAGGAGCGTCTTCTTCAGCCCCACGCCGGGGCCGAGCTTCTGCCCTGTGCCGAAGCGGTCGCCCTCCTCGAGCGCGTTGCGCCAGCGCATCTCCCAGCCGTCGATGCCGACCTCCGCAGCGAGCTTGTCGAGCATGCCCTCGACCGCGAAGTTCGTCTGGTTCACGCCGAAGCCGCGCATCGCGCCGCACGGCGGGTTGTTCGTGTAGACGGCCGTCGACTCGACGTCCACAGCAGGCACGCGGTACGGGCCGCACGCGTGCCCCGCCGCGCGCTCGAGCACCTTGTCGCCGACGCTCGCGTACGCACCCGTGTCGCCGGTGATCCGGGCGCGGACGGCCGTCAGCCGGCCCTCCTCGTCACAGCCCACCGTGTACTCGAGCCACATCGGGTGACGCTTCGCGTGGAAGCGGATGCTCTCCGCCCGGGAGAGCGTGATCCGGGCCGGACGGCCGGTCGCGTGGGCGATCAGGGCCGCGTGCGCCTGCACGTTCAGGTCCTCCTTCGCCCCGAACGCGCCCCCGGCCGACACCTGGGTCACGCGCACGGCGTCCTCGGGCAGGCCGAGGAAGCTCGCGATCTGGCGGCGGTCCTCCCAGACGCCCTGCCCCTGCGAGTAGACGTGGAAGCCGCCGTCCGCGGGCTTCGCGAGCGACGACTCCGGCTCGAGGAAGGCGTGCTCGATGAACTGCGTGCGGTAGGCACTCTGGACCACGTGCGCCGAGGCGGCGAGCGCGGCGTCGGCGTCGCCCCGCTTCACGACCGACTGCGAGAGGACGCGGGCGCCCTCGTCGAACGGCGACGTCACCGGCTCGAGAACCTCGTACTCGACCTCGACGAGCGCCGCCGCCTCACGGGCGGCATGTCTCGTCTCGGCCGCGACGACGGCGAGGACGTCCCCGACGTACGCCGTCTCCTCGCCGACCGCGACGAGCTGGCGCCAGTCCTGCGTGAGCGCCCCCTGCGTGCGCTCGCCCGGGACGTCGGCCGCAACGAGCACCGCGACGACGCCGGGATGCGCGACGGCCTTCGTCGTGTCGATGCCCAGAACACGCGCGCGCGGGTGGTCGGAGAAGCGGAGCGCGCCGTGCAGCATCCCGGGCACGGTCATGTCCCCGACGAACGGCTCGTCGCCGAGCGCCAGCTCCTCGCCGGCGTAGCGGGGCGCGCGGCTCCCGACCCGGCCGCTGCGGTCCTGCTCGGGCAGCGGCTCGCCCCGCTTGGCAGCGGCTGCGAGCAGGATCGCGTCGACGATCTTGATGTAGCCGGTGCAGCGGCAGAAGTTGCCCAGCAGCGCACGCGCCACCTCATCCCGGCTCGGGTCGGGATTCCGGTCGAGGAGCGACTCCGCCTTCAGCACGATCCCCGGCGAGCAGAAGCCGCACTGCGACGCGCCCGCGGCGACGAAGCAGTCGGCCCACAGCCGCCGCGACGCCTCCGGCAGTCCCTCCTGCGTGAGTACGGCCTTCCCCTCGAAGCGGGCGGCGGGCTGCGCGCACGAGACGACAGGACGCCCGTCGACGATCACCGTGCAGGCGCCGCACATCCCCTCCGGCGCGCAGCCGTCCTTCACCGACCACAGCCCCAGCTCCTCGCGAAGCAGCTCGAGCAGGCTCTCGCCCTCGCGCGGCTCGACCGAGACCGGGTTCCCGTTGAGGACGAGCTCCACGGGCTACTCCGTCGCCCCCAGCACGAGCGCGAGCAGCGCCATGCGGAGGACGACGCCGTTGAACGCCTCCTGCCAGTAACGCGCATGCCGCGTGGCGTCGACGTCCGCGGGGAGCTCGTCCATCCGCGGCAGGCTGTGGAGGATGATCGAGCTCGGCTTCGCCTTCGCGCCGAGGAGCTCGCGCGTCACCCTGTACTCCGCCGGCGTCACGCCGACTCCCTCGCTGCGCTCGACCCGAGACTGCGTGTAGTCGGCCTGGACGACCGGCTCCATGTAGATGACGTCGCAGTCGGCGATCACGTCCTCGGTCGACGGCGCCTCCTCGTAGCGAACGTTGAGCTCGTCGAGCTCGGCCTTGAACTCGGGCAGGAGAGACATGTCGGGCGGACCGACGACGTAGGCCTTCGCGTCGAACTGCGAGAGCGCGTAGAGGATCGAGTGCATCGTCCGCATGCGCATGTCGCCGACGAGCAGGTAGGTGAGGCCGTCGAGGGTGCCCAGCTCGTTGCGCACCGTGTAGAGGTCGGTCAGCACCTGGGTCGGGTGCTCGCCCCAGCCGTCGCCGCAGTTGATCACCGGCACCGACGACCAGCGTGCCGCCTCGGCCGGCGCGCCCTGCTCGAAGTGGCGCATCGCGATCGCGTCCGCGTAGTACTCGAGCATGTGCACGGTGTCCTTGATCGACTCCTGGTAGAAGTCGCCGGCACGGGTCATCTTGGCGTCCGAGAAGCCGAGCACGTGACCGCCGAGGCGATGCATCGCAGCCTCGGTCGACATCCGCGTGCGCGTGGACGGCTGGTAGAAGGCCGTCAGCAGCGTCTTGTGCGCGAGCAGGTCGGTGTTGCGGCGGCTGCGCGCAATCGGCGCGAGCTCGTCGCAGACCTCGAAGACGCGCTCGAAGTCAGATCTCTCGAACTCCTTCAGCGAGAGGATGTCCCGCCCGAGAAAGCTCCGCATCGCTTGCTCCCTTCCGTTGCGTTGTGGTCCGGTCGATGCCGGTGAAGAGGACGGCGACGCGTTCATCGTCGCCGATGTCGCCCGCCTCGCGCAACGCGATCAGGCCGGCGAGCCCCGCCGTTCCGGTTGCGTCGGCCGCGATCCCGGTTGCCTGCCGGCCCAGGTCGTTCGCCTGACCGAGCACGCGCTCGCCGACGACGACCGGCGCGCCGCCCGTGGCGAGCATGCCCTCGACGACCGCGAGCCAGTCGTACGTCTCGTCGTCGAGGATCCCGTGCGCGACGCTGTGCGGCTCCTGTTCCCAGGGCCACATGAACTCGTGCCGGTGGTGCGCGGCGTAGGCGAGCGCGCTCGTTCCGCCCTGCGCGACGACTCGGTCGAAGGCGCGGCGCAGCGGCCACGCGCCCTCGGTCTGCACGGTGTCCACGCGGGGCACGTGCGCGAGCGCGCCGAGCTCCCTCGCCTCGCGCAGGCCGTGCAGGCAGGCGCTCGCGAGGGCGCCGCCGCCGACCTGGACGAGAAGCCTGTCGAGCGGCACGCCTGCGCCCGCGATCTCCCAGGCGAGGGTGTGCCCGCCCTCGACGGCGAGCCCGTTCAGGTTGCCCTGGCAGGTGAACGGGAGGGCGCCGTCCGCGAGCGCCTCCTCGAGCGCGTGCACCGTCGGATCGCCGGCGACGCCGTCCTGGCGCCCGCAGACGGCGATCTCGGCTCCGAGCTCCTCGAGCCGCGCGAGCACGACCGGGTCGGCGTCGACCGGGACGAAGACGTGCAGCCGCCGCCCGCCCGCGGCCGCCACGACCGCCGCCGCGAGTGCCGCGTTGCCGCAGCTCGCGATCGCGAGGTCGGGACGCGTGTCGCCGGTGAGGCCGAGCCGCTCGGCCACCTCGAGCCAGAGGAGCACGCCGAACAGGTGGCGCGCCTTGTGCGAGCCCGAGACGTTGCCCGTCTCGTCCTTGACCCAGACTCCGCCCTCCGCGCCGAAGCCGAGCCGGTCGGAGAGCCCGTCGCTGCGGCGGAACGGCGTGAGGCGGAACCCGTGCCCGTCGACCGCGGCGACGCGCTCGTCGAGGTCGCGGACGAGCGCGACGAAGTCCTCGTCGTCGAAGCCGCCCGAGCGGCCCGCCTGGTAGGCGTGCAGGAGCGTCCGGAAGCGGACGTACGGGTTCGGCTCCCCGGCCTCGGGAAGCCCCTCGACCCGGGCGAGGTCGAGCTCCCGCCGGAGGACGTGGTCGACGTCGTCGCCGGCGCGCGCGGCGGGGCAGCGGAACGGGTACGGCTCCGCGGGGCCGGGCGCGGCGCCGCAGCCCGCGCAGACGAGCCGGCTCACAGGGTCTGTCGCCATGCGGATCGCCGCTCGCTCGCGGCTCTGCCCTCCTCGACGTGAACGCGGGTAACCCTACGAGTGGAGCGGCACGCCGGCATCCGGACTCGGTCGCAACCCGATCCGGTATTCCCCCACGGAGCCGCGCGCCGCCGGTCATAGCGAGGCGAGCACGCCCGTGCGCTCGTTGAACTCGCCGATCATCTCGTCCCAGTCGGAGACGACCGAGCGGATGCCCGTCCAGAAGCCCGGCTCGAGCCTCGTCGTGAAGTCCTCGATCGAGATGCCCTGCTGCTCCACCCAGGTGTAGTAGCCGAGGTTGAAGATGCGCAGCCTGTCCTCGCGGGTGAGCTCCATGAGGTTGTCGGTCGTCGCCCCGAGCAGATGCTCGCCGAAGACCTCGCTCGCCGCGACCTCGTCGAAGCCGTCGGGGAAGTACCGGGCGAGCGCGAGGTCGCGCTCGCTGTGATACATCGGCGCCCCGTCGGTCGCGACGGTGGCGACGACGTCGTCCGGCCCGTAGTCCTGGTCCTTGGCGAGCTTGATCGCCGCGACGATGTTGCAGATGCTCGAGAGCCCGAACGACGGGAGTGCCTCGAGCGTCTCCGCCGGCACGTGCCGCCGCCCGGCGAGATGCTCCAGCCCCGTCCCGGTGTTGAAGAGCAGGTTGAGCCGGTCGGTCGCGCGATCCGAGACCGCGATCACGAAGTCCATGTTCATCGCGTTGAAGATCAGCGGGATGTGCTTGTCCCCGATCCCCTGGACGTTGTGCTCCCCGAAGCCGTTCTCGAGCATCGTCGGGCACTCGAGCGCCTCGACGGCCCCGATGCGGGTGCCGAGACGCTCCTTGAGATAGTCGCCGGCCCCGATCGTGCCCGCGGACCCGGTCGCCGAGACGAAGGCGCTCAGGCGCAGGCCGGGCTGCCCGGAGGCGAGCGCCTCGAAGACGTGCTCGACCGCGCGACCGGTCGCGAGGTAGTGCGCGAGGCTGTTGCCGAACTCGCTGAACTGGTTGAAGACGATGTTGTCGGGGTCGACCTCGAGCCGTGCGCACTCGTCGTAGATCTCCTTGACGTTGCTCTCGGTGCCCGGCGTGCGAATGATGTCCGACTCGTCGACGACCCACTCCTCGAGCCACTCGAAGCGCTCGCGGCTCATGCCCTCCGGGAGCACTGCGACTCCGTGGCAGTCCATCAGCCGGGAGACCGCGACTCCGCCCCGGCAGTAGTTGCCGGTCGACGGCCAGATCGCCTTGTGGTGGGTGGGGTCGAACTGGCCGGTGAGCACGCGCGGCGCGAGGCAGCCGAACGTCGCAAGGACCTTGTGCGCCCCGATCATCGGGAACCGGTCGGCGAGCAGCACGACGATCGGCGCTGCCACGCCCGTGAGCTCTCGCGGGAGGACCACGTGGGCGGGCAGCGGCACGGTGCCCGTGCGCTCGGCGTCGTTGTACCAGTGGACACGAAAGAGGTTGAGCGGGTGCGCGTCGTCCGGCCCGACCGCCTGGAGGGCCGCTTGCACCGGCTCCGGAATGCGGGACGGGTCGGTCAGCTGCGCGAACGTCGGCACGAGAATGCGCCGGTCGCGGAACCGTCCGACCGTGTTCTCGTAGACCGCGGCGTCGACGATCTCGCGCTCGAGTCCCAGGGTCCTCATTGTTCGCTGCCTCCTGTCGTTGGGGCGCCCGCCGCGAGCGGGACGAGGTCGAAGCGATCGACGTCGACGAGCCCGCGGTCGGTGATCTTCAGAGACGGGATCACCGACAGCGCGAGGAACGACATCGTCAGGAACGGCGTCTGCCCCGTCCAGCCGAGCGCGGCAGCCGCCTCGTTACAGGCGCGGCTCTGCGCGATCACGTCGGCCAGCGGCGCGTCGGAGATGAGCCCCGCGACCGGGAGCGGGCACTCGGCCACGACCGTGCCGTCGTCGACGACGACGTTGCCGCCACCGAGCTCGACGAGCCGCTCGACGACTGCGAGCATGTCCTCGTCCGAACAGCCGAGCACGACGATGTTGTGCGCGTCGTGCGCGACCGTCGAGCCGAGCGCGCCGCGCCCGAGCCCGGAGCCCTTGACGAAGCCGAGCCCGACCCGTCCCGTCGCGAGATGGCGCTCGATCACCGCGATCTTCGCGAGGTCGCGCTCCGGGTCGGCGACCGCGACGCCGTCCACGACGCTCGGCTCCTCGACGAGTGCCTCTGTCACGACCTGGTCGGGGATCAGACCGATCACCCGGATCGCGGAGCCGTCGCTCGGGACGGTCAGGTCCTGCCGGCTCACCGGCGCGGGCCGCACGGTGTGCCGAACCCACTCCGGAACGTCGGGCCGGGGGATGTCGCCCAGCGGCTTCCCGTGCTTGAGCACGAGCTCGGGCCGGAACTGCTCGAGGTCGGGCAGGACGACGACGTCGGCCTGGTAGCCGGGCGCGAGCGCGCCGAGCTCCTGGAGCCCGTGCCACTGCGCCGGGTTGAGCGTCGCAAGGACGAGCGCGTCCTCCGGCGTGACGCCCGCGGCCACGGCCTTGCGCACCATCCCGTTGATGTGCCCGTCGTCGACGATGTCCTCCGGGTCACGGTCGTCGGTGCAGAACGCGATGTGCGCCGGCCCGTACTCGCGCACGAGCGGAACGAGCGCGTTCAGGTTGCGGGCCATCGACGCCTCGCGGATCAGCAGCCAGATCCCGGCCCGGAGCCGCTCTCTCCCCTCCTCGGCGGTGATCGCCTCGTGATCGGAGCGGATGCCCGCCGCGGCGTAGGCGTTGAGCCGCTTGCCGAGGAGACCGGGGGCATGCCCGTCGACGTGGTGGGCGAGCCGGACCTTCGCGAGCTCCTGCTCGTCACCCGCGACGACGCCCGGGAAGTTCATCATCTCGGCGACACCGAGCACGTGCGTGCGCCGGAGGAGGCCTTCGAGGTCGCCCGTCGTCAACGGGCGGCGCGGCGACTCGAAGCGTGACGCCGGGACGCACGACGGCGCCATGAAGTACACGTCGAGCGGCAGGTCGGCGCAGAAGTCGAGCAGCCAGTGGACGCCGTCCGTGCCGAGGACGTTGGCGATCTCGTGCGGGTCGGCGACCGCGGCGGTGGTCCCGAGCGGCACGACGAGGCGCGCGAACTCGTCCGGTAGGAGCTTCGGAGACTCGAGATGCAGGTGCGCGTCGATGAAGCCGGGCACGAGGTACCTGCCCGAGACGTCGATCACCTCCACGCCCTCGTAGTCGCCGAGTCCCGCGACGTAGCCCTCGACGATGGCCAGGTCCGTGTCGAGCCATTCGCGCGTGAAGACGGAGAAGACCCGGCCGCCGCGCAGGACGAGGTCGGCGGGCTCGTCCCCCCGGGCCACCGCCAGCCGCCGTTCCAGACCGTTCACGACGCGAGCCTCGCCGCCTGCCGCCGCTGCTCGCGGGCGATCTCCGCTTCGTCGGCGCGGACGAGCGATCCAGCCCGGACGACGTCCTCGCCCCCGACGACGAGCCGGTCGACCCGCTGCGGTCCCGCGAGCACCAGCTCGAAGACGAGATCGTCCGCGCCGCCGAACTCGAGACCGTCGGTGCGCCAGACCGCGAAGTCGGCCCGCTTCCCGGGCTCGAGCGAGCCGATGTCGTCCCGGCCGAGGACGGCCGCGCCTTCGCGCGTGGCGAGCCGCAGCGCCTCCCGGGCCGTCATCGCCTTGGGGCCTCCGCGCAGCCGCGCCGCCAGCAGCGCCTGCTTGAGCTCGAAGCCGAGGTCGCCGCGCTCGTTCGAGGCGGATCCGTCGACGCCGAGCCCGACCCGCACGCCGGCGTCGAGGAGGTCGCGCACCGGCGCGATCCCGGAGCCGAGACGCGCGTTCGAGGCGGGGCAATGCGCCACGCCCGTCCCGCTCGCTGCGAAGCGGGCCACGTCGGCATCCGCCAGGTGGATGCAGTGCGCGCACCAGACGTCGTCGGCGAGCCAGCCCAGCGAGTCGAGGTACTCGGCGGGCCGGCAGCCGTATTGCGCGCGACAGTACTCCACCTCGTCCGCAGTCTCGGCCAGATGCGTGTGCAGCCGCAACCCGAGAGCACGGGCGAGCTCCGCCGACTCGCGCAGCAGATCCCCCGTCACCGAGAAGGGGGAGCAGGGCGCGACCGCGATCTGCACCTGCTCTCCGTCCTGCAGACCTGCGAGTCGCTCCGTGTCGGCGAGGATCGCGTCGATCGACTCGACGAGCGAGTCGGGCGGGAGGCCGCCGTCGGACCGGCCGAGATCCATCGACCCGCGTGAGGCGACGATGCGCACGCCGAGCTCGCGCGCAGCCTGCACCTCGGCCTCGATCAGGCCCTCGCGCCCGCGCGGGAAGACGTAGTGGTGGTCGAAGACGGTCGAGCAACCCGAGAGCGCGAGCTCGGCGAGACCCGTTCGCGCCGCCGCGTACTCCGCCTCGGCGTCGATCCCGGCCCAGACCGGGTAGAGCTCGGTCAGCCACTCGAAGAGCGTCGCCTCCTGGGCCCGCGCGCGCGTGAGCGTCTGGTAGAGGTGGTGATGGGTGTTGACGAGCCCCGGAGTGACGAGCGCTCCGCCGAGGTCGACGCTCTCGTCTGCCCCCGCGGCAGGCGGAGTGTCCTGGCCGACCGCCTCGACGAGACCGTCGCGCACGAGCAGCCAGCCCTGGTCGAGCTCGTGGCCCTCGTCGTCCATCGTGACGACGAGCGCATTGCGGTAGAGCGTGGAACGAACCACGATGAGATCGTCCGGTCTGGCGTGATCCGCGGCATCAGCTGAAACCACGGAGCCCGGATGGGGCCGCCACGGAGACTATCGTCGTCGGGCGTAGACACCTCCCACGGGTCGGCACCGCGGCCGAGGCGCGCGGCTTCTCCGCAGCCCGGATCACGTGCGGTCCCGATGGCGACCAGCGTCGCACCCGTCACCGTTTGCGTCGTGCTCGTCCGCGGCGGCACCGTGATCGACGAGGACGGCGCCCGGCGCGCCGACGTGCTGCTGGCCGGCGAGCTCGTCGCCGAGGTGGGCAGCGACCTCAGCGCCTCCGACCCGGAGGTCGTCGACGCGTCCGGGGCGTACGTGATCCCCGGCGGGATCGACGTCCACACGCATCTCGGCCTCCCCGTCGGCGCGGTCACGTCCGCCGACGACTTCGAGTCCGGCACGATCGCCGCCGCCTGCGGCGGCACCACGTGCATCGTCGACTTCGCGGGAGCCGGCCGGGAACCGTGGGAGGAGGCGCTCGCCACCTGGCACGCTCGCGCGGACGGGCGTACCTTCGTCGACTACGGCTTCCACCTGACGGTGACGGACGTGCCCGAGGACGCCGACGCAGCCCGCAGGCGCTTCGAGGAGTTCGCGGTGCGGGGCGTGACCAGCGTGAAGCTCTACCTGGCGTATCCCGACCGGCTGATGGTCGACGACGAGACGCTCGGGCGGGCGCTCGCGGCATCCCGCGCGACCGGCATCCAGGTCTGCGTCCACGCGGAGGACGGCGCGACGATCGAGCAGCTCACCGCCGACGCCCTGAGGGCGGGGCGCGTCGGCCCGGACGCGATCCCGGGCGTCCGCCCGGCGGCGGCGGAGGCGACCGCCGTCCGGCGGGCGGCAGAGCTGGCACGCGCCGTGGACGCCTCCCTCTACGTCGTCCACCTCTCGAGCGGCGAGGGCCTCGAGGCTGTGCGGGCCGCGCGCGCGGCGGGCGCCGAGGTGCACGCCGAGACCTGCCCCCACTACCTCTTCCTCGACTCGAGCCGACTGACCGACGGCTCCGACGGCGCGCAGGACTTCGTCTGCCAGCCGCCGCTGCGCGGTGAGACGGACCGGGAGGCGCTCTGGGCGGCGGTCGCCTCCGGCGAGCTCGAGGTCGTCTCGACCGACCACTGTCCCTTCACCCGGGCAGATCGCCGCCGCGGAACCGACCCCGCGGCCGGCCGGTGGCACGACTTCACCCGCATCCCCGGCGGCCTGCCGGGGCTCGAGACCCGCGTCGGTCTGCTCTACCAGGGCGTGCGGAACGGGCGGATCGGCCTCGAGCGCTGGGTCGACGCGATCGCCGGCGCCCCGGCGCGGCGCTTCGGCCTCGACGACCGCAAGGGCTCGCTCCGGGCCGGGCTCGACGCGGATCTCGTCGTCTTCGACCCCGCCGCGACGCGGACGCTCACCGCGGCGAACCTCCACTCGCGCTCCGACCACAGCCCGTATGCAGAGCTCGAGGTCACGGGCTGGCCGGCGCTGACGGTGTCCCGCGGCCGGGTGGTCGCCGCCGACGGAGAGCCGGTCGATCCCGAGCCCGGCCGGGGCAGGTTCGTCGCCCGTCGGCCGCGGCGGTGCCGCCGACGAGCGCCGGCCTAGACGATCCTCAGTCGCGGCCCGCGAGCTGCTCGAGCCGCAGCGCGAGCACGGGGCAGGCGTCGATCGCCCGCCGCGCGTGCTGCTCGAGCGAGCGCGGGATCGGCGAGCCGTCGACCAGCGGGTAGCCCCAGTCGTCGAGGGAGACGCGCTCCGGGAAGAGCTCGGCGCAGAGGCCGTGACCGTCGCAGGCGATCGGGTTCACGCTCAGCCTGGACTTCATGCGGCTCTCCGCTCTTGCCGGCGCCGTACCGGCAGCAGCCCGAGGTCGCGCCCAGGACAGCGCCCGCCGCGCGCGTGCGCGGCGACCTCGTCGGCGAACACGTCGAGCGCGCTACCGACGAACCGGGCCGCGCCGTCCGGGTGCCGGCAGCCGCCGCGGCCGTGCACCTGCTCGAGCCAGCGGCGGATGCGGAGGTCGGCGTCGAAGCCTTCCGCCTCCAACATTGAGGCCGTCGCGCCTGCGATGGCGTCGAGCCCGTGGACGCACGGGCCGCACTGCCCGGCACTCTCCTCGGCGAGGAAGCGGCTCACGCGCGCGACCTCGGCGAGCGCGCACGAGCCCTCCGGCAGGACGACGATCGCCCCGGCGCCGAGCCTCGCTCCCGCGGCACCGAGGGAGGCCTCGCTGAGAGCGCAGTCGAAGGCGGTGCCGGCGTCGAGCCAGGAGCCGAAGTAGCCGCCCACGAGAACGGCGCGGGGCGGCTGCGTCGTCCCGCCCGCCTCCGTGACGAGCTCGCGCCAGCGGCGTGCCGAACGGCACCTCGTACACCCCGGGCGCCCCGACCGCCCCGGAGAGGGTGACGAGCGCGCTGCCCGGCTCGCCGCGCGTGCCGACCTCGCGGAACCAGGCGGGGCCGCGACGGGCGATCAGCGCGAGCTGGGCGAGCGTCTCGACGTTCTGGACGAGAGTCGGCCTGCCGCCGATCCCGCGCTCGAAGGGTCGCGGCGGGGTCGCCGTCGGCCGTGAAGGGCCGCCCGAGACCGCGTTGACGAGGGCCGACTCCTCTCCGGCGACGAACCCGTCCGGAACGGCCACGATCTCGATCCCCGCGCGGTTCGACCGGCCGCGCTCGCCGAGCGCCCGCTGGAGCACCGCGAGCTCTCCGCTCGCGGCCCGGGAGACGGCGACGACCGCCTCGTCCGCACCGACCGCTGCTGCGGCGACCTCGACACCGTCGAGGACGAGGTGCGGCACATGGCGGAGGAGCACCTTGTCCTTCCCGCTCGCCGGCTCGCCCTCGACGCCGTTCGCGAGCACGACCTTCCGTCCGCGGCGGCCCGCGACCGCGCGGAGCTTCAGCACCGTCGGGAAGCCGGCGCCGCCGCGGCCGCGCAGCTCGCTTCCTTCGACGGCCTCGAGCAGCGAGGCGCCGTCGAGCCGCCCCGGCAGCGGCCCGTGCAGGTGCAGATGCTCGCCGAGCGTCACCGGACGCCCGTCCGTGTGCAGCCCGCGCAGGAGGCGGGAGACGGACGCGCTCACGCGGCAGGCCCCCCGCTGGAGTCGTGCACGCGCAGCGTCCCGCCCACCGAGCCGGAGGAGGGGTCGATCTGCAGGTCGAGGTCGAGGCGTAGGTGCTTGCCCTCCGCGTCGCGGACGACCGCGGTGATGTGCGTCCCCTCGAGCGCGACGACCGGCCCGCGGTACGCAGCCGAGGCACCCGCCGTGGCGTAGGCGACGTCGCTGCTCTCCATCGAGAGGCCGCCGCCCTCGAGCGGGACGCCGTAAAGCGTCGCCCGCAACTCGCCCGCAACCGGGCCGGACGTGCGGGCGTCGATCTGCACCGTCGCGATCCCCGAGGAGTCCGGCGGCGACTGGATGAGCGAGCCGGAGACGGTCGCGGTGTAGGGCAGGGGCGTCGCCGGAGCAAGGTGCCGCACCGGTGCGCCGGCCCCGCTCGCGGCGGTCGACGGGCTGCGCGCGGACGACGGGATCAGCGAGACGGGCGTCCCGGCCCGCAGCGCCCAGCCGTGCTGCAGCGGTCCGGTCTGCGCCCAGACGAGGAGGACGAGCACGACCGCCGGCACCCCTCCGAGGGCCGCGAGCCGGCGTCCGCCCTCGAGCGCCGGGGTCTGCAGCACGCGCAGCACGACGGCGGCGGCGACGGCGACCGTGCAGGCCACGCTGAGGACGAGCAGCCAGCCCGACTTCGCGTCGGTGCCGCTGCCGAGCCCGTGCGCGAGCGCGACCGGCCACGACAGGTAGGCGAGCCAGTGCACGGCGCGCCAGCCACGCAGGCCGATCCGCGCGCGCAGCAGGCTCGTCGCGACGAGCGCGAGCAGGAGGTCGAAGGCGACCGTGCCGAGCCCGAGCCAGACCGGACGGTACGGAGAGAGGAACGGCAGGACCATGTCCTTCACGCCGATCGGCGCATAGCCGTCCGCAACCGTCGTCAGCACGTGCGCGACGACGAAGGCGATCGCGAGCAGCGGGACGCTCCGGTGGAGGCTGGCGAGGAGGACGCGCGGCCGCGCGCGGAGCGGCCCGGCGACGCCGAGCACGACGGCGGCGGTGAGGAGGAGAAGCGAGACGACGCCCGTGCCGCGCGAGAGGTACCAGAGGGTCGTCGGCCCGGTGGTCGCGATCACGCGGCATCCGCCTCGGTGCGAGGCCAGTCGCCGACGAGGAGGACGGAGCCGTCGCGGCGGACGAGCCGGGCGGAGAGCCCGCGAAGCGCGAGCCAGGCAGGCGCGTCGGCGCCCAGGACGACCGCGGCCGTGCTCGCCGAGTTGGCGTCGACACAGGTCGCACCGGTCACGGTGACGGTGCGCCACGGCGTGAGCGCCGAGCTGCCCCTGCGCGGGTCGACGATGTGGTGGCGCTCGCCGCCGCGCACGCGCCACCGGCGTGCGGCGACCCCCGAGGTGGCGAGGCCGCCGCCGGCCAGCGCGACGACCGGCCCGGCGGAGGCGAGCGGTGCGTCGTGCGCGTCGGCGATGCGGATCGGCCAGCCGCCCGCCGGGATCCGGCCTGCGACGGCGACGTCCCCGCCGAGCGAGACGAGTACGCCGGCGCCGTCGGCGGCCCCGTGCGCCGCCGCCGCCACGGCGTCTGCGGCCGCGGCCTTCGCGGTCGCACCGAGATCGAGCTCGACGCCGGCGGGCACGCGGATCTCGAGGCGCTCCGGATCGAGCCGGACGCTCTCCCACCCCGGCGAGCGGTGCGAGACGGCGACAAAGCTGCCGTCGCGGGCCCGGACGGCGGTGAAGGTGCGGTCGTAGCCGGCGAGCCGGAGCGCGCGGCCGACGGTGGGGTCGACGAGGCCGCCGGTGTGACGCGCGACGTCGATCGCGAGCGCGACGGCGTCGAAGAGGCGCCGGGAGACGCGGACGCGCTCGCCCGCGCGGCGATTCAGAGCCGTCAGCTCGGAGTCCTCCCGGAAGCGGCTCGCGAGCAGGTCGACCTCGCGCAACTCGCGGACGAGCTCGCGGCGGGCACGCGGCAGTGCGGCGGGATCGGTGACGCAGAGGACGGCGCCGGTCCCGAGCGCGCGGAGCCGCGCGGTCGCGATCACGAGCCCCCGGAGACGACGACGGGGGGCGCCTGTGTCGGAGCGGGAGCCGGCGCAGACGTGGGCGCCGGCGGTGCGGCGCCGAGGTTGCCTGGGCCGGGAGGCGGCGGCAGCGACGGGATCGTCGTGCTCGTGCGCCCCGACGCGGTGCCCTGCGACCGCTTCGCGTTCGGCGTCAGCTGCGCGGTCGTGGCGGGCTGCAGCTTGTGCCCCGGCGCGGAAGCGGCCGCGATCCCGGCGAAGACGCCGCTGAGCACCGCCGACACCGCCAGCGCGGCGCCCGTGAGCCTGCGCGTCCGCGCCGCGAGGGCGTCTCGAACCGCAACCCGCTGTCTGACCCCGGGAGCCTCGCTCATGCGACAAGTGGAGCAGCGCTCGATGAACGGCCCATGAACCGGGGTCTGCGGGCTGACCCGTCAGATGCGGTCGTCACGTCGCGCGAGGAGGATCGCGCTGGCGACGAGCGTCGAGAAGCCGACCATCTGCAGGACGCCGGCCGCGGCATTCGGCACCTTCTCGTCGAAGAGGGCGAAGCCGGAGGCGATCGGGACGGCGTTCGTGGCGAGGGTCGCCAGTCCGGCGGTCGTGAGCGCGTTGCCGGACTGAAAGCCCTGCTGGAGGAAGACCGTGCCCAGCGTGTACATAGCGAGCAACGGCACGAACGCGATCAGCCACAGGTGCCCGAAGACGACGAGCTTCGAGCAGATGTCACCGCCGGCGAAGAGCAGCCCCGACGCGAGCCCGAGCGCGGGCGCCCGTGCGATCCGAACACGGGTGCCGGCGAGCAGGAGCGCTACGGCGACGGCGGCCCCGAGCCAGACCGCGACGGCGGCCGGCGGCGGCACGACATCGACCTGCGTCGTGTCGAGGAGCGAGAGTGCGAGTAGCAGCAGCCCGAGAACGCCCGCGAGGACGGCCACCTGCTCGCGCCGGGTGAGGCGGGAAGGACGCCCGTTGACGCTGAAGAGCGCCAGTGCCGCGATTCCGGCGGCGCCGACACCCTGCACGAGCGAGAGCGGGGAGAGACGCAAGGCGGCGAGGTAGAAGAGCCAGCCGAGCGACTCGGTGCCGAAGCTCACGAACCAGGCGCGGTTGCTCAGAAGCGACGAGACCACGTGGCGCGGCCGGCGCAGCGAGAGCTCGGGCATCCCAGACACCGCGGCGTGCTGGCGCGAGTACGCCCAGTTGATCGCGATCGCAGAGACGAACGAGAGCGAGAGCCCTGCGGCGAACCGCACGACGCCTCACCCCGCCCGACGACGCGGAAACGACTCCCAGGGGAGCACGGACGAACAGCGCACCGGCCGGAGGCTACGAGAGTCGGGGAGGCTCGTGCAGGCCCGATCGTCTAGACGAAGCGTTCGGCGAGCGCGGCCTCGACGTTCTCGAGCCTCGCCTGCGCGAGGTCGTCCCCCGCGGGGCGCGGCACCTCGACGGCGAGGCCGGCCGCCCGCCCGTCCTCGTGCGTCGCGCAGCCCGCGACCACGTCGTGGAGCTCCCACAGGTAGGCGAGGTCTGCCTCGGCGATCGCGAGCGCGTCGGCCGCGGCCAGCTCCGGCCCGTGTCCTGGGACGACGCGACCGGGCGGGTCGCGGCGCAGGAGGTCGATCAGCGCCGCGAGCGTGCCGCGGTAGGCGGCCGTCGACGTCGCGAAGGGGAACTCACGGACGGAGAGGTGGTCGCCGACTGCGAGCAGGTCGAGCTCCCGGCAGCGGAACGCGGTCCCGTCGGCGGTGTGGCCGGGCAGCGCGAGGGTCTCGAGCAGGAACGGGCCTGCCTGCAGGGCGACGCCGGCGGGGAAGGTGCGGTCGACGCGCGGCTCGCCGGCGATCTCGACGCCGCTCGCAGCCGCCGCCTCGGCCACCGCCGCCCGCTCGCCGCGCGTGCGAAGCCGCGCCGCGGTCGCCTCGCTCATCGTCGCGGCCGCGGCGGGGAAGGCGGCGATGCCGCAGACGTGGTCCCAGTCGGCGTGGGTGGCGAGCACGTGCGTGACCCGCACCCCGAGCTCGCCGGCGCGCCCAGCGATGTGCGCGACCTCCTCCGCGGAGACGCCCGGGTCGACGAGCACCGCCTCCCCGCGGGCCGCGAGCAGCAGCGAGGCCGTCTCCCAGAGCGCGCTCTCGAACCGCTCGGCGATCATCGCCCGACCCTACTCGTCCGCGAGCGCCGCTTCCTCGGTCGCGGACAGCCGCGCGCTACGAGCTGTTCGGGGTCGTCTCCGGGGCAAGCGGTATCCCGGGACGCGTGAGGGCGGCGACGGCGGTCACTCCCCCGGCGAGCTCGTAGGTGCCCGAGTCGTTCACGAGCAACGAGACGAGCAGGGCGAGGCCGGCCGCGAGGACGAGGTCGCGGGATCGCCGGCTCGTCACGCGGAGGACGACGAGGAGGACCGCGACGAGGAAGAGGCCGAGGGGCAGCAGCAGCGGCCACTGGGCGAGCGCGGGAACGTAGGCGAGCGGGACACGGTCGGCGAGAGTGCCGGTCAGGCCGGAGAGACCGTGCGAGAACGCGTTGCGCAGATGGTCCGGCCCGGAGGCGCTGAGGTTGGCCTCGACGATGGCCGTGACGACGGCGCCGTCCAGCAGCAGGAGGGTGAGGAAGCCCCGCCAGCCGAGGCGGAGCACGCGCGCGCCGACGAAGGCGAGCGCGACGCCGAAGCAGACGGCGCCGCCTCCGTCCGAGCCCAGATGGTTGTCTGTCACGATGAAGAGCGCCAGGAGCGCGAAGGCCCCGAAGCCCGCGAGCCCGTAGCGGCGCGACGCGATCGCCGCTCCGGCCACCACGGGGGCGAGCAGGACGGTCTCGAGCTGGTTGCCGATCCCCCAGAAGCGGGCATTCTCGGTCGGCCCGAGCGGCGTGATGGCCACCCAGTCCGGGTGCAGCACGAGCAGGACCGTGTACAGCGCCAGCACGGACAGGATCACCGCGAGCAGCCGCCGCTCGTCCGAGCAGAGCCGGGCGAGCCCGAGGCCGCCGACGACCGTCCCGAGGAAGATCATCGCGACCAGCGTCGGCTCGTTCGCGACGTGCGCGGCTCCGGCGACCAGGTTGACCACGAGGGCGGCCAGCACCGCCGGCAGCGCAGCGCTCGCCCGCACGATCGCGAGCAGCACGAGCGTGCACGCCAGGATGATCAGCGTCGCCAGCTTGAGGCGGTTGTTCGCCGAGATCTGGCCGTCCAACTGCCGCAGCTGCGGCAGCGTGTTCGCGGTCGGCACGGAGTGCAGCCTGCCGAGCGTCCAGCCGAGCGCGGTCGGAGCCACGTCGACGATCGAGACCAGGCCGGGGATGCGCGTCGTCGGTGACGTGAGCAGGCCGTGATAGCCGTCGCCGATGACCATGATCGGATAGCGGGTCTCGTTCGACCGCAGCCGTCCGCCGGGCGGGAGGGCGAGGACGATGGTCTCCCAGCCGGGCTTTGCCGGCAGCGTGTCGCGGTGAGCGATCTGGAGCAGCGGCGGCCGCGCCGGCCGCCGTCGCAGGTACGGGTTCACGTCCACGCCGCGGAGCAGAGACTCGAGCGCCGCATGGCGGTTCGTGACGGCGCCGACGCCCGGCACGAGCAGCCCGACGGCGGCATACGACGAGAAACGCTTCAGGTCGGCGACGGTGAAGTTCTCCACCACGAGCACCCGGAAGTGGGGCGGCGGCGCGGCACCCGACGGGCCGGGTATCTGGTAGGGCAGCGCACGGGCCGCCGGCGCACTGAGCAGACCCACCGCGACGGAGAGCATGACCGCGCCGATCACGGCCACACGGCGCACGCCGGGATTCAGGCCGCCCACCCTCCTCACTCTACGAGTAGCTGCACCGACACCGATCGCGGGGAGGCTGCACGATGTCGCGCTCCGTCCGCTCAGACGGGGCCGGCGGAGCCTCCACAGGGAGAGGCTGCATTCGACGCGCCTCTCCCTCGTTCGCTCAGCCCGCCCCGGGCAGGGTCTCGAGCGGCCCCGGGCCGAGCCGGCGCAGCGCGCTTGCCCCGACGGCGGCGGCGAGGAGCGCCGCAGCCGCTCCGACGACGAGCCCGACGCGGGCGTCGGAGCGGGCGATGATCCAGC
Organism: uncultured Actinomycetes bacterium; assembly: GCA_963775155.1. Taxonomy (GTDB): domain Bacteria; phylum Actinomycetota; class Thermoleophilia; order Gaiellales; family Gaiellaceae; genus Palsa-739. The sequence goes on along the minus strand of CAVZHU010000003.1, from coordinate 21,048 downwards.
CGATCAGCGGCCCACCGATCGGGGTCGACCCCTGGAAGGCGACGATCCAGAGGCCCATCACGCGGCCGCGCATCGTCGGTGCGGAGCCGAGCTGCAGGGTCGAGTTCGCGACCGAGATGAACGAGACGCTGGCGGCGCCGACGAGGGCGAGCGCGCCGAGCTCGAACGCGAGGTTCGGTGCGAGCGCGGCACCCAGGACGAAGACCCCGAAGCACCCGGCTGCGATCGTGAGCGGCCGCAGGCCGGTGCGCCCCTTCGCAGCGACGTAGAGCCCTCCCACGACCGCGCCGGCGCCCATCGCCGCCGTCATGTAGCCGTAGCCGGGGGCGCCGAGGCCGAGCGAGCGCCGGGCGAGCACGGGCAGGGAGACGGAGAACTCGTAGGTGAGCGTCCCGATGATCGTCATCAGGAGCAGCGGCAGTGCCAGCTCGGGCGTGCGGCGGACGTAGCGAAGACCCTCGCGCAGCTGCCCGCGGCGGCGTCCGGCAGGCGGGCTCGGCGAGATCGACGTCGTGTCGAGGACGAGCAGAGAGAAGACGACGGCCGCGAAGCTCGCCGCATTGACGAGGAAGCAGATGCCCTCGCCCGCCGTGGCGATGACGAGTCCGGCGACCGCGGGGCCGACGGTGCGGGCGACGTTCACCATCACCGCGTTGAGGCTGACGGCGTTCCGCAGCCGGTCCGGGCCGACGAGCTCGAGCATGAACGCCTGTCGCGACGGGGTCTCGAAGGCGTTGTTCGCTCCGAGCACCGTGGCGAGGAGCGCGATCTCCCAGAAGCGGATGGCGCCGGCGACCGTGAGCACACCGAGCGCGAGCGCCTGCACGCCCATCAGTGTCTGCAGCGCGATCATCAGCCGCCGCTTGTCGACCCGGTCGGCGACCAGGCCGCCGTAGGGACCGAGCAGCAGCACGGGCAGCGCCTGCAGCGCGACGACGACGCCGAGCAGCACGCTCGAGTGGGTCAGCTCCAGCACGAGCCACGCCTGCGCGATCATCTGCATCCACGTGCCGATCCGCGAGACCGACTGGCCGACGAAGTAGCGGCGGAAGTTCTGGTTCGCGAGCGAGCTGAAGGTCTGGCGACCGGCGCCGAGCAGCCGCGTCACACGCGCGCCTTCTGCTGCTTGAGCGCGTCCGCGACCGCCTCGAGCACCGGCAGCGCCTCGTGCAGGCTGCTCCGTTCCTCCGCGCCGAGCTCGGCGAGTCGGGCCTGCAGCGCGTCGGCCCGCGCGGCCCGCAGGCGCTGCTGCAGCTTCTTCCCGGCCGCCGTCGCCTCCACCGTCACGGCACGCCCGTCGGCGGGGTCGGGCAGGCGCCGGAAGAGGCCTCGCTGCTCGAGCCGGGAGACCGCCCGCGAGAGGGTCGGCGCGTCGACGCCCTCGATCTCGGCGAGAGCCGAGAGCCCGATGCGGCCGCCGCGGACGACCGTGGAGAGCAGCGAGGCCTGGGTCGGCGTCAGCGAGGAGTCGTCCACGGCGCGCAGGTGCCGGGCGATCCGTGCCACCGCGAGCCGGAGCCGGGCCGCGTCGTCCATATATTTGCTTGTCATCAAGCAAATACTAGCCCGGAGGACTCGTCCCCTTCGCAGCGGCGGCAGGCAGGACTAGCCTGGACCGGATGGCCGCCGCAGGAGGCATACCGGCCGTGACGCTGGCCCCGTCGCTCGAGCTGCCGCTGCTCGGGCTCGGCGTCTGGCAGATGGCGGCCGGCCGCGAGACGGAGCAGGCGGTGGAGTGGGCGCTCGACAGCGGCTACCGGCACGTCGACACGGCGTCGATGTACCGCAACGAGCGGAGCGTCGGCGCCGCGCTCGGGCGGAGCGGGCTGCCGCGGGAGCAGCTCTTCGTGACGACGAAGCTCCTCCCCGTGAAGCTCGACGTGGAGCGAGAGCTCGCGCGGAGCCTCGAGCGGCTCGGGCTCGACTACGTCGACCTGTACCTCGTCCACTGGCCGCTGCCGCTCCTCAACCGGCGGAACTGGAGGAGACTCGAGCGGCTGCGCGAGCGCGGCCTCGCCCGCGAGATCGGCGTGAGCAACTTCGGCGTCCGCACGCTCGACTCGCTGCTGCGGAAGGCGTCGCATCGTCCGGCGGTGAACCAGGTCCAGTTCAACCCGTTCCGCTACCGGCGGCGGCTGCTCGACCACTGCCGCGAGCACGGGATCGTGTTCGAGGCCTACAGCCCGCTCAACCGCGGTCGCGGGCTCGACCATCCGACGCTCGCCGGGATCGCGGAGCAACTCGACCGGACGCCGGCCCAGGTCCTGCTCCGCTGGGCTCTCCAGCACGGCGCCGTCGTCATCCCGAAGTCCAGCCGCGAGGAGCGCATCCGCTCGAACGCGCAGATCTTCGACTTCGAGCTCGGCGCCGCCGACATGGCGGCTCTCGACGCGCTCGACGAGACGTCCGGCGCCGCGCGGGCGAGGTAGGCACAGGCTCTACTCGGCGCGCTCCTGGACGAACTGGAAGCCGAAGCGGCCCTTGACGCAGAGGTTGCCGCGCGTGACGTCGTGGTCGTCGGGCGACGTGACCTTGACGATCTCGCCGTCCTGGACGTGCAGCTCGAGGTTGCAGCCGACGCCGCAGTAGGCGCAGACCGTCCGCACCTCGGTCTGGCGCGACTCGTCCCACTCCCCCGCCTCGCGCAGGTCGTACTCGCGCTTCGACATCAGCGCGCCCGTCGGGCAGACGGCGATGCAGTTGCCGCAGTAGACGCAGGCGGAGTCGGGCAGCTCGACCTCGTGCTCGGTCGCGATGTGCGCGTCGAAGCCGCGCCCGGCGACGTGGATCGCGAACGTGTTCTGGTGGTCCTCGCCGCAGGCCTCGACGCAGCGGTAGCAGAGGATGCACTTCGAGTAGTCGCGGACGTAGAGGTCGTTGTCGATCTTCACGTCCTGCGCGACCGTCGCCGCGTCGGGGCCGAAGCGCCCGGGGTCGGCGTCGTAGTCGGCGAGGTACCGCTGCGCGTCGGGGGCGAGCGAGAGGTCGACCGACGAGCCGAGGAGCTCCATCACGAGCCGCCGGCTCGTGCGCACGCGCGGCGAATCGGTGTGGACGACCATGCCCTCCTCGACCTTGCGCGAACACGACGGCACGAGCGTCCGCGAGCCCTCGAGCTCGACGACGCAGACCCGGCAGACGTTGACCGGAGTCAGGGTGTCGCCGTAGCAGAGCGTCGGCGTCTCGACCCCGGCGCGCTTGCACGCGTCGAGGATCGTCGACCCCTCGGTGACGCGCACCGGCTCGCCGTCGACGGTCAGCTCGACGACCTTCTTCGGGGCCGCGACCGGAGACACGCTCATGGCGTGGGCACCAGCACGTCGAGGTTCAGCAGCGCAGACTGGACGGCGCTCGCGGCGGTCTGGCCGAGCCCGCAGATCGACGCGTCGCGCATCACCGCCGCGAGGTCGGCGAGCGTCTCGAGCTCGTTCCCGAGCACCTGCCCGGAGGCGAGCCGGTGCAGCGCCTCCTCCTGGCGGACGGTGCCGACGCGGCAGGGGACGCACTGGCCGCACGACTCGTCCCGGAAGAACTCGGCGATCCGGAGCACGGCCGCCGCGAGATCGGCCTCCTCCCCGTAGACGAGCACGACGCCCGAGCCGAGCGTCACGCCCGCCTCCCGCGCGCCCTCGAACGACAGCGGCAGGTCGAGCTGGTCGGGACGGAGGAACGAGCCGGCCGCGCCGCCGAGCAGCACCGCCTTCACCGGCTCGGCCCCCGCCTGCTCGAGCAGCTCGGTCAGCGGCGTCCCGAGCTCGAGCTCGTAGAGGCCGGGGCGCTCGACGTTCCCCGAGACGCAGAACAGCCGTGTCTCCCGCGCGTCCCCGAGCAGGATCGCCGGGACGTTGACGAGCGTCTCGACGTTGTTCACGACGGTCGGCTTGCCGAACAGCCCGGCCTCGGTCGGGAACGGCGGCTTGTTGCGCGGCTCGCCGCGGTAGCCCTCGATCGACTGGAACAGGGCCGTCTCCTCGCCGCACACGTACGCCCCGGCACCGATCCGCAGCTCGATCTCGAAGCCGTCGAGCTCGCCCCGGGACTCGCTCGATCGCGTGGCGGAGCCGCTCGTGCGCGAGCGGGTACTCGGCCCGGATGTAGACGAAGCCGCGCTCGCAGCCGGTCGCGAACGCCGCGATCGCCATCGCCTCGACGAGCGCGAAGGGGTCGCGCTCCATGAGCACGCGGTCCTTGAACGTGCCCGGCTCCGACTCGTCGGCATTGCAGACGAGGTAGTGCGGCGTGGCGGGCTGGGCGGCCACCGCGTCCCACTTCACGCCGGTCGGGAACGCCGCGCCGCCGCGACCGAGCAGCTTCGAGTCGGTGACGGCCCGCCGTACGGCCTCGGCACCGAGCCCGCGCGCGCGGGCGAGCGCCTCGAAGCCACCGCGGGCGCGGTAGTCCTCGATCGAGGTCGGGTCCGATCCGTCCGCGATCCGCTGCAGCAGGCGCAGCCCCTGCTCGCCGGCCTGTGGCAGCGGCGGCTCCTCCTCCGGCAGCTGCACCTCACGCGGCTCCGGCCCCGCCACCGTGCGCAGCGAGGCGGGCGCGCGCTCGCAGAGGCCGAGGCAGGGGCTCGCGACCGCGCCCTCCGGCACCTCGGCGCCGGCGAGGGCGCAGGCGAGGTCGGTGCAGACGTGGAGCTGCTCGGCCGGCCGCTCCTCGAGCGCGAGCATCGCGTAGAAGCTCGCCACGCCGTACGCGTCCGCGGGCGGCACGTCGAGCCGCCGGCAGGCGTAGCCGAGAGCGCTCTCGCTCACCCAACCCACACGCCGCTGCGCCGCCCGGAGCGCGGGCAGGAGCAGGTGGCGCCGCTGCCGGTCGCCGCGCGCGACGCGGCCGTTGCCGGACGGCAGGCCGCCGATCGCGGCGTCGATCGCCTCGCGCTCGGCGTCGCTCGGCTCGGCAGCGAGCAGGCGGAGATCCATCAGATCGCCTCGACGCGGATCGCCGTCGCCTTGAACTCCGCCGTGCCGGACTTCGGGTCCACCGCGTCGATCGTGAGCACGTTCGTCGCCACGTCGTCCTGGAAGTGGAGGTTCATGAACGCGAGGCCGGGCCGTAGCGTCGTGTCGTAGACGACACCCGCCTCGACCATGCCGCGCCGGGAGACGACCCGCGCGCGGCCGCCGTCGGCGACGCCGTACAGGGCACCGTCCTCGGGCGAGAGCCGGAGCGCCGAGCCGCCTCGGTGGAGCGGCGAGGAGATGCTCCCGGACTGGACGCCGGTGTTGAACGACTCGAGGCGCCGCCCGGTCGTCAGCCGCACGGGGAAGTCGTCGTCGAGCCGGTCGACCGGCGGGTCGTGCTCGACCGGCGTGAACGGGGCGCGCTTGGCCACGACCGGCTCCCAGAGCCGCGCGTGGAGGAACTGCTCGCCCGGGTGCTCCTCGTCGTAGCACGGCCACTGGATCCCGCCGAGCTCCTCGAGGCGCGCGTAGCTCATGCCGCGGTGCGCCGCCGAGAGCGAGCGCAGCTCGTTCCAGACGTCCTCCGCCTTCGGGCTGCCGAGGTCGTGTCCCATCCGCCGGCCGAGCTCGTAGACGATCTCGATGTCGTCGCGCGCCTCGCCGGGCGGGTCGAGCGCCTTGCGAACCCGCTGGATCCGCCGCTCGCTCGAGGTGACGGTCCCCTCCGCCTCGCACCAGGTCGCCGAGGCCGGCAGGACGACGTCGGCGAGCTCGGCCGTCTTCGTGAGGAAGATGTCCTGCACGACGAGATGGTCGAGGCCGGCGAGCGCGTTCCTCGTCTGCGTCTGGTCCGCCTCCGACTGCGCCGGGTTCTCGCCGACGACGTAGAGCGCGCGCAGCTCGCCCTTCTTCATCGCCTCGAACATGTCCGACATGTGGAGCCCGTTCTGCGGCGGGATCGGCGCGTTCCACACCGCCTCGAAGCGCGCGCGGTCGTCGGGGTTCTCGACGTCAGCGAAGCCGGGGAGCTTGTTCGGCAGGGCGCCCATGTCGCCGCCGCCCTGGACGTTGTTCTGGCCGCGCAGCGGCTGCAGCCCCGAGCCGTAGCGGCCGACGTGGCCGGTCAGGAGCGCGAGGTCGATGAGCGCGAAGACGTTGTCGGCGCCGTTGTGGTGCTCGGTGATCCCGAGCGTCCAGCACAGCTGCGCGCGCTCGGCGGTCGCGTAGGAGTGCGCGAGCTCGCGGATCGCCTCGGCAGGGACGCCCGTCACCCGCTCCGCCTCCTCGAGCGTCCACGGCTCGACCGACTCGCGGTACGCCTCGAAGCCCTCGGTCGCGCGGCCGATGAACTCCTCGTTCGCGAGCCCGGCGTGGATGATCTCGCGGCCGACCGCGTTCGCGAGGGCGATGTCGGTGCCGACGTCGAGCCCGAGCCAGAGGTCCGCCCACTGCGCCGACGACGTCCGCCGCGGGTCGACGACCATCAGCTTCGCGCCGCGGTGCATCGCCTTGAGCGCGTGGTGGAACCAGATCGGATGCGCCTCGCGCGCGTTCGAGCCCCAGAGGACGATCAGGTCGGCAGCCTCCCGTACCTCCTCGTAGGAGCTCGTTCCCCCGCCTGCACCCAACACCGTCGCCAGACCGACGACGCTCGGAGCGTGTCAGGTTCGGTTACAGCTGTCGATGTTGTTCGAGGCGAAGGCGACTCGGGAGAGCTTCTGCGTCGCGTAGTTCAGCTCGTTCGTCGCCTTCGAGCAGCTGAAGAGACCGATCCCGGCCCCCTCGTCCATTGCGTTGCGGAAGCCGGCGGCGGCGCGGTCGAGCGCCTCGTCCCAACCGGCCGGGCGCAGCACGCCGTTCTCACGGACGTACGCGCTCGTCAGCCTCGTGTACCGGCGAGTAATGGTGTCGTCACCTCCTCTCGCACGAGCGGGCGTCGTTCCGCTCGATACCGTACCGGACGTTCGTAGCGCGATCGGATACCGAGCCGCGGCGTGCGCTACGGAGCAGCTCAGCGCTGGGCACCGGCGGCGTCCACGAGCTCGAAGCAGCGCGCGACCGCTCCTCGGACGCTCTGCGTGCCGAGGCTGAGGTCGACGACCCCGTCGAACCCCCAGAAGACGCGCTGGGCGAGCAGATAGATCGAGAGCAGCGTGCCGGCCTGGTGACTGCCCGCAAACGCCGCCGCGACCACGACGGCGATCGGGCCGAGCTTGGCGAGCCCACCGGAGCCCTGCAGGTTGAGAGCCTGCAGCCAGCCGTAGCGGACCTCCACCCCCAACACGCGTTCGGCCGCGACGCGGAAGCGGCTCGCCGCACCGGCATCGCCGGGGCCGTCGAGCTCGTCGACGAGCGACTCGGTCATCGACTCGAGCTCCTCCTGGCGACGCTGGCCCGCAGCCGCCGCGGGCTCCTGCATGCGCCTGGTCGCGATCCAGGTCGCGGCCAGCAGCGGCGCGACGACGGGCAGCGCCCACGGCTCGAGCATCCCGAGCGCGACCAGGGCGCTCACGAACTCGACGAGCATCATCGATCCCGTGTCGAGGATCGAGAGCGTGGCCCACTCGACCCTCTCGGTGTCGGAGATGAACCGTGACGGCAGCCCGCCGCGTGTCCTCGCCGCGGCGGAAGCGCGCGAGTGCCCCGTCGAACATCGCGAGCCGGAGGTTGCGGTAGAGGCGGGCGGCGTTGCGCGCGTACATCCCGTCCGCCAGGACGTAGAGCGCAGCCTCGGCGACGATCGCCAGTGCGACCAGGACCGCCAGGAGCGCCGCTTCCCGCCGGTCGTTCCGCTCGACGAGCGCGTTCACGAGCACGCCGAGGACGAGCGGCGGGACGAGGCCGAGCAGCACGCCCGCCACGCTGAGCCCGACCATGGCCGCCGTCCCGCGCCAGAGGGGACGCAGCAGCCCGGCCAGCCGCCGCCACGGGATCGGCTGCGGGCGCGCCTCGGCCTCGATGGTCATGCGGGAAAGGTTGCCTGGACGAGGCCGGCCGGCATCCGGGCCGGCACGCACCGCGGCTGCGGACAGTCCTGGCCCGCGCGCTCTCGGCGCCGCCTTAACCGAGCCTTGGCAAAGACGACGCCAACGCTTGCCGAACCGTAGCCCGGCCTTGTCGCACGCAGCCGTACAACTGCAGCCATGGCAACCACCCCCGCACCGACAGATCAGGCGGCCCGCCACGAGGGCCTCGCAAAGGGAGATGGAGATGACCCGCTATCGCCTCACCTTCGACCCGAACCCGAAGGAGCTCGCCCGCCGCGAGTCGGCCGGAAGCCACGTCGTCCTCCTCTGGAGCCGGCGCCGGCACCGGGCGGCCGTCGTCGTCGACGAGGACGCCACCGGCGAGCTCGTCCAGATCGACGTCCGCGAGCGCGAGAACCCGCTCAACCTCTTCGACCACCCGTACGCCTACCTGTCCACCCGCGGACACCCCGGCAAGCGCTTCGGCACGCCGGGCCTGCACGCAGCCTGACCCCGACCACGTCCCCTACCCCGTCCAGCCCGATCCGATATCGACAAGGAGGTGAGATCGATGGCGAAGAAGAGTCACGAGAGGCGCGACCTGCGCAAGGACCGGCGGCGCGAGCGCGGCAGCCGCAACTAGGACCACCCAGCCTCCGACGGGCCGCGACGCGATCTCCCCGGGATCGCGTCGCGGCCCGTCCGGCTGTCCGCCGACGACGCTCACCCTTCCGGGGACTAGACCGGCGGCGACGCGAGAGCTAGAGTCGCCGTCCGATGAGGACGGGCAACCCCTGAGGACAGCCTCGCGCCTCGCGCTGCTGGCGCTCACGGCCGGTGCGCTGCTCGCCGTCTTCCCCGTCGGTGCCGACTCGGCGCCGCAGCAGCACCCGCAGCGCGACCACGCGCGCGGCCACTGGTTCGAGCACGCCTGCACCACCGCCTCGAGTGGGGCGGCCTGCAACGCAGAGGTGGTCTCGAACTCTGCCGGGGCGCCGCTTGCGGGCGCCGCTCCGGCGGCAAGCGCCTACGGGCCTGCTCAGTTCCTCACGGGCTACAACCTGACGGGGACCGCGGCCACGCCGAAGACGATCGCGATCGTCGATGCCTACGACAACCCGCACGCCGCGAGCGACCTGGCGGCGTTCAGCAGCTACTACCACCTGCCGCAGCTGAACACGTACACGAACAGCAGCACGCCGGGCCCCTGGTTCCGCAAGGTGAACCAGTCGGGCGGCACGAGCTACCCGCGCGGCAACAGCGGCTGGGGCCTGGAGATAGCGCTCGACGTCGAGACCGCGCACGAGATCTGCCAGAACTGCAACATCCTCCTCGTCGAGGCGAGCTCGAACTCGTTCTCGAACCTCGGCGCGGCCGAGAACGAGGCAGTGAAGCTCGGCGCGGACGTCGTCTCGAACTCGTGGGGCGGCGGCGAGTCGTCCTCCGAGACGACCTCCTACGACCCGTACTTCAACCATCCGGGCGTCGTCATCACCGCCTCGACGGGCGACTCGGGCTACGGCGTCGAGTACCCGGCCGCGTCGAAGTACGTCGTCGGCGTCGGCGGCACGACGCTGAGCCTGGGGGCCGGGAACAGCTATGCCGGCGAGTCGGCGTGGGTCGACGGCGGCTCCGGCTGCTCCAACTACGAGCCGAAGCCGGCCTGGCAGACGGACTCCGGCTGCTCGCACCACACGGTCGCCGACGTCTCGGCCGACGCCGACCCGAACACCGGCGCGGCCGTCTACGACACCTATGGCTACAGCGGCTGGCTCCAGGTCGGCGGCACCTCGCTCTCCTCGCCCCTGATCGCCGCGGTCTTCGCGCTCAGCGGCAACACGAGCGACCCGTCGGCGCCGTACTCGCACACCGACCAGCTGCACGACGTCCTGAGCGGCTCGAACGGGAGCTGCGGCGGCAGCTATCTCTGCACCGCCGGGAGCGGCTACGACGGCCCGACCGGCCTCGGCACGCCGAACGGCGTCGGCGCCTTCGGCGGCACCCCGCTCCCACCGCCCGGCCCCGACTACTCGCTCGCCGCGTCCCCGCCCAGCCAGAGCGTCGCGCCCGGCGACGGGACGAGCTACACGATCACGCTGACGCCCGCCAACGGCTATGCCGACACCGTCTCGATCGGCGGAGTGACCGGGTTGCCCAGCGGCGCGTCCGCGGACATCTCGGACTGTCAGGCCCTCAGCGCCGGCAGCCCCTCGTGCACCGTGCCCGTCAGCACGTCGAGCTCGACGCCGGGCGGCTCGTCCACCTCACCTTCGCCGGCACCGACGGCTCGATCAGCCACGACTGCAAGCGCAACCCTCGTCGTCCAGGCGGGGACTTCTCGCTCGCGATCTCGCCGACGAAGCAGACGCTGCGGACGCCCGGATCCGTGAAGTACACGATCACGATCACCGACACGGGCGGCTTTACCGGCCCGGTCGCCTTCTCCGTGAGCGGCCTGCCCAGCGGGCTAACGGCCTCGTTCTCGAGCTCGTCGCAGACGTCCGCCACCCTGACGATCTCGGCCTCGTCGCGTATCCGGAAGCACGGCAACTACACCTTCACCGTCACGGGTACGTCGGCCGGCACCCGCGGCGCACGCGGTCAGCGCGAGCCTGTCCGTCCGCTGACGGCAGGCAGCCTCTAGCGAAGGAAGGCGTCGATCCGGGGGACGAGCGTCGCCTGCTCCTGGAAGAGAAAGGCGTGGCCGGCGTCGGGATAGAGCTCGAGGATCGCGCCGGGGATCAGCACTTTGCACCGCAAAGTCAAGAGTGATCTATGCGCGAGAACCGAGCTGCCGTCGCCAGCGCCGCCGGCCCGTGAACCCGGCGACCGCGGCCCCGAGCCCGGCGAGGAGGACGGCCGCCGCGGTGGCGATGCCGAGGGCGCCGAGGGCGAGAACGAGCTCCCACTTCGCGCCGGTGAGGGGCGAGGTGCCGGTCGTGAGCTCGCCCAGCTCTCCGGCAGAGACGTAAAAGCCGGCGAAGAGGAAGGCGAGGACTGCGCCGAGCCTTCCCGGCCAGCGGCTGCTGCGGCTCGCCGCGAGCACGCAGAGGCCGAGGGCCGCGGTGACGAACAGGGGCGGACTGACGGCAGTGCCGTTGCCGTACACGGCCTGGCTGCCGACATCGTGGATGTTTCCGTGCTGGCCGTTCGACGCCGGGAGGGCCGCGAGCCCCCCGACGATCGTGCCCAGAACGTTGACGCCCACGAAAGCCCATGCCGCTGTGAGGAAGCGACTCCCGAGTCTGTCGAGGTTCGGCATCACGACTCCTTCCGGCCAAGGTGGCTGAGCGCGGCCCGAGCGGCGTGATAGCCGCACATCCCGTGCACTCCCCCGCCGGGAGGTGTCGAGGAGGAGCAGAGGAAGACGCCCGGGAGCGGCGTCGTGTAGGGCGACCTGCTCGCGACCGGTCGCGTCAGCAACTGGCGGAGGTCGGCAGCGCCGCCGTTGATGTCCCCGCCGACGTTGTTCGGGTTGTGCTGCTCGAGCTCGGCCGGGCCGAGCGCGGAACGGGCCAGGATCCGCTCCCGGAATCCCGGTGCGAAGCGCTCGACCTGCCGCTCGATCCGCTCGGTCATGTCCACGCTCGACCCGTTCGGAACGTGACAGTACGCCCAGGCCGTGTGCCGCCCGGCCGGCGCACGCGTCTCGTCGAAGAGGCTCTGCTGGGCGAGGAGGACGTACGGCCGCTCGGCGATCTCCCCGCGCGCGGGCGCCCGCTCCGAGGTCGCGATCTCCGCCAGTGTCGCCCCCAGATGGACGGTCGCCGCCCGGCGCGCACTCTTCCGCGCGCCAGGGAATCGGGCCGTCGAGCGCCCAGTCGAGCTTGAACACGCCGGGCCCGTAGCGATAGCGCTCCAGCCGGCGGCGATAGCCGGACGGCAGCCGGTCGCCGGCGAGGGCGAGGAAGCCGCGGGGCGTGACGTCGAGCAGCACGACTTCGCCTCCATCGAGCTCCGCGAGCCCCTCGACGCGCCGTCCCGTTTCGATCTCGCCGCCGAGCGAGCGCAGGTAGGAGGCGAGCGCGTCGGAGATCGCCTGCGAGCCGCCGCGCGGGAACGGCCAGCCGACGGCGTGGCCGAGCAGCCCGAGCATGAGCCCGAACGCCGCGCTCGGCAGCCGCTCGAGCGGAAGCATCGAGTGGGCGGCCAGCCCGCCGAACAGGCCGCGCGCTCTCGCGCCGCGGAAGAAGAGCGACGCCAGCGTCGTCGCCGGCAGCGCGGCACGCGCGCCGAAGCGGGCGAGCGCGACGCGGTGCGCCGGGACGTGCAGCGGAGCGAGAACGTCCTCGAGCAGCGGAGCGACGTCACGGACGAGCGGTGCGAAGAGCCGCCGCCACCGCGTGCCGTCCTCCCCGAGCGTGGGCGCGATCGCCCCCGGCGAGCGCTCGAGCAGCGCCGCGGTGCCGTCGTCGAAGGGGTGCGCGAGCGCTGCCGGCGGCTCGACCCACTCGACCCCGTGAGCCTCGAGCGGCACCGTGCGCAGGAACGGCGACGCGACCGCGAGCGGGTGGATCGCCGAGCAGACGTCGTGCACGAAGCCCGGCAGCGTCAGCTCCGCCGAGCGCGCGCCGCCCCCCACGGTGTCCGCGGCCTCGAGGACCCGTACGGAGAGTCCTGCCCGCGCCAGCTCGATCGCGGCGGCGAGCCCGTTCGGCCCTGAGCCGACGACGACCGCGTCCGGCATGGCGGGAGGCTAGCTCCGCTGCGTCGCCGCAGCGGCCCGGTCGCAGTGTGAAGCCCGGAGCGGAAGGCGCTCGAGTGGCGCACGTTTCCCGCCCTTCCCCACTGGCGCCGCTTGTCGACGCAGACGACGTTCGTCTCCGGTTGCGCCTCGACGCCGAACCTCGCCGCCAGCGCGCGCAGCGTGTCCGCCAGAAGCGATCCTCCTTGCGGTGTCCGCCCAGCACGAGCCCGACCTCGGTCAGCGGATCCTGCGCCCGCATCAGCACCTGGCACTGCGCCACCGTCGCGCCGTCCTCCTCGGCGGCCGAGAACGTGATCCAGCCCGCGAACATGTGCCCCTGCGGGGTCATGAACGTGAACGACTCCTCGTCGGCATAGAGGACGAAGACGCCGGTCGACAGCTTCAGCCCGCCGCCGACGGACGCCTGCAGCAGCGCGACCTCGCCCGGCGCGATCCCGGTCAGCGGGGCGTGGAACTGGCTGCCCTTCGGCCAGAAGCTCGGGAACTCCGCCTTCCAGATCTCGATCACCTGCTCCGGCGTCGCGTCGGCACCGGCAAGCGAGACGCGGTAGGTCTTCTGCCACATCCTCCCGAAGCCCTGGATCGGTGAGACGACCTGCTTGCCGCCGACCGTGTCGAGGGCTCCAGCAGGCACGTTCGCCACCGCCAGCCGATCGACCGGCTGCGCCCAGTTGCCCGCGTCGCGGCCCGTGTTCTGCTCGTTCATCGTGTCCTCCTCAGACCGCGGCCAGCGCCGCGCCCTCGTCGGGGTAGATCGAGATCGCCTCGTCGAGCCGGGTCAGCTCGAAGATCTGGCGGTAGTGGTCGTTGAGCCCACAGGCGAGCAGCCGCTGCTTCGCCCGGTTGGCCCGTACGAGAAGCGTCACGAGCAGACCTATCCCACCCGAGTTCATGTACTCGAGCCCGGAGAAGTCGAGCAGGACGGCCCGTGTGGAGCCGTCTGCGGCTCTGGTGTAGGCGTCCATCAGCGCGTCCTCCGAAGCGGCCGTGACGTCGCCGCGGACCGCGATCACGGCCAGCGCGTCGCCGGCGTGATGCACGTCCATCGTCAGGGTCTCCTGCGTCATCGGTCCTCTCCCTCGTCGTCGAGGATGGTCATGAAGTCCGAGAGCCGCGTGATGCGGAAGATCTCCCGGTAGTGCTCGGCCAGCCCTCGCGCCCGGACCTCCTGGCCGCTCTTGCGCGCCTCGGCCAGGATCCCGACGATCAGCGCGATGCCGGTCGAGTTGATGTAGTCGACGGCGCCGAAGTCGAGCACGACGACCGGCTCCGCCCCGACGTCGCCGTAGGCAAGCTGCAGGCTGCTCTCGGCCGCGGCGCTGACCTCGCCGGAGAGCTCCAGCACGGCGACGCCCTCTTCGTGGCGCGCCTCAGCGCCGAACTGCGTCGTCTTCATCTCCCCCTCCTTCCAGCCGCATGACGAGCTCGATGCTGTGCCGGTTCCCGTCGCTCGAGACGCGGACGTCGTCGACCATGTTCCGGATCAGGTAGAGGCCCCAGCCACGCGGCTTCTGCAGCCCTTCGAGCTTCGCCTCGAGGTCCGGCTCCTCCGCCTCGGGGATCTCGCGCTCCCCACCCCGGTCGGAGACGGCGACCACGAGCTCGGCCGCGGAGGCCCGGACGGCGACGTCGACCGGCAGCTCGGAACGCGACTCGTTCCCGTGCTCGATCGCGTTCATCGCCGCCTCGGCCACGGCCGTCTTCAGCCGCTCGAGCCGGGCAGGCTCCAGGCCGAGCGGCGCGACCGCCTCGGCGACCCGCTCGCTCACCTCCCTCTCGTTGCCCGGCTCGCTCGCGATGGAGAACCCGACGTCGATCCCGCCGGCCGGGGGCGCCGCCGCGGCCAGGCCCAGCCGGGTGAGCGCGACGAGCGTGATGTCGTCCTCCTGCTCCCAGTCGGAGCCGGTGAAGCCGCTGAGATCGGTGAGAACGCGATCGATCACCTCGCCCCTCCCGCTGCGTGCACCGACGACGTCCTGGAGTCGCGGGAAGCCGAACATCTCACCCTCAGGCCCGTGCGCCTCGGCGACGCCGTCGGAGTGGAGCAGCATCGTCTCCCCGGGCTCGAGCTGCCCCTGGGTCTCCTCGTAGACGATCCCCGGCAGCAGCCCGAGCGGCATCCCCGTCGCCCGCAGCTCGGTGACGCCGTCGGCTGTGCGCACGTACGGGAGGTTGTGGCCGGCGTTCGCGAAGCGGAAGCGGCCGCTCGCCGGCTCGAGCACGCCGTAGAGGCAGGTCACGAACATCTTCGCCGGCATGTCGGGGCACATCAGCTCGTTGACCCGCTCGAGCACCTCGCCGGGCGAGACGACCCGCTGCGCCGAGGCGCGGAGCACACTGCGCGTGGCGGCCATCACCATCGCCGCCGGGACGCCCTTGTCGGTGACGTCGCCGATCACGATCCCGATCTGCCCCTCCGGCAGCTCGATGAAGTCGTAGAAGTCGCCGCCGACCTCCCGCGCCGGGCGGTAGTAGACGGACACGCCCCAGCCGGGCAGGTCGGGCAGCTTGCGCGGCAGGAAGTTCTGCTGGATCGTCGTCGCAACCCGGAGCTCCTGCTCGATCCGCTCGCGCGAGCGCGCCTCCGCCTCCTGGCGGCGGACGAGCTGCGCCACCTGCAGAGCCGGCGCTGCCTGCGCGGCGAGCGAGTCGAGCAGCTTGCGGTCGTCGCTCGAGTAATCCTGGTCGGAGAGCCGGGGGCCGAGGTTGAGCAGCCCGACGAGCTCGCCCTGGCTGACGAGCGGCACCGCCAGCTTGACCCCCGCTTCGCGCAGCGCCGCGAGCGCCGGCGAGTCGAGCTCGAGAACGTCAAGGTCGACCGCGCCGGGGGCGCTCTGGAAGTAGGCCACGATCGGGTCGTTCGCAGAGATCTCGATCGGACGGACCTCGGGCTGCGCCACCGCCGTGCCCTCGGCGGCGGACACGTGCACGGCAGGCGCCCGGGCGCGCTCCGTCCGGCGGATCACCCTCGCAATCGACTGCGGCCACGCGCTCATTCCGCTCATGTTCTACGGCACGACCGTCCCGGGATCGTTACGGCGGAACGCTATGCCTCGCCGGCCGTTGCGTCTACGATCGCCCGGTGGGCGACTCGACGCTGCGGCTGTCGCTCCTCGGGCCCCCGGAGGCGCTCCGCGACGGCGTTCCGCTCGCCGTCGACACGCGCAAGGCGACGGCGCTCCTCGCCTACCTCGCACTCGAGCCGGGCCGGCACGGCCGCGAATCGCTGGCCGGGCTGCTATGGCCCGACTACGCGCCGGACCGCGCTCGCGCCGCGCTGCGGCGAACGCTCTCGACGCTCCGCTCGGCGCTCGGCGGGCGCTGGCTCGTCGTCACGCGCGACGCGGTCTCGCTCGACCGGGACGGGCTCGCCGTCGACGTCGACGAGTTCCGCCGGCTCGCCGCCGCGGACGGCCTGAGGGAGCTCGAGCAGGCCGCGGCTCTCCAGCGAGGCGTCTTTCTCGAGGGATTCGGTCTCCGCGACAGCGTCCCGTTCGACGACTGGCAATCGCTTCAGGGAGGGACGCTCGCGCGCGAGCTCGGCGTCCTCCTCGATCGGCTCGCCGGCGGGCACGCCGCGCACGGTGATGCGGCGCACGCGATCGAGCACGCCCAGCGCCGGCTCGCCCTCGACCCGCTGAACGAGTCGGCGCACCGACGGCTGATCGAGCTCTACGGCGCGAGCGGCGAGCGTGCCGCCGCGCTCGCCCAGTACCGGGAGTGCGTCCGGACGCTGCACCGGGAGCTCGGTGTCGCGCCGACGGAGGAGACGACCGCCGTCTACCACGCTGTGCGCGAGGGTGCCGCCCGCCCCACGCCGGAGTACCCGCCGCCGGAGCACGGAGCATCGCCGCGGCCGCTGCCGCTCATCGGCCGGAAGCGGCAGTGGCAGGAGCTGCTCGACACGTACGCCGCGGTCGAGGAGGACGGGCGGCTCGTCGTGCTCGAGGGCGAGACGGGCATCGGCAAGACGCGGCTCGCCGCCGAGCTCGCTGCCTGGGCGCGGGAGGGCGGCGCCTCGGTGGCCTCCGTCCGCTGCGTCGAGGACGAAACCGGGATCGCCTACGGCTGCGCCATCGAGCTCGTGCGCGCGGCGCTCCGTGACGGTCGCGCAGACGCGGTCACGCCGGCGGCCGCAGACGAGGCAGCGCGGCTGGTGCCCGAGCTGGGCACGCCGCAGACGCCGGCCGTGGACGGGCCAGGGGCGCAGGCCCACTTCCTCGACGGCGTCTCGCGCCTGTTGCTGGAGGCGGTCGCCGGGCCGAAACCCGGCGTGCTCGTCGTCGACGACGTCCACTGGGCGGACCTGTCGTCACTCGAGGTGCTCGCCTTCCTCGCAAGCCGGCTCCGGGGACGGCCGGTGTTGCTCGTGCTGACCTGGAGGCCGGAGGCGACGCCTGCAGGACATCCCGCCCGGCGCACCGCCGCCGAACGGGTGCGCGAGGGACTGGGCGAGTCGATCCTGCTCGATCGCCTCGGTCGCGACGACGTCGACGAGCTGGCGGCGGCAGGCGGCGCCGCGCCGGAGCTCGCAGCGCGGCTGTACGAAGAGACCGGCGGCGTCCCGTTCTTCGTCGTCGAGTACCTCGACGCTCCGGACACGGACGGGGAGCAGCTGCCGCCGGGCGTGCGGGGACTGCTGGAGTCGCGGATCGGCGCGGCGAGCGAGGTCGCGGGCCAGGTGCTCGCCGCCGCCGCGGTGCTCGGGCGGCCGTTCGAAGCCGACCTCGTCCGCGAGGTGAGCGGCCGCAGTGACGAGGAGTCGGTGACGGGGGTCGAGGAGCTGACGCGGCGCGGGCTGCTCACCGAAGCCGATGGAGCGACGTACGCCTTCCGGCACGAGCTGGCCCGCAGAGTCGCCTACGAGCTCACGAGCGCGGGTCGGCGTCGTCTACTCCACCGGCGGGCGGCGGAGGCGGTGGCGGCGCGGGACCGGAGCGGCGCCTCCGTCGGCACGATCGCCCAGCATCTGCGCCTTGCCGGACGTGACACCGAGGCCGCCGGCTGGTTCGGTCGCGCAGGGCTCCGCGCGCGCAGCCTGTACGCGAACGCAGAGGCGCTTGCCCACTTCCGCACCGCGCTCGCCCTCGGCCACGACGATCCTGCCGCGCTGCACGAGGAGATCGGCGACCTGCTCACCCTCGCGGGCGACTATCCCGGCGCACTCGAGAGCTACGAGGCGGCGGCCGCGCTCGCACCGGCCGAGCGGCTCGCGTCGATCGCACACCGGATCGGGCTCGTCCACCACCGCCGCGGCGAGTGGGAGCTGGCCGAGAGCTCGCTCGCGGAGGCGCTGGCGGCGGTGCCCGGCGACGCTACCGCACTCGAGGCGCGGATCCTCGCCGATCGCAGCCTTACGGCCCGCCGCCGCCGGCACGACGCGGAGGCGCAGGAGCTGGCCGCCCGGGCGCTCGAGCTCGCGGCGGCCGCCGACGACCGGAGGGCGCTCGCCCAGGCGCACAACATCCTCGGGATCCTCGCCTCGGGACGCGGAGAGCATGCGGAGGCACGCGCCCGGCTCGAGCGCAGCCTCGCGCTCTCGACAGAGGCGCAGGACCCTTCCGCGCGGGCGGCAGCCCTCAACAACCTCGCGCTCGCGCTGCGCGCCGAAGGCAACCTCGAGCAGGCGCTCGAGCTGACGGAGGAAGCGCTCGGGCTCTGCGCCGCGGTCGGCGACCGTCATCGGGAGGCGGCACTGACGAACAACAGCGCCGACCTCCTCAACGCGGCCGGCCGGCGGGAGGAGGCGATGACACGGCTGAAGACGGCGGTCGCCATCTTCGCCGAGATCGGCGAGGACCCGAACGTCGGAGCCCGAGATCTGGAAGCTCGTCGAGTGGTGACTAGCTCCGCACCCACACGGAGATGTGCGCCGGCTCGACCGAGCTTGCCGCCGCGCCCGCGAGCTCGGCGACGACCGTCTCCGAGTCGACCGCGTCCCGCAGCCTCGCCCCGAACCGCGCCACCAGAGCCTCCGCGTCGTAGCGGGCCCGGTTGAAGCGCCGGTCGACCAGCCGCTGCACCCGCCGCCGCAACGGGCTGAACAACGCGGCGGCCGTGAGCGTCGAGGCGGCGACCCCGACCGGCGACGAGAACGGCAGCACGCGCGTCGTCAGCAGCACGAGACCGGCGAAGACGGCAATGAGCGATCCGGTCAGGAGCGCGTACGAGAGGGTGCGGCTGATGATCCGGTCGATCTCGTACAACCGGTAGCGGAGGATCCCCACGCCGATCCCTATCGGCAGCGCCGCGACGACCGAGGTGTCGGCCAGCAGCGGAGGGCCGCTGCCGCCGACCTGGCCCAGGCGCCGCGGGCGTCCCGCCCCGCTCCGCCACGCGCTCACTCGTCACCGCTCCCGCCGCCCGCCCCGCCCGCCCGCTCCCGCTCGCTCTCCCGCGGCTCCCCGCGTCCGCCGGCCCCCCCCCCCGCGGCCCTCGCCGCCCGCCCCCCCCGCCCCGCCCGCCCCCCGCCTCCCCCGCGCCCCCTCCCCCGCCCCCCCCCCGCTCCCCCCGCGCCCCCTCTTCCCCCCCTCCCTCCCCCCCTCCCCTCCCCCCCCCCCCCCCCCCCCCCCCCTCCCCCTCCTCCCCTCCCCCCCCCCCCCCCCCCCCCCCCCCCCCCCCCCTCCCCCTGCCGGCTCGACCGAGCTTGCCGCCGCGCCCGCGAGCTCGGCGACGACCGTCTCCGAGTCGACCGCGTCCCGCAGCCTCGCCCCGAACCGCGCCACCAGAGCCTCCGCGTCGTAGCGGGCCCGGTTGAAGCGCCGGTCGACCAGCCGCTGCACCCGCCGCCGCAACGGGCTGAACAACGCGGCGGCCGTGAGCGTCGAGGCGGCGACCCCGACCGGCGACGAGAACGGCAGCACGCGCGTCGTCAGCAGCACGAGACCGGCGAAGACGGCAATGAGCGATCCGGTCAGGAGCGCGTACGAGAGGGTGCGGCTGATGATCCGGTCGATCTCGTACAACCGGTAGCGGAGGATGGCCAACCCGACCGCCATGGGCATCACGCCGATCCCGACCATCGCCAGGTCGGCGGCGACCCGAGAACGGGTGGAAGCCCCGTCGCCCAAGAGCACGATCACCACAGACGACACCACGCAGACGGCGCTGCCCGCAGCTAGCCATTTGAGCTGCGCGCGGCGCACACCCGACGAGGAGCGCCACGCGGCGACCTGCCTCCAGACGAAAGAGCCCCAGGCGAGCAGGAAGAGCGGCAAGAGCACTCCGCTCGCGCCGCGCAACGTTCCTCCGTTGTCGTTGCGGAGGGCGCCGCGGACGTCGACGACGAGGCGACCGGAGACGCCGTCCACCGCCTGGCCGGCGCACTGCAGGACCACGAAGACGGCCGCGGCCGCGACGTAGGCCCACAGCACCCGCCGCCAGCGCCGGGAGAGGCGGCCGTCCGGGAAGAGAACGATCGCGGGCAGAGCGAAGACGATCGGGAACAGCGTCGAGCTTCCCTGCCAGAACACTGCGACAGGGCCGAGCGGCAGGCGACCGCTGTGCTGCCGGTAGTCGAGCACGAGGTAGAGCCGGACCGCGAAGTCGAAGAGGGTCGAGATCCCGAGCACGAGGAAGATCCAGCCGATCGGGTTCCGAGGCTGCGTCCGCGCGATCACGTAGCCGACGGCGGCGAACACGGTCAGCGTGGCCAGGCCGAGGCCGTCGTTGGTCGCCCAGGGGTCACGCGTCACGCCGCTGAGCGCGACGCCGGCAGCGAGCAGGGCCAGGACGAGTGCCGCTGCTGTCACCCGCATGCGTTGGTGGCTCGGAACCACGCGCGCAATCTACGCCTGTCGCGTCACGGGATCGTTACGCGCCGTAACGATCCCGGGACGGGACGCGGACTAGATTCCCGCGCATGAGCGCCACGTTCGCTGCGGCGGCGCAGCCGGCTCGCCTTGCTCGGCGTCTCGCGACGCCGCGGACGGCGCTTGCGGTCGCGGCGCTCACGCTCGCGCTGACCGTCGCCGCCGTCGTGCTGACCGTGCTCGACCACAACTTCCAGGCGGGCGACGGCGGGTCGGCGTTCCTCGTCCCGGGCTTCGGCCTCGTCGGCCTCGTCGTCACGCGACGGCAGCCGAGGAACCCGATCGGCTGGTGCATGCTCGGCTGCGCCGTCTTCCTCTCGGTCGACGACACGGCCTCGAGCTACTCCGTCCTCGACTACCACCTCCATCACGGCCGGTTGCCGCTCGGGCCGGTCTCCGTCCTCCTGCAGCCTTCCTGGGCGCCCGCGATCGTCCTGCTCGCGCTCTCGATCCTGCTCTTCCCCGACGGAGAGCTCCCGTCAGGCTGGTGGCGGCTGCCGGTCGGCGCCTTCCTCGCGTCGGCATGCGTCTGGCTCATCGGCGCCTACGCGCTCGCCGCGGACGCGATCGCCTCCGCCCGGATTGCGATCGACTCGGGGGGGAACCTGCTGCTGGAGAGCCACCCGACCGGCGCCTGGGCGTGGTGGGGGAATATA
>CAVZHU010000002.1:0-64402 GCA_963775155.1 uncultured Actinomycetes bacterium | reverse complement strand
CTGGTTACGCATCAAGTACCACGTACTCGCGCCCGGAAGCGAGTGCGAGCCAACGTAGTGAGCCCTTCTCGAAGACGAGCGCGAGCTGCGAGCGAATTGCCGGGCCTGCCACGCCGTCCGACCCGAGGCGGAAACGGAGTGCCGCGGCCTCGGGCGAGAGACGGCCTTTGTCCTCGACGACGTGGCAGCGCCGGCAGAGCGTCGTGTAGCCGGCCGCGATCCGTCCACTTAGAAGTCGCCGCCCGTCCAGTGGGCGTGCAGGTCCTTCTCCGCACCGCAGGACACGCACGCACGATCGTCCCGGTCCAGGACGTCCTGACCCGTGTACAGCCAGCGCTTCGACGCAGCGCCGGCCGAGTCGCCGGGATGCTCCGTGCCCGGGCTGCGATCTCGGCGCTCCTCGTCGCAGTGGCACGCCGCGGGATGGTCGAGCGCGTACGCGATCTCGTCGGGTTGCAGGAAGAGGGGCATCTTCACCTCGTCCAGTCCCTTCGCGTCGCGAATGTAGTTGAGCATCTCGAGCACCAGGCGCAGGTCGTGCCTTGCGGCAGGCAGCGTGAGGTTCTCCGAGTACGGAGTCGTTCTGTCGTTCGTCCGGATCCGGGCGAGGCGGTAGACGGAGGGAAGGACCGTCCAGATGGGGAGGAACTCCTCGACGGCGCCGAGAGATCCTCGACCTCCTCGGCGGGACCTCGGGCTCGGCCGGGTCACGGCGCTTCCGCCGCGCAAGCAACTGCAGTGCTTCGGCCTGCACTTCGTCGAGGGTGTAGAGCTTCTTCTTCTTCTTCATGGCTGCGGCGATCCCGGGGGGCCGGGCGCGACCCGGCCCCCAGGATGCAATCGACCGGCAGGCTCAGGCAGGGGTGAAACCCGGCGTCCGTAGGGGGGAGCCGCCGGTGGCCGGTAGCCCTTGAGGTCCTCGCCGTTGACGATGTCGTCCTCCGGTGGGACGTAGTCGACGATTCCGTGCCGGAGGTAGCCGGGCGCGCGTTCCTGCGTGGGCGAGCGCCACGCTGACGAAGACGACACGCCGCGATGACCGGCGGGATCATCGTCTCGATGCCCGCGTACGAGAGCGCGTCCGCGGATGGGCTGGAAGAAGATCGAGTTCATGAACAAGTAGCCGATCAGGCGGCCGACCGAGCCGGCGATCATCGATGCGAGCGCGGCCGGCGTGTCCGACTTGCTCCAGAAGAGCCCGCCGCATCAGCGGGACGAGCGCGCCGGCGAAGACGATGTCGAAGGCCAGCACGAGGTACTTGCCCGGGCTGCGGGTTGCGCCACGCGAGCACGAACCGCCGGCATGACCGGGACCAGGATCATGCCGCGTCGCGATCAGCAGCCCCCTGTTGCCCATCCTCCGGTGCGGAAGAACGAGCCGAGGATGTCCGCTGGAGCAGGTTGCGCGAGACGACCGACGACATCGCCAGGATGCCGCCGTTCGCGGTCGACATCGCCGCTCCGAGTACGCCGGCGAGCGCCAGCACGGCGATCCAGTTGGGCACGTGGTTGATCATGATCGCCGGGAAGACGAGGAAGCGTTGGCCCGGATCTTCGGCACCAGCGTGACCGCGAAGATGCCGATGAAGGAGGTCGGGATCACCGTTAGCAGCGTGACCGTCGCCCCCCAGTACGCGCCCCGCGACGCGTCCGGCCGTCTCTCGCCGCGAAGACCCGCTCCATGAAGTCGAGGGCGACGAGGTCGCCGACGCCGAGCGAGAGGATCGTCGCCCACTGGATCAGCGCGCCGTTGTTCTTGCTGTACAGGCCCGAGAAGTCCAGGTAGCCACCCGGGACGTCGTTCATCATCTGGTCCACGAAGGGCCCGTGACCGGCTGCGATGTAGATGAACGCCGCCCAGAAGCCGATCACCGCCAGATAGATCTGGAAGATGTCGGTGTACGCGCAGGAGAACAGGCCGCCGAAGATCGTGTACGTGAGCACGATCCTTGCCGCGAGGAAGAGCGGCGAGCAGTGGTCGATCCCGAACACCTGCTCGAAGATGAAGCCCGACGCGGCGAAGTTGCCGGCGACGAGCACGGCGAAGCTGACGATCATCAGCACGCCGGAGAAGCCCTCGACTGCCTTGCCGTAGCGCCGGAAGTAGAAGTCCGGCAAGGTCAGCAGCGAGAGCCTGTTCAGCCGCTTCCCGAAGATGAAGCCGGTGAGCAGCAGACAGACGACGAGCCCGAGGGCAGCCGGCACCAGCCCAGAAGCCGAAGTCGTAGACGTTGCCGACGTTGCCGAGCGACGAGTTCCCGTCGATCGACTGCGCCGCGAGCATCGTGCCGATGATGAAGAGAGGCAGGCTCTTGCCGGCCACGATGTAGCGCCGACTGTTCCCCTTCACGAGCCTCACCGTGACGATGCCGATCGTCACCGTAATACACAGGAAGCCGACAACGCCGCCGATGATCGGGGCTGGCGCGGCCGCAAGAATCCCAGTCACCACTCTTGTTACCCCGCTTTCCTCAATGCGATAGCCGTTCTCTCATAGCGATGGGTTGCATCTCAACCCGAGTTTGTTAGCGCCGAGTATGGGGGTGAGGTCTCCGGGCGTCTGATCGCGCTTGCGGTATTCGCGCCAGACTCGCCGACAATGTGGGAAACCCCGTAGGGTCGACGGCTTCGCTCGGGCTCATCAGTCGTGGCGCAAGTGGAGCCGGACGAGGGTCCGCCGCTGCCGCGGGCTGCCGAGGCGTCCAGATGCGGCAGGTGGCCCCGCGACGGCCGTCGACCGGCGCGCCGACCTGCTCGATGGCCCGACGGCTGGGACGAGGAGCGGCCGGGCGACGCGATGCCTCGCGGTCAGCCAGTGGCGCACGGCGACGTAGAGCGCGAGCATCGTGACCCCGGCTGCGATGCCGCCGCCGATGGTCGGGTTGACGATCGGGTGCGTCGGGTGCTGCTGGAGGTTGTACGGTTTCCAGCCGATCACCGTCATGTAGATCGTGACTCCGATCACGTAGGCGACGGCGACGTGCCAGCCTTCCTTGATCCAGCGGAGCGTGTTCTTGGCCTCCGGGAAGCGGTTGCAGAGCGCCGACACCGGCCGAGGAGCCGAACCAGATCATCGAGCCCCCATAGCCGACCGCGAAGGCCAGCAGCCCCCAGTCGTAGGTGCCCTGGAAGAGCGCGAGCGCCGTCAGCGGGATGTTGTCGAAGACCGCGCTGACGTAGCCGAGGCCGATGCTGCTGTGCCAGGACGGCGAGGGCAGGGAGCTGAGCGGCATCAGGCTTGCGCTGAGGACCAGCGAGAGCAGGAAGATCGTGCCCTTGAGCGCGGAGCGCGCTTCTCGTCCAGGGGATCGGCCTGACCAGCCCGCCCAGCAGGATGGCGACCCAGACGCCGACCGCCGGGAACTCGATCAGGATGTTGGAGGCGATCGCGCCGACGATGATCAGGAAGACGATCCCCAGCCGGGTGACGTCGATCTCGTACCCGGCCGGCAGGTCACGGATCGGGTGCAGCTTGTGCTGCGCCCTGGCGGCGATGAGGCCGCTGAAGATGACGACGAACACGATCGCGACGAACGCCCGGGCCAGCTCGACAGGGGGACGCCCCCGATCCACATCATGGTCGTGGTCGTGTCCCCCACCGGCGAGCCGGCGCCGCCTGCGTTGCTCGCGGCCACGATCGCGGCCAGATAGCCGACGCTGACCTTGTCCTGGTAGAGCTTCTTCGCGACGACCCCGCCCAGGATCGCCGCCGCGATGTTGTCGATGAACGTCGAGGCGAACGCGACGCCGACGAGAAGCAGGAGCCCGGCACCCCAGCCCCCCGGCAGCTTGCCCATGAACCACTCCGGCACCCCCGAGTCCTCGAAGTGCCTGGCCAGGATCGCGAATCCGAACAGCAGGCCGGCCAGATTGAGCAGCAGACGCCAGTGGTTGTCCAGATCCTCCGCGACGCTGACGTTGGTGGCCGCGAACGTGTAGATGAGCACGGCCACCAAGCCGGCGACCGCGACCTCGAAGTTGCGCCGGTGGAAGATCGCAACCCCGGCCAGCGTCAGACCGAAGAGGACGAACGCGAACGGGATCCCGAAGACGCTCATTGCCACTCACACCGCTGCTCGCGGCTCACCGACCGAGCGGATGCGGGGTTCCGAGAGCTCACAACCTGTGCAGAGACGGGCGCCCTGCGACGGCGCTGCGCCTGCGCCTTCGATTGGGCACGAGCGCTCCTGCCGGGAAGGGAGTGGGCAGGGGCCGGGCGAGGCGATGCTTCGCGATCAGCCAGTGGCGCAGGGCGACGTAGACAGCGAGCATCGTGATCCCGCCCGCGATGGCGTCGCCGATGATCGGGCTGATGAGTGGGTGCGTCGGGTGCTGCTTGAGGTCCCACTCGTCCCAGCCGATCAGCCCCACGTAGACGGCGACCCCGAGGATGTAGGCGACGGCGACGTGCCAGCCTTCCTTGATCCAACGGAGGGTGTCCTTGGCCTCCGGGAAGCGGTTGCAGATCGCGACGCCGGCCGAGGAGCCGAACCAGATCATCGAGCCCCCGTAGCCGACCGTGAAGGCCAGCAGCCCCCAGTCGTACTTGCCCTGGAAGAGCGCGAGCGCGGTCAGCGGGATGTTGTCGAAGACGGCGCTCAGGTACCCGAGACCGATGCTGCTGTGCCAGGACGGCGACGGCAGCGAGTTGACCGGCATCAGGCTCGCGCTGAAGACCAGCGAGAGCAGGAAGATCGTGCCCTTGGACACCGAGCGCGCCTCTTCCCAGGGGATCGGCCTGATCAGCCCGCCCAGCAGGATGGCGACCCAGACGCCGACCGCCGGGAACTGGATCAGGATGTTGGAGGCGATCGCGCCGACGATGATCAGGCAGACGATCCCCAGCCGGGCGACGTCGATCTCGTACCCGGCCGGCAGGTCACGGATCGGATTGAGCCTGTGTTGCGCTCTGGCGGCAATGAGCCCGCTGAAGGCGACGACGATCCCTGCCGCGAGGAACGCCCGGGCCAGCTCCCAGGGCGGAACGCCCCCGATCCACATCATGGTCGTGGTCGTGTCCCCCACCGGTGAGCCGGCGCCGCCTGCGTTGCTCGCGGCCACGATCGCGACCAGATAGCCGACGCTGACGTTGCCCTTGTACAGCTTCTTCGCGACGACCCCGCCCAGGATCGCCGCCGCGATGTTGTCGATGAACGTCGAGGCGACCGCCACGCCGACGAGGAGCAGCATCCCCGCACCCCAGCCGCCCGGCAGCTTGCCCATGAACCACTCCGGCACCCCCGAGTCCTCGAAGTGCCTGGCCAGGATGGTGAACCCGAACAGCAGGCCGGCCAGATTGAGCAGCAGACGCCAGTGCGCCTGCACGTCCGCTGTGACGCTGACGTCCGTCGCAGCGAGCGTGTAGATGAGCACGGCCACCAAGCCCGCGGCCGCGACCTCGAAGTTGCGCCGGTGGAAGATCGCAACCCCGACCAACGTGAGCGCGAAGAGGACGAACGCGAAGGGGATCCCGAAGACGGTCATTCCTTCACCACCCGTCCCGGCCGCACGTCAGGCGGGGATCTCGGGTTGCGCCGTCGAGACGCTCGTCCCGAGCGGCCAACTCGGGAACACCTGCAGCGTTCCCAGACTTCACGACCTGTGCCGTGGCTCTCGCCTCCAACCAATGATTCCAGGATCGATGTCCCGCCGACGCTAGGGACGTGACCCAGTTCCGGCGTCGGGGGAAACTCCGTACGTCGATCCGGGCTGCGCCGGATCGCCGGCGACCCGTCCGACAGCTAGCTTCGGAGGAGCTCAGCCGGAGTTCCGCTCACGTCACGGAGGCGTTGCGCCCGTTCGGGGTGATTGCGATCAACGGACTGTCGACAGAGGCGCCGGTCAGCCCGGCGGCAGTCGTCTTCGACCTGGACGGCGTCATCGGTGACACCGAGAGTGCGTCGCTCGCCGCGTTTGCAGCGGCGTTCGGTGAGCTCGGTCTGGTGCTCACCACCGAGGATCTCGCCGACATGGTCGGCCTCTCACTCGTGCGCGTGGACGAGCTGATGCGCGAGCGCCACGGGATCGCGTTCGCGTTCGAGGAGCTGCGCGACAGGTATCGCGGCCTCTATCTCGACTTCCTGCATGCCGGCGTGTCGGCGTGTGCAGGTGCAGCCGAGTTGGTCGCCTCGCTGTCGGACGGCGGAGTTCCGATCGCGGTCGCGTCCTCGTCACCACGCACGCAGGTGGACCTCGTCCTGGCGAGCACGGGAGTGGCGCCGCACGTACAGGCGAGCGCAGCCGGAGACGAGGTCGCTGCGACCAAACCTGCGCCCGACGTCTATCTCCTTGCGCTCGAGCGTCTCGGCGTCCCGCCGTCGCCCGCGGTCGTGGCGATCGAGGACTCGCCTGCCGGCGTCGCGGCTGCCGTCGCCGCCGGGCTGCGCTGCGTCGGCGTGCAGCGGGACGCGTCGTCTCCGGAGCTCCCGGGCGCCGCTCTTGTCGTCCAGTCGCTCGCGGAGCTGATGCCGGCCGACCTCGGCCGCCTCGCGACCGCTGTCCTGTAGCGCGGGCGGAGACAGAAGGCCGGCTCGCGGCCGCCGGCCGTGTTCTCAGTCCCAGGGCGGCGGGTTGTGTGTCCAGCGGCCGCCGACCATCGTCGCGACGACCCTGACCTCGCGCAGCTCCTCGGGCTCGCAGGTGAGGGGGTCGCGGTCGAGGACGACGAGGTCGGCGAGTCGGCCGGGAACGAGTGCGCCGCGGATGCTCTCGTCGTGGGAGAGCCGGGCAGGCGCGATGCAGGTCGCGTGCAGTGCCTGGTCGAGCGTCAGCCGCTGCTCCTCGCGCCAGTGGTCGAGCACGGCGGCGACGACGCCGCCCCAGGGATCGAGCTCCTCGACGGGCGCGTCGGAGCCGTTGGCGAGCACGGCGCCTGCGTCGAGCAGCGAGCGGAACGAGTAGGCACGGTCGAGCCGGTCGGCCCAGAAGCGGCGCGCGAGCTGCTCGTCGGAGGGAGCGTGGGAGAACTGGACCGAGGCGGCGACGCCGAGCTCCGCGAAACGCGGAACGTCCTCGGGGTCGAGGCACTGGGCATGCTCGATCCGCGGCCGCAGTCCCCGCGGCTGCCACACCTCCCGCGCGCGCTCGAATGCGTCGAGCGCCGCCCGGTTCGCCGCGTCGCCGATCGCGTGCACGGCCACCGGCCAGCCCGCCTCCGCCGCCTCCCGCACGATCTGCTCGAACTCCTCGCCCGTCGTGATCACGACGCCGCTCCCGTCCGACAGCCACGCCGACTGCGAGCCGAGCGACCCGTCCATGAACGCCTTCAGGTAGCCGAGCCGGAGAAACGCCGAGCCGGCGCCGCTGCGCAGGCCGAGCGCGCGCAACTCCGGCAGCCGCTCCGCCGGCGTCGACTGCCAGACCCGCAACGGCAGCCCACCCTGCCGCTCGAGCTGCTGCCAGAGCCCGATCGCGCCGAGCCAGCCGTCCTTGTCGTGGACGCACGTCACACCGCGGGAGGCCGCGATGCGGACCCCCTTGCGCATCGCCTCGAGGTACTCCTCGTCGGGCACCTGCGCGAAGCGCCCCTTGAACTCCCACGCGGCCTCCTCGGACAGGACGCCGGTCGGCTCGCCGCGCTCGTCGCGAGCGACGACGCCGCCCTCCACCTCGAGATCGCCACCGGCGAGCGCGAGCGCCGCGGAGTTGAGCCAGAGGGCGTGGTAGTCCTTCGAGACGAGCATTGCGGGACGCTCGGGCTCGACCGCGTCCAGCGCCTCGCGCGTCGGCGGGCCGTCCGGCCAGTCAGCGTCGCGCCAGCCCTGACCGCGGAGCCAGCTGCCGCTGCGCGGGGCGGCGCGCACGCGGTCGAGCGCTTCGGCGAGCGAAGCACAGCCGTCGAGCTGCAGGTCGTCCTGCCCGAGCGCCCAGGTCGGGAAGTGGACGTGCGAGTCGGTGAAGCCGGGCAGGACGCAGCGCCCACCGAGATCGACGACCTCGGGGCTCGGCAGCACCTCCTCGTGAACGCCGACACCGCCCGCGATCCGCTCACCCGCGATCCAGAGGGCCGGGACCGTCGGCAGCGCCGGGTCGAGCGTGCGGATCGTTCCGTCGCGCAGGATCACGAGGTCGAGCGTACTGCTACGACGAGCCTCTCGAGCAGGCACTGCCGGCGGTGGCTACCCCTGCGCGTGCTTGAGGTCGTCCTCCCGCTGCTGCGCCTGCGCGAGTGTGAGCTTCCCGCTGCAGACCTCGGCGTTGAGCTCGTTCTCGATCTCGTCGACCCGGGACGCTCGCGGATACGGCTCCGGCCAGAGGTTGCGCGGATCGGTCGGGTTGCCGCCGAGCTCGAGGCTGATCAGGTGATCCTCCTGGTAGTCGGACAGCGACCCGGTCTCGCCGTACTGGCGCATCTGCTTCCGCTTGAGCGTGTTCGTGTACGAGACGGGCGGCCGGATCGTCGCCGTCCAGCCGCGCTTGCAGATCGTCGAGCGGATGTTCGCCTGCGTCACGTCCGGGTTGAGGACGCCGGGCGTGCGCACCGGGTCGGCGACGATGCGCTCTGCGTGAGCCTGGTGCAGGCGCGACCAGGCGACGGCACCGACCGCGACGAGCAGCAGGACGACGAAGAGGTCGAGCGGCGTGATGCGCCTGCGCCTGGACACGCCGGCGACGGTAGGCGGCGCGCGCAGGGGCCGCAAGACGCTCGGGCGGTCGTGTCCCGGGCGGGCAGTAGGCTCGCGGGACATGGTCGAGCTGGCCGTTCGCCCCCACGGGCCGTACTCTCTCGCGCTGTCGGCGCGCCTCGCCGGCGACGCCACGCGGCGGGTGCGGGAGGGCATCGTCACGGCCCGCTGCGCGGGCGCCGTCGCGCAGGCCCGGCAGGCGCCGGACGGCACCGTCCTGATCCGCTCGGACTCGCCGGAGGCGGCGGCGAAGCTCCGCTGGACGCTCGCGCTCGACGACGACCACTCGGAGTTCCTGCGCCGGGTCGCCGACGACCCGCTCCTCGGTCGCGCCTCGCGGCACCTGCGCGGGCTGCGGCAGGTACGGACCGCGACGGTCGCGCAGGCTCTGCTCCGGGCGGTCTGCGGCCAGCTAGTCGACTGGAAGACGGGACGGAATCTCGAGCGGCGCGTGATCCGCGCGTTGCAGAGTCGCGAGGCCTCCGTGACGGTGGCTGCCACCGGCCTCGACGAGCCGCCGGCGACCGCGGCGCTCGCAGCCGTCGCGCCGTTCGAGCTGCGGCGGCTCGGCCTGCACGAGCGCCGAAGCGCAGCCCTCGTCCGCCTCTGCCGCAGCCTCGAGCTCGAGCGGCTCCACGAGCTTCCCACCGAGGCGGTCGTCACGCGGCTGGAGCGCGAGCGCGGGCTCGGGCCCTGGTCGGCGGGCGTCGTCTGCCTCGAAGGGCTCGGCCGCTACGAGCACGGGCTCGTCGGCGATCTCGGCCTGATCAAGCTGCTGCGCGCCCTCCGCGGGCGGCCGGTGGAGGCTTGGGAGACGGCGGAGCTGCTCGAGCCGTACGGCGAGTGGGGCGGCCTCGCGAGCGTCTACCTCCTCGCCGGCTTCGCCCGCGGCCTCGTCCCGCTACCGTCCGTGCGCGCCGCGTAACTCGTACGCTTGAGCCCATGAGTACGCGCAAGATCGCGATCCTCGGCGGCGGGCGGATCGGCGAGGCCCTCCTCTCCGGCCTGCTCAGCTCCGGCTGGCGCGACGCGGGCGAGATCGTCGTCACCGCCCGGCGGGAGGAGCGGCTCGCGGAGCTGCGCGACCGCTACGGCGTCGAGGCGACGGCCGACAACGTCGCCGCGGCGAGCGGCGCGAAGCTCGTCGTGGTCGCAGTCAAGCCCCAGGACATCGACGGCCTGCTCGCCGAGGTCGGCGCGCACCTCGCGCCGTCCCAGACCGTCGTCTCCGTCGCCGCCGCGATCCCGACCGCGCACATCGAGGAGCGGATCGCCGAGGGCGTCCCGGTCGTGCGGGCGATGCCGAATGCCCCCGCCGTGGTCCATGAGGGGATGGCGGGGCTCTGCGCCGGCGCGCACGCCGGGGACGAGCAGCTCGCACTCGCCGAGGAGCTGCTCACGCATCTCGGCCGCGTGGTGCGCGTCCCGGAGGCCTGGATGGACGGGATCACCGCCGTCTCGGGCTCCGGGCCGGCCTACTTCGCCCTCCTCGCCGAGGCGATGATCGAGGCCGGGATCCTGCTCGGGCTGTCGCGCGAGGTCTCGACGACGCTCGTCGTGCAGACGATGTTCGGGACCGCGAAGCAGCTCCGCGACGAGGGCATGCACCCGGTCGAGCTGCGCGAATCCGTCACGTCCCCGGGCGGCACGACGATCGCCGCGATCCGGGAGCTCGAGCAGGCAGGCGTCCGCGCCGCCTTCCTCAACGCGATTCAGGCGGCGATGAACCGGGCACGCGAGCTCGCGGATGGCTGAACCCCGCAATGTCGAGATCACGGTCGCAGCGGACGAGCGGGCGGTGGCCCGGCTCGTCGCCGAGCGGCTGGCCCGGCAGGCGGCGGCGGGCGGGCACGTCGTGCTCACCGGCGGTTCGACGCCGCGCGTCGCGTACGAGCTCGCGGCCCGGCTCGCACCCGACTGGAGCCGCGTCGAGCTGTGGTGGGGCGACGAGCGCTGCGTGCCGCCAGGCGACGGGCTCTCGAACTTCGGCCTGGCGAAGCAAGCGCTGCTCGACCGGCTCGAGCGGCAGCCGGCCGCGATCCACCGGATGCGGGGCGAGCTGGGCCGCGACGAGGGCGCGGAGCGCTACGAGCGCGAGCTCGGCGGCGTCGGGACGTTTGATCTCGTCCTGCTCGGGCTCGGCCCCGACGGCCACGTCGCGTCGCTCTTCCCCGGCTTCCCCACGCTCGACGAGACGGAGCGCGTCGCGATCGGCAGCGAGGCCGGCCACGAGCCGTTCGTGGACCGGATCACGCTGACGCTGCCGCGCCTTTGCGACACGCACGAGCTCCTGTTCCTCGTCGCAGGCGAGCAGAAGGCCGACGCGGTCGCCCGCGCTCTCGCGGGCGAGCCGTCGCACGAGACGCCCGGCAGCCTCGCGCGCGCGGCCGAGGGTCCGACGCGGGCGATCGTGGACCGCGCCGCAGCGGCGAAGCTCTAAGGAAGGCCGCGCGCGGCAGCGAGCGCGTCGAGGACGAGTGCGGTGTCTGCGACCGGCACGTCCTCGAGGAAGTCCTGCCGTGCCTCGAACGACATGCGGACGGCTGCGACCGCCGCCCCGTATGCGCCCCGGTCGGCCACCGCGAGCGCACGGAGCGCCTCCGCCACCTCGCGCGGAAAGGACTCCTCGGCGAGCAGCGTCTCTGCGAGCGGCAGCGCCTCCTCGTCGCGGCCGAGGACGAGCAGCGCGAGCGTGCCGGCGTAGCGACCGATCGGCGACTGCGCCTCGGCGGCACCGCTGCCGAGTGCCCACCGGGCCGCATCCGAAGCGTCAGCGCCCGCGATCAACAGCGCCTTCAGCACGGCTATCGGCCTGCCCCACGCATCCAGAGCCGCACCGGCGTCCCAGCTCTCGCGGTAGCGCGCAGCCGCCCGCCGCAGCCAGTCCGCCGCCTGCTCCGAATCGCCCGCCATGAGCAGCGAGAGCCCCGCCGCCCACGCCGTGTTGCCGAGCCGGACGAGCTGCCTCTCGTCGCGCTCCCGCGTCTCCCCCGCCTCGTAGCGAGCCGCCGCCTGTACGTACCGCCCGCGCCAGTCCACCCGCCGCAGGTTACGCTCGCGACGGCATGGCGAACGACGACTGGCGCATCCGGATCGAAGTCGAGGAGGAGGAGCACGCCCGCGGGCTGCTCGAGCGGCTCGGCGGCGAGCTCAGCTCCGAGGCGGGCGAGCTCGCGAAAGATCTCGAGGCGCATCGGCTCGCAGTGTCCCGCGACGGTGAGACCGTCTTCGTCTACGCGGCGACTCGCGCCGCGGCGGAGAAAGCGCACGCCGTCGTCGAGGCCGAGCTGCGCTCGGAGAGCGTCGAGGCCCGCACGAGCCGTGTCGAGCACTGGCTCGAGAGCGAGGAGCGCTGGGACGACGACCCGCCGACCGAGACGTGGGAGCAGGAAGAGCTCGACCGCGGCTACGCGCCGTGGGAGGTGCGCGTCGACTGCGGGTCGCACGAGAGAGCACGCGACCTCGCGGAGCGGCTAGAGGGCGAGGGCTACCGGCCCGAGCGGCGCTTCACGTACCTGATCGTCGGCACCGCGAGCAAGGAGGACGCGGAGGCGCTCGCGAAGCGCCTGCACGGCGAGGTCGAGACGGGCGGAGAGGTCGTCTGGGAGGAGATGCCACAGAATCGCTTCGCCATCTTCGGCGGTCTCGGAGTCTGAGGAATCGCGCCGTCGAGGTTGACGGCACCCCCGCTCCGGGTATCCTTCCAGGAGCGTCGCTCGCCCAGGGGAATCGGCAGAGCGCGCATCTTCTCGAGTAACCGGCAGCACGCCCGTGCTGTGCATATGCAGGAAGCGACTCAGCAGCCGACCATCTCGCAGGCGGCCGATCCGGTAGCCGGCGATGCTCTCCGCGCGCAGGCGTGGGCCGGCGAGCCGTTCCTGCGCGAGGAGGAGGATCCGGCGAAGGCCCTCGCCGAGGGAACCGCCCGCCGCCGCGCCCTCGACGAGGCTCTCGCGGAGATGGATGCAGGACTGCGGGAGCCGTCCTCGCAGTGGAGGGTTCGCTACGGCCTCCTGCTCGGGCTCGAACGCGTCCTAGCCGAGCCGAACCCCAGTACCGCCACCGGCACCGCGCTACGGCGCCACCAGGTCGACGCACTGGCGGGAATGCTCACCGAGCTGATCGCCGCGAGCCAGCACTACGAGGGCAACGGGAACGGCAACGGCCACGCGACGGCAGAGGAGCTCGCGGAGCAGGAGTTCGAGGACGCGGACGAGGACTCGACCCTCGTCGTCGCGATCGAGGACGCCGAGCTGCCGGAGGAGCCGGAGCAGGACGACCCCGGCGCGGTCCGCCGCTACCGGTTCCGCCACCCGACCGCATCGGGCAAGACCATCGCCGCCGCCGGCTTCGTCGAGGCGGCCCGCACGCTGGGCGTGCTCATTCTCACCCACCGGCGCCTGCTCGTCTCCCAGTTCCAGCGGGATCTCGAGACGGAGGGCTACGGCGACCGGCTGACGGAGATCGTCAAGCGCGGCGACCGCATGGTGCGCAGAGTCCCGCTCACGATCCAGACCTACGCCTGGTTCGCGCGCCACGTCGAGGAGATCGACCGCGACGCCTACCAGCTCGTGATCTGCGACGAGGCGCACACGGCACTCGGGGAGAAGACGTCGGCTGCGATCCGCTCCTTCCCGGAGCCCCTCTACATCGGGATGACGGCGACGGAGCAGCTGATCGCGAAGCAGGTCTCCGACGTCTTCCCCGCCTCGGTCGACGACCTGCCGCTGCAGGACGCCGCCCGCCGCGGCCTGATCGCGCCGCTGCGCGACCTGCGCGTGCCGCCGGTCGCGGCGATCAACTCGGTGCCGATCGTCGGCGGCGACTTCGACCAGGAGATCCTCGCCAAGACCCTCGACCACGAGGCGCTCAACCAGGCCGCGGCGAGCCTCTACCGCGACCGCTTCGACAACACGCCGGGCATCGTCTACGCCGCGGGCGTCGACCACGCCTACAACCTCGCGACGGAGTTCCGCGCGGCCGGGCTGAAGGCGGAGGCGGTCTCGGGCCGGACGCCGCCGGTACGCCTCGCCGAGACGCTCGCCGCCTACGAGCGCGGCGAGATCAACGTCCTCGTCAACGCGCAGCTGCTCGCCGAGGGGTGGAACTCGCCTCGCGCGACGGTCTGCATGCATCTCGCGCCCACGGCTTCCCGCCGCGTCTACCAGCAGCGGATCGGCCGGATCATGCGCCTCCACCCGCGCAAGGAGGCCGGCATCGTCGTCGACTTCGTCCCGAAGGGCGCGACACACAACGAGCGTGTCGTCTCGCTCCATTCGCTGCTCGACGCCGACTTCTACCGCGAGGGAGCGCGCGTGACCCCGGCGCCGCGCCGCCGCTCGCAACGCCGCGCGCGCCGCCGCCTCACGCCGGCGCCGTGGCTCGTCCCCGTCACGCCGGACGTGCGCCGCCGCATCGGCGTCATCCAGCGGGAGTGGCAGCGGATCGACCCGAAGTACCTCGACGAGGACGAGCAGCGCTACTGGGCGACGATCGCCGGCCGGCAGATCCGCTTCGAAGAGCGCGCCTCGTTCGTCCAGAAGCTGACCGACCGGAGCGCGAGCAAGGCGGCACTCGAGCAGTTCCTCACGACGTGTGCCGCCGAGAACCCGAACCGGCGGCTGCGCATGATGGCACTCCAGGACCGCGTCTCGATGCGGGTCGAGCGCGCCGACTTCGACGACCTCGTCACACTCGTGACCCAGGCGCCGACCTGGGAGAAGGAACGGCTGGCCGGCATTCGCACGCTCCTGCGGGCGATCGCCGAGAGCAAGCCGGATGCGCCTGAGCAGATCCTCGCCCGCTGGACGTGGCGGCTCGCGCGGGCGACCCGCAAGGTGCAGGACCGGCGTGCGTCGGCCGAGTACCCGGAGGCGAAGCGGCTGCTCGGCGCCCTCGCCAACTCCCGCGGCCACCGGCACGAGGAGAACGCGGCGAAGCTCGTGCGGGCGGCGCTCGAGCTGCCACGGCCGGTCGGAGCGGCGCTGCTCGCGTCGGCCGAGGGCTACACCCCGCGCGCGACGAAGCTCATCGACGAGGCGCGCGAACGGCTCGGCACGATCCAGGAGGTCGCGCTCGCGCTCTCGGAGAACCTCCCAGCTGCCGAAGCAGGGCTCCGGCCGCAACCGGCGCCGGCGGCGGCGGAAGCGGAAGGGATCCGCCTCGGCGAAGGCTGCGGCTTCCGGGGGGAAGACGCCCGAGGGCAAGGCTGCGGAGGAGACGGCCCCAGAGCCGGCGGTCGGCGAGCCGGCGGCAGCCGGCCGAGCCGGCTCCGCCGCCAAGGCGGAGGACGCTGCCGCCGCCGAAGCAGGGTGATCGAGCTCGACCACGTCCAGATCGCCGCGCCGCGCGGCTGCGAGGCCGAGGCGCGACGCTTCTTCGGCGGGCTGCTCGGCCTGTCCGAGCTCGAGAAGCCCGAGCCGCTCCGCTCGCGCGGCGGCGCGTGGTTCGTGCTCGGGGACCGGCAGCTCCACGTCGGAGTCGAGGAGCCGTTCGCTCCATCGCGCAAGGCACATCCCGCCTTCCGCGTCTCCGCCGAGGACCTCGATGCGCTCGCGACGCGCCTCGCCGCCGCAGGCTCGCCCGTCGAATGGGACACGGCGCTCCCCGGCGCCCGCCGCTTCTACACAGCGGATCCGTGGGGCAACCGGCTCGAGCTGCTCGCCGCCCGCTGACCCCTTACAAAGTCCTGATCCGCACGTACTAGATTCGCACCGTGAAGCGGAGCCTTGCGCTCGCTGCGGTAGCGGTCACCGCCACGGTCACCGCGGCATCGGGCAGCGCCACGACATCGCAGGGCGCCATCGTCTTCTCTGCAGACCGTGCGCCTTCGGTCTCAGGCGAGATCTACCGCCTCGACCCGAGCGGCCGCCGTGTCGACCTCAGCCGCAGCCCGTACCGGGACGCGAACCCGGTCGTCTCGCCCGACGGCAAGCGCGTCGCCTTCGTCAGCGACCGCATCCCCAAGGGCGCCGTCTACGAGGTCGGGATCGGCGGACACGGGCTGCACCGCGTCTCCCCGCAGAGCCGCTTCGGCTTCGACAGCTCCACCGCGCTCGCGTGGCAGCCGCACGGCAAGCGGCTCGCCGCCATGACGACGGCGAGCGGACTGTGGATCCTGCAGCCCGGGCACAAGACGGTGCGCGTCCGCGGGGTCTCCGGTCTCGCGGCGGCGCAACCCTGGTCTCCCGACGGACGCCTGCTGCTCACCGGCACGCACGGCCACTCGACCACCGCCGTCACGCCGCGCGGCCGCGAGGCCTGGGCGGTGCCCGCGGCCGGCGCCGCGGCGTGGTCGGAGCAGGGGCTGCTCGCGATCACCGACAAGAAGGGCTCGGTCGTCGACGTCTACGACGAGAGCGGGCACCTGCGGTTCAAGGCGAGAGTCGGCGCGCACTACGGCACGCCGAGCTGGTCGCCCGACGGCAGCCGGCTGGCCGTCCTCGCCTGGCCGAGACTGCGGGAGTGGACCTCGAACGGCGAGCTCGTGCTCGACAGGCACGTGAGCACGACCACCAGCATCGCCTGGGACGCCCTGCAGCGACTGATCGTCGTCAACCACTACCACAGCCGCTGGCTCGATCCCCGTTCGGCGGACGGCCGGCTCGCGATCGTCACCCGGAAGCACGGCTCCGGGTTCACGCTCGGGGCGGCTCCGGTGCACGGTGGGCGGGCGAAGACGTACGCACGCATCCCGGGCTGCTGGTCGGACGGCAACGTTTGGGCGGCGGCGGCCGGGCCGCTCCAGTTCGCCGGCCGCTCGATCGTCTACGAGAGCCGGGGGTACTGCGACGAGCCGTTCTCCAACCTCTACTCCGTGGCGCCCGACGGCAGCGGCCCGCGCCGGATCACGAACGTCCAGGCACAGGAGACGCAACCTGCCCTCTCGCCGGATGGGAGTGAGATCGCCTACGTCTGGGCGAAGTTCACCGGCCTCAGCTGCGCGGGGTGCTCCGACGGGATCCGGATCGCGGGCGCCGGCGGCCAGGCGCTGCGCGTACTCACGAACCC
The DNA here is from genome assembly GCA_963775155.1 of uncultured Actinomycetes bacterium. GTDB lineage: Bacteria > Actinomycetota > Thermoleophilia > Gaiellales > Gaiellaceae > Palsa-739. Next base: position 47,768 of record CAVZHU010000002.1, on the reverse strand, counting down.
GGAGAACTGCACCTTCGACGACTCCCCGACGTGGTCGCCCGACGGCAGCACGATCCTCTTCTCGGAGAGCGGCTGCGACAGCCCCGCCGAGCTCTATACGGTCCCGGCCGCAGGCGGGGCCGTCCGCGACCTCGGGGCCGCCGGTGCTCAGCCGGCCTGGGGACCGTCGAGGATCGCCTATGTCGCCCGCGGCGTCTGGACGGCGAACCCCGACGGGACGGATGCCGTGCGTGTCGGCAAGGGCAGCCACCCTGCTTGGTCGGCGGACGGCCGGCTCGCCTATCTCACCGGCCGGAGCGGGACGACCGTGGTGGTCGGCTCGACGCAGTCGCAACTGCCGTTCGTCTCCGTCTCGTCGCTCGCCTGGTCACCCGACGGCACGCGCTTCGTCGTCACCGCAAGGGCAAGCGGAGCGGCGGCTCCCGACGTCTACACGGTGCGCACCGACGGCACCGATCCGATCCGCCTGACGACGAACTACGACGCGCTGAACTCCGCCTGGGGCTAGCCGGCGGGGCCGCCGGCGCTCTCGCCGCCGTCCTCGCCGTCCCGCTCGCGCTCGCGGAGGAAGCGCGTGAGCTCCGCGGCGAGGCTGTCGCCGGACGGAAGCTCCTCCGCCTGCTCCATCAGATCGGCGCGACGCTCGAGCTCCTCGACGTACGCGGCCGTCTCGGCATCGGACGCGACCGCCTCCGTCACCTGCTCGCTGTACTCCTCGGCCGCCTGCTCGAGCTCCTCGAGGTCGACGTCGACGCCCACGAGCTCGCCGAAGCGGCGGCAGAGCGCGAGGGCCGCGCGGGGGCTCGGGGCGAGCGAGACGTAGTGCGGCACGGCCGCCCACAGGCTCACCGAGGGAAGCCCTGCCTGCCGGCACGCGTCGAGCAGGACGCCGAGGATGCCCGTCGGACCCTCGTAGCGCGACGGCTCGACCCCGAGCTCCTCGACGAGAGCGGAATCGCTCGCCGCCGCGCTCACCGGCGCCGCACGCGTGTGCGGGACGTCCGCGAGGAGAGAGCCGAGGGTGACGACGAGCTCGACCCCGAGCTCCTGCGCCAGATCGACGACGAGGCTCGAATACGTCCGCCAGCGCAGGTTCGGCTCGACGCCGAGCAGGATCACGACGTCACGGTCGAGTCCGGGGATCGCAGCATGGTGAAACGTGTTGGCCGGCCATTCGAGCTTCCGCGTCAGGCCGTCCTCGAGCGAGACCTGCGGGCGCACCGCCTGGAAGTCGTAGAAGCTCTCCGGGTCGATCTCCGCGAAGGCCTCGGCCCCCCAGCGCCGGGCGAGATAGCCTCCGCCGAGCGTCGCGCCCTGGCCGCCGTCGTTCCAGCCCCGGAAGGCCGCGACGAGCACCGGCCGGTTCAACTCGGGCCGCGAGGAGACCGTCAGCTCCGACATCCGGCCAGTCTAGTGCCCCACCGAGGAAGTCTCGGGTCCGCACACCGGCCGCCAGAGCCGCGCCACGAGCCCGACCGTCCACCCCACGAGCATGGCCGCCGTCGCCACATGCAGCAGCACGAGCCACCACGGGACGTCGCCGTACGTGCGGTACTGCACCTCCCCGACCGTCATCTGCACCGCGAGGATCCCGAGCAGGCCCGCGCAGCCCCGCAGGAGCCACGGGTGGACGCGGCGCCGCGTCCACGCCCAGGCCGCCAGCGCGAGGAAGACGACTCCGAAGGCCGCGACGGCCCGAACGTGCCAGTAGACGGCGGGGTAGAACGCGCCCAGCCGTGGCACGACCTGCGCGCCGGAGCTGCCGGGGAAACGGCCCGCCGCCGTCGCGGCCGTCCCGCTCACGGCGAGGACGACGACGGCGACGAGCAAGACGGAGCCGCCGAGCCGCGCGATCGAGGGCAGGGGCGCTGCTCCCTTCCCGCGCACGAGCCGGGTCGCCTCGAGCAGCGTGAGCACTCCGAGCGAGAGCACCGCGAGCGAGAGCAGCAGGTGCGAGATGACGAGGTACGGGTTGAGGTCGTAGTAGACGGTGATCGCGCCGAGCGGCGCCTGCGCGAGCGTCCCTGCGAACACGCCCGTCGCGAGCCGGCGGGGAAGGCGGCCGAGTCCGCGCGTCCGCCAGGCGGCGACCGCGAGGACGAGAGTCGCGATTACCGTCACGGCGGAGACGACGCGGTTGCCGAACTCGATGTCCGAGTGGTAGCCGCGCGGCAGCGCGTGCTGCGTGGTGCACGTCGGCCACTCCGGACAGCCGAGCCCCGAGCCGGTGAGGCGCACCGTCGCGCCGGTGGCGACGATGAGGACGAGCGCCCCGACGGCCGCGAGCGCGATCCGCCGGAACACGACCGGCGAGAGCTCCAGCGCGAGCCGGTGGCTCCCGACGCTAACGGACGACAACGCCTTCGCCTTCCTCGACGGACCCGACCCGTGCGATGAACAGGTCACGCGCACGGAACTCACTCTGCAGCGAGAGCGCCTTCTCGGCCGGCAGCGAGACGAGGAAGCCCCCGGCGGTCTGCGCGTCGTAGCCGAGGGCGAGCAACTCCTCGGAGACGCCGCGCGCCTCGACCGGCGCGAACTCACGGTTGCGCGGGTCGCCTCCGGTGCGCACGCCTGCGCGCGCCGCCTCGAGCGCACCGCCGAGCGCGGGCAGCGACGCCGAGTCGAGGACGAGCCGCACGCCGCTTCGCTCCGCCGTCTCGTGAGCATGGCCGAAGAGCCCGAAGCCGGTCACGTCGGTCACCGCGTGCGGCGAGAACGGCCGCAATGCCTCGGCGACGCGGTCGCCGAGCGTGGTCATCCAGCGCGCCGCCTCGCCGATCTCGCCCTTCGCCGCGAGCACGAGCCCGGTGCCGAGCGGCTTCGTGAGGAAGACCGCGTCGCCGGGGCGCGCGCCGCTCTTGACCCAGATGCCGTCCGGGTGGACGGTGCCGACGACGGCGAGCCCGTACTTCGGCTCGGCGTCACGGATCGTGTGGCCGCCGGCGAGGATCGCGCCGGCCGCGCGCACCTGCTCCTCCGCGCCGGCGAACACCGCCGCGACCGCCTCGGTCGCGAGCTCCTCGGGGAAGGCCGCGATCGAGAGCGCGAGCAACGGCGTGCCGCCCATCGCGAACACGTCGTTGAGGGCGTTCGTGGCCGCGATCCGCCCGAACAGCGCCGGGTCGTCCACGAGCGGCGGGAAGAAGTCGACGGTGAAGACGAGCGCACGCTCCTCGTCGAGCCGGTAGACGGCGGCGTCGTCGGCCGGGTCCAGACCGACGAGGAGGTCCTCCGCCTCCGCCGGCACGAAGCCCTTGAGCAGCTGCTCGAGCCGGGCGGCCGAGTACTTCGCAGCGCAGCCGCCGCCGACACTCAGGCTCGTGAGTCCCGCCGTCTCCACGCCGTTACTGTAGGCGTAGTGGAGAGGGCTGCACTCGTCACCGGCGGCTCGTCCGGGATCGGGCTCGCGATCGCCCGCATGCTGCGCGAGGAGGGCTTCGGCCTGACGCTCGTGTCGCGCCGGCGAGAGCGGGTCGAGACAGCCGCGGCGGAGCTCGGCGCCGCGGCCGTGGCCGCGGACCTCGCGGACGCCGCCGACTGCGAGCGGGCCGTGGCCGAGCACCGGGGACGCTTCGGCCGGCTCGACGTCCTCGTCAACTCTGCCGGCATCGGCATCGGCGGCCGCGTGGAGGAGCTTCCCGTCAAGCATCTCGACCTCCAGCTCGGCGTCAACCTCCGCGGTCTCTTCCTCGTCACGCAGGCGGCGATACCCCTCCTACGCGAGTCGCGCGGCTGGATCGTCAACCTCGCCTCGATCGCGGGCACGCTGCCCACACCGTGGCTCGCGACCTACGGAGCGACGAAGGCGGCCGTGATCGCGCTCACCCGCTCCCTCAACGCCGAGCTCGACGCCGACGGCGTGCGATCGATCGCCGTCTGCCCGGGCTTCGTCGACACGGCGATGGCGCAGTGGTCGAAGATCGAGCCCGACGAGATGATCCGGCCCGAGGATTGCGCCGAGGTCGTCCGGATGTGCCTGCGGCTCAGCCCGACCGCCCGCATCCCCCAGGTCGTGCTCGAGCGCATGGGCTCGGTCAGCGGAGACGTCGGCTAGACCCCGGCCCACGTCCAATAGTGCGGCGGCGTCGAAAACGACGCCGCCCTGGGCACTACTAGGCCAAACCTCGGACGGCTACGGGCCGCCGCCGTCGCTCATCCCCAAGATCCGCAGGTTCGCGAGGAGAACCGCGACGAGCGAGGAGAGCACGAGCACCAAGTAGATGAGCCGCGCCTTGGTCATGCCGTCACCTCCTTCCATCCCCTCATCAGAAGCGCACGTCCTGCAGAGCCGCCGCGGCCGCGCGGTAGAGCTCGGCCGCCCGTTTGTGGTCGCCCCTCCGGGTCGCGAGATCGCCGCGCGCCAGCCACGCTGCGGCGCGGTGGCTCCCGGAGCCGAGCTGCGCGAAGCTCGCCTCGCCCTCGGCGAAGGCCGCCTCGGCCTCGTCGAGGCGTCCTTGCTCGAGCAGCGAGCGCCCGAGCACGAGCTGTGCATTCCCGATCTCGTCGATGTAGTCGACGCGTCCCTCGAGCAGCTCGAGCGCGTGCCGGGCCTGCTTCTCCGCCTGCTCGACCGCGCCGGTGCGGAGGTGAATCTGCGCGAGCGACGACACCGCCTGCGCAGCGTCGGCCTGCCTCCCCGTCTCGAGCGCGATCGAGAAGGCTTCCTTGAGCAGCCCGATCCCGCCGTCGACGTTGCCGAGCAGGAACTCGAGCCCGCCGAGGTTGTTCGTCAGCTGGCCGACGTGCACGCGGTCGGAGAGCTGCGCGTACGCCTCGCGGGCGCGCTCGGCATAGGTGCGCGCGAGCACCCAGTGGCCCTCGCGGTCGGCGACGAGAGACGCCTGGAAGTACGCCGCGCCGATCGTGCGGAGGTCGTCGACGCCGCGCGCGAGCTCGAGCGCCTTCTCGACGTCGTCCCGCGCAGCCTCATAGTCGCGGTGACGACGCCAGCAGCGGGAGCGCCAGGAGAGGATGTTCGCCTTGAGCGCGTCGCACGGCAGGCCCGACCGCTCCGCGAGCGCCAGCGCCTCGTTGTAGATGGGGAGCGCCGTCTGGACGCTCGAGAGCTGGTAGCGACAGACGCCGAGCCAGAGCAGGACGGCGGCCCGCTCCACGTCCGAGAACGACTCCGCCTCGGAGATCGCGCGCGCGTCCTCGAGCCGACCGAGCGCCACGCGCTGCTCGCCGACCCGCATCTTCGCCAGCCCGGCGCCGAGGAGCGCCCGAACCTGCAGCTCCGGCACGCCGGTCGCGCGCGCGGCTGCGACGAGCGGCTCGAACGCCTCGACAGCCTCTCGATCGTCGTTCGCCTCGTAGAGCGCCTCGGCTCGGGCGAGAGCGCCCTCGAGCCTCTCCCGCTCGTCGGTGGCGACCCCGTTCGCGAGAAAGCCGGCGTCGACGCCCAGCCGGCCGGCGAGCCAGTCGATCGTCTCGGGGGTCGGGCGCGTCTTGCCACGCTCGATCTGGGACACGTATTCCTTCGAGAAGCGGTCGCCGGCGAGCTCGCTCTGCGTGAGGCCGGCCGCGGTCCGGAGCTGACGCAGCCGCTCGCCGAGCCGGAGCCTCGCCCCAGCGGACCTGCGGCTCGTAGTACCGAGGGTGTCTCTCGTACGGCTCACGTGAACTCACGTAGGAAAGCGGATACTTCACCAAAGCGCAAGCTGTCTGCTTCGAACATCCCCCTTTTGGGCCAGTTGATAGGGAAAGTTGGTCAACCACAGGTACTGCAGGATCACTTGACTTGGTCACTTGACGGACCCGTCGGCCCCTCCTATAGTGAGCGCACCTTGCAACCCGGGCCGACGCCAGGCCGAGGTTTGCAGGAGGGCACGCCGGGGGCTCCTGGGGGCAGACGAATGCGGACTGGCCGCAGATCCGCCGAGTCAGAACCACAGCGAGATGGGCGTGCCTCTCGAGAAGGCCCCGGAGCCGCAGCCGGGGCCTTCTCGTTGAGCGGGCGAAGAGCTGCGCTCTTCGCCCGGGGGAGTCAGGGAACTCCGCCGACGGGAGAGCGTGGTCTCCGGCCGGCTCCGTGCTGTCTTTGCTTTGGGATGCTGTGGACGGGAGGCCTCTCTGGTGCGCTCGCGCGCGGCGGAGGCCGGCGCGAGCGCGGTTCGGCCGGAGCGTACGCTCACGCGTACGCTGCGGCCCTTTGCCGGGGGTGTGGTCGAAGCGCTGGAACCCCCGGCTGCGCTCGGGCGGCGGCGTAACGATGCGTTACGACGCCGCCGAACCCGTCGCGGGCGGGCACGCCGCCGCAGGCGGCCTGCCCCCACGCGACCCCGACACGGCGCTCGAACCTCCCGCGCCCCAAGCAAGCCCTGACAGCACGAGGGCCGGGAGACCACGCTCTCCCGGCCCGAGTTCCTTCACCCAGTTCGCGAAGCCGCAGGCTTCGCGAACTACCGGGCGAAGAGCGCAGCTCTTCGCCCGGCAAGCGAGCGAGACCGAAGGTCTCGCGAGCTACGCCCGCAGCCAGGCCAGACGCGCGGCGCGGATCGCGTCGAGCTCGGCGTCGTCGAGCAGCCCGATCCGGCGCCCCACCATCGCCAGGATTCCGCCGGCGAGCATGACCCACGCCTCGGCGTCCGGATTCCTGTCCCGCGCGATGGTGCCCTGCTCCTGGCCTCGCTGCAGGAGCGAGGCGAAGAAGTCGTGCACATCGCGCATGTGACGGCGCAGGTGCCGCCGGAGCTCCGCATCCTCCGACGCCTCGCTCAGCGCCTGCACCCACAGCTCGGCGAGCTGGAGCTTCGGCGAGCGGACCGAGACGTGACCCTTGCCGATCGCCTCGACCGCCGCGCACGCATCCGGAGCGTCGTCCAGCTCCTTCTCCCAGACGGCCCGCGTCCGTTCCCAACCGTGCTCGAGCGCGGCGAGGTAGAGGTCGCGTTTCGAGGCGAAGTGCCGGTAGAGGATCGGCTCGGAGACACCGGCCGCGTGCGCTATCTCCGCCGTCGTCGTGCCCCGGTAGCTGCCCTCCGTGAAGAGCCGGATCGCGGTCTCCACGAGGTGGCGGCGACGCTCGGCCGCCGGCATGCGGGCCGTCGTGCCCGTCACGCCGCCATCTCCGCGACGTGCGCGTGCTCGACGGACGGCCGGGTCCGCACCGTGAGGACGGCGACGATCGCCGCGGCAAAGCTGATGGCCGCGCTGACCGCGAGCGCGACGTGGAGCCCGTGCACGTAGTCCTGGGCTCCGGCGAGCGTACGAGGCCCATGGTGCATGTACGACGAGACGATGGCCCCGATGAGCGCGATCCCGAGCGCCCCGCCGACCTGGCGGAAGCTGTTCAGGACGCCCGAGCCGACGCCGGCCTTGTCGATCGGGACGGCGCCCATCGCCGCCGACGTCATCGGCGACATCGTGCACGCCATCCCCACTCCGCCGAGCAGCATCGCGGGCAGCAGCGTCCAGAAGTCCGAGTGGACGCCCGCGCGCTGGTAGAAGAGGAGCGACACGCCGAGCAGCGTCATCCCGCCGCCCATGAGCCAGCGCGAGCCGAGCCGGTCCGAGAGCCTGCCGGCGATCGGCGCGACGATGATGATCAGGATCGTCATCGGCAGGAAGATCGCGCCCGCCTTCGTGGGCGAGTAGCCGAGGATGTTCTGGACGTAGAGCGAGACGAAGAAGAAGACGCCGAACATCGCGAGCGAGACCATCATCGCGACGATGTTCGCGCCCGCGAACGCGCCGATCCGGAACAGCGACAGGTCGAGCATCGGCAGCCGCTGACGGTGCTCGAGCACGACGAAGGCGACGAGGAGCACCGCGGCGGCGGCGAAGAGGGCCAGGATCTCGGCCGAGAGCCAACCGTGCTTGTTGCCCTCGATCAGCCCGTAGCTGAGCGCGAGCAGCCCCGCTCCGGAGGTGACGAGACCCGGCAGGTCGATGCTCTGCTCGCGCGAGGTGTCGCGCGACTCCCGGATGAAGATCCGCGACGCGACGATGCCGAGCGCACCGACCGGTACGTTGACGAAGAAGATCCAGTTCCAGTTGATGTTGTCGACGATCAGGCCGCCGGCGAGCGGGCCGATCGCGAGCGCGAGCGCCGAGACGCCGGCCCAGATTCCGATCGCCTGTCCCCGCTGCCTCGGCGGGAAGGTGGCGGTGATGATCGAGAGCGTCGCCGGGTTCATCAGCGCCGCGCCGGAACCCTGCACCGCACGCGCTCCGATCAGGACGCCGGCGCTCGGTGCGAGACCGCACGCAAGCGACGAGAGCGTGAAGATCGCCAGCCCGACGACGAAAATGCGCCGGCGGCCGTACAGGTCGGCGAGCTTGCCGCCGGTGATCATCAGCGCCGCGAAGGTCAGCGCGTAGGCGGTGACGATCCATTCGAGCGACGAGATCGAGACGTGGAGGTCCTTCTCCATCGTCGGCAGCGCGACGTTCACGACCGTGTTGTCGAGCATGATCATGAAGAGGCCGAAGGAGACCGCGGCGAGCGTCCACCACTTGCGGTACTCCTCGGCGAAGATCCGTGCTCTCACGTCCCGTCTCCCCTCCCCGAAAGTTAGCGCTCACTAGGTTAGCGTCCACTAACATCGCTGGGCAAGGAAGTAGACTCGCCGGCGATGCCCCGCACCCTCCTCTGCTTCGGCGACTCGAACACGTACGGGACGGTGCCGGGCGACGACGAGAGCCGCTTCCCTCCGGAGATCCGCTGGCCCGGCGTGCTCGCCCGGGAGCTCGGCTCCGACTGGCGGGTCGTCGAAGAGGGCCTGCCCGGACGGACGACGGTGTACGAGGACCCGCTCTCGCCGCACCGGCGCGGCGCCGACTACCTGCCCCCGTGCCTCGCCTCGCACGCGCCGCTCGACGCGGTTGCGATCTTCCTCGGCACGAACGACCTGAAGGCGCGCTTCGCCGCCGGCGCGTACGAGATCGCACGCGGCGTCGGGCTGCTCGCGGAGATCGCTCTCGCGAGCGGCGCCGGGCCGGGCGGTAGCGCGCCGCGCGTCCTCGTGCTCGGGTTGCCGCGCCTGGGCCCGATCGCGCGAGAGGGATTCGAGGGCGCCGGGGCGAAGGCGGAGCGGCTGCCGGCTCTCCTCGAGCAGGTCGCGGGAGAAGCCGGCGCAGAGCTGCTGCAGCTCGCGGAGCTCGTGTCGTACTCGATGCTCGACGGCATCCACCTGGACGCCGAGGGACACGCCGCCGTCGGCGCGGCCGTGGCTCGTAGACTGGCCACGTGAGCGAGCTGGAGGGCAGGGCGTTCGTCACGGGCGGAGGCCGCGGAATCGGCGCCAACATCGCGCGCGAGCTGGCCGGCGCCGGGATGGAGGTCGCGGTCAGCGGCCGCACCGCCGAGCAGGTGGAGGCGGTCGCGGCCGAGATCGGTGGTCGCGCGCTCGTCGGCGACGTCTCGAGGCGCGACGACGTCGAGCGCTGGTTCGCGGAGCTCGGCGAGGTCGACCTTCTCGTCGCGAACGCCGGCACGGGGAGCCATGAAGTCACGTGGGAGGTCGACCCGGAGGAGTGGTGGAGCACCTTCGAGGTGAACGTGCTCGGCGTCCACCTCTCCTGCCGGACGGTCATCCCCGGCATGCTCGAGCGCGGCCGCGGCCGGATCGTGATCGTCGGCAGCGGCTCCTCCGTACCTGCCCGGGGCGACCGAGACCGGCTACACGGCCTCGAAGGCCGCCGTCTGCCGCTACGGCGAGACGCTCGCGAACGCGCTCCGCGACCGGATCCCCGTCTTCGTCATCAGCCCGGGCTCGTGCAGACAGCGATGACCGTCCGACTTCCCGGCCGACGCGCCGTGGACGCCGCCGGAGTGCGCGCCGCAGCTCGTGCGCGCGCTCGCCTCGGGGGAGTTCGACGCGCTCGCGGGCCGCTACCTCCACGCAGAGCACGACCCGCCGGAGTCGCTCCGCGGACGAGTCGACGAGATCGTCGAGCACGACTGGAACGCCATCCGCCTGCAGCGGCCGTAGGCACCGCCTCTTCCTGGTTTTCGACTGTTAGGCTGAAACCGCTATGAGGCTGGCCTTGGCCCAGGTCGACCCGGTCGTCGGCGACCTCGACGGCAACCGGGACATGATCGTCGCGCGGATCGAGGAGGCGAGCGCGGCGGGCGCCGACCTCGTCCTCCTTCCCGAGCTCGCGGTCACCGGCTATCCGCCCGAGGACCTGCTCCTGCGACCGGGGTTCGTGCGGGCGGCCCGCGCCTCGCTCGACGAGATCGCGGCTCGCACCAAGGGAATCGTGGCGCTCGTCGGCGTGCCGCTCTTCGACGGCGTGCCTCTACAACGCGTGCGCCGTCTGCGCCGACGGCGAGGTGCAGGCGTTCGCGAGGAAGCGGCACCTGCCGAACTACGGCGTCTTCGACGAGAAGCGGTACTTCACTCCCGGCGGCGAGATCTCGCTCCTCGACGTCGGGGACACGAAGGTCGGGATCACGATCTGCGAGGACATGTGGATCCCCGGGCCACCCACGACCGAGCTCGCCGCGGCCGGCGCGGAGCTCATCGTCAACGTCTCGGCTTCCCCGTTCCACGTGGGACGCGAGCAGGAGCGCGAGGAGATCTTCCGTACGCAGGCGCGCGAGAACGGCGTGCGGGTCGCGCTCTGCAACACCGTGGGGGCGCAGGACGAGCTCGTCTTCGACGGCCACTCGCTCGTGATCGACCGCGACGGCACGGTGCTGGCGCGGGCGCCGGGCTTCGAGGAGGCCCTCCTCGTGGTCGATCTCGAGCAGCCCGGGGGCGGCACGGTCGCGCCGCTCCTCGACGAGCTCGAGCAGATGCGGCGTGCACTCGTGCTCGGCCTGCGCGACTACGTGCACAAGAACAGCTTCGAGAGCGTCGTGGTCGGCGTCTCGGGCGGGATCGACTCCGCCCTCACCGCGACGCTCGCGGTCGAGGCGCTCGGAGCGGGCTCCGTCCATTGCGTCTCGCTCCCTTCCCGCTACTCGTCGGGGGAGACGCGAGCCGACGCGCGCGCCGTCGCCGAGAACCTGGGCTGCGGCTTCCGCGAGCTGCCGATCGAGCCGGTCGTCGAGGCGTTCGCCGGCGTGCTCGCGTCCTCGCTGGAGGGCCACGAGCACGGGCTCGCGGACGAGAACCTCCAGGCGCGGGTCCGCGGCACGCTGCTGATGGCCCTCTCGAACACGTTCGGCTGGCTGCTCGTCGCCACCGGCAACAAGTCGGAGCTCTCGGTCGGCTACGCGACCCTGTACGGCGACATGGCAGGCGGCTTCGCGCTGCTCAAGGACGTGTTCAAGACCGACGTCTACCGGCTCGCCCGCCATCTGAACGAGCGCGCAGGACGCGAGCTCGTCCCCCAGTCCACGATCGACCGCGCGCCGACCGCCGAGCTGCGACCCGGCCAGCTCGACGAGGACTCGCTGCCCCCCTACGTGGAGCTCGATCGGGTGCTCCAGGCCTACGTCGAGGAGGACCGCTCGCTCGAGGAGCTGGACGCGGCCGGCTTCGATCCGGAAGTCGTGGCCCGCGCGGTGGCGCTCGTCGACCGGGCGGAGTACAAGCGGCGGCAGGCTCCGCCCGGAGTGCGGCTGCGGCCGAAGGCGTTCGGGCGCGACCGGCGCACGCCGATCACGAGCCGCTGGCGAAGCTGATGCCGGTGCCGGTCGCGCGGGTGCGAGCCGCCGATCTGCGCCGGGATCCCGAGGAAGTGGGCGCCGACCGGGCCGCGCAGACGGCCGCCGCGCTCGCAGCCGGGGCGGCGGCCGAGACGGAGGCAGCTCGGCGACCGCGTCCGGGCGACGGTCGCCCGGCGGCAGAACACCTAGACGCCGGCGTCGAACGGCTCCGGCGGCGGACCGTGCTCGAGCAGGTCGCGCACGAGCCCCCCGAGGCACCGCGGCGCCGTCGGCAGGCCGTCCAGCTCGTGGGGCGCGAACCAACGGATCTCCCCGACCTTCTCGGCGGCGAGATCGAGCTCCGGCGCGGGCTCGAAATGCGGCACGCGGACGAGGTAGTGCCGTTCGGTCTGCCCGCCCCAGCGAGCCATGTCGGCAAAGCGATGCTCCCGCGTCCAGAGCAGGGGCCCGAGGTCGAACTCCCGCAGACCGAGCTCCTCGCGCAGCTCCCGTCGTAACGCGTGCTCGTCTTCCTCGCCGGCTTCGACTCCGCCGCCCGGCGGCGCCCAGCACGGGCCGTCCAAGAAGTCGAACCGCGTGAGCACCGTTCGGCCCTCGTGGTCGAGCACGAGCGCTCGGACGCCGACGCGAAGTGGCCTGGCCGTCACCCGGCCGGCTAGCTCCTGGAACCAGCGCAGCCGCTCGTCCCACGGCACGGCGGCATTCGCGGGCGAGGTGGAAGGAAGGACGAAGAGCCTCGTCTCACCGAGGGCACGCGCCTGCAAGCCGAGCTCGGGCCGCTCGCCGAAGGCGCCGCGGTACGCCTCCTTGCCGACGAAGGCGAGCCACGCCGGGTGGAGCTCGCGCGCGATCCGCTCGAGGCGCTCGGCCGAGCCGGCGAAGTCGGCGCGGCGAAGGTCGCCGGAGCCGGGTGTCGTGCGGTAGGCGGCGTTCGTGACCCCGACGCCCTCGGCAGGCAGCTCGAACTGCTCCTGCGGCTCGTAGAGGCGGGAGGTGAGCCGCGCTGCGTGGAGCAGGCGCCAGAAGTCGTTGCGGGGGTTGGCGAAGTGGGCGCGCGCGGTAGCCGAGACGCGGCCGGGATTGATGCCGACGAAGACGACCTCGAGGCCCGGCCCGAGGACGTCCGGCACGTCGCTCGGAGTCACGTCGCCGGCGGCCAGGTCGTCAGAACGCGACACGCATGCCCCCAATGGGGGGCCGAGATCCCCTTGCCGGAACCGTAGGCGACGAGGCGTCACGCACAGGTTGCGACTCTGTGCCGGTTGCGTGCCCTGCGCGAGCTAGGCCGCCTCGGCGGCGTCCAGACCAGCCGCGACATCGTCCGGCCGCGCGTCGATCCGCGCCTCGAACTCCCGCCGCAGCTCCTCGCCCGAGACCTTCGACTCGTAGCGCGGCCGTCGGGGCTCGAGCTTGACGATGGTCACCGTCGGCTCCCAGCCGCCGTAGCAGCGGACGTAGCACTCGGCCTCAGACAGCGGGCGCAGCCGTGCGCACGTTCCGCAGCGTAGGCGGGCGTCCGGACGGAGCAGGCGGGATCAATCCTGCTCGAGCGGCGCCATCGTGAGCCCGCGCTCACGCAGCTGCTCCCAGTACAGCTCTGCCTGCTCGCGCAGCCCCGACCAGACGATCGCCTGCCCCGTGCGGTGAATCGTGTCCGCGAACCGCATCCCGTCGTCGTACGAGACGCCGGGGATGACGCTGGACAGGGCGAAGGCGACGCCCTGGAAGGTGTTGTGGTCGTCGTTGAGCACGATCACGTGCCAGGGCCGACCGAGGCCGGTGCCCTCGCCGCGGTCGAGCCGCTCCTGCGGCGGCGTCAATGTCGTGCTCACCTCGGCCGAGTGTAGAGACGGTCGGATAGCGTCGCGGCCATGGCCGCCGCCGCCCTCGACATCGACGCAGTCCGGGCCCGCTTCCCGGCGCTCGCCTCCGGCGTCGCCTTCCTCGACGGGCCCGGCGGCACCCAGTGCCCGCAATCCGTGATCGACGCGATAGCCGGTTATCTGCGCGACTCGAACGCAAACCTCGGCGGCGCCTTCGCGGCGAGCCGGCGGAGCAACGAGCTCGTCGAGCACGCGCATGCCGCAGCGGCCGGCTTTCTCGGCTGCCGGCCCGAGGAGACGCTCTTCGGGCAGAACATGACCACGCTCAACTTCTCGCTCACGCGGGCACTCGGGCGGAGCCTGCGGGCAGGCGACGAGATCATCGTCACGCGCCTCGACCACGACGGCAACGTCGCCCCCTGGCTCGAGCTCGCGCACGACCTCGACCTCCGCGTCCATTTCGCCGACATCCGCGACGACACGACCGTCGACCTCGACGGCCTCGAGGAGAGGCTCACGGAGCGGACACGCGTCGTCGCCTTCCCGCTCGCCTCGAACGCCTTCGGCACGCTCACGGACGCGAAGAGGATCGTCGAGCTCGCGCACGCTGCCGGCGCACTCGCCTGGGCGGACGCCGTCCACTTCGCGCCGCACGCGCCGATCGACGTCGAGGCGGTCGGCGTCGACGTCCTCCTCTGCTCGCCGTACAAGTTCTTCGGGCCGCACCTGGGGCTCGCCTACGCGCGACGCGAGGTGGCGGAAGCGTGGCGGCCGTACAAAGTCCGACCCGCTCCCGAGCAACCGGTCGGGCGCTCGGTTCGAGACGGGCACGCTCGCGCACGAGCTACTGGCGGGCTTCATCGCCGCCGTCGAGTACCTCGACGAGCTCGGCTGGGACGCGATCCGGGCGCACGAGGCAGCGCTTGGACGGCGGTTCCTCGACGGGCTCCCCGAGCGCTGCACGCTCTACGGCCTGCCCGGGAGCGAAGGGCGGGTGCCGACCTTCGCCGTTCGCATCGCCGACGTACCGCCGCGGGTCGCGGCCGAGCGCCTGGCAGCGAGGGGCATCGCCGTCTGGGACGGCGACTACTACGCGGTCGAGGCGATGACGCGGCTGGGGCTGGAGCCCGAGGGAGCCGTCCGCGCCGGGTTCGTCCACTACAACACGTTCGCCGAGGTCGACCGGCTGCTCGCCGAGCTTGCCGAGCTGTGAAGCGCGGCCGCGTCTATACGATCGAGCGATGAGCGTCTTCCGCCGCGACACACTCGACAACGGCCTCCGCGTCCTCACGGCCGAGCTGCCGCATGCGCAGTCCGTGGCCGTGATGGTGATGCTCGCCGCCGGCTCCCGCTACGAGACGGCCGAGACGAACGGCATCGCCCACTTCTCCGAGCACATGTTCTTCAAGGGCACCGAGCGACGCCCGACCGCCCGCCAGATCGCCGGCGAAATCGATGCGATCGGCGGCGAGTTCAACGCCTTCACCGGCAAGGAGTACACGACGTACTACGTCAAGTGCGCGGCGGAGCACCGCGACGTCGCGCTCGACGTCCTCGTCGACATGCTCCGCAACTCCCGCTTCGCCGAGGACGAGATCGAGCGCGAGAAGGGCGTGATCATCGAAGAGATGAACATGTACTTCGACACACCGCGCGACTTCATCGACGGCGTGTACGAGCGGCTCCTGTTCGGCGACCAGCCGCTCGGCTGGGACATCATCGGTCGCAAGGAGACGGTGCGCGGGGCGACCCACACGACGTTCACCGACTACCTCGACCGCTGGTACAAGCCCGCCCGGATGGTGCTCGGTCTGGCGGGCCGCACCGGCGACGACGTGCTCGAACGGGCGCAGGAGCTGCTCGGCGACCTGCCCGCCACAGCGACCGGCACGCCCGAGCCGCTCGGGCCGTCCGCGGGCAACAGGCGGGTCGAGGTCTTCACGAAGCAGTCGGACCAGGCCCACGTCTCCCTCGGCGTTCGCAGCTATCCGCTCGACCACCCCGACCGCTATGCGCTGCAGCTCCTCGCCACGGTGCTCGGCGGCGGCATGTCGTCGCGCCTCTTCAGCGAGGTGCGCGAGCGGCGCGGCCTCGCCTACTACGTCTTCGGGCTCAACCACAGCTACACGGACGCCGGCACGCTCTACACACAGGCCGGTGTGGACATCGCCCGGATCGACGACGCCGTCGCGACGATCGCGGGCGAACTGCACAAGATCGCCTCCGAGCCGGTGCCGGCGGAGGAGCTCGAGAAGGCCCGGAGCTTCGCGAAGGGCCGCTTCGTGCTCCAGCTCGAGAGCCCCCAGGGGTTGATGCTGTTCGGGCTGCGCCGCGAAGTGCTCGAGCGGCAGCTCCCCGACCCGGAGGCCGTGCTGCGCGGGATCGACGCCGTGACCGGTGAGGACGTCTCGCGCGTGGCGGCCGAGCTGATCTCGGCCGAGCGCCTGCGGCTCGCGGTGATCGGCCCCTTCGACGAGCCGGGCCGCTTCGAGCCGCTCCTCGACGGCTGAGCGTGCGGGTCCCGTTCGAGCGGGTCCACCACCTCGTCACGGTCCCCGTCACGGTGGGAGACGTGGCGGCGCGCTTCGTCCTCGACACCGGGATCGGGCTGACGCTCCTCTCCTCGACCCTCTGTGCACGGCTCGGGTGCAAGCCGACGGGAGACGTCTTCCGCGGTCGCCGCATGTCCGGACAGGAGATCGCGGTCGAGCTCGTGCGCGTCGAGTCGCTGCGCTTCGGCTCGCTCGAGCGCCGGAACTGGGAGGTCGGCGTCCTCGACCTCGACGGGCTTCCGCCGGAGCTCGCCGCGACCGGTGGCTTCCTCTCGCTCGCGTTTCTCGCCGAGCAGCCGTTCACCGTCGACTACGCGGGCGGGCAGGTCGTGCTCGAGACTGCGGAGACGCTCGCTGCACGCCTCGGCAGCGGCCGCGTCGTCGAGGTCTCGCTCGAGCGGAACGGTCCCTCCGCTCGACGTCTTCCTCCCGCTCACGCTCTCCGGCGGACGCTCGATCTCGGTCGAGGTCGACATGGGCAGCGACTCCCTGATCCTCGACGAGCGGTTCGCGGCAGAAGTGGGCGTCGACCTCGAGTCAGCGGAGGTCCGCCGGGTCGAGGGCACCGACGAGACCGGCGGCAGCTTCACGCGCTACTTCACGCAGCTGCGCGGGAGCGTGCACCCGACCGGCGCACCCGAGCTCGCGCAGGAGCAGCCGGACGCGATGTTCCAGAGCATCGTCCACGACGGGCTCGTCGGCGACGCCTTCCTCCGCCGTCAGCCGGTGACGTACGACCTCCCGCGCGGCCGGATGGTCTTCGGCGCGGCTGCTTGAGGTCCGAACGCAAGCACGCCGAGCAGCTCCTGCCCGGCGCATCCAACGGAACGGACGACGGCGCTCGAACTTCAGGTCGGCGGTCCAGTTGGCACCTGACCCGGATCCGCCCGTTGGGGTGCCTTCGACCTCGGCCGCTCTGTCCGCAGCAGTGCGTTTCTACCACCCCGGGCGGCCGTAGGAGGGCCCTGCAGGTCTAGATGAGGACCCGAGCAGGTTGGTTCTGGTCACGGGGGCTCGGTGGCCGAGGGCTGAGTGTCTGCGTCGATGGTTGTAGTGCCAGAGCCAGCCGTCAAGGGCGTTGGTGCGTTCTTGGCTTGAGCGGTAGATGGCGCCGTAGGCCCAGCCGGCGAGCATGGTGCGGATGAAGCGTTCTGCTTTGCCGTTTGTCTGCGGCCGGTAGGGGCGGCTGCGGAGGTGCTTGATCCGCAGCCTGCGGCAGGCGAGTGCGTGCGCGGTCGCTCGGTAGCAGGAGCCGTTGTCGCTGAGGATGGCTTGGACGCGGATGCCGTAGCGGCGGTAGAAGGCGACGGCGCGGCGGAGGAAGCCGGCCGCGGTGGTTGCCTTCTCGTCCGGCAGCACCTCTGCATAGGCCAGCCGGCTGTAGTCGTCGACGGCGATGTGCACGTACTCGTAGCCGACGGTGCCGCGGGGGATCCCGGCCGCGTCCTGGCGGTGCGGGTTGTAGTGCTGGCGGCCGCCGCGGACGCGCCAGCCGGCGCCGCCGACGATGCGGCCGAGCTTCTTGACAGATCCCCCCGCTCCCTTCCAGCCAGGCGGCCGGAGAACAAACGTGCCAGGAACTACATCTAGACGAGGACAGAGTCGAGCTGAGACTCGATGTGCTCGCGGTCCTCGACATCGGCGATCTTCGCCGCCTCGACACGCCCCAGCTCGACGTAGCGCCGCGCCTCCGCAGCCTCGCCTGCCGCCGCGTGTGCACGGGCGAGCCCCTCGTACGCGGCGGCGAGGTCCCAATCCTCCATCTGCTCGCCGTTCGCTTCGACGAGCGCGAGGCACCGGCGCGCGTGATGGAGCGCCGGCTCCGTCCGGCCGAGCACGGCGTGGACACGCGAGCAGAGCCAGTGGCTGCGGGCGCGGTTGGCCGGCGTCGCACCGGCTGCGTGCCGCCAGTGGTGCGCCGACGCGTGCGCGCAATCGACGACCTCGTCGGGGTCCGCGCCGGCATCGAGCAGCTCCCACGTGCGGTTGTAGAGCTCGACGCCGAGCTGCCGGTGCTCTTCGGGATTCATGGCGAAGACGGAGCGGGGGAGCCGGAAGGCTCCCCCGCATGATGCACGAGTCCGGCGGCCTACTCCGCCTGGCCGAAGGCCTTGATCTCCGCCAGCTCCTGCTCCGAGAGCTCGCGCGGGGTCTCGCCCCGTGCAACCTTCTCGGCGCGGACGTGCTCGTTGATCTGCTCGACGATCTCCGGATTGGCGAGCGTCGTCACGTCGCCGACGTCGGCGAAGTTCGAGATGCTCGCGATCACGCGCCGCATGATCTTGCCGGAGCGCGTCTTCGGCATGTCCGCCACGACCCAGACGTTCTTGGGGCGGGCGATCTTGCCGATGCTCTTCTCGATCTGGGCCGTGACCTTCTTGGCCACGCCCTCGGTGTCCTCGACACCCGGCTTGACCGAGACGTACATCTCGACGGCCCGGCCTCGCAGCTCGTCGATCACCGGCACCGCGGCTGCCTCGGCGACCTCGTCGACCTCGATCGCCGCCGACTCGAGCTCCTTCGTGCCGAGCCGGTGGCCGGCGACGTTGATCACGTCGTCGATGCGGCCGAGGATCCGGTAGTAGCCGTCGGCCGCCTGCACGGCCCCGTCACCGGCGAGGAACGGCCAGTCGTGCCAGTCCGTGCTCTTCGGGTCGCGGTTGTACTTCTTGTAGTACGTGTCCACGAAGCGCTCGTTCTGGCCCCAGATGCCGAGCATGCGGCCCGGCCACGGGTTGCGCATGCAGATGTTGCCGGCCTTGCCGGAACCCATCGGGACCTCGTCACCGTTCTCGTCGTAGATGACGCCGTAGAGGCCGAGCACGGTGGGGCCGCAGCTTCCGGGCTTCATCTTCTCGAGGCCCGGTAGCGTCGAGCCGAGGAAGCCCCCGGTCTCGGTCAACCACCAGGTGTCGGTGATCGACGCCTCGCCCTTGCCGACGACGTTGAAGTACCAGCGCCAGACGTCGGGCTCGATCGGCTCGCCGACCGTCGTCATCGTCTTGAAGTGGTAGCCGTACTTCGCCGGCTCGTCCGGGCCGAGCTTCCGCAGCATTCGGATCGTCGTCGGCGCGGTGTGGAAGATGTCCACGCCGAGCTTCTCGGCGATCCGCCACGGCCGCCCGCGTC
The DNA here is from genome assembly GCA_963775155.1 of uncultured Actinomycetes bacterium. Lineage (GTDB taxonomy): Bacteria > Actinomycetota > Thermoleophilia > Gaiellales > Gaiellaceae > Palsa-739. Next base: position 28,698 of record CAVZHU010000002.1, on the reverse strand, counting down.
CGGATACGTCGGGACGCCCTCGTACATGACGCTCGTCGTCCCGAGCGCGAGCGGACCGTAGACGATGTAGGAGTGCCCGGTGATCCAGCCGATGTCGGCGAAGCACCAGTACGTGTCGTCCGGATGGATGTCCTGGTAGTACTTGGACGTACCGGTGACGTAGGACATGTAGCCGCCGATCGAGTGCTGCGCACCCTTCGGCCGGCCGGTGGTGCCGCTCGTGTACATGAGGAACAGGGTGTCCTCGGCCGCCATCGACTCCGGCTCGACCTCCTGCCCCTCGTACTTCGGGAGCAGCTCGTCGACGAAGAAGTCGCGGCCCTCGACCATCGGGCTCTCGGAGTGGTACTCGCCCGGGATGCGCCGGAAGACGAGCACCTTCTCGACCTCCGTCCCGTCCTTGCGGGCGGCCTCGACGGCCTCGTCGGCCTTTACCTTGTGGTCGATCAGCTCGCCGTTCCGGTAGTAGGCGTCCATGGTGACGAGGATCGTGCTGTCTGCGTCCGCCATGCGCTGGCCGCAGGCCGTGCCGGAGAAGCCGCCGAACACCTGGGAGTGGATGACGCCGAGGCGCGCGCAGGCGAGCATCGCAATCGGCAGGTCCGGCACCATCGGCAGGTGGAACGTGACCCTGTCCTGCGGCTTCACGCCGCAGAAGTCCTTGAGCAGCGCCGCGAACTCGTTCACGCGCCGGTGTAGGTCGCGGTACGTGATCTCCTGTGTCTCGTCCTCCTCCAGCTCCGGCACCCAGACGAACGCGTTCCTGTCGCCCCGCGTCTCGAGATGCCGGTCGACGCAGTTGACGCACGCGTTCAGCTTGCCCCCGACCCACCACTTGAAGAACGGCGGGTTCGACGTGTCGAGGATCGTGTCCCACTTCTTGTCCCAGGTCAGCATCTCCGCGTACTCGACGTAGCACTCCGGGAAGTTCTCCTCCGCAAAGCGGTCCCGGATGGCCGGGTCGTTCGCGTTCGCCTCCTTGACGATACGGGCGGGCGGATCGAAGTACTCCTCCTCCCGCCAGTGAACAGCGATCTGGGCTTCGGAAACCTGGGTCTCGTCAACGGTTCCCAACGTGCTCACCTCCTCGTGAGGATGAAGCTCGGGCAGGGCGGGCCCGCCGAAGGGGCGGGCCCGCCTGTATCGCACCGAGATCCTATGTCAGGCCGTCGCAGCTACGAGCGGCTTCCCGACCGGGAAGACCACCTTGCCGGCGACCCCGTTCATCACGCCCGCAGACGACGCGTACCAGGCGACCGCAGCGGTCACGATCCCCATCCAGCCGCCGGCGTGCAGCCACCATGCGGTGCCGCCGTGCGACAGGTTGAAGAAGCCGATCACGAGCAGGATCTCCGTGATCTCCAGCGTGAAGAAGACCATGAACACGGCCATGTTCACGCGCATGCTGCCGATGAGCATGTACGTGTTGAAGACCGCGAAGGCGAACAGGTACCACGCGAGCGCGTTCGTCAGGTCTCCGCCGGCGAAGCCGCCGAGGAACTTCGTGTCCTCCGCGAGAATCACGAACAGGCCGAGGCCCATCCAGAAGCCCCCGTACGTCGAGAACGCGGTCGCGCCGAACACGTTACGGTTGCGGAACTCCCACATTCCGGCCAGGAGCTGGGCGAGGCCGCCGTAGAAGATCGCGGGGCCGACCCAGATCAGGTCCGGGATCCATGATGCGTTGTGCCCGCTGAGCAGGAACGTCGTCAGCGCGAATCCTGCGAGACCGAGCGGCGCGGGGTCGGCGGCGGGTGTGCTCTCCACCACCTGAACCGGCCGTTCGGAAGACATTGCGCTCATCCAGCCTCCTCGATTTGTGGCCGACGTCGGCGGGCGGACCCCCCTCGGGGCTCCCGTCGGCGCCGAATGGTCGAGGAAGACTCTCGCGGATCGACCAGACGTTCGTCAAGAAACTGTTAGCTCGTATGAGCTGCGCATTGCGCAGTGGGCCGGGCGAAAGGCTGCGCCTTTCGCCCAGGGGGTGAGGGAACTGCGCCGGCCGGAGAGCGCGGTCTCCGGCCGGCTCCGTGCTGTGAGGGCTTGCTTGGGCTGTGTCGGTTCGAGCGCCGTGCCTGTGTCGCGTGGGGGCAGTCCGCCTACGGCGGCGTGCCCGCCCGCGACAGGTTCGGCGGCGTCGTAAGGCTTCGCTTCGCTCTCCTTACGCCACCGCCCCGCGCCGGCGGGGTTGAGCGCTGAAACCCCTCGTGCGCCCAGGGCCGCAGCGTACGCGCGAGCGTACGCGGAGGCCGAACCGCGCTCGCGCCGGCCTCCGCCGCGCGCGAGCGCACCCCACAGACAACCCATCCACAGCATCCCAAGCAAAAACAGCACGCAGCGCGGGCGAGACCACGCTCTCGCCCGTCGCGGAGTCCCGTCAACCAGCGAGCGAAGCGCCAGCTTCGCGAGCTAAGGGTGGAGGTCGTACGGGTAGTCGGTGAGGACGTCGGCGCCGGTCTCCGTCACGAGAACGATGTCCTCGAGCCGCACGCCGCCGTACCCAGCCCGGTAGAGCCCGGGCTCGACCGTGACGACGTCGCCGGCGACGAGGCTCTTGTCGGAGATCCGCCCCATGCCCGGTGCCTCGTGCACCTCGAGGCCGACTCCGTGGCCGAGGCCGTGGAAGAAGCCGTCGACGAGCGGCTCGCCCGGCGTCTTCGTCCGCGACGTCGGCTCGCCCACCGCCTCGAAGATGTCGCAGGTGCCGTCGAAGATCGCCTTGGCGTCCGCACCGGCGCGGATCTCCGAGATCGCGCGGTCGAGCGCCTCCTTCACGAGCCGGTGCCACTCGCGCACCTCGTCGGTCACCTCGCCGACGACGAAGGTGCGCGTCATGTCCGTATAGACGGCGGAGGCGTTGTCGCGCGGCCAGATGTCGACGACGAGCGGCACGTGCGGCGGAATCGGGCCCGAGCCCATGTCGTGCCCGACCGCGCCCTGGGCGCCCGGCGCGACGATGTACTCGTCGGCGGTCGTGTCGTGCGCGGCGAAGACGGCGTTCATGGCGGCCTTGACGCGCTCGACCGTCAGCGCCTCGCCGTCGACGAGCAGGCGGTCGCCGTCGATCTCGGCGCGCCGGAGCAGGTCGCGGCAGGCGTCCATCGCCGCCTCTGCAGCGTCCTGCGCCCGCCGCATGCCGGCCATCTGCTCCTGCGTCTTGACGCGACGGCGGTCGTCGAAGAGATCCTGGTCGATCTCGAGCTCGATGCCTTCCGCACGCAACCGGTCGGCGAGCCAGACGGGAAAGTTCTCGGGCACGGCGAACCGCTTCGGCTCGAGGCTGCGAACCTCGCGCAGGGCGAGCTGCGCGCGCAGCTCGCGCCAGTCGAGGCCCTGCTCGATCAGCTCGTCGATCCCGAACTCCTCGGCCACATGCACGTCGAACAGGCCCAGCTCCCGCAGCCGCGTGGCCTCCATCGAGCTCGAGAAGACGTGCCGCGAGCCGTTCGACTCGGCATAGAGGAAGGGATCGGGAACCGCGAGCGGCACGGCGTGGCGCATGTCGGCGGAGCGAATCGAGTCGGAGTACATGAGGATCTCGGCCATGCCGCGATCCTAGCGAGACCGATTCCGGGTACCGGCTGCGGCCGGCCCGCTCCGGCCGCGACGGTTCTCGCACCGGTTCCCCGTCCCAGGAGCGATACTCGCCCCGGACATGGCAACACTCGGCGAGATGGACGACGCCGCGTTCCCGGTCGGGGCCGCGTGCCGGATCGACTCGATCGCGCCCTGGCGGCACGTCGCCGAGATCCCGGTCGGGCTCGACCCGGAGGGGATCGCGGTCGACGTCGCGCGCCGTCGCGCCTACGTCGCCTGCTCCCGGAGCGATTTCGTCTCGGTCGTCGACCTCGAGAAGCACGAGGTCATCACCGAGATCACGACCGGCAACGAGCCGATCGACATCGTCTTCGACGAGCGGACCGGCCGGATCATCACTGCGGACGCGCACTCCGACCAGGTGACGGTGATCGACGCCGAGAAGCTCGAGGTGGAGCGGGCGGTGCCCGTCGGCGTCTACCCGTCCGGGATGACGCTCGTCCCCGAGCTGCGGCGCGTCTACGTCGGCAACTCCATCGGCTCGACGATGACGGTGCTCGACGCCGACACCCTCGAGACGCTGGCGACCGTCGAGGCGGAGCCGGGTGCGGGCGCCATCGGCGTCGACCCGACCCGGAGCCTCGCCGTCTGCGTCAACTTCGTCGCGGCGTCCGCCACCTTCATCGACACCTCCTCGCACGAGGTGATCGACCGGCTCGAGCTCGGCATCGGCACGTGCGCGATCGGGATCGTGCCCGAGCGCGGCGAGGCGTTCATCGTCAACTCGATCGCCGGCACCGTCGCGCGGGTCGACCTCGACGAGCGCAAGGTCGTGGAGGAGATCCGCACCGGCTCGGCTCCCGTCGGCCTCACCGTCCATCCCTCCCACGACCGGGTCTACGTCACGAACCGTGGCGCAGGCTCGCTGAGCGTGCTCGGCGTCGCCGACGGTGCGGAGTGGTCGCAGATCCCTGTCGGCACCGGCCCCGGCGGCGTCGTGGTCGACCCGCACGACCAGCGGATTCTCGTGGCCAACGCGGGCAGCCAGACGATGTCGATCGTCGAGGACCTCCTCGCGGCGCGGCCCCCCGCACCGGTCGTCGAGGAGCCGAGCCCTTGGATCGGCCGCAAGCTGCCGGAGTTCGCGCTCGAGGACTACTGGACCGGCGAGCGGCGAACGAGCGCCGACTACGCCGAGAAGAAGTACATCCTCAACTTCTTCGCCTCCTGGTGAGGACCGTGCAACGCGGAAGCGCCGTTCCTCGAGGAGCTGCGCATCCGTGAGGAGACCCGGTCGGGTCTCGAGGTGGTCCTCGTCGACATCTGGGAGGGAACGGAGCCGCGCCCGGAGGTCGAGCGCTTCTGCGACATGTGGGGCATCAAGGGGCCGATCCTCCTCGACCCCGACCTGGAGCTCGCCGACACGATCGGCGTGCGCGGCGTGCCCACGAACGTCGTCGTCGACTCCGACGGCACGATCCGCGCCTTCGGCGCCGCGCGCCTCGACGAGCTCGAGCGCGCGATCGACGAGCTCTACAACCGATAGCCGGGCGAAGAGCTGCGCTCTTCGCCCGGGGGTGAAGGAACGAGGGCCGGGAGAGCGTGGTCTCCCGGCCCTCGTGCTGTCAGGGCTTGCCTGGGCTGGGGAGGATCGAGCGCGCGTCGGGGTCGCGTGGGGGCAGGCCGCCTGCGGCGCCGTGCCCGCCCGCGACAGGTTCGGCAGCGGCGTAACGCACCGTTACGCCGCCGCCCAACCCAGCCGAGGGTTCCAGCGCTTCGACCAAGCCCCAGGCAAAGGGCCGCAGCGTACGCGCCAGCGTACGCGGAGGCCGAACCGCGCTCGCGCCGGCCTCCGCCGCGCGCGAGCGCACCCCACACACATCCCATCCACAGCATCCCAAGCAAAAACAGCACGGAGCCGGCCGGAGACCACGCTCTCCGGCCGGCGGAGTTCCGTTACCCAGCGAGCGGGTGCGCAGCACCCGCGAGCTAGAGATGGATCCGGAAGATCCACGGCCGGCCTCCCGCCGGTGGCCGTAGCTCGATCCGCGCGACGACTGCTCCCCGCACCCGCCCGCGATAGACGAACTCGGCGATGCCGGCGTTGTGCGGCAAGAGCTCCTGCCGCCGCGGCCGCAGCGTCGCCACCGTCCGGCCGTCGCGGCGGAGCACGAGGCGCAGCCTGGCGCCGCCGAGCCGTTCGACCGTGTTGCCGCGGTTGACGAGACGGAGCTCGAGTAGCCGGCGGCGCGCCCGCCGACGGACGGTCAGGGCGAGCGGCTCGAGGCGGCGCACCGTCCGCCCGGGAACGCGGACGAGGACGACGACGCCGACCCGCAGCCGTACGCGCACGCGGCCGGCCCCGACCGGCCTCGTCGTCAGGAGCACGAGCGCCGGATGCTCCCCCGGCTTCGCCCGTCGCGGCGGCAGCGCCCGGACGTGGACGGTCGCCGTTGCCTGCGGCGCCAGCCGGAGCCTGCGCGGGCGCAGCCGCAGCCATGCGGCAGCGGCCTCCGCCGCGCGCACCCGTGGGCGGCCCCGAAGCGAGCGGGCGAATCCCGCCCGCGACACGTTGACGAGCAGCGGCCGGGGGCCCGGGTTCCGGACGGTGATCGAGGCGCCCGCCTGCCCCGTGAGCGTCAGCCGGACCGGCGTCGCGCTGAGCCGGATGCCACCCGCGGCTGCGGCACCCGGAATGGGTGCCGCAGCCCCGAAGAGCGCCGCCGCCGCGAGGACCTTCCTCACCGGTCGATCACCGTGAAGGTGAGCGTGGCGCTGTAGTGACCCGGCGGGACGAGCGGGAGAGGCGACACGAAGCCGACGCTTGCGGCCCAGGCGTCGCCGCCGTCGGCGCTCGGGCCGCTTGCCGCCGCGAGCAGGAGATCCGGAGCGGGTGCCACCGGTACCGGCGCCAGCCCGCCGTCCGCAACGCCGATCCCGAGCGGCAGGTCCACAGGCGCGAAAGCCGTCCGGTGCACGGCGAGCGTGTAGCCGCTCGAGTCGTTGCTCGTCACCGTGACGTCTTCCGCCAGAGGATCCGGCGTCGTGCCGGGAACGGCGTCGGAGAAGCTCAGCGACGCGCGGTCGAGCGCGATCGAGAGCACGGGCTGCACGTCGACGCTGACCCCGGCATCCCCGCCGGCACCGCCCGGCGCGGCGGAGCAGGTCGCAGCTGGAGCCGCCGAGTCGAGCGGGGCCGGGTCCGCCGTGGCGAAGTCGGCCTCGTTGTCGTCGGAGTCGGTGCAACCGCCGCCTCCGCGAACGAGTGCGGTCGTCGCGCTCGGTGCCGGCGCCGGGCCGCCGCCCTCGTAGTCGCTCGCGCCGCCGTAGCCGACGAGGTCTTCCACGGCCGCGACGCCCGAGCAGCTTCCGGCCGCGTCGCCGCACGTCAGCGGCGTCGTGTCGTCGACGAGTGCGACCTTGCCGCCCGACACGGCGAGGTTCGAAGTGCCGGTCGCGTCGGGGGCCGGCAGCGCCGACCCGTTCGTGCCGCCCGACGCGAGCTCGACGAGAAAGCTGCCGCCCGCAGGGATCGTGCCGGCGAGCGGCGTCGCCTGCCATGTCGTGCCGGCGGCGGATGCGTACTGGAGCGTCCAGCCGTCGAGAGCGACAGCGCCGGAGCCGCGGTTGAACAGCTCGACGTAGTCGTTCGCATACGGCGAGCCGCTGTTGCCGCCGGCGGCGAAGAGCTGGGTGACGACGACGCTGCCGGGGCCGCTGCCACGGGCGGATGCGACCGCAGCGGCGAGGGCGAGGGCAGCGAGAAGGACGAGCAGGGATGCGCGTTTCATCGAACCTCCGATCCGAGAAGAAGGGAAGGCCCCCTTGCTACCGCGTCGCCGGGCGCCGCGACAGTGTCCTTTCCGCAATCGGCACGGAGTCGATCGCAACTCGGCACACGTGACGGCGGGTAGATTCAGTCGTCGTGGAGCCGCTCGAACAGGCAAGGCAGGTCGCAGCCGGCTGGGACGAGCGTCTGCACAGCGACCTGCCTCCCGGGATCGAGATCTTCGACGCCCACACGCACCTCGGCACCGACGTCGACGGGATGGTCGGCCGCTACGAGGAGCTGCTCGCGCTCCTGGAGCTGCACGGCATCACCCGCGCCTTCGTCTTCTGCCTGGACGAGCCGGACCGGCATCCCGGCTTCCGGGCCGGCAACGACCGCACGCTCGAGCTCGCGGCGCGTGCGGAGGGGCGGCTGATCCCCTTCGTGCGCCTCGCCCTCGACGAGGGGCCGATCGAGGAGGCGCGCCGCTGCCTCGACCTCGGCGCCCGCGGGATCAAGCTCCACCCGCGCAGCCAGAAGTTTCTGCTCGACGACGAGCGGCTCGCACCCGTCTTCGCACTCGCGGCGGAGCGAGGCGTCCCGATCCTCGTCCATGCCGGCCGCGGGCTGCCTCCGATCGCGGACGAGCTCGAGCGGCTCGTCGAGGCGAATCCGGGGACGCAGCTGATCCTCGCTCATGCCGGCATCGCCGACCTCGCGAACCTCTCCCACCGCTTCGCCGGCAAGCGCGGCGTCTTCTTCGACACGTCGGTCTGGAGCGCCGTCGACCTGCTCGGCCTGCTGCGGCTCGTGCCGCCGGAGCAGATCGTCTACGCCTCCGACTACCCGTACGGCCAGCAGCCCAGCTCGCTGCTGCTCTCCCTGCGTACCGCACGCTTCGCGGGCTTCGACGAGCGGCAGCTGCGCGACCTGTTCGCCGGCAACGCGAACCGGATCGCCGACGGGGAGGAGCCGCTCGAGCCGACGCGACCGCAGGGGATCGAGCGCCTCGAGCAGCCGCTCGCGCACGCGCGCATCCACCAGTACCTCTCGATGGCGCTGCCGCTCCTGTTCACCCGCCAGCCGGACGGCTTCGGCGCGCTCGGGCTCGCGCTCAACGCGTGCGAGGAGCCCGACGGCTCGCACGGAGAGGTCGCGAGCATCCGCGAGTTGCTGACCGCGGCGCGCGACCTGTGGCGAACACTGGCGGAGGCCGAGGACGACACGGAGGTGCGGACGGTGGTGCGCATGAGCGTTCGCCTGATCCAGATCGCGGACACGCTCGCGGTGACCTGCCGTGGCTGAGCTCCGGCTGCGGGTCAACGGCTCCGAGCACTTCCTCGACGTGCCCGTCGGGACCGGGCTGGCGCACGTCCTGCGCGACGAGCTCGGCCTGACGGGGACGAAGATCGCGTGCAACGAGGGCCACTGCGGCGCCTGCACCGTCCAGATCGACGGCGAGCCCCGCCTCTCGTGCATCACGCTCGCACACGCCGTCGTCGGCGAGGTGACGACGATCGAAGGGCTGCGCGACCATCCGCTCGTCGACGCCTTCGTCCGCTGCGACGCCGTGCAGTGCGGCTTCTGCACCCCGGGCCAGGTGGTCTCCGCCGCCGCACTCGTCGCTGCCAACCCGAGCCCGACGCGCGAGGAGATCCGACACGCGATGGTCGGGAATCTCTGCCGCTGCGGCACGTATCCGAAGATCGAGGAGGCGATACTGAGCGTGGGTGAACCCATGGTTCCCCCACGAGCCCCCTCCTTAGAGAAGGGCAGGTGAGACGTGGCAAGGCTGATCCGCACCGAGAAGGAGGTCGAGGGACGCTTCGAGGAGGTGTGGATCGTCGTCGAGGAGGATCCGCTCGAGCAGTGGCCCGCAGGACCGCTCGCCGTCGTGGGCCGGCCGGCGCCGCGCCAGGACGCACCCGAGCGGGTGCGCGGTCAGGCGCGCTACACGGCCGACATCCGCCTACCGGGGATGCTCCACGCGGCGATCCTCCGCTCCCCCCACGCCCACGCACGGGTGCGGCGGATCGACCTCGCCCCGGCGCTCGCCCTGCCGGGCGTGCGCGCGGCCCTCGGCCCCGGCGAGGCGCACGGGCTCGTCGAGGAGGCGGGCTTCGCAGGCGCACCCGTCGCAGCGGTTGCCGCCGAGACGTTCGGGCAGGCTCGGGCCGCCCTCGCCGCGATCGACGTCGAGTGGGAGGAGCTCGAGGTCGTGCTCGACCCGGACGAGGCTGTCCGCCGCGGGCTCCTCACCGCCGAGCCGCGGCGCCACGAGCGCGGCGACGTCGAGCGCGCGCTCGCCGAGGCGGACGTCGTCGTCGAGGCCACGTACCGCACGCAGACCGTCCTCCACAACTCGCTCGAGACGCACCAGGCGGTCTGCGAGTGGCTCGGCGACACGCTCCACGTCTACATCTCGACTCAGTTCATCTGGGGCGTGCGGCAGGAGGTCGCGGAGACGCTCGGACTGCCCGAGGACAAGGTTCGGGTGGTCTGCGAGTTCATGGGCGGCGGCTTCGGCTCGAAGAACGGCCCGGACGAGTACACGTTCGTCGCGGCCGAGCTCGCCCGGCGGACGGGCCGGCCGGTGCGCTGCGCGCTCACGCGGCGCGAGGAGAACACGTCCGCGGGCAACCGCAACGCGACCATCCAGCGGCTCCGCGCCGGCGCCCGCAGCGACGGGACGATCGTCGCGCTCGAGGGCGAGTTCACGAACTCCGTCGGCTGGTCGGGGTGGAACGCCTCCACCGAAGGGCCGATGCGGATGCTCTACGCCTGCGACAACGTCCGCACCGTCACCTACGGGGCGCAGCTGAACACGCCGCCGATGAAGGCGTTCCGCGCGCCCGGCTTCGTCGAGGGGACGTTCGGGCTCGAGTGCCTCGTCGACGAGCTCGCCGCGCGCCTCGACGTCGACCCGCTCGAGCTGCGCCGGCGCAACTACGCCGACTCGAACGACGGCACCCCCTTCTCCTCGAAGAACCTCGCGGAGTGCTACCGCCTCGCCGAGAAGCACTGGGAGCGGCGGCATGGGGTGCGCGCACGTTCCGATTCGGTCTGGAAGCGTGGCGCCGGGATGGCGAGCCAGATCTGGTACGGCGGCGGCGGCCCTCCCTCCTACGCGTGGCTGCGGGTCGGCTCCGACGGGCGGGCCACGGTGATCACGGCGATGCAGGACATCGGCACCGGCACGCGCACGGCGATGGCGCAGATCGCTGCCGAGGAGCTCGGCCTGCCGCTCGAGCGCGTCGAGGTCGTTCTCGGCGACTCCGCCCGTGGCCCGTACGCCTCGATCTCGGCCGGCTCCTCGACGACGCCCTCGATGGGGCCGGCCGTGCGGGCGGCCGCTGCCGACGCCCGACAGCAGATCGACGACATCGCCGAGCAGCGGGGGCTGCCGGCGGGCACGCCGCTGGAGGACATCGTCGCCGTGCTCGAAGACGGCCAGATCCTCGGCAAGGGCGCACGCGGGCCGAACCCGACGGGGATGAGCGTCCTCACGTTCGGCGTCCACGTCGTCGAGGTCGCCGTCGACGTCGAGACCGGGGAGGTGCGCGTCGAGCGCGTGGCGGCGATCCACGACGTCGGCCGGATCGTCAACCCGCTCGGCGCGTCGAGCCAGGTCGAGGGCGGGATCATCCAGGGCATCGGCCACACGCTGTCGGAGGAGCGCCTACTCGATCCCGGCACCGGTCGCATCCTCACGACCTCGCTCGACGCCTACCGGATGCCGACGATCGCGGACGTGCCGGAGATCGTGTGCGAGTTCGTGGACGTGCCGGACGAGCACCTGACGAACCTCGGCTCGAAGGGCCTCGGGGAGCCGCCGATCGTCCCGGTCGCAGCGGCGATCGCCAACGCGATCCGCGACGCGACGGGCGCTCAGGTGCACCAGCTTCCGATCTCCCGCGAGGAGATGCTGCGGGCGCTCGAGGCGGCGCGCGCGCAGGAGAGGGAACGGCGTGGAGCTCCAGCGGCCGTCTAGCCTCGAGGAGCTCGACGGCGGGGTCTTCCTCCACGGGGGCACGGAGGTCGTGCCGCTGCTGCGCGACCGGCTCCTGCAGGCGGAGCGGCTCGTGGACGTGCGCGGCCTCGTCCCCGGCGGCGTGCGCGACGGCGTCGTGGGAGCGGGGACGACGCTCGCCGAGCTCGAGCGCGAGCCGTCAATCCCGGCTGCGCTGCGCGAGGCGTGCCGGCTGGCCGCGTCGCCGCAGCTGCGCAACATGAGCTCCCTCGGCGGCAACCTCCTCCAGCAGACGCGCTGCTGGTACTGGCGGCTCGGCTATCCCTGCCGCCTCCACGGCGGCGACCGCTGCCACGCGCGGGAGGGCGAGCACCGGGAGCACGCGATCTTCGCGAACGAGTTCTGCGCCTCGGCGCATCCCTCCGACATCGCCGCGGCACTCGTCGCGCTCGGGGCGCGGCTGCGGACGTCGCAGCGCGAGCTCGCGGTCGAGGAGCTGTACCGGCTGCCCGACGAGAGCGACCGGCGGACGACGACGCTCGAGGACGGCGAGCTGCTGCTCGAGATCGAGCTACCGCCGGTGGAGGCGAGCGTCTACCTCAAGGCGATGGACCGGAAGCGCTGGGCGTTCCCGCAGGTGGGCGTGGCGGCGGCGCGGCTCGGGGACGCCTCGGTGCGGATCGCGCTCGCCGGCGTGGCGCCCATCCCGTGGCGCATCGAGAACGTCGAGGCGCTCGACGCGGCGACACCGCTGCCGCGGACGGCGTGGAAGCTGCCGGTCGCGCGCGCCCTCGTGCGCCGAGCGCTGGCCGCGCTCGAGTGACTGGCTGCTACGGACCTGTCTCGGTAACTGATACCGGGTCATGTCTCGCGTGGACAGAAGCGGCCGCCGACCTCGCGTGGTTGAGCGGCTCGTGTCTCGCCGGGACATGTCTTGGTATCTGATACCGGGACATGTCCGTTCACGCCATCGTCCTCGCGGCCGGCGCGTCCTCGCGCTACGGCGCCTCGCCGCCGAAGCAGGTCGTGCTCCTCCCGCGGGTCCTCGCGGCGCTCGGGGCATCGGTCGTGGACGAGATCGTCGTCGTCGCCGGCGCGCACGAGGTCGAGACGGAGGCGCGGGTCGTCCACTGCCACGACTGGGAGCGCGGCCCCGGAGCCTCGCTCCGCTGCGGCCTGGCGGCGCTCGACGGCGACGCGGAGGCGGCGATCGTCGTCCTCGCCGACGGCCCCGATCTCGACCCGCGCGCCGTCGACCGCGTCGTCGAGGACTGGCACGCCCACGGCGGCGACGTCGTCGCCGCGACCTACGACGGCGTCCGCCTCCACCCGGTCCTGCTCGCACGCGCGGCGTGGGCCGGCGTCCCCGACGAAGGCGCGCGCCCTCTCCCCGCGAGACTCGTTCCCTGCGACGACCTCACGCCGCCCGGGGACGTGGACTTCTCTACTCCAGAGGAATCCTGAGCGCGGAGAGCTTCTGCCGCAGCTCCGCCGGCATCTGCTCGGCGGCCGCCTTCCGCACGTACACCCGCAGGCTCTCCTCGAACCGGTAGCGCCGCCGGCAGTGCTCGCACTCGGCGAGGTGCTCCTCCGCCTCGGCCATCTCCTCGTCCGTGAGGGTCCGGTCGAGGTACGGCTGCATCATCTCTTCGCAGTGCAGGCAGGGGTCCATCATCTCGCCTCCTCCAGAGCCCCCTCGGCGAGCTCCCGCTTCAGGATGCGGCGCCCGCGGTGCAGCCTCGACATCACGGTCCCGACGGGGATGTCGAGGATCTGGGCCGCGTCCTGGTAGCTGAAGTCGCCCAGGTCGACGAGCACGAGCACGTCGCGGAAGTCGTGAGGCACCGCCGAGAGCGCCGTCACGATGTCGTCCTGCGACAGCCGCTCGACGACCCGCTCCTCGTCGGAGACGCCGTCGCCGTTCCCGGCGAGGCGGTCGTAGAGGAAGTAGTCGTTCGCCTCGAGTGGCTGCATCTGCGGCGCCCGCTGCTGGCGCCGGCCGCGATCGATGTTGAGGTTCGTGAGGATGCGCAGGAGCCAGGCACGCAGGTTCGTGCCGGGCTGGAACGAGCGCCAGCTCCGGAAGGCACGGGCGTACGTCTCCTGCACGAGCTCCTCCGCGTCCTCGCGCGAGCCGGCGAGGTGGCGGGCAACGCGATAGACCTGGTCGGCGAGGGCGAGCGCGTCCTCCTCGAAACGGACGCGGTCGCGAGCCTCGATCGCCAGCCGCTGCGCTTCCTCGGGCTCGACCTCCACGCGGTCAAGGTACCAGCGAGGCCCATGCCGTCCCGAAACGGCCCAGACACGGCCACTATTCCGGTTCCACGGCCGCCGCTAGGCGACGGACAGCTCGGGGAAGCCGGCCCTGGCGAGCCGCTCGAGGATCGCCGCGCGACTCGTCCGCTCCTCGTCCCATGCGAGCGTCACCTGGCCGAGGAGGTTCGCGTTCGCCGCCTCGAGCCCGGCGTGCCCCTCGAGGGCGTGTGCGAGCCGGAGCACACAGCGCTCACAGCGAATGCCGCCGACCTGAATCGTCTCGCTGAGGGTCGCCACCGGGTCAGCCTAGTGCCACTACACCGTTCGCGCCGCGATCTCCCGTAGAGCCGCCGCCGGCCCGAGCTCGAGCTGGCGCTCTGCCTCTGCTCCACCCCCCTCACGCGCCGCCCGCTCGCGTGCGGCCGCGTACTCGGCGCGGTCCACCGGGCCCCCGCCCGCCTCGGCGGCAGCGCGCACGAGCCGCTGCGCCTCCGCGGCGAGCTCGACCGAGCGCCGCAACGCGGTCGGCTGGTCCATGACCCGCAACTCGAGCGTGCCGTACTCCGGGCGAGGCCAGGCGTCCCAGTGGCGGCGCGTGCTGTCGCCGCGGCTCGCCGCCTGCCAGTCGTCCCAGCCGCGCAGAACGGGTGGAGTGCCGCCGGTCGGCATCTCGAGCAGGATCCGGGCGCGGACGGAGCGCCAGCCGCTGTCCTCGCCGTCCCAGAAGGGAGAGTTCGCGGACGCGGCAAGCAGGCCGGGGAGGTGCGGCAGCACCGCTTCGTAGGCGCGCAGGCAGGTCTCGGGATCGGGCAGCGAGACGTGGACGTGGAGACCGCACACGGTCTGCCGGTACAGCTGCGGCCCGAGCTTCGCCTTCAGCCGCCGGTATCGCTCGACCGGCACGATCGGGACGCGGTCGCGCGAGGTCGGATGCGAGCCGGTTGCGAGCAGCGCGAGCCGATGCTCGGCCGCCCGCTCGGCGACCTCCAGGCGCAGGGCCCGCAGCTCCGCCTCGGCCTCCTCGGGCGTCTCGACGACGGGAGTCACGATCTCGACGAAGGACTCGAACAGCTCCGGCTTGATTCGCTCGTCGGCTTGGCCGAACACGCGGGAGAAGCCGTCCCGGGCCGGCTCGAGCGTCTCGGCGTCGACGAGCATCAGCTCCTCCTCGATCCCCAGCCACCACGGCGGAGCCGAGCCGAAGCGGGATGTGGCCAACTACTTGCCGCGGACGCCGTGCACCGGCCGGCCCGCGGCCTCCCACGCGTAGTACGAGGCACTCGGGCCGAAGTCCGTCTCGTACGAGACGATCCGCGGGTTGCGCCCGACCTCCTTCGCCCGCTGGGCGTGGCGGAGCAGGTTCGGGTCGTCGCGCTCCTCCCAGACGAGGACGAGGTGGGCGGCGGTCATGAACTCGGCCACGAAGGAGCAGCCGGGGGCGGGACAGGGAAACGGGTCCGTCCGGACGCAGAACCAGCCGACGTGGGCGCCGCCGTCCTCGGTCCAGAGCTCCTCGACTTCCACCGGGTCGGCGTGCTCGACGGCGCCGGCGGTGCCCCCCTGCCTTTCCTCCGCCCTCACCCGCGCAAAGGTAGCGACAGGGTCGCCGCGGTCGCTAGGAGGGCCTGGTCCGACAAGCTCACGCAGCGCAGGCAGGGCGAGCGAAACCACGCCTCTGCTTGAATCGAGGCATGGAGCAGCTGCGGGTAGGGGACGAGAGCTACGGATTCCACCGGCTCGGCGCCGACTCGGCCCGCCTGCCGTACACGCTGCGGATCCTGCTCGAGAACGTCCTCCGAGGCGGCACCGAGGAAGAGGCGGAGGCGGTCGCCGGCTGGGCCGCCGACGCCGAGCCGTCGCACGAGATCTCGTTCCGCCCGGCGCGCGTCCTCCTCCAGGACTTCACGGGCGTCCCGGCCGTCGTCGACCTCGCCGCGATGCGCGATGCCATGCGCGACCAGGGCGGCGACCCGGAAGCGATCAACCCGCAGATCCCCGCCGAGCTCGTGATCGACCACTCCGTGCAGGTGGACGAGTTCGCGTCGCGGCTCGCGATCGGGCGCAACGTCGAGCTCGAGTTCGAGCGGAACCTCGAGCGCTACGCCTTCCTCCGCTGGGGCCAGGGCGCGTTCGACGGCCTCCGCGTCGTGCCGCCGAACACGGGCATCTGCCACCAGGTCAACCTCGAGTACCTCGCGCGCGTGGTCGAGACCCGCGACGGCGTCGCCTTCCCCGACACGCTCGTCGGCACCGACTCGCACACGACGATGGTGAACGGCCTCGGCGTGCTCGGCTGGGGCGTCGGCGGGATCGAGGCCGAGGCGGCGATGCTCGGAGAGGCGCTCTCGATGCTCGTGCCGCAGGTCGTCGGCTTCCGCCTCACCGGGGCGCTCAGAGAGGGCGCGACCGCGACCGATCTCGTCCTCACCGTGACCGAGATCCTGCGCCGGACCGGCGTCGTCGGGAAGTTCGTCGAGTACTTCGGGCCGGGCCTCGCCTCGCTCGCGCTCGCCGACCGCGCGACGCTCGGGAACATGAGCCCGGAGTACGGCGCGACCTGCGGCTTCTTCCCCGTCGACGACGTGACACTCACGTACCTGCGCCTGACCGGCCGCAGCGAGGAGCGGGTCGCGCTCGTCGAGGCGTACTGCAAGGAGAACATGCTCTGGCACGAGGCCGACGACCACCCCACGTACTCCCAGGTCGTCGAGCTCGACCTCGACGACGTCGAGCCGTCGCTCGCGGGGCCGCGGCGCCCGCAGGACCGCGTCCCGCTCGCACGGGCGAAGACCGCGTTCATCGAGTCGCTCGGGACGTTCGGGGTCGACTACGGCAACGGGACGTACGACAAGGAGGTCGCCGACTCGTTCCCGGCGAGCGACCCGCCCACGGGAGACGGCGCGACCGAGGACAAGCCGCGCGCGGCCACGGCTGTCGCCGAGAAGAAGCGGGTCGCCGTCGAGGGCGCCGACTACGCGCTCGAGCACGGTTCGGTCGTGATCGCCGCGATCACGTCCTGCACCAACACCTCGAACCCGTCCGTGATGATCGCCGCCGGGCTTCTCGCGAAGAAGGCCGTCGAGCGTGGGCTCCAGCGGCGCCCCTGGGTCAAGTCGTCGCTCGCACCCGGCTCGAGAGTCGTGAGCGAGTACTACCGCGCCGCGGGCCTCGACCGCTTCCTCGACGAGCTCGGCTTCAACACGGTCGGCTACGGCTGCACGACGTGCATCGGCAACTCGGGACCGCTGCCGGAGCCGGTCAGCGCGGCCGTCACCGAGGGCGACCTCGTCGTCTGCGCCGTCCTCTCCGGCAACCGCAACTTCGAGGCGCGCATCCACGGCGAGGTGAAGGCGAACTATCTCGCCTCGCCGCCGCTCGTCGTCGCCTACGCGCTCGCGGGCCGGATGGACCTCGACCTTCTGAACGAGCCGCTCGGGCAGGGCTCGGACGGCGAGGACGTCTTCCTGCGCGACCTGTGGCCGAGCCGGGACGAGATCGACTCGGTCATCGGCGAGTACGTGCGCGGCGAGATGTACCGGGACGTGTACGCAGACGTGTTCACGGGCGACGAGCGCTGGCGCGGGCTCGAGACGCCGCAGGGCGAGCTCTACGCGTGGGATCCCGACTCGACCTACGTCCGGCTGCCGCCCTACTTCGCAGGGATGCCGCGCGAGCCGGAGCCGGTGGCGGACGTCGAGGGCGCCCGCTGCCTCGTCCTGCTCGGCGACTCCGTCACGACCGACCACATCTCGCCGGCGGGGGCGATCCGGCCCGACTCGCCGGCGGGCGAGTACCTGCTCGAGCACGGCGTCGAGCGACGCGTCTTCAACTCGTACGGCTCGCGGCGCGGCAACCACGAGGTGATGGTGCGCGGCACGTTCGCGAACGTCCGCCTCAAGAACCTGCTCGTGCCCGGCAGCGAGGGCACGTGGACGGTCCACCTCCCCGACGGCGAGGAGGGGACGATCTTCGCCGCCGCCGAGCGCTACCGCGCCGAGGGCGTGCCGACGATCGTGATCGCGGGCAAGGAGTACGGCTCGGGCTCGTCGCGCGACTGGGCGGCGAAGGGGCCGAACCTCCTCGGCGTGCGCGCCGCGATCGCCGAGTCGTACGAGCGGATCCACCGCTCGAACCTGCTCATGATGGGCATCCTGCCGCTCCAGTTCGCCGCGGGCGAGAGCGCCGAGTCGCTCGGCCTGACCGGGCGCGAGGAGTTCTCGATCTCGGGCATCGAGGGCGGCGAGTCCGACGAGGTGACCGTGCGGGCGGACGACAAGGAGTTCCGCGCCCGCGTCCGGCTCGACACGCCGCGGGAGCGGGAGTACTTCCGCCACGGCGGCATCCTCCGGTTCGTGCTGCGGCGGCTGCTGAGCGAGAGCTAGGAGTCGTCCTGGGCGGCTGCCCGCTCATCGTCGTCGTCACGGGGCCGCCGGCGGCCGGGAAGACGACGGTCGCGCGGGGGCTCGCCGAACGGCTGCGGCTGCCGCTGATCGAGAAGGACACGATCAAGGAGGCGCTCTTCGACGGTCTCGGCACGGGCGACCTCGAGTGGTCGCAGCGGCTCGGCGTGCCGACGTTCCTCGTGCTGCTCGGAATCGCGGAGCGGTCGGCGGCGGTGGGGGCGAGCCTCGTGCTCGAGGCGAACTTCGTCCGGGAGAGCGAGTTCGCCCGGCGGCTCGCCCGCATTCCGGCCCGGTTCGTGCAGGTGCACTGCACCGCGCCGCTCGCCCTCCTCGTCGAGCGCTACGGGAGCCGCGAGCGCCATCCGGGCCACGTCGACGACGAGCGGATCGGCGCACTGCGGGAAGCCGTCGAGACCGGCCGGCACGACCCGCTCGCGCTCGGCGGCGAGACGATCCTCCTCGACACCTCCGAGCCGGCCGACCTCGACACGCTCGCGGCACGGGTGCGGCGGGCGGCGCTCTGGCAGGCCGTCGGCGCGGCGGTCGGGCGGGCCGGCGAGCCGACGCCGCTGACGGAGAAGGTCCGCACGGCGGCGTGGAGCATCACGGACGCCGACACGGCCGGCCTCTCCGCGGACGAGCTGTACGAGGCCGTGCTGCCTGTCGCGTTCGCCGCCGCCGACGAGCGGAGGCGGCAGGCACTCGAGGCGATCGATGCGGGTTGAGCTCGAGCACTCGCCGCAGGCGGCGGCCGAGATCGAGCGGCTGCGCGAACGGGACGGCTACGTCTCGGACATCTCCCTCGCCCTCCGCTACCGGCCCGAGCTGTTCGGCCAGCCCTTCTCCGAGCTGCTGCAGGAGGTGATGAAGGGGCCGTCGGAGTGGACGGAGGCGGAGCGGGAGTTGTTCGCCGCCTTCGTCTCGGCCCAGAACCAGTGCCCGTTCTGAACGGAGGCTCACGGCGCGGTCGCGTCGTACGCCTTCGGAGACGCGGAGCTCGTCGACTCGATCCTCGCCGACTACCGGACGGCGCCGATCGACGAGCGCCTCCGCGGCGCGCTCCACTTCCTCGCCACGCTCGACACGGGGCCGGCCGTCGCGGCTGGCGCCTCACGCGAGGCGCTGCGCGAGGCGGCGGAGGTGAAGGCGGCGTTCGACGTCATCACCCGCTTCGCCGACGCGATCGGCGCGAAGCCGCACTCGGAGCAGGGGCTCACGCGGGAGCAGGCGATCGCCCACGAGGGCCGCTTCTTCGAGACCGGCTACTCGTAGCGAGCGGGCGCTGCGCGCGCTCGCCAGGGGCCGGGCGAAGAGGTGCGCTCTTCGCCCGGGCATAGAGGAACTGCGCCGTGCTGTCTGTCTTGAGGTCGTCTGGATGGAACGGGTGCCCCGTGTGGCTCTCGGTCACAACCCTCGTGCGTTCGGGGCCAGAACGAATCGACGACCCCGCCATTTGACGCACGCATGAACTCAGTTCGTCCATGGGTGTATCGGAGGGGTAGGCTCGCCCAACGGCACAAGGCGGGACGGGCAAACGTTGAGGGGCCCGCCCCGCACTGTGCTTCCCTAAGGCGGGGCCGGCATCCATCCGCCCCGCTGGTGTCGCGCAGGAGTCTCAATCGTGCATGAGCCGACCCCAACACCGTAGTACCAGTTCGCGGTCGATATTCGTGCCGGTCGACGGATGATCAACGCTGGCAGCGTCGGAGTCGCGGTCGAAAATACGCCGGGTCATATTGGCTGCTGCATTCTCTACAGCAACGGTCGTCCGGGTGCCGACTGCCGGAGGGCGCCCCGAGGTGCCGGGCGCCCTCCGGCGTTGCGTCACGTCTTGGTCAGTCCTACTTGAGAACGATCGCGTTCCAGAAGGGCTGGCCCCACCACTTGCTGTAGATCCAGTTCGTGACCCGGTTCGAGCTCATGAACCGATCGTTCTGTATCTGCGTCGGGATGAGCGGCGCGTACTTCGTCATGAAGGTCTTGTCGAGCTGCCCATACGCGTTGGCCCGTGCGGCACCCGTCAGCAAGGCAGCGTGGTCCATCTGCCGGTTGAACTTGGCGTTGTTGAAGTACATGTAGTCGGTGTTGCCCGTGTCGCCGATCGTACGACCGTCGAAGTTGACGTTGAGGTAGTCATAGCCGTCGGCGTAGTCGGCGCACCAGCCGCCGTAGGCGGTGATGTTGTAGCCGTCAGGCCCTTCGGCGGTCGCCTTCGTCTCGATCGCCCCGTAGAAGTTCGTCGGGTCGGAGGCCTGGAGGCTCGGGTTCATGCCGAGCTTCGTGGCTTCCGCCTGGATGTACTCCGCGACGTTCGTCTGGTAGATGCTCGCCTGGCGGTAGTAGATGACGAGCGGAGCGCCCTTGAGCGCACTGCCGCCGACCTTCGCCGCCTTGGTGAGGTTCCCGGTCGACGGGTAGGCGGTGAACTTCTTGTAGCCCGGGATGGCGGGCACCAGGATCTGGTCCGACGGGGCTCCGGAGAGCGGCCCGGCGAAGTTGATGATCGCCTTGCGGCTGAGCGCGTAGTTGAGTGCCTTGCGGATCCTGAAGTCCGACGTCGTGCCGTTGGCCGACTTCGTGTTGAGGGCGTTCCACAGGATGCACGTGGTCGGCCCGACGTGGAACCGGCCCTTGTTCACACCATAGGTCTTGATCGTCTTCGCGACGTCCTGCGAGGGGACGGTTGCGATGTCGACCTGGCTCTTCTCGGCCTGGAGAAGCTGCGGGTCACCGTTCGAGCTCGGGTAGCTCTTGACGATGATCTGGTCCGGGTTCGCCGGCCAGTTCGAGCTGAAGTACTTGTTCTTCGGGAAGTGGCTGTTCCGCTTCAGCACCGTCAGCGAGGTGAGGTTGTTGCTGGCGATGTAGTACGGACCGGCCGACGCGTACCTGAGGATGCCGCTGTCGCGGTTCGAGTACGCCATGTTCGCCGGAATCGCGGAGAACCACGGCATGCCCATGATCGACTCGAA
This sequence comes from uncultured Actinomycetes bacterium, assembly GCA_963775155.1. Taxonomy (GTDB): domain Bacteria; phylum Actinomycetota; class Thermoleophilia; order Gaiellales; family Gaiellaceae; genus Palsa-739. Next base: position 7,791 of record CAVZHU010000002.1, on the reverse strand, counting down.
CTGCGGCACGACCTTCGTCAGATGAATGGTGAGCGTGAGCCCCTTGGCCTTGATGCCGGAGATGTGCTGGGCCTTGCCCGCGGCGAACGCCTTGCCGCCGACGAGGAACTGGTCGAGCCCGTCGTAGATGCCGTACTGCGCGAACATCTTCGGGCTCAGGTTCCGCTCGAAGGACCGCACGAAGTTCGCGGCGGTGACCTTCGAGCCGTTGCTGAACCTCAGGCCCGGGCGGAGATGGAACGTGTAGACCTTCCCGTTCTTCGAGATGGTCGGATACGCCTTCGCCGCCTGCGGCACGAGCTGGAGGCCGGCCTGCCCTCCCTTGGTCGGGAAGTTCAGCAGCAGCAGCTGGGTGTTGTAGAGCAGACCCCAGTCGTTGCTGACGTACGCCAGCTGCGGGTCGAGCGTGTCGAACGCGCCGACCTGCGTGACGATCAGGTTGCCCCCGGCTGCTTTGGCGCTGTGGTGTGACTTCGCCGCAGCCATGCCTACAAACATGGTGGCGACGAGCAGCGCTACCCCCATGCTCAACATGAACACGGAGAGCAGATGCTTCCTACGCATATGACTTCCTCCTCGGCTCGAGTCCGCTGCGTGCCTGCATGACCTCTCCTTCCATAGGTGCGCAAGGCAGCCATTGCGACTGCCTCAGCTACGACGTCCGCTCCGGCGATCCGACCGGTCCGCAATGACGGCGAATCGGAGGACCAGTTGCGCGAGTCCGCCGGCACCGAGCCGCCGAGGAGATGACGAATCCGGTGCCCGTGCGGCTTCGGCAGGGAAGCTGGGACGATGCCCGCGGCCTCGCCGACGACGAGACGCTCCTCGACTACCCTCGGGAGCTCGGCACAAGACTTGCGATCAGTTCTTCCCGATGCGCACGATCAAGGTCGGGGCCGCTCCGTCCCCGAGCCGGCTACTTCATGGGCAGCGGCCGACGAAGGGGCTCTCGGGCGAGTACGAACCTGCCGGGCTCGAACGAGGTCCGCCGAGAGAGTCGGGACGGAGGTAGATCAGGCGCCCGCCGGCCGACGCCGGTTCAAGGACCATCGATCTCCGCGTGCTCTCGGATGATCTCGGTGAGTGCGATGATCGCTCTCTCGAGAGTCGGCCCGGCAGCCCGCCGTAGCCGATCAGGAGGCCGGATAGGCCTGCATAGTCGGCGAACACGTGTTGATCGACGGAGTCGACCAGGATTCCAAGGGCTTTCGCCTCGGTGCGAACCGTTTCCGCGACTGTGTGCGATGGCATCTCGAGCATGACATGTAGCCCCGCAGCGACACCCCGCACGTTCCGGTGCGGGAGAAGCTCTCCGAGTGCTGCGACCACCAGGTCGCGGCGCGCGCGGTATATCTCCCTCATGCGCCGCAGATATCGGTCGAAATCCCCGCGGCGCAGAAACGTCCTGAACGCGAGTTGATCGAGGCCCGAGACGTGCAGCATGTTGCTCCAGAGCTCTTGCGAGACGTCGTCGACCAAGTCTTCTGGAAGAACCATCCAGCCAAGACGAAGCGCCGGCGCGAACGTCTTTCCCGTCGAGCCGACGTAGATGACGCGGTTGGGCGCGAGGCCTTGAATCGCCCTGACCGGTTCTCGGTCATAACGAAACTCAGCGTCGTAGTCGTCTTCGATGATCCAGCTACCAGTCTCGCCCGCCCACTCGATGAGCTGCGTTCGGCGCGCCGGCGCAAGCGCAACTCCCGTCGGAAACTGGTGCGCCGGAGCGACGAAGACGGAATCTGCGCCTTCCAGCGAGTCAGGACGTATCCCTTGTTCATCAACGGCCGCTGCTAGGAGCGTCTGGCCGGCATTGGCTGCGACGGTCCGAATGACGTGGTGGCTTGGATTCTCGAAGGCCATCATCATCTGTCCCCGCCTAGCCAGTACGCGGCTCACGAGGCTCAGGCTGTGTGTGGAGCCAGCCGTGATCAGCATGCGCTCGGGATGCGCGAGGACGCCGCGCGCGCGAGAGAGGTAGTTGGCAACTTCGACGCGGAGATCCCAGAGCCCGCTCGGTTCGATATAGCCGAGATCGGCAGCTCGAGCCTGCTGGAGCGATTCGCGCACGGCTCGGAGCCACGGCTGCAGTGGAAACGTCGCGACTTCGGGGCGGTGCGGCTGGAGGTTGTAGACGACTTTCGGGCGGCCGTCAGGCGGACGAGCAACCGTAGCGTTGAAACGGACCGTGTCTCGCACGGTGGGTGACGCCCCCTGGCGTAGAGAGACATATCCCTCCGCCGCGAGTTGGCCGTAGACACGCCCGATGACTCCTCGCGAGACGCCGAGATCCTGGGCAAGCACGCGCGTCGAGGGCAGGTGTTCGCCTGCGGCGAGCCTGGCGGACTGGATAGCAGTCCGCAACTGATCCGCAACCTGGCGCGACATGGATCCTGGCCGAGAGTGGTCCACGGCCAGAAGAAGCTCGCGCGCCTCGAGATTGCGAGGGCTCATGAGGACCGCAGGAGTCGGAACACGTGTCCTCTCAGACGCACGATGCGGCCATTTGTCTGGAGCCAGTGGGCAACCGTGCACCCGACGAGTCTCAGCCGGTCGAGGAGCAAAGCTCTTCGACCGGCCACAGCGAGCTAGGCTGCGTGGACCGGGGTGCCGCAGGCCGAGCGGCTGAGATCACACCCGTCGAACCTGATCCGGATCATGCCGGCGAAGGGAGGAGCCATCGAGCAGGAGCGAGCACCAGCCTGGGGCATCCGGCCGGTGCCGGACAGGCTGCGGACGCTCGGCGGCGTCGAGAACGGGATGCTCTGGGGGAGCCTCGGTCTCAGCCTGCTCGTCGTCGTCGCGGGTACCTATCTCGTGCCTGCCCTCTCGCTGCGGGACGCGCTCCTCGCGATCCTCGCCGGCGGCGTCTTCGGCAACCTCCTCCTGGGGCTCGCGGGGGCAATCGGCGCGGATGCGGGCGTCCCGGCGATGGTGCTGTTGCGCGCGCCGCTCGGCCGCGCCGGCTCGTGGCTGCCGACGGCGCTCAACGTCGTCCAGAACCTCGGCTGGACGATCTTCGAGGTGCTCGTGATCGCCTCGGCGGCTTCTGCCCTCTCGGGTCGCGTCTTCGGCTTCCACGCGGCGTGGGTCTGGAAGCTCGCCGCCGCCGCGGCCGCCACCCTCCTCGCAGTCGTCGGTCCCGTCGGCTTCGTGCGCCAGTGGGTGAAGCGCGTCGCGCTCTGGGTCGTGCTCGCCTCGCTCGGCTACCTCACGTGGTGGAGCCTGCACGGGGCGCAGCTCGGCACGCTCTGGTCGCGGCCGGGACAGGGCGGCCTCGGCTTCTGGCAGGGCGTCGACCTGATGGTCGCGATGCCCGTGTCCTGGCTGCCGCTCGCCGCCGACTACACGCGCTTCTCGCGCACACGCGCCAACGCGTTCTGGGGAACCGCCGTCGGCTACTTCGTCCCGAACGTCTGGCTCTACGGGCTCGGCGCGATCCTTCTCCTCTCGCGCGGCCTGAGCGACGCGCCGTCGATGATGGCCGCCATCGCCGGCGGGGGCGCGTGGGCGGCCCTCGCGCTGCTCGCGCTCGGCATCGACGAGACGAAGGAGCCGTTCGCGAACGTCTACTCGGCGGCGGTCTCGCTCCAGAACATCGTGCCGCGGGCGCCGCAGCGTCTCCTCATCGTCCTCGTCGGCGCCGCGGGCGCGGGCGGCGCCTTCGTGATCGACCTCGTCCAGTACACGAGCTTCCTCTACCTCCTCGGCTCCTTCTTCGTGCCGCTGTTCGGCGTCCTGCTCGCCGACTGGCTGCTCGCCGGACGGCGCTACACGGCGCGCGACGTCTTCGGCGCTCCGCACGTCCGGCCCGGTCAGCTCCTCGCGTGGGCGGCGGGCTTCGTCTTCTACCAGTGGCTCGAGCCGTCCGGCCCCGGCTGGTGGACGAGCCTCATCGCGCACACCCATCCCGGGCAGGTCGCGAGCGGCGGCTCGCTGCCGAGCTTCGCACTCTCGTTCCTGCTTGCGCTCCTCGTCGGCGTGCTCGTCCGGCTCCGCTCGACGCGGCCGGTGGACGCCCAGTAGCGTGCCGTGCCATGCGGCCGCTTGCCGTGATCGGGCCTCTCGCATGCGACGCCGTCGACGACGAGGAGCCGCGCATCGGCGGCGGGCCGTGGCACGCGGGGCGCGCCCTGCGCGCGCTCCGGCAGGAGGCCGTGCTCGTCGCGAAGTGCGGCGAGAGGGAGCGGCCCGACTACCTGCGCCGCCTCGCCGCGCTCGGGCTTCCCGTCTCGCTGGCCGCGGCAGGCGAGACGACGTCGTTCGCCTTCCACTACGACAGCGAGGGGCGGCGCGAGATGCGCGTCACGGCCGTCGGCGAGCCGTGGTGCGAAGACGACGAGCCCGAGCGTGTGCTGCGGGGAGTCGAATGGGTGCACGTCGCGCCGCTGCTGCGCGGCGACTTCCCGCCGGAGACGCTCGAGCGGATCGCCCGGCGCTGCAACGTGCTGCTCGACGCCCACGGGCTCGTCCGGGCGCGCCGTCTCGGCCCGCTCCAGCTGGACGGCGACTTCGACCGGGCGCTGCTCCGCCACGTCTCCATCCTCAAGCTCGCCGAGGAGGAGGCGCGCGTGGTCGTCGGCGACGCCGACCTCGAGGAGCTGCGCGGCCTCGGCGTTCCCGAGGTCGTCGTCACCTTCGGCGGCGAGGGCTCGCTCGTCCTCGCGCCGGGGACGAGCACGCGCGTCGCCTCCCAGGCGGTTCCCGGCGACCCGACCGGAGCGGGCGATGCCTTCTCGATCGCCTACCTGAGTGCGCGCGCCGAGGGACACGAGCCGCTCCCGGCTGCACACCGGGCGAGCGCGCTCGTCTCGATGCTCCTCGCGACGGAGGCGCGATGATCGCGGCCGCCGGCACGGTGACCGGCGTCTTCCTCGTGGACGTCGAGGCGGAGACGCTGCTCGGCGAGGGAACCGAAGTGCCGGCGGCGCCCGCGCCCCGAGGTGCCGCTGCCGCGCGTCGTCGCGGCCGCCGCCGCGGGCTCGACGGTCGTCGCCGTCGTCGAGCGCCGGCCGCCGCTCATGCTCTCCCACGACGGCGGGGCGACCTGGCGCGAGGCGGGAGGCGGGCTGCCGCCCGGGTTCGCGGTCGCGGTGGCGGAGGACGATCCGGACCGGATCCTCTACGCCGCGCGCAACCGGCTCTACGTCTCGACGAACGGCGGTGTCTTCTGGCACTCGCTGCCGTTCGAGCTGCCGGACATCGCGTCCGTCGCCTGGATCGACTGAAGGAAGTCCTCCACCTCGCGCGGCGAGCGCAGCCGCACGACCCGGAGCTGCGGCAGGCCCGCGAAGCGCTCCGGCCACTTCGCCCGGTGCGTGCGATGCATCTTGAGCACCCACCAGACGATCCCGTCCCGCGAGAGCGCGCTCCGGAGCGACTCGCGGTTGCCGTTCCAGAGCTCCTCCTTGCTCACGAGGCGCCGCAGGGTCCGCGCGAGGACGCGCCGCAGCGCGAGCCGGAAAGGCAAGTCGAGGAAGACCACGGTGTCGGCCCGCTCGAGGACGAACGTGCCGAGCTTGCCGTGGTAGTTGCCGTCCACGACCCAGCCGTCCGGTGCGGCCGCAAGCGCCTCCTCGACCCGCGCGCGCAGGACCTCGGCCGGCGCCTCCTGCCAGTTCGGGCCGTGATGGAGAGCGTCGAGCTCGATGTGCGGGACGCCGAGCCCGCGTGCGAGCTCGCGGGAGACGGTCGTCTTCCCGGTGGCGGAGCCGCCGACTACGGCGACGCACTTCACGGCAGCCGGAACTCGCCGCGGGCGACGACGACGGCCGAGCCGCCGACCTCGATCTCCTCCGGCGAGTGGGCGACCGCGTAGAGCGTCGACGGGCGGCCGATCTCGGCGCCCTGGTGGATCTCGATCTCGTCGCCGAACCCGATCCGCCCGTGGCGCGCGAGGTGGAGGGCGAGCGGCCCCGCCGCCGAGCCGGTCGCCGGGTCCTCGTCGACGCCGAAGGCGGGATGGAACATCCGCGTCTTCCAGCGCGTCCCCTCGCCGGCGAAGCAGTTGATCCCGACCGGGCCGATCGCGGCGAGCCGGGCGAAGTCGGGCCGGAGCGCCGCCACCGCCGCTTCGGACTCGAGCGCAACGTAGGCGTGCCGAAGCCCGTTGTCGTAGAGGTCGACCGGCAGCTGCGAGCGCACGCCGAGTGCCTCCTGCAGCTCCTCCGCCTCGGCGAGCGGCTCGATCGAGGGCACCGGCTGGGTCATGCGGCCGAAGACGATGCGCGGGCCGTCGCGCTCGAGCCGGACCGGGACGAGGCCGCTGCCGGTCTCGAGCCGGATCTCGTCGAGCTGGAGCGGGCCGGCGAGGACGAAGGCCGCCCCGAGCGTCGGATGCCCTGCGAAGGGAATCTCCCTCCCGGGCGTGAAGATCCGAAGCCGCACGTGGCCTTCGCCGGTGGGGGGATAGACGAAGACGGTCTCGGAGAAGTCGATCTCGCACGCGAGCGGCTGCAGGCGTTCCTCGGGGATCTCGCGCGCGTCCGTGAAGACGGCGAGCTGGTTGCCGGCGAGCGGCACGTCCGTGAAGACGTCCGCGACGACGTAGCGAAAGGTCGGCACGCGGCGACTCTAGTGCCGTCTCGGCGAACGTGGCCGCACTGCGTAGTTTTCCGAAGCCGCCTGGCGCGCCCGCGCCGATTCTGAGCAGCGGATCGGTCTCGATGCTTGGTCCGATGCAAGAGCGTTTCGCAGTCGTCTTTCGAGCCGGCGGAGTCGAGGCGGCGGGCTCGCTCGAGATCGAGCAGGATCGGCTGCTGCTGCGCGGGCGGGCCGCCTCGGGGAATCTGGACCTCGAGATCTCTAGCTCGGACGTGCTCGAGGTCCGGGTGGGCTCCCGTCCGAGCGAGCGCCTGAACGGCCACCGAACGCTCGTCCTCGAGCGGGCGAACATGCCGCCGGTGCAGGTGGCGCCGCTCGGCGTGGCGCTCCTGCCGGAGATCGCCGACCTCCTCGCCTCGCTCACCGGCGGCCGCGGCGGGGTCCTGGCCGTCTCGGTGCCGCTCAAGCCGGGTTGCGTTCGTCGCGCCCGCGAGCTGCTCGCCGAGGGGCCACCGATCGATCCGGCCTCGCTGGGGCTCCAGGAACACGAGGTGTACCTCGACGAGGAGGCGGCGGTGTTCGTCTTCAGCGGCAAGAGCGTCCGGGCGCGCGTCGGCAAGGCGATCCGCCATCCGGCCGTCTGGCGGGCAGGGCTGGCGTGGCAGCGCTGCTTCGCGGGTCCGCCCGCGATCGTCGAGACGGCGCAGCTTCGTCTCTCCGGCACACCCGTGTACCGGTGGGCTGCTCCCGAACCGGAGCGAGCGTGATCTCCGACCCGCTCGACCGCAGAGTTGGATCAGGCGGAAGCCTCTCGTATGATCGGAAGCCATGAGGAAGCCGAGCCTCACGACCGCGGCTGCCGAGGGGGCGCTCGTGCTGCTCGCAGTCGCGCTTGCATTCGCGGCCGGCGCGGCCGGCTGGGTGGTCGGCGACTCCATGGGCGGGTCGTCGACGAGCACGACCACCGTCACGGTCGGCGCGGCCGGAACGACCACCGCCGCAGCGTCGGGCACGGTCGACCCGCAAGTCGCTGCCGGCGGGCACATCTTCGTCCAGTTCGCCTGCGCGCAGTGCCACGGCGAGCAGGGCAGAGGCGGCGTCTCACCCGATGTACCGGCCTTGACAACCGTTGCCAAGGCACTGAAGCCGGCCCAGCTTCGCTCGATCATCGATCACGGCCTCGGCGAGTCCGCCAATCCGACCAAGCCGTACATGCCCGTCTGGGGCGAGGTCATCTCCTCGTCCCAGGTC
>CAVZHU010000001.1:0-18707 GCA_963775155.1 uncultured Actinomycetes bacterium | reverse complement strand
GGCGGCCCTCCGTGTCGTGGGCGGCAAGACCCGGTGGCGACGACGCGCACGCCGCCCCCCACGGGGGGCGAAGGCGGGCGCTTCGTGGCTCGGGGCCGGGCAGGAGCGGGCATAGGGGAGCAACCGGTTCAGTACCCGGGGAGACGGGACGCCGCGGCTCGACCGGGCCCCCCGGCAGGGAGGCGAGGTCGACGCCCTCGAGCGTCATCCCGACCTCCTTGTCCGAGAGCAGGACGACCGGCGTGCGCAGGCGCTCCGACCAGGCGAAGGCGGCGCGGGTCAGCTCGTAGCAGTCCCGGGCGTCCGCCGGGGCGAAGACCGGGATCGTCGTCCCCCCCGACGTGCAGTACTCGGCGAGCAGGACGTCGCCCTGCGCCCCCTGCGTCGCGCCTCCCGTAGAGGGGCCGAGCCGCTGGACCAAGGCGATCACGACCGGCGTCTCGGTCATGACGGCGTACTGGACGGTCTCGATCATCAGGCAGAAGCCGGGGCCCGAGGTCGCCGTCATCGCCGGGTAGCCGGCGAGGGACGCGCCGACGCACGCCGTGAGCGCCGAGATCTCGTCGGGTGCGGAGAGACCGAGCCCGCCGCGCCGCGGCAGCTCCGCCGTCATCGTGCGGAAGATCTCGCTCGACGGCGTGATCGGATACCCGGCGAAGAAGCGGCAGCCGGCCGAGAGCGCGCCGAGCGCCGTCAGCCGGTTCCCCGAGACGAGCTCGACTCCGCTGGCCGTTGCGACGCTCACGTACCGGGTCTGCCAGCAGGGGGCGGCGGACGCGTCGGGGAATCCGCGGATCGGCGGCGCGGCGGGTGCGCGGCGTCGCCGCGTAGGATCCACCCGGTGGCTTCGGGGTCGCGACGCCTTGCGCTTGCAGTAGTGCTGTCGGCGGTGCTGCTGGTGCCGGCTGCGGGCGCGTCGGTGACGTCGCGCGACCGCCGGGCATACGTCGGGCTCGGCACGTGGCTCGACATCTACGCGCAGAAGGCCGCCTGGCGTCATCCCGAGCGGCAGGTGGCGGCCATGGCGCAGGACGGCGCCCGGACGCTCTATCTGGAGACCGGCAACTACCGGCAGCGGGTCGACGTCGTGCGGCCGCAGGCCGTTGGACGCTTCGTCGATGCCGCCCACGCGGCCGGAATGCGGGTCGTGGCCTGGTACCTGCCCTCGTTCGCCCGCCCGGGGCAGGACGAGCGGCGGTCGCTGGCGGCCATCCGCTTCCGCAGCGCGAGCGGCGGGAGCTTCGACGGGTTCGCCCTCGACATCGAGGCGACCGTCGTCCGGCCGCAACGGTTGCGCAACCGGCGTCTGCTGCAGCTCTCGGCGCGGCTGCGCTCGGCGGTGGGGCCCCATTATGCGCTCGGGGCGATCGTCCCTTCGCCCGTCGGGATGTCGCCTTCCTACTGGCCCCGTATGCCCTACCGGAGGCTCGCCCGCCTCTACGACGTGTTCCTGCCGATGGCCTACTCCACGATGAGGGGTGTGCGCGGCCGCAAGGCCACCCTCGCCTACCTCTCCGCCACCGTCGCCGCCGTCCGCAGCGGCACGGGCGACCGGCAGATCCCGATCCACCTGATCGGCGGGCTCAGCGGGGCGATGGGCAGCCGGGCGACCGCCGGATTCATGGCCGCCGTCTCCGAGTGCGCCCCGCTCGGCTACAGCCTGTACGCGTTCAACACGACCCGCCGGGCCACCTGGAAGGCGCTCGCCACCCCACGCTCCCGCTCACGCGGCGGGCGACCGCCCCTGCGCCTGAGTACAACCAGCCCGGCGGGCACGCGGCTGCCCCGCGTAGCGATCCGCGGCATGGCCCGCTTTCTCCACACGATGGTGCGGATCACCGACCCGGAGCTCAGCCGCGCCTTCTACGAGGCGCTCGGCTTCCGCTTCGAGCACCAGGGGGACATCGTCCGGGCGGAGAGCTCGAGGCGACGAACTACTTCTTCTCCCTCGGCGACCAGGAGTCGGTACTCGAGCTGACCTACAACCACGACGGCCGCACCTACGACCTCGGCACCGGCTACGGCCACATCGCGGTCGCGCGTCGACGACCTCGCGGCGACGCTCGCCGAGCCTGCAGGAGCAGGGAATCGAGCCCGAGCGGGAGCCGTACCGCGTCCGCGACGGCGGGTCGCTGATCTGCTTCGTCCGCGACCCGGACGGCTACCGGGATCGAGCTCATCGGTCGCGGCTAGACGCGTCCGGCACTCCCCGCCGCGGCCGGCCTCGGCGGCGGGGGACGGGTGCTGGCACCAGTGCCGTCCGCCGGGAAGCGCCATTGGCGGCCGGGGCGCACCGCGCGAGGCTCGGCTCGAGGAATCGGGCCGAGGAGGCGCACATGAACATCGCCGGACGCGCGGGAAGCTGGAGCGCGAAGCACTGGAAGACGGCCACCTTCGGGTGGCTGGCGTTCGTCGCGGTCGCCCTCGTCATCGGGCAGACCGTCGGCACGCGGCAGCTGACGAAGCCGAGCAGGCGCAGAACGGCTCGGCGCGCGCGGAGGCGATGCTCGCGCGCGCCGGCTTCGAGCCGCCCGCCGTCCGAGGGCGTTCTCGTGCAGCTCGAGCGTCTCGCACGGCCGGGCTCGTCCGCCTTCGGCGGCGCCGTCCGTCGACCTCGTCGCGTCGCTACGGCGGCATGCCGGAGGTCGGAGCGCGTCCGCGGCAGCGCGGGTGTCGAAGGACGGACGCTCGGAGCTCGTCACCTTCGAGCGTTGCGGGCAAGGCGCGACACGGCCGACTCGCGGATCCAGCCGGTGCTCGACCGCGTCGCCGCCGTGCAGCGCGCACATCCCGGGCTTCACGCTCGCCGAGGTCGGCGACGCGAGCGCGAACCATGCGCGCAGACCGTCATCGAGCAGGACCTCCGCAAGGCGGAGATCACGTCGGTGCCCGTGACGTTCGCGATCCTCCTGTTCGCGTTCGGCGCGTTTGTCGCCGCGGGGCTGCCGGTGCTGCTCGCGCTCTTGGCCGTGCTGGCCACCGTGGGCGCTCGGTGCGCTCGTCAGCCACGCCGTCCATGCCTCGGGCGCGACGTCGAGCGTCGTCGTCCTCATGGGGATGGCGGTCGGCGTCGACTACTCGCTCTTCTACCTGCGCCGCGAGCGCGAGGAGCGGGCCTGCGGACGCTCGCCGCGTGAGGCTCTGCGCGCGGCGGCAGCGACCTCCGGGCGGGCCGTGCTCGTCTCCGGGCTCACGGTCGCGGTCGCCTGCACGGGCATGGTGGTCTCCGGCTCGGGCGACTTCGTCTCGATGGGCGTCGGCGCGATCCTCGTCGTGCTCGTCGCGATGGCCGGCTCCCTCACCGTGCTGCCGGCCCTGCTCGGCCGGCTCGGCGACCGCGTCGACCGTGGCATCGTCGCCGTGCTCGCCGCGGGGATCATCCGGGTCGTCCGCCGCGAGCCCCGGTGGCTCGTGCGGCTGCGCGACCGCCGCACCCTCCTGCAACGGCTGAAGCGCGCGGACGGCGAGTCGCGCCTCTGGGGCTTCGTCCTCCGCCCGGCCCTGCGCTTCCCGCGTACCGCGTCGCTCGCCGCCGCCGCCGGGCTCGCCGTGCTCGCGATCCCCGCCTTCGGGATGCGCACCGCGAACCCCGGCTTCGACTCCTTCCCGCGGAGCCTGCCCGTCGTGAAGGCGTTCCATGCCGTCCAGCAGGCGTTCCCGGGGACGCCTGCGCCCGGCGGTCGTCGTCGTCGGCGCCCACGACGTCACCGCGCCCGCGGTCCGCGAGGGCCTCGCCCGGCTGCGGCGCGCGGCGCTCGCGACCGGCGAGATGCACGCGCCGATCCGCGAGACGGTGAACCCGGCGCACACGATCGCCCGCGTGGAGGTGCCGCTCGCCGGCACCGGCGACGACCCCGCCTCGGTCGCGGCGCTGCAGACGCTGCGGGCGAAGGTCATCCCGGCGACGATCGGCGCCGTCTCGGGCGACCGAGGTCGCCGTCACGGGACAGACGGCGGACGGGTACGACTTCCGGCACACGATGGACGCTCGGATGCCGTACGTGTTCGGCTTCGTCCTCCTCGTCGCCTTCGGGCTCCTGCTCGTCACCTTCCGGTCGGTCGTCGTGCCGCTGATCGCGGTCGCGCTCAACCTGCTCTCGGTCGGCGCCGCCTACGGCCTGCTCGTCTGGATCTTCCAGGAGGGACACCTCGAAGGCGTGCTCGGGTTCCACTCCGACGGGTCGATCGTGACGTGGATGCCGCTGTTCCTGTTCACCGTGCTCTTCGGCCTGTCGATGGACTACCACGTGTTCATCGTCAGCCGCATCCGCGAGCTCGTCCTGCGCGGGAGCACGACGAGGGACGCGGTCGCGCACGGAATCCGCACTACCGCCTCGACCGTGACGAGCGCGGCGGCCGTGATGATCGCGATCTTCGCGATCTTCGCGTTCACGCGCACGATCGTGATGAAGGAGCTCGGCGTCGGTCTCGCGGTCGCCGTCCTCCTCGACGCGACCGTCATCCGCGGCGTGCTCCTGCCCGCCGTGATGACCGTGCTCGGCGAGCGGAACTGGTATCTGCCTCGCGTGCTTGCACGGATGCCCGAGCCGGCGACGGAGGTCTAGGGTCATGGGCGCCGTGTTCCGTCCGCTCGTCGAGCGCCGCACGTACCGGGAGCTCCTCTACCTGCTCTCCGGCGTGCCGTTCGCCGCCGCCTGGTTCGCTCTGCTCCTCGCCGGCTGGCTCGCCGTCGGGCTGCTCGCGGTGACGCCGCTGCTCGTCCCCGCGTTCCTCGGCCTGCGCTGGGCGACGTGGCTCGCCGCCGAGGCGGAGGCGGCGACCGCGCGCTCGCTGCTCGGCGTCGACGTTCGCGTGCCGCGGCCGCCGCTCGGCGGGCGCGGCTACTGGGGCCGGGTCCGCTCCGGCCTCTCCGACCCGACGTTCTGGGCCCAACAGCTCTATCTCGCGCTGCGCACCGTGCTCGGCTTCGGGCTCGGCGTCGCCGTCGTGTCCGTCGTCGGCTCCTCGCTGTGGCTCGTCTCGCTGCCGGCGACGTACGGCTTCGTGCACGAGGACGCGTTCGGCGTGCACGTCGACAGCGCCGGCCTCGCGTTCGCGTTCGTGCCGCTCGGGCTCGCCGGCATCGTGCTCTCGGCCTGGCTCGTCCGCGGGCTCGGCACGCTGTGGGCGAGGCTGGCGGGGATGCTCGCGGCGCCGCTCGAGACGACCGCGCCACGGACGGAGATGCAGGCGCTCCTCCGCCGCTTCCTGCCGGCGCACGCGGCGTTTTACGGCGGCCTGAACGTCGTCCTCGTGATCGTCTGGGCCCTGACGACGCGGGCGTACTTCTGGCCCGTCTGGACGCTCATGCCCCTCGCGATGCCGCTCGCGATCCACGCCTGGACGGTGTTCGTCGACAGCGGCGACCCGCGCCGGATCGCGCGCACGCGGGCGCTCGCCGTCGATCTCGGGGCGGCGGCGACGCTGTTCCTCTTCCTCGTCGGGGTGTGGGCGGTGACCCGCCGCGGGTACTTCTGGCCGGTCTGGCCCGGTCTCGGCCTCGCCGTCGTCGTCGGGATCCATGCCCTGAGCACGATGCGGACGCGCATCGACGTCCTCACGACGACGCGGGCGGGAGCGGTCGGGGCGGCGGAGGCGGAGCTCCGCCGCATCGAGCGCGATCTCCACGACGGCGCGCAGGCGCGGCTCGTCGCGGTCGGGATGAGCCTCGGCCTCGCCGAGCAGAAGCTCGAGAGCGACCCTCGCGCGGCGCGGCAGCTGCTCGCGGAAGCGCGTGCCGGGGCCGGGGAGGCGCTTCGCGACCTGCGCGACCTCGCCCGCGGCATCCATCCGCCGATCCTGGCCGACCGCGGCCTCGAAGCGGCGCTCGCCGCGCTCGTCGGGCAGGTGCCGCTCGCGGTCGACCTGCACGTCGACCTCGCGGAGCGGCCGCCGGAGCAGGTCGAGTCCGCGGCCTACTTCGTCGTCGCCGAGGCGCTCGCGAACGCGTCGAAGCACGCGGGCGCGTCACGGGTCGACATCCGCGCGGTCCGGCTGGGCGAGCGCGTCGTCGTCACCGTCATGGACGACGGGCACGGCGGCGCGGACTCCGGCGGCGCCGGTCTGCAGGGACTCCGCGGCCGCGTCGAGGCGCTCGACGGGACGTTCCGCGTCGACAGCCCGCCGGGCGGGCCGACCATCGTGGAGGCGGTGCTGCCCTGCGCGTCGTGATCGCCGAGGATCTCGCCCTGCTGCGCGACGGGCTGACGCGCCTCCTGCGCGACAACGGCTTCGACGTCGTGGCGGCAGTGGCCGACGGCGACGCGCTCGTCCATCGCGTCCTCCTCGAGGAGCCGGACCTCGCCATCGTCGACGTCCGGCTGCCGCCGACCTTTCGCGACGAGGGCCTCCGGGCCGCGCTCGAGGCGCGTAGGCTCCGGCCGCGGACGGCGATCCTCATCGTCTCGCAGTACGTCGAGCACGCGTACGCGGACGAGCTGCTCGCAGACGGCCGAGGCGGTGTCGGCTACCTCCTCAAGGACCGGATCATGGACGTGAACGAGTTCCTGGACGCCGTCCGCCGGGTGGCCGCCGGTGGCACGGCCCTCGATCCCGAGGTGGTGGCCCAGCTGTTCGGTCCGCGCCGCCGCGGGCCGCTCGCGCGGCTCTCGCCGCGGGAGCTCGAGGTGCTGGGGCTCATGGCCGAGGGACGCTCGAACGCCGCCATCGCCAAGGCGCTCGTCCTCACGGTCGGCGCCGTCGAGAAGCACGTCGCGAACATCCTCTCCAAGCTCGAGCTGCCGCCGTCGGACAGCGACCACCGGCGAGTCCTCGCCGTGCTCGAGTACCTCAACGGCTAGCCCCCGACGATCGTCCCCGTTCCGGTCACGCGCTTCGCGACGTGGTGGGGGTTGCCCGAGTAGAGGATCGAGCCGACACCGGACACGGAGGCGTCGAGACTCGAGGTCGCGGTGACGAAGATGCTCCCCGAGCCGCTCACGACCGCGCGCACGTCCTTCGCCGCCAGCCGGGTGAACTGCGCGGTTCCGGTGCCGCTCACCGTGACGGAGAGGCGGCTCACGCTCCCGCTTCCGTCAGCGTGCCGCTGCCCGGCAGGCCGACCTCGAGACTCTCCCCCCGGACGTCGGCGACGACGATGTTGCCGCTGCCGAGCAGCGTCACGGCGTCGAGTGCCGGAACGGTGATCCGGACGCTCATCGGGCTCCTCGTCGTGAAGCCGCCGGGGCTGTTCCCGATCACGAGCGTGCCCGACCGCACCCTGGTGGTGACGCGGTCGAGCAGGTTGTCGTCGCCCCGGACGACGACCGACTGCTTCGTCCCGAGGCCGATCACGACGTTGTTGCTGCCCGAGAGCTCGACGCCCGTGAACGCCGGCAGCCGGCGGACCTGCGTCGCCTGCCGGCCCGAGCCGCCGGTGGTCGGGGTCGACGAGCCGATCACGTCGAAGTGGTAGAGGAGCGCGACGCCGAGCCCGCCGAGGAGAAACGCGAGCAGCACGGGTATCCACAACGGGCCGTGCCGTCCGCTTCCGGGGTGGACGGGTGTCGGGGCGACCGTCATCGACACCGTGAGTATCTGCGGCGGCCGGGTCGCGCACATCGGGTTGTCTACGGAATCGCGCCGCGGAGAAGCGGCGTCTCAGCAGACCCGGGAGAGCAGGCCGGTCTCGACGTCGTAGACGAAGCCGCCGGCCAAGAGCCCGTCGAGGTAGGGGAAGGCGCGCACCCGCAGCACGTCGCGGCGCACCGTCTCCTCGCGTCCCGCGCCGACGGCGAACGAGAGGCTGCGCGTCGGCGGCGAGCCGTGGCGCTCGAGCTCGGAGTGCAGCTCGTCCTCGCTCTCGACGCTCATCCGGCAGTCGGTGTGCCCGACGACCATCACACGCGTCACGCCGAGCAGCCGGTGGGCGACGAGGAGCGTCTTCAAGACCTCCTGGTCGACGCGCCCGCCGGCGTTGCGGAGGATCTTCGCGTCGCCGGGGGACAGGCCTAGCAGCGCGAGCGGCTCGATGCGCGTGTCGATGCAGGTGACGACCGCCAGCCCCCGCGCGGGGCGGCCGCTCAGGCCGGTGAGCGCGAAGCGGCGCGCATACTCCTCGTTCGCGGCGAGGACGTCCTCGAACGCGTTGTCTCCCCCCACGCCCGGAGGCTAGCCCGAGAGCGCCCGCTGGAGCGTCGCAATCGTGTGCGCGCCGGCGACCCCGTCCACGGTGAGCCCCTTCGCCGTCTGGAACTGCTTGACGGCAGCCTGCGTCGACGGCCCGTAGTCGCCGTCTGCCTTCCCCGGCGAGTAGCCGAGGGCGGCGAGCGCCTTCTGGAGGAGCTTGACCTGCGAGCCCGTGTCTCCCGGCTGGAGCGCCTGCGTCGGCGCCTGGACGGCAGGCGTCGTATTCGTTGCGGTGGAGGTCGACCCCGCATGTGTCGGCGGCGGGTTCGCCGTGGTGGCGGGTGTGGCGGTCGGACTGCCGTTGAAGACGCCCAGTGCCGCGAGAACGGCGAGGAGGATGACGATGGCCGAGACGCCCACGATCGCGACCTGCGTCGCGCTCAGCGCCCTTCCTCCGATGACGATCTCGCGCCCGCCGCTCGAGCGGCGGCGCGGGGGCCGGTCCTCGGGCAGCACCCAGACGTCCTCGACGCTCTCGTCGTAGATGCTCCGACCGGGGCGACCGGCCTCTTGCGTCGGCGGCTCGGGCTCGTCGAACCAGTCGTCGTAGCCCGGGTCGCGCTGCTCGCGACCCTCCATTCCTGGGGACGGTAGCGCGTCCGGGTGCCTGCCGACAACCCGACGGTCTTGACAGAGAAGATGCGGATGTGCAACATGCACGTTGCATGAGGGCACCGGAAGGGAAGCAGGCACCGCCGACGGTCGAGGACGAACTGCGCCACGCGGCGATCGAAGTTCTGCGCGAGCGCGGCTTCTCGGGCCTCACGCTCGAACGGGTGGCCGAGGTCGCCGGCCGTGCCCGCTCCACGCTGTGGCGGCAGGGGCTGTCCCGTGACGTGCTGGTCGCGGCGCTCGTGGGCGAGCTCGCAGAGGACTTCCGCGAGACCATGTACCCGATCCTCACGTCGGAGGGATCGGGGCTCGACCGGCTGAAGCGCGGGCTGGAGGCGCTCTGCGAGCTGCTCGACCGTCATCTCCCGCTGCTGCTCGCCACCGACGAGGCGTTCCACCAGGACACGGCGCGGGGCGTGCCTCCCGACTACCTGCATCCGTTCATCCAGTTCCTCCGCGAGGGTGCCCGCGACGGCTCGCTGCCCGAGCCCGCCGACGTCGTGCGGACGGCCGACATCGCGTTCAACACGCTCGCATGGCCGTACGTCCATCTGCGCGGACGGCACGAGTGGGCCGCCGAGGAGGCGCGCACGTGCGTCGTCGGCGTCGTCCTGCACGGCATCGCGGGGCCCGAGAGCCCCGCCAACACGAGTCAGGGAGAGGAGTCGAGATGAGCATGACGCTGCCCTATCGGGAACCGCTCGTGCCACGCGAGCCGGGAGACCGCCGGATCCCGGAGCCGCCGCGACGCGGCGAGCCGGGCGGCCCGCCGTGCGGAATCTGTGCCGGGAAGACGACGGCGGCGGTCTGGTCGGACGACAACTGGACGTTGCACCCGCCGGTCGGCGGCAGCCTGCCGGGGGCGGTGTGGCTCGCGAGCCGCGTCCACGTCGACTCCTTCGCCGATCTTCCCGACGGGCTCGCCGCGGACTTCGGCCGCGTCGCGGCGCGTGTCGAGCGCGCGATCCTCGCCCTCGGCGACGTCGCCCGCGTCCACCTCTATCGCTGGGGAGACGGCGGAGCCCACTTCCACGTCTGGTTCCTGCCGAGGCCGCTCGGGATGCTCGAGGCCTCGGGGATGATGCTGCCGCTCTGGGAGGACGTGCTCCCGAACGTGTCCGACTCCGAGCTCGCTGCCGCGGCGGAGCGCGTGGCAGCGGGAATGTGATGGAGGCGCAGGGAGTTGCCCTCGTCGCGGGTGCCACCCGCGGCGCCGGGCGGGCGATCGCCGTCGAGCTCGCCCGCGCGGGCTTCTACGTCTACGCCACCGGCCGGAGCAGCCGGACGGCCGGGCCTTCGGAGATCGACCGGCCCGAGACGATCGAGGAGACCGGCGGGCTGATGGCGGCCGCGGGCGGGACCGGCTCGGCGCTCGTCGTCGACCACGAGGACCCCGCCGCGGTCGCCGGGCTCGTCGCGCGCATCGAGCGCGACCACGGCCGTCTCGATCTCCTGGTCAACGACATCTTCGGCGGCGACCGCTACATGGAGTGGGACAAGCCGCTCTGGGAGCACGACTGGGCCGGCGGCCTGCGGATGCTGCAGATGGGCGTGCACACGCACCTGATCACCTGCCGGGCGGCGATCCCGCTCCTCCTGCGCACCGCCGCCGCTCACGGCAGCCGGGGGCTCGTGGTCGAGATGACCGACGGCACCTCGGAGGCGAACGCCGAGTTCCGGCGGAACGTGGGCTTCTACTACGACCTCGTCAAGGCGAACGTCGAGCGGATCGTCAAGGGGCTCCACGCCGAGCTCGCCGACCTCCCGGTGACGGCGGTGGGCGTCACGCCCGGCTGGCTGCGCTCGGAGAAGATGCTGGAGAACTTCGGCGTCACCGAGGCGAACTGGCGGGACGCCTGCGTCGGGCGCCCCGGCTTCGGGATCTCCGAGTCGCCGACCTATGTCGCGAGGGGCGTTGCCGCGCTCGCGGGCGCCGCCGACGCCGACCGCTGGGCCGGCACCATCGTCAGCGCACGCCGGCTCGCCGACGCGTACGGCGTCACGGACACCGACGGCAGCCGTCCGGACTGCTGGGGCCACATCGCCGCCTACGGATGGGAAGGGGAGGACGGCGTGGGCATCGACGAGTTCCGGTGAGCCTCGCCGCGTGACAGTTCTGCTCATCGCGCTCGCGCTCGGCTTCGCCTGGAGCATGGGTGCGCACTACACGGGCGCCGTGATGGGGATGCCGCACGCGCTGCGGGCGATCGGCGCCTGGCGGGCCCTGCTCCTGATGGCTCCCCTCACATTGCTCGGCGCGACGTTCGCGAGCCATGCCGTGGAACGGCGAGTGGGCTCTGGACTCACGTCCGGGCGGCTCTCGGTGAGTCAGCAGGTCGTCGTGATCGGCGTCGCCTTCGCACTCACGACCGCCTTCAACCGCCTGCGCCTGCCGACCTCGACGATCCAGATCCTCGTCTTCGCCGTCATCGGCGTCGCGCTCGCGGCGGGAGCGGGCGTGCACTGGCCGGCGATCGAGCACCTCGTCGAGGTCTGGGCCGCGGTGCCCGTGGCCGCTGTCGGGCTCGGTGCGCTCCTCACGCGCGTCCTCGACCGCCTCCGGCTCGGCCACAGGACCGGGGCGGCGCTCGTCGCGATGGGGGCGGTGGCCGCCTTCGCCATGGGCGCGAACGACGTCTCCAATGCGAGCGGCGCTCTCGTCGGCACCGGCACTTTCGGGCCGCTCGCGGCGGGCGCGGTCGGCGGTGCCGGCCTCGCGCTCGGCGTCCTCACCTGGGGCAAGCCGCTCCTGCGCAGGGTCGCGTTCGAGATCGTCGCGGTCGACCGGGCGATGGCCACGGCTGCGCAGCTCGTCCAGGCGACCGTCGTCCTCGCCGCGGTGGCCTTCGGCTTCTTCACCTCCATGAACCAGGCGCTCGTCGGTGCGATGGCCGGCGCCGGCCTCGCCCGCGGGCGGGAGACCGTCCATCTCTCGACCCTCGTCTCGATCCTCCAGGGCTGGGTGCTCGGACCGGCGGTCTCGATCGCAGCGAGTTACCTGCTCGGCCTCGTCGTTCGCTAGGCGCTCTCCGGTCTTTCGCCGGAGAGCCGTCACCCAGCCGTGAACCCTTGCCGGCTAGCGTCGTCGTCATGGCGAGGAGAGCGGCGACACCGTGGGGCCCGGCGGAGCTCGTCGAGGAGCTGACGGTCTCGCAGCAGGCGGGCAAGAAGCGCTTCGCGTCGAAGCTCCAGCTGCTCGAGACGGCGAAGGGCGAGCGGCTCGTCCGCTTCTCCTACTCGGGCGCGGGCGGGGGCGTCCGCGGGCCGGTCACGCTCCGGGAACGAGACATCGGACGGCTGAGAGCCGCCCTCGCCCAGCACCCGGCCCTCGCCGAGGCGCTCGGGATCCGGTGACGCTCCTCGAAACGAGCTCAGGCAGCGGCGAGCGTACGCTCGCGCGCCGCGTCGACGAGCGAGGCGAGGAGCAGGGCGCCGTGGTCGGAGCCGAGGAGCGGGTCGACGGCGTGCTCGGGATGCGGCATGAGTCCCAGCACGTTTCCGGCCGCGTTGCAGACACCGGCGATGTCGTCCACCGAGCCGTTCGGGTTGTCGACGTAGCGGAGCACGACCTGGGCCGGATCGAGATCCGGCGGGGGCAGGTAGCGCCCGTCGCCGTGCTTGACCGGGATCACGAGCCTCTGGCCCTTTCTGCAACGCGACGTGAACGGCAGGTCGTCCCGCTCCACCGTGAGCCGGACGTCGCGGCAGACGAAGCGGAGGGATGCGTTCTGCAGCAGCGCCCCGGGTAGCAGGCCCGCCTCGCAGAGGATCTGGAAGCCGTTGCAGATCCCGAGCACGAGTCCGCCCTGCTCCGCGAAGCCGCGCACGGCGGCGGTCACCGGCGAGAAGCGCGCGATCGCGCCGCAGCGCAGGTAGTCGCCGTAGGAGAAGCCGCCCGGGAGGACGACGGCGTCGAGCTGCGGCAGCTCGCCTTCGGAGTGCCAGATCGGCAGCGCCTCCGCGTCGAGCGCTCCGAGCGCCCAGAGCGCGTCGCGGTCGTCCTGCGAGCCGGGGTAGGTGACGACTCCGACGCGCGGCCGGCGCGGCCCCGTCAGAGCCATCAGGGAGCGACCTCGATCTCGTAGCTCTCGATCAGCGAGTTCGCGAGCAGCCGCTCGCACATCTGCTCGAGCTCGGCCTTCGCCGCCGTTGCGTCCGCTGCCTCGAGCTCGAGGTCGATCACCTTGCCGACCCGCACGTCCCGCACCGCGAAGCCGAGGTGGCCGAGCGCCGAGCCGACCGCTTCGCCCTGCGGGTCGAGGATCCCGGCCTTCGGCCTGACGAGCACGGTCGCCTTCATCCGAGCACCACGGCGGGGTCGCCGAGATAGCGCTCGAAGGGGATCGTCGTGAGACGCTCGAACGCCTCGACGTACTTCGCCCGGGTCGCCTGCACGACCTCGTCGGGCAGCTCGGGACCGGGAGGCGTCTTGTCCCAGCCGGTCGTCTCGCAGTAGTCGCGGACGTATTGCTTGTCGAAGCTGTCCTGTCCCCGGCCGGGGTCGTAGGCGTCTCCGGGCCAGAAGCGGGAGGAGTCGGGCGTCAGCGCCTCGTCGCCGAGGACGAGGTTGCCCTCCGGATCGAGTCCGAGCTCGAACTTCGTGTCCGCGATGATGATCCCCGCCCGCAGCGCATGCTCCGCGGCGGTCGAGTAGAGGCGTAGCGAGACCTCCTCCACCTCGCGCAGCCGCTCCTCCCCGACGAGCTCCGCGGCCTGCTCGCGCGTGATGTTCTCGTCGTGCCCCTCCTGCGCCTTCGTCGCCGGCGTGAAGATCGGCTCGGGCAGCCGCTCCGACTCCCGCAGTCCCTCGGGCAGCCGGTGCCCGCACACCTCGCCGCTCGCCCGGTAGTCCTTCCAGCCCGAGCCGGCGAGGTAGCCGCGCACGACGCACTCGATCGGCAGCATCTCGAGCGTGCGGCAGTCCATCGAGCGGCCGTCCTCGCGGATCCCCAGCATGTGGTTCGGCACGATCGGCTGCAGGAGCGTGAACCAGTAGCCGGAGAGGCCCGTGAGGACGCGCCCCTTGTCGGGGATCTCCGTCGGGAGGACGACGTCGAAGGTCGAGATCCGGTCGGACGCGACGAGCAGGAGCCGTTCCCCTTCTCCAGCGGCAGAGTCGAGGGCGTAGATCTCCCTCACCTTCCCGGAGGCGACGTGCTGGGCGGCTTCAGGCATGGATCGGATCCTCCTTGCGGTCGAGTTGGCGCAGGCGCGCGAAGACGGTGTCGACATGGCGGGTGTAGGCGCTGAGGTCGAAGACGGCCTCGAGCTCGACGCGGGACGCGATCTCGTCGTCTGCGCGGCAGAGCTCGCGGAAGTCGAGCTCCTCCTCCCAGGTGCGCATCGCGGCCCGCTGCACGAGCCGGTACGCCTCGTCGCGGCCGAGGCCGGACTCGACGAGCGCGAGGAGCAGCCGCTGCGAGAAGTAGAGGCCGTGGCTCGAGTCGAGGTTGCGGCGCATCCGCTCAGGATGGACGACGAGGCCGTCCATGATCCAGACGAAGCGGTCGAGCATGTAGTCGAGGGCGAGGAAGGCATCGGGGACGACGACGCGTTCCGCGGACGAATGGGAGATGTCGCGTTCGTGCCAGAGGGCGACGTTCTCCAGGCCGACCGCGCGCGGCTGCGCGCACGATGCGCGCGAGCCCGCAGATGCGCTCGGCGACCTTCGGGTTGCGCTTGTGCGGCATCGCAGACGAGCCCTTCATCCCGGTCGCGAAAGGCTCCTCGACCTCGCGGACCTCGGTGCGGGCGAGGTGCCGGACCTCGAGGGCGAACCGCTCGAGCGAGGTCGCGCAGAGCGCGAGCGCGTTCAGCAGCTCGGCGTGCCGGTCGCGCGCGATGACCTGCGTCGAGAGCGGATCGGGCTCGAGGTCGAGGCGCTCGCAGGCGATCCGCTCCACTTCCGGCTCGACCGCGACGTAGGTTCCGACCGGCCCGGAGAGCTGCCCGACGCGATTCTGCTCGAGCGCACGGGCGAGCCGCCGGCGCGCGCGGTCGAGCTCGAACGCCCAGCCGGCGAGCTTCCAGCCGAACGTCATCGGCTCGGCGTGGATTCCGTGCGACCGGCCGATGCAGAGGGTCGTCCGGTGCTCCTCCGCGCGCCGGATCACCACCTCGAGGGCACGGTCGATGCCCGCCAGGATCAGTGCTCCCGCCTCGCGGACCTGGAGCGCGAGCCCGGTGTCGACGACGTCCGACGACGTGAGCCCGTGGTGGACGAAGCGACCTGCGGGGCCGAGCTGCTCCGCGACCGCGTCGACGAATGCGGCCGTGTCGTGATCGGTGACACGCTCGATCTCCGCGACGCGCTCGGGCGTCGGCGGCGTCGCCTGCGCGATCAGTGCCGCGGCGTCCTGCGGCACGGCGCCGAGCTCGGCCCAGGCGGCGGTGGCGGCGAGCTCGACCTCGAGCCAGGCGGCGAGCTTTCCCTCGTCCGACCAGATCCTGGCCATGGCCGGGCGGGAGTAGCGCGCGATCACGCTCCGAGTCTAGAGGGCGCCGAGGATGCGCACCGCGAGCGCGGCGGCGTTGCGGGCGTTGTCCACGCCGACGGCCGCAACGGGCACGCCGGGCGGCATCTGCGTGATCGCGAGCAGCGCATCGAGCCCGTCGAGGACGCTGAGGCTCGAGCGCAGCGGGACGCCGATCACCGGCAGGTCGGTGTGCGCGGCCACCGCTCCCGGCAGCGCGGCCGCGAGCCCCGCGCCGCAGATGAGCACGCGCAGGCCGCGCCCGCGTGCGCTGCGCGCGTACTCGGCCACCGCGTCCGGCGTCCGGTGCGCCGAGTGGACCTCGAACTCGTAGGCGATCCCGGCCTCGTCGAGCACCGTCCTGGCCCCTTGCATCCGCTCGCGATCCGACTCGGAGCCGACGAGGATCCCGACGAGCGCTCCCTCAGCCATCCTGAAGCCCCTGGCTCGCCGCTGACAGGCGAGGCGTGCGAGCGACGCGAGGACGGTACGGGTGGCACGGCCGAGAGGAGCGAGCGCGGGATCGCGCCGTCAGCGGCGTGCGGCCAGGCGCCTCAGGCATCGGCGGCGATGTCCTTGCGGTACTGCATGCCGGCGAAATCTATGCGTGCGGCCGCGTCGTACGCTGCGGTTCGCGCCGCTTCGACCGAGTCGCCGAGGCCGACGACGTCGAGGACGCGTCCTCCGTTCGTGACGAGCCGACCGCCGTGGAGCGCCGTGCCGGCGTGGAAGACGAGCGCGCCCGCGGCCTCGGCGTCCTCCGTTCCTTCGATCGTGCGCCGCGGTAGTCGCTTCGCGCCGGGTAGTCGGGCGCGGCGAGCACGATCGTGACGGCGGCGCGCGGGGAGACAGCCGCCTTCCCCTCGAGGTCGCCGGCGAGGAGCGGCAGGAGGTTGCTGTCGAGCCGCGGCACGAGCGACTGGGTCTCGGGGTCGCCGAAGCGGCAGTTGAACTCGATCACGCGCAGGCCGTCGGCCGTCTGCATCAGGCCTGCGTAGAGCAGACCGTGGAACGGCGTGCCCCGCCGCGCGAGCTCGCGCAGCACCGGCAGGTGCACCGTCTCGAGGATCTCCTCAGCGGCGTCGTCGGGGACGTCCGGCAGGGGGGAGAACGAGCCCATGCCCCCCGTGTTGGGGCCGGTGTCGCCGTCGCCGATCCGCTTGTAGTCGCGCGCCGGAGGGAGCGGGACGGCCGCCTCGCCCGCTGCAACGGCGAAGAGCGAGAGCTCCGGCCCCTCGAGCAGCTCCTCGACGTGGAACGGCTGCTCGAGCGCCTGGGCAGCTCGCAGCCCGGCGTCGAGCTCGTCCTGCGTGCGGCAGAGCCAGACGCCCTTGCCGCTTGCGAGCCCGTCGGCCTTGAGCACGCACGGCGGACGAGCGACCGGCAGCGTCGCGGCCGTCGCGACTTCGGCCGCCTCGAGCACTTCCTTCGCGAACGACTTCGAGCCCTCGATCCGGGCCGCAGCTGCACTCGGCCCGAAGACGGCGACGCCGCGCTGCCGCAGCTCGTCTCCCAGGCCGGCGACGAGCGGCGCCTCGGGTCCGATGACGACGAGGTCGACCGGCAGCTCGCGGGCGAGAGAGACGACGGCCGCGTGGTCGTCGGCCCGGACCGGATGGCAGTGGGCGAGCGCGGCGATGCCGGGGTTGCCGGGCGCCGCATGGAGCTCGTCGACGCTGCCGCCGCGCGCTAGTGCCCACGCGAGGGCGTGCTCCCGGCCCCCCGACCCGACGACGAGCACCCGCACCGCCCGATCCTACGTGAGTACGCGCCGCGCTTGCCATTGCAGGAGGGCGTGCGGGATTCCGGCGAGTGGGCGGTACGCTCCGGCGGTGGACGCGCCGCCGTACAGCGCAGCCGCCGTCGACGTTCTCCGCCTCCCGGGCGGCGAGAGCGAGCGCGACCGGGTCGCGGTCGAGGAGCCGCTCGAGATCCGGATCGGCGGCCGGGCGGTCGCCGTGACGATGAGAACACCCGGTCACGACGAGGAGCTCGCCCTCGGCTTCTGCGTCTCGGAGGGATTGCGACCGCAGGAGGCGCGGCTTCCCGGCGACCTGGCCGCGAACACCGTCGAGGTGGCGGCGCCGGGGTACGACCCGGCGCGGCTGCAGCGGAGCTTCTACACGTCGTCCTCGTGCGGCGTCTGCGGGAAGGGCGCCCTCGAGGCCGTCGCGGTCGAGGCTGCGCGTGTCGACTCGCGTTTGCGGGTGCCGTTGGAGCTCGTCGTCTCGCTGCCCGACCGGCTGCGCGAGGAGCAGGCAGCGTTCGCCGCGACCGGCGGTCTCCACGCGACGGGGCTCTTCTCCGTGACCGGCGAGCTGCTGTGCGTGCGGGAGGACGTCGGGCGCCACAATGCGATGGACAAGGTCGTGGGCTGGGCCTTCCGCGAGGGGCTGCTGCCGCTTCTCCGACCGCCTGCTGTGCGTGAGCGGGCGCCTCTCTTTCGAGCTCGTCCAGAAGGCGGCCGTGGCCGGGTGTCCGATCCTCGTCGCGGTCGGCGCTCCTTCCAGTCTTGCCGTCGAGCTCGCGGTGGACCGCGGTGTGACGCTGTGCGGCTTCGTCCGCGGCGGTGCGGCGAACGTCTACAGCGAGCCGTGGCGGATCGAGATCTCCACCCCGGAAGGTGCTCCGCACCCCCGGGGGCCCCGAAATGTTGACGGGGATCCTGCTCGTCGGCGGAGCGAGCACGCGCTTCGGCTCGCCGAAGGCGCTCGCGCGGCTCGGCGACGAGACGCTGGCCGCGCGGGGGTGGCGGCTGCTCGGCGAGGTCTGCGAGGAGCGGCTCGCGGTCGGCAAGCAGGCGGACGGTCTCGAGCTTCCGTTTCCGCTGCTCGACGACGGCACAGCCGTGCGTGCGCCGCTCGCCGGGATCGTGGCGGGGCTGCGCGCGGCGGCGCACGCGGTCGCGGTCGTCGTGCCGGTGGACTGTCCGCTGCTGGACGCCGCCGCACTGCGGAGCCTCGCCGCGGCGTGTCGTGACGCGGCCGTGCCGCAGACGGGGCCGCTGCCGGGCGCGTACGCCCGCTCGTCTCTTCCGGTGCTCGAGCGGCGGCTCTCAGCCGGGAAGCTGCGGTTGCGGGACGCTGTCGCCGAGCTCGAGTCGGTGACCGTCGACCTCGACCCGCATCTGCTCGCCAACGTCAACGAGCCTGCCGACCTCGACGCGCTGGAGCTTGCGCTCGTTCCAACGGACCCATCCCGAACCCCCACCCGCCCAGGGGGTGCCGGAGCGTGGCACGAGATTCGTGACGCCGGTGTCGCATCTTCCTCGCCGAGGTGTACGAGTTTGCGTCCGCGGCCGCGGGTGGAGCGCTCAGGCGCCGGCGACGTTCGCGACGCCGTGCGGGGAGAGGATCCGCTCCCGCTCGGCACCGGTGCCGACGAGCGTCACCTCGATCCCGAGCTCGCGCTCGACGAACTCGACGTAGCCGTGCGCAGTCGCCGGCAGGTCCGTCGATGGAGCCGCAGGCGTCGAGCGGCTCGTGCCAGCCGGGC